>JBQCHL010000001.1:0-115831 GCA_051954695.1 Chitinophagaceae bacterium
TATGGTGGATTAAATTAATGTAACAGCATCCTCACCGGTTCTTTGCTGTTTTATAGTATGTCATTGTTTTCTCCCGGCCGCAAAACCGGCGCACTTCTCAGTATTATATTTATTGTAACCATCTGGGGCAGCGCTTCAGCAGTTACCAAGCTGGCCGTGGAAAGCATCCCGCCTTATCTATTTGCATTGTTGCGTAATGCCGTAGCTTCAGCATGCCTGTTGCTTTATTATTTTATCAGGAAGAAAAACATGCCTCCGGCCCCGCCACTGCCCTGGAAAAAAGTGATCTGGATGGGGTTGACGGGTATCACATTTTTTTATTTGTTTTTTAACCTGTCTCTCTATTATACAACCGCAGCAGCAGGAGCATTGATCCAGGGATTTATTCCAGTAGCGATCATACTGCTGTCGATCCTCTTTTTAAAAGAGCGATTGGGGCAAATACAAATAGGCGGTATTCTTCTTTCAATATCCGGCGTCATCATGATCGGGTTTGTTGGTTCTTTCACAGGGGCGAGGAATGCCATCCTTGGAAACACACTGATGATCTTTGCCGTTCTCAGTTGGGGATTCTATACCATTATTTCAAAAAGTTTGCAGCAATATGACGCAGTACAATTAACAGCCATGAGCACAAGTATTGGAACGATTGGGTTAATTCCCGCGGCAGCGTTTCAATTGTGTCAGCAGCCTCAATGGCCTGCTATATCCGTGAATGGGTGGCTTTCCATTCTTTATCTCGGTATTTTTTCTTCAGCGATCTGTTATATCTTGTACAATAAAGTGCTGAAGGTGTTATCTGGTGTTCAGGTGGGCAATTTTATGAACTTTGACCCAGTAGTAGGTGCGTTGATCGCCATTATTTTTCTTGGAGAAAACGTTACGGTATGGCAGATAGCAGGAGGAGTACTGGTGCTCACAGGAGTGATCCTGACAAGCCGGCGTACATAAAGAACAGAATAGCTGATTTGGGATTTTGACTTGAAATAAAAACCGAAACCATCATGCGTGTTGTAAGAATTATATTCCTGGTTCTGGGCATCCTGTTAATTCTCTTTAATATTCTCGGTTATGTTGCAGGAGCAAGGCCATTTCCAGATGATCCCAATGAGAATACCGCACACAAGATCGCTTACTTTATCGGGTCGAACTTATTTTTAATAGTTGGAGGAATATTTCTTTTAGTTGCTCGCAACCTACAGAAAAAAATGAATAAGAAGAACGATAAGCAATTGATTGATTCTTTATTTACAGACCAGGATCCGGATAAGTAAACTAAAAGGCCATGAACTAACGCTCATGGCCTTTTAGCTTTATCAGTATTCTCAGACCTATGCTAAAACAGCGATCAGTCCTTTAATAATCGCGCCTGTCTTCACCGCTTCAAATACTTTTGATTCACTGCTTCCATGTTGCAATACAGATTGCTCATGAGAAGACACACACATTTCGCAGCCATTCACAGCAGAAACCACCAGGCTCACCAGTTCAAAGAACTCTTTACCTGTTACCGGGTTCATCATAATCGTCATTTTGATACCAGCAGGCTGGTTATTATAAAAATCCTTCTGCATGAAATGACGGAAACGATAGAAAACATTGTTGGTGTTCATCAATGCCGTACAGGCAATGATCTCTGCGATCTCTGCATCAGTTGCTCCGGCTTCTTTCGCGAGATTCGTGAAGCCGTCCTGCAGCAGGGTGGATTTTTCATTCACCGCCACAGCCAGTGCGATCAGTAAGGCTTCCTTACGGTTAAGATATTGCGTATTGTTCAATGCATTACCTACATTGATCTTCAGGTCTTTTATAAAGCGTGATTCCGCCTGTATCAAAGCCTGTACATTGGCAGAAGGGATATAATCGCCGATCTGCAGATCATTCAGCAGGTTGTTGAACGTTTCGTTTTGTATTGTTAATGTTTCGCTCATGGTAGAAATTTAAACAGGTAGGTTCATTAGTTCAGGTTCAACTGGGCTGTCAGCGTTTCTTCACCTTTTTTCCAGTTGCAGGGACAAAGCTCATCTGTTTGCAGTGCATCCAGTACGCGGATCACTTCCTGTACATTGCGGCCTACACTCAGATCGTTGATATTAACCCAACGAACGATGCCTTGAGGATCGATGATATAAGTAGCGCGGTATGCGATCTTTTCTTCATTGTCGAGGATACCAAGCTCTTCTGCAAGTGATTTGGAAGTATCCGCCAGCATGGGGAATTTCAGGTCACGCAGATCAGCATGGTCTCTTCTCCAGGCAGCGTGTACAAATTCTGAATCGGTAGAAGCGCCGATCAATACAGCATCACGGTCAGAAAACTCACCGGCTTTTTTGTTGAATTCAGCAATTTCAGTGGGACAAACAAAAGTGAAGTCTTTAGGCCACCAGAACATTACTGTCCATTTACCGTCTTTAGAAGCAAATTCATTGGTCAGTTCAATAAACTCTTTGCCTTTTTCGATAGAAACTACTGCTTTCTTTTTGAATGAAGGAAATTGGCTTCCTACAGATAATACTCTGTTGCTCATGATTAATGATGATTGTTATAATAAATAAAATATGTTAGAGGCAAAGCGGTAACAGAAAGTGTTACTTCGTTAGATGGTGCAAATGTACGTTACAGAGGTATAGAATTCGATAATGATATTCTATAAGAGATAGAGAATGTCTATTTGTTTTGCTTAGCGTAAAGAGTATCGCCAGGAACGCAAAGAAACTTTGCGAAATCTTTGCGTCCTTAGCGATACTTTATTCCAGGATTCTCAACTTCGCATAATTCAACATGATCTTCTTTTCTCCATTGTGCTCGAACTTCACTGTTGCAATAGGATTATGTGCTGCGCCTTCCATTTTGATCACTTCGCCAAATCCAAATTTCTGATGCTCCACTTTCTGACCCACCTGCAAGCCTGAAGTGTCGCTAGCCACAAAATCACCTGAAGGTTTATGTTCCACTACTTTTGAATAAGGGTTCTGAGGCTTTAAATAAGAAGGCGTTTCTTCTTTTTTACCAGGAGGCGGTCCATATCTTTTCTCTGCCTGGCCAGCTGCGCCCCAGTTATTGCCGCTCATGCGCTGATAAGCCGTGAGCCCGGATGACGTTGAACCAAACCCTGATTGATTACGGCTGCCACCACCGGCAAAGCTCCGGTCGAGATACTGCTCCGGCAATTCATCAATAAAACGGCTGGGCTCGTTCTGCACCAGGGAACCGAATTTATAGCGTGTATTGGCATAAGAGATCCAAAGGCGTTGCTTGGCCCTTGTGATCACTACATAAAACAATCTTCTTTCTTCTTCCAGTTCTTCCCGTGTGTTAATGCTCATGGCATTCGGGAAAAGCATTTCTTCCAGGCCTGCTGCAAACACGCAACTGAATTCAAGGCCTTTGGCCGCGTGGATGGTCATTAATTTCACTGTATCTGCATCAGGATCCTTATTATCTGAATCAGTAAGCAATGTGATCTGTTGCAGGTAAGAGCCCAACGATTTATCTACCACTTCTCCTTCTTCATTATCGGGGCTTTCTGTCCATTCCTTGATACTGTTAAGCAATTCCTGTATGTTTTCATACCGTTGCACACCTTCTGTGCTTTTATCATTGAACAGCTCCTTTACGATATTCGTTTGCTTGCCTACATGGAAAGCCACTTCATATGCGTTCTGTTTTTGCAGCATGCTGGCAAAGCTTTTGATCATAGTCACAAATTCTTCGATTGCCTGCAGCGTGCCGGCTCTGAAACCATGAGAAGCCGCGTTTTCCAATACTTCCCACATGGGAATATTGTTCTCGTTGGCGAGCAAAATAGCTTTGTCAACTGTTGTTTTACCGATACCACGTGCAGGATAGTTAATGATCCGCTTCAGTGATTCTTCATCGCGGGTGTTCACCAACAGCCGGAGATAGGCCACCAGGTCTTTGATCTCCTTTCGTTGATAAAAGCTCATGCCGCCATAAATAGTATAGGGGATTCCCATCCGGCGAAGGCTTTCCTCAAAAGCCCGGCTTTGCGCATTGGTGCGATAGAGAATCGCAAATTCTTTATTGCTGTAATGGTTCCGGAGTTTTTGTTCCTGGATGGTATCGGCTACAAATTTCCCTTCATCGTTATCGCTTGCTGTGCGCACCAGCCTGATCTTTTCACCGGTAGCATTTTCTGTGAACAGTGTTTTTTCGATCTGTCCTTTATTATTGCTGATCACTTCATTCGCTACTTTCAGAATATTTTGTGTGCTCCGGTAGTTCTGTTCCAACTTCACCACTTTCACATCATCATAGTCTTTCTGAAATTGGAGGATGTTCTGGATAGTAGCGCCGCGGAATGAATAAATGCTTTGTGCATCATCACCCACCACGCATACGTTTTCATGCATAGCGCCAAGCAGTTTGATCACTTCGTATTGTGCAGGGTTGGTATCCTGGTACTCATCGATCAGAATGTATTTGAACTTGTGCTGGTATTTGCTGAGGCTTTCAGGAAAATTTTTCAGCAGCTCATAAAACTTCAACAACAGATCGTCAAAATCCATGGCGCCGTTCTTGAAGCAGCGTTTTACGTATGCATCATAGATCTGGCCGATGGCAGGGCGGTTGCTCCGCATATCTTCCTGTTGCAAATAGTAGTCGTTGGCATATTCGACAGGGCCGACCAGCGCATTTTTTGCAGACGAGATGCGGTTATAGATCGTATTGGGTTTATAATGCTTATCGTCGAGATTCAATTCATTGATCACCGTTTTCACTACGTTCTTGGCATCATCTGTATCATAGATGGTAAAATTGCTGGGATAGCCGAGGCGCTGCGCTTCAGAACGGAGTATGCGTGCAAAAACGCTGTGAAAGGTGCCGATGTATAAATTGCGGGCTTCGTTGTTGCCTAATATTTTTTCCACCCGCTCTTTCATTTCTTTTGCCGCTTTGTTGGTAAAAGTAAGAGCGAGTATATTGAATGAATCCACACCACTTGCCATGAGATGGGCGATGCGGGTTGTTAATACTTTGGTTTTACCGCTGCCTGCACCGGCAACGATCATAATGGGGCCGTTGATATGGAGCACTGCTTCCTTCTGCCGCTCGTTCAATCCTTTGATATAGTCCTGCATGGGTGCAATTTACACCATTAGTTCCTCCTTTTACTGGCCAAATATTTTTCATGTATAACCTGGCTCATTGGCTTATCATATACTTTACTTTCTACCCATGAAACAATGTCTAAGTAAGCAAAGGCCCTGGTCTCAAAGCGATTTTTTTCGAGGTGTTTGATCTTTTGCAGGAAGGTTTCCAGTTCCGGTTTTAATTTTTTGGCTGGAATATGATGAAAGGAGTGGCGAAGGAATTTGAACATTTCTTCTTCTACCACGGTCAGGTTTTCCATCTTGGCCATGAAGCGGTATACCGACTTGGTGAGCGATTCCATTATTTCATAGTTACCCAGCTCATAATGGGCGAGGAGGTGTTGCAAGCGAGCATAGCATTGCAGGTCGGTACGCAATTCACTGCTGTTGTGCATGATCTTTTGCAGGTAATCGATGCAGGTGCTGTAGTCTCCGCTGCCAAAATAGAGTGTGGCAATCTTATAGTTCACGACCATTATGCGATGTTGATCGAGGAACAATGCATATTCTTCCAGCTTTGCTTCAATTTCCGGTACAATTTTCAACCCTTCTTTGAATGTACCGTGCATAAAATGCTGATTGATCTTTGCTGTGCTGATATACACAAAAGCCTGGATCCGGAAATTGTCGTGCTCCTGCACGCGTGATGTTTGCGCGAAGTGTTCAAACTTCTTCAGCACCACGGTAAACTCTTTATAATTACGCAGATCAAAATGCGAATTCAATAAGTAATGCAGTCCTTTGATGTAATGGCTTGTTTCAACCCTTATCATCAATGGGTTGGATTCAAAAAGATCCACCCATTTCTGCGCATAACGGTAATACTGTAAAAAATCCTGGCGTATAAATGCATACCAGCAATAGCTCTGGTACAGGTAAAGCCTTTCATAGAAACCGGTAAGTTCATGCGTATCGGGTGGAAGGTTTTGCTGCATGAATTTCTTAACGCCGGCTTCATCTTTTTCATTCCGTGCATGACCATGCAGGGTAAACCAACTGAATAATTGAAGGGAAAGATTGCTTACCCTTGAAACGATATCAATATGACGGCTGATCGCATTTGCTTCTTCAGCCAGGATATTCGCACGGTTTTGCACCGTATGTGTTATATGAAGATTTTCTATTCTTTTCTCCAGGGCTATAACCTGGGCTAAAAAATAGAACTTCTGATGGGTTTTCGCTGTTTCCTTCGCACGATCGAGAATTTTCAAACTCTGCAAAAAGAGCCCTTTTTTATAGAGGATATGAGCATAGTCAAATTGCTCATTTAATTGAAGGTCAATACTATCGGCGCTTTTTAAGAGGCGGAGGCTGGCCAGGATCTGTTTATACAGGTGGGTTTTGAGATTATAGAGCTGCCTTTTTTCAGTACCCGGGAGTTTTTTCAGCAATGATTTTTCATCATATATGTCCTGCCTGTCCAATACATCAAACAGTCTTACGATCTTAAGCTCTTCTTTACCTGAACTACGGGTGATATAGAGCTTAAAATGTCGTTTTTCTGCCTTTTCCAGCGATTTTATTAATTGAAATAATATGTCATGTGTACGGTTGGACATCGTGCAGAAATTTTCATGGAATCGGCTACCAGTAAGGGTTTTGCTGTTTTTCGAACGGGTTTGACATGCTCAAAACAGGCTTAACTTGTTTTGAATGCCAGCGCAGGCAAAGCTACATTTGTGTTGTGATAGTTCATACGGCAGGCAATCGTTAAAATAGGCAAGTCGTCAGAGGTCAAAGTGAAGCAAACCTGCAAAAGCTATCCCCCGGTAAAATGGGGTCAAAGTTTACTTCGAAGATTTTTCATATGGCAAGCAATCGTTAGAGGTCAGTCCGTTTCTACGGAAGGGCCTTTTTTATTTAGAAGGCGTGCTAAATTAGGTCGCACAATTGTAATCTGCAAAAAAATATGAAATTTCTTTTACAGCCTTAATTCAGGAATTTTCCCTTCCCCATCCCCTGATCCCCTTTTTTAGCAGTGATCCAAACGCAAAAAAGCTTCCAAAACGCTGAAAATCATCTAAGATTAATCGCTTTTTCCTTTTCAATTTTGAATTCTGTTTGAAAACCTTCTGCTATCAATTGACAGGAAAAAGGAGATTATTAATTTCACCCTCCAAACCCTTTCTACCATGGCAATCCGCATTTTTATTACAGGCGGCACTTTTGATAAAGAGTACAACGAACTGAATGGCCAGCTTTTCTTTAAGGACACGCATATGTCTGACCTGCTGGAAATGGGACGTAACCAGGTGGAAGTGGAGATCCGCACACTCATGATGATCGATAGTCTTGAAATGACTGACGAAGACCGTGAACTGATCGCTCATCAATGCAATCAATGCGAAGAATCGCAGATCGTGATCACGCATGGTACAGATACCATGAGTCTTACTGCTAAATGGCTGGCTGAAAACGTAAAAAATAAGACCATTGTATTGACGGGCGCCATGATTCCCATTAAATTCGGTAGCTCAGACGGATTGTTCAATCTCGGCAGCGCCCTGGCTTTTGTGCAAACCCTGCCTCCAGGAGTGTATGTAGCTATGAATGGACGGTATTTTAATTGGGATAACGTAAAAAAGAACAGGCAAACAGGCGTTTTCGAAGAAGTAAGATAAGGTTGCCGGAATTATATGCACGGTTTTAACCGGCTGCTGATTTTGAATACCTTTCCCTCATCTTCCCGGCCCGTGTATGCAGCATATTGAATTTTTTCATACCGATCATTTTGAAAATAATTATCACCGGATCCCTCCGCCGGCCAATCTGTCTCCATATATAGATTTCTTCTGGGAAACACGTTTTGAACATTTGTGGGACCGCTTTCCAAAAGGCTTTTCCGATGCACAGTTCCCCAATATTGGCTACACCTATATCATCAACCTGGGCACTCCTTTCACCATGCAGGTTAATGATAAAAAGTTTGAGATGAAAACCGATGGGTTTCTCCCGAGATACAATGCCATTGAATGTTTTCACAAGAAGGATAACCACCTGTTTGGTATCAAATTCCGCATTTCTCCCGTCGTTTTTCAGAAAGACGTTGATTTCTCAGAGTACAAAGGCTATATATTTCCCCTGAGTTATTTAATGGACCAGCAAGTGATCAGCCGTATAAAAGAGGCTTCCACATTCGACGAACGCATTCATGCGGCTTCTTCCCATTTCATTTCCGTGCTCGCCGATTTCGACGGGCCACTGCATCCGGTCAGCATCGTAAGCAGGATACTGGAGGAATGCTTCCAGCAAAACCAGTTTTCTGTTTCAATTGAAAAACTTGCGGCCGAAAACGGTATTTCCAGCCGGACCTTGCAACGTTATTTTGAAACCTGCACAGGTATCAGCAGTAAACAGGCTTTGCAGATCATGCGGATAAGAAAAGCCACTGCACATCTTACACATTCACCAGACGACTTTGATCATACGCTGTACGGCTATTATGACCACAGTCATTTTTATAAACACCTGAAAAAGTTCTTGCAGAAGAATACATTACAGAACCTGCAACCCCATTTACAATTACTGGAAAAGCTGCATAAATAAAAGGGCCGGTAAGAATACCAGCCCGGTACACACATGCGAAAACTAAAAAAAGTTAGTCCACTAATTCCCTGCTCTTTGTCTTTCTTCCTCTGATGCTGTAGTGCGGCGGCGTGCTGCCTGTATTTTATTATTGCCAAACCGATAGGAGAAAGTGAGATTAGCCACTCTGGTTTCCCTGTAGGCATGCCATTTTTCAATATAGTTATCATACGTGATCACTGCTTTGGGCAGGTTGGTCCAGAAAATATCTGTGATATTCGCCCGAACAGTCCCTTTTCCTTTCAATACCGTCTTTTGTACGCCAGCAGAAAGGCTCCAGCGGGGGTCAAATACCATAAACCCTGATTGTCCTCCTGAGTTGTAAGTTCCGTTCAATTCAGCTACCCATCCTTTCTTGAAAGTAAAAGTGTTATTGCTCCGCAGATCCACAGCAGGCTTACCACGGTTAAGGCTGGTTATACCCAACTGGCCATTAAAATGATTGTAATAAACATTTCCATCATTGACCATGTTCCACCAGGAATTGATACGGACAGGCGCGGAGATATTCAACCCGAAATAATCTGAAGACCGCAGGTTGATCGGAACCTGTACAGTAACGTTATCATCTGAAGGAATATTCGGGAATACATCTTTGAAGCGGGCTATAGCAATATCCTGGTTGTTTTTAGTATGGCTATATCCCAGTGTGAAATTGAGGCTCTTTAATGTATAGCTCAATTCATACGACCAGGTAAGCTGCGGAAGCAAGCCTGGTCTTCCTGTGGCATAGGTTGTCACATCAATAAGGAAAAGGAATGGATTGAGCTGTGCATAGCCTGGTCTGTCTATCCGGCGGCTTACAGACACACCCAATACCTGGTCTTCCCGGAGCTTATAATTAAAGAATGCACTGGGAAACAATTGGAAATAGCTGGAATCAAATTTAATATTCCCTTTGAGTTGTTCTGTCTTGATATGAGTGTGTTCACCCCGTAATCCCACCTGCAGATCGAACCATTTGAAAGTTTTGCTGAAATTGACATAGCCTGCATTATTGTTTTCTTTGTACAGGAAATGATTGGTCTTGTTCACATCATCCACTGGTGTGCCGCTGCTTACATCAAAGAATTTGGCGTCATTGTCTGATGAAACAAAGCTTGTTTTAGCGCCGGTTTCCAGTCTTGTTGTTTTATTGAAAGGATGCGTATAGTCAATTTTGCCGATCTTAAAATCCAGTTTGCCATTCTGGTCGCCATTAAGGGTGTAGTTTGGTTGAAGCTGTGAGCCATCCAGCCTGTAATAACTGGTAGAGTTGACTGAGAGGGAACTTGACCGGTACGAACCATAATCCATATCCGCAGAAATCTCACGCCCTGTTGTATCGAATGTATGTTTGAAATTGATATTGGCTACAGCATTATTTCCACGATCGTTATTGGAAGCGTTGGCATTGAAAGTGCTTTCCTTTTCCCTTTGTGAATTCAATACAATGGAGCTGTTGCGGTTATCCCTGGTATAGTGATTGAAATTAGCATTGACCACAAAGCCCAGTATCGTTTTTTTGGAAAGAAAGAAATCAGCGCCAGCGCGGGCTGTGTGTGATGTAATAGGAGATTTTCCATAATTGTCTTTCAGATCACCCCCGTTATAAACACCATTGGTAAAAAAATTACGATCGAGCAGCAGATGATTAAACCCGATGCGATAGGCGTAGTTATAGTTGCCAAACACATTTACGGATTTATTACGGTAGTTGAATACCACACCACCATTGGCTTTGGGATAAACACCCTGGCCATATCCAGCCGTCAGTGTACCATTCATTCCTTTCCGCTGATCTTTCTTAAGCCTGATATCAATAATACCTGAATTCCCCGCTGCATCATACCTGGCAGAAGGATTGGTGATAATATCGATGCGTTCTATTGCTGCAGAAGGAAGGCCTCTTAAATAATTAGCCAGATCGGCGCCGGACATAGCACTTGGCTTTCCATCCACCATAATGATCAAACCGGTGCGGCCACGCAGGCTGATCACATCATTCTGGTCCACGTTCACACCCGGTGAACGCTCCAACACATCCATAGCGGAACTGCCAGCACCGATAATACTGTTCTCCACATTCACAACAATCCTGTCACTAAGCTTCTGGATAAATGGTTTGCGGGCGGTAACAGTTACACCGGTCATTTCATTGGCACGTGATATTAAGGTAATGGCCGGTAATTGCACCGTTGGCTTATCTGCATTGAGAGTAAAAGTGGAAGAATAACCCGTTGCAAAGCCTACACTACTGAGTTTGATCAAGTATTCACCCAGCACGACGTTTTCAAAATCAGCCACTCCGTTCTTACCGGTAATCGCGACTTTAACAAGTGCTGAATCTTTTACTTTGAGCAATTCCGCAGTTGCATTTTCTACCGGGGAGCCTTGTTCATTTATTACAGTGAAAGAAATTTTTCCTTTTACAGGCGATTGAGCCCCTAGGTTAAGTTGCCACAGGAAGGCAAACAATATCAAAACAATTCTTTTCATAGTTGCAAGATGCAGTATTGACGAATTGTTTCGTATATATTCTATACAGAAAGCAGATTGAACAAGTCGAAAGGAGAGTGGGCAAAAACCTATTGTCTGATTTTTACATGAGCGACCCCTTCCCGTTCTTCCCGCCTTACCGGTAAAAATTTACCGGTAAGGCGGGAAGAACGGGAAGGGGTCGCTTAAAATAGGTCTTGCTTTATTATTTAGTGGACGATTTGCTTTGTTCTCTCAAGGCCTTGAATTCTGAGCCCTGTTTCCATTCCGGCCATTTTTCTGTAAATGCCAGTCTTTTGCCGACCTGGAAAAATAATTTGAGATCATCAATTGCTCCATCCAGCACCCATTTGTCCGGGGTGTATTCATCTGAAGGGCGGTGATAATTCTTTTCTGTGTATTCGTCTTTCTTTGCTTCACCGAAAGCTTTGCCTTTGCCAATTACATCAATACCGCTTTCTGTGTACAAGGCAGGGATGCCCACTTTGGCAAAGTTGAAGTGATCGGAACGGTAATAATAACCGGCTTCAGGATGGGTTTCATAAGAAATAACCCTTCCTACTTTAGCGGCTTCTTCCTTTAAATAGTCTTCCAGTTCATTCTGATCGCGACCAATAACAATAATATCGTTTGTTTTTCCATACCAGTTCAGCCCATCCATGTTAATATTGGCAAGGGTTTGAGCAGCAGGATATACCGGGTTCTGTGCGTAATAAGCAGATCCCCATAAGCCCTGTTCTTCTGCTGTTACTGCCAGGAACACAATTGTTCTTTCAGGTTTTGTTTTCAGGCTTTTGAAAGCTTGCGCAAGTTCCAGCAAACCGGCTGTTGCAGAAGCGTTATCCAGAGCACCGTTATAAATTGAATCGCCTCTTTCATCGGGTTTAGCAATGCCCAGGTGATCCCAATGTGCACTGTAGATGATCGTTTCGTCAGGGTGTTTGGAACCGGTGATCTTACCGATCACGTTATGTGATTTGTTGTACGTCGTTTCCACTTTTATGGAGGTTGATAATTTCAACCCAAGTGATTCTCCTTTGAATCCTCTTTTATCGGCGGTGGTCAAAAGGGTGGAGTCTTTGCCTACTGCTGCCAGTAACTTTTTAGCCGCTGGTGCAGACACCCAGCCTATCACATCACAAAGTGTTTCCTGTTTGCCACGATTATCGAGGCGGAGACGTGAACCATTCCAGTTGTTTTGCACCACGGTGAACGGGTAGCTGGCGGCTTCTGTATTATGAATGATCAGGCAGCCTCTGGCTCCCTGGCGGGCGGCTTCTTCAAATTTGTATGTCCAGCGACCATAATAAGTCATGGTACTGCCTTTAAACAGGGAAGAATCGTGCGAATTATATCCCGGATCATTTACCAATACCAGTACCACTTTTCCTTTCACGTCCAATCCAGCATAATCATTCCAGTTATATTCTGGCGCTACTACGCCATAACCGGCAAATACGAGTTCACTTTTATCCAGCGATACAGCAGAATCTGTTTTATCTGTCCAGATCACATAATCATCAAAGCCTTTTAAGTTGAATTTTCCTTTAGGTCCTTCCACATCCATGCCGGGAGCAGCTTTGGTAGCGATCCTTACCATCGGCACTTCCTGTAAATAGCTGTTGCCGTTGCCTGGCTCAAGACCAGCGGCTGCAAATTGCGCCTGAAGAAAGTTGATGGTCTTTGTTTCTCCTTCAGTAAAAGGTTTTCTGCCCTGGAAATCATCAGCGGCAAGAATGGAAATATTTTTTTTGAGGGAATCAACATTAAACGTTGAAAGTCCATCCTGCTCATCTACGGTAGTTTTGTTTTCTCCGCAGGACGACAGGATTGTTGCTGCAATGCAAGCAGGTAAAATGAAGCGACGCATAGGTGATTGTTTTGTAAAAAAAGAAGAAAAGATAAGAGAAAATCGTGAAAAGGGCTTGAGTTGATAACCATCGAACAAACGAAAGCCCCATTCAGCAATTTGAATGGGGCTTTATATTTTGCTTCGATGGAATTATTTTCCTCCGTTCGGCTCCAGCAGTTTGAAGAACTGGTCAAGCTGAGGCAGGATCACAATACGGGTGCGACGATTGGCCGCTTTACCTTCCGCAGAGCTGTTGTCTGTTACAGGTTTGTATTCACCACGGCCTGCGGCAGCCATTTTGGCCGGATCAAGACCATACTGGTTTTGCAGAATGCGCACAACAGCGGTAGCGCGTTTAACGCTCAGATCCCAGTTGTCGATCAACACTCCGTTTCCTTTGTAAGGAACATTATCTGTGTGTCCTTCGACCATGAATTCGATATCGGGTTGGTTTTTCAACACAGTAGCCACTTTACCCAGTACTACTTTTGCCTGCTCTGTTACTTCATATTTGCCGCTTTTGAAAAGCAGTTTATCAGAAATATCAACATACACTACGCCTTTATCTACTTTAATGTTGATGTCCTGGTCGTCAAGGTTGCCAATAGCGCCTTTCAGGTTCATCACCAGCGCCATATTCAATGAGTCTTTACGAGCCATCTGCTGTTGCAGGGTTTGGATGTACGCATCTTTTGCGCCAATGTTTTCCATTGATCTTTTGATGCTTTCTGCCTGAGAGGAAGAGATCACGGACATATCTTCCAGTTGTTTCAGGGCCTGCGTATTGTTTTGTTTCAGCAGGTCAATCTGTTTGTTCAGGTTGGCAATATCGTTTTCCAGGCCAGCTTTCTGACTGGTCAACTGATTTTTTGCAGTGTTGCAATCATTCAGGTTTCCTTGCAGTTGGGTGTATTGACCCTGCAAAGTGGCATAATCGGCCTGGGCTTGTTTAAACTTTTTAGTGCTTACGCAAGAAAATAAAAAAACCGTTGAAACGGCCGGGATAATAATTTGTTTGATGTGCATCTGAGCCAGTTTTTAGTAAAAAAATATTGTTTGGTTCGCTGCTATAAAAATAGCAACATGTGGCGTCGCAAAGATAACTCCTTCGTCCGGGAGATTTCTTGCGGGTTTGTTAATTCAATTTAAAGCTCCAACAAACTTGTTTATCAACAAAGATATTCTTATTGGGAAAAATCTACACCTTTGGCCATATATCTACATATTATGGCCATTTCCCGCAAAGCCGCTGTTGGTTTTATTTTTGTTACACTTGTTATTGATGTAACAGGCTGGGGTCTTATCATCCCGGTACTTCCCAAATTACTTGAAGGCATGGTGCATGGAGGCGTAGGCAAAGCCTCTGAAGTCAGTGGCTGGCTAACACTGGCGTATGCAGTACCACAACTTGCTTTTGCCCCTTTGATCGGAAACCTGAGCGACCGTTTTGGACGGCGACCGATCATACTTGCTTCCTTATTCGGTTTTGCAGTTGATTATGTTTTTCTTTCCTGGGCGCCATCTTTGATGTTTCTTTTTATTGGTCGTATCGTGGCAGGCATAACCGGGGCAAGCTTTACTACTGCCGCAGCATATATAGCAGATATCAGTACAGCAGAAACAAGAGCAAAAAATTTTGGTATGATCGGGGCTGCTTTTGGTCTCGGGTTTATTATCGGACCTGCCCTTGGTGGTTTGCTTGGCGAATTGGGCCCAAGGGTTCCATTTATTGCAGCAGCAATTCTTACTGGCCTTAACTGGCTCTATGGATATTTCGTTTTGCCAGAGTCGCTGCCGCTTGAAAGAAGAAGAAAGTTTGAATGGATAAGAGCCAGCCCCTTAGGGCCATTTATGCTTTTAAAAAGATACCCTACTATTTTAGGTTTGACGGGTGCATTGATCCTTGTCTATATCGCAGGATATTCTGTGCAGGCAACATGGAGTTTTTTCAATATTGAAAAATTCGGATGGAGCGAAGGACTGATTGGTGCGTCGCTTGCTGTAGTGGGCATATTGGTTGCCGCAGTGCAGGGAGGCTTAACAAGAGTGTTGACACCAAAGATCGGTAATGAAAAAAGTGTGTATGTTGGGCTGTTTCTTTACTCTATAGGTCTGTTCCTTTTTGCATTTGCCACGCAAGGATGGATGATGTTTGCATTTCTTATTCCTTATTGCCTTGGAGGTATCGCCGGTCCGGCATTACAAGCTATCATTGCGGGCCATGTGAAGCCGAATGAACAGGGGGAACTACAGGGAACCCTGACCAGCCTGATGAGTGCGACAATGATCGTTGCTCCCTTACTTATGACCTATGTGTTTTCCTACTTCACTAAAAAAGATGGGCCCGTTATTTATTTTCCGGGTGCAGCCTTCTTCCTGGGCGGGATTCTAATGCTGACCAGTGCAGTAATTGCTTACTGGGTGCTGAAGGATGATAAGAAAAAACACCCGGAGATGCTGGAAGTAATTGAAGGTAAAAGTCATGACTCTGCTGGAGTCAGCGGTCATTAGTCAGGGATTCTCCTGACTAATGATTCCTGATCGCATTTTTCAGGGCTTCTACAGATTTTTTTTCGCTTCCAATAAATATCTGCTTGCCGAGAATGGTCACCGGACGTTTTAAAAATGTGTATTCATCAAGGATATAGTTCCGGTAATCTTTCTCTGTTAGGGCCTTGTCTTTTAAGCCCAGTTCCTTGTATTTCATGGCCCGGCGGCTGAAAAGTGCTTCATAGCTACCCGCCATTTCCTTCAGCTGGTCCAGTTGGGCTGGTGTGATCTTTTCGGTCTTAATGTCCTGCATTTCAATTTTTCCCGCTTCTGCGAGCTTTCCGATACCGGTTTCTTTGATAATGGCCTGGCAGGTGGTGCAGGTGGCCAGATGATACATTTTCTTCATTTATTCTTTGGTTTCTTTGTTCCTGAAGCTTTAATGCAGACGGGCTATGCCCGCCGTGCGCCTACGCTGAAGCTTCGGCGGGCGCAGCAAAAGTATGTTCCGGCTTTCATTCCTGGTGCAGGATTTTATTCCGAACATCCGTGCTGATTTATTGTTATTTTTGCAGCGGCTGCCTTTGCCAAGGCTTCGGCTGCCGCAGAAAAACAACGTGAGTTATGATAAAAACAGGTAATCCGATTATCAGTATCTATACAGAAATGACGCCCAACCCGGAAACCATGAAGTTTGTGGCGAATAAACTTCTTTATCCCGGTAAAAGCATTGATTTCCCCGATGCAGAAAGTGCCAAGCCTTCACCGCTGGCTACCGAACTGTTCGGTTTTCCCTTTATCAAAGCTGTGTTCATCGCCAGCAATTTTGTGACGCTGACCAAAACTGCGGATACAGACTGGACAGATGTGATCCCTTCCATCCGCCAGTTCTTAAAAGACTACCTGGAAGAAGGTAAAGCCGTAGTGAATGAAGAAGAGCTCGCTACCGTTAAGCCGGCCAGCAGTAATGAAGTAGCCGCTGATGATGATGACGTGGTAAAAAGGATCAAGGAATTGCTCGATAACTATGTTCGCCCCGCTGTAGAAATGGATGGCGGCGCTATACAGTTCAAAAGCTATGAAGCCGGTACAGTAAACCTGGCTATGCAGGGAAGCTGTAGCGGTTGCCCTTCATCTATGATCACGCTGAAAGCTGGTATTGAAGGAATGATGAAGCGAATGATCCCGGAAGTGAAAGAAGTGGTAGCAGAAGCAGAATAATAATTACTGAAATAAATATTGAAAGCAGGTAAGAATTCTTACCTGCTTTTTAATTTTCTGACCTCAACCATTTCACACCTCTTGTTTCGAGATAGCTCAACACAAAATCAAAACAGGTTTTATCTGACCCTATCAGCTCTGGAGGAAAAACACCGGGTTTATTGAACAACCCTTTTGTCAAAAGATTCACTGCTGCAGTGCAGGTGTACCCTGTTGTTCTTGCCATGGAAGAAGTATTGCTTGCAGCATCATAGTGATCAAGCAGGTTATATTCAACCGTTTTACCTTCTCCTTTTACCAATACCTTCATAACGGTGAATTCTTCTTCCCCAGGCGCCAGCTTCCATTGATCAACAAGTAGGCGGGAAGTGAACTCCAGCGGAATCACCTGTTGGCCCTGTACTGTAACCGGTTCTGTATTAAAAAAACCTGCCTGTTGTAAAGCAATGATCAGCGATGCATGGCCAGGATAGCGAAGTGTTTTTTCTTTCATGCTGGCAATATGCGGCATAGTATAAAGAAGACTGCGCAGACCATCTGTATTGAAAGCTTCCAACTCTCCTACGCCATTAAAGAAAAGCATTTCTCTTCCGCTCATTGCCGGTTTAACCACCACCTTGCCATTTTCAACCAGCCGGGCCGGGCGGATATATTCCTGGATCACATCCACGGGAGAGAACGGTGCTTTATATTCAAATGGAGGAATTCTTTTTTTGGGCAACCCGCCTACATAGCATTCCACTTCGTCAATCTTCATTACAGCATTATAACGGCCGATGATGAAATTGCTCATGCCGGGCGCAACACCACAGTCTGTTATTACAGTAATGTTCTTTTCTTTCGCTAATGAATCTAATTGCAATACATCTTCGGGGAAAAAAGAAATATCCACTACATTTTTACCGGCTTTGATCACTCCTTCAAGTGTTGCAAAACCCATAAAACCCGGTACGGCTGTAACAACCATATCAAATGGCTGCAGCCAGTGGCCATACTGCTGATATTCTGAAAGGTCGGCTTTGATTGTTTGTACAGCACTATTGACTGATTTCAGCAGTTCCAAATTGGAAGAATGAATATCAAAGGAAGTGACCTGGTAGTTATTGGCAAGATCAAGTGCAATGGCCCGGCCAACCATGCCTGCGCCCAGTACAGCAATTTTCATATAGTAAGCTTTATCTCTGCAAAAGTAGGGAGATGATGGGTTTCCCTTCTATCATCTAAATTTATTACCTTGACAGTCCAAAACCACCAACATGATTTTTGTTTACATTTTTGCCAGTCTCATTCTTCTTTTGCTTGTACTTGCGGCATTTATGCCCAAGGGATTTAATATTGAAAAGACTATTGTGATCACTGCTCCTGTTGAAAGAGTGATGGACCATGTTGGTGACCTTAACTTCTACAGCCAATGGAATCCCTGGCAGCAATCAGACCCTTCTGTCAAAAACACGATCACAGGCGCTCCTAAAACACCCGGGCACCGCTATGGCTGGGAAGGAAAAAAAGTGGGAGTAGGCAGTCTTACCCTTCTTTCAGCAGATAGCAAGCATATTCATTTTCAGCTTGAGTTCCTGAAGCCCTGGAAAAGCAAGGCCAAGGATAATTGGTTATTTGAACATTGGGGAACCAATGAAACAAAAGTAACATGGCAAAACAGCGGAGAATTACCCTGGCCTATCGCCCGGTTAATGGGGCCGTTGCTGAACAAAAACCTGAACATTCAATTTGAGAGGGGTTTGAATAATTTAAAGAAGATGTGTGAAGAAGCCAGCGTATAAAGGCTCTGGCAAAAAAGGAAGTAGTTTAAGCCGTGCGATGAAAATATTTTTTTCTCTCTGTATAATAATACTCGCCAGTTGCTCTGTCAGCAAAAATCCTTTGAGGGAAGAAATAAAGCTATTGCAAAGCGGGGTCATTAAAGATGATACCAGCTATGTGTATGCGCTGCCGTATGAAACAGGCAAAGCTTACTGGATGGTACAGGGCTATTTCAGTCATTTTTCCCATAAAGAAAGAGTTGCATTGGACTTTAAAATGAAACGCGGCACCAAAATCTGCGCAGCCCGCGAAGGTGTAGTGATCCGGGTAAAAGAAGATGGTGAAAGAGGTGGGTTGAAGAAAAAATATCGCGCCGATGGAAATAATATTGTCATACAACATCCTGATGGTTCAAGAGCCGGTTACTGGCATTTACAAAAAGACGGTGCCCTGGTAAATGTAGGTGACACGGTCCAAAAAGGGCAGGTGATCGGATTGAGTGGAAAAACCGGCTATGCAGCCTTTCCGCATCTTCACTTCCTTGTTTGGGTTTACGATAAAGACGGCAAGTGGCAGCAGGTGCCTACACGCTTTCAAACATCCAAGGGAATACGGTACTTACGAAGCATTAAACGCTACAAAAATAAATAAACGACCCCTTCCCGTTCTTCCCGCCTTACCGGTAAATTTTTACCCGTAAGGCGGGAAGAAAGTCATTAAAACAATATCTGTTTTGTTTGTTAATAAAAGTATCGGTTGTTTTTATCTCTACTTACTGTAAAAAACTTGTGGTATAACAAGAAAAGGTCTTGCTAAGTTTTTATCTTTCCTGTTCAAACTTTACCCGTGCGCTTCCAGGAAATTTATCACCAGTTTATTGAAGGTTTTAAAAACTCTACGTGGCTGGAATATCTCGCCATTTTTTCCGGCATTGCGAGTGTTTGGTTTAGCCGGCTGGAAAATATCTGGGTATACCCCGTGGGGTTGATCAGTACGGTAAGCTATGTGTATATCAGCTTCAAATATCATCTGCTGGGAGAAGCAAGCGTGAACCTGTACTATACAGCCATGAGCATTTATGGTTGGATACTTTGGACCAAGCGTGACCAGCAACATGAACATGTAGTAAAAATCACATTCTCGTCTGCCCGTGACTGGCGGGACCAGTTGCTGTTTTTTGCAGCCTTTTATGTCAGCATTTTTGTTGCGCTTACTTACCTGAAACAGAATTTCTTTCCCGGTACCATTCCTGCAGGCGACGCTTTTGCTTCTGCTACTGCATTTACGGGTATGTGGTTAATGGCAAGAAAAAAGGTAGAAAGCTGGTATTGGTGGCTTGCTACTAATTGCGCATCAGTACCACTCTATTTTATCAAAGGACTTACATTTACCAGTGTGTTTTATATTGTGTTGTTTGTTATGGCCGTATTTGGCTTAATTGAATGGAAGAAAAGAGCGAAAGAAAATCATGCTTAAAAAGATCGTCATTATTGGCCCGGAAAGCACCGGCAAAAGCACCCTGGCAGCGCAACTGGCCCTGCATTATGAAACTGCCTGGTGTCCGGAGTTTGCAAGAGAATTCCTGTTGACCAACGGAACCGATTACACTTTCGATGACCTGCTTACCATTGCAAAAGGACAATTAGCGCTGGAAGATGAATACACCACCAAGCTGGAAGAACATTCCCTGCCTTTACTGGAAGATGGGGGACATATCCCTCTTTTTATCGACACAGATATGTATGTAATGAAAGTGTGGTGTGAATTTGTGTTTGGCAATTGCCACCGGTTTGTGCTGGATAATATCGTTTCCAGGAAATATGATCTCTATCTTTTGTGCAATGTAGATCTTCCCTGGATAAAAGATGAACTGCGGGAATACCCTGATCTGGAGACAAGAAAGAAGCTGTATTTTATTTATAAAGACATCATGATCAATCAATCTACACCATGGGTTGATATAAGCGGTAATTACGAAGAGCGGTTGGCTAAAGCCGTGAAAGCCGTTGATATGCTATTGAACGCTCCGTGATCTTTTATTTCTTTACCTTATCTGTTTTTACTTTCGGGAATATGACAGCCTGTATATCCGGATCGGGGCGCAGAAAATTCATTTGCTGCATAATTTTTCTTGACCGGGCAATCATATAGGAAGAAGGCGGTTTTACTTTGTATCGTTTAGGATTTGGCAGGCAGGCGGCTATAAGCGCTGCTTCCTGCTGGCTGAGATTAGAAGCCGTCTTGTTGAAGTAAATATTTGCAGCTCTCTCTATTCCAAATATTCCCTCGCCCATTTCAATCACATTCAGGTACACTTCCAGTATCCTTTCTTTGCCCCAGATCTTCTCTATCATAAACGTGAAATAAACTTCCAGTCCTTTCCGGATAAAATCCCTGCCCTGCCAGAGAAAGACATTTTTTGCCACCTGCTGGCTGATGGTGCTGCCGCCACGAATACGACCTGGTTTCTTTTCATTATACTTCATGGCCTTCTGAATGCTTTTCCAATCGAACCCATTATGATCTACAAACAACTGGTCTTCGGAAGCAATAACGGCCAGCTTCGCATTGGGAGAGATCTCATCGCGGTCTACATAATCCCGCTTCAATCCGTGACCGGTGATCCAACTGCTCAATTGAGTAAGCGTAATTGGAGGGTCTACCCATTTCAATAAAATGATGTAAACAAACTGCGCAATGAATAATATGAGGAAAATCCTTTTTGTCCATCGCCAGAGCTTTTGAAGAAAACTTTCGTCTTTCATTGACCACAATAATACAGAATAGTGTTTATAGTCACTACTTAAAATGCACGCTGGCGGGGGACGTAGAAATCCAGCATCTGCAAGCGGAACTTTCCGCCGATCTTATAACTTTTCCGGCTGAAGGATATTTGTTTGCTTAAACAATCAATTAGTAGCGGGCCATAACCAATTACCAGGCCCGCGGTCAGTGCTTCTTTGAAGCTGGCCTGCTTGCTGATAGATAAGCCTGCCGTAACAAGAGCTACGCCACCTGTGATCAGCAGCAGCTTTTTAGCATCGACCCGGCATTCTTTTTTTCCTTTTCTCCGGATAACCACTTCTGCCACGCTTGTACGGGGAACAGGAACGCCTGCCACCCATATAGTATCATTCATCAACCGGGTGATCATTCCATACTGGTAAGTACCATTATTCAGACGAAGAAAGATATAGTCGTATTCTGTGTAGGTCCTTTTCTTTTTGAGTCCTTTTTTCACAAAAAGATAACCCGACTGTGAAGATGCAGATAAGCAGGAAAAAATAAACAGGAAGGATATAAACAGCCGGTTCATACGCCAAACATACGATCTAATATCTTCCCTATTTGTTAAAACCGTTTAACCCTTATTTGCATAAAATACCAGTCCCCATATCAGTGCTATCCCAAAGCCGATCAGGATAATACCATTGATACGGTTAATGATATGGATATTATGTGGCGTAAGGCGGTTGCGTATTTTACCGGCCAGCATCACTTTTGCAATATCACCGGCCAGCACCATCAGCAGGCAGGTGATGTAGATGATCAGCTTTTGTTCCACTGTATGACTGATCAGGGAAGTGGAAGTTGTGATCCAGAAAAGGAAGATACCCGGGTTAAGCAGGTTCATAAAAAACCCGGAGAGGAATATTTTGGCGTAATCGCTTTTGCGGAAGCTCAATGTAGCTTGCTGCCCTTTTTCATTCACTTTTACTTTTTTGAAAAAAACAAAGTAAACGCCCAATACGATCAGGAAAACGCTGCCGGCAATACCGATTACCGTACTATGGCTACTGATACTGCTAAACAGACCTGTAAACACGTTGCTCACCAGCACCAACAGGATATCACTGAATGAAACTCCTAACACAAATGCCATTCCTCCTCTGTGTCCGTTATTCAGGCTTTGCTTGATGATTGAAAAAATAACCGGTCCTACAGATATGTTCAGCAATAATCCCAGCGTGATCCCTTTGAGCAAGGCTTCCCACATAAAAAAAATATATCTGAAAAACTAAAACCTCTTTCAAAATTATTGAAAGAGGCTTATTAATCGTTCTTAATTATATCGTACCTGTTTCCAGGAACCTGTTCCATTCTTCCAGCATTTTCCCTTTCATTACGCGCGGAAACTTATGCTGGCTGCCCAACTTGCCTTTCAGTTCCATAAATTTCAGGAACTGCTCCTGCGGCAGCACTTCCAGAAAGACGGCCTTCAATGCACTATCCCTTTCCGTAGCATAGTCATCATTCAAAATGCGGAGGTTTTCATCTATCCTGCGGCGCAGGCTTTCCGCATCAATCTGGTCGTTGGTGGCAATATACCATTTGTGTGCAAAAAAGCCTTCGTAAGGAAAACCCACAACGGTATATTCAGGAATGCTCATGTTAAATTCTTCGCTCACCAACTGGATCGCTTTATTCATGTTTTCCACGCTCAGGTGCTCGCCCACCAGGCTGAGGAAGTGCTTGGTCCGACCCGTGATAGCCACTTCATTTTTCTCCAGGTCAACAAACTTGATGGTATCACCGATCAGGTAACGCCAGGCGCCAGCATTCGTACTCATCAGCAATGCATACTCTTTACCCGCCTCCACTTCATGGATCATCCTTGCTTCAGGGTTGGCTACAACCTTTCCATCGCTATCAAAGTTCTTTTCATCAAAAGGTACGAACTCAAAAAAGATATTGTTGTTCAGGATCAGTTGCATCCCTTTAGCATGCTCACGTGTTTTGTAACCAATAAAGCCTTCGCTTGAAAGATAGTTCTCGATGTAGACGATAGGGTGGCCCAGTAATTTTTCAAACCCTTTTTTATAGGGTTCAAACGACACGCCGCCATGCACGAACACGCCGAAATTGGGCCATATCTCGTGAATGTTCTTCACTTTATAATGCTCAATGATCATTTCCATACACATCTGGCACCAGGCCGGCACACCTACAATGTAGCCGATATCCCAGTCCTTGGCATGCTCAACGATCTCGTTCAATTTCTGATTCCAGTCCTTAATTGCAGCAATACGCCCTCCGGGTTTATAAAATGTCTGAAACCAGAACGGTCTTTTTTTGGCCAGTATGCCGCTCAGGTCGCCGGCATACCATCCGGCTTCACCTTTCTGCAGGTCAGTGGCGCCTCCAAGCATCAGAAAGCCCCTGGTCAATGCTTTACGGTTGGCATCTTCATATCCGAAAACGCTTATCAGTTGCCGTATATAATTGATCGTATTACTGCGAAGCAGATCTTTGGTAACGGGAATATATTTACTGGCTGATTCGGAAGTGCCGGAGCTAAGTGCATAGTATTTTATTTTTCCTGGCCAGGTCACATCAGGAACGCCATCCAGCGTTTTTTCCCACCACTCCTCGTATATCTTATTGTAATCATGTACCGGCACCAATTCCTGGAAAGCTTTGGCCGGGTTCCGATTCAATAATGCTTCGTCAAAGCGATAGTGTTGCCCGAATTCTGTAAACCTTGCCTTCTTCAGCAATTTCTTCAACACTTTTACTTGTTGCCTCCTCGGATCATTGGGAGGGATCCGGAGAGCGGCAGCAATCGCCTTGGGTAATTTAATATCTATAATAGAAGCCATATTAAACACGAATGTCGCGAATAAGGCGTGAATGTTGTAAACTAAACGCCATTAGCCACGAATAACGCGAATATAGGTAGAAAGAGTGCAATAGGGGCTGAAAACAATACAAGCTGTTTTGTGATATTAATGCGTATTTCTTGTTCATAAACATTGATCAGGTTAAGTACGCCATTCGAGTTTTTCGCACCAATAATATTTAGTTCGCAACATTCACGCCTTATTTGCGGAATTTGCTCCTAAGTGATGATATGCGCTCCTTATCAGTTTTATGTCCCTGCCTACTTCATAATCCCTCGCATACCAGTAATCCATCATTTGTAAGCTTTGTAAAGGGAGGGCTTGCTTCTGACCTGCCGGTAAACCATTGCTGGTAAGAATGCCGTGCCGGATTTGAGGGAGATTAGTGGTAGCGGCATTATATCCTACCCATGTTTTATTGCCAAATAATACTGACAGGCAATTGGACAGGAAGCCGAGTGGATTTTTTACGATAAACAAATTGACCGGAAAGCCGATCATGCCAATAAGGGCAACCGATATATCAAGCAATCGTTTTAATCTCCTGTTGTAAGGATCGGCTAAATGAAATCCGTTTTCCCTGGATAGAGATTCACCGGAGCTTTTTCCCGATTTGCTGCCCACAATGCTTTGACTGTCCTCGGCATGGATCATCAGCTTGGTCTTATTTTTTAACTGCGGCAAAAAATGTACGATATCTTTAAAAGAAAGGAAACCCTGGCAAAAAATAATTTCCTTTAACGGCACAGAGCTCACTACATTTTCCAGGGCTGGCCAGTTTCCATGTCCTGTTTCATCGCCCGGCTCCATTGCCACACAGCCCAGTATTCTTTGATGCGCTCCCGCTTCATTCATCAGTTGGAGACAGTTCTCATATTCGGTTTTGGTTCCAACGATCAATGTACCGCCATGATCTTCCTTTTCATTACTGCCAGATAATACACCTGTTTGAACCAGTACCCACCGCAATACCGCGATCAATATAAATGCCAGTAATGCACCAAAAAAAATAATACCCCGGGAGAAGCGGTATTGTTCGGGCATAAGAGCATACCCTGCCAGCAGAACAATGGTGGCGATAAGGGTTGGCTTTACCAGTTCTGACCTTTTATACCAGCGGTCGTACAATCCTGCATAGTATGCTGTAACCAGGTAAACAAGTGTAAATGCAGGGAAAGCGATCCAAAGGATCTTGGTTTCGTATTGCGTACCCGTTTTCACATAAGCATTCCAGATATTCTTCATTATCCAGAACGATAAAAGGATTATGCTCGCATCTATCAATGGCAAACCGATACGCCGGATAAAGCCGGCCATAGCCGACATGGCTGCCCTTGTCCAGATCGCAATATGAATAAGGAAATTAAAAATGCTGGCTTTGCTGCCACCATAATGTTTCCTTACAAAAATGCTCATGGCGTTATAAAACATGCGGACATAATTCATGCTGCTCCGCTTTGTGCTCTCTCCTTTAAAATGAATAATGCTGCTGCCGGAAAAGTAATAATTGATATACCCGGCCTGCTGTATGCGATAACTCAGGTCAATATCTTCACCATACATGAAAAAAGTTTCATCAAAAGCACCTGTTTTATCCAGTACTTCTTTTTTCACCATCATGTATGCACCGGCAAGCACATCCACAGGATGATCTTTATTTTCATCCAGGTTGCCAAGATGATATTGTGCAAAAACGGCGGAGCGTGGAAACAGTCGTGCTAAACCCGACAACTTATAGAAAGAAGTAAGCGGGGATGGAAATGACCGCTTGGATTCCCGGAGAAAATGGCCGCTCCCATCTATCATTTTTATTCCAAGCGCGCCGGCTTCGGGTCTTGCTTCAAGAAATGCGATTGATTTTTGCAAACAATCTTCCGGCAAGATGGTGTCAGGGTTCAGGAAAAGAATATACTTCCCTTGTGCCTGTTTTAATCCCTGGTTACAGGCCTGTGCAAAGCCGGTATTGGTTTGATTGGCAATAAAAATAATTTCAGGGAAACGCGGCTGAAGATATTCCAGGCTGTTATCTGTTGATTTATTATCTATTACAATTATTTCTGCCTGCAAGCCCTGCACTGCCTTACGCACAGAACAAAGACATTGCTCCAGGAAGTGCTTGACATTATAATTCACTATGATAATCGACAGATCCACTCAAACAGTTTAATTTTGTGAGGTAATGCAAAGAAAGAAAAACCGGGCGAACATTCATATAAGGCATCTGTTATCTTAAAAGTCCGGACCCTCTGTATTCAGGGCAACTCCCCATTGATCCGAACCACTGCTGCATTATGTCATTCAAAAATAGTAGTATGAAAAAGAGAAAATTAGGTTCACAGGGCTTGGAAGCATCTGCTTTGGGCCTCGGTTGTATGGGCATGAGTGATTTTTATGGCTCAAGGAATGATGAAGAATCACTGAAAGTGCTGGACCGGGCGATTGAACTGGGCATCACTTTCTGGGACACGGCCGATATGTATGGCCCTTACACCAATGAAGAGCTTGTAGGAAAGGCTTTGAAGAAACACCGCCAGAAAGTAACACTGGCCACTAAGTTCGGTATTGTACGAGACCCCAATGATCCTACAAAAAGAGGTATAAACGGAAGGCCTGAATATGTGCGCTCCTCTGTTGCAGGAAGCCTGAAACGGTTGGGCACCGATACCATTGACCTGTATTATCTCCACCGCAAAGATCCTGAAGTACCGATCGAAGAAACTGTCGGTGCTATGGGACAATTGGTAAAAGACGGGAAGGTAAAGGGGATTGGTCTTTCAGAAGTGTCGCCGCAAACCCTTCGCAAAGCGCATGCTGAATTTCCTGTTTCTGCCGTGCAAACTGAATATTCGCTCTGGAGCCGCGAACCGGAAGATGGGATGTTACAAACCTGCCAGGAACTGGGTATCGCCTTTGTAGCCTACAGTCCTTTAGGCCGGGGATTCCTTACCGGGCAATTCCGGAAGTTTGAAGACCTTGCCCCGGATGACTACCGGCGCTTCTCACCCCGCTTCCAGGGCGAAAACTTTCAGAAAAATCTCGACCTGGTAAAAAAACTGGAAGAGCTGGCTGAAGAAAAAGGATGTAAGGCCTCACAACTCGCCCTTGCCTGGGTAATGGCCCAGGGAGATTATATTTTCCCGATCCCTGGAACCAAAAGGGTCGCTTACCTGGAAGAAAATGCAGGGACACAGAACGTGATCCTTACAAAAGCCGACCTTGCTGTTATTGATGCCATTGCGCCAAAAGGCGTGGCTTCGGGCCTGAGATACTCTGAAGAATCGATGAAGGCAGTAAATGCTTAATGTAGGAGTTGACGGCTGAAGGTTATCTTTGCGCATGCTTAAAACAACACTTATCGAGGCGGCAAGGGCCGGTGCTTCGGAAATACAACGCTTTTTCCAGAAAGAATTCAAGATCAGCAATAAAACAGGGGTGAACAATCCCGTAACTGAAGCTGATCATGCATCCGAAAAAGCCATATTGGGGGTGATCAAGTCCCGGTTTCCGGAACATTATGTGTTGAGCGAAGAGGCCGGCGAAATTGTCCAGGACTCCAATTACAAGTGGATCATTGACCCGATTGACGGCACCATCAATTTTGCTCATGGTATTCCTATCAATTGCGTATCTATCGGCATTGAGAAAGACGGACAGGCAATAATGGGCGCGGTTTATAACCCACACATGAATGAGTTCTTCTTTGCAGAAAGAGGAGCTGGCGCCACTTTAAATGATCAGCCAATAAAAGTAAGCCAGGAGTCTTCCGTTATAAATTCCTGCCTGGTCACCGGTTTTCCTTATACTTATATCAATATGCCCAATGGCCCGCTGGAAGTTTTCGAGCGGTTTATCCGCAAAGGAGTACCCGTTCGCCGGTTGGGTGCTGCTGCTATCGATCTTTGCTGGGTAGCCTGCGGACGGTTTGACGGATTTTATGAACATAAGCTGGAAGCATGGGACAGTGCCGCAGGATATCTTATCGTGGAAGAAGCCGGCGGAAGGGTAACTGATTTTGATGGCAATAAATATTCACCCTATCAACATCGTATCCTGGCAACCAATGGCAGGATCCATGATGAAATGCTGGATGTTATCAATAAACGGAAAGAACTCTGATCATCAAGAAAAAACTAAAAGATCAAAAGGCAAAATTTAACGCATTTTGAATTAAAGACAACTGTATGGAACGGACAGAAATATCCTCACTAGGTGAGTTTGGCCTGATTGACCACCTTACCAAAAACATAGAGCTTCAAAATGTTTCTTCCCTGGTGGGAGTGGGTGATGATGCTGCTGTAATAGACCATTTCGGCAAGCAAACCGTTATCACCACAGACCTGCTGGTGGAAGGCGTGCATTTTGACCTGATGTATACACCTCTGAAACATCTTGGATATAAAAGCGTGATCGTAAACCTGAGTGATATTTATGCGATGAATGCCACGCCCACGCAGATCGTGATCGGACTGGGAATCAGCAATCGCTTCAGCCTGGAAGCACTGGATGAATTTTATGAAGGTGTATACGCCGCCTGCGCTGCTTATGGGGTAGACCTGGTTGGTGGTGATACCACTTCTTCTCAAAAAGGTTTTATCATCTCTGTTACAGCCATTGGTGAGGTGTCACCAGATAAATACGTAAAGAGAAGTACTGCAAAAAAAGGGGACCTTATTTGCGTGAGCGGTGATCTGGGCGCCGCTTATGTAGGGTTGCTTTTCCTGGAACGGGAAAAAAAGATTTACCGTGAAAGCCCCAATGTACAACCCGACCTGGAAGGAGAATCTTATGTGATCGGCCGATTGTTGAAACCGGAAGCCAGAAAGGATATCATTGAATTTCTCGCAAAGGAATCCATTGTTCCCACTTCTATGATGGATATCAGCGACGGACTCAGCTCAGAGATACTGCATATCTGCAAAGACAGCAACCTGGGTTGTGTGTTGTATGAAGACAAGCTGCCTGTTGCCGAAGAAATGAAGAAGGCTGCGTTCAAATTTGAGATCGATCCCACAGCCTGCGCATTGAGCGGAGGAGAGGATTATGAATTATTATTTACCATTCCTCAATCTGAGTATGATAAATTGGTTTTAAATGAAGAAATTAGTGTGGTGGGATATATGACAGAACCTGAGCAGGGTGCTCACATCATTACAAAAGGTGGGAGCAAACATGCAATAACGGCGCAGGGATGGAATCATTTAACAAAATAGTATAACCGTTTAATCCAAACCCGGCCACCGGATCCATATCTAAATCTATGCGGCAAGTGCTGATCTTATATCTATTGGTTATGATAACGGGATGCGGCATTGCCAAATCGTCCTTTTCTCCTTATAAAAAATATCCGCCACAGGTATTGCAAAAGGATTATGCCATTTACCGGCAAACCCTGGAAGAAGCTCATCCTGGTCTTTACTGGTATACCAGCAAAGACAGTATGGACTATTATTTTGATAAAGGTTTTCAGCAATTGAATGATTCATTGACGGAGCCTGAATTCAGGAAAATACTGTCTTATGTTACGGCGAAAATAAATTGCGGCCACACTTCCGTTCGCCCTTCCAAAACTTTTGCCAAATACCAGGACACCGTGCGCCTTGGCCGCGTGTTCCCATTAAGCCTTAAGCTTTGGCAGGATACGGCCGTAGTTGCGGCCAATCTCAACCGCCGCGATTCCATTTTGAAAAGAGGCACTATTATCACAGCCATCAATGGCATGCCAATGGATAAGATCGTGGATACACTTTTCAGCTATATCGGAACAGATGGCTACAATAGAACAAACAAATACCAGGTGTTGAGCAACCGGGGTTATTTCGGTTCTCTTTACAGCACTTTGTTTGGTTACCCGCCGGCATACAGTATCAATTTTATTGACAGTGCGGGACATGCAGGAACCACGCTGCTCAGGCCTTTCTTTCCAGGAGCTGATACAATGGCAAGAGCACAGGCTGTTCCCGTAAGACGGTTGCCGCAACCATCAAGAAAAGAGCGGAAACAAATGCGGCGAAATTCCGTACGCCTGCTGAAGCTTGATACAGCCGGCCATGTTGCCATGATGGACCTGAATTCCTTCGGCCGCGGTTATGGTCTGAAAGGGTTTTTCCGTCGTTCGTTCAGGGCTTTAAAGAAAAACAAGATTGAACACCTTATTATTGATGTAAGAGGAAATGGAGGTGGTAGTGTAACCAATTCTACCCTGATCACCCGTTTTTTGAGCGATCACCCGTTCAAGGTCGCCGATTCATTATATGCTATCCGTAAAAGAAAAACATATAGCCGTTACATACAGAACGATTTTTTTAACCGGCTTTTCCTCACTTTGTTTGCCCCGAAGCGTAAAGACGGGAAATATCATTTCAAATATTACGAGCGTCATTTATTCAAGCCAAGGAAGAAAAATCACTTTGATGGCAAAACCTATATCCTTACCGGCGGTAATTCTTTTTCTGCTACAACATTATTTGCGAGCGCTATTATGAAGCAGGATAATGTAACAGTGATCGGAGAGGAAACCGGCGGCGGTGCTTATGGAAATTCTGCCTGGCTGATACCGGATATGACATTGCCAGGAACAAAAGTGCGTTTCCGTTTACCGCTTTTCCGGCTGGTGATCGATAAAAATGTTCCGAAGGATGGCAGAGGCGTGCAGCCTGAAATTCCTTCTTTTCCAACAGGAGATGCTGTAAGAAAAGGGATCGATTACAAACTGGTAAAAACAATGGAGTTAATAAAGCAGGATAAAGATTCCAATCAATAATTATTCCTCCAGTATCATAAAACCGTCGGCATCTTTCAAAAAGGGAAGTTTTTCCCTCACTGTTTCCAATGGTTCTTTCTGAAGGGTGATAGTATAAACAGCTTCTTCATCTTTCTTTTGGTAAAGCACTTCGCCCATTGCATCCACTACCATGCTTTCTCCTGTATGAGGAATGCCATTACCATCTTCTCCAACCCGGTTTACACCAATAACAAAAGACTGATTTTCGATCGCCCGTGCCTGCAGCAGGGTTTTCCAGGCATTGATGCGGCGTTCAGGCCAGTTGGCTACATATACCAACAGATCGTATTCCGGCGCTTCGGATTGAGAGTGCTGACGGGCCCAAACAGGAAAACGAAGATCATAACAGATCAGGAGATTGATCTTCCAGCCCTTAACAGAAGCGATCAGCCGTTTTGAGCCAGCAGTATAGTGTTCGTCCTCGCCGGCATAAGCAAAGCGATGACGTTTGTCATATACTCCATATTGTCCGTTGGGCAGCATCCATACAAGCCGGTTATAATAATTTCCTTCTTCTTCGATAATAACACTTCCTGTAAGAATGATCTTTTTAGCCGCCGCTATTCTTTTCATCCATTGGATGGTTTCTCCTTCCATCGTTTCGGCCAGTTCCTCCGGACGCATACTGAAGCCGGTACTGAACATTTCGGGCAGAATCACCAGCTCGGTCTTCTCCTTTATCCCCATTATCTTTTCTTCCAGCATGGCCAGGTTGGCTGCTTTATTTTCCCAATGGAGGTTTGTTTGGATGAGGCTGACAGTAAGTGAAGACATATTCTTATTTTGGAACTGTAAAAATAATAAAGCCGCAGGAGTTGACCTGCGGCTTTATTATTGGTCTTATAAATATTACTTTCTGCCTCTGTTTACTTTTTCTGCCAGTACTTTATTTTCGTTTTCCAGTTGTTGAACCCGTTTGTCCATTTCAATGGCCCGTTTATCCATTTCGATCAGGTGCAGGGTGAGTTCTTCAATCTTTTTGAGAAGCAGTGCTTGATTATCTCCAAGATTTATTCCTTCTTTCTCTATTTCCTGTGCAGAAGGAACTTCGGGAAGGTGCTTGTTTTTCCGGATATAATTTTCCAATTCGGCAAGGTTCTGTAGCTTATATTTCTCATCAAAAACATAATCCGGCCAGCTACTTATATCTACTTTTACCTTTCTTGTGCGGATTCCCTTCTCAACAAATAATTGATAGGCAGTATCTGTCACTTTAACGGTGCCGATACCAACATTGCCAGTTGCTCCTTTTATAATCATTGCTGTCGTAATATTTTGCAGGGTATCTCCACTACTTCTGGGTACACTGGTCATAAAATGAATGTCGCCGGGAGTCCCGTTACCCGTCCCTTTGCCAGTTGCAATACGGATCGTTTGGCCGGTTTGATTGGTGCCGGTCTGGCCGGTTGGTTGGATCGTAAGCGGGCCATAGTTAGAAGCATTTGTTTGGGTAACCCCACCCCCGAAATAAACATCCCGCGTTCCATAACCCGGATTGCTATTACCAAATAGCAATTGATAACTTCCTGTTGTCCGTAAACCGTATCCAATAGAAATACCGCCGACATTGTTGGTCCTTGCATCGTAACCTATGCTGATGTTTCCAAGAACGCTTGCCTCACTGGTCCGGCCAATTGTAATCGTTCCTTGCGAATTTGCCATTGCCTGTGCGCCTATTGAAATGGCATATATTGCGGCTGTGGAAGATGTTCCTATAGAAATGCCCTGGTCGCCTGAGGCCCTTGATAAATTTCCTATTGCAACCGCACCTCTTACGTTCGTATCTAAAGCATTTGCCAATGCTTCTGTTCCAATAACCGTGTTGGAATGGCCAATTGTATTATATGCCAGGGCATTTGTGCCAATGGCCACATTTCGATACCCCGTATTATTATTTACTAGTGCATTATCTCCAACAATAATATTGTTTGCACCAGTACCAGAACCCTTACCTATACTAATATTATTAATCCTCGCATCGAGTGACGTTCTCAAACTACCGATGATGTCGAGTTTATATCCCGAATTAGTCGTAGTTCCCAATAATAAATTTCCTCCGTTTGAAGTAATTCTTGCACGTTCCAGATTGTTCGTCCGGAATATCAGGGCTACACTGTCAGTGTTTCCAACAAAATTAGAAGTGGTTGTACCGCTGTTACCAGTAACATTCCAGGATTGTGCTGTGGCTGCACAGCTAAGCGCTAAGAATAAGCTTAACGCTGAAAAGTGTTTCATGCTTGTTATTGTTTGGTGGTTTGGTTAGACTGTTGAAACAAGTTAGTTTTATTTTCTTATGTGCAATGAATACTGCTATTATTTATTGCACATAAGAGTTAACCATTATTGCTTCCCTGTTACTTCATTTAAGACAGATGTTATCAGCTCCGGTTCAAAACCCTTTTGCATTAAATAATCCATCGTTTTTTTCTTGCGGACCAGGTATTGTTCGCTCTTGAGAGTTGTATATTTTTCTTGTGCGAGCTTGCGCAAAACATTCAGGTAATCTTCTTCCTTTATTTCTTTCAGCGCCTTGCGGATGCAGTAGTCACTGACCTGCTTTTGCTTTAATTCATATTTGATTTTTACCCTTCCCCATTCCTTCATTCTGAACTTACCGCCGGCAAAAGCAATGGCAAACCGTTCCTCATTCAGGTAATTATCTTCAATAAGTGACGCTATTATTTCATCATGGTCCTTTTTCCAGACTCCCAGTTGATACAGCTTTTCCTTTACTTCACTATGGCTACGTTCCTGGTAAGCGCAATAGTGGCGAAGCTTTTGAAGAGCTTGCTCTTTCGTGAGTTGTTTTTTGTACATGCTTATTCCTCCAGCCTGTCGAGGCACCCATATTCCTTCTTCAGAAAATCATCATAATAATCTGCCTGGCGGAAAAGATTGCGGAATGATTCTGCTCCATTTTCTTTGGTCATGTCCATATCGTACATGATGCAGCTAAGTACAATGTTCTGTTTCATGCAGCTAAGCACCATTCCATTGATCTGGTAGTTTTCCTGCAACAAAAACTGGTAAAGAGGTTTTATTTTGACAGGATCAGCCGGCATCTGGCATAGATAAGCATCGCCGGCTACAAAAAAGTTCTCCGGATTATAGGTGATCTTTATTTTGGCAGATCCTTCTTTCACACTCCAGTTATTCGCTCCTTCTCTTGCCAGCCGCACATTCTTGCCAAGGTCTTTCAATATTTCTTCAATTGTTTTCGCCGCGCCAACGGGTTCAATTTCTTTTTCCGGTATTTCCGGCAATTTTACTTCCGTTCCGCAGCTGGGGCAGTATTTGGCAGAATCAATATTGGCGGATGTAACCAGGTAACCGCAACTGTAACAACGTGTAGATGCCTGTCCGCGATTGGGTATATATAACTGTAATGCTTCACGCAGGTAACTTACGGGCAATGCAAAACCCAGGTTGTCACCACCGCGGATAATAAACGAGTTTACGCCGATCACTTCTCCGTCATAATTCACGAGGGGTCCACCACTATTGCCGGGATTGATAGCTGCATCAATTTGTATAAACTTCAATCCATCGCGGATGCGGTCTACTTTTGAGATCACGCCCTGCGTAGCTGTATAGTTCAATCCATAAGGATGACCAATTGCCACTACCTGGTCACCATCTTTCATTTTTTCATATTGCCCTAATCTTACTTCGGGCAGATCAACCTGGCGGGGCGCTTCCAGGAAAGCCAGGTCATGCTTGCGGTCGGTATACCATACACGCGACATGGTCTTTTCAAAAGCTTTACCGGCCACTGTTACTTCTGCATTCTCTGCTACAACATGGTCGTTGGTTACGATCAGGTCGTATTCTTTTATATAAAAACCAGTGCCGGTGCCGGTAGCAGTAGCTATCTGGATAACAGCATTCTGGTATTGTTCTATGATTTGTTGTGCGTCCATAGGTTTGCCTTCTTTCTTATTTGCTTTCCATATTCAAAAACTCCATCTCTGTGGTGAATGTCTGATCAAAATTGACCAGGTTATCGAATCGGAGATTCTGCGTTTTAAAATCCATGTTTGGATATTTGTCCTTCCATTTTTCCTGGATGTCTTTGATCCGGTCAATGATCGCTTCGCTGTCGAATTGATTGACGGCGGCCTTATAATAGATCTGTTTATTGCCAAGCGCAGCAAAATAATCACTATAATTAATGTGCATGTATAAGTTGAACAGCTCGGTGATCACTCTTGGCAGGCTGTAAGAATACTGGCAATAAGAGATCCCATATTCTGTTACCTGTGTGCCAATAAAAGGATAATTATTATCGCGATACCACACCATGCTTTGGTTAGCGCCATGTATGGAATCCGATACTGCCTTATAGCTTTGCGGCGCTACAATAGCAAACGTGTATTTCGATCGGAACAGGTAAGCAAAAATATCTTCCTTTGTTCTTGCCTGCAGCTTTTTGAACTCTTCCACCATATCACGGTTCTTTTCCACAGCAGGCCGTTCATCTTTTTTAAAATAAATACCGGCAATCCTTTCCAGGTCGTTCAGCAATTTTCCTTCAGGTGTAATGAGGTAATCAATACGATAGACCAGCGAAAGCAGCATATAGGCAATGCCGCCGGAAAACTTATCAGCATCCAGGCCAGCAATAGTGTCAAGCGTTTGCTTCACCCATTTTTGCAGGTATTCATATTTGATCTCTTTTTCGGCAAGTGGGATTTCTATCACGTGCTCACTATCGGCCATTTGCAATGTGGCAAAATCCTGTACCAGCAGATCGTCCTGTTTATCTGCTTTGGTTGATAATTCTTTTAATCCGTAATAGAGTTTGCTGGGATTGGCAGATTCTATATGGCTGTCGAAACGCATGCAAAGCCTATCATTATCTAGTGCAAAGCGACTATAGTAAAGGCTGAAGTTCATTTCCAGCAAGCGGCGCATAACAGGCACAGAAGGTTGCGGCATCCTGGCAAGGGTTACTTCAGCTCTTAGTTGATGGCCGTCAAATGCGCCACGGATAATTTTGGAGCCCTGGTAAAACTCAAACCGGCCTTCTGCTCCATTCCTTTCATACACCACGTTTTGGGAAATATCATCACGCAGGTAATCAAAAAAAGCGTCCAGGCCTTCGGGATATTTTTTTTCCTTAAACAGGTTATCAGCGTCCGTCCAGCGGTTCACTTTTGCCACAGGCTTATTATTATCCGAATAACGGCCGAAAGGGATCACGGATTCCGGCGCAGAAGCCGGTTTCTTTTTTCCCCAACCAAAGAGTTTCTCAAACATATTCAGCGAAAGATTTGGGTGCCTGAAAGATACAAAACATGCGGAAAGGGAAGGATTTATATCTGAATTTTGGAAATTTTTCAAGGATGCTGGTTATTGGTTGAATGGAGGAACGTTGGCATTGGGTGACAATGGAAAAGGAGTTTTCGATTCGATTTGCGTGCCGGCCCAACGGTCATCGGCCAACAGCCAACGAATAAACCGTGGACAACTTTTTAAATACGCCCAGCCGGCTCAGCTTATATTGTGATATATTAAAAATCAGTAGTTTCGCCCAAACGATTTGTACGATGAAGTTTATTGTATCCTCCTCCTCTCTTTTGAAACAATTGCAGCATATTTCCGGTGTGATCAACGCCAATACCGTTTTGCCGATCCTGGAAGATTTTTTATTCGAAGTAGAAAAGAATAAGCTCACGGTAGTGGCTACCGACCTGGAAACTGTAATGCGGATACAATTGGATATAGAGGCTAAAGACAGCGGAAAAGTTTGTATCCCGGCCAAGATCCTGCTCGATTCACTGAAAAATATTCCTGATCAGCCTCTGACCTTCAATATTGATAAAAGTTTTGCGATCGAGATCACCAGCGATAATGGTAAGTATAAGGTAATGGGTGAAAATCCTGATAACTTTCCCAAAGAACCCGCTGCAGATGATACCACTTCCTTTACCGTAACAGCTTCTGCGCTGATCACAGCGATCAACAAAACATTATTCGCAACCAGTAACGATGATCTCCGCCCGGCAATGACAGGCGTTTTCTTTGAACTGGACAAAAAAGGTATGCAGTGTGTGGCTACAGATGCCCATCGCCTGGTACGCTACAAAAGAAAAGATGTAAGCTGTCCTAAAGGTGACAATTTCATCGTTCCGCGTAAACCGCTGAACCTGCTGAAATCTGCTATCCCCGTTAATGAAGATGAGCTGACCATCAGCTACAACAGTAATCATTTATTTGTAAAACATGGCACCACACAAATGAGCTGCCGTCTTATCGACGCCCGCTTCCCTGATTACAAAGTGGTAATCCCTGCTGATAACCCTTACCGCCTTACTGTTAATAAAGCAGATTTCCAAAGCGCCCTGCGCCGTGTCAGCATTTTCAGTAATAAAAGCACTAACCAGGTGGCATTGAGCATCAGCGGCAGCGAACTGCAACTCGCCGCTCAGGATGTGGATTTCAGCTTCGAGGGTAATGAAAGAATGAAATGCCAGTATAACGGTGAAGACCTGATGATCGCCTTCAATGCAAAATTCCTGATAGAAATGCTTTCCGCAGCAGAAGGAGATGAAGTGAATGTGGAATTATCTACTCCTACCAAGGCCGGTTTGATCAAACCAACCGAGCAGGGAGAAGATGAAGAACTGCTGATGCTGGTAATGCCACTGATGCTGAACCAGTAAACAACTGCTGAATATCGGTTTAAGGGTTTAAAAGCTTAACGTTAAGCTTTTAAACCCTTAAATTTTTATACCTTTTCGTAACTTACTTCTATGAAGTTCGTTCCCGTCTGGTCATACGATAACTATGTGCCTGCCCACCTGGATATGAACCTCCTGAAGCAGGAAGGCATCGAAAGCTGGTTAAAAGATGAACACTCAGTAACCATCAATCCCGCTCTGGCCAATTCTGTTGGCGGCATCAAACTGATGGTAGCAGAATCAAATGCTCAACAAGCCTGGGATATACTGATTCGCGAAAAAGCGGCTTACATCGGGTCTTTAGCCTGTCCGAAATGCGGCTCCAATAATCTGCTGGCCGATGAAATACCCCGCAAACCCTCTTACTGGCTTGAGTCTGTACTGGTCTTTTTTCTTGGTGATACCGCATTAGGATTTGATAAAATATATCGCTGTTTAAACTGCCAGAATGAGTTTACAGAACCGGTTTCAGGCAGTGCTGCTGAACCAAAACATTCCGGATTAAGTTCGTAACTTACTCATACAATTTTTGCCTGCCATGGGAAACAGCATTATCCAATATTTCTCAACCCTTGATCAACGTCCGCTTGAAAGAATGGCCATCCTGGTAGGAGGCCTGCTGATCTTCTGGATCATTGAAGGTGCGATCCCGCTACTGCCGATGCAGTATAAAAAAAATAAAGTGCGGCACGCTTCGGTCAATTTCGGGTTCACTGTTATTCATCTTGTCATTCACACTCTCCTGGCCATCCTGATCATAAAACTTTCCGATTGGTGCCATGACGCTGGTTTTGGACTGGTTTACTGGTTCAATGCCAATGTACTCTTAACTATTATAATCGGTGTGCTGGCGCTGGACTTCAGCAGTTGGCTTGTTCATTTTGTAATGCATAAAAACAAAATGCTTTGGCGTTTCCACCTGGTTCATCATAGCGATAATAATGTGGATGTGACAACCGGTTTGAGGCATCATCCCGGCGACAGCCTGCTGCGAGGCATCTTTTTCCTCTTGTTGATCTTTGTGTCCGGGGCGCCAATGTACAGCGTAATGATCTACCAAACCCTGGTAGTACTGGCCACTGCTTTTACACATGCCAATATCAGCCTTCCAAAAAAGCTGGACCATGCATTAAGTTATATTCTCATTTCTCCCAATATGCATAAAGTGCATCATCACTGGAAGCAGCCATATACCGATAGTAATTATGGAGCGGTATTTTCTATCTGGGACAGGCTGCTTGGTACTTTCCGTAAACTGGATATTTCGCAGATCCGGTACGGGCTCGACCGGTATTATCCCAATGAAAAGGATGAAGACTTTATCGGGCTACTGAAAAAGCCTTTTCAAAAACTGGAGCCCTGATCCCCCTGGTTAATTACTTTTGCAGCTATGAAAATCGTTGCAATGATCCCGGCAAGATATGCTGCCACACGTTTTCCAGCCAAGCTAATGCAGCAGCTGGGAGATAAAACCGTTATCCGCTACACCTACGATGCTACTGTAGCCACTGGCTTATTTGATGATGTGGTAGTAGTAACAGATAGTGATATTATTTTCAACGAAATAACCGGTCATGGCGGAAAAGCTGTGATGAGCAAGCGACCACATGAAAGCGGGAGTGATCGCATTGCAGAAGCCATTGCTGATATGGATGTGGATGTGGTGGTAAATGTGCAGGGAGATGAACCCTTTGTCCGCAAAGAACCTTTGGAAAAACTCGTCCGCCTATTTGACGATCCTTCTGTACAGGTTGGTTCTTTAATGCGCAAAATGACTGAGATAAATGATGCTCAAAACATCAGTGAGGTAAAAGTTGTGGTGAATAAAAAAATGGACGCATTGTACTTCAGTAGAAGCCCGATCCCATTTATGGCCAACACGAGCATCGATGCCCCTTATTTCCTGCATATAGGTGTATACGGATTCAGGAAAAATGCCCTGCTCGATTTTACCAATTGGCCAGCCGGCATACTGGAGCGCGTAGAAAAACTGGAACAATTGAGATACCTGGAAAATGGTATAAGCATTCGAATGGCAGAAGTCGAGTTTGAAAGTGTGGCGATTGACACTCCGGAAGACCTGGAGATCGCAAAGAGATTGCTTTGATTTTTTTATTTAAACAATTCTTTGCATGCGGCCTGTAAAGCAAGTGTATCAGTATATCGTTTATTCTCTCCGAACAAGATTAAGTCGTGTTCAGTATATCATGTTGGTGGCAACGCTGACAGGATTATTCTCTGGCTTGGCCGCAGTATTGCTGAAAACGATCGTACACTACCTGCAGCACTGGATCAATGGAATCGATATAAGCCGGTTTGCTTTTCTCCTGTTTCCTGTTATTGGTTTGGTACTTACAGTACTTTCTATCCGTTTATTTTTTAATTCGCATATAGAAAAGGGAATTGCAATGGTATTGAGGGCTATTGCGCGGAAATCTTCATTCATCCCTTTAAAACATACTTACCTGCATATGGTCACCAGCTCATTAACCGTGGGCCTTGGCGGGTCAGCGGGTTTGGAAGCACCGATCGTTGCAACAGGTTCTGCAATTGGCTCCAACACGGCCCGTATCAGTGATCTTAATTACAGGGAAAGGACTTTACTGATCGGTTGCGGAGCAGCGGCAGGAATTGCAGCAGTATTCAATGCCCCGATTGCAGGTGTAATCTTCGCTATTGAAGTATTGCTTACTGAAGCCGTTGTGGTCAGTTATTTTATACCATTGATCATTTCTTCCGTGGTTGGTGCTTTATGTTCCCGGATCATCTTACAGGAATCGTCTCTATTTCATTTTGCATTACAGGAAACTTTTGATTACAGAAATGTTCCGTATTATATTTTATTAGGGATCCTGGCAGGGTTTGTTTCCCTTTATTATGCACGGGTATTCAAAGGCACTGAAACCAAACTCCATCACTGGAAGGTGAATGTTTATGGCAAAGCTGTATTCGGCGGCTTTTTACTGATGGCACTTTATTTCCTGCTACCTCCATTGTTTGGCGAAGGTTATGAAAGCGTAGCCTTACTGGCCAAGGGAACGCCAGGTGAGATTAAGGACAATACAGCATTATTTTCCCTGTTGTCTGAAGACTGGTCGCTGGTAATATTCACCGGTCTGATCGTTCTTTTAAAACCTTTGGCCGCCGCTATCACTATTGGCAGCGGTGGTAACGGCGGTAACTTTGCTCCTTCGCTTTTTACCGGTTCTTATCTGGGTTTCTTTTTTTCCAAGATTTTTAATAACAGCGGCTGGGTAAAAGTTCCGGAAGGAAATTTTAGCCTGGTTGGTATGGCCGGCGTATTAAGCGGAGTGATGTACTGCCCGCTGTCTGCTATCTTCCTTATTGCAGAGATCACGAATGGTTATGAGCTGTTCATTCCTTTAATGCTGGTTTCATCCATTTCTTTTTTTATTGTAAAAAGCTATGAGCCCTATTCAATGGATATAAGGAAACTGGCTAAAGAGGGGCAGATCTTTACACATAAGAAAGAAAAGAACATCCTTACGTCTATCCAACTTCCTGAAATGTTGCAGGATAAATATGACAGTATCAGTATTGATAAAACGCTTCGCGACCTGGTAGAGATCATTAAAAAAAGCGAGCGGAATATTTTTGCGGTACATGATAACAAAGGCCGTTTTGCGGGCATCATCGAATTGAACGATATCAAGCAGCTTTTATTCCAACCCGAGATCTTTGATAAAACACCTGTCAGGAAGCTGGTTAAAAAACCACCCGCAGTTTTAAGCGCAGAACAGGATATGCATACTGTAATGGAAAAGTTTGATATTACTCAAAGCTGGTATTTACCTGTACTGGATAAAGAGAAAAAATTTGTCGGATTTATTTCAAAAACAAAGCTGTTCAATAAATACAGAGAGATACTGGCTTCGCAGGTTGATTTGTATGAGGAAGGCGAATAGCTGTTCCCTATAAATAAAGAGGCCCGCCAGGAATGGCAGGCCCTATTTATATACAAACACAATGAAAATGACTTTCTCTAATAGCCGGGCACCCACGCATCGCCCCTGCGGGAATGCCGCCAGTAACCGTGGACCCAAACAGCTCTGTGACAATGCGGGCGGCTCGCATTTGCTGATTTGACCAGCGATTCACATCCTGGTTTAGTTGATCCTGCCCTTTAAGAAAATTTTTTGATTTGCCGCCTGTCGCCCTATTTGCACATCTTTTGCTAACTTTCTTTTATGAATGTTAAGCTGAACCCTGAAAAATATCTTCGCTATCTCTACCTGCCTTCTTTGTTTGGGACCCAGCGGACAAAAGAGATCCTCTCTGTGAACCCAACGGTAATCCCTCACCGTGAAGAAGCCCAGGAGGTCCGGGTATTCATTTATAACTATGATGCGCAAAACCTGGAAGAAAAACAGCTTTCCTGCGTAGAAGATTCTTTTGCTTACAAAGACCGCCCTGGCATCACCTGGATCAATATTGATGGCTTACGAAAAGCCGATATAGAAGCCATGTCGAATCAATTCGGCATACACCCGCTTTTGATCGAAGATATCCTTAGCATCAATCAAAGGCCCAAGATGGATGAGGTGGAAGGAGTTCTGTTTTGCCTGCTGAATATGCTTTATTATAATGATGAAAAGAAAACCGTGGAGCAGGAGCAGATCAGCATCGTTTTAGGAAAAAACTTTGTGATCAGTTTCCAGGAAGATGCCAGCCGTGATGTGTTCAATCCCCTTCGCGAGCGGTTGAAACTTCCTACAAGCAAGGCAAGACAACGCACTGCCGATTATTTATGTTATACCATGCTCGATCTGATCGTGGATAATTATTATCTCGTAATGGAAAAGCTTGGTGACAGTATCGAATCGCTGGAAGAAGAAGTGATCCGTAAGAGTGATAAAAGATCACTGGCCAAGATCAATCAGTTGAGAAAAGAACTGATCGTTCTGAAAAGAAATACAGTGCCTGTACGGGATCTGATCGGAAGCATTATCCGCAGTGAAAGTGATTTGCTCGATGACCGGAACACTAAGTATTATAAAGACATTTACGATCATATTGTGCAGGCGATCGACCTGGCTGAAAACTATCGTGATATCATGATGAGCATGCAGGACCTCTATGTGAACAATGTCAATCTCCGCCTGAATGAAGTAATGAAAGTGATGGCGATCGTTACCTGCCTGCTGGCACCGGCTACAGTGATCGGCGGCATTTTTGGGATGAACTTCAATCTTCCCGAAATACTAAACCCTCACGGGTTCTGGATCGCTGTTTGCCTGATGCTGTTGATCCCTGTTTGGATGATATGGATGTTCAAGAAAAGAGGTTGGTTCTAACGGCCCGTGCTTTTCTTAAATACCGGCACCGTGCTGCAGGGTTCCCCGTACATGATACTTTTTACCACCGGGCGAAGAAGTTTGGTGATCTCCATATACGCATATTCACCGATGGGTGTATCTCCGCAACCTTTTATCACCACTCTCTTATCGGCAAATTCTTCGGGTTTGATTGTGCTAATATTTTTAAGAAAAAGCTGTTTCTGAAGTTCTTTTTCGTCACCCACCACAATTTCTTTTGCTACTGGTTGCAGGTAGGCAGCTACCAGCATATAAGCCCATGCGGGAATGATCGCATCGGCGGAGCAGGTAAGCGCGATATTCTTATCCCTGTATTGCTCCCAATCCAGGTTTTTCAGCGCTTCCCTGAAATCTTTTTCTTTCAGGATCAATCCCATAAATAAAAAATCCTTGAGGTCGAACACGGCCGTTTCTCCCTGTGGCAAAAAATTGGCCGGGTCAAGGGTTATCAAACCGCTTTCAGCTACTTTATTGATGATAGGACTTTCCATGAACTTGTTTCTTATGCAAAGATAACATCCCTGGTGGGTGATTGTTTAAAAACAAAAAGGCCACGCAGTGCGTGGCCTTTGCTATAATTTATAATTAACGTTCTATCAATAGAACTTGCTGCGGTTGTCTTTAATATCCGCTGCTTCGATCAGGGCCTGTGCAAACCCTACACCCCTCATTTTCATTTGCTCATAACGTTGTTTGCGCTGTTCTGCCACATTAGCATCTGCTACTGCAGTAGCAGATACATTGTTCACTCTCAGCACATATACTCCGCTGTTTCCAGCGATAGCCTGGGTTACCACTTTCCCCCTGTTGGCAGGGTTGAAAGCTGCGCCCACCACTTTTGGTTCAGAACCAACGAGTGGGGAAGGAGGCATACCTGAGAAATGCACACTGTCTGCTGTTTCGATCTGTTTACCACCCAGCACGGAAGCAACCGCTTCCAGTGTAGTGATAGTTCCGATCTTTTTGCTGATCTGTTCCGCTTTTTTATGATTGCGGAGCAAAGGCTCAACCATCATACGTGCTTTTGCAACGCTTTGCGTACCCTTTGGATTTATTTCAGTTACAACAGCCACTACGTAGTTATCTTCTACTTTTATAGGCTCTGTCACATCTCCGAGATCTGCAGCATAGATCGCTTTTACAAATTCTCTTGAAGCTCCAACACCCATTACCTGGGCTGCTGTAGGAGCAATATCCTGTGCAAATGATTTATTGATCCCTTTTGATTTCAGCTTTTCTGCATTGGCATCAAATGATTTTCTGTCGCGGCTATTACCTGCAAAATGTGTTGCTTCATTGCTGGCGTTAGCATCCGTTTCATTGCTGGCTTCGATTGGCGCAGTCAGGTAAGCAATTTTATATGCGGTAGAGGATCCTTTTTGAGAAAGGATCTCTATATAGTGATAACCAAATTCGGTTTTCACCACTCCTTTTGATCCAACCGGTTTACCGAAAATATAGTCGTTGAATTCAGCAACCATTGATCCGGATGTTACTTTTTCATACACACCACCTTTGTCTTTGCTTCCGGGATCGTCTGAAAGTTTTACGCAAACAGAGTCGAAATTAGAACCGCTGGCAATAACCCTTTGAATACTGTCAATCAGGTTTCTGGCAGAGACTGTATCTCTTACCATCATCATACTGCCGGTTTGAGGATCGCGCTGAGAAGTGGCAACCAGGATATGACGTACTGTTACTGAATCCGGTTGAGTTCTTACTCCTACCAGTTTAGCTAATGAATAGTTTGGTCCATCCAGGTAAGGTCCATAAGTAGAACCTACAGGGATGCGGAAAATAGAATCTTTGGAAGCAATCTGTATCCTTTCGCCATTGATATAGCTATTATAATAAGTAGATACTCCCTGGCTTTCGAGATATTGCTGCACGTCTTTTGTGCTGTCGAGACCTGGCTTCAGATCCATTAATCTTTCGCGGGTTGCTGCACTGTCTGCTGAGGTAGGTAATGCACTGAATGACACATAAGAAATACCACGGCTTTCATCCTGTTTGAATTGGTCCTTATGTTTGTTGACATACTCTTCAATTTCCTTATCCGTTACTTTCACGCTGCTATCAGGAATGCTACTGTAAAATTCGCGCACCAGGGAAATATTTGCCATTTGGCTATTGTCTGCATTTTGCTTTTCAATAATCCATTTTGGGAAATTGGTAGTGTTAACCAAGAGTGCATTGTATTTATCGTTCATCCTTCCCAGTTCCAGGAAATTCAGGAACGAGTTGAACTGGGCTTTTTGCTCAGGAGGAGTCTGTTTGTTTTTCAGCATCTGGTCAATCTGCTGTTTGGCCTGTTGTGCATTATAAAGGCCGGTAGCGGGGTCGGTGAACATCCTTTTCAGATCAGCCGGAGGATTTGCTCCATATAATATATCACCCATCTCTTTCTTGCCGATCTGCATGCCCAGCTTATTTATTTCAGTTTCCAGTACAACCTTCGCTACTTCCTGGCTCCAAACCTGTTCAACAGCCTGCTGACGCACTGCTGAGCCACTTCCATAACCCTGGCGTTTGTATTCGTCTTCCTGTTGTTTGATACGTGGCTCGAGTGTATTATAGTCTATGGCCACACCATTGATCTTACCAACAGTAGTACCATTGCCTCCACGGAATAAACTTCCTCCATTCTCAAAGGCAAGCATCACAACGAAAATGATAAGCGCGACGGCAATAATGACCGCCATTAGTTTTGCATACTTCTCCTGTATGTTCTGGATAACTGACATAATAATATGTAAGGGTTTAAAAAACGGATGGCAAAAATAGGGGAATTATAGATATGAACAAATTGTGGAAAACCGCCAAAATACAGGCTTTTCAAGGGTTTACAGGGATTACAGGAAGTAAATTTTGATAAGATTCCTTCACTTTCATTCCTGAAAACGAATTTCATTGATTTGATTCCCTTCCCGTTCTTCCCACCTTACCGGTACATATTTACCGGTAAGGTGGGAAGAACGGGAAGGAGATCATACATTTTGTCCCGGAGCTTTCTGTGCAAACAGCTTCAAATCATCATGTTATTAGTAAATATCCTTATCCGTTTCCGGGTTTTTCCCCACATTCGGTTGTGAATATCATCATTTCGTTGTGAATAATCCCGTGTGAAACGTTGATATGAAATAGAATTGTTAGGACACAATTTGTGAAGTAGCCCTTGGTTGGTCACTGACCGGTATGTAATTCATAGTTTGTTCCACCTCAATTCACATAAAATGATCCGGTTTAAGAAGTACTATTTTTCCAGACCTGTTTTTCACATTGCTGTGGATAGGATAGCTCAAACGCAATAGAATTGCTGAAACAATATGTGGATTTCTCTGTTTTAAATGTGGATTACGTTGAAGTAGTAATTTTGTAAAAACTGGTTTTCCACTAATTCACAGCCGTAATAATAATAAACTCTTTTTTAAAAAATATTATATTATTAATATTAGAACTAAAGAAAGACAAAAGAAAAATTGATTTGAAAAATCGGTGAAGCTGTTGGAATATTGCTCCCCCGATCAATCAGCCAAACAAAAAAATGGGTTATGGACACAGCAACACTTACCGCCGCGAAAGAAAAAGTTGAGCAAAGAGGTTTTCTCGACATTGACCTCGATCCAACGCTTGACTTGTTTGCCGAAATAGAGCGTTTGAAGAAGGAGAAGAATGCTGTAGTGCTTGCGCATTACTACCAGGAACCCGATATCCAGGATGTGGCGGATTATATCGGCGACAGCCTCGGTCTTGCCCAGCAGGCTGAGAAAACCAGGGCAGATATGATCGTGTTTGCAGGTGTGCATTTCATGGCTGAAACGGCAAAGATCCTTAACCCGACAAAAAAAGTGGTTATCCCTGATCTGAAAGCAGGTTGTTCCCTGAGCGATAGCTGCCCTCCGCCTCTGTTCAAGCGCTTCAAAGAACAGCATCCAGATCATGTGGTGGTGAGCTATATCAACTGCAGTGCCGGCATCAAAGCCTTAAGCGATGTGATCGTTACCAGTAGCAATGCCCGGGTGATTGTGGATAGCTTTCCAAAAGACCAGCCCATTATTTTTGCACCCGACAAAAATCTTGGAGCCTATATCAACAAAGTAACAGGAAGGAATATGTTGCTTTGGAATGGAGCCTGTATGGTGCATGAGATCTTCAGCCTGGAAAAAATAACCAAGCTGAAAATGCGTCACCCAAATGCAAAGTTCATTGCTCACCCAGAATGTGAGGAGCCGGTTTTACGTCTGGCTGATTATATCGGGTCCACCACCGGCTTATTGAAGTTTACTCAAACTGATCCTTCTAAAGAATTTATCGTGGCTACAGAAACTGGTATCCTTCACCAGATGATGAAGTCATCACCTGATAAAACCTTTATTCCTGCGCCACCAAATAATAGCTGTGCATGCAATGACTGCCCGCACATGAAGCTTAACTCACTGGAAAAACTTTATCTCTGCATGGAATACGAAACCCCTGAGATAACAATGGATGAAGAGTTAAGATTGGCTGCAAAGAAACCGATCGACCGGATGTTGGAGATCAGTGCAAAAGCAGGGCTTTAAGTAAAAGTATTACTACCCGATCTTACGTAGTTTATCCACAGCTTTTTCCAAAGTCTCTTCTTTTTTGGCAAAGCAAAAGCGGATCACCTTATTATCTGTTCCAGCCTGGTAAAATGCAGATACAGGAATAGTTGCCACTCCAAATTCTTTGGTGATACGGATAGCAAAATCGGTATCTTTCTCATCACTTATCCTGTTGTAGGCTGCACAGATAAAATAGCTGCCCTTACTATCCAGCAAATCAAATTTGGTATCCTTCATGAGGGAAATGAAATAATCCCTTTTTTGTTGCATAAAGTTTCCCAATCCGAGATAGGCTTCTTTATCTTCAAGAAAACGAGACAAAGCGACCTGTGAAGGGGTATGACAGGCAAAACAATTGAACTGATGGAGTTTTCTGAATTCTTTCATCAGGGATGTGGAAGAAACAACATAACCGAGTTTCCATCCTGTGCAGTGATAAACTTTTCCGAATGAAAAACAAACAAAACTCCTTTCGAGGAGATCCGGGTAGCGAAGCATGCTGCAATGAGGAGCATTATCATAAATGAGATGCTCATATACCTCATCACTTAAAATATATATGCCTGTTCCTGCAACCAGGGAGCGAAGCTGATTAATATCCACTTCTTTCAGGATAGAACCTGTGGGGTTATGCGGACTATTGAGCATGATCAGTTTTGTTCGCGGTGTTATCTTTCGTTTCACTTCTTCCCAGTCAATTTTATACTCCGGGAATTGGAGATTGATCAATATTGGCGTGGCGCCATTCACTACAACATTGGGAATATAACTGTCATACGCTGGTTCAAAAATGATCACTTCATCGCCTGGGCGTAATAATGCGGTGAGTGCTGTATAAATTCCATAAGTGCCGCCTGGTGTAACAGTGATCTGTGAATCCGGACTTACAGAAGTACCATAAAGGGAATGTATTTTTTGAGAAAGGATCTCCCTCAATGGAAGATAACCCTGCATTGGTGAGTATTGGTTATATCCGGAGCGCATGGATTTTTCGACCAACCTGATCAAATCCTCGTTCATCGGAAAGTCAGGGAACCCCTGCCCGAGATTTACAGCTTTATGCTCTGTTGCGAGAGCACTCATTACAGTAAAAATATTGGTACTGATATCAGGTAATTTGGATACGATTGTCAATGTGTTCGGTTTAAGAAATGATGGACTTTATTTTTTCTTGCTTTTTGGTTTGCCTTTTACCAGGTCATACGACCAATCGATCCACTCTTTGAGTTGAGCATTGGAAACAGATCCGTCTATCACAATTGTATTCCAGTGTTTTTTATTCATGTGGTAGCCTGGCAAAACACAGGGAAATTCTTCTCTCAGCTCTTGCACTTTATCGGGATCGCACTTCACATTAAATTGAAGAGGATCGCTTTCAAGACCTACTAATAAAAAGATCTTGCCATTCACTTTGTATACCAGTGTATCCGGACCAAAAGGCAAGGTTTCTTCCGCATCAGGTTTGGAAAGGCAATATTCCTGTAGTGTTTCGATATTCATATTAATCGGTTAATATGGCGGTGGCTTCAATTTCTATAAGATACTCAGGTGCAATCAATCCTTTCACTTCTATCATGGATGTACAGGGTTTGATATTCCCGAAGAATTCACCATGAGCTTTTCCATATTCTTCCCAAAGGCTTATATCTGTCACAAACATGCGCGTGCGTACTACATCTTTCATGGATGCACCTGCCTGTTCAAGCACATTTTCTATTTTCTGAAGAATAAAGCGGGTTTGTTTATAAGCACTATTGCCACCAACTAACTCGTTATTTTCATTTACGGCTACTGTGCCGGTTACCTCTATAGTATTACCCACTTTTACTGCCCGGCTGTAACCAACGATATCTTCCCATTTAACTCCTGAAGAATAATTTGTTCTTTGCATGGTAAGAAGGAATTTGATTGAGACACGAAGGTAAAAAATCCGTGCTGAGCAGCATCTTTGAGATTTCAAAGATGACTAAGGAAGATGCTGTATTTTTATCATGACTTGATTTCCAGGTTTTCTGTTTTGATCAATGGCTCACCCATTACCCGTAGAAAAACCTGGGCAACAGTGACAACATCTTTTTGGCAGTATGTAACAATTCTCTGGAGGTTTCTTTCTTTCCAGTATACTTCCCAAACCATGCTTCCATCTATATCGTCTTTGGGTGTTGGAACGGAAAGGGTATTTGCCAGGAGATTAAGAGAAGTATAGCTTTTGAAATCACCGAATTTCCAGAGTTCCATTGTGTCAAGATGATTTACTTCCCAGGGCTTTTTACCGCTTGAGTTGAGAATGGTCGGTATGCTTAAGCTGTTGATGATCATCCGCCTGCAGAGAAAAGGAAAATCAAACTCTTTCCCGTTATGGGCACAAAGGAATTTTGGGTCATTGCCTGACCATTTGCGGAGCATTTCAGAGAATTCGTACAACAACAACTTTTCATTATCACCTGCGAATGATTTCAGCAATAGCTTTTTATCATCTCCTGAGGATTGGATCACACCACAACTGATACACACTATTTTTCCAAATTCAGCATAGATGCCGGCGCGGTTATAAATTGATTCAACCGTTTCATCTTCCCGGTTGCGGAGCAACACTTCTGCCTTTTTTGTCCAAAGTTCTTTCCATTCGGTGGGAACCTGTTCATATTCGGCATACTGGGGCACCGTTTCAATATCCAGGAATAATATATTTTGAAGAGGATAGGGAGACATAAGATCCGTTTAGTAATTAAAAATAAAAAAACCTTGTGAAGACAAGGTTGTGAATTGATTCAATTTAAATGTTTTCTCACATAGACAACGATGTGATTAATCAAAACCAGGCAGATGTTTTATATTCCGGGAAAGCCAGACCCATTAGAGAAACCGCTCGCCTTTATTCCGCTTGATCTCTGCAACGTATTCCTTAATCTCCTGTTCTTTCTCTTTTTTGCAGATAAGAAGTACATCTTTTGTGTCTACTACGATATAATCTTCCAGTCCCTGTAGCATCACCAGTTTATTATCCGGCACATGCACCATGGTGTTTTTTGCGTCTACCACCATTACATAATTGCCGACTACAGCATTCTGAAAATAGTCTTTTTCCATGTTCTCCCAGGCGCTGTTCCAGGTGCCCAGATCACTCCAGGCAAAAGAAGCAGGGATCACATATACATTCTCTGCTTTTTCCATAATGCCAAAGTCGATCGAAATATTAGTACACTGAGGATATATTCTTTCTATTGCATTCTTTTCTTCGGGTGTGTTCAGATTGTTTTTTTCAGCATGAAAGACTTCGAACATTTCCGGAAGGTATTTTTCAAATGCGTTCACGATCGTTCTCACTTTCCAGGTAAAGATGCCGGCATTCCAGAGAAAATCCCCGCTGGCGAGGAATGTCTTGGCCAGTTCAAGATTGGGCTTTTCTGTGAATGTTTTCACTTTATGTACACCCGGAGCCGCTTCTGGTCCATCGTGTTGTATATAACCATACCCGGTATTGGGATGGGTAGGTTTAATACCAATGGTCACCAGTGCGTTGATGTGATTTACAAAGTCAAGAGCTTTTTGTGCAGTGTTGATAAAAGCCGAAGTATCAAGGATCAGGTTATCTGCAGGAGCTGCCATCATCAGAGCTTCCGGATCTTTTTGATAAAGCTTGAAAGCTATATAAGCAATGCAGGGAGCAGTATTTTTCCGGGAAGGTTCTGCGAGAATATTTTCAACTGGAAGGTCGGGTAATTGTTGTTTTACTAAATGAACATACTCCTGTGAAGTAACGATAAAGAGGTTTTCTACAGGCACCAACTGGCTATACCGGTCGAAACTTTCCTGTATCAGTGTTTTGCCTGTGCCAAGAATATCCAGGAATTGCTTGGGATAATTGGCGCGGCTCATTGGCCAAAACCGGCTGCCGATTCCACCGGCCATGATCGCAACGTAATGATGTTTGTTCATAGTAATAAGTGAATATAAACAGATTGGTTTGTTGATTAGATTAAACCTTCTTTAATTAAATCATGTAAATGTATAATGCCAAGATAAACCCCTTTTTCTGTAACAGCTAACTGTGTGATCTCGTTTTTGCGGAGCACGTCCAATGCCTGTACGGCCAGCTCATCAGGAGCAATTGTTTTCGGGTTTCTGGTCATGATGTCTGAGGCTTTAAGCTCATCTTCCAGTCTAATATTATTCCGGAGCATTCTTCTCAGGTCTCCATCGGTGATGATACCCAACAAATGACCGTTTTCATCTGCCACTGCTGTTACTCCCAACCTTTTCTGCGTCATTTCCATGATCACTTCGGTCAGTGTTTGTGATGGGCCTACCTGCGGCTTTTCGTTGGAAGGATATAGATCTGATACTCTTAGGTAAAGCTTTTTACCCAACGTGCCACCTGGATGAAATTTGGCAAAATCCTCTCCTCTAAAGCCTTTCAATTCCATAAGGCAAACAGCCAGGGCATCGCCGATCACAAGTTGGGCTGTGGTGCTGGATGTGGGTGCAAGATTATTTGGGCATGCTTCCTGGTCCACTGTTGTGTTGAGGATAATCTGTGAGTGTTTGGCCAGGAATGATTGCAGATTGCCTACCATTGCAATGATCGTGTTTCCGAAGTTCTTTATCAGCGGCACCAGCATCTTGATTTCGGGGCTTTCTCCGCTTTTACTTATAATGATCACTATATCATTCTGTTGTATTATGCCAAGATCACCGTGGATAGCATCAGCAGCATGCATGAATATGGAAGGGGTGCCAGTGGAATTGAATGTGGCCACGATTTTCTGTGCAATCACTGCACTCTTGCCAATCCCACTAATCACAATACGGCCATTGCAACCGGCAATGGCTGATACAGCATTTTCAAAATCATCATTGATATAAGATCGAAGTCCTGCAATTGCCTGGGCTTCCAGTGCAATGGTTTGCAAAGCGATCTCTTTTACGGAAACAGCCATAAGAAATTGTTCGCCAATGGCGAATGCTGGGCAAAATTAGAGCTTTTAACTTCAAAACCCTGTCGGCCATTCATTTCCCGGAATTTTAACGATTTGGGCTATGAGAAACCACTGTTGAGTTGTAAATTCGCAGTCCTCTTGAGCAGGGTTAAGGATCTGTGCTGAAATTTCTCTACGGCCCCAATTGCCGGATTAGTTTTATTCCAACCGCCGATCATCTCCCGGCTTTTTCCAAGGGAAACCTTATTCAATTAGAGTAGCCGATTGTTTGTATAAAACAAACCCGATGTGTTATAGGTTTGGGTTAAAATAAGTATCTTATATAATGAGAGATGGCCCGGGCTTTGTCCGGGATTAATAATTGAGAGCAAATGGGAACAACAACTGCAAAAAAAGGCGCTGCAAAAAAACAAGCTAAGGAAACCAATCAACCAAAACAGCGGTTTGATCTTCACAAAGCGTTGCAGGAACATTTTGGATTTAATAAATTCAAAGGCACACAGGAAAAAGTTATTGAATCTTTACTGGCCGGCCATGATACTTTTGTGATCATGCCTACAGGTGGTGGCAAAAGTCTTTGCTATCAGTTGCCCGCAATGGTCAGCGAAGGCGTTGCTATTATCGTTTCACCCCTTATTGCCCTGATGAAAAACCAGGTTGACCTGGTTAGAGGATATAGCAGCAATGATGAAGTTGCACATTTTCTAAACTCCACTCTTTCCAAAAAGGAAATAAAAGAAGTTCATGATGATCTCATGACCGGCAAAACGAAAATGCTATATGTTGCGCCGGAAACACTCACCAAGCAAGAGAATCTTGAATTTTTCTCTGATCTTAAATTGTCTTTTTTTGCGGTAGACGAAGCACACTGTATTTCTGAGTGGGGCCATGATTTCCGTCCGGAATATCGCCGCTTGCGTGAGATGATGACGCAGATCAATCCCGATATACCCGTGATTGCCTTAACAGCTACGGCCACACCGAAAGTACAAAGCGATATCATTAAGAACCTTGATCTGCGGAGCCCCAATATTTTTATTTCCTCTTTCAACCGATCCAATCTCTATTATGAGATCCAACCGAAGATCAAGAAATCACAAACAGATGAAAGTATTGTTCGCTTCATCAAAGGAATGAAGTCGAAGAGCGGTATAATTTATACATTGAACAGAAAGACGACGGAGGAGATGGCCGCATTGCTGGTTGCGAATGGTATAAAAGCAGTTGCTTATCATGCCGGGCTCGACAGCAAGCTGCGTGCTGAGCGGCAAGACCAGTTCCTGAACGAAGATGTGCAGGTGATCTGTGCCACCATCGCTTTCGGGATGGGAATTGATAAGCCGGATATCCGTTTTGTTATTCATTACAATATTCCAAAGTCTATTGAGAATTATTACCAGGAAACCGGTCGTGCGGGACGCGATGGCATGGAAGGAAAATGTGTTCTCTACTATTCACATAAAGATGTAAGTAAGCTGGAACACCTGATGCGCGACAAGCCGCTGAGCGAGCGTGAAGTCGGTGCTCAGTTGATCAATGAAACAGTTGCTTATGCTGAAAGCGGTGTCTGCCGCCGCAAAGTGCTGATGAGCTATTTTGGAGAAGAATATGCAACAGAAAATTGCGGGCAATGTGATAACTGTAAGCATCCTAAGGAAAAAGTGGAGGCAAAAGATGAAGCAGTTATTGTGCTGAGGGCGATCAAAGCACTGGATGAACGGTTTGCTACAGATTATGTGGTGCAGATCATCAGCGGTAAGCTGACGCCTCAGATCAAAATGTTCCGTCATGATGGTATACCGGCTTTCGCAAGCGGAAATGATAAGGAAACACATTTCTGGAACTCATTGATTCGGCAGATGCTGCTGGAAGGACTTCTTTCAAAAGATATAGAAGAATATGGCGTACTGAAATTCACCAAAAAAGGAGAAGGGTTTCTCAAAAAGCCAAAATCATTCAAGATCGTTCTGAATAATCTCTATGAAGAAGCAAATGCGGATGATGAAGAGGCAACAGAAACATCTACAGGTGCAGCAGCAGACGAGCAACTATTCGAAATGCTGAAAGAGCTCCGTCAGAAAGAAGCCAAGAAAAAGAACCTGCCTCCGTTTGTTATTTTTCTTGAAACCTCTTTGCAGGACATGGCTACTTTATACCCGACTTCTGTTGCCGACCTGGAAAAATGCCAGGGCGTGAGCAAGGGTAAAGCACTCAGGTATGGTAAGCCCTTTGTGGAAATGGTCGCTAAATATGTAGAAGAGAACAACATCGTAAAGCCCGACGATTTTGTGATGAAAAGCGTGGTGAACAAGAGCGGCAATAAAGTATATATTATCCAGAATACCGATAAGAAAGTATCGCTTGAAACTATCGCCAAGAATAAGGGTTGGAGAATTGATGAAATGCTGGAAGAAATGGAAACCATTGCAGCCAGTGGCACCAAACTCAACCTGGATTATGCGATCGATGAAATGCTGGACGAAACCGAACAGGATGAGATCATAGACTATTTTAAAAGCTGTGATACATCTTCCTTGCAGGTAGCGCAGGAAGAGCTCTCGGAACATAATTTCAATTGGGAGCAGCTAAAGATCATGCGGATCAAGTTTCTGAGTGAATACGGTATGTAAAGCTGTTCTGACCCAGAAATAATTCACACAAAAGTTTATCAATTGTGCAAAAACCTCTATTTTTGCAGCCCTTACCGGGAAATGGTAAATTTCTGGGTAAAAAGGTGCGGTAGCTCAGTCGGTAGAGCAAAGGACTGAAAATCCTTGTGTCGGCGGTTCGATCCCGCCCCACACCACAAAAAATGAAACGGTTATAACGAAAGTTGTAATCGTTTTTTTTATGCCTGATACCCCTGGCTGCCTTTGAAGCAAATAAAAACTGCCTGAGACCAGGCAGTTAGTATATGGACGGTAAGCAAAAAATAACTCAGTAAGGAACCCGGGAATTATTTGCAGTGGGATCAAAGACCCATAATAATAAGGGTTTTTTACTTTTCAGTATTACCGGGCTGATATCTTCTAAGAAATCCGGAGAAAGGGAAGGGCATCCTTCACTTTGACAAATTGGATAGTCTATTTCTTCATTGGGAATACAATTCATTGCATGCAGCACGATGGCCCGGCTGAGAGCATTATTATTCGATTTCTCCAAACCAATCAACCGGAACGATTTTCCAAACCCTCCGCTATAAGCCGCCCCAACCTTATATAAACCAAGTGAACTACAGGCGCTGCCCGGCAGATTTGAATACTTTTTTTGTAGCGTGAACTTTTCCTTACCGCGACCATGTGCTACCAAACCACTTTTGAGAATTTTTCCATGAAGAAGATCAACCAGGAAAAATCTTTTTTTACCTGATTTTAGCCCAAGATTGATTATGAAAGCATATTCTGTGGAATAGTTGTTTTCATTCGCATACCCGGCTAACTCCTCTATACGGGACTGCATCAGGTAATCGGGATAATCATCAAGACCAGCTTCAGGCGCTACAGTAATAATAGGTACCGGTGCTGAATTCAACACTTTTACTACTTCTTGTTTTTGTGGAACGATTACCTCGTCCACATAATCTGTAGGAGGGAGTATTTTCTCCTCCTCAATCCCCGGTTGTTCTGGCAGGTAGGCTAATGGAACCAGGGAATTGTTGGAAGAAGTACACTCCAGGAGTTCTTCGGGTCGGGGGTCTTGTTGCGTTGTGATTGTTGAAGAGGTCTCCTGATTCTCCTCGATCGACCCTGCTTCAGCAATCACTACAGGTGCTGAAATGATTTTCTTTGGATTTGCAGATGCTGTTTTAACTTCTTTTACCTGTGGTTTTGCAGCATGATTCTCAGGTGTTGGCAGCAGCGTATGGGTTGTAGGCTTATAAAAGGGAGGTAACGAACAGAGTGTGTCGCGTAAAGGACTTTCATTACAGATCGCAAAAAGAAAGCGGGGCTTTGAGAGTAGATCGGAAGGAATCTCCGCAATTTTTTCAGAAAGCCTGTCACTTTCCTGTTGCATGGGTGCAAGGGATAGGAAAACAGCGCAAAAAAAACCAAAGCCAGCTAAGGGCAGCAGGTTTGAGTTTTTCATAAAGGTTGTTTTTCGTAATAGGATATTGCAAGAAATATTAAACCTACTGAAAGGCACTTATTTCTGCCAGTGTATTTAAACGGGGTAAATGTTAATTATTTAACAGGCAGGGGTTTAATTTTCAACTGACCGTAAGAATACTTAAAAATTGAGTGGTTCTGCCCGGACATAAGCCAAAAACACGGAATTGCCAGATGTTTGTTTTATGACCATTTGAACACGTGTTTAAAAACGGATTTCTGCGTTTTTAACCCCATGAGGTTTTGGTAGCTTATTCTACCTTGCTATGAGTAATATTTAAACAGATGTATGCAATCAAAAATAATGTTCAGCTTATCGGAAGCCTGATGGGTAATCCTATTATTAAAGATGCCGGAGATGGAAGAAAGATAGCAAGGTTTTCTATTCTCATTGAGGACTCTTATTGTAATGCTAAAGGGCTCCATGTGAAGGAAGCTCAATCCCATACCTTGGTTGCACAGGGCAGAATAGCTACTCTTGCGGAAAAGTATTTGGAAAAAGGAATGATCGTAGCTATCGTTGGCCGCCTCATTAACCGCAATTTCAAAGACAGTAAGGGTACCAGCAAAACGATCACTGAGGTCCTGGTAAATGAACTGATGATCCTGGATATGCAAATGCAAGAGCAAAATGAGTATTTTAATTAAAGAAGGAGCAGCTGAACAAAATGACTGACTGAATGCAGCGATCATTTACTTTATTTTGCTTAAATTATTAGAAAGAACAGTGGCAGAGACAACACATATTGATCGATCGAATACCATGTTCCAGTTAGCACTGGAATTGGTGAACCAGAGCACGCGAAATATCTTCCTTACCGGAAAAGCGGGAACGGGGAAAACAACCTTTCTCCGTTATATCAGGGAACATAGCCGCAAGCAGATGGCTGTTGTTGCGCCAACCGGTGTGGCAGCTATCAATGCAGGAGGTGTTACTATCCATTCCTTTTTCCAACTTCCTTTCTCCCCCTTTATTCCAGAAGATAATAACGCGTTTGTTTCGGATAGCGAGGAGGTGACGCATACGGCTGGGCTGATCAACCGGTTGCGGATGAATAAAGAGAAATTAAGGGTTTTGGAAGAACTGGAATTGCTGGTGATTGATGAGATCAGTATGGTGCGGTGCGATACGCTTGATGCTATTGATACAGTTCTCCGCTTTGTAAGGAAGAGGCCTCTTCAGCGTTTTGGTGGGGTGCAGGTCCTTTTTATTGGAGATATGTTCCAGCTTCCGCCTGTTACAAGGGATGAGATCTGGCAGTGGCTTTCTGCTTACTATAGAAGCCCCTATTTTTTTGATAGCCGTGTATTGCAGGATGAACAGCCAGTATATATTGAGTTTAACAAAGTTTACAGGCAAAGCGAAGAAGACTTTATCAACCTGCTTAACCAGGTCAGGAATAATGAGGTAGATGAAACCGGGGCCAGCTTGCTGGAAGATCGTTATCTGCCAGATTTTGTAAGGACCCCGCAGGATGGTTATATTTTATTGACGACCCACAATGAAATTGTAAAACAGATCAATACTGCAGAGTTGCAAAAGCTGCAGGCAAAGCATTCTTCTTTTACTGCTGAAATAAATGGAGATTTCCCTGTCAATAGTTTTCCGGCCGATGAAACCCTGGTTCTGTGCCCCGGAGCCCAGGTCATGTTCATTAAAAATGATACAGACAGGGGCAAGCGTTTTTATAATGGAAAAATTGGCATTGTAAACCGTATCGAAGACGAAAAAATATGGGTAGTATGTGATGATGAAACTGAAATAGAGGTAAAGCGCGAACAATGGGAGAATATCCGCTATACCCTTAACCCGGCAAACCGCTCAATGGAAGAAGAAACTCTTGGCTCTTTTTCCCAGTTTCCATTAAGGCTAGCCTGGGCGATCACTATTCATAAAAGCCAGGGACTGACTTTTGAAAAAGCGATTATCGATGCTGGTAAAGCATTTGCTCCCGGCCAGGTATATGTGGCTTTAAGCCGCTGTACCAACCTGGATGGGCTGGTATTAAAAAGCAGGATCAATGCTTCAAGCCTGAGAACAGATCCAAAGATTGTTGAATTTGCGCGTAACAGTGCCTCGGCGGAAATGCTCCGGCAGGAACTATTGGAAGCGACCCAGCAAACACGGATTGAGCTTTTATTTCAGGCGTTTGACTTCGCAAAAGAATCTGAACAGGTTGCAGAGTCTGCAGACTATACCAGGAAGCATGGAACCTCTTTTCAAAATGAGTCTGCTCCCTGGATGGAAATGCTGGAACAAAAGATACAGTCGATCAAAGAAACAGGAAGCCGGTTCCATGAATGGATCAAACAACAACTCCGGTTACCACTTACAATAGATGAGAATACACAATTAGTTGAAAGGGTTAAAAGGGCTTCTGTTCATTTCTCTGCTGAACTGCAGCAGGTTCTTGCCCAGTTACAAACCTGCCAGGTAAGTACGGATAACAGAAATCATGCACGACAGGTAAATGAAGACTTGCGGGAGTTGTTTGGCTCGGTCTCGCTTCACCAATTCATGCTTCAGGGGTTTACGGTGAATACAGACCTGGATCAGTGGCAACAACGGAAAAGGTCTTTTCAGCAACCGCCTTTCAGTATTAATGTATATGGTGGATCAGCAGAGGCCAGGAAAGGACTTGCTCATCCGGCTCTATACTGGCAGTTGAAACAACTGCGGGATAGCATCAGTGCCAGGAAAGAACAGCCACTTTATCTGATAGCCAGCAGCAAAACACTGGAGGAACTGGTCAGTTTTCTTCCTCAAACAGAAGAAGAGCTGGAGCAGATCTCCGGTTTTGGACCGGTAAAGATCAAAAGTTATGGAAATGATTTCCTTGAGCTGATCAGGGCCTATTCGCTGGAAAATGGATTGTCCTCACAAATGCCGGAAAAAAAGACTACTGGCAAAAAGAAGAAAAAGGAGAAAGAACCAGTGGTAAAAGAACCGGCCGTGCAGCGTACGGACACAAAAGCGGAGTCATACAGATTATTCAGAGAAGGCAAAACTGTTGGTGAAATTGCCGGTCTTCGCGGGTTTACCCAGCAAACGATAGAAGGTCATCTGGCGCATTATATACAGTTGGGAGAGATCGCTATTGAGGAGTTGGTCAATCCTTCGGTTGTTTCGATCGTTAATGAGGCTATTGCCCAACTCGAAGTGGTTTCTATTGGCGCAATCAAAAGTAGTGTGAAGGACGCTGCCAGCTTTGGAGAGATAAGATTGGTATTGGCCTGGAACAGTTATACCAAAGACAGAGACCAAACCAATGACAGCTTTACGGGATAGTTGGTCAACGTTATTAAGTTTATAGACTTAATTATTCACATTTACAATCATGTGAATTTTGCATAAGGGTTTATCTCTATCTTTTCATATCAATTCATATATGGTAACAGCTACCCACTCCGGTTATCGCCTTATAAGCGATCACGTATTTGCCGCCGTCAGGCAAAACCTAGTAAGTAACCAGAAAGCTTTTTTCGCCCAACGAACGTATAAGCCGGGCGAGGTTGTTGCCCACTTTTCAGCAGGAGCTATTCTTAATGAACCAACTTATTTAACCGTGCAGGTCGGGATTGATAAGCATATCATGTTGCAACCGGAGCATCTTCAGTATATCAACCATAGCTGCGACCCGAATGTGTTTTTTGACACGTTTGCCATGCAGATAATTGCTTTGAAGGAGATCGCAGAAGGGGATGAGATGACATTCTTTTACCCTTCTACAGAATGGGATATGGCACAACCCTTTACCTGCTTTTGCGGATGCAGCAATTGCCTGGGAGAGATCAGGGGTGCTGCACATATAAGCCCGGAGGTCCTCAGTACTTATACCCTTACCCGATTTATACAACAGCAACTGCATGATCGCTCAAACAAGGAAAAAAGAGCTTAAGAAGAAGGTCGCAAGGAAAGTAGCAGACAACCCTCTTCGAAAACTAAAGATCTGGGTACTCTACCCCTATCTCCAAACAGAGGACCCCAACCTTCAATACTATTACGATTTTACTCAAAGCCTGCAGGAATATACAAAGGTGTTTGCCGAGCTGAATGCTGATTGGATCTGGCAACCGGTTACCATGCAAAACTACCGGGAGATCATTGAGGGTATCAAGAAACGATCTGGCAGGAAAATCCCTCTTGTTCTGAACCTTTGTGATGGCGATGAGGTGAATGGTACTCCTGGTGTTTCCGTTATTGCGGAACTTGAAAAGAACCGTCTCATTTATACAGGTTCAGATACGCACTACTATAATATCACCACTTCCAAGATCCCCATGAAAGAGGCTTTTGATAAAGCCGGTGTTTCTACGGCTAAATGGGCAGTGATTGATGGAACGGAAGACTCGCTTGATGGCTTGTGTCAGCGCCTTGGCGCACCACTGATCATCAAACCCGCTGTTTCGGGTGGAAGTATGGGTGTGTCTGTTAAAAATGTTGTTTATACCGATAAGGAATTGAAAGAGCGGGTCGCTGAGTTAAAGAACGGCTATCGAGGCTGGAACCTGTTGGCTGATGGATTGATCGTGGAGCAATTTATTACAGGACCAGAGTTTACGTCCTTTATTATTGGTTCCTCCACTGCTCCTGAGCGCTGCGAGGTTTTTCCTCCTGTGGAAAGGATCTTTCATGAGTCATTGCCCGATGAAGAGAAGTTTCTTTCATTTGATCGCCTTTGGGAGATTTACGAGGATGAGCGCCCGATGCCGGGGAACGAGAACTTTTATAATTATCACCAACCCGCCACCGGCCTGGTAAAAGGACTGGAAGAAATCAGTCTCCAAGCCTACCTGGCTGTCGGAGGCATGGGATACGGAAGACTGGATATCCGGATGGATAAGAATACCGGCAAATTATATATGTTGGAAGTAAATGCCCAATGTGGTTTGAGCGAAGATGAGGATTATACTTCCATAGGAGCTATCCTTCGCTATGCCAACAGAACATTTGCTGGTAGCATCCTGAGTATTATTAAAGACGCCTTCGAAAGAAGGCATTTATCATTATAGGACCCTTTTCATTATAGGTAACGACTTTACTGCAAAATTCTATTCACATGAAAGTGTGTGTGCTTCAACCTGACTACTCAACAACAGGAGTGGATTATAAAAATTATGACCCTCCCCGGTATCTGAATGCCCTTCTGCCAGACGACGAGGTGGATCATGTGTTCCTGAATAAACTGACAACTTACCGCCAGTTGAAAGAATTAAAGAAAAAGGGCTATGATATATTCGTCAACCTTTGCGAAGGCTACCTGGAGTGGGAAGTTCCCTCTATTGATGTGATCCATAGTTTTGATCTGCTTGATCTTCCACATACCGGTCCAACGGCCAAACTCTATGACCCTACTAAAGAGCTGATGAAATACGTGGCTCATTGCGAAGGAGTAAAAACTCCCGGGTATTTCATGATCGATAAACCTGAGGATATTGATAAGGTAGAAAAATATCTTAGTTATCCAATGTTCATCAAACCTTCAAAAGCTGGTGACAGCCTTGGGATTGATGAAAATTCGGTTTTGTACAACAAACAGGACCTGCTTAAAAAAGTAGTTGAGATCTTTAATGAATACGGACCGTTGCTGGTAGAAGAATATATAGATGGACGGGAGTTTACTGTACTGGTCGCTGCCAATGCTGATGGAAAGACCTGTAAAGTGTTTAAGCCTGTGGAATATGTTTTCCCTGAGGGCAAAACATTTAAGACCTATTCTTTAAAAACTTCTGAGCTTCATCCTGATTGCAATTTCCCTTGCACAGATCCTGTGCTCGACAAAGCTCTTCGAGCTGCGACGGAGAGAATCTTCAAAGGTTTCAATGGTGTGGGTTATGCCCGGCTGGATTTCCGGGTGAATGATAAGAATGAGATTTTTTTCCTGGAGATCAATTTTACCTGTTCTGTTTTTTATACGGACGGCTATGAAGGCTCTGCCGATTTTATCCTGAAATTTGATGAGGCCGGACAAAAAGGATTTCTGGAACAGATCATCGGGGAAGGCATTGCCCGTCATGCAAGAAAGAAAAAGCCGTATGCAATGAAAGGGAATTCCATTGCAGGTTTTGGGATTTATGCAACCCGACCTATCCATAAAGGCGACGTGGTTTTTTGCGGTGAGGAGAAAGCACAAAGGGTCGTTACCAAAAGGTTTGTTGATAAGAATTGGAATGAAGAGCAAAAGCTAAACTTCCGGCGTTATGCATATGCGGTATGCGATGAGGTTTTTGTGCTTTGGGATGAAGACCCTTCCGAATGGGCTCCACAGAATCATAGCTGTGATGCAAATACCGGCCTTGATGGATTGAATGTAATTGCTCTAAGAAATATTTCCCGGAATGAGGAGCTAACACTTGACTATTCCCAATTCCTTGACCAGAACATGGAACCCTTCGAATGCCGTTGTGGTTCTCCTAAATGCCGCGGCTTGATCACAGGTGTATATAATAATTCAGTAAACACCCGTGAGCAAATGGTGCAGATAACCCCGGCGGTTGTAAAAAGCTGAATAACCGCTGCTGATCAATAAGTAATCCCGGAAAGGGGTGCTGCGGTTATTCAGCAAGATTTTCAGAAGGGCAGGAGTGGTGGAATTGGCGGTACTGACTATAACTATTTAATAACACAACTTTCGCAACAACTATAAACGTTTTATAGCTGTTGCGAAAGCGGTTTTCATAAGTAAGGTTTTTACTCTTCGTTCACCAGAAATGTAATTGGCTGTCTGCGGTAAGCTTTAACTTGTCGTCCGTTCTGAACAGCGGGTTCCCACTTAGTGGCTTTTCTCAATACCCGGATTGCTTCATTCTCCATCCCATAGCCGAGAGAGGTTAGCGGACGGATATCGCTGACAGAACCATCCACGTCTACTACGAATTGAATCATTACGGTATACCGTCCAGGCGATGCGCCATTCTCTACCGGAACATCCCCGTTCAAATATCTGAGAAGAAACTTTTCCCAGTTGCCAGTAAATTTTGCTTCTACTTCTACCCGTTCGAATGGTCCTTCTGGTTCTTTGGTTTCCTGTTGCTGAATGATGCCTGTTCCGGCGCCTACAGGAAGCGTTTCGGTTGGTATCCCTATATCAGCTACACCATCCGATTGCGTTGTAGATATTTTAGCGGTACTTAATGTTTCTTGATCGGGCGGAGGTGTTTGTACATCTTTGTCATCTGTAATTACCATCTGGGTAAAAATTTCTGAACGAACTGGTTGTGGTGCAGGCTCTGGTTTTTGTTCAGGGGGAATGACAGGTTCAGGCTTTTTATCTTCATCGAGTGGATTAATAACTACAGCAGTGATTTTTTCTGGAGCTCTTTCTTCTCTCGGGTGAAGTTTGTTCCCCAATGCAATGCTGGTAAACGTTATACCAACTAATGCTCCGGTTATCAGCAAGGCTTTCCCTATCCGGTGATTATAAAATTTGCGTAGTTCATAAGCTCCATAATCTTTGTTTCGATTATCAAAAACAAGATCGAGCAGGTCGGCGGTTAAAATGTTTTTGCTATCCATGCTAGAGGTTTTAGTTAACCATGAGATAGCGGCCAATTAAGAATTCCACACGGTTTTGAAGCTGGAAAAAATATAGTTCAAAACGGTGTGGAATGAAGCGTTGGAGGCATCCTTCAAACTACCGGCCCATATATACCATCAGTATTTGTACATCGCTGGGGTTGATGCCAGAGATACGGCTTGCCTGTCCAAGTGTTCTTGGTTTCACCCGGTTTAATTTTTCGCGGGCCTCATTTCCCAAAGCCTGGATCTTTTTGTAATCAAATGTTTCGGGAATTTCAAGGTCTTCCAGTTGGCTCATGCGACTTACCAATTCTTTTTCTTTATTGATATACACGTCATACTTTACCTGGATGGAAGCTTGCTCCAACTGTTCTTTAGTAAAACCTTTTAGTGATCCGGTCAGTTTGGGCAATGCATTCGCCAACTGATCGAGTTCAACATCCGGGCGGAGGAGAATTTTTTCTACTTTTTGTTTTTCTGTAATAGGAGATGATTTAAGCTCCTGAAGAAATCCATTGATCTCTCCGGGCTCCACGCTCATGTCTTTCAGAATTTGTTTGATGGCGACTACCGCATCCTTTTTTGCGATCACGGTATCCATTCTTTCTTGAGAAGCAAGGCCAAGGCGGTAGCTTAGTTCTGTGAGACGGAGATCCGCGTTGTCCTGGCGAAGCAAAGTCCGGAACTCTGCTCTTGAAGTAAACATCCGGTAAGGCTCCTCGGTTCCTTTGCTGATCAGATCGTCGATCAATACACCAATATATGCTTCGCTTCTTTTCAGGATCACTGGTTCCAGATCGCGTACTTTTTGATGTGCGTTCATTCCTGCCATCAATCCCTGGCAGGCAGCTTCTTCATATCCGGTGGTCCCGTTGATCTGGCCGGCGAAGAAAAGATTTGATATGATTTTTGTTTCTAATGTGTGTTTAAGTTGGGTAGGTGGGAAATAATCATATTCGATGGCGTATCCTGGACGGAATATGCGGACATTCTCAAAACCAGGAATAATACGAAGGGCATCGTATTGTACGTCTTCTGGTAGAGAGGTCGAGAAGCCGTTTACATAAATTTCAACTGTATTCCATCCTTCTGGTTCAATAAAAAGCTGATGGCGTTCGCGTTCAGCAAATCGATTGATCTTGTCTTCGATGCTTGGACAATAGCGCGGACCCACACCATCGATCCGCCCTGCGAACATTGGACTGCGATCGAAACCGGTTTTCAAAATATCATGAACAGCCTGATTGGTATAAGTGATCCAGCAACTTCTTTGTTGGGTTGGTTTGGGAACATTGGTATAAGAGAACCCACCAATCTCTTCATCGCCTGGTTGCTCTTCCATTTTTGAATAATCCAGGCTTCGTCCGTCCACTCTTGGTGGCGTACCTGTTTTCAGGCGGTCGCTTTCAAATCCCAGGCTAACCAATTGTTCAGTGATCCCGGTTGCAGCTTTCTCTGCAGCCCGTCCTCCTCCAAAATTCTTTTCACCGATATGTATGATCCCATTGAGAAAAGTGCCATTGGTCAGCACTACGGCCGTTGCTTTAATCTCATGTCCAAGACCTGTTATTACTCCACAGGCTCTTCCGTCTTTTACTATTAAGCCCTTCACCATATCCTGGTAGAAATCCACATTCGGAGTTTTCTCCAGCATTTCCCTCCAGGTAGTGGCAAATAGCATGCGGTCGCTTTGTGCCCTTGGACTCCACATAGCAGGTCCTTTGGAACGATTGAGCATCCGGAACTGGATCATGGATAGATCGGTGACAATTCCTGAATATCCACCAAGAGCATCCACTTCCCGCACGATCTGCCCCTTGGCAATTCCGCCCATGGCAGGGTTACAGCTCATTTGGGCAATAGTCTGCATGTTCATAGTCACAAGCAGGACTTTTGAACCCAGGTTGGCGGCTGAGGCAGCAGCCTCGCATCCCGCATGGCCAGCCCCTACTACTATTATATCATAATCTGGAAACATCGGCGCAAAGTTACTGTAAACTTGAGGATAGCAAGGACAGGCTTTCTGAAGGGTTTCCCAATTCTTATGTTCCACGGGGAACACTCTGACTTGAATCATGAGCCTGTAGTAAATACGCTTGGGAGGAAGGCCTACATAGGAGAATAAGTATGTCTGGACCCTTCCCGTAGGACTAGGCATATATTACGGCCCAGGAAGGTCAAACCTTGGGCTTGCAAAAGGAATGGAGTTACAAACTCCCCAGAATTGGTTGAAAGGCGAATGATAGGTTAATGCTAGCTAATAGAAGAACATTAATAAGTAAAAGAGGGATAATGGGAGAAGCTACAATCTATGTTTAAGGGAATAGACCCGGTAAACCGGACAATGCCATGAATGTTCCTCTAAATCGGAGGACCTTAATCTTTTCAGAGTTTGTATATACTTGACAATGTTCCACGGGAAACATTTCAAAGGCTCGGGTTTGGGGGTATAAAAGAAAATAGAGCCAGATAGCTTATTTGAAATAGAGATTGAGATAATGATCTTCTTTTTTCCTCATTTCCTGTTCCTGGGCGGTCGTTTTATCCTTATATCCGCAAAGATGGAGTACACCATGAAAAATTACCCGGTGAAGTTCTTTATTATAAGAAGCGCCTACCTGCCGGGCATTGTCCTTTACCCGATCTACACTAATATATACTTCCGCCTCAACCGGAGCTCCGGGTGCAGATAATTCAAAGGTGATAATATCTGTGTAGTAGTCGTGCTGAAGAAACTGGCGGTTGATCTCCAGTACCCGCTTATCCGTACAAAAAATATAATTAATGCCAGATAGCTTTTTCTTCTCCTTCTTAAAAATAGCAAGGATAAAAGATTTCAGGTTCTCCCTCTGCCGGAGGCTTACAGGGGTTTCATAAAAGAAATTAACCAGAGAGTTGGAAGATGATTGCATATTTTCAAAATTCGTAAACAAAGCAGACAATACAATGTTAGTTTTGCCGGATTGAGGTACGAACATGAATAAAAAACTATCAGAGCTGAAGCCCGGCCAAAAAGCCATCATCCGTGAGTTTGGATCCCAGGAAATACATCTTAAGCTAATGGAAATGGGCTGCCTTCCCGGAGAAGAAATATCACTTGAGCAAGTTGCTCCAATGGGTGATCCGGTGTCTGTACAAGTGGCTGGATATACCCTCAGCCTTCGCCTGGATGAGGCCGAACATATCCTCGTAGATGTAATTAATTGAAAATCAATTTATTATGAGGATAGGTCTATACTTCGGCTCCTTTAATCCCATTCATATCGGCCACCTTATCATTGCCAACCACCTTCTCAATGAAACCCCTCTTGAAAAGATCTGGTTTATCCTTTCGCCTCAGAACCCGTTTAAAATAAACCACTCTCTCCTGAACGAATACGACCGGCTTCACCTCCTGCAAACAGCAACAGCCGATGATCCCCGAATCAAAGTTTCGGATATAGAATTCACGCTACCCAAACCATCCTATACCAGCGTCACCCTCGCCCACCTGAGCGAACGCTACCCCGAGCATGAGTTTTCGATCATCATGGGAAGTGATAGTTTTCAGAACCTGTATAAATGGAAAAACTATGAAGCGATCATTGACAACTATTCCATTTATGTTTACAGGCGCCCCGAGTTCCCGGTGGAAAATACTATCGGAGCAAAACTGATAGAACTGGATGCACCACTGCTCCAGATATCTGCTACCAGCATCAGGGAAATGATCCGCGATGGAAAATCTATCCGCTATATGGTTCCGGAAAATGTGATTGCTGAAATCGAAAAGGGCGGGTATTATAAATCCAGGAAAATGTAAGGATTCCAAAAAAGTAAAGCCTTCGTGATCTTTGTGTCTTCGTGGGATATAAACTCCCACAAAGACACAAAGATCACGAAGAAAAACTGTGAGAAAATAAGCAGATTAAAAGAAATACCCCAGCAACAAACAGGCTGCAACTATCACCGGCGCCGGAAGCCGGGTATAACAAAGCAAAAGCGTTGTCCCCACTATCACTCCCACATTTATCACACTTACAGTTTTTGCTTCTATCAACGAAATATCCTTCATGATAAAAAATGTTGAACCGATCATGATCCCTATTACGGACGCATTGATCCCTTCGAGGGAGCGGTGAATAACAGCATACTTTTTCAGGTTATGCCAAATGGGAAAAAAGAATAGCACCAGCAAGGCACTCGGTAGAAAAATGGCGATCGATCCGATCAGGCAGCCCAATACCTGCATCTCTGTACCCATGTCTTTTAACGCCATGCCTCCCGTAAATGAAGCAATGGAAAAAACTGGCCCCGGTACGGCCCGCACGATCCCCATTCCGGTATACATTTCCCCTTTATCAATTTGCACCACATTGGGATTTTTTTGTTTGATCGCTTCAGGCCTTACGCTGAACTGTTCATACATCATTGGCATCAGCACCTGTCCTCCTCCGAAAACGATACTTCCCATACGATAGGTATTCTCAAAAAGGTTGATGGGCTTCCGGTGAGGCCAATCTTCTTTCCTCGCTTTTTCACTAAGAAAACCCGCTGCAATGAAAATGATACCGAATAACCAGAAATTCCACCACTTGATTTTGCGTGGCACCCGCTCCACTTGCGGGATACGTTTTTTGCTTAGATTGGTAGCAACACCCCCTGCAACAATCAGTATAGGAAATATGACGGGAAGTTTGAAGAAAAAATAAGTGACAGCCGTTCCTACCAACATGATCACCCAGGTGATCGTATTCTTAATGGCATGCGGAAAAGCCTTTATACAGGCAAACACCAGGAAGCCGGCAGCCATAGGCGGAATGAATTTGAAAATATCTGTATGCAGCGCTTTACTATCTATATAAGGGAGAAGAAAAGATAAAGCTCCCATAAAGAGACATGCTGGAAAGATCCAAACCAGCAAAGAAACGACAGCCAGAGGAATACCCCCGACCTTATATCCGATCAGCGTAACTGTTTGTGTGGAAGAGGCACCAGGCAGAAGATTGCAGAAGGCATTGTACTCTATCAACTCCTCTTCGGTAACATATTTTGTTTGCCTGACGAATGTCTTTAACATCATGGCAATATGTGCCTGCGGTCCGCCAAATGCAGTAACACTCTGCAACAACACTGCCTTTAGAAAAGATAAATGGCGAAGTGGCATCGTTTAAAAATAAAATTGAAAGATGGGGAGTTGCCTTAATACCTGCGGTTGAAGATAGCGATAAAATGCTTTTTATGTTATATTCATAAAAATTTTCGGATGAAATATACTCTGCTGACGACCACCCTGCTTTCCTTCACAACTCTGCTGAATGCCCAGCTCAAACAAAAGATCGAAACGGCCATCAACCGCATAGAACCGCAATGTATCGCCTGGAGACAGGAAATACATAAGCACCCTGAATTAGGCAATCGCGAAGTGAACACTGCAAAGCTTGTAGCCGATCATTTGAGAAAACTTGGAATTGAAGTAAAAGAAGGCGTAGCCAAAACCGGGGTGGTGGGTATTTTGCGTGGTGGCAAACCTGGCCCCTGCGTGGCACTGCGTGCAGATATGGACGCCCTGCCGGTAACGGAAAGAGTGAATATTCCCTATGCGTCTAAAGACAAGACAATGTATAATGGCCAGGAAGTGGGAGTGATGCACGCATGCGGGCATGATACACATGTAGCCATGCTGATGAGTACAGCAGAAGTGCTGGCCGGTATAAAAAATGAACTGAAAGGAACAGTAAAGTTCATCTTCCAGCCGGCAGAGGAAGGCGCACCTGAGGGCGAAGAAGGCGGAGCGGCATTGATGGTGAAAGAAGGAGTGATGGATAATCCCAAAGTGGACGCAGTATTTGGAATGCATATTGAATCAGCGATTGAAGAAGGGACGATCGAATATAAATCCGGCTCGTTCATGGCTGCTGCAGATTTTTTTACTATTAAGGTAAAAGGCAAACCAAGTCATGGTTCACAGCCCTGGCTCGGTATCGACCCCATTGCTGCTTCCGCACAGATCATCCAGGGATTACAGAATATCGTGAGCAGGCAATCGGAACTTACAAAAGCACCGGTAGTGATCACAGTGGGCAAGATCCAAAGCGGTGTCAGGAATAATATCATTCCTGAGGATGCGATCATGCTGGGTACCATCCGCACGCTCGACAGCGATATGCAGAAAAAGGTTCATGAACAATTCCGCCACACCATTAAAACAATTGGTGATGCTTCAGGTGTAAGCACTGAAGTGATCATTGATACAAAAACCCTGGTTACCTATAATGAACCAGCACTGGTAAAGAAAATGCTCCCCTCTCTTGAAACAGCCATCGGTGCTAAAAACGTAAGAGAACGGGAATGGGTAACCGGAGCTGAAGACTTTTCTTATTATGGCACCAAAGCGCCTGCATTTTTCCTTTATCTCGGAGGAATGCCAAAAGGAAATAATCCCAAAACTGCACCACCGCATCATACTGCCGATTTCTTTGTAACAGACAGCGCAATGAAAACCGGTATACAGGCATTTTGCCAGTTGGTGACCGATTATATGGGAATGAAATAATTTATTTGTTGTATAAACTCTTCTAAAACCATGAAGAAAATCTTTGTATGTTTTACCTGTTGCATTATCTCCCTGTTTTCTCTTGCACAGAAAACCGACAAAAAACTTGAAGCGGAATTAAGAAAAGCGATCACCGGCTTCAATGGCTCGATCGGCATTTATGTAAAAAATATAAAGACCGGTGAAACCGTCACCATCAACGCAGATACCGTTTTCCCAACAGCCAGCATTGTAAAAGTTCCTATTATGCTGGGCGTTATGGACAAAATGCAAAAGGGCGAACTGCATTATGATTCAACACATATTTATAAAGATTCCCTGCTATACGAAGGGGAAGATATCCTGGGATCCTTTAAAGACGGTGAAAAAATAGCGCTGAAAAAAATCATTATGCTGATGCTTACAACCAGCGATAATACAGCCAGTCTTTGGCTGCAAAAGCTGGCCGGCACTGGCATCCGTATCAATGCTTTACTGGATAGCCTTGGCTATATTAATACAAGGGTTAATTCCCGCACACCCGGTCGTGAAGAGATCAGGAAAATTTATGGTTGGGGACAAACCTCTCCTGCTGAAATGGGCCACCTGTTTGAGCAGATCTATCAAAACAAAATATTTACCCCTGCAGCCTGTGAAAGAATAATGCGTTGCCTTGGCCGTAATTTCTGGGATGAAAATGAGGCCATCTCTATGATCCCGCCATATATTGAAGTGTTCAGCAAAAACGGTTGTGTGGATGCTTCGCGCAATGAAACCTTGTTGGTAAATGCTCCCAACAAGCCCTATATCTTTTGCATATTTACCAAAAACAATAAGGACACCAGTTGGATCCACGAAAATGAAGCATGGACCCTGACGCGGAAAATTTCTTCTTTATTATGGGACTATTTTGAACCCAAGGATAAATGGGTGAAACCTTAGGATAATAACTGATAGGCGATGAAACTGATAATATAAGCCAGCCCTGTCATATACACTAACTGTATCAAAGGCCATTTCCAGCTACGGGTTTCTCTTTTCACGATAGCCAGTGTGCTCATACACTGCATGGCAAATACATAAAACAACATGAGCGATACACCGGTCGCGAGGGTATAAACCGGTGTTCCGTCTGGCCTTGTAGCCACCCGCATTTTTTCTTTTAAAGGACCTTCATTCTCTTCATCACCGACACTATATAAAGTGGCCATAGTGCCGACAAAAACCTCACGTGCTGCAAAAGAAGTGATCAAGGCGATACCGATCTTCCAGTCATAACCCAATGGTTTCACAACCGGCTCAATGGCTTTGCCCGCAATGCCAACATAAGAGTTTTCCAGTTTGGCATGCGCATAATCGTTTTCTATCTGGGTGCTGTCTGCTCCTGGTTTTGCAAGAGCTTCTTCATAAGCAACCGTTGCTTTATGCATTCTTTCCTTTGGACCGAAAGAACTAAAACCCCATAATATCAGGCTGATGATCATGATCACTTTACCCGCGTCCACCACAAATATTTTTGCCTTGCTCCACATGGTCTGAAAAACGTTTTTCCAACGTGGAGAGCGGTAAGTTGGCAACTCCAGGATAAAAAAGCTTTTTTCACTGATATGAATAAACCATTTGGCTACATAAGAAACGATCAAAGCCATAACGAATCCCAGGAGATAAAGCCCGAGCATTACCAGGCCCTGCACACCAATAAAACCAAACAGGTATTTGTTGGGAATAACCAGTCCGATGAGGATGGTATACACCGGCAGGCGTGCGGAGCAGCTCATCAGCGGGGTAATAAGTATCGTAAGCAGCCGTTCTTTCCGGTTTTCAATACTGCGCGCACTCATTACTGCGGGGATCGCACAGGCAAATCCGCTGATCATAGGCATCACACTTTTCCCGTTAAGCCCCACACTGCGCATGAGCCGGTCAGTAAGAAAACTGATCCTGGCCATATAGCCGGTGTCTTCCAGTATTGTGATCAGGGCAAAAAGAATAGCGATCTGCGGCACAAAAATGACGATACCACCAAGTCCTGCGATAATTCCATTGATTAGAAGATCTGTCCAGTTGTTTTCCTGTAGCACAGACGAAAGCCAGCTGCTGAAAGAAGCGGTGCCGGCATCGATCCAGTCCATCGGATAGCTGGCCAGCCAAAATACACTTTGGAATAACAGGAACAACACTGCCAGCAGGATGAGATAACCCCAACGGCGGTGCAGTAATAAGGTATCTAATTTTTCCGTGAACAGTGATTTCTGTAAAGGGTCGGGCTCAGACACGGAAACCTGCATGATGTGTTTGATCCGGGTGTAACGCTGCAATATTTCTTCCGCCTGTGTTTTGGTGGGGTTGAACTGATTGCGCTTTTCAATATTTTCTATCTGGCTTTGCGTGCTGGGGTCAAGATCAAACGATTCGTGATTGATCAGGTAGTGAATGGCGGAATAGTCACTTATTTCAGAACGGATCTTTCTTAATTCTTCAATCGAAGCGGGTGCCAGGGCTTTATTGTCGATAAAATCTTTGACAGGGGGTTTGTACAGGCCCTGCCCAGTTTGCTCCATAGCCTTTTTCAGTTGAGGAATGCCTTTTTGCTTACGGGGGTTGATCGCCACAACGGGCACGCCTAATTCCCGTTCCAGCGCCGGGATATCAATTTTGATCCCTTTTTTACTGGCCAGGTCCATCATGGTAAGCGCAACTACCACTGGAATTTTCAGATCGATCAACTGAGTACAAAAAAGCAGGTTCCGCTTCAGGTTGCTGGCATCGGCTACGGCCACTACAACATCGGGTTTTACCCCGGCATCCTGACCAAGCAGCACACGGTAACTTACCCATTCGTCGAGACGGCGTGGGTAAAGGCTGTAAGTGCCGGGCAGGTCGATGATTTCAGCGTCCCCAGAGGGTAAATTGGTAGTACCGGTCTTTTTATCAACAGTTACCCCGGGAAAATTGCCCACTTTCTGGTTCAAACCGGTCAGGCAATTGAAAAGGGAACTTTTTCCGCTGTTGGGGTTACCCACCAATGCAATATGTAAACGCTTCTTCAAGGGCTGCAAAAATAGAGCGTAAAGGCTAATACGATTTACGAATTACGATTTTATGACGGAGCGGGTTGTTAAAAAATGAGAAACCGAATTAAAATCAACACCAGCCCGGCGAAAAAGATCGGAGCTTAATACCTTTGTCCAAAATAATTATAATAATTATGGTGCCCTTCCGTGTAAAGCTAGCCTTGTCTTTGGTTTTTCTTAGTTCTGTTGTTACTGCCCAGAAATTAAAAAAAGCAGATAAAGCCACTATTGCCAATCTCCAGGCACATATTAGCTACCTGGCAGATGATAAACTGGAAGGCCGGCGAGCGGGTAGTGCCGGAGAAAAACTGGCAATGGAATATATCGCTGACCAGTTTAAGACCCTGGGCCTGCAGCCAAAAGGAACAGACGGTTTTTACCAGCCCTTCGAGATACAGGAAGGAAAAGAGGTAAAAGAAGGCACTTTTTTCAGCATTAATGAGGTAAAACTGGAAAAAATGAAGGATTTTTTCCCTTTTCCATTCAGTGCACTAAAAAGTGTTGATGCTTCACCGGCAGTGGCATTGCAGGAAGCGGATATGCCCTGGTTTGTGGATTTGAAAGAAATACTGAGCGAAAACCAGCAGAACCCCCATTTTGATCTGATCGAGTATATCCGCAACAATTCCAAAAAAGCGTATGACAAAGGCGCTACAGCTATTATTATTTTTAATAGTTCTACAACGGACGATAAGCTTGAGTTTAACGGAAAAGATAAATCGGCCCTATTGCCCATTCCTGTTATTTATGTAAAGAAAGAGGCAGCAAAAAAATATTTCAGTGATGCCACAGCTACGCTCAATCTGAAACTGAAAGTGGATATTGGTGAAAAAAGCAGAACAGGACATAATGTGGCGGCTTATCTCGATAATGGAGCCGCAACAACTGTTGTGCTTGGTGCACACTTCGATCATTTGGGTTATGGCGAAGACGGCAACTCCATGCTGCGCACTGGCGAAAAGCTGATCCATAATGGAGCCGATGATAATGCAAGTGGTACTGCCGCCCTGCTTGAACTGGCAAAAAGACTAAAAGGCCGCAAAGACAAAAGCAGCAATTATCTTTTCCTGGCTTTTTCCGGAGAAGAACTTGGTTTGTTTGGTTCAAAATATTTTACCGAGCATCCGACAGTGGATCTCGCAACGGTAAATTATATGATCAATATGGATATGGTTGGCCGTTTGAACGACAGTACACATATATTAACTGTTGGCGGTTATGGCACTTCTCCGCAATGGGCTACCGTGATCAATGCGCAGGACAAGAAACTGCCGTTTGGAATAAAGATTGATTCAAGCGGATCAGGCCCAAGCGATCATACATCTTTTTACCGGAAAGATATTCCCGTACTTTTTTTCTTTACAGGGCAGCATAAAGATTATCACCGGCCAAGTGATGATGCGGACCGCATCAATTATGTAGGAGAACTGCAGGTGATCAATTATATCGAATCCATTATTGATAAACTGAACAAACAAAATCAGAAACTGGCTTTCCTGAAAACAAGGGAAATACAGGTGTCCAATTCTTCTTTTAAAGTAACCATGGGTATTATGCCGGATTATACTTATCCGGGCGAAGGGGTTCGGGCCGATGGTGTAACAGAAGGACGCCCGGCCTCTAAAGCAGGCTTGAAAGCCGGCGATGTGATCATTCAACTGGGGGCACACAAAATAAGCTCTGTGGAGGGGTACATGCAAGCGCTGAACCAGTTCAACAAAGGCGATAAAACGACAGTTAAATTCAAACGGGGTAACCAGGTAACAGAAGCGGAAATACAGTTTTGACTTTTATAATAGGACAGGAAGGGTTTTATAGTTGGGGTTTATTGTGTCTCATAGAATATAATTGGTAACTTTAGTAAAACGGATATAGTGTCTGAACGAAGCCTCAAATTATCCATCAACAATCATGACCTGGCGGAAGCGTTCTTTGAAGACACCCGTCTTCTTGGTATCATGGCGACGGTGAAGGATTATCAATTTTGCTGGCAGTTGAATAATATGCTGGGAATGGATTTCCGGATCAATCATGAAATAGAGATAAGGCTGAATAAAAAGAAACGGGATTATTTTTTTTCTGTTTTTGAGTACCGCGAACCGACAGGTTCGCTTGCGCATTACCTGTACAATAACCAGTTTGACGGAGAGTATCTTTTGCCGGAATTCAAACACCTGGATTTTCTTTGGCTGATGAAAGATGATTGGGTAAATGATGGCGACCTTCAACAGATCATTCAGCCGGTTCGTGCTATAGCAGGAGTGCAACTGGTGGCAGAGCTTACCAACGAGCGGATCAGGAATAAAGAACACCTCGTATTTTAATCAGGAGGTACTCTTACGCTATACAACGATAAAAACTAGCCCAATAATTGTAGTTCTATTCGCCAAACAGTAAGGTTATGTGGAAAGAAGAAAACAACAAACTCTACCGCAAATTCCAGTTCAAAGATTTCAGTGAAGCATTTGCTTTTATGACGAGAGTAGCACTTGCCGCAGAAAAAATGGACCATCATCCCGAGTGGAAAAATGTATACAATACTGTAGAGGTTTGGTTATCCACGCATGATGCCGGTGATGTAGTGACCGAAAAAGATAAAAAGCTTGCCGGTAAGATCGACAAGCTTTTCGACTGATATTTTTATTGATCAATTTTTCTTTCGCCGGAATATGACGGCTGCATTTTGTTTCAGGTCGGCGCTAAACCGTAGCTGGTAAGTTTCTTCCCCATCATGTATCACCAGTAAGCCGGTATTGGGCGGATATTTACCGAGGTTCTCTGCATATAACAACAAGGTTGTTTCTTCTGAGCCTGCAGGAATATAAATTGTCTTCTTTAAAGCGGTCGCCTTAAGCATTTGTTTGGCAAGAATGACTTCCCCATTCAGCAGAAGGCTTACCGTGTCGCCATCAATTTCACCATTATCATAAAGCGCCAGAACAAGACTGTCTGATTTGAACTCGACGATCTGCGGAGCGGCGTTGACCCTTTCGGCTACCAATGCTGCAGGAGCTGTGGAAACAATTGCAGGTATAGTAACGGGTTTTGCAGGAGTCGTGGGTGTTATAACAACAGGAGTTGTTTTCTTTTCTTCCTTAGGTGCTGTTGCAACAGGAGCCGGAGTGTCTTTTTTAACAACTGCTACCGGCTGCTGAACGGGTTTTGTGGCCGGAGCTTTTTCTTCTGTTTTCGGCTTCGCAACTACAACAGGAGGAGGTGTCTTATATTCTTTATAAAAAGCTACATCATCGGCCTGGCCCAGCTCTTCCAGGTGTGGAAATATCCTGGAGTTGTCCAGGTTTTTTTCTGAACGCAAGGAAATGCCTCCTGAGATGGAGTAGTATTTTTTTGTCTGATTTGTTTTCCAGTTGCCATCGATATGCCAGGTAGTATCTTCCTGGCGCTGACGGAAAGTGATGGTCATTTTCACTCCCTTATCGGTACGGCCGGGGAAATTGGAAGAAATGATCTCATCATCTTTTATTTCACATACATCTCCATCAATTTTTCCTTTGATCCGCTTCATGGTGTAGAACAGCGTATCATGTACAATAAAGCTGCTTCTTGAGTAACCATATACCTTGCCCTTATATTCTGTAAGAGCCAGTTCAAAGGTTTGTTCCCTGCGAATGGTAGTGCTATCGTTGGTGAGAGTGCCTGCCCAGAGCCCGGTAAGGCTATGTTGCGCTTGTGATATGGCCGGAATAATAAAAAGCAGGCAGAAAAGATAAAGGGTTTTCATATAGGTCAACTGGTGTTGGTCTTTACTAAGATAGAACGAATGAACAAGCTTTTTCGTGTGGTGGATGAAGGGGATTAATGCGCTTCATTTTCCGTGCTTTTACGGTCAAATAAAAAAGCCTCCCGGAAAGGAGGCTTAATATATTTTATTAAATAAAAATTATCTGTTCATGCTTGCCAGGAACTCTTCATTATTCTTCGTGCCTTTCATCCTGTTTTGTAGTTCGCGCATTGCTTCTTCTGTATTCATATCGGTGAGGAATACGCGAAGCAGGTTCATGCGTTGCAACACATCTCTTTCCAGCAGCAGATCGTCGCGGCGGGTAGAAGATGCTGTGAGGTCAATAGCAGGATAGATACGTTTATTGGCAAGGCGACGATCGAGCTGAAGCTCCATGTTGCCGGTACCTTTAAATTCTTCGAAGATCACTTCATCCATTTTACTACCTGTATCAACCAGGGCAGTAGCGATGATAGTGAGAGAACCTCCGTTTTCAATTTTACGTGCAGCACCAAAGAACTGTTTTGGTTTCTGCATGGCATTTGCTTCCACACCACCGGAAAGAACTTTACCGGAAGCAGGAGCTACAGTATTATGAGCACGTGCAAGACGTGTAATAGAGTCTAACAATATCACTACATCGTGTCCGCATTCCACCAGCCTCTTAGCTTTCTGCAAAGCGATAGTAGAAACTTTTACGTGTTTTTCTGCTGGTTCGTCAAAGGTAGACGCGATCACTTCTGCGCGTACGCTTCTTTCCATATCGGTAACTTCCTCGGGACGTTCATCCACCAGTACTACCATGAGATAGCATTCCGGATGGTTGGCAGCGATGGCATTGGCCACAGCTTTCAGCAACATGGTCTTACCGGTTTTGGGTTGCGCCACGATCAATCCACGCTGACCTTTACCGATCGGGGTAAACAGGTCCATGATGCGGGTGGAATAATCTCCGGGAGTAGTAAAGAGATTGAGCTTTTCGTAAGGGAATAAAGGAGTAAGATAGTCGAATGGAACACGATCCCTTACTTCTTCAGGGCTCTTATTGTTGATGGTATCAACTTTCAGTAATGCAAAATATTTTTCACCTTCTTTGGGTGGGCGAACAGAGCCGTAAACGGTATCGCCGGTTTTAAGTCCAAATAATTTTATCTGAGAAGGAGAAACGTATACATCATCGGGTGATGAGAGATAGTTGTAGTCAGAAGAGCGGAGAAAGCCATAGCCATCGGGCATCATTTCGAGTACGCCCTCAGAGAGAATTACGCCGTCAAATTCTATATTAAAATGCTGTTCGCGTCTTTGGGGATATACTTTATTGGGAGTGGCTGGTTCTGCAGCGGGAGTTTCTTCGGTTGTAGGCTGGGCTACTGTTTCTTCGGCAACGGGTTCGGATTCTTCGGATATTAATTCTGGTTGTTCTGTTTCTTTTTCTTCGGGTTTTTTGCGGCCCCTTTTTGGAGGAGCTTTATCTTCTTTTTTAGGCATAGGTGCCGGTTTTTTATTGCCGGTTTTTTTCTCTTCGCCGCTGTTTTCCACTACGGCTTCTTCAGTGGTAATGCCTGTAGAAGCTTTGATGATGCGTTTGCGCTTGCCTTTGTCTTCGGCAGGAGTTCCGCCTTTGGAGTTGGCAATGGCCTGGCTGTCGAGGATCTTGTAAACCAGCTCTTGTTTATCTAATTTTTTCGCGTTGGGGATACGCAACTGCTCAGCAATATCAAGCAGTTCAGGAACGAGCATATCGTTCAATTGCAGGATGTCGTACATACAAAATGTTGAAGGTTAACACAGTATACCTTGGTCACAAATCTGAAAAGTAAAAAAAGTATGAATTTTTGTTGAATGGAATCGGTAAAAACCTGATGAGCTAACTATAGGGAGTAATGAACTAACCAGTCGTCTTTCCGCTGCAAGTATACGTCCTTTTTCGTAAAAAACCAAAAAATGGTTTGGATGAGGGCAAAACGGCCTTATCCTGCTTGATTGTGTTCAGGCCCCATATTGCCCTGCCGGTTAACACCTTATCTTTGCCGTCCGAAAATTTCTATATGTTCAACAAACGCACAAAGATCAAGGACCTGCTGGCCCAGGAGCCGACAGGGCAGGAAGTAACCGTTATGGGATGGGTAAGAACCTTCCGCAATAACCAGTTTATGGCTATTAATGACGGCTCTACAAATAATAATTTACAGGTTGTGCTTGAACTGGGAAAGTTTGATGATGAAACGCTGAAACGTATTACCACTTCTGCTTCTGTAAAAGTGAAAGGAAAAGTGGTGCCTTCGTTGGGCAAAGGCCAGAAGATGGACCTGACTGCTGAAACACTGGAGATACTGGGTGATAGTGATGCAGAAAAATACCCGCTGCAACCCAAGAAACACAGTCTTGAATTTTTGAGAGAGATAGCTCACCTGCGTTTCCGCACCAATACATTCGGCGCAGTGTTCCGCGTACGTCATGCACTCGCTTTTGCGATCCACAAATTCTTTAATGATAAAGGATTTGTTTATATGCATACTCCTATCATCACAGCCAGTGATGCAGAAGGTGCTGGTGAAATGTTCAGGGTATCTACTTTACCTTTCGATAATCCACCAAGGAATGAAGATGGTAGCATCAACTTCAGGGAAGATTTCTTTGGTCGCAGTACCAACCTTACTGTGAGCGGTCAGCTTGAAGGAGAACTGGGGGCAACGGCTTTTGGTGAGATCTATACATTTGGTCCTACTTTCCGTGCAGAGAATTCCAATACAGCACGCCACCTGGCTGAATTCTGGATGATAGAACCCGAAGTTGCATTCAATGACCTGGAAGATAATGCAGACCTCGCTGAAGAGTTCATCAAATACCTGATCAGGTATGCAATGGAGCATAACAGGGAAGATCTTGATTTTCTTGCGCAGCGCCTTGCTGAAGAAGAAAAGCAATTGCCGCAGGACAAACGCAGTGAAATGGGCCTGATCGAGAAGCTGGAATTTGTATTGAATAACGATTTTGAACGGATCACATATACAGAGGCAATTGATATTTTATTGCAATCACCGGCGTATAAGAAAAAGAAGTTTGCTTATGATGTGAAATGGGGGATTGATATGCAAAGTGAGCATGAAAGATACCTGGTAGAAAAACATTTTAAAAAACCAGTTATCGTTACCAATTATCCTGCAGCCATCAAAGCGTTTTACATGCGCATGAATGATGATGCAAATCCGGAGCTGGGCCGTGGTCCCACTGTTGCAGCTATGGATATCCTTGCACCAGGCATTGGAGAAATTGTTGGCGGATCACAGAGAGAAGAACGTCTTGACAGGCTGGAAGAGAGAATGAAAGAAATGCATGTGCCCATAGAAGAGCTGTGGTGGTACCTGGATACAAGACGCTTCGGTACAGTACCTCATTCTGGCTTTGGTTTGGGTTTTGAAAGAATGGTGCAGTTTGTAACAGGCATGGGAAATATCAGGGACGTGATTGCATTTCCCAGAACACCGGGTTCTGCGGAGTTCTAATAAGAGTGAGAATGATAAAGCAAAGAGAGTGGTTTTAACAACCACTCTCTTTTTTTGATTATGCCTTAACCAGAAACGAATAAGTTTTAATTGTGAAGACTCATCACAGGGATATGTGAGTGATAGATCAGTTGCTTGGTAGAACTTTTTTTGAAAATGCCATCCAGCAGTTTATGTTTTTTAGGAATGGTGATGATAAGATCAAGATTGTTTTTTTCTGCGAATTCATGGATGCCGTCTTCAACGTCTTTATGCTGGATAAAATGATAATGAGGATTGAGATCAGCTAAAGCGCTTTGCAAAAGGGCTGATTGTTCAGAAAGCCTTGCAGAGGGCTCCTGGTAATGAACATTGAGCACATGAAATTCTGCTTTGAACTGAGCAGCGAAGGATTTAATGGCATCGGAAGGAACAGTTTCTGCAACTTCACGAAAATCGCAGGCGAGGCCGATCTTTTTTATACCGGTACCATATTCTTTTCCAACAGGAACACAGATAACCGGCCAGGCAATATGTTTGATGACGCTGAGCGTGTTGCTGCCAAAGATCACCCTTTCTACGGCAGAGTGGCCGGTGGTGCCCATTACAATGGCAAAGGGCTGGATTTTTTTACAGATCTCTTCGAGTTCATCTGTTACATTTCCGAGGTGGGCTTCTGTGTATATTTTAATTTTTCCGGAGGTAACATGTTCAATTTCCTGCCGGGCTTTGCTCAGTTTTCTTTCTGCATCGGCTTTGAGATCTTCAACGGAAACCAGTATCAGCGGCGTATCGGTGACGGTAACCGGGATCTGGTAAATATGCAGCAACATGAGACTTGCATTAACAGCCAGCGCCATATCGGCTGCATAATTGAGGGCATTAACGGCCACAGCTGAGAAGTCGGTGGGGACGATGATTGTTTTCATTATGTGTAAGCTGTTTATTATTAAGGTAGCAAGAAGAGTGCCGGGGACTGTATTGACATTCTGACTGAAAGCCGGATAGTTTTCCTGGATGAGGTGCTTCTGCTTGTGGATTATTTAAGGCAGGGTATCTTATCTGAAAACCTACGCTTATGGCAGGGATATCAGAACCCCAACTTCTTTCTTCCCGCTCCCGAAGGGCAGCCTGTGTAAAGAGACACTCTGTCAAAACGGACATGACACCTATGGTGGACTTAGGCTTTCTTCTCATTGCTTTTTTTGTGATGACAACAGAAATGAGCCGGCCTTATGTTGCAAAATTAAATATGCCGAAGGAGGGCGGTACTCCACCTACTTTAGGAGAATCGAGCGCTGTTACTTTACTAATCAGTTCGGATCATTTATACTATTACCTGGGCGATTGGGGAAAGGCGAAAGCTGCGGGACAAATAAAAGAAACGAGTTTTTCAGTAAAGAGTGGGATTGGAAGTATTATCCGGGAGCGGCAGGCCTGGCTTGATCAGGCGGATATCAGTGAGGAAGGAAAGGATGGATTGATGTTTATTATCAAGCCCGGGGAGAATGCCCACTATAGTCAGGTGATTGATGCAATGGATGAAATTCAGATCAATGGGGTAAAGAAATATATTATTCTAAAGCCGGAGGTGGAAGAAGCGGCTTTTCTTGGGACACGATCAGGTTTTTGACATTTGCGAGTGTTTGGGTTGCCCTAAACCCTGCCAGGTGACACCGAAATGCGATTTAATTGCCCATTTTTCCTACCACATATCCCGGAAAAATTCCATTTGTCCACAATTCCCGGTTCCTTCAACAAACGCTCTTTCCGCTCTTTTCCTTGTCCAGCCTGCATTTCAGGGCATTTTCTGCCCCTGTTTATAAAACATTACCTTAAAAAATATGGTACTTTGTGTTGCATAGTACCAAATATCACCCTATCTTTGATCTGTAAACGGAGAAAATGGGGCTTTTAAACCTTATCCTGCCCCCTCCATAAAATTGAGTTTATGAATATTGAGAACACACAGAGCCAGATGAGGAAAGGGATTTTGGAGTTTTGTATTCTCTCCATTATCCGCCGGGGTGAGGCCTACCCCAGCGATATAGTGGAAGAAATGCGGGCGGCAAATCTTCAGATCCTGGAAGGAACGCTCTATCCACTGCTCACCCGCCTTAAAAATGCTGATATGCTTACTTACCGTTGGGTAGAAAGTAATTCAGGACCGCCCCGCAAATATTTTTCGCTTACGGAAAAGGGCGAGAATTTTTACAAAGAGCTTGAACAAACCTGGAACGAATTGTCGAATGGTGTCAATGCTCTCGCCAAAAAAAATGATCAACCCCTTAACCAATAAACACATCGCTTCAACCCAAAAATATTGACATGAAAAAGATCATTAACATAAACCTTAGCGGAAGGGTAATACCTATCGAAGATTCTGCTTACGAAAAGTTGCAGGGTTATATTGAAAGCCTGCGTCGCTATTTCGCTCATGAAGAAGGCCGGGACGAGATCATCAATGATATCGAAAGCCGTATTGCTGAGCTGATGAACGACAAGATCCGCAAAGGTGCCAATTGTGTTACCGATGCCGATATAGAAGAGATCATCGCTTCTATGGGAAGGCCCGAGGATTTTGATGCTGAAACAGCAGAAGCTGCCGATGCAACCCAGACCGGCAAATCACAACAACAATATTCATATACAGGTAGTGAAAGAAAAGCAAGAACACGTCTTTATCGCGATACAAGTGATAAAATGATCGGTGGTGTTTGTAGCGGTCTTGCTGCATACATGAATGTTGACCCTGCAATTGTGAGAATTCTTTTTGCTATCGTTACTTTCGGCGGTTTTGGTATGGGCTTTTTGCTCTATATAATTCTCTGGGCCGTGCTTCCTCCTCAGGACCTGGAAGGATATTCCGGAAAGAGATTATACCGCAACCCTGATGATAAAGTGATCGGTGGTGTAGCTGGCGGCCTGGCAGCTTATTTCAATAAAGAGACCTGGCTGATCCGTTTGATCTTTGTTGCTCCAATTGCTCTGAATGTTTTGATAGGTTTATTGAATGGTTTATCATGGAACCATGATTTCGACCTGTTCCCTAATATCGTCTTTGGCTCATTGAGCGGAACTCTTTCATTGATCTATATCGTGCTGTGGATGGTATTGCCTGAAGCCAGGAGCAATTATGAGAAAATGGAGATGCGCGGTGAAAAAGTAGACGTGAACAGGATACGTGAAAACGTGCGCCAGGAAATGGATGGAGTGAAGGAGCGTGTGAAGACCTGGACTGAGGAAGTAAAAGAATCTGCTCAGAATTTTGGTACCAAAGCAAAAGAATTCGCTAATACAAGAGGAAGGGCTTTCAGCACAGAAGTAAATGAAACAGCCCGCCATAGCGGCCGCGGTATAGGCCATATGATCGGAGTATTGTTCAAGGCCTTCTTCCTGTTCATCGCTGGTTCCATTGCATTCGGACTCTTCGTTGGATTGCTGGCGCTTTTGTTTGGCGGGATTGCCTGGTGGCCGGTGAATAATTTCCTGTGGACCAGCAAAGCTCAACAATTGTATGCCTGGGGCACGCTGATCTTCTTTTTACTGGTACCGTTGGTAGGTCTTATTACCTGGGTGATCCGCCGCATCATTGGCGTACGCTCCAGAAACAGCTACCTGGGTTGGACATTCGGTTTTCTCTGGACACTGGGTTGGGTTTGTGTTATCCTGCTGGTATCCGGCGTTACCCGCGACTTCCGTGACTATGAGCATGTAGACGCAGCCGTGCCAATGAGCACACAACCTGCAAAAGGTAAAATGATCGTGGCTGTTACAGAACCTGAGCTGGAATATACCGGAAGCTTTGGTTGGATAAATGATAATGGCGATGGATGGGACCTGTCTGAAGATACTGTAAAGCTTTCCACTGTCCGTTTCAGTGTAATAAAAAGCCCCGACAGCTCATTCCATGTGTATGAGAAGAAATACAGCTATGGCCGCAACAGGCAAGATGCTACCGACAGGGCCCGTAATATACAGTACCGCATCACTTCGCGCGACAGCTTGCTCGACCTTGGCAGTGGTTATGCAATTGATAAGAACAGCAAATTCAGGGGTCAGCAAGTGGAGATCGAAATACAGGTGCCTCTTGGTAAAAAGATCCGGTTCGACGGAACTATAAGAGAAAAGCTTAACCCTGCCCGCTTCACTGTAAAAAGGACTTACCGCCGCTCAAGATTCAGGGGTTTTGAGATCGATGATGACTACGGGTTTAACTATGTGACTAATGTGGATTATACCATGACCGAAGATGGACTGAAAGATGCATCTGGCAGGAATATCAATGACCCGGAAAATAACCGCTACGATAGCCAGGATGGTAATAATAACCGCAACAGGAAAGGCCGCGATTACCGTTATGATCAACAGGCAAATGATTCGATCGAGCTTCAAAAACGCCTGCGCGATGAGAAACGCAAACGTGAAGAAAGCGACAGCATCATTAAAGAGCTGGAGCGGAAGCAAAAAAACCAATCAACTGTTTCCTCCGCATCAGAAAAGCTGGATGGGGATGATGATGCCGGTATCGGCTCCCCCTCCGGAGTGTTTTCGCTGGTGAAATGGCTGTAAAAATAAATTACCCTAAACTGTAACCGAAACCACGGATTTGCGTCAGAATAGATTAGAACTTGGTTGAAGTTGAACGTCGCACAGGCGACATACAAAGGCCCCGATCCCGGGGCTTTTCTATTTAATGCACCCCGGGTTCGCTCTAACTTTGGCTCATGCAAGATAATTTTTCTTCCCAGGCTGATCTCTATGCCCTTTACCGTCCTGTATATCCTAAAGAATTATTCGAGTTTGTTCTTTCAAAAGTCGGACAAAGGGAAGCAGCATGGGATTGTGCAACCGGAAATGGTCAAACGGCGACAGAGCTGGCCAGGTTTTTTATCAGCGTATATGCTACTGATATCAGCCAGCGGCAGCTTGATCATGCTGTGCAGGCTCCGAATATTATCTATAGCAGGCAACCCGCTGAGCAAACCTCCTTTGAGAATGATAGCTTTGATCTGATCACGGTATCACAAGCACTGCATTGGTTCAGGTTCGATGAATTTTATAATGAAGCGAAAAGATTGGGGAAGCGTGGTGGGATAATTGCCGCATGGGCCTATTCATTATTGACTATTTCCCCGGCTATTGATGAGCTGGTGCGTGATTATCATTTCAATACGCTGAAAGATTATTGGGACGAGGAAAGAAAGTATGTAGATGATGGTTACCAAAGCATTCCTTTTCCTTTTGAGCAGATTGTATCCCCGCAGTTTTTCATCACTAATTACTGGTCTTTACAGGAAATGGAAGGGTATTTACGTACCTGGTCGGCTTTGCAGAAGTTTATGAAAGTAAATGCGAATGATCCGGTAAAAGAATTAGTAGATAAGCTAAAGGCGTATTGGCCGGAAGGAAGGGCAAAGGTTGTTTTTCCCGTGCATTTGAAATTGGGAAGGATTAAATAAAGTCGGTTCAAATAAAAAATCAAATCCCATATTTCATGTCAAACATTTGCATAAAATATGGGATAATGATATTGACGTTCTCCGTGCTTCCCGGTCAGGGGTTCATTTCTTTCTTTTTCTTACTCATCATTTCCCTGTACTTGGTTTGTTGTTCAGGAGTCAGGAACTCTTGCAGCTTAGCTTCCTTTTCTTTCTTCAGTTCCATTTTCCTTTGCTTTTGTGCGTCTGCACTCAGAGAAGCATCCTGTTTTAAAGCATCCATTTTGTCATTGTATTCTTTGCTTAGTGCGTCGTATTTAGTAGCCTGATCCGGAGTGAGCTTCAATTCTGTTTTTATCTTATTGTCCCATTCCGCATGGCTTTTGTCTTTATTCTGTGCAAATACCGGCGCGGCAAAAAAGGCAGTGACGATGAGAGCCAATGCTAATTTTTTCATAACATAGTATTTAAAGATTAGGAAAAAGATTACATGTATACCGAGTTTTTATGTATATCAAACTCATGAAGAAATGGGAAAAAATAATGCCAACTCGTTCGGGAGGGAATTAATTTGTACAACTATGTTGCCATCCATCCAGATATCTCACTCATTCGCGTATTACCTCAAAGTAGTATTTTCCTGGTAAGCGTTCTGCATATAACACAAGAAATTCATCTATATGTGGGATTTACATGGCGAGCCTGCTGTTTTAATTTCGTTTTTCCTAAAACATACATTATGAAACTGCATGCTTTTGTTTTCGTTATTGCTTTTGTTACTGTTGGTGTATTTGCTTCTTGCAAAAAAGGTGATATAGGTCCGCAGGGCCCACAAGGCCCCCAGGGAGAACAAGGCGTACCTGGTACTCCCAACGTGATCTATTCAGAGTGGTTTACTGCTTCGCCCTGGAAAAAGGATACTGTTTTTGGGGTTTGGGGATTTAATTATTCAAAACCGGCGCCAGGAATTACACAGCAGGTTCTTGACAGCGGTAGTGTTTTGACTTTTGGCAAGCTCCTGGGATATACCCCATCTGTATGGCCAGTTACACAAGTGTCACAGCTGCCTATTCTTCTTACTTACGTTCAGGGGACCATTATGACAGATACCTGGTCTGCCTATGCTACAGTAGGCAATCTCCGGATAAAGTTTGTAAATGATAAGAATGATTATACTGCCATTGCGACCACGCACAAATTCAGGTACATTATAATACCGGGAGGCAGGCCAGGAGGCAGAAGCAGGTCATTGAGCTATGAAGAGATCTGCAGGGAATATCACATCCCGGAATAGGTATTTGCAGGAAGAGGGTATGGTTTCCCCCAGACTAATATTTTCATGAATAATGAAATTTAAGGAGGGCGAAGATCTGGTTTCAATCGGCTTATGCAGAGTTGATTATAGATCAAAAACAAGTTTTACTCCTGCTGGCATGGTATTTTGGCCAATTAAGCGGTACTCTATTCTTTATTAAAAATTGTGGTTATGAAACGTGAGAATGTTCAGCATGCTCATACAAGCGGGGCAAAAGGCAAAGGGTTGAGGAATAAGGGGCATGATCATCAAAAAAAGATCGTTCCTCAAACAGGTCCTGATACTTCTGTGACCAATGCCGGCGGCTCTATGAGCGAAGGAAACCTTTCCAACAGCAGGTATACCAGAGAAAGAACAAGGTCACTGCATGATAAGCAGTTTGTCATGGGTTCAGATAATGATGGGCAGTCGAATTAGTATTAATTCGAATGATCATTAGTCCCGGTAGAAATGTTTCTGCCGGGATTTTTTTTATACCTGATTATTTTCCAAGTTAATTTTGGACTCTATCCCAGGGTCAAAATATATGAACAATATCATACAGGATGCTAAAAAAGCGGATATTATAGAAAGGGGGTTCTCCATTATTCCTGGAATCTTTGAGAGAGAGGAGCTAAACACAATCCCACGACTTATTGATCAGGTTGACTCATTCCGCTCTTCGTTTAGAAAAACAGATGATTTGTTTGCCATCCGGCGATTTTTAAAAGAGGTGCCTTCAGTAAAAGAAGTTCTTTTGGTCAAAAAATTAGTTTCAATTATTGAACAGATTTTTGGAACGAACTATTTTCTCGTTAAATCCATATACTTCGACAAACCTGGTGCCTCTAACTGGTTTGTTTCTTATCACCAGGACCTGACTATTTCTGTAGACAGGAAAGTGGAAACTGAAGGATTTGGCCCATGGACCATCAAACAGGATCAGTTTGGAGTTCAACCACCACTGGAAATACTGGAAAGTATTTTTACCATCAGAGTTCATCTTGATGACACCGATGAAAACAATGGGGCTTTGCGAGTAGTTCCCGGATCACATGGAAAGGGGATTTACCGACCCGAGACGATTAATTGGGCGAGTGAAACAGAAGTTACCTGCTCAGTTCCTGCAGGAGGGATCATGATTATGAGGCCGTTGCTGTTGCACGCATCCAGTCGAACAATCAATCAAAGCCGCCGGAGAGTGATACACCTCGAGTTTTGTAATCGCGAGCTGCCGGCTCCTTTGGAATGGGCAGAACGAGTCCGTTTTTAGCCTTGTGTTGTGCGTAAAATACCATTTCCTTCTTACTGGTATTTTGTTTCTTTGAGCCAGATTAATCACTCTTCCATGTTCCATCTGAAACGCACTAACAACCAGGACCCCGATTTTCTTTACCTCATTCCTTTGCTGGACAAGGATCTCCGCAGCCGCTATAAAGCCCTGCAGGATGTATATGATCAACATAACATTGTTGTGAATGTGGATACTGTTGTTATTGCCTATGCAGATGGGCTGGCAGTGGGTTGTGGTTGTTTCAAAGAGTTCAATGGCTCATCTGTTGAAATAAAAAGAATGTATGTGAAACCGGAGCACCGGCGCCAGGGAATTTCCTCTGCTGTATTAAATGAACTGGAAACCTGGGCGATTGAATCAGGCTATTCTGAAGCAGTGCTTGAAACAGGTAACCAACAAGATGAGGCTATTGCATTATATAAAAAACAAGGATATGTGATCATACCTAATTATCCTCCTTATGAGGCGATGGAAACCAGTATATGTATGAAAAAAAGACTAGTAACTGAAACAAAATCTCTATTGTAATACAAAGCAAGTTCCGGGTTTTCCACCCCCAGAGGCCCTGCTAAATTTGTGTTCTAAATCGAAAGATCATGACAACACAAGAAAATATTCACTATAACAGGATCGCAGAGGCCATCGAATATATCCAGGAGCATTTTAAAACACAGCCTTCACTGGAAGAGATCGCAGAGCAAATACATCTCAGTCCTTTTCATTTTCAGCGCCTTTTTACGGAATGGGCCGGTGTAAGTCCGAAAAAATTCCTGCAATTCATAAGTGTGCAGCACGCAAAGCAAATTCTGGCTGACAAACAGGCTACACTTTTCGATGCTGCATTCGAAACCGGGCTGTCAGGAACCGGCCGCCTGCATGACCTGTTTGTTAAAATCGAGGGTATGACGCCGGGGGAATTTAAGAATGGAGGAGAAAATTTATCTATCAATTACAGCTATGCTGAAAGCCCTTTTGGAAACATCCTGGTAGCCTCTACTGCCAAGGGAATTTGCTATATGGCGTTTGCCGATAATGAAGCTGATGCTTTTCAGCAATTGAAACAACAGTTTCCCAATGCACGATACCAGCAAATGGTGGACATGATACAGCAAAATGCCCTGTATATTTTTACTCACGACTGGAAACAACTTTCGCAAATTAAGCTGCACCTGAAGGGTACTGAGTTTCAACTCAAGGTATGGGAGACTTTGCTGAAAATCCCTATGGGCCAATTATCAACCTATGGTGAAATTGCAGCAAAGATCCAGACGCCGAAGGCTTCCCGTGCTGTAGGCACTGCGGTTGGTGATAACCCAGTCGCTTTTCTTATTCCCTGTCATCGTGTGATCCAGTCATCCGGCTCTTTTGGTCAGTATCATTGGGGTAGCACACGCAAAACGGCGATGATAGGATGGGAGGCCGCAAAAGCAGAAACTCAACAATAAAATCCACCCCGATGAAAAATTTGCAACAAAGGATCAGCAGCGCCGTTTGGCCTGTGATAACTGAACATTTGAATGAAAAGGGTTTTGCGGTGATACCCGGTATCCTTAATAGTGATGACTGCGCAAACCTGGTGCAGCAATACAACCAACCGGAGATTTACCGTAAAACCATTTCCATGGAACGTTATCGCTTTGGTAAAGGAGAATATAAATATTTTAAATATCCTCTCCCGGAGATCATTCAAACCATTCGTCAATCAATATACCCTTACCTGGCACCTGTGGCGAATGGATGGATGAAGATGTTGAATATAGATAAAACCTTCCCGGGTTCCTTTGACGAATTTCAGGCCCTTTGCAGGCAACACAAACAGGTATATCCTACGGCATTAATATTACAGTATGGCCCCGGAGGGTTTAATTCTTTGCATCAGGACCTGTATGGAGAAATCTTTTTTCCAATGCAGGCAGTAATGATACTTGATGAACCAGGTAAGGATTATACGGGTGGAGAGTTTGTGTTGACAGAGCAGATACCAAGAGCCCAATCCCAGGCCATTGTGCTAAACTCGAAAAAAGGCGATCTGATGATCTTTACAACACAATTCCGTCCGGCCAAAGGCAGTAAAGGATATTACCGTGTGAATATGAAACATGGTGTAAGTGAGCTGCACAGCGGTCGCAGGCATAGCCTTGGTATTATTTTTCATGATGCATTGAGTTAAAATGATACCTCATACAGTGTTGGGAAATGGCTTTGCCGCAAGTCGCCGGTTAAAGCAGCTGATAGATCAGCGTATAATACAATTGGCAGGAAATAAAAAACTGCGTATCTATGGAACCCTCGATTGCTTTTCAGGTAAACGGATGAAAAAGGAAAACAGAGTATTCTTCGCTTCGGAAGAAGAAGCAATGGAAAGCGGGTATCGTTGTTGCAAACATTGCTGGTGTAAAACGCAAAGAGCGAGATAACTTTATACTTACATGATGATGAATCTTTTTAATAGTGACCCTCTTGCAAACCTGCTTCCTTTTGATGGCATTGTTCAATACTATGGTCCTGTAATGAAGCAGCGGGAAGGGGACCTTTATCTTGAACGTTTGCTGAATACATTGGAATGGAAACCGGATACTGCAATGGTGTTTGGCAAACTGGTTACAACCTCGCGGAAAGTAGCTTGGTATGGAGACAGGCCATTTGCATACACCTATTCCGGCACTACCAAAAAAGCATTACCCTGGACAGAAGAATTACTAACATTAAAGCATATTGCTGAAGAGTGTTCTGGTGAAACATATAATTCCTGTCTTGCCAATCTTTATCGTTCCGGGGAAGAGGGAATGGCCTGGCATAGCGATGCGGAAAAAATGCTGCGAAAGAGTGGTGCTATTGCTTCGATGAGCTTTGGTGCTGAAAGGAAATTTGTATTCAAGCATAAACAGACAGAACAGGTTGTTTCCCTGATCTTACAACATGGCAGTTTGCTGATCATGAAAGGGACTACTCAAACACATTGGTTGCACAGGCTTCCTCCAACAGCAAAAGTAAAAAGCGCCAGGGTGAACTTAACTTTCCGGACTATTGCAGAAGCCGTATAAGAGAACTAAACGGCATTCGATATACTATTAGCATAAGGAAATCGATCCAGAAAAAAACGTTTTTCCCCGTTGTTTTTCCCCTTGCTCTGCTTCAGACCTCCTTTAGCTTTAAATAAAAAAGTACAATCTATGAAATCACCAGTATTTGATTCTTCTTAGCAATTATCCATGCTCATTGGAGACAAGGCGTGTAAGACGTTCATGGATTAACCAAAGAAGCCGGGTGCTGCTGGTTAAAATGTAGTGCCCGTGCTTCTTTCCACTTACGATCATAATAGTGATGTAAGGGGTCTATTCTTATATTGAGAAGTGCTTGTTTTTAGCGAAACAGCCCCAACCTGCGTAATACCTCCATCACTTCTTCCGGATGCTTGGTGGAAATGATCAGTCGAGTATTGTCTTTAAAAACAAGCTGAATACCTGTATCACCCGGAACCGTGTAAGCTCTTCCTTTAGGGCTAATGCGAACTCCATACCCGTATTCTTTTAATGGATCGAATTTACGGATATGAATTTCACGGATATTGTCCCAGCTATATTTAATGAATGAGAACTGATAAGGAGGAAAGCGGACATAAATACCGTCTTCCCTGATCTGTGTTACTAATTGTGAGCCGAGCGAAGTAAAAATTTGCAGTATGATAAATATGAGAAAGCCCGCCCATAAGAGGCCTGTGAATACAACGGTTTCTTTTTTTGAGAAAAAATTCCATAGTAACATCAGACCAAACAGTACCGCTGCAGCACCATAGAACCAATTGTTTTTCACACGCTGCGGACGCTGTACTTCCTCAAAAAGGATAACTGATGTTTTCACTTTAGAAAGTTACGCATATTCCAATGGCCCTCAAAGAATAAAAATTTGGTTTTCCCACTAAGCCACAAAGAGCACAAAGATTTTTTGAATACTTTATAGTAAAATCTTCTCTTGTTTTTTTGGGAAGATGAGTCTTATTATGTTGTTAAATCTTTGTGCTCTTTGTGGCTTAGTGGGAAAACCATCTGCCGCCTAATAACGGCCATCATTTCCGAAGCCCTCTTCTGTTACACGGTGGATGCGATCGGCTTTTGAAAATCCTTTATCATAGTTCAGTTCCCTCTTCACATGAAAAATGATCAGCAGCGCACAGCAATACTCAATGAACGACCGAAGATATTGATCAGGGAAGGTTTTATTCTTCCAGGGGCTTTGCCAGGCGATTTTGAAATATTTTCTAAGTATAATAATTAGCTCGGGCGTGAAGAAAGCTAACGAAGAAAGAGTCAGAGTATTTTGGATCTCAATTTCTTAAAGAAAGAAATCCGGGAAGGTGTTGGGCTTTGATACGGAAATTGTTCAGTTCTGAAGGTAAAAAGACGTTGCAAAGCACTCTATTCGCCAGAGAGTGAAAATTCAATGCTTTGCAACGTCTTTTGTATTTTATTTCAGGGTTTATTTAATTAATTGCAGTTTGCTTAGCTCTTCTGTAATAATAGTCACTTCATCTGTAGATAAAGCAGCCTGGGTAGCTTTCGCATTCTGTTCCGCCTGTTCTCTATTCCTGGCACCGGCTAAAGCGATAGTGATGCCCGGTTGAGCCAGTGTCCACAACAGCACAAGCTGGCCGGTTGTAAGGCCCTTTGAATCAGCGATCGGTTTGATGCGATCGAGAAAGGCGTTGGTGCGCCGGAGGTTCTCATCTTTGAAATAGTATAAACCCGCCCGGTGATCTCCTTCGCTGAAAGCGTGACCGGGTTTTAGTTTACCAGTGAGAAGGCCGCGCTCCATCGGACTGTAAGCAAGAATGGATAAATTATGCTCAAGGCAATAAGGAACAACAGTTTTTTCAATATCACGCTTCACCATGCTGTAAGGCACCTGGTCGGAAGCAAGTGAAATATATTTGCCAGCTTCTGCCAATTGTTCTGCTTTGTAATTGCAAACGCCGGCATATCTCACTTTTCCCTGTTTGATCAATTGTGCTACAGCTTCCATTGTTTCCTGAATAGGAGTCGTACTGTCTGGCCAATGGATCTGGTAAAGATCGATGTAGTCGGTTTGCAGACGGCGCAAGCTGTTTTCACACTCAAGGATAATACTTTCTTTCGCGGCATATTTGTAAATGTCAATGGGTTTTCCATTGTTATCCTTGCTGTGAAAGCCAAATTCTCCTTTGTTGAGGTCCCAGCGCATACCGAATTTGGTAAGAATATACACTTTGTCTCTTGGCAGTGTTTTAACGGCTTCGCCTACAATTTCTTCGCTGGTGCCCTGCCCGTAAATTGGTGCTGTGTCAATAGCATTCACGCCGAGATCATAAGAGGCTCTGATAGCATCGATGGCGTCTTTTCTTTCTGATCCGCCCCACATCCATCCACCTGCAGCCCAGGCGCCGAAAGTGATCACAGAAGGTGTAAGCGATGTGTTTCCCAGTTTCCTGTATTCCATGTTCTGATTTATTTAAAATGTAAATATTAACTTAGCGTTCTACCAAATAGCCTTCATCCGCCGGCAAAGCCATACTTAATTTACCGGACCTGATTTGCCATTGTTTCTCAAATTTTCTTTACTACGTATAAAATATTAAGGCCATGAGGAAAACAAGTTCGACTAATTTTCTAAACCAGGCATACCTGGAAGAGAAATGTGCGCTGAATGAACTCATTTACCTGCTCAGCAAACGATGGATCACCGAAGTACTTTTCAGTATTGAAGAAGGCAACAACCGTTTTTCCAGCCTGAAAGAGGATCTCCGGTATATCAGCGATAATATACTGGCTGACCGGCTTAAGCTGCTGGAACAGCATAAACTTATCAACCGGAATGAACATACGCCGGAGGTACCCTCACGTGTAGAATATACTCTCACATCTACAGGTCACAGTTTAAGTGAACTGCTTGATGGAATGTGTCAGTTCGCTGAAAAGAATATTCATTTTCCAGACAAATCTTCCTAGCGGAATATGCTCCGATTATTTTTTCGCGTAAGTGATGCGGAAAATAGTTCCATGTGCATCATCTGAAACATATAAGGATCCGTCGGGGCCCTGGGCCAATCCGCAAGGCCGGTGTTTTGCATTGCCTGGCGATTTTGGATCATCTGTTCCTGCAAATCCATTGGCAAATATTTCCCAATCTCCGCTGGGAACACCATTTTTAAAGGGAACAAATGCTACATAGAAGCCAGCCTGGTGAGGCGCTCTGTTCCATGATCCGTGGAAAGCAACAAATGCTCCGTTCTTATATTTTTCCGGGAATTGGTTGCCGGTATAAAACAATAATGCGTTTGGTGCCAGGTGTCCGGGAAATGCAACTACGGGTGTTTCCGCTTTTTCACCGCCTTCTTTTTTGCCATCGCCACCATATTCCGGTGAAACGATTTTTTTCTTTTGGATCTGGTCGTAATAAATATAAGGCCAGCCACAATCCGCTCCTTCATGCAGTTTATACATAGCTTCTGCGGGCAATTCCACGCCTGTTTTCTGATCATACAGATCGGGGAAAAAATCATGGAGATTATCGCGGCCATGCTGCATTACATAAAGTGCATTGCTTTCTTTATTCCAGTCGAGCCCAACCACATTGCGCAATCCAGTGGCATAGCGGATGCCGTTGCCATAGGTTTGATGAAGGGAATCGGCGCTAAACCGCCAGATCCCACCTGCAGAATCCAGTACGGGGCAGGGCATCATGCCGGGAGAGCCTTTAATACGGTCTTTTACCTGGCATATATTGGAATAGGCGCCGATATTGACATAGATATGGCCGGCATCGTCCAGGGCAATGGATTTGGAATTGTGCTGGTTGCGGTCGATTAATCCATAGATAAGTGTATCCGGATGTTGAGGGTCTGTCACCTGCAGGTCCTGGTTCAGCTTATACCGGAAAACGGAGGTATTGGAAGAAGCATAGAGATAGCCGTTTTTGATGGTAATGCCGGTACCGCCATAATCACCAAAACCAGAAACGATTTGAGCTTTGCCATCGCTATTTTTATCAGGAGATAACATAAGAATGCCTTTACCGTCTTTTACATCATTCAGTTTTACGAATATGTCACCATTGTCGTTCACGACAAGATGCCTGGCTGTGCCTACGCTGTCGGCAACGATCTGAGCACCGAAGCCCTCAGGCAGGGTTAATCCCGCATCGTTGACAGGAGTAGGTTTTGTGGAATCATTGTTGGCGCAGGCGCTAAGCAGTAAAAGGAAAACAGCGCAGGTGACAAGATGTTTAAGATTGTATAGCATAGAAGGATTTTAACCAGTAAATGATCAAAGAATGTTCCTAAATATACATACAAAAAAACACCTTTCTGCTTAATGAGAGAATAGCTTCGTAAATAGTGAGCTTATAGGGTTTACAATACGTTCAAATCTTTATCACTACGCTCCCTCCTGCAAAGTCATGAATTGCTCTTCTTTCCTTATTGCCATGCATGGTAAGAAACGATATCCAGCCCAATAGTACTTTTATTATGTATCGTATAAAAGCCTGTAATAGGGTTATCCGTTTACCGGGATTATCAAACTGCCGCACCCTTATTTTCTTGATATAATTTCCCAGCGTGAATCCGAGTGCTGTACAAACGGGCTCATAAATAGCAAACAGACCAAAAAACAGGACAATTCTTATCCAATCAGGAGGGTTTTCTATTTTATCCAGGAATGAAGCGAATACAAACATTAGGATAATAATAAGGACCGTATCAATAAAAGTAGATTGGATCCTGTCTGTGAGCAATGGATACTCGGCAACTGGTCTGGTTTCAATGGCAGTTGTTTCCATCTTTGGCGGAGGTTTGGTGGTATATAAAAATAAAAAAAGACTTGATTTTCCGGGAAAATTAATTTTCAATATCATTCCTGTTTGCGTCTATAGTCGGGATATACCGTTAATACATAACCGGCGGTGGATTTTGGTTAAAATAATTTACTTTACCCCAAGATCAAGTCATATAAAAAATCAACCATGAAGTTTTCACTTACACTTTCTTTAATTGGCCTGACAGTCATTAGCAGCTTTGCCCAAAACACAACAGAGAACTATTTCAAATTAACGCGTGCCGGTTTCAATGAAAAAAATGCACTGAATACAACCGGTTATGTGGAGCAGCGCTGGCGGTTGCCGGGAAATAAAGGTTTTGACGAAAGCATTTATTACGTTGAGAAAATATTACAGGATGCGGGGTTCGTTTTGCAAAAGGAAAATGAGCAGGAAGCGCCGATGACTTACCGGTTGGAAAAAAGGCCGTTGAAACAAAATGCCTGGGAGCCGGTGAATGCTTCCGTTTTTATTGAAGGTGAAAACACCCCGGTGATCGAGTTCAAAACAAACCGGAATATGATCCCCATTAATTGTCCATCTACGCCTGCAGGAGGAGTAACAGCAGAATTGGTGTATGTGAGCAAGGTGGTGCCGGCTGAAATTGCAACAATGGATCTGAAAGGAAAGATCCTTTTTAGTGAGGCCCCTGTCAATAGCGTGCTGGGCCTGGCGGTAAAAGCCGGAGCCATCGGTGTAATGGGTTATTCCATGCCAAAGTATACACAGCCAGAAAAATATCAGACTTCTATCCAGTTTGGCCAGATGCGTCCTGTGGGCGATGCCTGGGCTCTTCTTTTATCTTATGCGGCTAAAGAAAAATTAAAAGCCGCCTGTCTTAAAGGAAAAACAGTGGTGAAAGTGAATATCGAAACCAAATCTTATCCTTCCGAAGAGCTCACCATTGTAGCAAATGTAAAAGGAACAGTAAAGCCGGATGAGCGATTTGTATACAGCGCCCATGTGCAGGAGCCTGGAGCAAATGATAATGCAAGCGGGGTAGGGGTGCTGGCAGAAATGGCGAGATTGTTCGCGGACCTGGTTAAATCAAAAAAAATCGTTCCGCAGCGGACAGTGACTTTTTTGTGGGGTACGGAGATCAGTGCAACGCAGCGTTATATTGCTGACGATAGTATCAGGGCGAAGGGTATTTTATGGGGAATGAGCCTTGATATGGTAGGTGAAGACACCAAAAAAACAGGCGGCAGCTTCCTGATCGAAAAAATGCCTGACCCTTCTGCTATCTGGACGCGCGGTGAAGACAAACACACAGAATGGGGAGCCGGAGATGTGAAAGAAAAAGATCTTTTCCCGCATTATTACAACGATTTTATTTTAAGTATCTGCCGGCAACAAGGAAAATTTGCTAACTGGATAGTAAATGCCAATCCTTTTGAGGGCGGTAGTGATCACACTCCTTTTCTCCGCAATAAGATACCGGGATTATTAATGTGGCATTTTACGGATGTGTTTTATCATACGGACAACGACAGGCTGGATAAAGTGTCTGCAAAAACCCTAAAGAATGTAGGAGTAAGTGCACTTACAGCGGGGATGACGCTGGTCAATGCCGATGAGAATACAGCACTGGCGATCATAAAAACCGTGAAAGAGGAAGCGGATAAAAGAATGCAGGCCGAGTTTGCGCTTAGCCAGCAAGCGGTGAAAGAAGGAAAGGATCTGGCAAAGGAAAAGCATATTCTGGAAACCTGGAGTAAGTGGTATACGGATGCGCTGACGACAATTGGTGATTTGCCGGTGAAGAAACAAACAACGAGAGTGGGGTCTAATTTGAAAGTGGTGATATTGGATTTGGAGAAAGGGACGGCGGAAATGTTAGAGCAGTTGGGGAAATGATTGGAAGTAAGTCATTCGGGTAAAAAAACAAATATCCCGATTAAATGACAAGGCGGCATCGCTAAAATCCATAATAAAAAAGAGGAAAAACACCAGGCGGGTTTAAATGATTAATGCAGTTTTGCTGTAGAGTAATTCATTGAAGCAATCCTGTTTGTCATTTTGAATTTACCTGCCTATGAAATACGAACGATATACTGATTTAAAAATTTCAGAAGATCTGATGGAAACCCTTTTTATCAGCAAAGGGCCAAAAGGTGAGATTGAAAAGATCATCCAGTTTATTGAAACGGGTAGCCCAGGGTTGTATAACCTGTCTTTTGGAAATCTGCTGTCTGATGGTAGTGTGGATGATTTTTCAAAAACGGATAATAAGGACAGGGATAAAATTCTGGCGACTGTTGCAGTAGTTGTGAATTAGTTCACAGATCGCCATCCTCATGCTGCAATATTCTTCTCCGGAAGTTCCAAAAGCCGGAATCGCCTTTATCGAATGGCATTAGGAATTAATCAAGAAGAGCTTGAGGAGAATTTTGTATTATATGGCCTCATTCTAATAGATGGAGTATATTCTCGCGAACTATTTGTTAAGGGAAAAGATTATGATGGCTTTTTAATCACGCGAAAAACAATTTTTAATTTTAATGACTATGATAATTGCGAAACGAAAAGTAAAATGGAAAGGTGTTCCTGAATTTACTGTAAGGTTTATAGTAGATAAATCCTTGAATAAGTATTCTGGAAAGGTTTTATTCCCCGAAAAATTAGCAAAAGCTAATTACATTCTTTCCCGGATGAAATGGTAATCAGCATAACCTTTCTTAAAATCGAGCACATAAAGTCACTGTATAGTGACTTTTTTGTTACTTGTCTATAGAGAAACCAAAATCTGAACAATTTCAATGGAAAAGGCCCCAAAAGGGGCCCTTTGTTTCGAACTATTCACATGAGAAATTGCCTTATTCATTTCGTAAGCTATTTACCGGATTAGCCCTTGCGGCTTTCACCGTTTGCAAGCTCACTGTAATCACTGCAATTACCAGCACCAATAAAGCCGATAATGCAAATAACTGCCAGCCCAACGAGATCCTGTATGCAAAAGTCTGTAACCATTGCCGGGTGGCCCAATAACCTAATGGCACGGCGATCACTACAGCAATCAACACCAGTTTCACAAAATCCCTGCTCAATAAGGAAGCAATATCCGCTACACTGGCACCAAGTACTTTACGAACCCCTATCTCTTTCCGGCGCTGACCCGTGAGATAAGCCGTCATAGCAAACAGTCCCATCACAGATATGATAATAGCTGTGATCGCGAATATGCTGATGATCTGCTGTAAGCGGATATGTGCAGCAAATAACCGCTGGAAATTATCATCGAGGAATGTATAGCGGATCGGCAGGTCGGGTTCTACTTTCTTCCAGGCTTCTGTGATCGCTGCTACAGTACCGGCAGTTTTATTGCTGTTGATCTTAATCAGCAAGGCTCCGCCCGACTGATACATGCAGGCATTATTTCCAATAGTGTAAGCCACTGGTTGTACAGCGCTTTCAAAACCCTGTACATTGAAATCACGTACCACGCCTACCACCTGCACAGGAACAGTATCGCAGCCATCGAAATAAATCGTCTTGCCAATAATATCCGTTCCCATTTTTCGGGCGGCTGTTTCATTCAGGATCGCACTGCGGGTGTTCTGGTCTGCCTGGCGCTCATCAAATAAGCGGCCCTCTACCAACTTAATACCCATTGTAGTAAAATACTCCGTACTCACTTTCACAGAAACCATGCGCTGATCGGTGCCTGCGTATTTGAACGAGTAGGTAGAAGTGTCAACATATTCGTCTCCGGGAACAGTTGTTGTTTTGGCTACTTGCAGCACTCCCGGTGCTTTTAATAATGTTTCTCTTGTTGTATTGAAATTTTTTTCCCTGGTATTCTGTGTAGCTTCTATGCGCATTACCTGCTCACCGGAAAAACCTTTATCACGTGTTTCCATAAAATGGATCTGGCGGGTGATCACCAAAGTGCCAAATACGAAAAAGGCAGCCACTACAAATTGTGCAACGATCAATGCATTACGGAAACCTCTTCCTTTAGTGCCGCCGGAATATGCTCCCTTCAACACTTTATTGGTATTAATGAGTGAAAGCACAACGGCCGGGTAAAGGCCTGATAAAAGCACCACCACTACCAGGCACACCAGCAGTTGCAGGAAGATATAACCAATATTGCTGGCTCCCCAAAACGAAAGCTGTATACCGAAACTGCGGGCAAAATAAGGCAGAGCCAATTGCACAAGTAATAGTGCCAGAGCAAAACTGATCAAACATTGCAAAGCGGTTTCCCCTAAAAACTGCCTTATCAATTGCCAGCGGCTTGAGCCTAAGGTTTTCCGTATGCCTACTTCTTTTGACCGGCGAATGGAAGCGGCAATAGACAGGTTGCTGAAATTGATGGCACCTGCGATCAACAGCAAAAATGCCAACACCACCAGTGTGGCTACTGTAGTAAAATTGCTGGCTCCATGACGTGGGAAATTATGTATCTGCCCCACAGCATCTGAAAACAATCCTGCCTGGTGCCCGGCTGCACGAAAAGCAGCGTATGATTGATCATTTTTTTTGATCTGCTCCTCATAAAAAAGCGGATTGATCAGTTCATCAAGTTTGGCCACAGGCAGTACATTGGCTGTTTTCACATATGTCTGATACGACCGGTTTCCCCAGAAATTATTTTTCCTTTCATACGAACTGCGCCATGCAAATTGAAAACTGAAATGAGTAGGAGTGGAGGGCTCTTCTATCACTGCTGTTACTTCATTGTCTGCAGCATTGAATAAGCGGATGGTTTTGCCAATTGGATCAGCTTTTCCAAAAAGACGCTGGCTCAATGATGCGGTAATAATGATAGCATTAGGCTTATCCAGCGGGTTCAGCCTGTTGCCTGCTATTATTTTATATGGAAATACATCCAGGAAAAGCGAATCTGCTTCCACGCCGCCTTTGGAGTAGATCTTTGTATCACCGGCGCTAAGAGAGGTTTCAAAGTTATCATAAGGTTGTATGCGCGTCGCTGCGATCACTTCAGAAGACTTTGCTGCTAAAAAACCTGCCAGCGGAGAAGCGGTCTGCTCCATTATCTCATCATCAGTGCGCTGGCTTACCCGGTATACTTTTTTTAATTCCGGGCTCCATTTATCATAGCTAAGTTCATTGTTGAGATAGAGAAGAACGAGAACAAACCCGGCCAGCCCCGCTGTAAGACCAGCAATATTAATAGCGCTGTACACGCGATTCTTCGCGAGATTGCGGAAACTGATACGAAAGAAATGTTTAAGCATAACAGAGTGTATGGTGATCGACCTATCGTCAAGCAAAAGTATGCCACAATATAAGTGTATGCTTATCACCCAATTGCAGACGGTTTTGACTCCCGGACGTTCGCTTTTGATACAGTGTACCGGCCGGAACTGATACACTAAGTCTTTGAGGAGGATAAGAAAAAATAGTATTTTCCTTTATAAAGAAATATTCATGCAAGAAGAAGTTGCCAAACACACCAAAAAGATCTTTAAAGCCGCCAGAAGTAAACACTCTTTAGGTGAAAAGATCAGAGAAATTCTGCTGGAGATCGCGATCATTGTTTTTGCTGTCACACTTTCTATCTGGTTGCATGGCTGGTCTGAACACCGGCACGAACAAAAAGAAGCAAAAGCATTCCTGAAAGGGTTGAAAGAAGACCTGAGCAAGGATATCCAACTTATGGAGGCCAACAGAACTGTGATCGCAAAGCTGGATTCAAATTTCAAGTTCCTGCAATCAATACCTGAAAGCTCTTCTTCTGCCAAAACGGATTCCGTAAGGGATAAAGGGATAGGCCAACACCTCTATTTCGATCTGCGTGTAACCCAACCGAATATCGGACGGTACGAAGGATTTAAGTCGAGCGGAAAAATAGAGACTATCGAAAACAGTGTACTAAAAGAAAGAATATTGATATTCTATCAGCAAACTCTTCCAAACATTACATACGGAGAAAATTATGTGAATTCACTTCAACAAAAAATGCTGGACCTGCTGGTAGAAAAAGATGAAAAACAGCCCCTGGTCAATTTTATTTCATCATTAAAACTAAAATCGCTCCTGAATTTGGGTGTCCATAATTTTGAAGTGAACCTGGATGGTTATGATAAAGCGATTGCAGAAGCCAGGGCAATCATTGAAGAAATAGAAAAATGATCCACCAGCAGGTATTCTATTAACCTTGATTAACATTAATCCAAGACTCTTTAACTCCCTTTACCTTTTTCTAAGAATATTTTCGTAGCCGAAATCAAAACCACCGGCTATGCGAAAGCTTTGCTTCATCCTGCTTCTTAGTTTACCCCACCTTACCCTTCTGGCTCAAAAAAATGGCACTGTAAAAGGCATTGCATATGATACGTTAGGGAAACGCCCTGTTCCTGACGCTACCATAACCGTATTACAGAAGAAAGATTCCTCTCTTGTCTCTTTCGGCATGTCTGACAATGCCGGACGTTTCTCGTTTTCAGACCTGGCTCCCGGCGAATACCGGTTGCTGATCACACATGTAGCTTATCACAATACCAATAAACCTTTTACCATTTCTGAAACAGACAAAAATCCTGACCTCGGCCAGATCATCATGAATGATAAAACCAAGGTGCTTGATGAAGTGATCGTGACCAGTGAAGCCCCGCCGGTAACCCTGATCGGTGACACGGTACAATACAATGCGGGCTCCTTTAAGACCCAACCCAATGCCAGTGTAGAGCAATTGCTGAAGAAACTGCCTGGAGTAACGGTTGATAAAAGCGGAACTGTTACTGCACAGGGACAAAAAGTAAATCGTGTGCTGGTAGATGGCAAAGAATTTTTTGGCAACGACCCGAAAATGGCGACCAAGAATCTTCCAGCCGACGCTATTGATAAAGTGCAGGTATACGACCGTCAAAGCGACCAGGCACAGCTTACCGGTTTTGATGATGGCAACAGTGAGAAAACGATCAACCTTAAACTGAAAAAGGATAAAAAGAAAGGCGCATTTGGAAAGATCATGGGAGCTGGTGGTACAGACGACAGGTTTGAAGGCCGGTTCAATGTTAATTCCTTTAAAGGGGCACGCCAGATGTCGGTCATCGGCATGGCAAATAATACCAATGCTGAAGGCTTTTCTTTTATGGACATGATGAATTTTTCAGGCGAGCTTAGCCGGATGATGCGAAATGGAGGAGGAATAATATCTGTGAGTTCCGATGATCCTGCTGCGTCCATGCTTGGTGCTAATAACAGCGGCATCCGCACTATCTGGGGAGGTGGGTTGAATTATAATAATATCATTGGCACCAAAGCGGAATTAACCAGCAATTATTTCTACAATCACTATAACCCTAAAACCATTTCAGATATACAAAGGCAATATATTTTACGCGACTCATCTTATTTCTATAATCAGAACAGCCTTACAGATAATATTAACAACAGTCATCGTCTGAACCTGAGCCTTGATTATGTGATCGACTCCTTTCATTCTCTCAAAATTTCCCCTTCGATCGGTTACCAGAAAACAAACAATTGGGCCTCCAAAGTATACCGGCAGTATGGCAGCGATGGCCGCACCAGTAATGAAGGAAATTCGTTATCTGGAACCAACAGCTCGGCCTATAACCTAAGAAATGACCTGTTGTTCCGGAAGAAATTCCGCCGTTCCGGCCGCACTTTTTCTTTCAGCCTGCAAAACACTTTTAATAACAATGAAGGCGACGGCAGCCTGGAATCGATCAATAACTTTTACAATGAAACCGGCTTTTTATACAGAACGGATTCCATTAATCAACGTATTCAGAACAATAGCGACCTGAATGGTTACACTGCCAAAGCCGTGTATACGGAACCTCTTTTCCGCCGCTCCCTGCTGGAGTTCAGCGTTGGCAAAAGCAATACCAAAAGCAGCTCTGATAAAGTGACGTATGATTATAATAAAAACAGTGGTAAATATGATGAATTGAATGATTCGCTGACCAATAATTTCAGGAACACATATGGCTATATTAACGGGGGTATCCGCCTGCGTACACAAAAAAAGAAATATAATTATGCCATAGGGGCATCATTACAAAGATCAGAGCTGGAAGGAAAGATCATCAGTGGCATCAAAGACTCTGTGATCAACAAAAGCTTTACCAATGTGTTGCCAACAGCCCGTTTCCAATACAGTTTCACCCGATTCAAAAGCCTTACGCTCAACTACCGCACGTATACCAATCAGCCCACTGTTTCCCAATTACAACCAGTGCCTGATATCACTGACCGGTTGAATATCAGAAATGGTAATCCTGATCTGAAACAGGAATTTACCCATAATCTGCAGATCAATTATAATGGCCTGAACCCTTTTAGAAACAAAACACTGTTTGCTTTCTTCAACCTCAGCCGTACGGAGAACAAAATTGTGAACAGCGATTCTTTGTTTAGCAATGGCGTTAAATCTACCCGCCCGGTTAACGTGGACGGTGTATATAACCTGACAGGAAATATCAGCGTCGGCTTTCCTGTCCGTTTCCTGAAAGGTTCTTTGCGTGCGGGTTCCACCTTATCCTATAATAGTGGCGCTCAATTCACCCAGGGTTTGAGGAATGATATCAAAACCTTTATTGCTGGTCCCCGCATTAGCCTGGATATGGATTGGACCGATCAGATTAATGTATCGGTCAGCGGCTCTTTGAACTATAATAAATCGACATTCTCTTTACAAAAAGCATTCAACACCAACTATCTCTCTCACCTGTATGAAGCAGAATTCAACTGGCAATTGCCGAAAGGGATTAATTTGAGTACCGACTTTAGCTACACCATCAACAACCAACTGAACAGCGGCTTCAATGCAAAAGTGCCTTTATGGAGTGCATCCTTGAGCAAACAGTTCCTGCGGTTCAATAGGGGTGAACTAAAGTTGAGTGTAAATGATATCCTTAACCGGAATGTGGGTGTTAGCAGAACAAGTAACCAGAATTATATCGAAGATTCAAGAGTGAACACTTTACGCCGGTTTGCCTTGTTGAGCTTTACTTACAGCCTGAGCAAAGTGGGCTTGAATAATGGGGGTCCTGGTGGCGGAATGAGAGTGAGTGGAAGATAATAGTGTGGGGAAGTCTCCTACACTTTATTTAGCAATACCCTGAACTCGCTTCCGGCTCCAAGATTGCTCATCACGGATATTTGTCCGCCCTGAGCTTCAATAAACTCTTTGCTGATTGCCAATCCCAGGCCTGTTCCACCTTTCTGTGATCCAGGCACACGGAAATAACGGTCAAATATTTTATCCCTGTATTGTGGATCAATGCCCTGGCCCTGGTCTTTTACAATAAAAGCCAGGCTGCTATTATTTTCTTCGATAGTTAAAGAAATAGTGGAACTCTCAGGCGAGTAGCGAATAGCGTTCGATATAAGATTAGCTAATACCCAGGATGTTTTTTCATTGTCTGCCAGCACAAGAGGAAAAGGATTGGGAAAATGTGTTTCTACTTTTATTTTTTTCTGATCTGCCTGTGTTTTATTGATGGCTACTGCGTAATCCATTATCTCTTTTGGAGAAGTTGGTTTAATATTTAGTTGGATATTGCCGGTTTCCACTTGCGTCATGTTAAGCAGCTCACTGGTGATCTTCAACAGCCTGTTAGCATCTTCTTCAATGCTTTCCAGTAAATTTTTCTGATCGATATTGATAGGGCCGGTGTGTTCATTTTCCAGTAATTGTATACTCATTTTGATCGAAGAGATCGGTGTTTTCAATTCATGCGAAACTGTAGCTATAAAATTGGTTTTGGCAAAATCAAGTTCTTTAAAGGGAGTGATATTTTTGAGCAGGATAACATGGCCGATATGTTCTTTTCCTTTTTCGCCGGTTGGAGTGATCTCTATCGAATGCACTTCTTTCTCAAAATAGCTTTCTTTATCATCAGCAAAGATCTTGAGTGGTTGATTTTTTGCAGTGAGTGCTTGCACAGGTTTATCAATATCCTTGATAAGATACCTGATGAGATCATTTTTCATAGCTATTTCAGCAGCCGCTTTTCCTATCAGCTCGCCGGTTTTTAAACCAGTTATTTTAACGGCTTCTTCATTGGCAAAAATGATCTTGCTGTTTTGATCAAGCCCTATCACGGGATCGTGCATGTTGTTGATGATCGTTTCGATCCGCCTTTTCTCAAACAATAATTCAGATAAATTACTGCCTTCATATTCTTCCAGTTTGGAAGCCATGGAATTGAATGCTTCACCCAGTTCTACAAATTCACTGCTTCCACCTAGGTAAATACGTTTATTATATTTTTTTTCTTCTATTTCCCTGATCTTAACAGTAAGTTCATTGATCGGGCGGGCAATGCTTCCGGGGAGATTGACCAGTAAAGTGAGAGCGATCAGAAAACAAAGCGTGCCGGCAATGGCTATCCAGAAAGTTGCCTGGTCGGCTGTATTTTCTGCCACGCCGCTTTTGCGCTGGATAGCCTGCATGTTCAGCAGCATAATGCCTGAAAGATCTCTGCGTAAACCAAGTTCGGCCATGCTATCGGCCGGATTGTTTTTTAGCATTTCAAAATCAGCGGCCAGTTTGTCTGTCAGTTCTTTTTCCCCAGGCTCCGTTACGTTTTGCTGTTGCTTTTTAAGGTTGATGGAAAAATTCTGAATGTTGGCGGGGCTGCTGATGTTCTCATCCAATGCGATCAACATTTGCCGGGAATAATCCAGTGTGTTGTAATTGGCGATCAGGATATTCTTGGTATCACGAGATAGCTTATTGATATGAGTAGCGCCGATCACAGCAAGCACTATCACCAATAAAAAAAGCAGGCCAACGCCCAGCGATAATTTTGTTTTGATACGCATTATGAAAGAATTACCAGGTCAATATCAGCTACGGACAGTTTTTTTAATAATTGATTGAACACATTTGTGGCAGCGATTATCCTCAACAGGCTTACATGTGGCTTTCCGATACAAATGGTGGTGATCTGCCGTTTCTCTGCTTCTTCCACGATGGCTTTGGCTACATGACTGTCTGTGACTCTTATAATTTCTGCACCCAACTGCGTTGCCAGCTTGAAATTATTGATAAGATGCCTTTGCGCCGCCAGTCCGATCTTATCTCCGCTCTCCCGTGGGGTTTGCACATACAGCAGATACCATTTGCTGTGATAGTAGTTTGCCAGTCGTGCCGTTTTCCGGATCACTGTTTTAGCTGTTATATCATTGCTGCTGATGCAGGCCAGGAAGCGTTCATGCCTGGGTGCCGATCTCGCTGGCAATTCGGTTTCCACTTTTCTTTCCACCTGGCTGGCTACTTCTTTCAGTGCAAGTTCGCGTAACTGAAGGATCTTTTCTCCCTGGAAAAAATTATTCAACGCAATCGGCACTTTTTCCTTTGCATAAATCTTTCCTTCCTTCAACCGGGTGATCAGTTCGTCGGCAGTGAGGTCAATATTTACGACCTCATCTGCCATTTGCAATACACTGTCCGGAACACGTTCACTTACTTCCACCCCGGTGATATCTCTTATTTCATCATTCAGGCTTTCGATATGTTGAATGTTGACAGCGCTGATCACATTGATCCCTGTTTCCAGTATTTCTACCACATCCTGCCAGCGTTTTTCATTTTTGCTGCCTTCGATATTTGTGTGCGCCAGCTCATCAATGATCACGACTTCCGGCCTTAAGGCAATCACCGCCTGTACGTCCAGTTCTTCCAGCTCTTTTCCCCGGTAAAACAGTTTGCGCCGGGGAATGATTGGCAAACCTTCCAGCTGATCATGTGTCTCCTTCCGGTTATGTGTTTCGATATAACCGATCTTAACATCCACGCCATTGCGAAGCAAAGCGTGTGCCTCTTGCAGCATGCGATAGGTCTTTCCTACACCGGCGCTCATGCCGATATAGATCTTGAATTTCCCTATTCTCGATTTTTTTATGAGGTCGAGAAAGTGCTGAACGCTATTTTCTTTGTCCTCGCTCATGCAATGGCCTCCATGATTTTTGGGGTCTTATGATCTGCGGGGTTGAACAGCATGGCGGTGCACAGGCAGTTGCTGCAGTTTTTGCCGCGTAATATGTTATAATTTACACAGCTTCGGCATCCCTGCCAGAATTTTTTTTCAGCGGGAAGCTCGCTATAAGTAACCGGCTGAAAACCTAGGCGGGCATTCATCTTCATAATTGCCAGTCCTGTGGTAATGCTGAAAATTTTTGCTGCCGGGTATTTTCTGCGGCTTAACCGGAATATTTTTTTCTTGATAGCTGCTGCTATACCATTTTGCCTGAAACGGGGTGAAACGATCAGGCCGGAATTGGAGACAAACTCTCCGTTTGCCCAAACTTCTATATAGGAAAAGCCTACCCAGTTGCCATCATCACAGACGGCGATCACAGCTTTTCCTTCCCGCATTTTGGAAATGATCATTTCCGGCGAGCGTTGGGATATGCCCGAACCGCGCGCTTTTGCTGAAAGAGCTGTTTCGATTGATATAGCGGCCGCATACTGCTCATCAGCAGCACCGGCGATCCTTATTTTTATATGTTCCGGGTCCATTTGTTTTTGTTTAGCGTGATCAATTGCCACTCCTGGTGACCTGTTTTATATAAACCGAATAGAGACAGTCGGGTATAAAAGACCTGACCGCCAGTTTTTCAAAATTGTCTTTCGGCATAAAGGAGCTGAAGGAATAAACAAAACAGTTTTCAACCAGCAGGCGCACTACATTATCTCCCTGTCGGTAGAGTTTTTCCGCCAGCTTAAAGCATTTTCTGAGAAGTGCTGTATTATGTTCTTCCACGGCTTTCCGTGTATGGTCGCAAAGAGCATGAATGGCTGCATATACATGGAGGGATGCTTTAGTAGGAAGGGTGACAGGGGATTGCGGGATTTCTTCATTTAAAAGACCGGCAACCTCGTATTGAGTGATCATGGCAGGTATTTTAAGTTGTTTAATAGAGGTTATTAAGTATCGCAAAGGGCGCAACGGTTACGCGGAGTACGCCACGTTGCGTTCTTTGCCTAACCGTTGCGCTCTTTGCGATACCTCCATGCCAAAACCTGTTCCGGATTTGTTCTTTTTTGGGCACTCTCTCTGAAACCCGTTACCAGCATTGGTTTCATAAGATTATTAAGTGGAAAGACATATTTCTTATGCGCCTTACCCTTTCATTTTGAAAAAGTTGCTTTTCAAAATGAAAGGGTATTGAAAGGCCGGGGTTAACTGCCCCAGTAATGATAAATCCCCGCAAATCCTTTAGGAGCAAAGGGTTTGGAAGACGAAGCGATCTATGTAAACGGAGGTGGCACCTGTTTTGGCACAAGCGCCATAGCAAATCGATCATTCACCATAAATAAGATGTATGCTAACAATCCTTCTTTTACTGGCTGCGGCACTCTGCTTCTATCTATTCTTTAAGTCGATCGGGTTCTTCGAAAAGATCTGATCAATAAACCATTTAATAATAACAATATGATGAACCTGCTATTCGGTATTTCAGTCCTGGTATTTATCTACCTCATTTATGTATTGATCAGGCCGGAAAAATTTTAAAACGATAAATCATTCTTACCATGAACACAGAAATTACAGGCACAATACTGATCGTCTTACTCACACTGCTGCTGGCATATCCCCTTGGCAGGTATATGGCAAAGGTTTTTGCAGGCCAGAGAAACTGGCTTGATTTTATGAAGCCGGTGGAGAAGCTGATCTTTAAAATAGGGGGTGTGAACCCGGATGAGGGCATGAACTGGAAACAGTTCCTGAAAGCAATGCTGACCATTAACCTGCTTTGGTTTGTGTATGCATTCTTTGTGCTGATATTCCAGGATAAGCTGCCGCTTAACCCTGATGGCAATCCCGGGCAAACCCCCGACCTTGCTTTCAATACTGCAATAAGCTTCCTTGTCAATTGCAACCTGCAGCACTACTCAGGTGAAACCGGGATAACATATTTCTCCCAGCTTTTTGTGATCACCTTTTTACAGTTTGTGAGCGCTGCTACCGGTCTTGCCGCCCTTATCGCCTTATTTAACGGACTGAAAGAAAAAACGACCCAGAACCTGGGCAATTTCTGGAACTATTTTATTAAATCCATCACGCGAGTTTTGCTGCCTTTATGTATTGTAGTGGCAGTGTTGCTCGTTTTCAGTGGCACACCCGCCAGCTTTGATGGTAAGGATAGCATTACTACACTTCAGGGAGATAGTGTACAGGTATCGAGAGGTCCTGCTGCGGGGATGATTGCTATAAAGCAATTAGGTACCAATGGTGGTGGCTGGTTTGGAACCAACTCTTCGCATCCATTGGAAAACCCTACTTATTTCAGCAATATCGTTGAAACCATTTCTATACTGGTGATCCCTATGGCCCTGGTTTTTTCACTGGGGTTCTATATCAATCGAAAAAAGCTTTCAAGGGTCATTTTCGCTGTAATGAGCGTGCTCTTTGTCCTGTTTTGTTGCATCAATATTTATTATGAAACAAGAGGTAATCCTGCTATTGATGAAATGGGCATCACTCAATCTATCGGCAGCATGGAAGGAAAAGAGATCAGGTTCGGTTCTGCAGCTACGGCATTATGGAGCGTAATTACAACTTCCACTTCTAACGGTTCTGTAAACGGTATGCACGACAGTCTTACGCCTTTGTCTGGGGGTGTAGTAATCCTCGATATGATGATCAATGCCCTGTATGGAGGCATAGGAGTAGGCCTGCTCAACTATTTCATTTTTATCATTATTGCCGTGTTCATTTCGGGCTTGATGGTGGGGCGAACGCCGGAATTCATGGGTCATAAAGTGGAAGCGCGTGAAGTAAAGATCGCTGCATTGATAACCCTGCTCTCCGCCTTCCTGATCAAAGGGTTTACAGCTTTTGCGGCGTATATGGTAGCGCATCACCCTGAAATTGCCTGGTCGGTGAAGCCTTCTGCCTGGTTGAACAATCCCAGCTACCATGGATTTTCAGAGATGCTGTATGAGTTCACTTCTTCCAATGCCAATAATGGTAGCGGGTTTGAAGGATTGAGTGATAACAATGTTTTTTGGAATGTGACTACAGGTTTTGTGCTAATACTTGGGCGTTATCTGCCGATAATCGGTCCTATTGCTATTATCGGACTACTGGCGAAAAAGAAATATATCCCTGAGTCGTCCGGCACTTTGCGCACTGATTCCTACACGTTTGGGGCAATGACGCTAGTTGTGATCATTATCATTAATGCGCTTTCTTATTTCCCTGCCCTGGCCCTGGGCCCTATTGCAGAATACCTGAGCCTTTATTAAAAGATTTAAAAGAAGAGTTATGTCAAAACATAAAAGAAAAAACAAATTGTTTGAAGGGGAGCTGGTAAAGCAAGCGTTGAAACAGTCGTTTATTAAGCTGAGCCCACGTTCCATGTTCCGCAACCCCGTAATGTTTACGGTTTACCTGGGCACAATCATCATGCTGGCGGTTTGTATCTGGATAGCCGCAGGAGAAACATCACAGGGTTCACTGGTTTATAATTCGATCGTTTTTGTGGTGCTGCTGCTTACTGTATTGTTTGCCAATTTCGCTGAAGCAATTGCTGAAGCAAGAGGGAAGGCGCAAGCGGAAAGCCTTCGAAAGACAAGAGAGGATACACCAGCTAAAAAAGTGTTGATCGTAGGGGAAATGTATGTGAACGAGATCAAGATCGTTCCTTCTTCCCAGTTGCGGAAGGGTGATCTGTTCATTTGTGAAGCAGGTGATATCATTCCAATGGACGGAGAGATCGTGGAAGGGTTGGCCACTATTGATGAGTCGGCTATCACGGGCGAATCAGCTCCTGTGATCCGCGAAGCGGGTGGCGATAAATCATCCGTAACAGGAGGAACCAAAGTGTTGAGTGATCATATCAAAGTGAAAGTAACAACAGAGCCTGGTGAGAGTTTTCTCGATAAAATGATCGCCCTGGTAGAAGGCGCTAGCCGTCAGAAAACGCCGAATGAAATAGCGTTGACTATTTTACTGGCAGCATTCACACTGATATTCGTTATCGTTTGCGTTACACTTAAACCTTTTGCAGATTATGCGCAAACGCCGATCACTATTGCCGCTTTTGTATCCCTGTTTGTTTGTCTTATTCCCACTACCATCGGCGGTTTGCTCAGCGCTATCGGCATTGCCGGCATGGACCGTGCACTTCGTGCAAATGTGATAACCAAGAGCGGTAAGGCGGTGGAGACGGCCGGCGACCTGGATACGCTTTTGCTGGATAAGACCGGCACTATTACGATCGGTAACAGGAAAGCCACACAGTTTTGGCCCACCGAGGGACTGGATAAAACAGAGTTCATGACCAACTGCGTGCTGGCTTCTATTGCCGATCAAACCCCGGAAGGAAAATCTATTATAGAACTTGCTTCAGTTAATAATATAACACAGCAAATACTCCCAGTTAATAGCCGTCTTGTTGACTTTACTGCTGAAACACGCAGCAGTGGTATTGATCTTCCGGATGGAATATCCATCCGCAAAGGAGCGTTTGATGCTATTAAAAAAATCGTGGATAAGGCAGGGAGTCATATTCCATCAGATACTATCAACAAAGTAAAAGAGATCGCTTCCAATGGGGGCACACCGCTGGTGGTAAGTAGGAATGCTAAAGTAGCGGGCGTGATAGAACTGCAGGATATTATCAAACCAGGCATACAGGAACGGTTTGACCGCCTGCGTAAAATGGGTGTTAAGACTGTAATGGTAACAGGTGATAATCCGCTTACAGCAAAGTATATCGCAACTAAAGCCGGTGTGGACGATTTTATCGCTGAAGCCAAGCCGGAGGATAAAATGAATTATATCAAAAAGGAACAACAGGGCGGTAAGCTGGTAGCTATGATGGGTGATGGCACCAATGATGCTCCGGCTTTGGCCCAGGCAGATGTTGGCGTAGCTATGAACAGTGGAACGCAAGCTGCCAAAGAAGCCGGTAATATGGTTGACCTGGATAATGATCCTACCAAGTTGATCGAGGTCGTAGAGATCGGTAAACAATTGTTGATGACACGCGGTACGCTTACGACTTTTTCTATAGCCAATGATGTGGCTAAGTATTTCGCGATCGTACCGGCATTGTTCATTACCTCCATTCCTGCATTGCAGGGGCTTAACCTAATGCATCTTGCCAGCCCCGAAAGTGCGATCCTTTCAGCGGTTATTTTCAACGCTATCATTATACCCATCTTAATTCCACTGGCTCTGAAAGGCGTTGCGTATAAGCCAATAGGTGCATCGGCTTTGCTGAGAAGGAATCTGCTGATCTATGGACTGGGAGGAATTATTGTCCCTTTTATCGGCATAAAACTGATTGATCTTATTGTAGGAGTTTTTTTATAAACAAAGAAGTATTCTTCATAATTAATAAAAAGTAAAATGAAAAAATATATAAGCCCTTCACTGAGGCTCACGCTGGCTATGATCGTGCTGTGCTCTGTTATATTTCCACTGCTAATAGCAGGTATAGGCAAGCTGGCACCGGGTGGTGGAAAAGGAGAAACTATAACCGTGAATGGTAAAGTGGTAGGGTATGAAAAGATCGGCCAACGGTTTACAGAAGACAAATATTTCTGGGGTCGGCCTTCTTCAGTAGATTATAATGCTGCAGGATCTGGGGGGTCCAACAAAGGGCCTTCCAATCCTGATTATCTCAAGGTAGTGCAGGAGAGGATTGACAGCTTCCTGGCGCATAACCAGGCAGTGAAGAAGGAAGAAATTCCATCTGAACTGGTAACAGCATCGGGCAGCGGCCTTGATCCGGATATTTCACCAGCAGCAGCTAAAATTCAGATCGCACGTATCGCCACAGTTAGAAATATAGATCAAAAGAAATTGCTGTCACTGGTGGAAGCACATACTGACGGCCCCATGCTTGGCCTGTTTGGCCCTTCAAAAGTGAATGTGCTCAAATTGAATATAGCACTGGATGCACTTAAATAATAATCAATCACATTAAATATATCATCTGTTATGAGAACTATTTTAATGGCAACTGCCATGCTGATCTGTGCCCAAATTTTTATTACAGGTCCTGTTAATTCACAGGAGAACCCTGCTTTTACTGTTTCCGGTTATATAGAAGCCTATTATAGCTATGACTTCAATAAGCCGCTGGATAATAACCGGCCGGGATTTATATACAGTCACAACCGGCACAATGAGTTTAATCTGAACCTGGGATATATAAAAGGAGCGTACAATGCAGAGCGGGTAAGAGCCAACCTGGCGCTGGCTGCAGGTACTTATATGAATGCGAACTACGCTGCAGAGCCGGGTGTGCTGAAAAATATTTTTGAAGCAAATGCCGGTGTTAAATTAAGCAAGACCAAAAACCTCTGGCTCGATGCCGGTATATTTGGTTCACACATTGGCTTTGAAAGTGCTATCAGTAAAGATTGCTGGGCACTTACGAGAAGCATGCCGGCAGACAATTCTCCGTATTATGAAAGTGGCGCCAAGCTTAGTTATACAAGCAATAATGAAAAATGGTTTTTAAGTGTGCTGGCATTGAATGGCTGGCAAAGGATAAAAAGGGTGGATGGCAATTCATTGATGAGCTGGGGCTCACAGATACAATTTAAGCCATCATCAAAAGTGATATTGAACTATAGCACATTTATTGGCACCGATAAGCCTGATAGTGCCCGGTTGATACGCATTTTCCATAATGTCTATGGCATATTCAATGTTACAGACAGGTTGGGGATTACCGCAGGGTTTGATATTGGTACGGAAGAAAAGAGTGCAACCGGCAGTGGCACCAATACCTGGTATTCGCCGGTTGGTATTTTGCGGTATGCGTTCAATGATCAGTGGGCGCTGGTGGGTAGGGTAGAGTATTATAAGGATAAAAACGGTGTGATTGTGGCAACTGGTACACCGAAGGGGTTTCAAACTATGGGATACTCGCTGAATGTGGATTATTCACCAGCTAAGAATGTATTGGTAAGAATTGAAGGACGGACTCTTAACAGTAAAGATGCTGTTTTTATAAAGAGAAATGATCAGGTGAAAACGAACACGTTTGTAACTGGGTCTATTGCTGTCAGTTTTTAGTTTTTGTATTGCCAAGCGCGCAAAAAAAAAGGCCAAAAACCCCACCCAAACGCCCTATGAGAGGAAGTTTCGCG
>JBQCHL010000002.1:0-169228 GCA_051954695.1 Chitinophagaceae bacterium
AACAGTTATTTTTTCGAGATTCAGTTTATACCCATAACCCTGCATTCGGGCACTATTTTTTGATAATCCAAATAGATAGATTTTTGACTTGGTAAACATATTGGTAGAACCTTTGAGCTGAAAATTTTTAATAATCTGAGGAAGCGGAGTATATTCGATCCAGTCTACCATTTTCTCAGTCCATAAAGTAATCTCATCTACAAAATTTTTGGCTCTACTTCTTAGTTTCCTAACATCATTAGTAAAATAATTCTGCCATTTTATCTGAACAAGTGCAAGCTCTCCTGTTAGGTTATCATAAATAAATGCATCTACATCTGTTATATAGTTTTTTTCTTTGCGAATCTTGGTATTGCCGTAAGCTGTTTGATAGCGGCTCCCAGCGAATATCGCATTCAAATACTGCCTAAGCCAGTCTTCTCTATACTGCGAAATACGATCGCTGAGGGAAGGGTCTCGTGACTCGAGTAAAGCGTAAACAGAATGCAAGGGATTTCTAAGTACAGATGAAATCGGCCTCAGCACGAATTCGCCACTTATCTTAATCAAGAGTGGTCGAAAACGAGTCGTATGCCGATTTAAAAAAGTTACGTCAGTCGGCGATAGGGTTATTGCATCCATTGCTTCCTTGACTATCTCCTGACTAATTCCCGTGAAATAAGAAATATCTTGAGTTAGCTGGCTAGCTGGATTCCAGATTGACAGGCTTTGTGGTATAAGAATTTCTGGATCATTCCTCGAAGCCAGCTGTGCAAAGTAGATATGTTTGATATGAAAACTGACGACAATACTCGCTACCGCCATGATTTCCGATGCCAAGATATTTCCAATTTTCGCAGAAGGGCTTATTCCTGATTCATCTCGCCACTCCCTAGTTAATTCAGCTGCGATTGCTAAAAAGTGATTATCAATCTCCGGAGTACTATCATAACCCAACATTATTCCATGTTTCCCTGAGTTCCATTGCTTAATCAAAGGAACCATTCGAGAATCAATTTCTTTAATTTTATAAGCAGCGAGTTCAGTTTCATACCTGACGGCCATAAAGTTCCCAACTTGCTGGAACGTATCTTCCATATCTTTTCTATCGGTTAATTCCCATCCTTTGTATGTAGCTCCAGACGATTTAAGCTTTTCTTCCAGTTGATTAAGTGCATAAAGATCCAACTCGTCAAGAAATTGATCTTTCGAGCTCAGCACATTTGAGAATGTAAACGTTTCTCCTTCTTTTTGAACATTGACCAATCCCGCTTTTACCATATCAATAGTGCGTCTAAGCTGACTAATTATTCCAAGCCGGTAAAGTAAGCTCAATATCTGCCTTCTTGAATCAACTGAACTTTGCCTCATTGGAAACCCATAAAAATCCGCCTCCTTTAATAACATAGAGGCCGCGAGATTCCAACCCATTTCAATCATATTGAGATCAAATACCGAAAAAATCTCTTTTTCAGTAGTAGGAACTCCAGGTTGTCCCAGCATAATGAAATCTAAACTTCGAACAGACTCGATAAAAAGGCCGAGGCATTCTAACGAATCATTGGGAAGACTTTCCTCTATTTTTCGTTGCTCATTGTCAGCTATTCCGACCAGATCATCAATTATAGGATTCACAGCGGTTAATTATATTAAACAAACAATATATATAATCTATATGAAATTAAAAGCTTGCCAACGAATATATTGTATCAAGTATTCCAAGTCGCCTTCGTCTGAAACGAGAATTTTACCATCTTCTGCTTTAACCAGGCTGATATCTAATCTGTAGCAAACATCTGCCGGTTTCGTTTGACTCTGTCAGTCGTGGTTAATTCTTCTAAATGATTCTTTTCGTTTCGACTAATATCATAAAATATCGGATATACGATTTGCGCAATCTTATTTGACAGCAACGGGGGTACGGCATTTCCAACTTGAGAAAATTGTGCAGTCCTTGGGCCACAGAAATAATAATTATCTGGGAAAGTTTGAATTCTAGCAGCTTCTCTGACTGTCAAACTTCTGCACTGTGTTGGATCATAATGAATATAATAATGTCCATCTTTTGAAATATGACTCGTAATTGTTTTAGAAGGTTTGTTCGACAACTGTACTCTAAACCTGTCAGTAAATTTTTTCTCCTCTATTCCTTGTTTTACATTATCATGATTGGGAAGTAAAGCTTCAGGAAAGTCTTCCAATTTAGGAGATACGCGGTTAAAACTTCCATAGCAGGAAACAAAGAAATATCTTTTCAAATCGCTTTCCATGTGCGTTCTTGACTCGTGATTACAAACGCCGCCTATATTGTTATCATGAAACCAATCGTGTCTATATAATACGGTCGATTTATCAGTAGGTATAAAAACTGCACCCTTCCCATTTGTTGGTAGACGAAGCTTTGTTAGCTTTTTAAGGATGTTGGCTTTCAACGTTTTTTCAACTCCTCTTAAATTTCCATTCCGGGTAATGCCTTCAATTGCCTTTCTCCATGCGTCGCTATCATCCTCCTGCCTAGAAACGCCACTACGAAGTCTGGGCAAATCAGATAGCACTCTAAATATCCCAACTGGGCTGCTTTTTACGAGCACTTCTGGTTCTACTTCTATGTCATTCCTGATTCCAAGCAATATTACCCTGTGTCTTGTTTGAGGGATTCCATACTTTTCAGCATGGATAATAAAATCCTTCTGTTTATAAATAGGATTTCCTGAGTCATCAAATTTCTGCGCTTCTACTGCAAGAGAATAGATTTTATATCCCGGACAATTTATTTGAATTCCATTACGTCCAAAGTCTTCGTAATAAGCATCGACAGGATTTGCCAGATCATTTAGGATCTTTGTAAAGACCGGACTCTTCTCTGTTTCGGCAGACAACAGCCCTTTTACATTTTCCATTACAAAGACCGCCGGGTTGTGAACAGCGATAATCCTCAGGTACTGTTTATACAAGCCGACTCTTTCATCTTTTACTTCATCCAGAACAGTCTCTTTTCTTCTTGATCGACCTACTATAGAATAGGCCTGACATGGTGGTCCTCCAATCAGTAACCAGTTTTTTGCGCCATTTAAAGCTTCGCGAATTCTTGTATCAAGCTCATGCTTTGAAACAGCTTCTTTAGAATCCCCTAAAGTTACCTGCCACGCCTCTTGTGCGGCGGCGACGGCCTGAATCGGATATTTTTCATATAGTTCTTTTAGAGAGATCTCGTTCCGTAAAAACTTATAATAGTCCTTCGGAGCACGCCCGGGTTCAAACTGTCTGAAGAAGCTTCTTAGCGTAAGCGTTTTGTGTGCATACTGATCTTTTTCAACAGACAATGCAATTTTAAATGCCCTGGAACCATTCGGCTTTAGTAATGAACAGAAGCCCTCACCGAGACCACCCGGCCCCGCAAATATGTCAATTATTGGTATCACTATTTTTCTGTAGTTTCTTTAATAAGTCCTTAAGTATTGCTTCCCTTTTCTCTGATTTCTTTTTCTTTATTTCCAATTCACAACTGTCCCATACTATAATTACGTTCCATCCCAACTCTTTCCAAGCTTTTTCATTCCGTATATCCCGTTCCATTGCTGGAATTACCCGCGTCTCTTTAATTGACGATTCACTCTTAACCTCACCATACTTACACTTCCTGTGTCCATGCCAGAAGCAGCCTCTTACGTCAATTATTGTTTTATATTTTTTTATAACGATATCCGGCTTGCCTGGTAAAGCTTTTACATGCAGCCGATAACGGATGCCATTTGCATAAAGAAATCTTCTTACTACCATCTCCGGGCCAGTATCCTTGCTTTTTATCTGGCGCATGTTCCTACTTCGCGTTTCTATATCGTGGACGTCCGCCATTATGTAGCATTTTTCCCCATCACATTAATATCAAAATCTAAATACCAGGCAAATCGAACCAGGTAGTCTACGCTTATGGCGAATTTTCCTGTTTCAACTTTCGAGATCGTAGATCGATTCACCGACATTAACCTCGCAAGATCTTCCTAGCTATAGCCCTTCTTCTCACGAAGGTTCTAATGCTCATGCCAATTGATTCTCGGTGACCTTTGATATATGTATCTGTTGGGTTGGATTTGTTGTTCATGCTTCCTTTTTATCTATCGGCTATTCTTATATTCTACACTTGATCTTACTTCTTGTTGGATAAAGCCAACAAGTTACCTCAAAAAAGTGCAATATATTGAACAAGGCCAAGTCGAATCACAAACGACTGATTATCAATTAGTAACTTAGGTCCATCTAGCTATCTACTCACCAATAGTATCCGAATAGAATTTCATTCTCTAGCACGGCATGTCCTTCGTACTGTAACTTACCCGGCGGACCCCATTTTAACTCATATCTGGGCGAATGAGGGTCTTTGATGATTTGTAATTCAATTACCTCACTGTCTTCTTTTTCAAGCCAGATAACTTTAAATAGTCCAATAAAAGGATCAGTAGATGGCTCTCCAGCGGTTATCCTTTTTGCAGTTTCCGGATAAGGATTGCATTCACCAGTGTTAAAGTATGTACTTGTCAATATATCATGATTATGGAAGCGCATAACAAATGCACCCCGAAAGATATCGTCCGGCATCGAGTTAATTTTTAACGTTATTGAATTGATTCTGAGATATGAGAAAGATTAACCGTTCTTCCGTTTGCCATTCTCTTTCATTATTTCACTAAGCTGATCCCAGGTAAGTTGGTAGCCATAAGTGAAATCTTTAGGGAGCCAAACGACAGCCCCTTTCGAGATTTTTAATGTTCCGAACTTGGCTTTATTCTTTTTGACGGTGAATTCGAGATCAGCATTCCCCAGTTCCCGATCGGGAATCGTGAAGGTTACGTTGTGTGCCATTAGGATGAAGGTTTGGGTGGTGAAAATGATTGGCTAAATAAATTTATTGAATCATTTTAATTCGCGAAAAATCTTTTTGCAACAACGCTCAATGAAGATGAGCCTATTTGAGGCTTCTGTTTAAAACGGTACAACTCATACGGCTTATATAGTTGTGATGCTAAACACTCAATACCTGCTTAATTTAATAGGTGCCGGTATGAAATCAACAGGAATATATAATAGATTAATTCGTCTGGCGCAAAAACCGAGAGTGTCCTTTAATGCAAGAAGACAGCCACATTCTTAGCCAGCAACTCTTTTGAAACTATTCTTATGCTAAACAATGGACGTATGGCCGCAAATAAATAGATCTTTTTTGCCATATGAATCGACTAATAAATTCGATAATGTTGTTTTTTATTCCATCTACTGTGGTATCCAAACTTTAAAAAAAATTAATGACTTAATTTTCATCCAATTACGTTGACGAGGATTTTTTGAAAATTTCCAAAATGGCACGTAAATTGCAACTGAATATTAGTTGCAATTTTTAACACGTAAACACAACAAACTTGTATGAACAGAAAAATCGCTAAACGACGTAATAATGTAGTTAAATGGGAAAATTTGATAAACTAGCTGAAAGGTTGTTATCCAAACCCAAAGATTTTACTTGGGAAGAGCTAAAAAAATTACTAGCTCATTATGGATATACAGAAATGAAAACGGGGAAAACAGGAGGTTCAAGAAGGAAGTTCGCAAACCAAGACAGGGATGTATTAGCCTTCATAAACCGCACCCCCAGAATATTCTTAAGTCCTACCAGATTGATGATGTAGTGACACATTTAAAAGAAAGAGGGTTATTAAATGACTGATGTTTTACAATACAAGACCTATTATGCAGAGATACATTTCAGTGCGGAAGATGAGGTGTTTCACGGGAAGATTATTGGCATAAATGATCTTGTGAATTTTGAGGGAACCACAGTTAAAGAACTGAAAAAGGCATTTCATGAAGCCGTGGATGATTACCTGGAGACTTGTGAAGAACTTGGTAAAGAGCCTGAGAAGACGTACAAGGGAAGTTTTAACGTTCGCATCCCTTCCGACTTACACCGCCAAGCTGCTAGGTATGCAACCCTGAAAAATATGACTTTGAATGATTTTGTTCGCCATGCTATTGATACGGTTCTTTCGAAACCTCCTAATACATGAACGACAAACTTCATTCTTTTGTTTTTAACTTTTATAGGACCCGCTTTAATAGCGGGCTTTCTTTTATGCAAGAATTTGAAAGGCGGCTAACAGAAACTCCTAATCCATCATTAACCAATTGCAATTATTTTCTAGTGCTCTCAAATAGATCTGGCAAGTTGACCTGTAGTAACACAGCTATCCGATAAAACGTCTCCACGCTTGGCTGCTGATTATTAGTCACCCACTTCGACACAGTATTCTCATTCACCTCCAATTTCTCCGCCAACCATCTATTCGTTTTATCCTTTTCTGCCAACACAATTCGAAGTCTATTTAAAACCAGCTTAGCCATTCACAAGAAAGTTTAAATTTAAATTTAAGCCAAGGTTTTAAATGTCAACAATTTATCCTTTTATCAGATATTATTATCCTTTAAACAGATAAGTTATGATGTAAATATGCATGCAGTTACTTAACTTTGGAGTGAGAAAACAAAAAGCAATCGAACCTCTAAAACCTTAACACTATGCCAATCCGCCTCTCCCTCAATCAAAACCTCCACATCCAAACTTCCTCCGACATCTTCCATCTCCTCCAACCCACCTACCTCCGCCAATCCAAACTCAACCGCGATCGCGAGCATCTGTGGCTCATGTGTCTCGATCACTCCCAGACCGTCCGCACCCTTGAACTCCTCGGGCTCGGCACGCAGAACAACGTCCGTATTGATCCCATGGAGGTTTACCACCGGGCTTTGCTGCGCCGCGCGGCATCCATCGTCGTCGCGCACAATCATCCCTCCGGCAGCTTAAAGCCGTCCCGGTCCGACATCACCGCCACCGAAAAACTCGTGGACGTCAGCCACTTCCTGAACATCAAACTGCTCCCCGGGTCAAGCCCGGGGCAGGCTATAACTGCGAATTCTACAGCTTCCTGGATAATGGTGAGTTTGAAAAGATGCAGACCCGGAAATTCATCATGTTCAACAGTGTCCTGGCAATGGAGTGATGCCGTTGCCTGGTAGCCTGAATCATACCTTACCATTTACCATTACCTGAACCCATTAAAACGATCTGACCATGAACATAACCGAACCCGTCAAAATCATCGAGGCAACTGACCAATACATCCGCTCTGCCGCGGATATCTTCTCGCTGCTCCAGCCCGTTCTGCTCAACACACCTTTTCCTCACCGCAACCGCGAGCACGTCTGGACCATCAGTCTCGACTCAGCCAACAAAGTGCTGCATATCGAGCTCGTCACCATGGCAGTGTAAACCGCGCGATGATCGAACCGATGGAAGTTTTCAGCACACCGCTTCAGAAGCGGGCGGTGAGGCTGATCGTGGTGCATAATCATCCGGGAGGATTATTGCGGCCATCGCCATTAGACAGATTTACGGCGGGAGAATTGAATCGCCTCGGAAGGGAGTTGAAAGTGCCGGTGATCGATCATGTGATCATCACCGAAGACGGATATTACAGTTTTGCAGAGCAGGATCAAATGAAAGAGCTACTACGAAAAGAGATCATGCATGCCTCAATGGAAATGAGTACAAGCAGCTTTCGAAGGATAAAGAGGAAAAGAATGGTGAGAAGAAGATTTGTATGAAGAACCGCCACAAAGGTTTTGCCAATTAATTTCAATTCTTCCTGTTGATCAGATTCACTACCACCCTCACCATCATCTCCTTCTCCTCCGGCTTACTTTCTGCAATCATCAGGGTTAATGCCACAAGTGCATTGTCTGCGATCCGACGTAGACCATCTTCCTTATAAAGCAACCCGTTCTTTTCAAGAAACCACACGAACAGGAACGCGGCGATGCGTTTATTACCATCACTGAACGAATGATTCTTGACAACGAAATACAAGAGATTGGCAGCTTTTTCCTCCACGCTTGGATAAAGGAACTCTCCACCAAAAGTCTGGTAGATCGCAGCTAAAGAGCCCTGAAAAGACTCGTCTTTTTCATTTCCAAAAAGCGGACTGCCGCCAAATTTGTCACGCAGGCTGTGAATAGCCAGCATCGCTTCTTTATACGTAATTTGAAAAAGATCATCTTTGGTGGTGCCTTTTACCTGTAACTGTTGATGGTCATACTGGTCCAGTATATCCAGGGCATAGGTATAATCCGTCAATACTTTCAGCAATCCCGTTGCCTCATCAGAGTTCAGCGCCTTATTTTCCATTACGTTCCCGAGAAGCCGCACCGTTTGCTTGAGTTGATCGAGTTGCTCTTCCTGTTCTTTCAGACGCTTTTCATTTAAGGCATATCCTTTTACGAGGTAATCTTTTAATATTTTATTAGCCCAGATCCTGAATTGGGTTCCGCGGGCAGAATTGACCCGATAACCTACAGAAATGATCGCATCCAGGTTATAATACTCAATATCCCTGCTCACTTCCCGGCCAGCTTCGTTTTGAACTGTTGCATTTTTTGCAACAGTTGCCTGCGGGTCTAATTCGTGTTCATTGTATATATTTTTCAAGTGCCTGGATATTACTGACTTGTCCCTGTCAAATAGCTCGGCCAGCTGATTCAGATTTAACCAAACAGTATCGTGTTCAAGCCTGACATCAATAGAAGTGTGGCCTTCGGAAGATTGATATATGATGATTTCACCTTTATTCACTGTAATAATTTTAGCTGTAATTGGATAGATCAATTATCCAAATCTCGCAACTAACAGGCATTCACCTTTGTAATTGAAGCATGTTTTTTGGCCGGAAAAACCTGTTTTTTCATCAGGGGAATCCTTTACCCCCCTCTGTGATAGAAGCTTTGATACATTTGGGTTGTTTTCAGAGCTATTGGCGCTAGCAGGGTCATTGAGCTCTCCACCATTGTCAGCGTGAACCGCCGGATGACCGGGCGACTTGTCCTGGACCCGGATCCGGGTTTCAGCCCACCTCTGCAGAAAAGGGCGGTGAAGCTGATCGTGGTGCATAATCATCCGGGGGATTGCTGCGGCCATCGCCGGCAGACAGATCTATGGCGGGAGAGTTGAAATGAGCCAGCCCGGGACATGATCCGGGGCTGGGCGGGGAACCGAAAGTGCCGTTGATCAATCATGTGATCATTACGGAGGAGGAATACTACAGTTTCGCAGAACAGGAACAGGATGATAGAACCACCACAAAAGGAGATCATGCCTGCCGCAATGGAAATAAATACAACCAGCTTCAGGAGAATAAAAAGGAAAGGCAGATGTCAGCGAGCGGTTCCGGATTTATTTGAAATAGAAATTATAAGGTGTTGATGCCCCCTTTCTGCAGAATGCGAATATTTTTCGGCGATTATGATTTACCAGGGAATTCCGGAATAATTAACCTGTACTACAGGAAGGCATCCTATACCCCAAATTTAGTTATCGTTTACCCCTTCAATTCAGAAGATGCAGGTAAGTAAAACTCCTTACTGTACTCGTTGACCTGTTAATAGCAAGCAAAAAATATTTCAAATTAGTATCATAATCCCGTACAACCGACTGATCATTTATTTTTTTTACCTTAGAACCAACCTAACACCTTATACCATGAAACGGCTAACCTTCCTGAGCGTCATGGCTGCGCTCATATTTACATCCTGCTCGTCCAACAATTTCACGAGGGAAAAAGCACAGAAACTGATAGCAGCGGAGAAGATGTATCCCAAAGTTTATACCCACGACATCTTTTGTGGCGATCCTAAACACGGACTTCAGTCAATCGATGCCGGACTGGAAAAGGACGACTATGTCAATGTCCTCAAAACAAAAAAATTTGGGGATGCCGATAAACCATGGATAACGTTTACAGACAAATCCACACCTTATCTGTTGCCTACTCCTGAAAAAGATAAGCAATACAATATTCAATCAGTAAAGATTGCAGATGAAGAGTTCGTGGAAATAACAGGATTGCGGATAGGGCAATCGAAAAAGACAGCTATGGTTGAATACACCACCGTCTATAAGAACATTTCGCCTTTTGCGGTATTGTTAAAGACAGATCTGAAAGAGACAAATAACAGAAAAGCTTACTTTGCACTTTACGATGATGGCTGGCGCATCGTGAAAAAACCAGGTCCGGAATTCATTGAGTTTGGAGGATGATCCCTAAAACTTAAATATGTTATGCAGTGAGGACGGATATTTCTTTATGCCTCACGTTTGCATATCTATACATTCCTGAAGAACCTGGTTGAATGCATACTACAATATTCCTATCTAATAATTCATTTTGTGGATCATGAAGCAATTAACAGCAAACTTTAGCGGATGTGATATGATATTTGAAATATATGACGGTACAGTGCAGGGATATAACAAATTCGTTGAAACCACCACTTCCGTTACTGGTGGAAAAGGTAAAATAAAAACGAGTGACTGGACCGGTAAAGTTTCAGGAAAGATTGCCCCGGTATCAACAACTACAACACATACTCACCACACGGAATTCTTTATACAGGAAGAAGATGGCCGTGAAATAACCATCCGGCTGATCAACACACCTCAACCATTCCATGATGGTCAGCAAATCACTGCTTACAAAGTACATGACACAGGCCAGCTTTATAAGATCGTTAATCGCAATACCGGTGCTGTAACTGTCGTCACGCCGCTTAATGCGATCGTCTACCAGTCTCATTTCTTTAAAAAAATAATAACCAATAATGCTGGCATTAAAGTGCTTTGGTATGCGGTATTAGCAGTTATTATTGGGTGGGTTGGCTGGTCAGCCTGGGACATTTTCTCACACCGCTATGATTGGCTGACAATCCTGATAGGTGCATTGTTTATGATACCTGCATACCTTCTTTACAAAATAACGCGGCAAATAATCGCAGGGTATGTAGCTAAAGGCTTGGCGAAAAAAGCAGCAAACTGGGGCTGATCAACACCCTCTGGAATTTTACCTACCCGCTTAACATTCTGCGGAAAGTGAACAGAGCTTTCCATAGTACACCAGCTCTTCGGCCTCTCTCTGTGTCATCTGTATATATCTGGAAAAGGATATTAATGTATGAAGTGGTTCTCTTTCATGAACCAATAAGATGAAGAACATTTATTGTATCGCTGTTGATGCAGTAAATGTAAAAATAGAAATCTAAGAAATGTGGTTGGTCAATCGACGTTTTCTTCGGTACTTACTCGTTGTTTATTCGGTCTTGCGGCAGCCTTTACACGGTCTTTCTGCGATCTATAAGCGTTTAAATCCAATCAGGATAGCATGAGCCAATTTCATAATCATACAAATATGCTTATACAAGCCTCTCCGCCAGTTCTCCAAACAGTCCTGCACCTTTCCACAGATCCCTGTTTCCCACAACATACAACACCTCCTTCGCTCTTGTAACCGCCACATTCAACAAGTTCGGCCTGCTACCTGCCCAGCCTCTCGCTCCATTCTGTTGTGCCATTGGAGCACCCAGAACGAAGATCACCGCCTCGGCTTCGCGCCCCTGCACAGTATGGACTGTTCCTATCCTTTCCTTCGGCCAGTCTTCAGCATTCTCTACCCAATCATTCAGCACGCCGCTACTTCTTATCAGCATACGAAGATTCCTCGCAACGATGACGAATGGCGTTACGATATACAGATCAGGCGCCACTCCGGCTTTACGCAATTGCTGCAACATCTTTAATACTACGGCTCCTTCTTCAGCACACCATTTATCCTCTGCTTCTCCTTTTACATTGATCCATTTCGAATTGCCAAGCAGGTCCCTGATCTTTGAATTTCCTGGCCGCTTCGCCTGCACCATTAATCGCTCATATGCGATCGCATTCGAGATGCTGAACATCGGATCAGCACAACGACGATGAACCAACAACGGCACCCCAACCGAACGACTACCATGCTTGCTTTCGAATTCCGCATAATAAGCCGTCGCCGCATCCGCCAGCGTTTGAACCGATGCTTCCGGTGCATTGAACCGAAGCGGATCAATATCGAATTCATGACAGATGTTCTGTGTCAGTGTTCCCGGCAACGTAACCACCGGTTCTATCTGCAAAGGATCTCCCACCACCACTGCACGTTTTGTACGCATGATCGCTCCGACGGCAGCCTGCGGCAATGCCTGGCCCGCTTCATCGATCAGCAACCAACCAAGGCTTTCGGGAGCTAACTTTCCCAGCATCCGTTCAACAGACGCGAATGTGGTGGACACAGCAGGCACGACGAGGAACAATGTCGACCATAGATCCGCCATCAGGTCCTGCTTTTCTTCATCAGGCATTGTTTGCCCGGAGAAACGCATCATCAATACACCGAGATTATGCCGGATGGGTTTGGCCGCTGCATCAATGAACGCTTTATGCAAGCGGATCGATTCAATAAAGACTTCATCTCTCAAACGCTGCATCTCTTCATTACACCAGGGCGATATAATATGCCGCTTCTCATGCCGCTGCTGGAAGAATTGATGATCGATCAGGTGCGGACCAATCGATGCAAGCGGGGCTTTCAGCTCTTCTTTTAATGATGATAACTTCCTGGTGATTTTTTGTAATGCAGCCTGCCCTTTCTGAAGATCTTCTGCAGCTTTTACCTGTGCATCCCGGTAATGTTGCAACAGCTTACTCCTTTCTTTCAATTCATCCTTTCGTTGTTTAACCAGCTTTTTCTTTTCTTCATGTTCAGCTATCCATGTCTTTGCAGCCGGCCTTCGAAACAACCGGGACCAGAAGCCGGGCCGGTTTTGCAGATGAGCTCTCACCTCTTCTTCCGCATATATCATTTCCTGCTCTTTTGCATCATGTATATTCATCGCTTCAGCAACATCTTCTTCAGCTAATGCTGATCTTTCTTCCGCAGATCTGACCGATCGGTGGTTATTGGTTTCATCCTTCTCCATTGCAGCGATACGAACAAGGCTTTGTCTTACTTTCTCCAGATGCTGAAGTTGCAGCTTGCACTTGTCCATTGCATCCCGGAACCTATCCCTCGCCTGCTGCCACCGATCAAGCGCCTGTCCGCGGCTTTCCGGCGCATCCTCTTCCTCTACGATCCTCGGAGTACGGGTTGTGATCTTACCGGTCACCGAGTCTTTTACATCAACGAACTGCGGTGTGCCGGCGGCGGCAGACAGATAAGTTGAAAGACCAATTTCCTTATCCCACCAGAAGCGCTGTTTGAACTTCGTACGATTGGAGCTATTCCCCAATACAGCAGCGATCAATCCCCAGGTTTCACGCTCCAGTAATGAATCAGATAAACTGGTGAAGTACCGGAAATCATCTATATCATCCGCGATAGCTTTCAATCCCGGAAGTTCCGCGCTCACATTTTCAACAGCCTTATTGTTGGATGACGCGATCAGCATCTCATATCCTTTCAGTGATGGCGCCAATTCATACAGGCTAAAACGGCCGGCACCTGCTGATACTTTTTCTCCTGTATCGCTGAACGCATCGGCAGGGTCATCAAACGCACTCATGGCTTCTGCACGTTTATTGATCAACCCCGCAATCATATCGCGCAGCAGGGTGGTCTTTCCGGTACCGGGAGGTCCGTTTACCGCAAGAATGCCATCATCCTTCAGGGAATCCAGCGTGATATTGACAGCAGCTTGTTGCAATACAACCAGCGGATGACGGCCGAACCCGGGCCATCGTGCCGGGTTCATCAGTGAAGGCGCGAGAACGTTCTCCAGAGCTTTGTTATCGTTAAGCAGATCATAACGTGTCTGCGGTGGGAACATGCCGATATACCGTTGAAGGTTTCCGGTTGCCTTACCTTTTTTAAACAGTTCGCCAGCTGTGGCAAGATCGCGAAGAAAAAAACTATTGAGTAGTATTGGTTCGGGAGGGTCAGGACTGGTAAACCACACGTATGAACGTATTGCGAACATTGAATCGGTAACAAACTGTTTCTCCAAACCGAGTTCATTTATGAGGTATTGACGGGCATTCATGATCGTTTGCCGGTCAAGCGGTAGTTCTCTGCCATCCTCATCTGTCCGACGTATTTTTTTGTCAAGTGCAATACTGATCGTCTCTTCTATCGAATTCCATCTGGAAAGGCCGCACAGATCACCTTTGATCGCTTTTGGCAGCGCCCATGCAAAACTTGAAATATTGATGGCCGGATGTTCGATGGGTATTCCTTTATCATTGACCGTTACTAAAGCAAGGATCGCTTCTCCTTTGGCTTGTGGCTTTTCTACACGCTGATCAACATACTTGTTCAGCAAGGCGGCTATTGCTTCGGAAAAATGGATCGTGCCGATGACCACCTGGTAATACCGTTTGAATTTTTCCTTAGGTGGTTCTCCGCCGTTTTCCCAGGGAAGGGCAGGACCTTTCAGATTTACGATTGAGCTATTGGCGCCCGCAAGGTCTTCTGGCTTTCGAAAGGTTTGAGGGGAGAGGACTTCGAGAGCTGTCCAGGCGGAAAGGATATCCGATGGGTTATTAGCAGGGGATTTCATAAGCCGATAAGGTTATGGACTAAGGTAGAACAATCGATCCAAATATCTTTCGTAATGGTTATTATACATCTTTTGACCTTTGACTTGTCAAACGCTTTGCAGAGGCTTCTCAAGCTATAATATACCGGATCAGTAAATAGGGGATACTGTTCCGCTGCTGACGATAGGCCATCATGGATCATCAAACAGAATTCCCTGAACGAGATTGGATGCATTCATACCTGCCAGGGATTGGAAGTGGGTTATATCGGTGTGATTGTGGGCCCGGATCTGGTGGTCCGGAATGGACAGGTTATAACACGGGCGGAAGAACGGACTGGCGATGACCGCACGGTGTATGGATATAAGGCTTTATTGAAAGAAAATCCGAAAGAGACATTAAGAACACTTATCGCACGTTGATGACGAGAGGGATGAAGGGATGTTGGGTGTATTTTCTGAAGGCAACACAGTAACAAAAAGCACGGGAATGTCTGGAAGATGGTAAAAACAGCTCATTGCAGCAGTGGTGGTGATTTTCAGTGAAGAAAGATTGGGTATTCCGGTGGAGTACGCAGCCACTATCGATCATCCTGAAACGAATAGCTACTATGATTTTCCTACTGTCTTTCTTATCGCAGTTTAACAAGCTCGAGCAATTCAGGGACCGGCACCTGCAAAAACACGGCGATCTCAAACAACTGCGGTATGGAGGGCTGACTGTAATTAGTACACCATTTTGAAACAGTCTGCACGCTTACACCCAGATGTTCGGCAAGCTCTTTATTTTTTACCTGGTTAAGTGCGAGGTTGGCTTTAATGCGGTTGTAGATTTTCTTTTTCCGTTCCATGATATTAAAGAATAAAAGATAATACTTAATCTGTTTTTTTTTCGGGGGGCAGGATGTTCAATAGGTAAATCGGGTCGATCACCTTTGAGGTCATTGGGTTCCAGCAGTATGCGGACATCCACGTTAAGGAAACCGGCGATCTTATAAAGCCATTGGATAGAAGGTTGGTTGGTATTGGTAACCCACTTTGAAATACGTTGAGGGGTGATATTAAAATATATGGCGAGATCTATATTCTTCACACGTGCATTTGCAAGAACTGCTTTGATCGAATTATACTTTATCCTTTGCTTTTCCGCCATGGATTAAAAATAACAAAGTCAAAATATTGGATATGAACGATTTGTAGCCTTTATTGGTAATAAATAGTCTTTTAAAGAGATTTATGATCTTATAAAGATGATTTATCAAGTATTAGGGATATTTCTAAAAAAATTGAAAATTTTCTCCATAGTTGTATTTTTATCTATTTTATATTATTTATCACTTTTAAGGATATTATATTTAACTGAATCGATAATCTGAAATAGCTTCTGTAGTCAGGCAATAAAGCATCAGACCGTCAAAATCAGAACTATTACCTTCATACCATGAACTCCTCCGACACACCCGGACTTCGCAATATTGATCCTGACGATATCTCAGAGGTTTTAAGTAAAGTTGAAAAATCATTCGGATTCAAATTTGATGATACAGAAACTGAAGGCGTAACTACTTTTGGTAAACTATGCGATCTTGTTTCCACTAAGGTTCGGGGAGAGGATTCTAACGATTGCACAACACAACAAGCATTTTATAAACTTCGTAATGCTATTGCTGATACTTTATTGATCAGCCATAAAGATCTTACCCCAGACACAGCCTTGCAGACGCTTCTTCCAGAAAATACCCGCCGGCGATCTGTTAAAGCAATAGACCACTACCTGGGTTTCAGAACAAAGGTGCTCAGGCCTAAACATGCCATAACGGGGTTGCTGACAATGATGATGGTCGGCTCGCTTGTCATACTCTTTATATCCTGGCAGGCAGCAATCTCCGGCTTTATCGTTTCGATACTTGGAACATCGATTGCGAACAGATACGGAAACCAGCTTGACCTGACTACTGTCGGCCAGTTTGCTGAAAAGATAGCGAGAGAACACTATTTTAGATCCAGGCGCGCACCATTAACAGTAAACAGAAATGAAATTGAAGAAACACTAAGAATGCTTTTTATTGCCGACCTCGGTTTAGAAAAAAGTCAACTGACAAGAGAAGCCTCATTTGTATGAGCAAAAACAACGCTCACTATATTTTTCTCCCAGTTATATGTTAAAAATGAAATTGACCCAACAATGAACATGGAGCAAATGTTGCTGTTACTTATCGGGCTGTTTGCCTGAACACATGTATGGTTAAAAGGCTTTTGTGGATATTACTTCTCTTCCTGGTGGCGGATCTCTATTTCTACCAGGCCGTCACCACGCTGACACAAAATTCATTGCTGCATATCAGCTACTGGCTGTTAGACCTGTTGCTGCTCGGCGGATTGATATCCATTATATCTATACACAGAGCTGGTCATAATGCTCAGCGCTGGATAGCAGGGCTGATGTCCGGCGTGCTGCTGGTCTTCATTCCCAAATTAGTTGCTTCACCGGTACTGCTGGCAGAAGATATCGTTCGTTTCCTGCAAGGTTTTCCTCCGAGAAGCATCTATGTTAGCGAGATGGCAGTGGCGCTCGCATTGCTGATGTTTCTTATAACCCTTTTTGGATTAACCCGCGGCAGGCATTTTTATAAAGTGAGGCGGGAAACATTGTACTTCCACGATCTGCCTGAAGCATTTGACGGTTTTACGATCACTCAACTATCCGACATCCACTCCGGCAGTTTCAGTGGTGCCAGGGGTGTACAAAAAGGCATCGACCTGGTGAATGCCCAGAATAGCGATCTGCTGTTATTCACCGGCGACCTGGTTAATCACATGGCGATCGAAATGGAACCCTGGATTCCTGCTTTTACAACCCTGAAAGCACCTTACGGTAAATATTCCGTACTGGGCAATCATGATTATGGCGATTATATCCGCTGGGAAACGAAAGAAGCAAAGGAGGCCAACCTGGACCGATTAAAAGAGATCCAGGCGGAAATGGGTTTTACGTTGTTATTGAATGAAGCGGTAGCCATAAAAAGACATGAAGAAACGGTGTCTTTAATAGGTGTCGAAAACTGGGGTAAAGGTGGTTTTCACAAATATGGCGACTTAAAAAAAGCTACGGAGGCTGTACCGAATGATGCATTCAAAATATTACTATCACATGATCCCTCGCATTGGGATGAAGTGACCATCGATCATCATCAGCATGTTCATCTTACATTAGCCGGGCATACACATGGTATGCAGTTTGGAATCGAATTGTTTGGTTTTAAATGGAGCCCGATCAAATATGTGTATAAACAATGGGCCGGGCTTTATGAGCAGGAAGGGAAATATCTTTATGTGAACAGGGGTTTCGGGTATCATGGCCTGAAAGGAAGGATAGGGGTGTGGCCGGAGATAACAGTATTGACGTTGAAGCGGAAATGAAAAGAGGCGTTTGAATGAAAAGGGGCACACAGGAAATGTTGAAGGCAGGCCTCATCGATATCTTTAATGCTGATCACTCAAAAGCTCATCTATCCTCACTGGTTTATAATTTTTCTTTTTTAGGTAATTGATCAGGTCCGGCAACTTGTGAAAAAATTTATCAGTCCGCTGAGGACCTGCACCGGCATGGATCAGCAGAATAAATCCATTTAGGCCGGAAGGATCCTTTTGTTCGTAATCGGTTATAGAACGGAAAATGGCTTCCGAGCTGAGATATTTATCACCCATCGCCGGAAAAGTATAGTCGGCAGCCGACCTGGTACCCGGTGTGAAATTAATGAGGGTTAATCCGGCTTTCTTGCTCCATTCAGTGATCGCGGAATTGTACCACTCATACGACGGCAGGAAAAACTTAGCCTTATCTGTTGCTATCCCAACTTTCTGCATTGCCAGGAAATTATTGGCGATATCCTGCCGGAATGCTTCTTCAGTGACCAGTGTTTTATTGCGATCATTCCAGTCGGCATACAGCAAGTGCTTATCCGAATGAGCGCCCAGGTAATGGCCCTGGCGATCCAACTGTTTTATGCTTTTGGCAAATTGTGTATTGCGGTATGCATTCCCGGTAAAAAAGAAAGAACCTTTCAGGTGATGCTTTGATAAGGTATTGCCGATAAAATCTGCGCCTTCCAGGAACTCATCACCGGTGAACACGATAGCCATTTTTTTAGAAGCAGTATCACCTCTTCTGATAGCGCCATAGCTATCTTTCTCTGCTTTCGGTAAAGCCTGTTGTTCAAGTGCTGCCATCAGGTATACCAGCGAAGCTGTCCCATCCATCGTTGGTTCATTGGTACTGTAATCGCCGGCATCATCATGATACACTACAAAATCAGATTGCATGGCAGCATATTCGTCAGCAGCTTTGAGGTGAATGCCGATAAGGTTCCTGTAAATAGTGCCATAAACCGGGCCATCCACCAGGCCTCCATCAATGGGATAATGATAGATCTCCGATAAAGAGGAATGCGGGTCTACAGGAGAATCACCCTTTGCCGGTAAGCCGCATACCATACTTGTTCCCCATGGGTTGCAACCAAACAGCCAGTCGATACAGGCCTGCTCCAATTCAAGATAGGTGTTATCCCCACTGAGTTGGCGATATAAATAACACTGAATCGCGAAGGAGACCGTTAAATTATTGGAACACCAGATAAAGGGAATTCCCCGATAGAATGCGTTATGATTTGCTTTCGCCCATACCTTTTCAATTCCCTGCTTGTAATAGGATATCATCTGCTGTTTCATGCTGCCGGAACTGTTCCTGGCAATTTCGTAATGGCCAAAATTGTGGAAGGGATACCATTGGTAGTGTCTTGCAGTATCAGCACCCATCCAGGGGGTTGATTTTTCCTGTTCCGCATATTGCAGTGCCTGTTGTAACATGCTTGTGTCGCGGTTGATATGATAAAGATTGATGGCTGCCAGCTCCATATCATCCACCCAATTATCTTCTTCATAAAAATAAGGAGCACGCATAGGGGCGGTTTGTGCCACTCCCGGCCTGGCCCTGCCCAGTGCATAGGCAGACAGTGCTTTCTTTTTTAATAAAGGCACCAGTGCGGTATCCTTTCCGCTGAGCAGCGTTGCACCCAATGCAAAGGCACTGGTAAATTTTCCCGCAGTAGAGGCGAAGCCGGTTGCCCGGTTCTTATATTTCCCGAGACCCTGTGGCTCGCCGGTAATAAAATAAACCGGTCTTCCATTGCCCTTTCCATAACCATAATCAACTGAATCCAGTGTGGGCAGGCGATAGCCGGTATGATCACGGTCGTCAGCAATCTGGTTGAACAGGTAGTCTTCCCGCGGATGCATTTTCAGCAACCAGTCGAGCCCCCATCGGGCCTCATCCAGCACATCAGCCAGGCCATTGGAACCATCGTCTCCGTTCGCCTGGTGAGCATCATTGAAAACAATGGGAAAATCACGATAGGCTGCCAGTAAGTGATAGGTTGCATTTGCAGAGGTAGTACTGTATTGAAGATAATCCGAAGCATCATGCCAGCCACCGGTAACATTCATATATGCACCTTCATTTGGACCGTAAACGATATAGCCGTCTTTGGTATGACAAGAGTCTTTTAAAAAGGGATTGTAACCACTTCTTTGCTGGCGCATATACCGGAGCACAAAATCTGCTGTGCCCGCATAAGCATTGCCTGCAATTTTGAATAAGCCGGAAGTTGCATTTCCTGCTTTGATATAATACGTTCCTTCTTTTGTATATGTGGAAAAATCGAGCCGGTAGGTATTGGTAAATGGTCCGTATTGACCAAAATTTTTACCGGTAGTCTTTTTAAGTACAGTTTTATGACTGGCAGCATCTACGAGTTCAAAACTGCTGATAGAAGTATTTGCTTTGATCCCTGCTACTGCAATTTTCGATGACGAAGGAGTGTATCCGAGCTGGTTTATCCGGATATAGATACTGTCGGCCGCAGCTGCATAGAAATGGAAAAAAAGAAGGATCGTTGAAACAATAAACTTCATTCCAACAATACGAAAGATGAGACTATTGTGCGTTTTTTTGCGGGTGCTGTTGCAGTCATGATTGTGTTCAGACATGGCAATATGTTGATGTTTTGGCATCAGGAAGCTAATATAACAACTTCGACAGGGATTGCTCTTAAGATTTTGGCTTCAGCCAATCATTGACGCTTAATGAAGGGTTCAATTCAATTGAACTGTATTGATAAGTAAATGTTTTATTATCCCTCATCTCCTTAACTATATAAGGTAAAAGAACCTGTTTCGTCTTTCTGAAATCTGAAAAAGAACGGGTGATACTCCTGTTGTTTATTTTGCTGGAATTTCCAGTCAGGCGGTTTTCTTTATCAAATAACATAGCCGTGTAGTTGCCCTCCCTGGAAATGATGATACTTGTTTGATTATTGCTGGTCCCGGGTGCTGATATGATAGATACGCTATTCAACACCGGCTCCTGCAAACTGAATATCCCGGAGAAATTTGCACTTTGTAATTCTTTGACGCTGTCTGTAGACAACGTTGTGAATTTACCGTTGGACCATTCCCATCCTGCATTGCCTTCTGTCTGTTCAATGCCGATCAGTTGACCTTGCTTCCTGTATTCGCGGCTTATCTTTTGTCCGGTAAAATCGTTCGGTTTTATATCAAATATTTTAAAGAATCACCTATTGTAGTGATAGCAAGAGATAAAACGGGACAATGATCGCAGAGACCATGTACGAACTGATCAGGGAAAGAGCGACCGAATTAAGAAGAGAGGATCTACTGTTTATAAAACGATAACCAGCGAGACTACAGCCACAGGTGTTTAGCCTGCCTATATGACCCCACTGGTTATCTATTACAAATATACAATGAATTCGGAACAATTTGACCAACACTTAAGCGTCAAGCGAGAGGCGCTTAAAACTTATGTAAACCTGTATTTTCCGGTATGGGCGAGTAACATTGCACTTCGTTTCACTAACGGCAATTTCCGCGCCCAGGGATGGCAGTTGTGATTTGCTTTCAATTTATGATGTAGCTTAGCTCTTCGACAACCGTTCTGATCCTGCCCGAATGCAATAGACTGTTGTGATTTGCTTTCAATTTATGATGTAGCTTAGCTCTTCGACAACACCTTGCTCATGAACAAGCAGTATTCTCCGGTTGTGATTTGCTTTCAATTTCTGATGTAGCTTAGCTCTTCGACAACCATAAAATAAGCAACCAACCCGGCTACCGGTTGTGATTTGCTTTCAATTTATGATGTAGCTTAGCTCTTCGACAACAAAAAAGAAAAAATAACCAAAGAAAAATAGTTGTGATTTGCTTTCAATTTATGATGTAGCTTAGCTCTTCGACAACATAGCCATGAAAATGGGGGATATTAAACTAGTTGTGATTTGCTTTCAATTTATGATGTAGCTTAGCTCTTCGACAACAACTCAGGTGAAATGAGTAGCATATAAGTAGTTGTGATTTGCTTTCAATTTATGATGTAGCTTAGCTCTTCGACAACAGGACCCCCAAAACTTATTGATCATTAGTTATTTGGGGTAGGTTTTACAAACAAAAAAATGGAATCTTCGCCCATTTTTTTGTTTGTAAAGTCCTGTTTACTTGGATACTTTTGTCAAAAAAGCTCCAACTGCTGTATTGTTTCCGGCGATTCAACTATGTTCCCCCCGCTAAAAATTTCCATCATCCCAAATTGCTTATCCGTAATACACATCATTCCGACGTTTCCTTTTGGAGGCAAAATTCTTTTCACCCGCTGAATATGCACTTCAGCATTCTCCCGGCTGGCACAATGCCGCAGATAAATGCTGAATTGGAACATCTGGAAACCATCAGCCATAATATCCTTTCGGAACCGGGCATAGATCTTCCTGTCTTTTTTGGTTTCCGTTGGAAGGTCGAAAAATACAAGTATCCACATAATTCGATAAGCATTAAGTCGTTCGAACATATAAGTCGGTTATGAAGCTTTTACCCGGTAAGCATTTTCCATTTCCAGCAGCCTTTTAACCGTAATAGGAATAATTTCAATATCTCCTTCCTTATCGAGTCGTTTGATTTCAGTTATCGCATCACTTGAAAAATCAAAGGCCACGAAATACCCTTTGGAACGGCCGTCCCGTCTCACCGCAGTTTCAAAATTGTCGATGTCTGGGCGGCCTGCCTTATCTACTTGCTTAACTTGTATGGGATAATAAAAATCGGCATCGCCGAACAGATCCTTTCCTTCTTTCTTTTTCTTACCTATTTCAATCGGATAAAGCTTACCATCTATACCGAAATCACCGGATTTACGCTTATTTGGAATACCACCCAGTGCAATGCAGGCCCAGTTTTGAAATTCAAAATGAGGCAATAATCTCAACTCGGATTCAGTTTTTTGCAAATCCTGCACAAAGAAATCCTTCCCCTCATCTAATTTATATACGTCCCATAGACGCTGGCTCATAACCCGACAAGCTGTCGGGCTGATATCAATACCGATCCACTTTCTTCCGAGTTTTTGCGCTGCAGCCAATGTAGTACCGCAGCCACAGAATGCATCCAGAATAAGGCTGCCTGGATTGCTACTAACATTAATTATTCTTTCAAGAAGCAACAATGGCTTTTGGGTAGGATAACCTATCCTTTCAGCCTCGTACTTTTCGGCTGTCGGTAGTTGCCCAATATCGTCCCAAAGATTGTCTACGACGGGCCCTTTGGTTGGATCGAAATAATGTTTGTATACAGGATATTTGGAAGATGGGATAATCTTGGCCTCCCCGGTAGTCAACAATGACTTTAAACGCTCCTTTGAGACTGTCTTTAATGGATTCCATTTAAACCGGCGCCCTTGTTCATCTATTTTGTCATAACGTTTCAAAGCCCCTTCCGTGTATTTTCGTCGTTGTACATTGAAAATATATTTTCCTGATTTTACATAATAAAAAATAGAATCATTGTTTATTGGAAATTTCTTAGCTATAGCTTTACTACTGCCTGAGTTGAAGGTTCTCTTCCAGATTATTTCATCTTGGAAGTTGTCGAACCCGAACAGATCATCAAGCATGAGCGCCAGTTCAGGGATATCTAAAGAGTATTTTGATAAATATTTTTGGGATAAGGAAAGTGGATATGCCATCAAGGTTAAAAATGTTAAAAAATATCCCCAACCCAGGTCGTTACAAAAAGATTACGATCTGTTACCTCCACAATCTTTTGCTTACTATAGTAGCTAAAAAAAGGCCGGTATTTCACCAGCCTTTTAATATCTAACCCCCAAAACTATTCCCTTCTCCCTCTCACCCAAACCATCACCATCCCCGGTACTGTCACCAACAAAAACCAATACCACTTACTACTCCCAACCATCCCCCGCTCCAATATCAATATACTTGTCAAAACCAAAACGAATATCAGCACACCATTGGTGGACTGACCCTGCAGATTACGTTGCATAGCCCAAATTTTAAATACTAAAAGTTTAATAAAACGGCATCCCAAGCCTGTTTCAGACCCGGGGCAACGTGGAAAAGTCTTTTAAAGAGGAGAAATAATAGAGCTGAACACAAAACGGCATGAATTCAGGAAAAGACCAGGTAAAACAGTTTTCCATATTTGGTAAAACATAAAAAGCAGGACGCTCTCCCAATCTCTTATGAATCCGCGCAAGCATGTTTCAATGTACGAAAAAAACGACACAATTTAAGGTTTACTGCCCCCGCCGCTACTTGCTTAACTTCAATTTATACAACCGCCTCACTCCAAAAAATATTATCTTCAGATCATTCATGCACTATCGCCTTTACACACCCGATCCATCCCTCTCCGGCTTTATCAAATGCTACTGGAGCCTTGAAGGAGAAGAGCTACCGGGCTCCCGGCAACGCATATTCCCTGATGGCTGCATTGAGCTGGTATTCCACTATGGGAACCTTTTTCAAAAATACTACCCGGATGGGGCCAATAATCTCCAGCCCCGCAGTTTTATTCATGGCCAACTCACCCGCTACATCGAAATTGGCGGCAATGGCAAAGTCGGCATGTTCAGCGTCCGGTTTCAGCCGCATGGATTAAGGCCCTTTACCAATATCAGCACTCGTGAGATCAATGACAGCAATATCCAGGTAGCCGATATCTGGGGCGCTGCCGGCCGCGAGTTGGAAAATCGTATGCTGGAAGCTGCCGATAATGAACAAAGAGTACAGATCATAGAGCAATTCTTATTGCGTCAATTACAACCAACTGCCGTAAATGCATTAGTCAACCGCGGTGTTGCTATGATCAACCAGGTGAATGGCGCTATTAATATCGAAGAGCTCTCTACCCAGCTCAATATCGGACGCCGGCATTTCGAGCGTCAGTTCATTGCTGCTGTTGGTCTTAACCCCAAACAATATGCACGGATCAGCCGGTTTCAACATGTACTGTCACTGGCTGAACAGAAACGTTACAACACACTCACCGATCTGGCTTACAGCAGCGGCTTTTACGACCAGGCGCATTTTATTAAAGACTTCCGCGAATTTTCCGGCTTGAGCCCAAAGCAATACTTCGCAGAACATCTGCCGCTGGTTAAATTTTTCAGCCTTGATTAGAAGTCGCTTTTTTACAATTTAAAAAAAGGAATATTAGCCAGCTTTGCCGTCACCATAAATCAATTACATGAAATCTTATTTAACGGCTGTTTTTATCCTTCTTATTTCCAATAATTTATTTGCCCAGAACGCGCCTTCTCTTTCGAGTGCAAAATGGCTTCTGGGAAAATGGAGCAACCAGACCCAACGCGGAAAGATGGTGGAAGAATGGTCCCCGGTAAATGATTCCACTTATGGAGGCAGAAGCTATATGATCACAGCTACCGATTCTGTCCCGTTGGAATCAATTGCCCTGAAAAAAGAAGGGAATGATATTTTTTATATTCCTATCGTAAAAGGTCAGAATAATGATCAACCTGTAAAATTTAAATTGACCTCTTCAACAGCCAATCAACTGGTATTTGAAAATCCCGCACATGATTTCCCGCAAAAGATCAGCTACACCCTTGAAACACAAGATTCATTAATAGCGGAAATATCGGGGATTGTAAATGGCCAACAGCGAGCACGGAAATTTCCTATGAAAAAAATGTAAAATAAGTATACCCGAATCCGGATCAGGCGCAATGTTCACGAAAAGAATGGACATTGCGCTTTTTGTATATTTACGCTCTTTAATTGGATATAACCGTTTTATGGTCTATATTTAAGCACCGTATTTTATACACCAATCGCTGATTCCATGCGCCGTAGTGTGCTTATTTTTTTAAGTATCTTCCTTATTCTCGCTTTTTCCATCCTTCTTTTTTTCATATATGTTCGTCGCGACAGGACAGCTACGTCCATGCAGACCAAAAAAGTTTTTATCCTGAAACAGGATAAGCACTACACACTTTACCGCGATGGCCAACCTTTTTCGATCAAGGGCGCAGCCGGCATTTCTCATCTGAGTCAGCTTCAGCAAGCAGGAGGGAACACGTTGCGTACCTGGGACACGCTCAACATTGGGGCTATACTGAACGATGCTGCTGCTCACAATATTGCTGTCATCGCCGGCCTTGCCCTGCCTCACAGCACTACACAATCCTTTTATGAGGATACTGCACAAGTGGCTGCACAGCTCCGGGCCTATCGTGAAGTGGTGCGCAAATACAAATCCCATCCGGCTCTTTTGATGTGGTGCCTGGGCAACGAAATAGATTTTCCTTATAAACCCCGGTTCAAGCGGTTTTATAAAACGTTTACTGATCTCGTAAAAATGATCCATGAAGAAGATCCGGACCATCCTGTTACTACGGCACTCGAAAGTTTCAGCCGGCGCTGCGTCTATAATATCAGACTAAAAATCCCGCAACTCGATTTTATATCCATTAATACATTTGGAAAACTATCATCTTTGCAGGATGACCTTGACAGGTTTTCCTGGTTCTGGAATGGCCCTTACCTGATCAGTGAATGGGGCATTAATGGCCCCTGGGAAGCAGAAAAAACGGCCTGGGGCTCGCCGATTGAAAATACATCGGGCAAAAAAGCTGAACACTATGCTGAACGGTATAAATACATACCGGTCAATGACCCAAGGTTTCTTGGGGCCTGTGTCTTTTTTTGGGGGCAGAAGCAGGAGGGAACTCCTACCTGGTTCAGTCTCTTTTCCGGCGACAGTGCTGCTTCGGAAAGTGTAAATACGATAACACAGATATGGACCGGTAAACGACCACCAACCCACGCGCCAAGAGTAAAATATATGCTGTTGGAAGGAAAAGGCGCAAGGGATAATATACTTCTTAATCCAGATAGTATGTACCATGCAGAATTATTGATGGAAGAGCCGCCAGGGGATTCAATCCGGGTGCGTTGGGAAATCCTGGAAGAAGACTGGTTCCGGAAAAGTATAATTGAGCCGAGTATTAAAAAAACCAGGAATTACAATAATTTGCTTTTACCCGGAAAAGGATTGACCGTTTCCTTCCGCACACCACCTGCTGAAGGGCCGTATCGTTTATTTGTAACAGTGTTCGACAAAAAAGGGTATTTCTCCACCGCCAATACACCTTTTTATGTAACTGGAAAATGAAGAAACCCTTTAACACCGTATCGGCACCCTCTCGAAAGGAATTGATAACCCTGCGCCTGATGATCTTCATAGGTATTGGCAGCATGGCGTATTTACTATATTGCCTGTTCAACAGGGCACAGATCAGCTTTGCACTGTTTTACTGGGTCCTGATGTTTGCGATCACTTTTAGCTGCCTTCGCTTACTTCATGAGTGGTATCATTATTTTTCCATTTCTATTCCGCGTGTTCCGGAACAAAAGCAACAGGCATTTACGGTTGATATATTTACTACATTCTGCCCCGGTGAACCGTATGAAATGATCGTGGAAACATTGACGGCTTTACAGAAGATCCATTATCCCCATACAACCTATCTCTGTGATGAAGCCAATGATCCCTATCTTAAAAAGGTTTGCCAGCAATTAGGTATCCGCCATATAACCCGCGATAACCGGAAAGATGCTAAGGCCGGCAATATCAACAATGCATTGCAATATGCTACCGGCGATCTGTGTGTGATACTGGACCCTGACCATGTTCCCCAGCCGGAATTCCTTGACCCGATCGTACCGCATTTCAATAACCCGGAGATCGGTTTTGTGCAAATTGTGCAGGCATACAGCAACCTGGATGATACCCTTATCGCTAAAGGTGCAGCACAGCAAACTTTCCAGTTCTATGGTCCCATTATGATGACGATGAACAGCTATGGGACTGTGCTTGCTATTGGTGCAAACTGTACGTTCCGTCGCGCTGCGCTGGACTCTATTGGTGGACATGCAGCTGGCCTTGCAGAAGATATGCATACCGCCATGCAATTGCATGCAAAGGGATGGAAATCTGTGTATGTGCCTGCGGTGCTGGCAAGAGGATTGGTGCCTTCCACCCTGTCTGCTTATTATGCACAGCAGTTAAAATGGTCCCGGGGAACTTTTGAATTGCTTTTTACAACTTATCCACGACTATTCCTGAAATTCAACTGGAGACAGAAATTACATTATGGCACTATCCCGCTTTATTATTTATCCGGTCTTATTTCCCTGATCAATTTTATCATTCCTATACTTTCCCTTTGCACAGGATTGATCCCTTTCCGGGTTGACATGGTAGATTTTTTATTGCTCGGCATGCCTATGATCGCCTCTTCCATATTGATAAGGCAGTATGTGCAACGATGGGTGATGGAAGAAAAAGAAAGAGGATTTCATGTTGTAGGCGGCTTATTGCAGATCGGCACCTGGTGGATTTATATGACAGGACTGGTGTATACTATATTCCGGAAGAAGGTTCCCTATATTCCTACACCGAAAGATAATAAAACACCGGATCACTGGTCGCTGAACCTTCCCAATACCATCATGGTCATTGTTACACTGGCGGCGATCATATATGGACTCAACTATGATTGGAACCCTTACGCGTGGATAATGGCCGGCATAGCTGCCATCAACTGCCTGATCCTTTCCTTTGTTATCCTGATCAGCCAGCAAACAGGCGCGCCACGCTTACGCGATAAATATGAATGGATAAGAAAAGCACTTGTATTCCCTTTGTCGCTGAAAAGAAAATTCTGGTTATTACGTCATACGCATATTTATAGCGGCTTCCGGAAACTCGGATTGCCATTGCTGATACTGACTGTTTCTTTAGCCTGGTATTTTTTAAAAGTTGATGCGAAAGCACCTTCTTCCAAAAAGCCGGTGTCAAGAGCTGAACCAGCCGCGTTCTATACCGGCATTTATCAGCCGGGAAAAACGGAGGGACTTGTCTCCATGCAGGAAGTGCAGCAATATCAGCAACAATATAAAAGCGACTTCAATATTCTTTCTCTCTATATTCCCTGGGGGAATGCGCCGCAGAATTTTTTGAACGACTCGCTGATGAAGGCCATTTATGAAAACGGATCAATACCGATGATCACCTGGGAGCCGTGGGCAAGTCATTTCCCCGCAGCTGTTCACAACAGTGAACTGCAAAACGAGCAGAAGGTATTTGCACATATCAGCGCCGGTTTTTTTGATTCATACCTGGAGAAATTCGCCTTGCAGGTAAAATCAATGGATAAACCTGTGTTTATCCGGTTTGCCCATGAAGCAGATAATCCTGATTATCCCTGGTCGCCAAAAGGCAACAATACGCCCGAAGAGTTTAAGACAGCGTGGAAATATGTATACACTTTCTTTCTTCGCCGGGGAGTTGCCAATGCTATCTGGGTATGGAATCCATGGAAGGCTGAGCAGGTAGAAAATTATTTCCCCGGTAAGGAATATGTTGACTGGCTAAGCGTGACCAATCTTAATTATGGTCCTCAACTGGGAGAAGGCGCATTTTTTTCTTTTAAAGACCTGTACATGCCTTTCCATCGCCAACCTGCTTTTCAATCAGGGCTGCCGGTCATGATTGGTGAAATGGGTTCGCTTGCAATAGCAGGAAAACAGGAAGAGTGGTTTAATACAGCGTTCCGGAATATCAATACCGATTTCCGCGAGATACAGGCGATGATATTTTTCAATACAGCACACGATAATCATATTCTAAGGGCTATTCCTGGCAATATGCTTGATTGGAAAATGCAATATCCGGACAGCATCTTTTCTTTATTAAAGAAATACCCAAGGATAGATAGTAGCCGGCTAATGCCTTCTTATGCCAAAACAGACCTTTCACTAAAGCAAGACCCGATAGCTGTATCATCACAGAGAATGCCCGAAAGCATCCGCGGCATCAATTATCATAAAGGAGAAAACTGGTATCGGAATTTCCACGAGCTCACACGGCATGAGATATCAAAGGACTTCAGGGAAATGAAAAAGCTGGGGATCAATACTATCCGGCGGTTTGGCCCGGGAGTATATGATCGTAACATACTGGCTGTAGCAAAAGAGCTGGATATGCAGATCGATTATGCATTCTGGCTGCCTTCTGTAAAAGATATGAATGAAGATCAGCAGGAGCTGGTCCGCGCAGAATATACCATTCTCAAAAGAGTGAAAGAATTACGGAATGAACCCCGCATTATCGCCTGGTCAATCGGCAATACCATCCTGGAACAATTAGCACAACGTTATGATAAGCCTGCTTTACTTTACCAGCAGGGCCTTTATCTGAACTGGCTGAATCAATTGCTCAATAAGATTAAAGCGATAGATAATACCAGGCCGGTAACCATTGATGTAAAGCTGGCCAAACATTTACCTGCCAATCTAAGCATGCTGCATCAGCAATTACCACTGATCGATGCTTTTGGCTTGATAGTAGAAAATGATTCAACAGGAATATCTCAACTAAAGGACATTGATGTACCTTATTTTATCAGCCAGGTATCAGCCGATCATTATATACAAACAAATGATGTGGGTAAGCGGCCTGTGTTTATTACTGATTGGCAGGATCAGCAAACAAGAGATTATGTTACGTTTGATGGTCTTATTGATCATTGGGGCCGGTACAAACCTGCTTATCATGTATTAAAAAACAGTTGGGCCACGCCATCCGATCCGCAGGATCTGCCGGAAATCAAAATTCTTCGCCCGGCAAAAACCACATTTAGGGGTACTAATCTTACTTATCATGTGTTGGTTCGGGACAAAAACATATGGCGCTTTCCCCTGGCAGCAGAGGAGACCTTAAAGTTTGAATGGCATTTGGTGAAAACAGATGAAGAGGGTAATGCTATTTACCTGAAGCATCTTGGTTCAGGACCCAATATCGAATTGCAGATACCCGAGCGGCCAGAGTATTATCGCTTGTATCTTCAGGTAGTGAAAGACAATAGTGTGAATGGAGTGCAATCAACACTAAATACTCCACTACAACCGGAACCGTTAAGTGATTTAAGGAGATGATATCAATGCCGTGAATAATAATCCCAGGCCAGTTTCGCGATCCTGGCGATGGCTTTATTGCATTTTTCCGGATTCTCCTGTGCTTCTGAAATAAAAACCACTATTGCAAGGTGTTTGCCACTGGGCAAGGTAATAATACCAGCATCATTATATGAGCCATATCCGGTGCCTGTGCGATGCGCCACAACTGTATTTTTCGGAAGAAGTCCTTTTATTCTGTCAGCACCTACAACTGTTTCGGTCATCTTATCCCAGAGAAAATCATGATTCTTTTTAGAAAGATAATCGCCTGTATAAGCAATTGTCAACAGTCTCCTCATTTCACCAGGTGTGCTCCAGTTATCAAATCTTCGTAGCGAATCAATACTTATCTCCTTTTCAGTATTGGTAATTGCCATATCCTGTATGTCCAGGTCGTTGAGATAGGGTTGTATATTGGCCGGGCCTTTGAGCAGATACAACAACTGATCGCAGGCGGTATTGCTGCTTTGCACCAGCATCAAAGTAAGCAATTGACCAATTGTGATCTTTCCTCCCGGAAAATTGGCGTCGGAATATGTTTCTTCTTCACCGGTAAAGATGGAGTCCCTGGGCAACAACAGGTATCTTTCCATAAAAGTGCTGCCCTTGTCCAGTTCTTTCAACACAGCGATGGCGATCGGGAATTTATAGACGCTCATCATAGGGAACCGCTCCTCTCCGCGATAGTTTAATGAGTCGCCAGCTTCGATCAGGGAAACAGAAACACCTACCCGGGCATTGATGCCCTGGGCGATACGATTGATGCCGGCACGAAGAGAGTCCCGGTCTTTAAGAGAGAGTTGGGCAGAAAGAGGTATGCAATAAACCAGTATGGCAAACAGGAACAAAACAATGGTTTTATAGGTTGCCAGTCGATGCATCAGGCGCAAGGTTTAGTTATATACAATTTAAGAACTATCGTAAACTTTTGCCGAACTTTTTGCCGGTATTAACGGATCAATAAAATAAAAGGGCTCCGTGAAGGAGCCCTTTTATAAAGCGATATTTCTGATTATCTCCGTGGAGATGGTGCAGGAGCTCTTAAATCAAATTCTTTTGGGGGCTCAATACCGCGAAGATTTCTTACAAAATAATCCCAGCGGCGGCGCATCATGTAATAAGAATACTGACCAAATCCATGTGCACTGTTGGGGAAGATCACCAGGTCATAATCCTTATTAGCTTTTTCCAATGCTTCCACTACCAGCAAAGTATTATAGGGGGGCACGTTATTGTCCATCATGCCGTGCGCCAGCATCAATTTGCCTTTCAGGTTTTGCGCATAGTTTTGATTGGCCTGTGCGCCGTAGTTGGAATTTTCAACCAGGCCATTATAACGCTCGCCCCAATCATCTTCGTAGTTGCGGTTGTCATGGTTACCTGATTCGGCAATACCTACTTTAAAGAAATCGGGATAGCGGAACATGGCAGCAGCCGTAGCAAAGCCTCCACCGGAATGCCCCCAGATACCGACACGTGTAGTGTCCATCGGGTATTGCTGCGAAAGCTGACGGATAGCTGTTATCTGGTCAGGCAAAGTGTTCTCTGCCATATTTCCATAGCTCATATCGTGATAGCTCTTGGAGCGGTCAGGGTTGCTGGTGCCTTCGATCAGCACTACAATGAATCCAAGTTCAGCAAGAGCCTGGTGATCGCCACGGGAAGCGCTAAAAGACCAACTGCCTACACTGCCGCCTTGCGGACCAGGATAGATATAATCCACTACAGGATATTTTTTGCCGGATTCCATTTTAGTGGGGGTGAACACCAGTCCGTAGATATCCGTAACACCATCATGTGCTTTCAATTTCACCTGGGCAGGAGCTTTCCAGCCGGTAGCCTGTAATTTGGATACATCGGTTCTTTCCAGTTCAAGAAGCTGTTTGCCGTTCGCATCCCTTAATACTACTACTGAGGGAACATCGGGTTGTGAATAGGTATCGATAAAATATTTTTCGGAAGGAGAGTAGCTTACAGCATGGTTGCCTGTTTCTGGGGTTAACGATACAAGGTTCTTTCCATCAAACCCGATCTCGTATATATGAGCAAAATAAGGATTGCCGGGTTCCTTTCCGAGCCCGATGAACCGGATCTTTCTTTTCTTTTCATCAACATCGAGCATGCGTGTTACTACGAAATCACCTTTGGTGATCTGGTTTTTCAGTTGACCTGTTTTTGCATCATAGAGATATAAATGTCCCCAGTTGTCCCGTTCAGAATACCAGATGAATTCATTGGATGCAGCCAGGTAACGCCAGTTGATGGCTCCCTGTCCTGATTCATACTGCGTAGCCACTCGTTCTTCAAACACTTCCCTTACTGCTCCGGTAGCTGCATCGGCGATCCGCATTTTTTCGATCTTATGATCGCGGGAAGTAGATAAGAAAGCAAGCTCAGAGCCATCGGCTTTCCAGTCTACGTCGTCGAATGTGCCGCTGCTGGAGATATCATCGCTTAGTGAAGCGCGGTGCGGATCAGGTTCAACCTGTAAGCGGATCACTTTAGGCTGGTCCACATCAATGATCACTCGATGGATCATGATAATGTCTTTGTCTCCGGGCAATGGATATTTCCATGCGCGAAGGGTAGGCTTGCCGACGTTGGTTGTTACGAGGTACATATCACCCACTTTCCGCTGGTCCTGCTGAAAAGTGGCGATCTTTTTTGAATCGGGCGACCAGCGGAGGATGGCCCTGTCGCTGGTGCTCCAGCCGGCATTATCGGTAGCATAACCAAAATCTTTAATGCCATCAGTAGTGAGTTGTGTTTCCTGCCGGGTTTCGAGGTTGCGTACCCATAAATTATAGTCTTTGATGAAAGCGGCTTTTTTTCCATCAGGAGAAACCACTTCAGTGAAGCCACCTCTTCTTCCCATAGTTGCAGGTGAAGCAGGCTCAGCAGGTGCAGCAGATGCATCCGCTGTTACTTCAGCGCTTTTCAGATCGTATTTCCATTTCCTGGAATCAGCAGAAAAGGAAATGCTTTTTCCATCAGGAGAGAAACTGAAAAACTGGAAGGGCAATTTGTATGCATCATAATTGCGGCTGGTTGCTTTTGATAAAGCAGCAGCGAGTTTGGCCTGATCAAATGCAGGTGTTTTGCTTTTTTTAGAAGGATCAACGAGGAAGAACTCTGTTCCTTTTTCCGTGTTGACGGAGTACCAGAATTTATCTCCTTCTATCCAGTTGGCGCGCACGCCGGTGCGGTATAACAGGGATTCTGTGTTGAAGCTAAGAAAGCTGGCCGCGTGCTCATAATCCTTGCGGCTTAAGGAGTCGGGTGATTGTGCATTAACAATCAGCGTAGCTGCCAGGGCAGCTAAAGTGAATAGTTGTTTAGGCATAAAATTTTATCAGAGCTGGTGAGAAGATGGTGCAATATAAATCAATTAGAATGGTTTCCCAGAGAGGTCAAAAGAAGATTTCACACCAATTATTGACCGCAATGGAATAGGTAAAACCCCTGCCGTTTTACCGTTAAAAAACATCTTGCCTCAGCATCTAATTTTCTTAAATTGTGTACTTACTACACTTTATCCTTTAACGATTAAACTTCCAGAATGAAAAAGAAAACTACACTTTCCCTTGTGCTGACCACTTTGCTTTGGTTTGGCACTCATGCACAGGATGATGTAATGATGCAGGCTTTTTACTGGAATGTGCCAGTGAATGAGGCCGGCAAAAACGGATCATGGTATGATACCCTGCGTGCCAAGTTGCCTGCTATGAAAACTGCAGGCATACGTGGGCTTTGGATGCCACCTCCTTCAAAAGGCAATTTTGGTATCAGTGATATGGGTTATGGTATTTTTGATCATTATGACCTGGGCAACTATAATCAGAAAGGAACGACTGAAACCCGCTTTGGTTCCCGCTCTGAGCTGGCCAGCCTGATCAGTGACGCACATTCCACCAGCGGTGGCGCACCATATATGGATGTGTATGCCGATGTTATCCTGAATCATATCTATTCAGATAATTCCATTGCGCAGGAAAGCGGTGATAATCCTGCAGTAAAAACTTATGTTTTTAATAAAGCGGTAAGTGGTGGTACACAAAGAGTGCCATATCCTACCAATGAGATCCGCTGGCTTATTCCTAATGCGGCCGCAGGCGATTACTACATACAGATCAGTGGCTATTTTCTTAATTACGCAGGTGTTGTTGGCGAAAGAGGCTATGATGTATACTTTAAATTCACGCATAATGCTCCGCCTTCACCCGGCAGCCAGCTTTGGGAATTTGAACCGAATAATGGCAGCGGTAATTATAATGTCGCGCTTGATCAGCGGACTTACAGTGGTCATATGGCGAACTCCACTGATATTGATGAATACAAGATCACATTGACCACTGCTGATACGATCGAGATCGTCTTAACTGCACGCCGGGAAGGGACCAATCCAGCAACCAACGCCTGGGAATGGCAATGGGCTGCACAAACAAATGGCTATTATCCTTCTGCTGTTTGGTACAATGGCTCCAATATTGCCAGCACATCACTCAAAGCCTTTACGGCCACATCCGTTGATTATGTGAACCATACCGGTACAGGCGAACCGAATTATTCCTGGAGCTATACCAATTTCCACCCAGTTGATGCCGCCGATTATTTAGGTGATGGAGGAAGCACCGAAGGAGGATATGAAGATCAGCTAGTGCCCAATACCAAATGGTTTGGCAATGATTTCAACACCTACGATACCGTTGTACAAAACCGCTTGAAGAGTTGGGGCACCTGGCTCACAAATACGATAGGGTTTGATGGCTACCGGCTCGATTTTGTCCGCGGCTTCCAGGAAGGATTTGTATCAGATTGGGTAAACAATCTTCCGCTTAAAGGCGGTTCGCAGCGGTTTATTGTAGCAGAATATTTTACAGGCTATAAATACCGGTTGAAAAACTGGGTGAATACGCTTGCTGGCAATGGTGCTGATGTGGATGTGTTTGATTTCCCTTTAAAGAACACACTTACACAAATGACCAATGGGACAGGAGCGAGCTTTAATATGGCCTGGCTTAATCATGCCGGTATGATAAGAGATGATGGAGGCAATTCCTTATCGGGCACATCTGTGGTTACTTTTTTGGAGAACCATGATACTGGGAAAGAGCACGATAAATGGGTTACGCAGGATTGGAAAATGGGTTATGCCTATCTTCTTTTTGCAGAAGGAAGACCCTGTTTATTCTATCCGCAATACTATGGCGTAACGCAAACGGACAATAATAATCCTTCACTCACGGTAACAGCGCCTTCAACTTTAAAAAGGGATATCGATAAGCTTATGTTTATCCGCCGCACTTACCTCGGCAATTCCATGATCGTGCTGACAGAACAAGGCAACCCTGTTACAGAACCTTCTCCAAATGGCACTACCACTTTTGCCGGTGATACCTGGAATGTGTATGCAGCTCGCAGACAAGGCAATGGCACCAAAAGTGGAGGCATTCTTGTCATCAATAATAATAACAGTCTTACCCGCGGTATCTGGGTGGATAATGACGGCTCGCCGAATGGGACCGCCACTTCAGGATACAGTGATTGGAAGAACCAGGTGCTGGTAAATGCACTGGATACCACACAAAAAACTACCGTGGCCAATGACGGCCGTGTGCATGTATGGGCACCGGCACGTGGTTATGCGATCTGGGTACTTAAGTCGGAGTATGTTGGGGATGGTATTGCCCGCGGTGTTCAACCCAGGGCACCAATGCCGGCTGCTGAACCGGACCCAACAGAAAATGCTGTTCGTGCTTATCCCAATCCGGCTGTTTCACAAACAACGATAGAGTTCACTCTTGCAAAAACGGCTTCTGTCCGGTTGGAAATGTTTGATTCCAATGGCAGGTTGATACAGGTGCTGGCATCGGGTAAAATGAATAAAGGGAGATATCAATGTGAGTTTCGCAGCCCGGTGAATGGGATGTATACTTACCGGTTGAGATTGGATAATGAAGTGAAAACCGGGAGAGTGATGATAGGAAGGTAAACAATACAAGTATTTGAAGGGGTTGGCGCAATTAATAATCCAACTCCTTCAAATACCTGTTCATTTCCGACTTGGCCCTGTTTAATTCTTTTTCCAACTCTTCCATTCTTCTCTGGATCGCATAAATATCCGTTTTCTTTTTCTTTTCAGTAGTATTTACATAACGGCTGATGCTGAGGTTAAATTCATTTTGCTCAATTTCCGAAGCTGTGGCCCGATGAGAATATTTTTCCATGCTTCCACCTCCGGCGAGAAAACTTTCATAGGCATCTACTATCCGGTCAATATGTGGGCGACGCATCTTGTTCTGCTTTTTGCCATTTTCCACCTCTTTGCCGGCATCAATGAACAATACATCGTTGGAATGTTTTGCTTTATTGAAGATCAGGATAGCAGCAGATATGCCTGTTCCGAAAAATAAATTAGCAGGTAATCCGATCACTGCTTCCAATAAGTTGTCAAGAACAAGACTTTCGCGGATCTGCTTTTCTGTTCCCAACCTAAACAAAACACCGTGGGGCACCACTATCCCTACTTTTCCATTTTCCGGTGCTGCAGTTTCCAGTGCGTGCAGGATAAAAGCATAATTGCCTTTGGCTTGCGGGGGCATGCCGCGCCGGAAGCGGTGATAAGGATCTTTTGCCGCCTCCTTTGTATTGAAATCTTCATAAGAAAAAGGCGGATTGCTGATGACAATATTGAATTTCATCAGTTCTCCGTTTTCCAGCAAGGCCGGTTTACGGATAGTGTCAGCTTTTTCCAATATAAAAGAGGTAATGCCGTTTATGACCAGGTTCATCCTGGCAATATCCCAATTGTTCTTATCAATCTCCTGACCATAAATAGTGCAATCAGGAGATACACTTCCTTGTTTTACAGGAATCTGTTCCGCCAGTTTTGTCAATAATGAACCCGAGCCAAAAGCAGGATCACAAATACTATCGCCAGCCTGTGGTTTCATCAACCGGGCCATTAGTATGCTCACTTCTTCCGGTGTATATCCATCGCCTCCTTTTTTTCCAGCATTGGCTGCAAAGCGTTCCAGCAGGTAAGTAAAAGCACGGCTGATGATCTTATTGTCATAAGCAAGAAATGAGCGGAAATCCAGTTGCTTTTTACTGAAATCAGCGATCAGTTTTCTTAATCTCCGGTTACGTTCTTTCTGAGTCCCAAGTTTATCTGAGTTGAAATCGACCCCGGTAAATATTTCTTTCAGCAGCACATTTTCTTCTGCTGTTTTTTCCAGGGCTTTATTGATCAGGTTGCCAAGCTCTGCATGGCTTTTATGTTGACGGATAAAATCAAAGCTGCATTTATCAGGAATGACTATGCCATTGGAAAACTGGCTATCAGAGGCATCGCCGAGATATTTAAAAAAGAAAAAAGAGAGGAGATATATTTTGTGTTCATGGTTGCTGAGGCTGCCCCGGAATGATTCTCCGGCAGACCATAAAGCTGTATTCACATCTTCCTGGGTGGGGCGGTTCAATTCAGCATTCATACGGTTTTATCGTTTAGGCGGCTGTTCAATACATTATTTACCAGCAACCGGAGATTGGACTGGTATTCTTCGAGCAAGGAGCTGTACAGGTCATGTTGCTTTACCAGTTTGATCATCAGTTCCTGTTTCAGCAATGGAGGCACTGGCACGGGCAGTTCTTCAATAGCTTTTTTGGAAAGGTTGAGTGTGGTAGTACCGGCCCTTTGTGAACCAAAATATTCCTGTGCCTGCGGACTGTTAATATACCAGGCGAGGAATGCAGGTTTTATTTGTGTGGTAGTGATACGTAATACCGTGAAAGCAGAAGTGGCAGCAGCATGTGTGAACTGCGCGTCATACAGCAGCGCTTTGTTATTGGCTCCTTTCGACAGCACCAGGATATCACCTTTCTTCAGTAATTGCGCAGGTGGTATTTCATTTAGTGCAATTTTATAGGGGGCGCTGCGAAACTGAACGCTTCCACTGGTCGTGAGGTCTTTTGCCTGGATGATAGCACAGTCGCCATCCGGGTTATTTTCCATTCTACCCCGTAATGTATGGCCGGTAAAGGCGGTCACTAAATCAGCAATTCTTGTCATTTCGTAATTCTTATACAGAGTGCATTAGTAAAGCCTTTCTGCTATCGTAGTCTATCTTACATCACCTGCATAATGCATATACAGAACTGCCAAATTATTATTTTATAGGGAGAAAAACAAGTCTAGTTGATTCAAATTCAAAGATTTAATAGAAACATTAAGGGATTGAATGAAAGCCGGGCAGATGTGGTTTTCACGTTTTGAAATGGGAACAATGAATGGGTTTCAGGTTTTTAGCAGAAAAACGGCTATGGGTAGAATTACTATAGGCCTTGTTTTTTCCTTGTCAGAAACCAGATCAGCGCTCCTGTTACGCATAAACTGATCAGGGAAGCATAGAAGGATACATTGCTTTTCGATTTGCCGGTATATAGTTCCGTGGAAGTCTTTCTTTCGTCGCTCGATAAGGAATAGGAAAAGTTCTTATCTACTGAATCGAGTGCACTCAGGTATTCCGATGTTTTTTCAACCGGAATATGGTCTTGCAACGCCTCGTATTCATAAGTGAGCATTACTTTTCTAAAGCCATAATCATACCTTCCTTTCAAGCGGAATGCATCATTTTGTATATAGTCTTTTCCTTCGTCCATAGTCCAGTCCAAAGGTACATTTACAATTACCTCTTCTTCATATTTTGCCGGGTAGGTTATTGCAAAAGGCATTTTCCTTTTGGTATCTTTTGGCCTTTTTATAACTGAGCTTATTAAATATGGCGAAAAGAAAGCCTTTTTTATGCCATCTTTCAACTCCCATAGATTTTCAATGGAGTAATATTCTTTTGTTATAAATGCTCCTGTGCTATCGTTTTCCTCATAAGAAATGCTGTCAGCCTTGATCTCCTCATAATAACCGGCATAGAACTCACGATATGTTTTCATTATTTCATGACGGCTTGAATTGTGAGTGTAACTCCGGGCATTGTCTGCAAAGCGGCCAGTGTAATAAGTGGTAACAGTGAACTTGGCATCGCCCGACATATCAGCCACATCAAATTCTTCTTTTACTTTCACTTTACCGGGCTCTTTGTTGTCTATTTTTGTAAGGTCTGTGGTTCCGGGTGCGATTACCAATCCATACTGATAATCGGGATAAGAGATCATGTTTATAGGGCCGCGTTGATAAGAAATGGTCGGATCGAACCAATAAATGCGGTCATTCAATTTTACCTGTGTGGTTGCATGATCAAACATATTGGCTGCAGGTAACCACTCGGTAATAGATTGTTTATAGTAGGTATTGATCAACACCGGGTAAGCTTCAATATTCAATGCATTCAGCATTGTACAAAGAAGATAGCTTTTGTCTTTACAGTCGCCGAACCGCTGTGCAAATATCTTATTTGGGTTGTTGGGGCGATGTGAATTTTCACCCACTTCTATTCCCATGTAACGTACTTCATCCTGCACAAAGCGGAGTGCAGCGGTAATTTGTTGCTCTGGTGTTGGGTTCGCTTGTTTTATTTCTGCTATCTTTTGTTGAAGAGCAGAAGAAAGACTCTTTTGGGAGGGGAATAGTTCCAGTGCCCAATCATTTACTTCCTGCCAGCTTTTATACTCACTTAGTACAGCTCTTTTATAGGGATCATACCATTCCGGCAGGTTGTCCTGCATACGAACGGCTTCGAGGTCCGAAAGTTTCCATTCATAGCTGGTTTCCTGATCTTGTTTTTTTATGTCAGGCGCTATTGTTGTCCCTTTGGTTTTAAGGGTCAGCGAATGTTGTTGCGGAGTGATCACTTTATAATAAAGGTTTGTGACAGGCACCCTGAAGTTGAAATTGAATACACGATAAAATTTGCCTTTGAATACTGGATTGGAGCCTTTAATTGTATAGCTGTATTCCACTATGTCGCCCTTTCTCAGATCTTCCAGGATGAGCATTGCTGTAAGTGATCCATTGTATAAATGCTGATCAAGTTCTCTTTCCTGTTGGATCGTTTTTATTTTAGAAGGATTCAATTGGTTGATCACCTTGTTGGACCGGATAATGCGAATCGTATGAAAGATCAACTGTTGATAGCTGGGCTCATAATCCACCGATATTTCAGCTATATTCTGAACGCCTGCTTCTGTAAGTGCTTTTACCACTTTCCTGGTGTAAATCGCTCTCGGCTCCACTGATATCTGTTCCTCGTATACCAGGTCCAGGTAGCCATCTTCAGCGTCCTGTTCAAGTGGACTTGCGGAAAAGTCATAAGCTTGAATATTAACCCAGGAAGGTTCCTTCCCGGTTAGAGGTTTTTGCGATTGTGCATATATGGCAAAAGAACAAAGCAGTATGGCCAGGCTGAGGCGGAGGATTGGTGGTATCATCCGGCACAAAATAGAGAAATACTTTAAGATTGGAAAGCCTGGATTTACCTTGGTGAAGATGCTGGCAGCAGTTTGAAATAAGTAACCTTATACTTATCACCTGTCAGTGTTCCCTGTACTTCCGCTTTGCGGATCATATTGCAAAAGCCATCCTTTGCATGTGCATCTCCATGTGAGTCAATATGCGTTCCATCCACGTAATAAGCTTTGCCGTTGACACGCACGGCTAATGCACAATCATCTCCTTTTAAACCCAACTGGCAAATGCCGCAAGCAGCTTCCAGGGTGTCGATTTTTTTGGAAGGATCGGGGGTATCTGTTTTAGGTTTGGTTGATTGAGCTGATGCGGTCAGGGTTAAAGCAAAGGAGCAAATAAGGATATAAATGAGTTTCATGATACCTGTTTGTATAAAGATAAGTTATTATCGTTTTGAAGGAGGTAGCGTCCATTTTACTTCCTGAATAATTATTTCAGGGTGCTCTCCTTTTTATAAACCCCCACAACTGCTCATGCCATGTAATAAGATTACCAATAAGAAAATATTCCTTCAGATTGTTTTTGATACTGCTTCGCATAATTCGCACTACCGTAGTTTTTTCTACTTCTCCCACTTCTTTTACACGGACCAGCAACTCAAGCGAAATAAAAGCCAGTGCAGCTCCGATAAGGAATAGGAAGTTCATGTCGTGAAGAGAAACCAGGTGCAGTACTTTGCTGAATTTCGGACCTATCCATTCTGCATTTACTACCAGTGACCGGTTACTGAAGTAATCAGCCAATAGTCCTCCGATAATTGGAGCAATGGCAGAAAATATAGCTGTGACAATATTTTTCGTAGATAAATAAACAATTGAGTGCTCTTTGGGAGCGAGCTTCAGGCCAATATTGGTAAGGGATAAATTGATGCCTGCAGTAGCAACACCGGTGAATATGTGGATGACCGCCAACAGCATCAGGTTGGCCATAAAGCGGGAATAGATACCAACAAAGCACCAGCCGATAATACAGAGAATATATAATGGTGCTGTAATGGCCAGAATGGTTTTATTACTGTACCTGTCAGAGAATGTCCCCCACATCCTGATGGTGAAAATGCTGCAAAGCTGGCTGATAACAGTAAGTGCGATCACATAAGCCATGGACAGGTTCATTTCCCGCAGCATGAACACGGTAAAAAATGGAGTAGCAATATTCAATGCAAATACCCAGGCGGAATTGAATACCAACAGGCGACGGAAATTTGCATCCTTTAATGGCCGCTTCAGCAGCTTGAATATATTTTCCCTTGCCAGGAATGATTGTGGTTCCGGCGTCCGGGAGAGCAGGAAGATGGCTCCTGATAAGCCGATCACACCTGCCGTAATGAACATGATGGAATAAGTAGTGAGTTCGTATTGAGGATATTTGTTCTTTATATAATCCACAAAAAAAGCCAGGCTAAGACTTAGTATTACATTCAGTATCTGCATGTTTGAACTACGGCGGGAGAAAAAACTGCCCAACTGGCTCTCAGGCACAAGGTCTTTCATCCATGCATTCCAGCTCGGTCCTGCTATGGAGCCAAATAAATAGAAGAAAAAAAGGAAAAAGATCACCAACTGTATAGAACCGGTAACAAAAAATGGCAGAGCCCCTACAATTACCAGAGGCAGGCGGGCAACAATGGAACATATTACACTTATGGCCCGGCGGTTGTTATATCTTCTCACCAGCCAGATCGAGATCAGTTGAAATATATTGGTAAGGGTGGGTAAAGATGCCAGGAGCCCTATCTGGAGATTGGAGGCACCCAGTAATAATGCCAGTGCCACAAGAAAAGCGCCACTTGTTAACGTCGTCATTGCTTCAGTAGTAAGCCCTTCCATACGTACCAGTGTCAAACCGGTTTGTACTTCCTTTTCTGTCAACGCTGTTTTTGGCCTGAGATTCATAGCTTCCTATCCGTTCACATAAATAAGATATAAAAGAGTAATGGATAGTCGGCAATGATTATACCAATTAGGAAGAATGAAAATATGCAATGATATAATGGAGAACATGTAAAAGACTGGCACCCGGAAGTTTAACAACTGAAAAGGCTGACAGGAACAGCCTGCTGATAATCCATTACTACTACTCCCGAGCTGAAAATCTTTGTGCCTACCAATCGCAGCAAAGACCGGTCTCTTAATTGATGAAATAATGGTTTGCCTTCTCCAAGTATTACGGGATAGGTCCACAATATATATTCGTCGATCAGCCCTGCCCGCATAAGGGATTGCGCCAGCTTGCTGCTTCCGAATATGATCATATCTTTTCCCGGCATCTGCTTTAGCCTGATCACTTCCTGATCAGCACTTTCCGTTACAAGGGTAGAATTGTACCAGTTAGTATTTTTTAATGTTCCGGAGAAAACGATCTTGGCATGAGTGTTCATCATGTCAGCAAAAGCCACGTCTTCCCTGGGAAATGACCTGTCCATCGCAACGGAAGGCCAGTATTTTGCCATGGCATTATAAGTTACTCTGCCCAGCAGGATGGTATCGGTAAGGGCCAGTTGCTCGCTAGCATATCTCGACATTTCATTGTTCCAGTAGCTGAAGTGCCAGTCCAGTTCACAATGTGGCCCTGCGATAAAGCCATCCAGTGTAATATTCATTGATAGAATTAATTTCCTCATATTCCTGTTGCCGGGCATTAATACTGCCGGCTTTTTTATTGTCTTCCCGAAGGTTGGTAATAGAGGCAAACAACTCCGTTCTGATATGTTTCCGTTTTTATAGGTCTTAAAGCATGACGGTCTTTTATATTCTCAAATAAAGGCTTCCCTTTTGTCAGCATCAGTGGATGAATAAGAAACTGGTATTCATCCACCAGGTCCAGGTTGATAAATGCCTGTGCAATGCTGCCGCTGCCAATGATCGCCATGTCTTTTCCCGGTCTTTGTTGCCATTTCCGGATCTCTTCTTTATTGATCTCTTTAACCAGTATCGAATTATTCCAGTGAGCTTTCTGTAAGGTTTTGGAAAAAACGATCTTGGGTGTGTTGTGCATATAACGGATCATTTTTTCATCTTCTGTTGTGGGTGATGCATGGGTACAGTATTGCATCAGGAACTGGTAAGTTATCCGGCCAAGCAACAATGTATCTACCCGGCTTTGTTGTTTGTTGATCTCACGAAGCATTTCATCATTGAAGGTATCCTTCACCCAATTCATGGTATTGCCGGGATCCGACATAAGCCCGTTAACCGTAATAAATTCAGAAACGATTATTTTTCTCATGTTCAATTTCTCCTTCGCCTTAGCTAAGGCTTGGATTCAGTGCCAGTTCTGCCTTGTCTTTATTAATAGTATTGCTTAGCCTCATTTTCTTATGATAAAAAATATAAGAAGCTGCCGCCAATGCAAGAGGAATGGGCATGAATACCCAATCGGTTGTGGGCTGACCTGAAGCGAAGATGGACCAGGCAGCGCCTGCGAGATCAAATACCAATCCTGCATAAGCCCATTCTTTTAACCGGGGATAGCCGGGGATCAGGATAGCCACTACGCCCAATGCTTTAGCTACGCCAAGAAAAGGAAGGAGGTAAACGGGCATGTTCATTTTTCGGAAGCCTTCAATGGATACGGGATCAGATATAATATTAGGAATAGCTGATCCTAACATCAGGATGGCAAACAAGCCGGTGAAAATCCAGTAGAGTGTTTTTGTCTTTTTCATATTTTGTTTTTTAAATGATCAATCAGGTTTGTATAACAAAAATATACCGGCCTGTCAAGGAATAGGGTGTGTGTATCTGACTTATTAAGGGGCCTCTTGCGACATTTTGATTCAATGCATGTCGGTTATTTTGCTTAGATTTATTGTCCAAAAAATAAACGGATGAAGCATATATCCATCCTGGTGGTAAAAGAAGCTGTGTTAGCGAGTATTACAGACCCGCGTTATATGTTTACTGCGGTAAATGATTTCCTGGTAAAAGCCGGAAAGCAACCATTATTCAAAGTGGAATTAGTAGGTCTGTCAAAAGAGGTTTTGCTTAACCAGGGATCATTCAGCGTGCATACAGATGTTTTGCTGAAAGATTTAAAGAAAACTGATCTGATCTTTGTTCCTGCCCTGAGTGGAGACCTGAGATCGACATTGGACATAAACAAAGATTTTATTCCATGGATCGTTAGCCAGCATCAGAAAGGCGCTGAAGTGGCCAGCCTTTGCATCGGGGCTTTTCTACTGGCGTCTACCGGTTTATTGAATGGAAAAAAATGTTCAACACATTGGATCTATGCCAATGAATTCAGGGAAATGTTCCCGGAAGTAACCCTGGTGGACGACAGGATCATTACAGAGGAGCAGGGGCTTTATTCCAGCGGGGGAGCCAGTTCTTACTGGAACTTGCTTTTGTATTTGATCGAAAAATATACAGACAGGCAAATGGCCATCTTTGCTTCCAAGTTTTTCGCCATTGAAATTGACCGGAAAAGCCAGTCGCCTTTTATTATGTTCAATGGGCAAAAAACGCATGAAGATGAGCCGATCAAGCGGGCACAGGAATATATCGAGAACAATATCATGGAAAAGATCACTATTGAGGAACTGGCAACGAGGTTTGCGATCGGCCGCCGTCACTTTGAGCGGAGATTTAAAAAAGCGACCAATAACACGCCGGTTGAATATATGCAACGGGTAAAGATTGAAGCTGCAAAAAAAGAATTGGAAACCAGCCGCAAAAACGTGACCGAGGTTATGTATGAAGTTGGTTACTCAGATACAAAAGCCTTCCGGACAGTGTTTAAAAAGATCACCGGGTTATCTCCACTTGATTATAAGAACAAGTATAATAAGAATGCTGCGGTAGCATAATTGCTGCTCTTGTATGGCAGCAGGCCCCATTCCATATACATAGGGTCATTAGATCTTTCTTCAACAGAAATCCTGTTCTTTCGGTTTGTCAGCTTTGAGCTGTCTTTTCAGCGTATAAACTAGTAAAGGTGATCTGCTGCAGGCGACAAGCCGCTTGTTTATATTAAAAATACTTTGGCTTAATTTTTCGGGTATAATATCGAAGACCTGCGTTTTGATCAACTCTTAAATCAATTATTATGGCTGAAACTGCTGTAAGGAGCCTGATCATTTCAAGCCCCGCATTCAAACATGAAGGAAATATACCGGCTAAATATACCTGTGAGGGAGAAGACATCAATCCTCCATTGCAGATTGATGAAATTCCTCATGGCACACAATCACTTGCCCTGATAATGGAAGACCCTGATGCACCAAGTGGCACTTTTGATCATTGGCTGGTATGGAATATCCCGGTAGGCAGGCATATTATTCCGGAACACTCCAATCCGGGCATCAGCGGCATGAACAGCGGAGGCAAAACCGGTTATCATGGCCCCTGCCCGCCATCAGGCTCGCACCGTTACTATTTCTATGTTTTTGCTTTAAGCCGCCACCTCGATCTTGGAGCAGGTGAAAGCAAAAAGGCCTTATTGCAGGAAATGGAAAAACATGTACTGGCAAAGGGAAGCCTGATGGGAAGGTATCAGCGGGCGGGAAGAAAATAAAGAGACCGGCTGGCAGCAGACATCTATTATTGTAACAAGACAAGAGCAGTGCCGTGTGCATCAGTCTGGATATTGCCCGCGATGATGGACCCGGTGAAAGTCCGAAATGGGTAAGGTTGAGCAAAATGAAATAGGCATTCTGCAAAAAAGATTAAGTATTCTTACAGAAATTTGCATTGCCCAACCTTTGATATATTATGATAAAAAGACTGGTTCTCGCCCTTTCGTGTTTATTTTCATTCGCTTCCCTGCATGCTCAGAACATTGATATTAATATCCTGAAAAGCATCAATCCTTCCGATCCGAATTCCGGTTTTTTGAAAGTGACAGGGCAATCTGCCTATTTTCTTCCGGCAGGGTTGGCAGCAGGAACTATTGGTTATGGTATTCTTTCCAAAGACAAATCCTTGCGGGAGAAAGGGTATGAGCTGGTGCTCAGTATGGGAATAAGTGCTATCATCACCCAATCATTGAAATACACGATCGACCGGACGCGACCTGCAGACAAATATCCCAATGATGTATTTGTAGATAAACCCGTGCATGAAAAGTCTTTTCCCTCAGGCCATACTACGATCGCTTTTGCTGCAGCTACAACGGTGACATTGCAGTATAAAAAATGGTATATCGCTGTGCCTGCTTATCTCTGGGCAGGGGCGACTGGCTATTCCCGTATGTATGCAGGAGAGCATTACCCTTCAGATGTGCTGGCAGGAGCTGCTGTGGGCATAGGCAGTGCTTACCTGGCGCATTGGATCAGCGGGAAGATTTTCGGGAAGTAAGCCGGTGCATTTGAGCTTCTTTTTCCATTTCTTTTTCGAGCTCCTCAATAGTAGGCATATCGGTTTTTAATTCTTTGGGCAGGGCATTGGTTAATTCATAAGTGGATATTCCAATGGGAGAATGAATGTTCTGCAATGCGTATTTCACGGTTGTTTGATTGGAGCTTTTACATAATAATATTCCAATTGTTGGCTTATGGTTTGGTAACCTGATCTGTGCGTCTACGACGTTGATATAGAAATTAAGTTTGCCGGCATGTTCTGGTTTGAATTCTCCTACTTTTAATTCGAGGACGATGAAACAGTCTAACCGGTAGTTAAAAAATAATAGATCAAGGAAAAACTCATCTTCTTCCACACGGATATTGTATTGATTACCGATATAAGCAAATCCTCGACCTAACTCTAACATGAACTGTTTGATATGTTGAATAAGAGCGTTTTCTAATTCTGATTCGCGGATCGAATCTGTAGCGCTTAAAAAATCGAATACGTAAGGATTTTTCAACGTTTCCTGTGCAAGGTCAGATTGATACGATGGCAACGATTGCTCAAAGTTGGTGATTGCATTTCCTTGTCTTAGATGTAATTGACTGGTAATTTGATGTAACAAAACATTACGACTCCAGCCATTTTGGATCGCCTTTTCAATATAAAATTCTCTCTCTTGACTTGCCTTTATTCTCTCAAGAATTACCAGATGATGACTCCAGGGTAATTGTGCAACCAGTTGTTGCACAATTATAGGCGACTGATTATCATTGTTTTTTGATAAACTTTTATTGGATTGGATAAAGTTAGGGTAGGCTTCAGCAAAAGCCCTCATATACTTAAAATTCCTCGGGGAAAGCCCCTTCATATCCGGAAACTCCGTCTTCAAATCAGCAATCAACCGGCTGATGACTTTTGTTCCCCAGCCTTCCTTTTTTTGCTGTATTAAAATGGTATTCCCGATTTCCCAATAAGCAAGCAATAACTCACTATTCACTGCAAGCACCGCTCTTTGACGGGCATGTTGAATTTTCCCTTTCAGATCCTGTAGGAGAAGCATATAATTATTGTCAGACATCACTTAAACATTTACTGGCTAAAATAAAAGCAACTGATAACCTACCCCGGTTATTCTAACGGTAGAATAATGTATTTTCCTGACCAGGAACTGCTATTTTCCCCCTGGCCGAAAACAATAATTAATTATTTCCACTTAGTAGATTAAACAATATTTTTACACCCTTGGCACATGAAGGATGTATTGCACATAAAGTGGTTGCTTGATCAGGTGGCTCTTCATCAAAGCGAAGAGGCCTATAAAAAACTATTCCTGCTCCTTCATAAACCTCTTTGCCAGTTCGCCTTCGGAATCCTTAAATCCAATGACCACGCCCAGGAAGTAGTTTCCGACGTATTCATTCATATCTGGGAGAAAAAAGAAAAGCTTCCCTCTATTGAATCTCCCCTGGTCTATCTATATAAGGCTGTGAAAAACAGGGCCTTGAATAGTATTGCCAAAGAGCGCCGCCAGCAAGCCCTGGATTCCGGTGAATGGCTGGTCCCACTACCCAGCGTTTATTTTGACCCGGAAAAACTGATGATGACCGAGGAGCTGATGCAAAAACTGCAGCAGGCCATAGAAGACCTGCCCAGCCGCTGCCGGCTCATCTTTAAACTGGTAAAAGATGATGGGTTGAAATATAAAGAAGTGGCCGAGCTGTTGCAGATCTCTGTAAAAACCGTTGAAGCTCAGATGACCATCGCCATGCGGCGGCTGGGAAAATGTATGCAGTTGGAAGTGTTCCGCCAGGAACCGAGGCCTTCCAAAAAATAATTTTTTTCTTTTAGGGGTATCGCCTTCCGGGCTTTGTCTTTTGATTACGCAAGTAATACAAACTGCATGAGCCAGGAACAATTTTGGATACTATTGACCCGTAAGATTGCCGGAGAAGCAAGCCCTGAAGATTTGGCCGAACTGGAAAAGCTGGTGCAGCAACATCCTGAATGGCAATATGCCCTTCAGAACCTGGAAGATATCTGGAACTCACATCCCCCCACTGATCTTTCGGAAGAAGAAGACGCTTATCTTCTTCACCTGCATCGTATGCAGGAAAAGAATATTCCTTTTGGCAATAAGGCAAAAGAGGATGAAGCTGCTGTGTTCGAATTCGAAGCTCCGCGTTCAAACAAACGCCGCCGTTTGGCCTGGATCACAGCAGGTATCGCAGTAGCTGCATCTGTTGCAGCCATTTTCTTTTTCAAACCAGTAAGCCGCCAGGGCAAAAAAGAAATTGCAAGCATTAATGAGATCAGTACCCGCCTGGGTTCCAAAACAAGGATTCAATTGCCGGATGGCTCTATTGTGTGGCTGAATGCAGGAAGCAAACTGATCTATGATAAGAACTTTGGTAAGGAGGAAAGACTTGTCTCCCTCAGCGGCGAAGGCTTTTTTGATGTAGTGAGGGATCCCTCAAAACCTTTTATTGTCCATACTACCAATATTGAAGTGCGTGTGTTAGGCACTGTATTTAATGTAAAAGCTTATCCTGAAGATAAATCCAGCGAAACAAGCCTGATCCACGGCAGCCTGGAAGTTTCTATCAAAAGCCGGCCGCGGGATAAGATCATTCTTTCCAGCAATGAAAAACTGGTGGTCGAAAATAAAATCAGCAGTTCCAAAGATTCCCTGAGTGAAGACAGGGACCTGCCATTGATGACGCTCAACCAGATAAAACACAATCCTGTAGATAATACTGTGAATGAAACGCAATGGATAGACAACAAGCTTGTTTTCGACAATGAACCATTTGCCGATATCGCGGTGAAAATGGAGAGATGGTTCGGAGTGGAAATAGAAATAACAGATTCCAGCCTTGCTGAAAAGAGAATGACGGGAAAATTTGAACGGGAAAACATAGAGCAGGCCCTGGAAAGTTTGTCCTACGCTTCTACTACCTCATTTGTATTCGAACGAAAAGGTAATAAAATCATTATTCACCACTAATGCTAAAGCCATATGATGAATTGTAACACTTCTTAATGTCTCTTATAAAAAGAATGGGGGATCCCTGGCAGGGGAGCCCCCAGGCTAATGTACATAAGTAAACGTCTCCGGCTGGGAGATACCTAGTAATTAACCCTTCAATTGTAAATTATGAAAAAAAATGAAGTGGGCTCATTTATTTGTAGCCCGCTATCACTAAAGCTCTACAGGATTATGAAACTGACGATGCTGCTGCTGGTGATTGGTTGCCTTCATGCTTCCGCCAAAACTTTTTCGCAGGAAAAAATTACCCTGCGAATGGAAACAAAAGAAATTAAAAAAGTGCTGTTTGCCATTGAAAAGAACAGCAATTATCGTTTTCTTTTCGATGAGCAGGTGATTAAAGGAAAACCTAAAGTAAGTCTGACTGTAGAAAATGCGCCTATTGATGACGTGCTGGGCAAGATTTTTTCCAACACAGGCATATCCTACAAGATCCTGAACACAAACCTGGTGGTATTAAAAGAAACTGCTTCACCAGTAGACATCAATGTAAAAGAGATCCGTGTTACGGGCAAAGTAAGCTCTCTCGCAGGTGCTCCTCTTTCCGGTGTTTCTGTAACGCTCAAAGGCTCTACTGTCGGCACTGTTACGGATGAAAATGGTAACTACTCCATTTCTGTTCCTGACGATGCTACGCTGCAATTCACTTCTATCGGCTACAAGTCCATTGAAGAAAAAGTGAATGGCCGCACCACTATTGATGTCATTTTACAGGTAGATGAAACTCCACTGAATGAAGTGGTAGTGGTAGGTTACAGCACTCAACGTAAAAGAGATCTTACGGGTTCTGTCAGCTCAGTGAAAGGTGAGGAAGTAGCGAAAATGCCCAATACCAACCCGATCAGCTCTTTGCAGGGTAAAGTGGCTGGTCTTACCATTTCTAATTCAGGCGAAGCCGGAGCAGCCCCTGTTGTCCGCATCCGCGGTATCAACAGTACCAATAGCGCCAGCCCTGTTTATGTAGTGGATGGTATTATGCAGGACAATATTGATTACCTGAACCCGGCCGATATTGAAACAATAGATGTGCTGAGAGATCCTTCTTCTATTGCCATCTATGGTTTGAGAGGTGCCAATGGCGTTATTGCCATCACTACCAAAAGAGCTTCCCGCGGTCAAACACGCGTTAACCTGGTGAGCTCGGTGGGTGTGCAAAGAGTAACAAACAAAATTGATGTTGCTGATGCTGCAGGATTCAAAAAACTATACAGCGCACAATTAGCCAATCTGAATGCTCCTGCGTTTGATACTACCAACTACACCGCCAATACAAACTGGCAGGACCTTACTTTCCGCGATGCAGTGATCAACACCAATAGTTTAAGTATCTCCAACAGCGGCGAAAAAAGTACCACTTACCTGAACATTGGTTACAATACACAGGATGGAGTATTAAAGTATAATAACTACCAGAAGTATATTGCCAGGTTGAATGAAGAAATCCGCATCACTGAAAATATTAAGGTTGGTGCTGATCTCAGCGGCTTCCATTGGATACAAAATCCAACAGCCAATACACTCAACAATTCTTTATGGGCTGCTCCGATCGTGCCTATACAGGAAGCTGCAGATACCTATTATGCCATGCCTTCTTTCCAGCGTGCGCAAGTGGGCAACCCAATAGCTTCCATTAACAGGTATAATCGCACCTGGATCAATAAAGGATTCAGAGTAATTGGTAGCTTGTTTGCCGAAGTTAAATTCCTGAATGATTTCACTTTTAAAGGCACCTGGTATACTGATCTTGGCTTCAACAACAGCCGCAACTATTCGCCATTGCCATTTAAGTTTATCAATCTTGGAGAAGGTGCTGCGCCTACTACTACCACTTATGATAATACGGTAAGAACAGGTGTAACGCAGCAACAGGAAGAATATAAGCGCTTCCAACAGGATTATACACTAACGTATAATAAAAGACTTACAGGTGGCCACACTGTAACAGCTCTCGCTGGTTTTACTACCATTTACAGTCAAAGCTCTTATATAAATGGTAACCGCCAGGATACAACCGTGAATGTTCCCAACAATCCTGATTTCTGGTACATCAGCACCATTAACCAGAACAATCCTGGAAACTTTGGCGGCGGTGGCGGAATGAGTTCTGTAGTTGGAGCTTTCGGACGTTTAAGTTACTCCTACAAAGGAAAATACCTGGTGAATGCTACTATCCGTCGCGATGGCAGTTCCAAATTTGCACCTGCTAATCGCTGGGGAACTTTCGGAAGCGTTGGTGTAGGTTGGGTTGTAACAGATGAGGACTTCTTTAAAATAAATGGAATAGACTTCCTGAAACTGCGTGGCGCATGGGGACAAACAGGTAATGCCAATGGTTTTGCTGATAATCTGTACAAACCAGGTATTACGAATGCCTCTACTGCGATCTTTGGTGACAATGTATATACTGCCATCCAGGCGGCTTATATCCCTGATCCGAACCTGCATTGGGAAGTGGTAACCGGTACAGACATTGGCATCGATGTGAAAGCGCTGAAAAACAGGTTGTCAGCCGAGATCACTTACTACAATAGAACAACCAAAGACATTCTTACTGCTGTAAGCTTGCCTAATGAAACACGTAGCTTCTTTACCAATCTTGGTAAGATCACGAATAAAGGCGTAGAAGTGAACATAGGATGGAATGACGCGATCAGCAAGGATCTCACGTATGGAGTTTCTGCCAATTTCAGCTATAACAAAAACGTTGTTAATTCCATTGGTGATAAAACCAATTTCCAACTGATCGGCAATAGCGGTGCTAATCTTACCGAGACAGGAAAATCCATAGGTTATTTTTATGGATACAGGCAGGTAGGTATCTATCAAACCACTGCTGATCTCAGCAAAATGCCTGCATTCTCCAATTCATTACCTGGTGATATTGCTTATGCAGATGTAAACGGTGACGGTTCGATCACTTCAGCAGACAGGACCTATCTTGGCACACCATTCCCTCCTTATAGCTTTGGTATTAATGTAACCGCTGCATACAAAGGTTTCGATATCATTCTGCAAGGACAGGGTGTGGCTGGAAATAAGATCTACACACAACGCCGCATAGCCAATTTTGCTGTATTGAATTATGAAAGCAACAGGTTAAATGCATGGACAGGGCCCGGCACTACCAATATTGAACCAATACTGGACAATAGCCGTGGCAACAACTACCTGTTCAGCTCCTATTATCTTGAGCCTGGTGATTATTTCCGTATCCGCACTATTCAATTGGGATACACTTTCCCTAGCGGCATGTTGGGCAAAGCATTTAAACAGACCAGGATATATATCAGCGGTCAAAATATAAAGAGCTGGAGCCAGGTAACTGGTTATTCGCCTGAAGCTCCGATCGGCAGCATACTCGCTGGTGGTGCTGATAATGGCATTTATCCAGTGCCTGCTATTTATTCTTTTGGCATGAACCTGACTTTTTAATCAAGACATTTTAAATAAGCAGCAATGAAACGTCCATGTAAGAATTTTTATTGATTACGTATAACAATGAAAATTTTAACATGGTAAGTTCCATCAGGCCAATAAAAAAATAAAAATTATACTGATGAAACCTTTTAATAAAATATCCCGCACGCTAAGTCTGTTTCTGGCAGCCTTTGCGATGATCGCAATGTTTACGGGTTGTAAAAAATTTCTCGATGCCCAACGCCAGGGTGGTTATGATGAGGAAAATTATCCTTATCCGGGCGGCTCCGGTCCTTATGACCAGTATATTCTTGGTGCTTATTCCGATCTGCGCTCTTACAATGTGCATGCAGATGGCTTTATTGTAGCTACCAGTATCCGCAGTGATGATGCGGACAAAGGAAGTACGCCTTCAGACGGTGGTGCCGACGTGATCACCATGGATAATTTCCCTGTTCTCCCTAACAATGGAAGGGCCAATGCTCTTTGGACAGGTTATTATGGCATGATCAACAAATGCAATAATACCTTATACCAGATCGGCACCAATACCAATATCGTGGCTTCAGACCAGATCAAGGTACAGTCACAGGCAGAGATGAAATTCATCCGTGGCTATGCTTATTTCATGCTGGTCCGTTTGTTTGGCCGTGTGCCGAAGATCGATACGCTTTACCTCGATCCTGCTCAACAGAATAATATCCCTCAGAGCTCCTCTTCCGAGATATATTCCTTTATTGAGAGCGATCTGACATTTGCCGCGGCTAATCTGCCGGCGAAATGGGATCCCAAATTTGTTGGACGCGCTACCAGCGGTGCTGCCAATGGCATGCTCGCTAAAGTGTATCTAACCCAACAGAAATGGGCAATGGCTAAAGCTGCAGCCAGCCTGGTAATGACATCAGGCCAATACGACCTGTCTACTCCTTACGCAAAGATCTTCAGTGAAGAGGGAGAGAACAGCAAGGAATCCATATTTGAGGCGCAAGGCCGTGCAGATGCAAATAATAAAACTGCACAGGGTATTCAATATGCAAGCATACAGGGAGTGAGAGGTTCAGGTGAGTGGAATATGGGCTGGGGTTGGAATACACCGAGTGTGCAACTGGAAGCTGCTTATGAACCTAATGATCCGCGCAAGGCGCGAACGATCCTTTATACCAGCACATCTACCACACCAGGCATTACCATGTATGGTGAAACCACGCCGCTTGGACTCCCTAACCCGCGCTACAATCAGAAAGTGTACACTAATCCTGGTATCCGCGCAAGCGTTGGCGACCGGTTTGGTTACTGGATGAATGTGCGCATTCTCCGTTATGCAGATGTGGTGCTGATGTTTGCTGAGGCTTCCAATGAACTGGACGGTGCGGATAATATCGAACAGGCCCGTGTGGCATTGAACTCCGTTCGTTTCAGAGCGCGTGCCGGCAATGCGGCCATTCTTCCTGATGTAACAACTACTGACCAGGGCGAACTGCGCGATGCGATCCGCCACGAGAGAAGGATAGAACTGGCAATGGAACATGACCGCTTCTTTGATATCGTACGCTGGGGTATTGCAGACGATGTGATGCAAACTGCAGGCAAAACCAATTTCAGCGCTGCCCGTGACGGATTGTTGCCGATACCTCAAACACAGATCGATCTGAGCAACCATGTGTTGACCCAGAACTTTGGTTATTAATTCTTCTATCTGAAAAATGAATACAATGAACCGATATTATAAAAATTACCTGCTGTATATAGCAGCAGTCACTATGGCGGGCCTGTTCTCTTGTAAAAAGGACGGCAACCCTAATAACCTGCCGGGTGTCGATCCCCGCGATTACGAAGGCAAGATCGATGGCTTTACCAGCTCTGATGAGATATTTCCTGATAAACTGGTCGCCTACTGGTCGTTCGACAATACCAATAATGAAACAAAAACAGGCACAGCCCCGACTTCCACTTCGAATGATGCATTCATCCAAAATGGGGTAAGAGGCCAGGCGCTGAAACTCACCGGTGGCTACCTGTACTTTGCTACAGGATTCCCGGCATTTAAAACAGATGCATTCAAAAGTTTTGCGATCAGTACCTGGGTGCAGATCCTGAACAATGGTTCTAAAAGAACTATGCTATTTCAACTGGCGCGTCCCGGCATTTTCACTGGCAACATCAACTTTCATTTGAACACGCAATCATTCCCGGCAACCAATACTACCGATCTGAAAATACAGCCAACGTTTACAACGGTAGGCGGCGGCACCCAGGATAATATCAATACGCTGAGGGATAGCCCGGGCATGCCCAACTATTTCCCTTATGTAACGCCAACCATTGGTGCCGACAAATGGGTCCACCTCGTGATCAATTACAATGGATCAAATGGTGTGTTTGATATCTGGGCAGATGGCATGAAAGCGGGTGCTTATGCCAGCAGAGGCACAGGCAATAACCTGTTCAAATCCTATGAACCCAATGAAGTGATCATTGGAGGCAACTACAATGTGATCCCCGGTAAATCTGTAAGCGCTGATGCAAGTATTGCCGCCATGACCGGCAGTATTGACGAACTGCGCGTTTATAATATCGCTTTGCCGGATGCATATATTAAAGCATTGTTCAACTTAGGTAAGGCCAACAAATAAAATCCACGGAAATAAAGCACACAGATACTTTCTGGTGTCTGTGTGCTTTTTTATTTCATTGATACTGGAAAAGCCTTCTATTACAATTCAATTAACATGAAAACAAAACATATCCTTACTTCTATATCCATCATTTCCCTGTCCGTTCTTATCGCCTGCTCTTCTTCAAAGAAGGCAGTACAGAACTCGACAGCCATTTCTCCTTCCGACACTGCTTTATTCCGTCTCGTTCAGCAACAGACTTTCCAGTACTTCTGGGATGGTGCAGAACCAAACAGTGGTCTTGCCCGCGAGCGTATTCATACAGACAATATTTATCCGCAAAAAGACGCGGGCACTGTTACCAGCGGTGGAGGCGGTTTTGGTGTAATGGCGATCCTTGTAGGTATGGAAAGGAATTTTATCACACGCCAGCAAGGCCTGGAGCGGTTAGAAAAAATTGTCAGCTTTCTCGAAAGGGCTGATCGCTTTCACGGCGCATGGCCGCATTGGTGGCATGGTGAAACCGGGAAAGTAAAACCATTCAGTCGCAAGGATGATGGCGGTGACCTGGTAGAAACTTCTTTTATGCTGCAGGGCCTGCTTTGTGTACGCCAGTATTATAAAGATGGTTCACCTGCAGAAAAGGAACTGGCTGCAAGGGCTGATAAATTATGGAAGGAAGTTGAGTTTGACTGGTATCGGAATGGAAAGAATGTGCTGTACTGGCACTGGAGCCCCAATTTTGATTGGCAAATGAATTTTGCTGTGCGTGGTTACAATGAGTGCCTTGTGATGTATGTACTTGCAGCTTCTTCCCCTACGCATGGCGTGCCAGCAGAAGTGTATCACCAGGGTTGGGCCGATAGTGGAAAAATAAAAGAACCGCGTGAAGCACTGGGGTATAAAATGCAATTGCGACACCATGGGTCAAAGAATGGCGGCCCTTTATTCTGGGCGCATTATTCGTACCTGGGATTAGACCCCCGAGGGTTGAAAGACCAGTATGCTGACTACTGGATGGAAAATCAACACCAGGCGCTGATCAATTATCAATGGTGTGTAAACAATATAAAAGGATTTAAAGGGTATGGGCCCGATAGCTGGGGACTTACTTCCAGCTATTCAGTAAAAGGCTATTCAGGACATGCGCCAGCAGAACAAAGAGATTTAGGTGTGATTGCCCCAACAGCGGCACTCGCTTCCTTTCCTTATACGCCTGCACAGTCGATGGCGGCAATGAAGCATTGGTATAATGATATGAAAGATAAACTTTGGGGCCCCTATGGGTTTTATGATGCGTTCAGCGAAACAGATAACTGGTTCCCGACCCGCTACCTGGCAATTGATCAGGGCCCGGTTGTAGTAATGATGGAAAATTACAGATCAGGATTGCTATGGAACCTGTTCATGAGCTGCCCTGAAGTTAAGCTGGGATTGAAGAAACTTGGTTTTCAAAGTCCGCATCTTAAATAACTATAAAGACCCGGTTGAATAAATAAAGCCTTCTTATTTTTACCGTATGATAAAAAGATTACTGCTGTTTATTTGTCTTGGATCGATCAGTGTAGCCCAGGCCCAGGACCGGTCCCTGTTTGAAAAGTTCCGGTTTATACAGAATGGGGATACCTTGCCTTACCGTATTCTTCTCCCGGAGAACTATGATACGGCTAAAGCATATCCTTTGGTATTATTCCTGCATGGCCGCGGAGAAAGCGGATCAGACAATGAAAAACAGCTTAACAATGGAAGCTCCTTATTTCTGCGTGATAGCATCCGAAAAAAATATCCGGCTATTGTAGTGTTCCCCCAATGTGCAGCCAATAGCTATTGGAGCAATGTGCAAACTATCGCCGATGTAAAGGGGCAACGCGAATTCTATTTTGTACCTGATGGGGAAGCATCATCGTCGATGAAGCTGCTTTTATCCCTTACAGATAACCTGCAAGCACGTTATAAAATAAAAAAGGACCAGGTTTATGTAATGGGCCTCAGCATGGGAGGCATGGGCACGTTCGAGATCGTAAGAAGAAAGCCAGGAATTTTTGCTGCGGCCATTCCCATTTGTGGAGGAGCAAGCCCTGCATCAGCAATGGCGATAAAGAAAACAAGCTGGTGGATATTTCATGGAGCAAAAGATGATGTGGTGCGGCCGGAATTTTCCGATAAAATGCAGGCTGCCCTGAAAAAAGCAGGTGCTGCAGTGAGGTACACTATATATCCTGAAGCCAACCACAATAGCTGGGACCCGGCTTTCCGGGAACCGGACCTGTTGAGCTGGTTGTTTGCACAGCGATTAAAGAAATAAGTATCTTAATAAAATGATCACCGGGGAAGCAATATTGCTTCCCCGGTTTTTTATTTAGCGTATCTCCACTTATATCCTTTGGATGATTTCAGTCTTCCCTGGCATACAAAAGAAATATTGGAGCCAGAGAGCGAGTTCACCGAGCGGGCAGCCTGCATTACACTGTCAAAGGTCCTGAGCAGTTTTCCTTTTAGTGTAAGCTGTTCTACTTTTCTTTTTTGTACCCGCAGTGTATGGGCAAGTCTTTCTTTGAAAGCAGTTACCTGTATGCGTGTCCGGGGTTTGCCATACCGCCAGTAGAATTTAGCGGCTGGTCTTACTTTGGTACGTGCGGCATCATTGATATAAAGGGAAGGGATGCCGAGTTTTTTGCCGGCTTCAACAGCAGATGAGTAGGACTTAACAAATTTTCCGTCCAGTGTATATTGATGAACGGTCTTTGCCTGATCCTGGAAAACAGATCTTCTTGTTTTGGCTGCGAAGCCTTCTTTGATCACATCACTCAATGTGTCCAGCCGCAGGTTCCTATAATGGCAATTAAGTTTATCACCATCTTTGCGCCGTACGATCAACCGGTGATCATACAGATCAAATGGAGCCACAAACAAATAATATACATACCGGGCAACGGATAGCATATAGCGATGACCATCCTTATGCAACTTCATCTGGATGTCGAGCCCTGTTTTGTTCTTTGTGTTTTTAGAATAGATAGAATATTTCAACTGGATGATCCTTCCCGGGCGGTAAGCATCGGGCCTGTTCTCACTATAGACCCAGCGGCTTAGAGAGCGTAATCTTCCGTGATCAGACAGTTCATATAAACCTTCGAAACCGGGAACTGTTTTCCATCGTTCCCCTGGCAATCTGTTGGTAACAGTATCGGCTACGGGAATAGGTTTACCCTGCCTGAACAATTGCCGGTGTAATGAATTCATGGGATAAGTTTTTGGGTGCTAAAAGTAAACCCCTGTGGCTTTTATTGCGCGCGGGGGGTTACTTATTATTTTCAGCAAAACTACCTGAAGGCGTATGACCGATAATCATTAAATTGAGCGAATGACCCTTTTGGATGATTGAATGGTATAAAAATCAATATGAAGCATCTTCTGTAGTTGTTCTCCATGCCATATCTTATTTTTTTAATCCCAATAATTTGATCATTCCTCCCGGCGATATGGCAAGACCAAAATAGAAATTCATTTTCCGTTCTTCTGCTGCATTCTTCTTTAAATAATCCAATGTAGCGTTTTCTCCAACAGGTAATGCCGTCACATCTTCTGGCACTTTGTTGAAGGCCGCTCCAAACGTAACGCTGAATTCTTTTGTTAAGGCTATAGAGAATCCTGTAAAAAAGGTTTGAAGAGGATCATTGGAGATCCGGATGCCGGCAGCAATGCCGATCCTCTGAGTGAAGGGAACGCCTTTTTCATGCTTGAAGATAGAAGAGATGCGGTCAACATCACGGCCAAACGGATAAATCTCAAAGAAAGCCATAAGATTTGCTTTCCATTCCTGCTTTTGAACAGAATCCAGTTTTATAGTAAGTTCATCATTCTCCAGTAAGAATTGTTTACGGTCCACATTGGTCAGCACGCTTACTCCCACTTTTATTCCCAGGTAAGTTTTTTCGTGGATGTCAAACTTGAGATCTGACTTTAATTTTTCGTTCGACAGGGTGATCAGGCTTGGAAACTTGATCTTGTTTTTCTTAAGATAAATGAAACTGATAGCCACGGAATCTTCAGGACTTGGAATTTTACAGCTGTTATCATCTGCAAATACCGGGAGCTTTACGCCGGTAGCAACTGCCAGGTCCTTTAAATCGTTTAAAGCAATTTCAAATGATGTAGGAAGATGTTCCAGTTTTATTTTTGATTTGGCCAGTCCATTTTCGCCACCAAGTAATACCAACAGTATATCATCCTTTTCAAGCAGGTAATTGGAGAACTCTACATCTGAATCCATCCTCTTTTCTTTGTTCAAAACAAATGATTCTATTTTTTCTTCCTGGGCGATCTGATCCCTTGCTTCGTCAAATTTTGCTTTGAGCTGGTCCATCTTTGTTTCAAGTTCCTTGATCTGCGACAGATAAGATGCTTCAAGGTTCCTTAGTTGATTAAGTTCCGATACAAAAGACGGATTGAGCTGTGTGCTCACGATTGCTTCTCTTGCAGTGCCGGCCTGGATATTCTCCTTGATCTTTTTCTGTATTTCAGTCAACGAACTTTTCAGGTTTTTAGCTTCTTCGCAGATCCTTTTATATTCATCGTTTATCTTTTTAGCTGCAGGGCCGCCAAAAAGCTTTTTAGTATCAAAAGGCTGCTGGAAGAAAAGGATGGCTGAGCCATTGGTGTATTTCGTTAATGAATTCTCGAGGTGTTTGGCAACATCCACATTGAAATCTTTCCGCCTGTTGGTAACCAGTTTGTCTAAAAATATTTCAGCATCTTTTTCGCTGGCAATGGGCTGCCTGTCAGAACTGGCTCCAGCGCTGGAAGTGCCGTACCCGTAAGTGGTGAGCTCGGCCAGGCTTACTTTAAATGTTTGCTGCACTTTAATAAAGTCGCGCTGCTCAACATTCTGAGCGCCTGCCAGGATAAAGAAAAAGATAGATAAGGTTAAAAATGCGTATTTCATATTCTTTATTTATAAAGGTTTTTTATTCCGGTTTTATCTGTTTCGCTTAATCTTTCGCGCTGTCCGATCTCAACACTTTGTTTGGGCTCAATGGTATTTCCTGTTTTGGCAAAAGCATCCTTAGGGTAATGCATCAGGCTTCCGTAGTCGTATTGGGTATTCTGTGTATTTACATCACAACATTGTATATCGAAATCCAGTGCATGATTTTCTTCTATATTGTCACGGAACACGGTAATAAAATTGTCCCTGTCTTTTCTTGAATGTTCATGCCATAATCCTACCGCATGCCCGATCTCATGCATGATCTTACCCTTTTCAGGGTCTGCATCGATATAAAGTGTTTGCCGGCCACCCTGTCTTCCGATTGATGATGCATATCCTTCTCCTCTTACAAAATCAATATAGTCGCCCTGGCCATTCTGAATTTCTGTAAACTTCAGATCTGTATGGGATTCCCACTCAGTAATGGCTTCAAGAATGGTAGCGCGCCATCTGGTAACACTGATATCAACCCTGAAGAAAATCTTTCCTGAAGGCCATAGCCTGTCACTCAGATCGGTTGACAACGATTTGATCCCAACGCCCTGAAAAAATTTTTCCCTCGTCAGCCGAAGCATTTCTGCACTGCCGAGAATTATGTCTCCCTGGTAAATTGCAAGACTGTCGATCAGCTTATACAGGATAGGAATTGTGTCATAATCAGGGCTGAAACTGTTACCCTTATTGAAAAAAAGATAGCCTCTTTCGGTCTGTTTTATCTTACCAAGCCTTGGCGAATATTGTTCAACCCCACCCTTTTTGTCCAAAGTGGCGGCACAGGCAAATAGCAGAGCGGCAATGCCGATAAAGAAGCAGCTCTTCTTTATAAGTTCTGGCATAACGGAGGTATTGGTGGAAGAGTATCTAGTGTCAGTGTGAAAGTAAAATGACGCAGGACCGTTTTCAACCGTGTTTTAACGGTTTATTGGAGGGGACTAAACTATTATAGGTATTTCAACCATTTTTTCTCCGGATGATTGGCCTTGTAAGCAGCATACCAATGACAAGCCCAGTACAGGAAGATCTCAACGAGTATGAATACAATATATAATAATGGTAATGGCCATTGTTGATCTTCAGCTATATGAGTATATGGAGCGGTTTGATACCAATCCTGGTGAATGCTTCCTGTTCTTATCAGATTAACCAGCAAGGCAGCAAGATGGATAACCAGTATGTGCAGAACATAATAAAAGAAAGGAACCTTGCCAAATGTTGACAATACCTCAGCAAACCAGCCTCTTGCTTTTTCTGCATAAGGAATAAGCAGGATGACCGGCCCCAGCGTCATAAGCAGGAATAACTGTGAAGGCGGGTATTTCTGCTGATTAAGCAACCGGAAGATGAAAGGCATTTCATTTTTGGGATCATTTACGATTTGCAGGCTGCCGATCACTACGAAGAGAGCAATGGCAGAAAACCCGATCCACCAACAAGTGCGCCGGACAAGTGCCGGAGGCATTTGAAGTAAACGTCCAAAACCATAACCGGCCATCATCACGCCAATCCAGGGAAGCAGTACATAGAGAATATTGATCCATTGTACACCTTCGTAGTCAACTGTATAAAAAAAGTTCCACCAGTGGAGATCTGCAGGTACCAATCCAAAAATTTGTTGCCCTGCAATAATGATAAGCCCACTGATCCAGATCACCCGGAACGGAAGCCATATTGCTGCAGCAAGTAAGACCATGCACCAGCCAAGCATCCAGATAACGCCGGCAAGCATAAATGATTTGAAGTCGAGATTGAACGTCCAGCAAAACCGGATCAATGTCAGTTCCAGTAAAACGAGAAGCAGGCCCCGTGTCAAAAGATATTTTGATAAGGCAGTCCGGTTATTCAGCTTCTGCCCCAACAGAAACGCTGATGTTCCTGCAAAGAATACAAAACCGGAAACACAAAAATGTGTCACCCAACGCGTAAAGAAAATAGCCGGGTCAGGGCCTCCGGCAGGTATGCCGGCATATACCCGGACATGATCAATAGCCATCAGCAGCATAATGGCTCCGCGAAGAAGATCAACAGAATGTATTCTCCGGTGTTGGTAAGTATAAAGCGTTGGTTCTGGCATATACCGTTTGAGATAAACGTGCACATGAATTTCCTGATATCATGAATTTAGAAAAAGAAATTTGATATCTGGTGTGTTTATTTACATAACAAGTACAAAAAGCCTGAAGGCAATTCAAAGCATCCCACAAAAAGACTACTACCATTTACTCATTTTTCATTTACGTTGCACATGATATTGGCTATCCTTGTGCTGCCGAACGGTTACCGACCGTTCCGGCATATTATTTTTAACCCAAAACCTTAGTATGAAACCTGCACCCTTCTTAACAATCGCCGGTCTGGCGATACTGCTGCTGTTTGCCGCTTGTAGTAAAGACAAACAACCTACGGATCCCCTGGCGGGAAACCCCACAAAAGACATATTGAATAATGCTGTGCGCGAAACGGATCTCGGTATGCGTGTTGCAATAGACCGCTACCTCGATGCAACGGGTGTTGTCGGAAGGGAGTTTTATCGCTTTTCACCCAGTCAGCAATTATATACCACTGAATTATTAGGAAGCGGAAGCCTCACGTTGAACGCAAACAGTTTTTATTTTAAAGAACCCTGGAATGCCCGTTATGAAGTAGTAAAGAAAGCTGTGCAGCTCATGAATGGCGCTGCAAGGTCAACGCAGATAACTGACGCAGAACTCAGGGGATTTACAGGGTATGCAAAAACTATGATCGCTTACCAGTTGTTGATGAACCTCTCAATGACTTATACGAACGGAATTTATATCAATCCTGGAAGCAATAACCCGGCAAGTGGTCCTGTTGTTCTTTATCCGGCGGCATTGGATTCCATTGCCCGTTTTTTAAACGAGGCCAAAGCCATGTTGCCGGGATCAGCAATGCCACCATTGACGGTAGGGTTCACTGATTTTGCAGATGCAGCAGGGTTTCTTAAGTTCAATCGTGCCCTGGCAGCAAGGGTTGCCCTGTATCGCCAGCGTTGGGCAGAATCATTGACTGCATTGAACGAATCTTTTTTTGATTTGAATGGCAGTATTACAAAGGGGCCGCAAATGGCTTTTTACACAAGCGGAGATAATGTAAAGAATCCCTGTTTTATTCCTCAAAACCAGACAGGTGAGGTAAGGGTAACGCATCCTTCCATGGCAAGTAATATATCAGCAGGGGATGACAGGATACAAAAAACATCACTACGGACCGCTGTAGCAAGCCAGGATGGACTCAACAGCAACCGTGATGTATGGGTGTTTACAACTGAATCTGCAACGGTCCCGATCATCAATAATGAAGAGCTGACGTTGATATATGCAGAAGCAAAGTTGCAGTTGAACCAGTTTCCGGATGCGATTGTGGCACTCAACAGGATCAGGACAGTACATAATTTACCACCTTATGCAGGAGCAATTACGCAGGCTGCATTGGTAAACGAACTTTTACATCAACGCAGGTATTCATTGTATGGATTGGGACATCGATGGATCGATATGCGCAGGTACGACAGGTTGGCCAGTTTGCCAACAGACCGGCCAGGAGATGACGTGTGGGATAAATTTCCACTGCCTTAAAAAGAAAAGGGCCTGAGCAAATCAGGCCCTTTTCTTTTTAAGGCAGTAACATTTTAAAGTGTTATCCTGAAACCGCCATTAAAAATAAAACCATCGGTTGGAGTGTAAATATCTCTGAAATCGGGATGTTGTATGGAACCTGTATACATAGGCTCCCAACGGGATTGCCGTGTATCAAGGAAGTTCTCGAAATTCACAAACAAACTAAAGTGCCCAAATTTTCTTTCACACGACGCACCCATTACCCAATAATCCCTTACAGGTTCACCATTAGTAAGCTGTTGATGCCCTGTATAGAATAGTTCATAGGCGACCCGCCATTTATCTTCTGCTTCATACATGGCGTTGCAATTAATACGGTGTTTAGCCGTAAGCGGGTTGATATACCTGCCTGTTGCAAAATCTCTTTGTGCATCTGTATAAGTATACCCAAGATACAATGACCAGTCTGCATAAGCCAGCCGCAGGTTAGTTTCAAAACCTTTAGCAGTAAGATATCCACTGGCATTATAAAAGGCGTAGTTACCATTAGTCAGCGATAATGTATCCAGTAGCAGGGGGTCTTTCAGACGTGTGTAGAAAAATAGCTGGTTAATGGAAATGCCTATTTTATTTGCCAGTCTGCCTCTGTAGTTTACGTCTACGTTAAAGCCGGTTGAACGTTCAGGTTTAGTGGCAGATAAATTGAGTGGCTGAATATTACGAAAACTCTTCTCTTCTGCTTCTTCTGAGAATATATTGGGGGCTTTATAACCCAATCCACCGCCGATGCGGCTGGTAAAATGCCTGTCAAACTTATACATGGCGGATATTCGTGGTAATACAAATACATCGTGCTGACTGTTATAGTCCATCCGTAGCCCTGTTTCCACTACAAACTTTTCTTCAGGCTTCCAGTTGTTTTGGATAAAAGCACCCCCGGTAGTGAGATTATAATCAAGAGGGTATTGTGTAAAGCTGGTTTGCCTGAATTTATCAGTTACAAGGCTTAACCCAGCTACCCATTCCGTTTTATCTTTCGGCAATAAATAACTGATTTCCGAAAAAGAAGCGTTTTGTTTGCCTGCAAAAGTAAAATCCGGCAGTTCAATTGCGCGATCAAAATAGCCAATACTGTTTTTTACAGTTAGCACAGCATTGTTCGCAAATCTTTTCTCCACCTTGAACTGTGTAGCATAGCGGTCAGTATTGTTTCTTTCGAAATAAGTGTGTGTATTATTGGCATCGCCTTTTATCACCTGCATATCTCCACCCAGCCTGTTTTCAAAACTGGTATTCAATCCGAGGCTTACAACAGTGGAAGCATTAGGATAGTAAAAGAGTTTTGGGCTCAGGGTGTAACGGGTAAAGTGAGGAATGTCTGAAAAATAATCGTGGTTATTATTATAGGCAGCCTGTGAATTACGGGTGGCAAACAGGGTAATTCCTATTTTATCAAACTTCTGCCCATAATAAGCATTCAGGTCTAACGCCCCTGTTTGATTGGCATTTACCAGCAGGGATAATTCTCTTTTATCTGTTGGTTCTTTCGTTACCAGGTTTACCAATCCGGCAATAGCGCCACCACCGTACAGTGTAGAGGAGGATCCTTTAATAACTTCCACCCGTTTCAGATCAAGAGGCGGGACCTGTAAAATGCTGAGGCCGCCTGAGAAGCCACTATATAGGGGAAACCCATCTTTCAGCATCAGTGTGTATCGTCCATCCAACCCTTGTATGCGGATACTGGCACTCCCAGATACTGCAGAAGTTTGTTGTGTTTGTATTCCTGTGCTCTCTGTAAGCAGCATCCGGATATTGCCTGGCTGCATCACTGCTTTTTCATGTAGCTCCCCTGCAGTGATAGTTTCAATACGTGTAGGGATATCATTGATACTGCGACTGCTCCGGGTAGCTGTTACCTGCACTTCCTGCAATGCTGTTTCAGTAGGTTCCAGCATTAGTTCAATTGTTTTGGTAAGTGGAAAGTCTATAGTTTGTTCCAGCGTTTCAAAACCAGTATAACTAATAATAAGCACCTGCTTTCCTGGAGGAATGCCAGTAGGTTGAACAATACCAGAACTGTCAGCAACAAAAGAAAGCGTTGAGCCTTTCACATGGAGAGTGGCCCCTGCCAATGGAATTCCGGTTGCTTCATTTTTAATGATGATCTTTTGCGCCTGCTGAGCATGTAATAAAGATGCGTATAGCAAAACTGCTATAAGAATAATAGGTTTCATGATTAACCTGATAACAAATGATTGAGATAAAATAATTTCCCGGTTACAAAAAGTACCGGCAATAAGAAGGGAGGTCAATAAGTAGTATCAGATCAGCAAGGAAGAATTGTATAGGAACAATCTTCTTTTCTTCGCCGCAAGCCAGTCGGCCGACTGCGGAAAAATACTGGTGAATGTGATTGGGGAAGAAAAGGTAAAAGTTGCAGCAACGGGTTGCCAAAGCAATACCGATGTTTTTTGTTTTGCTTCTGTTATATCTGCCAGGTGTAAAGCCTGCTGCTCTGTAGGCATATAGGTATCATAATCATCAAAAAAAGTTTGATGGTAACTTCCTATATCTGTTTCAGTTGCTGAGGTAAAAAAACAGCAACTCAATAATGCGAAAAGTATTTGCAGCAGAAAGGAACGCATAAGTGGTTAAGCTCCTGCAAATATAACAAATGTGTAAGGTATCAGGGTGTGGATGTCAGCGGCAAATAGAACTCACCATTTGTGATCACTTTTTTGGCCGCAGCAGGGTCGGCTTCAAAATGAAAATCGCCACTGAAAGTTCCTTTTATGGATCCGTTTCCCATGGAAGTGATCACCACCTTTAAATGATTGTTGATTGCTGTGCCGGTCCTGACTGTTTCCTGGTATAAAGTGGTTCCTGCTTCAAAGCTCTCTTCTGCCTCAGTCTGGTAGGAGGCCAGTACTTCAAAATCTGTTCCATCATCAGTGTATGTGCCTGTCACAACCGGGTTATTGTTGTTGAACAGATTGGATATTTCAAGGCCGAATGTCGCAGAATTTGCTACAGTACTTTCAGCACCTCCCAATGCAACACCATGGTAGCCGTCGAGGGTTGATTGAAAGCCCATTGCATAGGTGTTGAATTTTTTATCGACGCCGTCAATAGTGAATGTAATATGGTAGTTTGGGTCTGAGCCTCCCTTTTTGCAGGACAGGCTCACTGTTAATACCAGGAGGAATAGGGCAGATAGCTTTCTCATTAGTTTGGTTTGTCGGATTAATGACGGGATGAAAATAATAATTCCCATTGTCTGTGTCAATGGTTACCGGCAAATTATAACGAGTTTAACAGTGATGGGGACATATAACACTCAATACCTGAGTAAAATAAAACCGGGGTGATGCGAAAAGATTTTATCCGCATTACCCCGGTTTGCACATAAAAAACCAGATAAACTTAAAATAACTTCTCCTGTGGTGGTGTTTGTCCCGCCAGTCGGATATACACTGTTGTTTGTCCGCGGTGATGAGTCTGATGTTCGAAACATTTAACCAATGCTTCGAGCCTTGTCATCTCAAAGCGGTTGAACAGCTTGATCTTCTCATTGAATTGCGCCGGGTTCATTTTCTTTATGCTTGCGATCACGAAATCATAACCAGCCATGGTTTGTTCTGTTACATTCTTTTTTGACTGGTCGGCTGTTTTTTCCAAGCCGCCGGGACCAACGGGACTGGTAGCGCCGGAAGCTGCTGCAGCAAAAGCATAGTTAGCGTCTGTGAGGTGCAGCATCTGCTCAGCAAAGGACCGCATCTGTGGAGTAGGTTTAAGACCATAAGAAGAATCAGGCATGGCGTCAAGATACTCTTTAGTGTAAGCTTTGGCTCTTTCCCAATCTTTTACCATTCCGTCAATAGTCTGGGCTTTGACAAAACCGGCAACGGTAAGAAAGCAAACGAGTAAGAGCAGTTGAATCTTTTTCATACGTTTTTTGATTAGAAGGTTAAGGTATTCTTTTGCGAAGCTACTGGGTTTGGGCTGGCCCTTAATCACTTAGAGGTGCTTTTTCCATATTTTTTGAAATTCGAATTATTTTTATTGTTTTTCAATAAATATTTATCATATTTGTGCTGCCAATGGTTAAAATGGCTATATATGGAAATTAAAATCACGACGAAACAGCTCCTGATGGTATTGCTTATACTTTCATGGATAATATTTATCGGCTTATGTGTTGAAGCCGGTGGGCTCCTGTTTAATACGTTTTATGCCCTGACATTCAATCCCGCTGCAGCTAAAAGTTATTGGATGGGTGCCGATCTTTCCAATCTTTTACAATATGACCGTGGCTATTTCTTTGTTCAAACATTCTTCATGATCATTGTTGCTGTATTGAAAGCGCTCATGTTTGATCGGATTATAAGGGCCTTGCACAGCAAGAAGCTGAATATTGCCAAACCGTTCAATAAAGATCTGACCCGTTTTGTCTCTCTTATATCCTACATGGCATTAGCTATTGGCTTTTTCTGTATGTGGGGTAACAAGTATGCCGAATGGTTAATACAGCAACATGTGAATTTACCCGATATACATTTGTTAGGTTTAGAAGGAGCGAGTATCTGGATGTTTATGGGAGTTACCTTATTGGTGATTGCGCAGATTTTTAAAAGAGGGATCGAAATACAAACAGAAAACGAATTAACCGTTTAACCAATGCCGATTATTGTTAACCTTGATGTAATGATGGCTAAAAGGAAAATGTCGCTGAATGAACTTTCCGAAAAAGTCGGCTTAACATTATCCAACCTTTCTATCCTTAAAACCGGTAAGGCAAAAGCGATACGGTTCAGTACGCTTGAAGCAATCTGTAAAGTATTGGACTGCCAGCCCGGGGATATACTTGAGTATTCTAAAGAGGAATAGGTTTAGCCTCCCAACATTTTTCATAACAACAAATATTACAAACATGAAAACGCAAATGAATAATTCGCGCAGGGCTTTTATTGCCCTTACTTTAATGACCAGCTCATGTATTATGTTTTCCTGTAATGACGGAGAGGCTGTTGTTAAGGATACTGCGAGTGCTCCCGCTAAACCCAGGCTTTTTTCAACAGTAATGTCAGAATTCTTGGAGTGGCCGCTCTGTCGTTGTTATCGAAATACCCAGCGACATCTATTACCTGAAAGCCATTCTTTTTTCCTGCACCCGTAAAGTCTGAGATATTGTGGTTAAAGCTGGTTACAATGTTTAACCCGCTTTCTGTTTCAAATCCCGCTTAATTCCAGCAGTGCAGCATATTTCTTTCAAACACCCATTCCGGTGTGCGAAGCTGACCGCCAAAATTTGTGCTATACCAGGCAGTTCCATTCTGCGGATTCTTTAAAACATGGATATCCTGTGCAGGCATATAGCTTTGCGCCAGCATAAATATCTTTTCACCTGCAGCATTTTGGGCTACATCCATTACGATGACGGCGTGTCCGGGGCTACCACCTTCAATAAATAGATCACCGGCTTTTATATTATTTATATCATTTACTTTTCTCAGTTCCCTGCTGAGCGACAGCGTCCCGGCATAACTGAATACCGTCTCCAGGTATTGATCAAAACTTTGGCGAGTATCTAATGCCGGCGCTTTTTTTTGTTTTTGAAGCCTGCTTTGGCGAAGCACAAAGCGGTATCCTTCTCGCCAGCTTTGATAATCCATGATAGTACCGTCGGTAGCTTTGAATGAGATCTTTCCATATTGCTTTCGGCTATAAAGGTATTCTGCATATAAGCGTATTGCGGCATCGGCACATTGCTGCAGGTTTTTCTTATCAACACTGATATCCAGTATGGCTAAATGAGCATCCTGGTTTCGCTTGGGCACGCCATTATAGAGGTAAACGGTATTATTGGATTTCAATTTTATCTGGCGAAGCCATTCAGGAAATGAGCCAGCCTGGGCGGTTATTCTTGTATAGCCGTTGGGTGACGGTATTTGTCCTGTGGTTGTATAAACAGGAAGGGCAGTAGTTTGGCTACATTGAGGTAGTGTCCCCCCAATCATCAGGAGAGTTAAGAAATAGCGCCTCATAGGTGGTGGTGTGTGTTTGTAAACAGACGCTATTACTATGGTTTTCCATAATGAACGGGACATTTTTAGTAAACAATCCTTATATCCGGCCTGTCCAGGACATCATTTCCATTGTATATGATATACAAACTTTGATTGCTTGAATAGAGGCCTCCAATAATGTAGGCTAAATAAAAGGATGTGTTTACGCCACGATCAAATGGGATTACTTTTATCCAATCGGACCTGTTTTGCCCTTTAAGGAAAATACCGGAAATTTTTTCACCATCCAGCCAATCATAAATGTTTTTGATTTCTATATGAGTGCCCCAGGTATCCCAGTTATATGCCCAGTCGAGTTCCTTGAAAAGTAACTCATTCGGATTAGTCGGTAAGTTTCCTACTTTTATTATTACCGTGTCTTTACCGGAAAGATTTCCTGCATCTGTAACTATTAATACAAACCGGTAAACCCCATGCTGTAAGTTTTTCACTACTGTGGAAAGAGCGCTCTGATCTACGATAGTGAATGTTTCAGGACCGCTTATTTTTACCCATTTCACCCTTACAACATTGTTTTCTGCATCAGAGTAAGACCCCGATATTGTTGTTTCATTAAGAGGCAACTCTAAAAACTGATCCTCTCCGGCATCGGCCAATGGAACAGTATTCGGAAAAATATCCGCCGGGCGCATGTTTGGATTATCCTTTTTACAACTGCTGACTCCTGCCATGCACAGCAGGATAAATAAAATAGTAGTGATTCTCATGGCTAAGGTTTTAATGGTTGTTGACTTACTTTTTCATGGCTTTACCGTGTTGCTGTTTCAAAGCTATTCCAGGATTGAAGCGGTAAAAGAAAAATGAGACGATCTGCATTGTGGTTGCGACGTACAATCAGTCAGGCAGGATGGATAAGATGAATTATTGCTTCTCGGGGCTTTATTGATTGGACTTTATGAATCCAAGTTGGCCCAGCCAATCTTCAAAGCGGGTAATCCAGGTAGGTGAATTTCCTGTTCTCAAACCATGCCCGCCTTTTCCATAAATGTGCAGCTCCGCTGAAAGTCCGGAACTGATCCACATAGTATAGAGGTTGGTACTATGAGTTGGTGATGCCAATATATCATCAGTAGCACAGGCAATAAAAACCGGCGGAGCGCCAACCTGTGGTTTTTTTTCAGGTATACTGCTGCTATAGATAAAACCAGCAAAATCCGGTCTTATATCAGTGGTATCGTTTACTGCCAAATTCATTGCTAATGCAGCTCCTGCTGAAAAACCGAGAACCCCGATCTTTTTAGGATCTATGTTGAATGCAGATGCATGTTGCCGCAAATAAGTCATTGCTTTTTTTGCATCTTCATAGGCCATTTTCCCTATAGCAGCAGTTTTCTGATGATGAGTTGCCCGGTCTTTAAGGCTATTGATCATTTCAGTCCAGGGATCATCTGTTAAACTATGCACAACGCGATATTTGAGTAAGAAAACTGTGATACCCTTTTTGTGTAACTCCTTTGCTACCCTGGTTCCTTCATATTCTGTATTAACCACATAAAATCCTCCGCCCGGACAAATGATCACTGCAGTGCCGTTAGCTGTATCAGGAGAAAAAACTGTAAGTGTTGGCTTGGAGATATTATAAGTGATATTGGCATTCATAGGCGCGGGTGCAAAAAAGCTCTTCTCGTCCCAATCCCAGTTTTCAGAGCCAGGTGCTGGTCCATCATACAATGGAATGATTGTTTGCTGGGCAGATACTATTGTTCCTGCCAGTAAGGATAATAAAAAAAATAAGGGTTTATTCATTATTGTATGTTCTTTCTAATTTAATAAATCTGATTGGTAATTGATATCATCATTGCTCTTGAAAATGATGGGTGAAAACATAACCTGCAATTTGTCTTCCCATTTCTTCACCAGCCAGCGCCGATTTCCTGAAGTCCCAACCTGCGTATATCATGCTGAGTGCGTTTTCTTTTGCGGCCTGGGAAAAGCTGAAGAATTGCCGGGTTTTTCCCGGTAAGGTCAGGCTGCTGAGTTCAATAGAGGTCTTATCAGAGTCCAGGAACAGCCGGAGTATTTCTGCTGTTGCTCCGCCATATACAGCAAATGCGTTTGGATAACCGGGAACGGGTGGTGTGGGAAATGTACCAGGCACCTCATCCAGGAATGGTAACCAGTTGGGGTCTGCTTCTGTATTGTTATTGCCATCCGAATCAGCAAGACGAATACCCGTTTCCGGTCTCCAGAAATAGAAATGATAACCTGCATTCAATTGTGCATTGATGCCATCCGCAAGGCTTACATGTACTAATGCAAATAACCTGGCAGTTTTCCATGCATCCAGTTTTTTATTTCCGATCGCTTTTCTTGTAAAATTGTTCCAGGTGAGAGAGGGCCTGTTTTCGCTCCAGAACCTTGCAATACTTTCTTCATCAATGCTGCGATTACCATTGACCCGGGCGCCTTTTGTTTTTACTTCATTATAATCAGCGGCGTATTCATCTGAATTGACCGGATAGGGACCTGCAGGCCTGAACTGCTGGTTGCTTTCTATCACAAAGGGTTTGAGTACAGTGCCCCAATTAGATACCCTTTTTATAGTTGTAGGTGTAGGAACTCCATTCACATACATCAATGTGGAGCGGTATTCTCCCGGATCATCGCCATCTAACGGAGTTGAAGAGGCTGGAAGTACTTTTGCAAATCCGTCATTTGCGCGTTTGTTTATGATTGCTTCAGCAGCTTCCTTACCAAGGCTTTTTCCCAATTCTTTACTATCCTCGTCAGGGATAAGAGCTAAGCTTTCATTGTACCATGCATCAACTGGAAAATTTCCCTGCAGGCTTAACCCCTTAATTGTCCAGTATGCAGCGCTGGCCACAGCTGATTCGGGTGATGCAGATTGGCGTCTTAAATTGAATAAAGCATATCGCTGATATTTGGGCTTAACGCAGTTTAATGCATCATGCACTGCTATACTGATCATGGCGAAATAGCGGGTGCGGGTAGGTTGATTCATGGGTGCACCAAGAACAATTGCTGCTTTTTCATTCCAGTATAGTACCATGTCATTGTCAGCAAAACCAGGCCCAAATGGCTGTTCGCCCTGCTCTGGTTCATTTGGAATAGTGATCTCTTTTGCATCTTTCCGGCAAGAGGTTAAAAAAGTGAGACCGGCCAAAATACTGATGGTGATAAATTTTAAAAACTGTGTCATACGATTGGTTTTGGTGAAAGATTCTGTTGCAGGAGTAAAAGTATTTTTCGAATAAGCTGCCTGAATAGAAATGCGACGGATGAAGGAGCTGTCGGAATGGAAGATTACTTATGAAGGTTGAATAAGGATGGCTATGATCAGGCATTTTGATCTGCGACAAAATGCTTTTGTCGCGCTAAAAGAACAGATCATCTTGTTCCAGCATCCATATTTCGCATTGCTGTTGAATTAAGGTATATTTAAATGAACATTTGCGCAATGGATGTATACAACTTCATATTTTCAGAGAAGCGAGGTGTTCGGTTCAAGCGGCACTTTATTTTCTGGAGCTGTATATGGGTCTATTTTGCCATAACACATGCTTCTAATTCTTATGGTAAGCGGGAAATATCCTATTTTGGGAGGCCTGCTCTCACCTTCACAGAAAGTATCATATTCATTTTATGGCAGCTTCCGATCGTTTATATCATGCTATATGGTATTCTTCCTCACCTTATTCTAAAGAAGAGATATTTTTGGGCAGCTTGTGCTACTTTATTGCTATGGTTTTTAGGTGGTATACTGAATTTTTACCTTACCAGGGATCTTCAGCCCCAAATCCTCTCCATGCTTTTGCCGGCTGAAGTTCTTCAGGGTACCCAACGATCTGAAGGGGAGATTTTTTTCTTGTCTGTGATGTTTATGAGCAAGGGTGTTTTATTTGTTGCGGCCATTGCAGTAGCGATAAAATTTTTTAAACATTGGTACCTCAAAGAGCAGCGTAATCTCCAGTTGCAAAAAGAGAATACAGAATCACAACTCAGGTTGCTGACAGCCCAGGTGCATCCTCATTTTTTATTTAATACGCTTAATAATATCTATTCACAAACGCAGGAGGAATCGCCCCGTGGTTCTAAAATGATCATGGACCTTTCAGATATCTTGCGTTATATCCTGTATGAGGGTCAGAAACCGCTGGTTCCTTTAGAACAGGAATTGAATATGATCCGGGAATATGTTAACCTGGAGAAGGTCCGATATGGCAATAAACTGGATGTTCATGTGCTGGCACCCGACAAAACAGACCATCTTTATATCGCGCCATTGCTACTGCTTCCTTTTGTAGAGAATTGTTTTAAGCATGGTACCAGTAAGATGCTGCAAAACCCATGGATCAACCTGACGGTAGAATTAAAGGGAATGACACTGGTCATGAAGCTAATGAACGGAAAAGTGCCGTTGCGGGAGGATATACAAAACCAGCAAGGGATCGGTATCAATAATGTCAGGCAAAGACTTGAGTTATTATATAAAGATAAGTATGAGCTGCAGATACGGGAGGATGAAGAGGTTTTTGTAGTTGATCTCCGGGTGGAGCTGATCAGGATAGAGAATAAACAACCACCTGAAGCCATTATACCGTCACCATCAACCATTGCTTATGTCTAATAGCTATACACAGATCAAATGCATCATTGTAGATGATGAACCAATGGCAAGAGATGTGATCAGGAGATATATCCAGAAAATCCCCAGCCTTAAGCTAGTGGGAGAATTTGGGAATGCAATTGATGCCACTATCTTCCTGCAAGAACATCCTGTGGATACTATCTTCCTGGATATTAAGATGCCGCAACTAAGCGGCACTGAATTTATAAGAAGCCTGACAAACGTGCCCAAGATCATTTTTACAACAGCACATAAAGAGTATGCTTACGAAGGATTTGAATTGGATGTAGTCGATTATTTGCTGAAACCGATCCGGTTTGACCGTTTTTTAAGAGCTGTTAACAAAGCATTCCCTCAAAGACAACAGGAAATTGAAATGCATGGCACGATCGATGAAAGCAAACCTGCAACTTCTTTTATTTACCTGAGAGTGGACCGGAAGATGATAAAAGTGCTGCTGGATGATATACTATATATAGAAAGTGATAAGGATTATGTGAAAGTATTTACAGAAAAAGGGTTTGTGATCACCCGTCAAACTATTGCTTCAGTTGAAGCCATGCTATCTGAGACCCGGTTTATAAGAATACACCGATCTTATATCGTCTCCCTGAATAAACTACGGTCCTACACTACGGAAACAGTTGAAATTGGCAATAAAGAATTGCCAATTGGGAAATTGTACAGGAACAACTTTCTGCGATTACAGGAGAGTTGATTAACATCTATCCCAAACCTGATTTTTTTATTGTTACCAAAACCTTATGTTATGGAAAGATCCTTATTGTCCTTATTGTTGCTATTGCTCACCCATTGCGCCCTTTCACAAAACCCCGGCCTGGTGTCAGGAACGGTCACTGATAAGCTAACAGGCGAAGTTATACCTGGAGCTACGGTTTCGGTCAAAGGAGACGCATACGCAGTTTTTACAAACAGCGACGGAAAATTTACTTTACAAAAATTGAGTACCGGCAGAATTATATTGAATATTTCCCATATTGGTTATGAAGCGACAGAATTATTGGTAACTGTTGCCGAGAGAGGAGTTACAACGGTGGGCGTTAGCCTGAACAGAAGTGAAAGAGTAGGAAGTGAGGTTGTGATCACGGCTTCCAGGCGTCCCGAGAAGATCATCAATGCACCTGCTTCTATCCAGATAATCGGAACAAAAGAACTGGAACAATTCCCCGGCTCCAACGTGTATGAATTATTTTCCAGGGTACAGGGAGTTGAATATACACGAAACGGGGTGGCTGATATCACTTTCAACGCAAGAGGTTTTCATAGCGCTTTTAATAATAAAGTACTTCAACTGGTGGATGGAAGAAATAGTATCGCTTCATTAAGTGGAGGCCTGGCTGTAATGAGTAGAGGATCAACTACCAAAGATGATATAGAGAAGATAGAAATTGCTGTAGGGCCGCAATCTGCTTTGTATGGCCCCAATGCTCATAACGCTGTGATCAATGTTATTACCAAGGACCCAAGGAAATATTCTGGTACCACAATGTCGATCAGTGGAGGCAGCCGTTACCAGTTTAGTGGCCGCCTACGCCAAGCTGAGAAAATTAACAATAAGTGGGCATATAAATTGACTGGAGAGTATGCAACCGGAAAGGAATACACTTTTCATGGCCGGGTTTATTTAAATAATGCGGACATAACTGGTATTCCGGAGCGCAATGTGGATTTCAATTTCCGTAATATACGTGGCGAAGCGCATCTTTATTATAGTTTAACCCCCAAAACCGATATTATCTTATCAGGCGGCAGCAGCACAAACGACTGGATACAGGTAACTACTGCAGGAAGGAACCAGATGAGAGGGTTTGCGTATAGTTTTGCCCAGGCCCGGCTTGTGCATTCACGTTTCTTCATCAATATTTACAACACATGGGGATCAATCGGCACTTCTTATCCGATCGGTGCATATACGACAGCTTTCTGGAACCTGACTCACCGGCAGCCAAACCCCGTATCGCCTGATTCTGCAGAAGTAATAGCACTTCGCGGGGTGCAGTTTAAAGAGAAAAGCCAGCGAACAAATGCCGAAGCTCAGTACAATTATACGTTTCAGAAGGCAAAGCTATTTTTGGTTGCAGGATTGAATTATCAGCAGGAGAGGCCGAATGGATATGGGGTCAACCTGGTCGACAGCTTTGAGAAAATAAATATTACACAATACGGAGTTGTTGTTCAATTAGACAAATCATTGCCATGGAGCATGCGTTTTATAAGTACAGTACGATTTGACAGGCATGATAATTTTGGTAATTTCTTTTCTCCAAGATTCGCCGTAGTGAAAAATATTGATGAGGGTAGTTTTAGGATTACATGGGGCCGCGCGATTGCCATGCCAAGCATTTTAAACCAGTATGCAGGAATCAGCCGGCTTCTTTTCGGCAATGGCGCAGGTATTAAATACATACGGAATAATGCCAGGTTCGGTGACCCGGCATCGATATCCTATACAGACCCTTTAAAGCCGGAGCAGGTAAATACATGGGAGTTTGGGTACAAAGGAGCAATAACAAGAAAGCTGTATGTTGATATTAACTACTACAATGGCGCCAGCAAAAATTTTATAAGTCCTGCAAGAACAGTACAGGGCAGGGTTTTAACCGTCAATGGTATAAATGTTACACATAACCCTGCTTTCGCAGGCAGCATCAATAACGATACCTTGCGTGGCGCTTCTTTTTTTACCTTTTTTAATTATGCAGCGGTAAGGGCGTATGGTTTGGATGCCAGCCTGAACTATACGTTCAATAGATTCGTGAATATATGGATCAAGTATTCCTGGTTTGGGTCAGGCATTACAAAAAAAGATATAAAGAATGATGCCGACAGGGATCAATTTATTTCCCAGGAGGAAACGAGTTTGAATGCACCCAGAAACCGGGGAATGGTCATACTGGATCTCCAAAACCTATATAAAGAAAGACTCTCCATAAGCCTTGCTGCTCGTTATGTGCAGAAGTATGATTTCTATAGCGGCAGCCAAATCGGTACTGCTACAGGTAAAGGCTCAAGGGGCAGGGTATATGTTGAATCCGGTGGACAACCGCGTTGGGTGATGAAAAATTTTGATTATGGGCCATTAGGCGGTTTCACCACAGTTGATCTGAGTGCCGGGTATAAATTCAATCAAATGGTTACGGTGAACATGGGAATTGTAAACCTGCTCAATGTGGATCAAATTGAATTCGTGGGCTCTCCGTCTATCGGGCGATTGGTTATGTGTGAAATAAAGATCAATGTACCCAATACCAAAACGGCCAAATAGCGGTTTATGCTTTCTTTACAAATTCCGACTTAAGTGCCATAGCGCCGAAGCCATCAATTTTGCAATCAATATTATGATCGCTATCTACCAAACGGATATTTCTCACTTTGGTCCCTGCTTTTATACTTTGGGATGAGCCCCTTACCGGGAGATTCTTTATCGTCACTACTGTATCTCCATCCTGGAGGATGTTGCCATTGCAATCCTTTACAACGAACGTATCTGCATTTTCAACAGCTTCCTCCGGATTCCACTCATGCCCACATTCCGGACACACAAGCAGGCTATCCATTTGATAGGTATAAGTTGATTTGCAGACCGGGCATGGAGCGAGTTCACTCATTTTAAAACAGGTTTTGTGGGCGCAAAGGTAAAAAAAATATCAGGCAAAGCCTACAATGAGGAAGTTTATCACATTTAAAAGCGATGATTTTATGGTTCTGCACAGCCTTACTGGGATAGATGTACCTGTTTTACAGGTGCATGAACCAACAGTAAGAATGACAAGGGCTGCTGCCTCTTTCTGGGTCAACCGTGGAAAGGCGGGATATTTCCACGTACTTTGTTATCATTTTAAGTAATGCTATGTCCACACTGTTCATAAAAAATATGGTTTGCAACCGTTGTATATCAGCGGTTGAAAATGAATTAAAAAAGCTGGGAGTACCGGTCAAAACTGTAAAATTGGGTGAAGCCGAACTTGAAAAAGACCTCACCCCTGAGCAAAAAATCAAATTGCAAACAGCTTTGACTGCTTTAGGGTTTGAGCTCATTGATGATAAAAAAGGACGTATTATCGAAAAGATCAAGAATGTTATCATCGACATGATACATCACCAGGATTATGATGGTAAAACCAACCTTTCTGAGATTTTGAGCAGAAAGCTGAACCATGACTATAATTACCTATCCAATCTTTTCTCAGATGTGGAAGGTTCTACCATTGAGAAATACTTTATCGCTCAAAAAATTGAGAAAGTAAAGGAGCTGCTGGTTTATGATGAGTTGTCGCTGAGCGAGATCGCTTTCAAGCTCAATTACTCCAGTGTTGCTTATCTGAGCAACCAGTTCAAAAAAGTTACCGGTTTAACCCCCAGTCATTTTAAACAGATCGGGGAAGAGAAGAGAAAACCGCTGGACAAGGTGTAAATCTTACAAACCTATTCCATAATTCCATAATAGTTATCCCTGGTATGAGTGCCAACTTTGCATAGAAAATTATGCAAGATATGGCTATAACTAACGAAAAAGAGCTCATTTACCTCCCCCTGGAGGATGTAGAGAGCGAGCACTGCGCACTCATCGTTGAAAAAGGACTGGCACAGGTAAAAGGTGTGGAAAGCCACAAAGTAGAGCTGAACAATCACCGGGCAGCTATTACCGTAGAAGATAATGAAGTGGTGGCCGAAGCCGTTAAGGCAATCAGAGACCTTGGCTATGGCGTTCCCACTATTAAGAAAACATTTCCTGTATTAGGGATGACCTGCGCTTCCTGCGGCAGCAGTGCTGAAAGTATTGTGAAGGCAGCAGAAGGTGTGGTAAGCTCCTTGGTAAACTTTGCCACCGGCAATCTTACTGTAGAATACCTCCCAAATATGACGGATGCTTCAAAACTTCAGAAGGCCGTTCAATCCATTGGCTATGATCTGCTGATAGAAGATGAAACCAGGCAACAGGAAACACTGGAAGTTATCCACGCACAAAAATTCAAAAGCCTTAAGAACAAAACCATTTGGGCAGTACTGTTATCCCTTCCAGTGGTTGTTATCGGTATGTTCTTTATGGATATACCTTATGCCAATGAGATAATGTGGTTTTTTGCCACACCTGTAGTGCTGTGGTTGGGTAAAGATTTCTTTGTAAATGCATGGAAGCAGGCTAAGCATCGTTCTGCCAATATGGATACACTAGTGGCATTAAGCACTGGTATCGCTTATGTGTTCAGTGTTTTCAATATGCTGTTCCCCCAGTTCTGGCATCAGAGGGGACTGCATGCGCACGTTTATTTTGAAGCAGCAGCAGTTGTTATAGCCTTCATTCTCCTGGGTAAATTACTGGAAGAAAAAGCCAAGGGCAATACTTCCTCATCTATTAAAAAGCTGATGGGCTTACAACCTAAAACCGTTATGGTAATACAACCGGACGGAACAGAAAAACAGATAGCCATTGAGGAGGTGAATGCAGGTGATATTATCCTTGTGAAACCGGGAGAAAAAATTGCGGTCGATGGCATGGTCACTTCCGGCAGCTCCTATGTAGATGAAAGCATGCTGAGTGGTGAACCCGTGCCTGTACTGAAAAAGGAGAATGAAAAAGTGTTTGCAGGTACGATCAATCAAAAAGGAAGTTTTCAGTTCAGGGCGGTGAAAGTAGGCAAGGAAACAATGCTTGCCCAGATCATTAAAATGGTGCAGGATGCGCAGGGAAGTAAAGCGCCTGTACAGAAACTGGTAGATAAGATCGCCGGTATTTTTGTTCCGGTCGTTATTGGTATTGCTATTCTCACTTTCGTGCTGTGGTTGATCCTTGGTGGTGATAACGGAGTGGTGCAGGGGCTGCTTGCCGCTGTTACTGTTCTTGTGATCGCTTGTCCTTGTGCACTTGGCCTGGCTACGCCTACCGCTATCATGGTTGGTGTTGGCAAGGGTGCTGAAAAGGGTATCCTGATCAAGGACGCCGAAAGCCTGGAACTGGCCAAGAAGGTGAACACTATTGTACTGGACAAAACAGGAACTATTACTGAAGGAAGACCACAGGTTACAGGTATACAATGGTTGAATAATGATGACACAACCAGGAGTATATTAATGAGCATCGAAAAGCAATCGGAGCATCCATTAGCAGAAGCAGTAATAAAACACCTGGATGGTGTGCCCGCTCACTCTTTATCCATGTTTGATAGTATTACTGGCAAAGGCGTAAAGGCAATTCATAACAACGAGACTTATTTTGTAGGTAACAAAAAATTGCTGGCTGAAAACTATATCGCTATTGCTGAACCGTTGCAGCAGCGGGCTGATGAGTGGAGCAGGCAATCCAAAACCATTATCTGGTTTGCAAACAGCAAACAGGCTCTTTCCGTACTGGCAATCTCAGACAAGGTGAAAGAAACATCTGTTGAAGCTATTAAGCAAATGCAGGAGATGGGTATTGACCTGTATATGCTTACAGGCGATAATGAAGCTACTGCCAAAGCTATTGCACAGCAAACAGGAATTAAACATTACAAGGCTGAAGTGTTACCCCAGCATAAAGCCGATTTTGTAAAAGAACTGCAACAACAGGGTAAAGTGGTTGCAATGGTAGGCGATGGCATCAACGACAGTACTGCACTGGCAACAGCGGATGTCAGCATCGCAATGGGGAAAGGCAGTGATATTGCCATGGATGTGGCAAAAATGACTATCATTTCATCCGATCTCACCAAGATATCCCAGGCAATCCGCCTGTCTAAGCAAACTGTATCAACTATAAAACAAAACCTGTTCTGGGCATTTATATATAACCTGATCGGTATTCCTGTTGCTGCAGGAATCCTTTACCCGATCAACGGCTTCCTGCTGAACCCGATGATCGCTGGAGCAGCAATGGCATTGAGTAGCGTTAGTGTGGTTACAAACAGTTTGCGTTTGAAATGGAAGAAGTAAATCTTACAAATCAAACAGGAAATAGCGTAACACTTCTTCTTTGTAAAGAGATCAACTTTGTATCACTCTTACTAAATAATTATCGTTCACAAAAAATATCAACGAAATGGAAAATAAGGACCTTCAGTTCAAGACAAATATTAATTGCGGCGGTTGCGTAGCATCTGTAAAACCTCATTTGGATAATGCGGAAGGCATTTGCGAGTGGAATGTGGATACTACCAACAAGGATAAAGTACTTACTGTAAAAACAGAAGGCATTACCCAGGAGCAGGTATTGGAAATTATCAGGAAGACAGGATTTAAGGCTGAACCATTAAGTTAAGGTACAAAGCCGGAAATCATAAGAATAACCTACCAGGGCTTCATAGTACCGGTTAATTGAAATCCCAGGAAGTACAGGAAGAAAAGGCAGAGATTCATTACAGATAATAAAAGTATCAGCAGCCAGGTTTTATAAGAGTCCTTCATCAGGTAGCCGAATACTGATCCATAGATATACAAAAAGGCTGACATGAAGAAAGGGATAAAAGTGCCGAAATCTATCTTGCCAAACTGGTGGGTAAACAGCACAATGATCAGTGCTGCCAGGTAAATCAATACCTGCATAATGTTTAGCTGCGCTGCGATATAGGTATTGACCAAAAAATGCTCCCAGTAATTATACTTTTTCCGGCGCAGGAAAATAAAGGTGACCAGGCTTGCAAAAGGGATCATCAAAAAAATGAAAGCACTGAAATAGTGGTTAAAAAAACCTTCCCGGTGGGGCACAACTCCACCGGGATTATATTTTAAATAGGTGCTTATTATACCTGCAGAGATCCAGTTTACCAATAGTGTACAAATGGTAGACATCAGGATCACATAGGCAAAAGGCCGGAAATAGTTGACCCGTTTGCCATCCAGGAAATCTTTGACCATGCTGCCCGGCCGGGTGAATAAGGAGATAAGTGTATAAAAGAATCCTTTATCTACATGGAAAACAGAATGGGGAATATCATGCAGAAAGTACCGGGCATCAATTCTGCCTTCATGGGAAGATTGACCACATTGTGGACAGAAGTTGCCGGTAAAAGGCTTTCCGCAATTTTTACATGCGTGGGAGGCGTTCATGATTTTCAAAGATAATTGAAAAAATAGCCGGTTAATTACTGCTTTTACTACGCTTTTTTCTTCCTGAAAGCATTCGGTGCCTGTCCTGTTTTATTCTTGAACACTGTAGAAAAATAAGATGCTGAAGAAAACCCTGTTTGAAAAGCCACATCACTGATATTGAGGTCATCATGCTGTATCAGGTATTTTGCTTTTTGAATGCGCGCATTAAGTATATACTCATTGATGCTGACATCCAGCAGCACTTTGATCTTGCGATACAGTTGCATCTTACTCAGGTGCATGGCCTTGCAAATATCCTCCACTGAAAATGAATCATTGCCGAGATTGCTTTCCACAATGGCAGTAAATTCAGCAAGGAATTGCCTGTCGCTTTTTTTCCCACTATTGCCTTTTATGGCAAGTGGTATCTCCATGGTCAGATGGTCCTTCAGTACAGCCCTGCTTTGCAGCAGATTCGAAATAGTGTGCTGCAGCAATGAAAGATTGAATGGTTTAGTGATATAGGCGTCCGCTTTTGATTTTAACCCTTCTATTTGTTGTTCTACGGAAGTTTTTGCTGTTAGCAATATGATTGGTATATGAGCTGTTCTGATATCCTTTTTTAAATGCTCCGTAAAAGTGATACCATCTTTCCCGGGCATCATTACATCGCTGATCACCAGGTCGGGGTTATGGTCAAAGACCTGTTGTAACCCGCTAATACCATCTTCAGCCTCCATAACGAAATAGTGGGGCGTAAGCTGCTCTCTCAAAAAACCGCGTAGTTCTGCATTATCATCAACTACCAATATGGTAGCTGTTTGCTGACCAGGCATTGCCATGGTGCCTCCTGCTGCCGGCAGTTCATTATCGTCCATATCGTCCGGCCAGGACTCTTCTTTCTGTATTGACCTGCCATCTATACTGCCGGTTGACAGTTCGTTTTCTGAAAAATGTTCTTTTCCTAATGGCAACAAAATCGTGAAACTTGTTCCTTTATCTTTCCTGCTGTTTACGTGAATGCTTCCATGGTGCAGGTCAACCAATTCTTTTGTCAGCGCCAGTCCAAGCCCGGATCCGCTGTACCGGCTATCCCTTCCCTGGAAGAAAGGTTCGAAAATTTGTCCCAGTTCCTGTTCACTCATCCCTGTTCCATTATCCTCTACCCGTATAACTGCATTATTGGTGGCAGATTCTTTTTGAATGATCACGGTTATAGAGCCGCCATCGTCGGTAAACTTAAATGCATTGGAAAGGAGGTTGTTCAGGACCTTATCAAATAATGATTCGTCTATCCACACGCTTAATATGCGTTCTGTTGTAAGCAAACGGCAGTCAATATTCCTTTTATGGGCAAGGCTTTGGAAGTTTTGTAAAATATCATTGACATAAAGTACGAGGTCGGTCTCGGCTGCCCTGATCTGCATTTTTTTAAACTCGATCTTTCGGAAATCGATCAGTTCATTCACCAATCGCAGCAGGCGATAGGCATTTTTTTCGATCAAAGCCAGGGGATGACGGGTCGTAGATGGCAGTTTTGGGTTTTGACGTAATTCTTCAACCGGTGCCAGTATCAGGCACAAGGGAGTCCTGAACTCATGTGAGATATTGGTAAAAAAATTAAGCTTTGCTTCATGAGCAGCGTTGGCTTTTTCCGACATTTCGATCAGCTCTTCTGTTTTGCGCTGCACTTCTGCGTTCCGCAGCAGCAGTTGCCTGTTGATACGCCTGTTGAGCAAGCGCGAATAGAAAAGCAATCCGGCAAAACAGATAGCCAGCAATAAAACACTTCCTAATATATAAATATAGGTGCGCTGGTTATTATAAATACGTTTTTGCTCCAGCAGCATTCCCTGCTGCTGTTTAATATCACTTTGCTGGCTGATGATCTTGTCTGTTTGCAAACTCATCATCCGCACATTAGCGGAGTCGACCACCAGTGTATTTAAAATGGTTTCTTTATTTACTGGCTGATTATTTAATATCCGGACAGCATTACGGATGGACTCGGCACCGCCGGTAGGATAAAGCATGGAAGCCGTTAGTATCCTTGATCCCACCATTTCCATGCCCGCACCTTTGCCTGGTAATGCGTCAACCCCGATGATCTTTATATTTTTTCTTCCCAATGAATCGCATACTTCATGGGCGCCTAATGCCATCACATCATTATGTGCAAAGATCAGGTCCACTGAATCCAGTTTATCCTCAATTGGTGCTAGCGATTTTTTGGCTATGGCTTTTGTCCAGGCCCCATTTATCCTGTCTGTAATTTGGATACCCGGGAATTGGCTTATGGCTTCCACAAAACCCCGGTTACGTTCAGTCGCTGGCGAAGAAGTAGGCAAACCGGTGATCTCGATGACCCTGCCCCTGCCATTGAGCAAATGACCCGTATACTCGCCTGCCATTTTACCTAGCTCATAATTATTGGCACCTATATAATTATTATACATGGTGGAAGCGATTTTGCGGTCCACCACGATCACGCGTATGCCTTTATCAAATGCTTCTTCAACTATTGGAGTTAGTGGCTGGGCCTCATTGGGTGAGATGATCAGGAGGTCAATATCTTCATCGATCAGTTCTTTCACCTGCTGCACCTGCAGCCGGCTGTCGTCCTGGGCTTCTTTATAAAGGAGGGTTATTCCCGGATGAAAAGAGAGTTCCCTCCGCATTTCCTCTATCATGGAACGCCGCCAGGCATCAGTTTCTCCGCATTGTGAAAACCCGATCTTAAATTGTTCTTCGTCTTTATGAATACCACAACCGGCAGCCAGTAACAGGGCGGCAATGAGAAAAATACCCGTATAAAGCCGGGATTTAAGGCAAAAAGCAGTTAGCAATCGTTTCAATTCTTTGGGAATTTTAGCAACACCAATGTAATTATTCTGAAACAAACTGGTATAAAAATTAAATAACTACAGAATCCGTTGATCATATTTGTTTCATAATCACTTAAAAATCAGTGTAATGATAAATTTTTTAAAAATGAAACAAATTTTAAAGTCTTTGATCTGAAATCGAAGCTGATCTGCATGACCCCAATGCGATATTCATGGAAATTGCTTTTGCCACATGAATAAGAAATTAGTTTTCTGGAGCATTGTTGTTGCCCTTGGCGGTTTACTCTTCGGAATGGATGTAGCTGTAATATCAGGAGCAGAACAGGAAATACAGCATTTATGGTCTCTTAGTGATGTAGTGCATGGCCAGGCTATTGCCTCAGCACTGTATGGTACTATTATCGGCGCTCTGTTTGCCGGGATCCCTGCCGAAAAATATGGCCGCAAAAAAACATTGGTCTGGATCGGTATACTCTTTCTCATCTCAGCGGTCGGTTCAGCGATGGCGCCTGAGGTAATATCTTTCATGGCATTCCGTTTTCTTGGTGGCCTGGGTGTGGGTGCTTCTTCTGTGGTAGCTCCCATGTTCATTTCGGAAATTGCGCCGGCCAGAAGCCGCGGTAAGTTAGTAGCCGCTTTTCAGTTCAATATTGTATTCGGCATCCTGCTGGCCTATTTTTCCAATTATTTGCTGAGCGGAATGGGTGAAGATGCCTGGCGGTGGATGTTGGGCATCCTGGCCATACCGGCAGTACTATTTACTGGGCTGATGGCTTTTGTTCCCGAAAGTCCACGCTGGCTGATGGTACATAAAAATGATTACACGCAGGCGCGGGAAATACTGGCGGTTTCTGATCCGGAAGGTGTGGACCAGGCCATTGCTGCTATTCATCAGAGTATTGATGAAGAAAAGCAAAAAGCCAGCCTCTCCACTTTTCTTAATAAACGGTACTCTAAGTCTATCATCCTGGCTATTCTTATTGCATTCTTCAACCAGATGTCTGGCATCAATGCCATTATTTATTTTGCTCCCCGCGTGTTTGAACTGGCAGGTATTGGCAAGAGTGCAGCCTTTTTACAAAGTGCAGGCATTGGACTGGTAAATCTTGTATTTACAATGCTCGGTTTATACCTGATCGACCGGTTGGGCCGAAAAAAATTAATGCTTATAGGAAGCATTGGTTATATCATCTCTCTCGGTTCTGTAGCTGCAGCATTTTATTTTCAGTATCTCGGTGGGATGGTCGTGCCGGTATTGCTTTTCATTTTTATTGCAGCGCATGCTATTGGGCAGGGTGCTGTGATATGGGTGTTCATTTCGGAGATCTTTCCGAACAAAGTGCGATCTTATGGCCAATCGCTGGGCAGTTCTGTTCACTGGATCATGGCTGCGATCATCACCAGCATATTCCCTTTCTTTGCCAACCACCCGCAGATAGGGCCTGCCAAAATTTTCCTGTTCTTCATGCTGATGATGGTACTGCAGTTGCTCTGGGTATTGTTCAGAATGCCGGAGACCAAGGGTGTGGCACTGGAGCAGGTTGAAGCACAACTCTCTTCGAAACGGCCTGGGAAAGGAAAAAAGGAATCCATACAAACCAGTTAATGATCTTAAACAGATTGCTATGTCAAATTCTATTCACAATAATGTTGTTTGCTTTGGTGAGATACTCTGGGATATTTTACCAACAGAGGCATTGCCGGGTGGTGCTCCAATGAATGTAGCATACCATCTTCACCAGTTGGGAGAAAAGCCGGCACTTCTGACCCGCATAGGCATTGATGAAAGAGGTAAACAGTTGCTGAATATCCTGCAAGGTAAACAGATAGACACCAGCCATGTGCAATTGGATTACGACTGGCCAACAGGCATTGTGCACGCTACGGCTAATGCGAGGGGCGAAATGAAATATGATATCGTGTCACCAGCCGCATGGGACTATATAGTAGCTGATGAAGCTTCGGTTGACATTGTTAAGCAGGCGCAGTATTTCATTTTTGGCAGCCTTATTACCCGTGAAAAAACTTCAAGGGAAACACTGTTAAACCTGTTGGAAGCAGCGCAAACCAAAGTGCTTGATATAAACCTGCGCGCTCCTCACTACAGCAGGCTGATCGTGGAAGAGCTGTTGACAAAAGCAGATATTGTAAAGATGAACATTGCTGAGTTGGAACTGATCACCGGCTGGTTTGCTGAATATAACAGTACGGAAGAGCGAATGGCACTGCTGCAGGACCGGTTCAATGTTCCCATACTCATCGTTACAATGGGTGAAGATGGTGCTGTGATCAATTACCAAGGAAAATGGTATCGCCATCATGGATATAAAGTGGCCGTTGCTGACACTATCGGAAGTGGCGATTCTTTTTTGGCTGCTTTCCTCTCCCGGATCATTGCCGGCGAGCTGCCGGATGCCGCATTGAATTTTGCCAGCGGCCTGGGGGCCCTGGTGGCTTCACGCAAAGGAGCGTGGCCCGACTATCACGTAGAAGAAATCTATCAACTCATAAAATCAGGTTCTTCCGGTATACAGGTCAATTCTTAAATCAATCAAATGATTGCTATTAGTTCATCAAAGTTTTAAAACTAGCTGTTATGAAAAAAATCTTCTTCTTGCTAATCTTCTCTATGCTGGCTTCTTTTCTGTATGCACAGCAGAAGATAAACGGGACAGTGACAGGCAAAGCTGATAAAGCTCCGCTTGCAGGTGTTTCTGTTCAGTCCAAACAGAAAATAACTTTAACGGATAATGCCGGTAAATTTTCCATTGAGGCATCTGTTGGGGATGTACTGACATTCTCCTACACCGGGATGCAAACGGTAACTGCAAGCATTACAAGTGCTACCCAGCCAATGGAAATAGTGATGGAACCAAATGTAAAAGAGGAAGATGCGGTAGTTGTGACTGGTTACACCACTCAACGGAAATCTGATCTGACAGGCTCTATAGAAGTGGTCAATATGGCCTCTACTAAAGATCTTTCTTCGGGAAGCACTTTGCAAAACATCCAGGGAAGGGTCCCTGGCTTGTATATAACATCAGATGGATCGCCCAGCGGTGCAGCCCGGTCAACACTGATCCGCGGCGTGAATACATTGGGAAATACCAACCCGCTTTATGTTATAGATGGAGTGCCCACAACCGATCCTAATATTTTTCAGTTCATGGATCCCAATACAGTTGAGTCGGTGCAGGTATTAAAGGATGCTTCCGCTTCATCCATTTATGGTTCCAGGGCATCCAACGGCGTTATCATTGTAACAACAAGGCAGGGAAAGAATAATGTGAGTGTAACGGTCAACTCGAGTATCTCCGTTGCATCTTACAACCGGCCTCTTTCTATGATGAACACTGAACAGTTTGGTGCTACCTTATGGCAGGCATCAGTTAACGGAGGTTCGCCGACTTCTGCGCACAGTGCATTGTATTCATTTGAAGAGCATACTGATAATGGCGTCAGGATACTGGATAAAGTTATTCCTGTTCAGTTCATTAATGGTGACCCCAATATTCCCTCTGCTAATACCGACTGGCAGAAAGAAGTGTTCAGAAGAGCACTCATCTCTCAAACCAACGTGACGCTGGCATCCGGTGGCCCCAGGAGCTCATCTTTGATCAGCCTTGGTTATTATTCCAATACAGGCCTTGTATTGAACAACGATTACCGGAGGTTCAGTGCCCGGATCAATAATTCATTCAACCTTTTCAATAATAAGGTTAAAGTGGGAGAGAACTTCCAGATCCTGAAATCCCGTGAACGGCCTATGGGTAATGACCAGGGTGCTACAGCAGACTGGAATGCAGACGGAACAGCCAGGGCCGGGCAATTGGGAAATAATACGCCACTGGCTTTAACAAGGGTTATCCTACCTATTCTGCCAGTTCGGAAATTGGATGGCAGTTTTGCCGGTCCTATTGGTGCTGGATTTACTGATCGTATGAACCCTGTTTTCCTGGCAGATCTGGACAGGGATGATGTAAATAATGACCTGCAGACTTTTGGTAATATCTATGTTGAGATAACACCTGTGCGCAACTTAATGCTGAGAACAAATTTTGGCCTGGATTATACAGAGAACTATGACGAGAACATCGAACGCACATTCCGCCATGGCTTTATCACACGTCTTATCAATAGTTACTCCGTGGCACAGCGCCACCGTTTGAACTGGACATGGTCCAATACAGCGAACTATTCTTATACAGTTGGAAAATCACAATTCAATATCCTCGCGGGTATGGAAGCGATCAAAAATTCCACGCAGATCGTTCAAACCATCAAACGCGGTTTTGCAATTGAAGACAAAGAGTATTTCCAGTTGAGCGCAGGTACGGGTGTGGCAACTAATAAAGGATTCTTCACCGGTAATCAACTGCTCTCTTATTTTGGAAAAATAAATTATTCATTCAGTAATAAATACCTGGTATCTGGAACTATCCGCTACGACGGTTCTTCCCGGTTTGGTGAAAACAACAGGTACGGTCTCTTTCCCGCAGCATCTGTGGGTTGGGTGCTAAGCAGGGAAGAGTTTATGAAAAAAATGGCACCCGCTCTTTCCAATCTGAAACTCCGTGTAGCGGCTGGTAAAGTAGGTAACCAGGAAATTGGCGACTACTCACGTTTTCAACAGTATCTGACCAATTATGGTACAGTGAATGGCAACCAGGCCACCGGATCTGCTTATGATATTGGCGGTGCCAATACAGGCAACCTTCCCTCCGGATGGGTTGCGGTAAGAACTGCGAATCCTGATCTGAAATGGGAAGCAACGAGCGAGATCAACCTGGGTGTTGATTTCGGTTTCCTGAACCAAAGACTTACTGGTTCCTTTGATTACTTTACCCGTGAAACCAAAGACATACTGGTAACGCCGCCCACTCCTGGTGCATTGGGAGAAGGTGCCGTAAAAACAGTAAATGGTGCAACGATGACCAACAAGGGGTTTGAACTCAACCTGGGATATCGCGGCGGTTCCGGCGACTTTACTTATACAATAGATGCAAATGCATCCAGGTTCAGCGATAAGATAACTTACCTGCCTTCTTCTGTAGTAAGATCATATGCCGGGAACGTAGAAAAAACCATTCTGGGTCATTCACGCACTTCATTCTTTGGATATGTGACAGATGGAATATTCCAGTCGCAGGATGAAGTGAACAAAGCAGCAGTTCAGCCAGGAAAAGGAATAGGAAGGATAAGATACAAAGACCTTAACGGAGATGGCGTGATTGATGCGTTGGACCAGGACTGGTTGGGTACTGAACTTCCGGGTTTCACTTATGGTATCAATGTGCAATTGAACTATAAAAGATTTGGACTGGCTATTTTTATGCGCGGCGTTTCAAACATTACGGTTAATGATGCATCTAAAACCTTTACCGACTTCCTGGGTACAAATATTGGCTCCAATAAAGGAACACGATTACTGGATGCCTGGACTCCACAGAATACAAACTCGACCATCCCGGCTGCTTCACTCGTAAATGCAAATTCCGAAACAAGGCTTTCTGATTATTTCCTTGTACATGGAGATTACTTTAAAGTGCAAACCATCCAGTTGAATTATGCATTACCCAACAACGTCATTTCTAAAGCAGGACTTACATCCATGCGGGTATTCGGAATAGTAGACAATGCTATTCTTCTGTTTAAAAAATCAGGGAATAAGGCCTTCACCGGAACTGATCCGGAAACACCCGGTTCTGTTTTCCCAAGGCCTGTACGGTTTACAATAGGAATAGATGCCAGATTTTAATTTTTAAATTAACTCATTATGAAACGTAATACTTTAATTCCCGCTTTGCTTATATGCTTGATGGCAATCTCCACCACTTCCTGCAAGAAGTCTTTCCTTGATGCAAAAGTACCTGGTGTGGCATCTGCCGAGCAGTTGAATAATGTTACTAATACCGAAGCCCTGGTGATCGCTGCTTATGCAGGCCTGGGCAATGGCTACTGGAATGCTTCCTGGACAAGTGATTATGTGTGGGGCAGTATCCGGTCTGATGATGCTTATAAAGGAGGCTCTTCTGTTTCTGACCAGGGGCAGTTGAATGACCTGGAGCAGTATAATCTTGTTACGGCAGCGGTAGGCGGATTCCAGAACAATACCTGGATAGGTGTTTACAATAATATTTCACGGATCAACCTGGCATTGCGGCAACTGGATAATATTACCGATGCAGACTACATTGTATCAGGTGTTGCTAATGCAAAAAAAGTGAGGCAGGCAGAAATGCGCTTTCTCCGCGGCCACTTTATGTTTGTTTTAAAAAGATTGTTCAATTATCCCGTATGGATTGAACATACTGCCACCCAGGAAGAGATCAGGAAAATATCCAACCGGCAATATACCAGCGATCAACTATGGGATAAGATCGCAGAAGATTTTCAATTTGCTATCGACAACCTTCCTCCTACACAACCCCAGGTAGGAAGAGCCAATAAATGGGCAGCAACAGCGTACCTCGCGAAAGTGCGGCTGTATCAGGCATACAAGCAGGACGAAAACCATAATGTTGTCAGCATCACTCCAGAAAGGCTCCAGGAAGTAGTGACTTTGACAGATGCAGTTATCGGCTCCGGCAAATACACACTGGTTGATAATTATGGTAAGAAATGGACATATGGATATGAAAATAACAGTGAATCAATATTTGCTGTGCAATATTCTTTTGATGACGGTACCACTTTTGGCAGAATAGATCTGGAACATGGGCTCAACTACAATATGGCACCTGCTTATGGTTGCTGCTCATTTCACCCGGCGAGCCAAAACCTTGTGAACGCATTTAAAACAGATATGGTTACAGGGCTTCCGAAGTTTGAAACTTTCAACAACACGGAAATGAAAAACCCTGCTGACTTTGAAGCACCGGTCAATACAGTTGATCCGCGGCTTGATCACACTGTAGGTGTTATATCCCATCCCTTTAAATACGATGTGGGTTTTGTGGCACAACCCTCCTGGGCAAGATCTCCGGCAGTGTACGGCAGTTTCCTGACAATGAAGGAGGTTCAATTACCAAGCACCAATGCGATCAGGAAAGCAGGAGCTTTCTTCGGTACTGCGCAGAACTGGGACATCTTACAATATAATGATGTGTTACTGATGAAAGCAGAAGCGCTTATTGAATTGGGGCAACAGGAACTGGCCCGTCCTTTAATTAACCAGATCCGTGCAAGGGCCGAAGCTTCCGAAGCCTGGACCACTTATCCTGCCGGGCATCCTAAAGCAGGACAGGGATTTTCCAGCTACAAAATATCCCAGTATGATGGCGTCAATCTTCCCTGGACAAAAGAAAACGCACGCAAAGCGCTTCAATGGGAAAGAAGACTGGAGTTTGCAATGGAAAGCCCCCGTTTCTATGATCTGGTACGCTGGGGTATAGCAGCAGAAACTCTCAACGCTTATCTGGCAGTGGAAAAAACAAGACGAAACCATTTAAGCAGTGCTGTTTTTACTAAAGGCAGAGACGAGTACCTGCCTATACCACAGGCACAGATAGACCTGGTGGATGGTCTTTACACACAGAATCCAAAATATTAATCCCGAAACAGAACCAATATGAAACGTCACCAGCAAATGACAGGAAAAATATTCAGCGTGGCCGGTTTGTTCCTGCTCCTTTCTTATGGAAATAATTTACAGGCACAGGCAGACCAGCCACCCTATATTTCTCCGGTGCCTAAATACAATTTCCCCAATACACTTACTGAACAGGTAACTGAGCTCAAAAACAACCCGCTCATGAAGCGGTTTGCCGCATCGCGTAAGAAACAGGCAAATGATCCTTATCGTCCTTTCTATCATTTTGTAAGTCCTGAAAGCACCATGAATGACCCCAATGGCCTGAGCTACTGGCAGGGCAACTGGCATTTGTTTTACCAGGCATATCCTCCGGAAGATAAACGACAGCATTGGGGGCATGCGATAAGCAAGGACCTGGTGCATTGGGAAGATCTGCCTTATGCCATATATCCAAGTCCCGAGCGTGCTGTTTTTTCCGGTAGTGTATATGTTGAAGATGGCCGTGCTATAGCTATGTATCATGGTACGGAAGCAGGGAATATGGTGGCAACATCCAGCGATCCATTGTTGTTGAACTGGGAAAAGGTAACAGGTAATGCTGTTATTCCGTTGCGCAGCAAAACAGGTTTCCCACTTCCTTATAGTGTATTCGATCCTTCTATATGGAAAGCGAATGGTGTGTATTATTCACTGTCTGCCGGAAGGGCGCCAAAAGGACCCGGAGGCCGGCAGGTACCAGTAGGATATTTGTTCCGCTCCAAAGACCTGGCTAATTGGGAATACATGCATGAGTTTGTGGAAAACGATCGCTTTACGCTGATAGGAGATGATTATGCATGCCCTTACTTCTGGCCAATAGGAGATCGATACATTATGCCTTTCTTTAGCCACATGAGCGGCGGGCAATATCTGCTGGGAGATTATGATACGCTGCGCAACAAATTTGTGGTCACGCATGGAGGCAAATTCAATTTTGGACCGGCAAGTCCATCAGGAGTACATGCTCCTTCTGCAGTGCCTGATGGAAAAGGAGGGGTGATCATCATATTTAATATGAACCCCGGAAAACCTACAGGCGAATGGAACCAGATAATGACACTTCCCAGAAGATTGACACTGGCGGGTAAAGATGAGATTTTGCAGGAGCCTGCAGGTGATATTGAATCTTTAAGGTATGCACGCCAGGAAGTGAAGCCAATGACACTTCCAGCCAATAAAGAAATTGTGCTAAAGAACATCAAGGGTAATGCAATGGAACTGAACCTGGAGATCGATCCTGGAAAAGCGCCGGTATTTGAGTTGAATGTATTACGATCAGAAAATAAAGAAGAATACACGCGTATCGTGTTCATGAAAGATAGAGGTATGGGGCCTGGCCGGAACTACCGGTATGGTGAGATTGCTCCGCTGAGAACTGACCAGCCTAATCAGCCACAGGCACAGCCAGCTTCCAATCCTCCGATAAGGGAGGATCTCATTATCCTGGAAACAACTAATTCATCGCAACACCCGGACGTGAATCCACGTGCGCCAGAAACAGCATCATTTATGATGAAAGAAGGCGAAACTTTAAAGCTCAGGGTTTTCATTGATAAAAGTGTAGTGGAAGTTTTTGTGAATGGTAAGCAATGCGTGGCTGCCCGTGTGTATCCCAGCCGTAAAGATGCAGTAGGCGTTTCCCTTCTGTCTCATGGTCAGAGCAGTGAACTGAAATTGTTTGAAGCATGGCAAATGAAAAATATTTATGAATGATCAACAGGTAGTGATGAAAACAAGATCTCTGTTTATAATCATTTTAGTTTTTTCCCTTCCGGTAATGATTCTGGGGCCAGGTGTTTTATACGCACAGCCTGGTAAGCCGGATTATACATCAAAGGTTCCGAAATTCAGCTTCCCGCGCACGCTGGAAGAACAAGAAGCGGCATTGAAAACAAATCCTTTGATGATACGGCTTAATGAATCACGTAAAAAGTTATCAGCAGATAAATTCCGGCCGGTATATCATTATGTGAACCCCGAGGGCCGGCTGAATGATCCTAATGGTCTTTGTTACTGGCAGGGCAACTGGCATTTGTTTTACCAGGCTTATCCGCCTGAAGATCCACGGCAACATTGGGGTCATGCCATCAGCAAAGATCTTGTTCATTGGAAAGATTTGCCCTATGCCATTTATCCAAACCCCGAAAAGCAGGTGTATTCTGGTTCCACGCTCGTTGAGCAAAACAGGGTTATTGCCATGTATCATGGAACAGGGGTTGGAAATATGGTAGCAGTGTCTGATGATCCCCTGTTGTTGAATTGGGAAAAGGTTGCGGGGAAAGCGGTGATACCTTCAACAAGTACGACCGGCTTCCCGCTTCCTTATAGCATCTTTGACCCTTCCATCTGGAAAAAGGATAGTATCTATTATGCCCTTTCTGCAGGAAGGGTGCCTGAAGGACCGGGAGGTAAGCCAGTGAGGGCTGATTATTTATTTCGCTCGAAAGATTTAATCAATTGGGAATACCTGCATGAGTTTGTACAGGGCGACCGCTTCACCCAGATCGGTGATGATGGCGCGTGTCCTTATTTCTGGCCGATAGGCAACCGCTACATCATGAATTTCTTCAGTCATATGAGCGGTGGGCAGTACCTGTTGGGAGACTATGATAAACAACACGACAAATTCATTGTGACATCCGGAGGAAAATATAATCATGGCGCTGTAAGTCCTGCTGGCGTGCATGCACCTTCTGCAGCTCCTGATGGCAAGGGTGGGGTGATCATTATTTTCAATATGAACCAGGGACGCCCTACAGAAGGATGGAATCAGATCATGAGCCTGCCGCGAAGGCTTACCCTGCTTTCTGCAGATGAGTTGGGTCAGGAACCGGCCGGTGATATTGCGTCGCTTCGCTATGATGCCACACAGGTGGATGCAATGAAACTTTTATCGGGTAAGGAGACCGTATTAAAACAAGTAAAGGGTAATGCCCTGGAAATAGAAGCAGAGATCGATCTGCAAACTGCGCAGGCCGTAGAGCTGAACGTGCTGCGTTCTCCCCGTAAACAGGAATACACACGGATCATATTTTATAAGGAGAAAGGCTTTTCGCAAGGATTGGAGTATAAAGCAGCACCAGGCACTGCATCGATGCCGCAGGATCTTATCCGATTGTTTACAGGAGATACTTCTTCAACTTCTGTTTCCGCAACAGCCAGGCACCGGGCAAGTCTTATCTCAATTGAAACATCCAATTCATCTACCCTCCCTGATGTAATGATGCGGCCACCTGAAACCGCCCCGGTAAAATTATTGCCGGGAGAAACAGTTAAGCTCCGTGTTTTCATTGATAAAAGTGTGGTGGAGGTTTTTGTAAACGGTAGGCAATGTGCGGCAGTCCGGGTGTATCCAGGAAGAGACGATAGCAATGGCGTTTCCATCAAATCAATGGGCGGTGATGCCGAACTGAGGTCACTTACTGCCTGGAAAATGAAAAGCATTTATAACGACTAACAACCTATTCCTCATTCTTAAAAGGGTAAAAATGAAAGCAACCATTTTGTTCTTAACGCTGGCTTCACTATCTCTCTCCTCAGAGAGTGTTTTTGCACAAGACAGCCTACGCAGTATCAAAATCCAGAAGGGGCAGGTATACCTGAATCTTCCTGTCAGTGAATCAAACCCTTTAACAAAAACAAGTATCAAATATGAAGGGAAATTACTGGACCAGTTTACCCTGAAACTGACCAGTGGAAAACCGGATTACTGGGTGTTTTTTGATGTATCACCCTACCAGGGAAAGACCTTGACAGTGGAGATATCGAATGTGCATATACCTATAGCAGGAGCGTTCACTAATATTACACAGGGCAGCAACAGGAACACAACAATGACACCGGAAGAAAGAGCAAAAGCTTTGCAGATAATTTTTGCAGGTGATAAGTTTCCGGGGCAGGACAGTGTGTACAGGGAACTAAAACGTCCACAGGTGCATTATTCTGCACAGAGGGGATGGATCAATGATCCCAATGGCCTGATCTATTACAATAACGAATACCATTTATTTTACCAGCACAACCCCTATGGCTGGGCCTGGGGTAATATGCATTGGGGGCATGCCACCAGCAAAGACCTGGTGCATTGGAAAGAATTGCCTGAAGCGATCTATCCATTTGGAGAAAGGGATGCAGCTTTTTCAGGATCGGCAGTTGTAGATCCAACGAATACTTCCGGCTTTAGAAAAAACGGAATAGATCCGCTTATCGCGGTTTATACAAGTACAGGCCGCGGCGAGTGCCTCAAGCTAAGCTATGATAACGGAAAAACATTTACTGAATATGAAGGCAATCCCATAATAAAGCATCAGGGACGTGATCCTAAAGTGTTTTGGTATGAGCCCGGAAAACACTGGGTAATGGTGGTATGGGACTTTGGAAGAACAAAGCTGATGTCGACCCGCGATACGGCTATCATCAATCAACATGTTATTTATACTTCACCTGATCTGAAGAACTGGACATACCAATCCGGTGTAGATGGCTTCTTTGAATGTCCTGAACTGTTTGAGCTGCCTGTGGAAGGCGAACCCGGTCAAAAGAAATGGGTGATGTATGATGCCACAGGAAGGTATCTTCTGGGTGATTTTGATGGCAAGAAATTTTCGGTCACTCAACAAATGAGGCAATATGATTTTGGTGGCGGTTATTTTTATGCTTCCCAAACCTATAATAATACACCTGATCATCGTCGTGTTCAGGTAGGCTGGGGGCGCGGCATTATACAGACCGATATGCCGTTTAACCAGGCGATGCTTTTTCCTACAGAATTAAAACTGAAGAGATCATTTGATGGCATCAGGCTTTGCCCTGAACCGATCAAAGAAATAGTATCGCTTCATAAGAACAGCCAGGTGCTGTCTGATAAAATGCTGCGGGTTAATGCCGGGGTGTCTGTGCCTGTAAGCGGAGAACCTTTACATGTAAAAGCTATATTTGAAAAAGGAGACGCCAGGGAATTTGGTCTGAATGTGCTGGGGTATGAACTGTCGTATAATAGCCTGTTGGGTGAGTTTTCAACAATACAAGGGCAGAAGAATATCAAAACAAACTATGTAAACCCCGACTCAGAGGAATTCATCATTGAAGCCATTGTAGATAAAAACATACTGGAAGTGTTCGTGAATGGCGGGGAGTTGTATTATGCCATGCCGTTTGATGGAGATAAAAGTAAAGTGGTGGATATATTTATCAAAGGGCGTGGAAATAGCAGCAAAGCATTGCTGAAAAAGCTGGAAGTGCATGAACTGAACTCTATCTGGAAAGAATAAGCTAAAATATATGTTGCGTTGGTTTTTAACAGGGATGTTTGTTGTAGTAACGGGGGTGGCTGCCTTTGCACAAAAAGGCAAGCTGCCCCCTTTCAGGATGGTACAGGAGAATGGGGTAGTTTTTAAAGCCGAACAGCTCCCTGTCGGCAAGCCTATACTGCTGGTTTATTTTTCTCCAGACTGTGATCATTGTGCTGTATTGGCCAAACAACTTTTTAAAAAGGACAACCCATTTAAAAAAGCTTCGATTGCGATGATTACTTTTTTACCATTGGATAAAGTAGCGCAGTTTAACCGTAAATATGCCACCAATACCTTTAAAAATGTGTTTGTTGGAACGGAAGGAGGATCGTTTTTTCTGCGTAAGTATTTTGGGATTATGGATATGCCTTTTGTTGCGTTGTATGATAAGGATGGAAATCTTTTACAAAAGTATGAAAGAGATATCCCGTTTGACAGCCTCTCTGCTAAACTAAATAAATTATGAATAGATTCCTTTCCTGGGTATGATCAGGACTGTCTATTGTTCTATAGACGCTTCTTTTCAAGCGATGCACTGGTAAGAGAACGAAGAAAGTTTTCAATATCCTGCTTATCCTGTTCCGATAAATTCAGTGGCTTTGACAGCAGGGTATCCCTGTTCACCGGATCTCCCACCACTTTGTCGGGCTGATCATAATAATCAATCACCTCTCGCAGTGTTTTAAACATGCCATTGTGCATGTAGGGAGCGGTTAACGCAATATTCCGTAAGGGGCCGATCTTGAACATGCCTAAGTCTGCCGTGTTTTTGGTAAGGGCTGCCCGTCCGCTATCATTTAAATTTTTTCCGTTGAACAAACCAATATTCCTGAATTCGGTATTGCTGAAATCCGTTCCGAAATGACACTTGATACACTTGGCGCTGCCGTTGAACAATTCAAAACCTCTTTTCACTGATTCACTAACAGCAGATTCATTATCATTCGTCTTCCATTCATCAAATGGAGAATCGCTGGTTTCCATGGAATGCTGAAATGCCGCTAATGCTTTGCCCAGGTTTTTTGCCGAAGGTTTTTCGCCAAATATTTGCCGGAATGCTTTATTATAAAATTCGCTTTGTGTCAAGCGATCAATGGCACTGTCTATCGGCAAATTCATTTCTAAAGGGTTAGTAATAGGAAACATGGCCTGTGCTTCAAGCGTTGTGGCCCTTCCATCCCAGAAAAAGAAAGCAGCTGAATTCAGGTTCATGGCCGATGGTGTGTTACGCAATCCCATCCTGTCAAATACGCCCGGGCTTACAGCACTGGTATCGGCAAATGCAAATTCCGGTTTATGACAACTGGCACAACTGATCTTTTTAGTGGATGATAAGATGGTGTCAAAGAATAATTGTTTACCGAGGGCAATATCATCCTTGGGTAATGCATTGGCATTACTGCAGAATGAATTGGACAATATCACTACGCCGGCTATAAGTAATATGGTAATGAAATAAATTTTCATGATACTGCTTTTAGTGTGTGACGGCCTCTTATTTTTTTATACGATGCAGCACAGCGCCATCCATATCTAACCGCCGCGGCTCGCAACTGTCTTCAACAGCTTTGAAACGGATGGAATCGCCACTCAGAAAGTCGATGGTATAAGTGCCATAATATTCTGCGTTTCCTCCGCAGATAGGATCATAAGATCTTAAAGTATCATTTTTAAAAAGGGATTTTCCACTGCTGAACAGCTTCCCGCCTACGTAGTAATCATGTGTGCCATTATTGCGGAAACGTACTTCAGCCATGGGGCCGCTTTTGAACCTTAAGCTCCATTTACCATAAATGTTGTGGTCATTACTACTTTGCTGGCAGGAAAAAAACAGTATGCTTATCAGGAAACAAAAAATGAGTTTCATAAAAGAAGGTTTAATGGTTGATGGTTATTTTTTTACTCTTTTCATGGCTACCCCATTTGAGCCATGGATCCTTTCCTGGCAGGTATCCTGCAGCATCTTAAAGCTGACAGAATCCTTGTAATAGGTTAGTTTATATAATCCTTCGTATGCCATATCACAATTGCCATCCCTGAAGTAGATGGAGTCGCCTACTGTTCGATACTTACCGCTTACGACCAGCTTACCGTCAATAAAAGCATCATAGTTGCCATTGTCTTTAAAGCGGCCGATGACCAGGTATGGTTTTCCCTGGTTATCCAAATTCGCATCCCATTCACCTACGATATTATGATCGGGTTGTTCTTCCTGTGCATTATTATTACAGGCGCTGAAAAGAAGGATCAGGCTCAATACAGTAAGGAGTTGTTTCATGTTTGATTATTTACGGGTGCTGATGAATGTTTTTCAAAACTATAGCCGGAAAAAAGAAAAGGCATTTGCAGTTGTTGCAAATGCCTTTGAACATGTTGTAACCCCGAGTTATTGATTTACAGACTTTTGCTGTTGTTGCAGCAATGTTTGTTTTTGTTGCACGATCAGGAAATGGCTCCTTGTTCCGGAACAGCGCTGGGCGGGTAGCCGAAATGTTTTGAAAAGGCAGTGGAGAAATTGGCGGGATTGGTGTATCCGACTTTGTAACAAACTTCAGCCACAGTAGCCGTATGTTGCTGCAAAAGTTCGTGTGCGCGTTGCATGCGGATCGTACGGATCAATTCGCCAGGACTTTGATCTGTCAGATCTTTCAGTTTTCTATGGAGTTGGGTGCGGCTCAAACCAATTTTCCTTCCCAGGAAATCGATGCTCAACTGGTCATTGTCCAGGTCGTCTTCGATGGCGTTACGCACTCTTTCAAGGAATTTCTTTTCTATGGAAGGCAGCTCTTCTGTGACCGTGATCCAGTTATTGCCTTTACTGTACTTTTTACGTAATTGCTGTCGTGTGCGGATCAGGTTCTCTATCAATGCCAGCAGTTCTTCTTTATCAAAGGGTTTGGAAAGATAGGCATCAGCACCGGTTTCAATCCCCTGTATGCGGCTATCGCGGTCCGTTTTAGCTGTAAGCATGATCACAGGGATGTGGCTGGTGCGCTCATCTGTTTTTAGAGCAGCACAGAGTTCATACCCATTTTTCCGGGGCATCATCAGATCAGTGATCACCAGGGTGGGAACGGATTCCAGTGCTGTTTTGATACCATCTTCACCGTCCTTTGCGATAAGCACTGTATAATTTTCCGGTAATGAAAGCGCGATGAATTGCCTTAATTGTTCATTGTCTTCAACTACCAGTATGGTAGTGGCATCAGGTTCCATTGCAGGTTCTGTCTCTTTTTCATGTACGTATTCCGGGGTATGATTATTCTGGACATTCATGAATGCTTCTCCACCAGTTGCACTTTCTTCTATTTCTTTATAGGGCAGCACTACGGTAAATGTTGTTCCTGCATGTAAAGTGCTTCGTACGGAAATGGAACCTCCCAATAATTCTGTCAGCTCTTTACACAAGGCAAGACCGATGCCTGCCCCTTCCCTAGATCTTGTGTCTGTTGCATCTGCCTGGTAAAAACGGTCAAATACATAGGGTAGTTTTTCCGGTGGGATGCCTATGCCATTGTCCTGTACATTTATTTCAAACTGATGGTCGGCTATTTTTGTAAATGAAACAGTAATAATGCCCTTATCCGTAACAAACTTAAATGAGTTCGAGAGCAGGTTTTGCAGGATCTTTTCCAGCTTATCCGGATCGGCGCTGATCAATAATTTCTGGGTATCAGTATGAAACGAAAGTTGTACGCCCTTGTGTTCGGCCAGGGAGCTGAACTGTTGTATATGAAGACGCATCCACCGGACCACATCAAGGGGTTCGTTTTTTATTTCCATTTGTCCGCTTTCCAACCGGCTAAGGTCAAGCAACTGGTTTACCAATTGCAATAACCGCTCGCTATTTTGCAGAATGAATCCTGCATATTGCCTCGCAGCATCTGTGTCTGCCTGGCGCAACAATTCTTTTGCCGGGTTGGTGATCAGGGTGAGTGGTGTCCTGAACTCGTGGGTAAGATTTACAAAGAAGCGCGACTTCACTGCATCCATTTCTTTCAGCCGCTCTGCCTGCTGCCGCACCTGTGCTGTACGCTCCAGTACGGTTTTTTCCAGTTGTGTGGCGTGTTCGGTTATCAGGCGGTTCTTTTCCTGTTCCTGTGCCAGGTTTGCATCGGTCAGTTTCTTGTTTTCTTCCAGCTGTCTTTCCAGGTTGCGGTTAGTGGAAGCTACATCCAATGCGATGTAAATGGAAAACAATACAGGCATTAACAGGTTGCCCCATGCAAAGCCGATCATTACTTCTTCGAAAGTAAACCAGCCGAACCGGTTCGATCCTACAAAAGCCCCCATTATATAAAACAGGATCAACCCTGCAGCGATCAGCCCTAATTTTTTGTTTCCTTTTCTGATAGCCTTTATTATGGCGATCATCGCATCGGTGTATACTACCAATGCAAACAGCATCTGGTACCAGTTTGACAAAGATTCTTTTAAGGGATCATAATACAGGCTATACCAATCAATCCAAACCCAGGCGGCAAGTGCCAGGGAGAGGATTACAATTACGATCATTCTCCAGCGGGGGATCTTTTCATAGGCCGCGGCATATAAGAGCAGGCCGCCAAAATTTGAATGTAAAAGAACAAAGCCAATAAAAAGTTTGGTATAGAGCACCTGCAATCCGGGATCTGTTGCTGCCACAGTCTGATATCTTGCATAAAGCCCGATGGCTACTGCAGAAACGAACAACACATAATATAGGTTTATTTTCTTTTTGGGATAGAAGATAAACAATAGCGAGTGCAGGAGAATAAGGATACAGGCCGCCGATGCGCTCTGCAAAAGATAATCCATGAAGCGTTGGGACTTTTTTTGTGCTGCATTCATCTGGTGCAGGTCCTGTATATAGGAGTTGAAGCCAACAAAATTGGGGAAGAAATTACCATAATGACTATAGCGGATAGCGAGAAGGTGTGGCAGGGTATCGGTGATTGCAAGTGGTATGGTTAGATAGGGATTCCTGACAGACTTCATGGTTTCTTTTGAATGTCCGAGTTGTCCCAGTGTCATGATCTTTTTCCCATCAAAATAGGTCTCGGAAGCTGCGTCATGATTGAGATACAATCCCCAGGTGTTTGTGGAAGCCAGGTCTGATTTTTTGACCCAGATACGGAACCAGCCAAAGCCTGACCAGCTTTTTGGCAGATCCGCTCTTTTAAACTTTCCTGTGCCGAAATTGGTTCCTGCAATACTATCCCAGTGATTGTCCTGGTAAACCGGGCTGGCCCAGGCCAGGCTATCGCCGGAATGAAACTTCCACTGACGGTTATCCAGCCGTAAGGGCCTGGCATTATTACTATCTGAAAGTATTACCGGATTATGTTGAGCAAAGGGACACAGGAATAAAAGGCTGCCGATGATCGTAAGGGCCCAATAGAGTGGGTTTTGTTTCCTGATATGACCATTACTTTTAGTACCGGCAGTAAACATGTTCAATAGCAGAGTGGTGAGTAATGGAAGTTACGAAAGTTTAGTAAGCGCCGATCCTTTATGGGCCGCAATATGATCCGTTTTACTGCTTTTGATCTCATATTGCGGATCATTTTCCGTGGCATGATGAGTGTAGCCCTTATAATCAAAATCTTTTGTATGCACTTTTATTATCGTGCCGGTTACCCTTCCTGCTTCGGAGTTCCAGCTTACCTTATCGCCGACCTTGAATTTTTTTGCCATGATCAATCCCTTTTATTGATTAAATAAATCTTCATCATAGTAAAATACATGACCATTCACCACCCTGGCGGGTGAAGTATAAGGATGCTCTTCTGTTTTGCCTTTTGCCATGATGTGCAATACTGTCCAACCTTTTGCTTTTAAGTAGTCGGATACCATGGAGCGGTGGCAGCGCCACCAAACTGCTTCGGAACACATATAGGCTGTCCGCTGTTTCAGCGCAATTGCTTCCAGCTCTGCTACTGATTTTTCAAACTCATCCGTCTCCATATAATCAGCATAGCCTCTGAAAGATTCATTGCGCCAGCGGTTATTTTTTGAATTCACCCGAGCCTTTCTTCTGCCGCCCAGCTCTTCGAGATGGATATAATTGATCCCATCCTTTTGCAATTCTTCAGCCAGTTGCTCTTTGTTAAAGCCAGGATATTTCCGTGAGCCGGGGAAGCGCCTGATATCCACCAATGCCCTGATATCAAATGACTGCAGGATGCTAATGAAATCATTCACACTATGGGTAGAATGCCCTATGGTATAGATGGTGTTTTTTTGTGGCATTTGCGGTTACATTACAACTGCAATATTCAGTCCATTTCACAGAGTTAATTTACTCAAAATGCTCAGCCCGGCTTTTTAGAAGGCCTAAAAAACCACCCGCTGGCACCTTTAAGCATCTTTATTACCCGCTTCTCTTTAAAATTAAAAGTTTAAACCACTTCTTTATGTATTTTTCCCGAAAATAGAGGGTAGCGCAATGGCTATTGAATGCCGGGAACGATATACTGATTACTATAAACAGCCATATTTACTTTTACTGGCCATATTATGCTGTGCCAATACACTATTCGCACAGTCCTCAGAAAAGAACCAGGCTGCGCGCGAAAGGATCAATTCATTAAATCAAACCGCTAAAAAACTCAATAGCGACTCTACTGCCCAGGCCCTGATCCTGGGGCACGAAGCCTATCTGCTGGCTGTTAAGGAAAACGATAAGCTTTTGCAGGCGCAAACCATGCTCACACTTTCTGAAGGGTACTTATATGATGATAGCTATGATATGGCTTTGCAATATGTTTATGATGCATTGGATATTTTTCAATCTTTAAAAGACCAGGCTGGCATTGCAGATGCCTACACCCTGTTAGGATGGCTTTTTTATGATACGGAAAATCCTATTCTATCTATGGACTATCATCAAAAAGCAGAGAAACTGATCGCTGCAGGCACAGATATTAAAAAGAAAGCGACAGCTCTCAATGCGATAGGATTGGTGTTTCAGATGATGAACAATAGCGATTCAGCCAAAGTATATTTTCAAAAAACCATTGCCATAGCTGAAAAAAATAAAATAAGCACCATCCTGGGAGCTGCATTGAACAACCTGGGGATCTGTGAAAATGTATTGGGGCAATACTCACAAGCTATTGCCCATTTTGAAAAAGCCATGGAAATGGAAGCTGTTGATGGTAAACATAACAAACTGCCGCTGGCTGAAATACAAAACCAACTGGCATATTCTTTCCTGAAATTGAATAATTATAAAAAAGCCGATTCGCTTTTAGTGAGCGCGCGGAGCATTATCGATGCGTCTACATCCAATACACGGAAGGAAAAGCTATTAGACAACCTGCATACTTCGGCATTGCTGTACCAGGCTACAGGTAATTATCAACGTGCTTTTGATTGCCTGCAGCAATATATCGCCACCAACAACGAGATCGTTTCCCGCAATAAAACGGAGATGGTGGATGCCCTGCACCTGAGAAGGGAAACACAAGCCCGGGAAAAACAGATCAATGAGCTGAATGCGCAGAAAGAACTGCGGTCTTTCCAACGAAATGCGCTGGCCGCCGGCCTGGTACTTTTGGGCATCATCGGGTTCTTATTATATAGCCGGCTGCGGCGTAAACAGCAGCGCGACAAGGAAATGGAGGCAATGAAAAGATTGCTGATAGAAAAAGAACTGGATGAAACCCTCCATGAAAAGGAGGCGCTTACCGACAAATTGGGCTTTAAAGACCAGAACATAAAAGAATATGCATTATTGCTTACACATAATGATGAGCTACTGAAAAATTTCATCCAGGAAACCAGCCATCTGATGACTATGGAAAACGCAGACATCAAAAACATGCCGAATGGATATAACAAGCTGGTTAAAAAATTCTTACAAGACCTGGAGCAACATGCTAACGATAAAACCCTCCATTTGTCTTCTGACGACGCTCACGCAGATTTCTTCTTCAATCTACTGCAGAAATATCCCCACCTTACAGAAAATGAGCGCAAGCTTTGCGCGCAGATCAGGTTGAACCTGTCCTCCAAAGAGATCGCTGCGCTGAATAATATCTCCGTAAAATCAGTGGAAATGGCCCGCTACAGGCTGAGAAAACATTTTGGATTACAGAAAAATGAAGACCTGAATGCCTTTATAAGATCGTTTTAATAAACTGACAATCAGTTTGTTAAAAATCGTGTAGAGGTGGTGTAGAGGTGGGTAGAGGGTAGTGTAGATGCTAAAAATAAGGCCAGGTATACGTAAGTCATAAGTTTAGGCTACGCTAAAATGCATGCGTTTTTGCAAAGCAATGCATAGCCGCGTTTTTTAAAATCATTTTAGAAAACTATTATTTATGCTTATGACTCGATTGATTGCCTGGCGCAAAAGGCCATTAGCCTTTTGTCTTCTCTTCTTTTTGTTCTCCTTTTTATATAATACAGGCTATGCCCAGACTGCTTCTGTGTCGGGCATTGTCCTGGACGCCTCCGGTTCGCCGGTTGCCGGAGCCACCATCACCATCAAAAATGGTTCCGGCTCCGCTGTTGCCAATGATGGAGGACGCTTTACCATTAATACCTCCACTCCTAATCCTGTATTGATTGTGACAGCAGTGGGATATACCACAAAAGAAGTGGCAAGCGAAGGGAAAACAGAGGTGCAGATCACCCTGGAAGCAGCTACAAAACAAATGGATGAGGTAGTCGTGGTTGGTTACGGTACCCAAAAACGGGGCAACCTTACCAGTGCGGTTTCTTCTGTGAAAGGGGATGTTGTCAGCAAAATGGCTACCAATAACCCTATTAATGCTTTGCAGGGAAGAGTGGCAGGTTTGTCTATTACGAGCCCTGGTGGTAATCCCGGGCAAATGTCTGACGTGCGTTTGAGGGGCATCGGTACGTTTGGCGGCCACCAGCCATTGTATATCATTGATGGGGTAGTTGGTGATCCTTATTATTTGAGTAACAATGATATAGAGTCTATTGAAGTATTAAAAGACGGTGCTGCCGCGTCTATTTACGGTTCCAATAGTGCCAACGGTGTGGTCCTGATCACTACCAAAAAAGGTAAAAAAGGCGAGCCGGTCATTGATTTCAGCAGTTATTATGGCCAGGTGAAACCGACCAGCAAATATGATCTCCTGGATGCTGATGGATACAAAAAAGTGCATCGCATGATGTATGAGAACGCAGGCGTTACACAGCTTCCTGCTTACATCACCAATAACACAGGCATTAACACAAACTGGCAGGACCAGATCAACCAAACCGGCATTGCCCAAAATTATAATGTGGGTATAAGAGGCGGTAGTGACTATGTAAAATACGGTGTAAGCGGCGACCTGACTGATGAAAAAGGAACATTGATAGGCTCCAACTTCAATAAAAAAACGATCCGCACCACCAATGAAATTAAAAAGGGCATACTCACATTGGAAAACAACATGATCTTTTCCAATACAAAATCCGAAGCCTACAAATTTGACCTCCGCGATGCCTATTTCCAATCTCCGCTGTTGCCTGTGCTGGATCCCAATGAAAAATATGGATACGCTTTAACAGCAGATGGATTGCCCAGGTTTCAGAACCCTGTTGGTTATGCTCATTATGTAGATGGCTATACCAAAACGCAATACTTTGCAGATAACCTGAAGCTGAGATTGCAATTGTTCAAAGGATTTAGCTACACAGCCCAGTTGAATTATATCAGCGCCACCAGCTTTGACTATTCGCATCATCCGCCGTTCAGGGCCAATGCCAATGATCCTGCTGTTTCCTATCCTTATGTTTATAACAGCCGCTCCAATTATAAAGAACAGCAAATGGAGCATTTGCTCAATTATGACTGGAAAAAAGGTGATCACAACATCAAAGTGCTGGCAGGCTATTCTGCGCAGCAAAAAACAAACGAATACCTGAGCGTAACAGCAGATGGCAAAACGGTTGTAAGATCTGTGGTAAATGGTTCTATCGTGGAAAAAGAAGTAGCAGGCGGTTTTTCCAATCCTGATTTTAATACGATCAATGCAGGCCTGGGTGGCACATTTGGTGCAGCCGGCTCCAACAATAAATATGTTCGTCTTTCAACTTTCGGCAGAATTAACTATGACTATGCTGGAAAATACCTGGTACAGGTAAGTGTAAGACGTGATGGATCTTCCGTTTTCGGACAGAACAATCAATTCGGAACATTCCCTTCTGTTTCTCTTGGCTGGAATATGCACAGGGAATCTTTTATGCAGAATGTGGAGTGGCTGAATGTATTAAAGCTTAGAGCAAGCTATGGCGAATTGGGTAATGAAGGTGCATTAGGTTATTACGATCACCAGGCATTGATCACTACCAGGAATACATGGTCAGGTGGTTATGTGCAAGGCTCCGGAGCTACACCATGGCCTGGTTCAGCAAGCTATAACCTGCAAAACCGTGACCTGAAATGGGAAACCAACAAATCAACCAACATCGGTGCCGACTTTGCTTTATTCCACAATAAACTAACCGGTTCTTTAAACTATTTTAATAACAAGACCGAGGGCTTATTGATCACTAAAGAAGTGCCGCCATCTGCAGGTGTAAACGATCCGATCTTAAACGTGGGCACTATTTCTAATAAAGGTGTTGAGCTGGAACTGACTTATAACTACACAAAAAGGGACTGGAATATCGGCATTACCGGTTCAGTAACTCATATCAAAAACAAAGTAGTTAAACTGGCACAGCCTGATCAGACCTTGTATGGTACAGGATTGAAATTCGGAACAGATCATATCCCTACACAAACCAAGGAAGGAACTGAAATAGGCGCTTTTTACCTGTACACTGCTGATGGCATTTTCCAAACAGATGCAGAAGCTGCTGCTTATGTAAATAAAGATGGCGACCAATTGCAGCCTGATGCAAAAGCCGGTGATATCCGATTTGTAGATTCCAATGGTGATGGTGTGATCGATGAAAATGATAAGACATATAAAGGCTCTGGCTTCCCCAAACTGGAATACGGATTGAATGTGTCCATCAACTATAAAAACTTTGATTTCACTGCATTTTTTCAGGGTGTAAGTGGCAACAAGACCTATAACGGTTACCGTTTTGAGCTGGAAGGCATGGATGCCGGACGTAATTTCCTTACATCTACATTAAATGCCTGGACCCCGCAAAATACCAATACCGGTATGCCCCGTGCAATATTGGCTGACCCTAATGGTAACAACCGCGAGTCGACCCGCTTCCTGGAAAATGGCGGTTATTTAAGAATGAAGTTGTTGCAACTGGGCTATACACTTCCTGCTTCCGCTACCAATTTCGCCAAACTGAACAGGGTGCGTTTTTATGTAGCCGCTCAAAACCTGTTCACTATTACCAAATACAGCGGCCTCGATCCTGAAGTAGGTACGTTCAACCCGCTTAACACAGGGGTGGACCGCGCACTGTATCCACAAAACAAAAGATGGCTGGTTGGCCTTCAGATCGGTTTGTAAACCAGGGCAATTCATTGATTAAAAAATCATCCCGAAACGGGTAAACAAAAAATATTCAAATGAAAAAGAGCATAATTCCGGTATTGGCTTTTGCAGTGGCGACATCTTTGTGGTCATGCAGTAAAGACAATCTTAACCAATTGGCGCCGGACCAATTGACCACTGATAACTTCTGGACATCAAAAGACAAAGCGTTGTCCGGGCTTTCCGCAGCTTATTCACAACTGGAAAGCTTTGTAGGTTGGGACAATTATGTGGAAGCAAGATCGGTACGTGAATTTTACAGGGAAGATTATGTTGTGCCGGGCGCTGATGCATACAACTATTCCTGGTGGCTTGACCACTATAATTTCTCTTTTACATCCGGCAACTATGCCATCGATCTTTTATGGAGAGATAATTACAAGGGTTTAAACTTTACTAACCAGGTGCTGGAAGGTATTGAGAAAATCCCTGCCGGTGGAATTGATGCTGCCAGCAAAAAGCAGATCATTGCTGAAGCAAAATTCCTGCGCGCTTATTACCATTTTAAATTGTTGACCAATTTTGAAAAAATAATCCTGCGCGATAAAGTGCCTGTATCTGAGGCCGATCTTACCAAAGGCCTTTCCGAAAGAAAAGATGCTTATGATATGATCCTGGCCGACCTGGCTGCTGCAGAAGCAGATCTGCCTTTGAAAAGTGAACGTCCTGCGGCTGAAGCCGGCAGAATTACCAAAGGTGCAGCACAGGCATACATTGGAAAAATCAACCTGTACCGCGCAGCAGAAGATCAGACAAACGCTGCTACTTACTACACTAATGCAGTAAATAGTTTGAAAAATGTGATCAATTCAAATCAATACCAGATTGATCCTGATTTTCTTGCCATGTTCAACGGTGCTACTAAAAATGGTGTAGAGTCTGTATTTGAATTGCAGCAAACAGCAGATGCGTCAAACGGTGCCAACTACAGATCTTACCTGTCTGATTGGGTAGCTGCTGCAGAGCTGGGCGGCTATGGAGAGATCTATGGTACACAGCGCCTGCTTACCGAAATGAAAAAAGAAGGCAAGGTTGCTACCGGGGGCATGTACGATCCCAGGATCTATGGTACGGTTTATTTTGAAGACAGTTATTTTAATGATGCAGCCAGCCCCAGAGTGTATGGAGATATCTATGGGAATGTATTTGGTAATGGCAGCAACACCATCGCATTCAGAAAATGGATACCTGCAACACCAGATCGCATAGGCCGTTCCAACGCCATCAATGTGCCGCTGATGCGCTATGCCGATGTATTGTTGTTGTACGCTGAAGCCCTGAATGAAAGTGGTAAATCAGGAGATGCTGTTCCTGTCATTAATGATTTGAGGAACAAAAGAGGTAATATGCCTGCTTTGAACATCAACAGCAAGCAGGATGTGTTTAATGCAATTATGCACGAGCGTGTAATGGAATTTACACTCGAAAGCAGCCGCTTCTATGACTTAAGAAGATGGGGCCTCTTAACGCAAAATATGCAGGCAGCAGGTAGAAGTTTCAGTGCTGACAAAGCTTACTACCCACTTCCGTTGAAGGAAACACTTAATAACCCGTTAGTACATTAAACGGTTTGGAATAATGTTATCCGAAGCTATATGCTTCGGATAACATTATTCCATTTGGCGCTCATTACTCATTACCGGATCTTTTACTCATATGACAATAAAAAAAACTATTGCCATAGCTGGCTTTGTATTGCTTACAGGTTCGTACGCTATGGCACAAACAGCAGTTAATGATTGGGAAAATCCCTCCATCCAATCGCAAAATACTGTAACGCCACATGCCTACTTCGTACCTTATGCAACAGAGGATGCGGCGATAAAAGAAAGTGCTTCCCCATTCGTACGTTCGTTGAATGGCCTTTGGTCATTTAAAATAGTGAAAACACCAGCTGAGCGGCCGTTGAATTTTTATGAAACGAACTATGATGTAAGCACCTGGGAAAAAATTAAAGTTCCGGCCAACTGGCAAACAGAAGGTAAGGACAGCTACATTTTTACTGACGTGGAATATCCCATTCCCGTGAATCCACCCTTTGTTCCAAAAGATTTTAATCCTGTTGGTTCCTATAAAAGAACATTCGAACTGCCACAAGAATGGAAAGGGAAAAATATTTTCATCCGCTTGGGTGCTGTCAATTCGTTTTTCTACTTATGGATCAACGGGAAGTATGTTGGCCTCAGCAAAGACAGCAAAACACCTTCCGAATTCGATATCACTCATTATATTATTCCTGGCAAGAACTCCGTTGCCCTGCAGGTATTCCGCTTCAGCGACGGCACCTACCTGGAAGGCCAGGATATGTGGAAACTGAGTGGTATTGAAAGGGATATTGAGTTGATAGCCCGTCCCAAGATCGCTATTGAAGACTTCTTTGTAAAAGCAGGTTTGGATAATAATTATAAGAACGGATTGCTGGACCTTCATGTTTCCATGAACCAGGTGCCAGCAACGTCTTCTAAACAATCCTTACGTATAAGATTAGTAGATGACGTTTCGGGAAAAACAATATACAGTCAGCAGATTCCTCTCAATAAAAAAGAATTTCAATTTTCCAGCACTATTCCTTCCGTAAGAAAATGGAGTGCGGAAGCCCCTAACCTTTACTCACTCTATATTACACAGTTAGATAATAAAGGAAACATAATCGAATCCATTGTTCATAAAACGGGATTCAGGACAACAGAAATAAAACATGGATTGTTTCTCGTAAATGGCAAAGCCATCAAAATCAAAGGTGTAAACAGGCATGAACATAATATGTACACTGCCAAAGTTATTACACCAGAGCAGATGATGGAAGAGATCAGGGTTATGAAGCAATTCAATATCAATGCTGTGCGGACCAGTCATTATCCCAATAACGAAGCATGGTATAAACTGTGTGATCTCTACGGTATTTACCTGGTTGATGAAGCCAATATTGAATGCGATGGCATGAGTATGTCGCCTATAAAAACATTGTCAGATAAACCTGAATGGAAAAACGCTTATCTGCATCGTACAAAACGTATGTTTGAAAGAGATAAGAATTTTTGCAGCATTATTACCTGGTCATTAGGAAATGAAAGTGAATTTGGTGAGAATTTCATTACTACGTATCAATATTTAAAATCGAGAGATAATACACGCCCGGTACAATATGAGCCAGCACAGCGTACTCCTTATTCCGACATTGTAGCCCCAATGTATCGCTCATTAAGCGTAATGGTGGAATATGTAAAACAATGGCGCGATAAACCTTTTATACAGTGTGAGTATGCCCATATGATGGGTAATAGCGGCGGCGATCTTAAAGACTACTGGGACCTGATATATAAGTATGATCAACTCCAGGGTGGTTTTATCTGGGACTTTGCCGACCAGACATTTAAGATAAAAGATGACAACGGACGTGCTATCTGGGGTTATGGCCGTGATATGGGCAATGTAGGCGCTACCAGCGATACGAGCTTTTGCGCCGACGGATTATTTGCCGCAGACCATACACCGCATCCACAGGCGTTTGAGTTAAAAAAAGTATACCAGTACATACATTTTCAACCTGTAGATTTTAGCGCAGGATTAATAAAGATCACCAACAGGTACGATTTTACCAGCCTGGATCAATTCGATTTTTCCTGGACTGTGAAAGCAGATGGGAATGTGGTAGCTAAAGGAAAACTGGATCCTGTGGATTTACGACCCGGAGCATCCGGTAATATTAAAATCGATATTCCATCCTTTGACATACAACCCCAAACAGAATATTTCCTGGATATTGAAGCGCACTTGAAATCTGCTCAGCCATTATTACCAGCAGGATACTGTGTAGCAGCCGAACAGTTCCGGCTTCCTTATTATAAAGCTGCTCAACCCATACGGAGCACTGATCTCATTGCTTTAAAAAAGAATGAAACCAATGGATCTGTTTCATTCAGCAATGACAATTTCAATATTAGCTTCAGTAAAAATGACGGCTGGCTTCACGGCTATCAATTACACGGGATGGAATTGATGCAGCAGGCATTGCAGCCGCATTTCTGGCGTGCAGCTACTGATAATGATATTGGTAATAGTCAGCAGATGCGCTGTGCAGTATGGGAGAACGTATTGAATAATGCCCGTCTCGATTCATTCGTGACCGGGCAACAAAGCCCGCAGCAGTGGCGTATCACAACGCAGCATTATTTTCCGGATGTTGATGCAAAATACCGCGTAGTGTATATTATCAATACAGATGGAGATGTACAGGTATCTGCAAAAATGATAGCCGGAGATAAATACCATCCTGAATTACCCCGGTTTGGTATGCGGATGATCTTAAACAAAGACTATAATAAAGTTACCTGGTTAGGCCGTGGTCCTTTTGATAATTATAGCGACCGTAAATATGCGGCTCGTGTAGATCTGTATACAATGCCCGCAGATTCATTGTTCCATCCCTATGCACGCGCACAGGAAAGCGGCTACAGAACGGATGTGCGTTGGATTAGTCTTACCAGCCGGTCAGGAGCAGGGCTGATGGCTATCGGCAAATCGCTTATCAGCAGTGGCGTCCTTCACTTTAATATGAACAAACTGGAGTTTGACCGGCACGCTGCACAAAATAATCACGGTGGCTCCATGAGCAATGAAGACCTGATCTGGTGGAATATTGATTATGGTCAATCTGGTGTAGGGGGAGATAATGCCTGGGGAGCAAAACCTCATGCGGAATATCAGTTACCCTACAGGGATTATGAATATACATTTACATTACGTCCCGTTGTTGAAAATGATGTAATGACAAATAAAGCAAAACAGTGATGAAGATGATATTGATAAAATATGTAAAAAAGAGTAATCTCATTTTGGTTGGCGCCTTGATGGTATTGTTTGCTATTCAAACCAAGGCACAGTCGCGCAATAGTTTTGCCAACGTGCTGAACTTAACAGGTACTATCAGCAATGGACGGTTTATTACGCCTTCGGTGTTCAGCGATATGGGAGCATGGCATGCTTATGCCTTACCCGCAGACAAAGAAAGCTATGGTGGGTTTACAGGGCCACTGCTGATGGATATGAGAGGCACCTGGTTGGCCAAAGACTTTGCCCAATTGCAAATCACTGTCGACGGGAATATTTTAGATTTAGCCAATGCTAAAGCGTCTGCAGATTATTTCCCTGGAATGTTGCAGCAAACACTGACGCTGGAAAATTTAAAAATTATAATGCAACTGATCTTTGTATCCAACCGGCAGGCATTGATCAATACAAAAGTTGTCAATACAGGATCGACAGAGAAAACTGCAGTTATTTCTTTCCGGGGCGAGGTATTGAATAAGGATGCAGAGATAACAGGCAATGATAATACAGTAAAAGTGAATTTTGGAAAGAGCCAGAATCATTTTCATATCCTTTATCCGGGAAAAGACAAACCGGCGATCACTGTAAACGGTAAAGAATACAGAGCCACATACAGGCAGGTATCATTAAAAAAGCAACAAAGCATTGACTTACTGCAGGAGCAGTCGTTTTATGCGCCTGGTGAGCAGGAGCGGGCCGCTGCCTTTAACTTCCCAACTGAACTAAAAAAGAATGAAACCCGGTGGAGTCAATACCTGGTAAAGTATTTTACCAAGGCTCCGGGATTAAGCGCCGATAAAAAGAGGCTTGCCGTTAAGAGCATCGTTACATTGATGACCAACTGGCGAAGTGCATTCAAAGATATCCTCCATGATGGTGTTTTCCCTTCTGTCAGTTACCAGGGATTCTATGGTGTGTGGAGCTGGGATAGCTGGAAACAAGCTGTAGGTCTGGCCTTTTTCAATACTGGTTTGGCGCAGGAAAATATCCGTAGCATGTTTGATTACCAGGATGAGCATGGGATGGTGGCAGATTGTATTTATGCCGATAAATCGGAAAATAACTGGCGCGATACCAAAGCTCCATTGGCAGCGTGGGCTGTGTGGGAGGTATTTGGCAGATCCGGTGATAAGAATTTTGTCAAAGAGTTATATCCGAAACTGGTAGCTTATCATGAGTGGTGGTATAAAAACAGGGACCACGACCAGAACGGTTTGTGCGAATACGGCTCTACTGACGGTACACGCATTGCCGCAGCATGGGAAAGCGGTATGGACAATGCAGTACGGTTTGATAAAGCTATTATGTTGCAGAATAATGCTACTGCATGGTCGCTTAACCAGGAGAGTGTTGACTTGAACGCATACCTGTATGCAGAGAAATTATATCTCGCTAAGCTGGCAACGAGTTTGGGGAGACCAAAAGAATCCGCCAACTGGACAAAAGAAGCGGCAGCATTAAAGCAAAAGATCAACCAGGTGTTTTATGATCCTGCCAAAGGATATTATTACGATAAATTTGTGGGGAAAGATGAATTGGTTACTATTGAGGGGCCGGAAGGATGGATTCCTCTGTGGGCAGGTATTTCCAGTAAGCAACAGGCAATGGCTGTTAGCAAAATAATGGGTGACGAGCATAAGTTTGATACCTATGTTCCATTGCCCACACTCACTGCCGACCATGCGGAATTTAATCCCAAAAAAGGTTACTGGCGTGGACCCGTGTGGTTAGACCAGTTCTATTTTGGAGTAAATGGATTGAAAAAATATGGGCACCATTCGCAGGCAAATGCATTTACAGAAAAACTTTTAAAGAACGCAAAAGGGTTGTCGGCAGATCAACCAATACATGAAAACTATCACCCCTTGACCGGTGAACCGCTGAACTCTTCTAATTTCAGTTGGTCTGCCGCTCATATTTTAATGCTATTACAATCGAAATAATTTATGCCGCTTCATCAGGAATCAGTACAGCAAATTGCCAAAGCGTATTACAATATAGATGCAGCAGCCACAGCGCTGAATGGCTATGAGGAGCAGAATTTTTTATTGCGTGCGACTGACGGGAAGAAGTACATTTTTAAAGCCGCGGACGGTAATATCAACCTGGCATTTATTAATGCCCAGATAACGGTAACCCAGCATCTGGCAAAAACCCCTGTGCAGTCCTTCTTCCAGGAATACCTGTTAAATAAGGAAGGTGCTGTTGTCTCATTTTGTACGCAGGAAGGTGAAATGTACTATGTGAGGATACTGAGCTTCCTGGAAGGGAATTTTTGGGTGGAAGAAAAAGAAAAAACTACCGCATTGTATGAAAGCCTGGGTACATTCCTGGGTTCGATGGATAAAGCGCTGGAAGGTCTGTATCATGAAGCGGTAGAACGTTCTTATGAATGGGATATCAGCCGTGCTGCCGATGCCGAGAAAGATCTGCATCACATTCATGATCATGAGAAAAGAAGGGTGGCTTCGTATTTCCTGTTGCAGTTTCAGACGGAAGTCGCATCCCGCCTTTCATCATTACGAAAAGCCTGTATCCATAATGATGCGAATGATTATAATATATTAGTACAAAACGGGAAGGTGAGCGGACTGATCGACTTTGGCGATATGGTATGGTCTGCATTGATCAATAACCTGGCTGTAGCCTGCACCTATGCAATGTTGCATACAGATGATCCTGTCGCTGTAGCGTCGCATATCGTAAAAGCCTATCACCGGCAATATCCTTTAACAATAGAGGAGACGGATATTTTGTATTACCTGATTGCTGCAAGGCTTTGCATCAGTGTAACGCAGTCAGCAGAAAAAGCATCACATAACAGTGATAATGAACATCACTTCCTGACTGAGCAGCCTGCATGGAAATTGCTGTTTCAATTACTTCAAACCAACCCTGTAAAAGCATCTGACAGTTTTAGAAAAGCCTGTGGCTTTACTGCGCTTATTATGGATGATGATTATGCATCATTATTGTCAGAAAGAAAAGAACATGTTGGCCGCAATCTGAGCATCAGCTATAAAAAACCTTTGAAAATCCTGAAAGGCGCATTCCAGTACTTATACGACGATAAGGGTAATACCTTTATTGATTGTGTAAACAACGTAAGCCATGTAGGACATTGCCACCCGGTAGTGGTAAAAGCCATGCAAAAGCAGATAGCCACGCTTAATACGAATACGCGCTATCTGAATGATGCAATGATGGATTATGCAAAGGCACTTACGGCAAAGCTCCCTGCAAAGCTTTCGGTTTGCTATTTTACCAATTCAGGAAGTGAAGCCAATGACCTGGCGATAAGAATGGCTCGGCATTTTACTGGTAAAAAGGATGTGATCGTACTGGATCACGCGTATCACGGCACCTCCACATTAGCTATTGAGATGAGCCCGTACAAGTTTGACGGGAAAGGGGGCGGAGGTCAGCAGCCTTATATCCATAAAGCAGTGTCTCCGGATATGTATCGCGGAGAGTATCAGTACGGCGATACAAAAGCTGGTGAGAAATATGCAGAAAGTGTACTGGATATTTTAAAGGGCCTGAAGCAAAACAATAAGGGTGCTGCAGCGTTTATCTGCGAAACTTTATTAGGTGTAGGCGGACAGATCCCTTTGCCTGATGGTTACCTGGAAAAGGTGTATGAACATGTCCGTGCCTTCGGCGGCTTATGTATTGCCGATGAAGTGCAGGTGGGATTTGGACGTGTAGGTGAAGCATTCTGGGGGTTTGAATTGCAGGGCGTAGAGCCGGATATTGTAGTATTGGGTAAACCCATTGGCAATGGTCATCCTCTGGCTGCAGTAGTGGTAACTGATGAGATAGCAAATGCTTTCAATAATGGCATGGAATATTTTAACACCTATGGAGGGAATCCGGTGTCAATGGTTACTGGCAATACCGTATTGAAAGTGATAGAAGGTGAAGGAATGCAAAGTCATGCACAGCAAGTTGGAGCAGTTTTAGTGGAAGGCTTGAAAAAACTAATGGACAAACACAATATTATTGGCGACGTTCGCGGCCATGGCCTTTTTGTGGGAGCTGAATTTGTAAAAAGTCGGGTTACAAAGGAACCTGCCGTAGCAGAAATTAACCTTGTAGTGGAAAAGATGAAAGAGCGTGGTTTTCTGCTCAGTACTGACGGACCTTTATATAATGTTTTGAAAATAAAACCACCATTGGTTTTTAATGAACAGAATGCAAGGGATATGGTGGCTGTCCTCGATGAAGTGATAAGTGCTAAATCATTCGATTTTTAATTATATAGACGATCAATTATGTTAGATAATATATTAAATGGTCTCATGCTTCGCTACAGGGATCGTGTACCAGATGTAAGCGCGATCATCGAAGCTATGATAAGAGAAGGCATTATTGAAAATGCCGGTGATATTGAGAACGATCACATCGCCTTTCGTACGATGGGCGTGGAAAAACTGGGTATCCAATCTTTGGAAAAAGTTTTTCTGCATTACGGTTATCAGAAAAAAGACCATCTCTTTTTTAAAGAAAAGAAGCTGGACGCTTACTGGTATGCACCTCCCGAAAACCGTTACCCACGCATCTTTATAAGTGAGCTGCGGGTAGCTGATCTGAGTGAACGCGCACAAAAAATCATCCGCAGCTATACGGATGAAGTGAAGGTAGATCCTGTCTCCCAGATCAATCTCGATGATGCAGTAGCTGTAGATAAATACTTACATAGCGGCCTTTGGCGTACTCCCACTTTGGAGGATTATGACACTTTGCTTGCAGAAACTGAATATGCAGCCTGGGTGATTTTAAACCATTATTACCTCAACCATTTTACGGTCAGTGTTCATAATCTTCCTGAAGGCTTCAATACTCTGGAAGAGTTTAATGTATTCCTGAAGCGTAATGGCTTCAAGTTAAATACAGCAGGCAGCGAGATCAAAAAAAGTCCTGACGGGAAGCTACTGCAAAGCTCCACTGTTGCCGAAATGATCGAAGCTACTTTTGCAGACGGTAAAAAGAAAATGATTGCAGGATCTTATGTAGAATTCGCAGAAAGAAAGGTTCTGAATCAATTTGCACATCTGCCCAAGGACCAGGTACGCAGGGAACATCGTCGTGATGGCTTTGAAACAGGCAATGCAGACAAAATTTTTGAAAGCACGTACACTTCACAAACAAAAAGTAGCTAGGTATATTTTATAATAATAGTGACAGGCCTGTAAACACAGGCCTGCAGAAAAATATTTCCCATTATGATAGCAGGTATTTTAAGAACATTTTCCATTAATGAGCAGAACGCTGGTGCTTCTGACGGCATTAATTTTCTTCCTTCCTCGGGAAAGACCATTACTTCCTGGTCTCCTGTGGATGGCAATAAAATAGCGGAAGTGCAAACCGTTACGAAAGAAGAATACGATAAGATCATTTCTAAGGCAGAGGTTGCTTTCCTGTATTGGCGGACTGTTCCGGCACCCAAGCGCGGTGAGATCGTTCGCCAGATCGGCGAAGCTTTGCGGATACATAAAGATGATCTGGGAAAACTCGTTTCTTACGAAATGGGAAAAAGCTTGCAGGAAGGTAGGGGAGAAGTACAGGAAATGATTGATATCTGCGATTTCGCCGTGGGTTTATCAAGGCAACTGCATGGACTGACAATGCACTCGGAAAGATCCAATCATAGAATGTACGAGCAGTGGCATCCATTAGGAATTGTAGGGATCATTTCCGCTTTCAATTTCCCAGTGGCGGTATGGAGCTGGAATGCCATGCTGGCATTGGTTTGTGGCGATGTTTGTGTATGGAAGCCATCCGAAAAAACGCCGTTATCGGCACAAGCCTGTTTTCAGATCATTGCTGAAGTTTTTAAAAAGAATAATTTACCGGAAGGGCTCTGTAATCTTGTGCAGGGCGATAGGAACTTAGGTGAATGGATTGCCCAGGACACACGCATAGCGTTGGTTTCAGCAACGGGTTCAACAAGAATGGGAAAAGCAGTCAATATAACTGTTGCTGCAAGGCTGGGCAAATGCCTGCTGGAATTAGGCGGAAACAATGCCATTATAGTTTCCAAAGACGCGGATCTGGACATGACGCTTATCGGTGCTGTGTTTGGTGCAGTTGGCACGGCTGGTCAGAGATGCACTTCAACGAGAAGGTTGATCATTCACGAAAGTGTTTTCGATAGTTTCACTGAAAAATTGAAAGGAGCATACAGGCAACTCAGGGTCGGGAATCCATTAGAGACGAAAAATCATGTCGGCCCTTTAATTGACCGGGATGCCGTTACCAGCTATATGAAAGCCCTTGATGCAATCAAAAAGGAAGGAGGTGAATTTATTGTTGAAGGTGGTGTGCTGGAAGGAAGTGAATATGCTTCGGGCTGTTATGTTAAGCCCTGCATTGCAGCAGTAGAAAATCATTTCGCTATTGTGCAGGCAGAAACCTTTGCTCCTGTTTTGTATGTAATGAAGTACAGGAATATAGAAGAAGCCATTGCTATGCAAAACGATGTGCCGCAGGGCTTGTCTTCCGCTATTATGACTTTAAACCTTCGGGAAGCAGAACTATTTCTGTCGGCTGCAGGTTCAGACTGCGGCATTGCGAATGTCAATATCGGCACTTCCGGGGCAGAGATCGGTGGGGCATTTGGTGGGGAAAAAGAAACAGGTGGTGGCCGTGAAAGTGGCTCGGATGCGTGGAAGGTATATATGCGGAGGCAAACGAATACGATCAATTATGGGAAGGACCTGCCTTTGGCGCAAGGGATTGAGTTTAATATTTAAGCAGGATTATAGCGGGATATAAAATATCAGGACCCTGGTGCTTTTGCGCCGGGGTCCTTTGTTGTATGCCGTAAAAAAGAGAATAATGACAATACAATTTCGCTAAATTGTGTGCCTAATTATTTAAACCGGATAGGTAAAACGAAAGCTTATCATGAGTAGTAAAGCCCTGTTCTTTTTTAGTTGCCTGGGAGTATTCAATGGGCTCATACTGAGCATTTACTTTTTCTTTTTTACATCCAAAAAGCACCTGTCCAGTTACCTGCTGGGCTTTTTACTGCTTGCATTGAGTATCAGGATAGGCAAATCGGTTGCCTATTTTTTTGATTATGAGTTACTCAAAACCTACCTGCAGATTGGTTTAACAGCCTGCTTTTTTATCGGCCCTTGTTTGTATTTCTATGTTAAGGCTGAAACAAGGCAGATCAGGAAATTGCCAAAGCCATGGCTTTGGCAACTCATCCTTTGGACCTTCATTATTGTGTTAGTGGGCATTGTTTATCCTTATGAGCGTTTTCCCCTGCTATGGAGAAAATACATTATACCACTTATTTATCTCCAATGGGGAGTATATGTTGCTTTATCTATATTGTTATTGATCCCTACTTTAAAAAAAATCACCAACCGGGAAGCTGTAAAACCCTTTGAAAGATGGGTATTGGTCATTTGCGGAGCAGTGACGATATTATTTGTGTGTTATGTATGGGCTATCCTGAATATTACGAAAGGTAGCTACATCAATGGTGCACTCTGGTTTTCCCTGATCATTTATACGGTAGTGTTTGTATTACTTTATCGGAAAAAAGCGAATGACCTGTTCTCTTCTTCAACCCAGCGATATGTTGACAAAAAACTTGGACAGGCAGAAGCGGAATTGATCATTGGCCGGTTGAAAAAAAGTATGGCTGAAAAGGAGCTCTTTAAGAATCCTAACCTGAAAGTGAATGATCTTGCCCGGGAGATCAATATTTCAGATCACCAGTTATCGCAGGTCCTCAATGATAATATCAAGAAGAATTTTACACTTTTTGTCAATGAGTACAGGATAAACGAAGCCTGCAGCATGCTATCCCAACAGATGAACCTGACAATAGAGGCTGTTGGTCATGAGGTTGGGTTCAATTCCAAGTCCACTTTTTTCGCAACATTTAAGAAGATCAAAGGCACTACTCCCAGTGCGTATCAACAGTCAATTACTCCGGATTTATAAATCCGTACTACGGGATTCGGATCATAATACCTTCATTTTTAGAGTATTAAATACTTTCGGAATTGAACACTGATTGTTTCTTTCTGATAATCAAAAATACTTTACAAAATGAAAAAGTTGCTTCTGTTAACTGCTTTATCCGTTGTTCTTATTCCTGCATATTCCCAGAACGCGGCCACTGAAAGACAATTGATAGAAAATGTGATTCAGCTTTATTTTGATGGCTGGGCAACCGGTGATACCCTTAAACTGGGTAAGGCCATGCATGAGTCCTGTCATTTAAAAAATTACCGCGACGGGAAATTCATCCAGTATTCCAGGAATGAATATCTGAGCCTTTTCAAACCGCATCCCAGGCCTCAAAACCTAAGCACCCGCATAGTGTTGCTTGATATTACCAATGGTATGGGTAGTGCGAAAGTGGAGATCAGTACGGCACGAGATCTTTTTACAGACTATTTCAATCTTATGAAGACCAATGAAGGCTGGGTGATTGCTGATAAAGTATCTACCCGCACATCCCACAGGACCTTCGACGTAAATGCTATACGGCTGGAAAAAGAAACGATCCTGGAAGGATTGAAACGCCCCTGGAGCATTGCTTTTGTAACAGAAGACGAAGTCCTGATCTCAGAGAAAGAAGGTGACCTGGTAAAAGTGAATTTGCTGAGGAAAGAAAAGGTGAGGATCGAAGGTTTCCCTTCCGATATGGCGGATAGCCTCACCGGGTTTGGTGATAATACCGGCAAATTTGAGATACTGCTGGATCCTGATTTTGGTAATAATAAATATATCTACCTGTCGTATGCCGCTGAAAAAGGCACTGTGCGAACCACAAAGATCATCAGGGCCGTACTGGAGAAAAATTCTTTGCGTCAGATCAAAACTCTTTTTGAGGCAGAGCCCTATACGCAAGAACGTTTTCACTATGGTGGCGGGATGGTATTTGGAAAAGACGGGAAATTATATTTCACAATTGGTGAAAGATTGTTCACAGAAAAAGACCAACCTGTTGTTCCCATAGCCCAGGATATTCATGACAGGAGAGGAAAGATCTACCGCATCAACCCTGATGGAACTATTCCGGATGATAACCCGGATTTTGGAATAAAAGCAACGCCGGGTCTATACGCAACCGGGATCAGGGCAGCGCAGGGCATCACACTTGATACATCTACCGGGAAAATATGGTTCAGCGAACATGGCACACACCAGGGTGATGAGATCAATGTGCTGAAGGCAAAAGCGAATTATGGCTGGCCGATAAAGACGACAGGAAAATACCGCTATGCAGAATATGCGCCTTTGCCTATTCCGGGGAGTAATTATACCGATCCTGTTTGGGCCTGGTTACAGACAGTAGCTCCTACAGGTTTGCATTTTTATTCGGGTAATGAGTTTGCAGCCTGGAATCATAATCTTCTTGTGGGAGGGTTATCAAGAGGGAGTTTATGGCGTATGGTGATAGAAGGTGAAACTATTAAAAGTGCAGATGAGCTTTTTACGGATGACAGGGTAAGGATTCGGAAGGTGGTTCAAAGTCCTGCGGGGAAATTGTATATACTTTCTGATGAGGTTAATGGGAAGTTGATCAGGGTTAGGAATGGGGCGTTTTGAAATTTTGTTGTGGGATGGTTGACAAAGTAAAAAAGGAAATTCAAAACGTTGTTGAATTTATAGAAGAAAGTGGTCATTCGAAAGAGGAAACTCAAGATGCTTTTGATAAAATGACTATTAACATCAACGGCTTGCAGGAAGAGTTTGAAGAAAGCGATAGTGAAATTGAGACTATTGCAAGAGAATCTATAGGGGAAACGGTAGCAAACATTCTGGACTATTTCAAAATAGATATTGATGTGGAGGAAGCAATAAGAGAACGTGATTGGTAGGCCAGCTTTCTCCAGGCTTTTAAAGGAATTTTCAAAAAATGAGTAAGCCTGGGTTGCATTTATTTTCCCTTTGTGAATACCCGCTCACCCTGCGGACGTTTGATGGTCATTTGTTTCTTTACAGGATCGAATTCCAGCGTTACTCCGTTAGTGATTGTGAATTTATGTTCATCAATAGGTTCGACGGGGATAGCGGATCCACCTTCCTGCTGAATAAAAAGCGTTGAATCCTTCCTGGTGACTATCCATTTTACTGGCGCACCTGCTGCAGTATAAACACCTGTGTATTGATCGAGGATTTCCGGGCTTACTTTAAGCACATCGAAAGAAGGTATCTCAAATGGTCTGTTCCAGTAAATATCAAAAACACCACTGACGATATCCTTTACCGGGTAGATCTTCGCGTTTGTAGTGTAGGCCATCGCCAGTTTTTCTTCCGGGTAATAAGCGAGCCACGCTCCTGAGGTTGAGCTTCCGCCAGTATGGCCGTATAAAGTTTTCCCGGCAAATGTGAACGGTTCCATTCCCATTCCTTCGTCATCTACCATTGTTTTCATCTGGTTAAGGCTGTTTTGTGAGATCAGTTTAAGATCGAACAGGTCCTGGATAAATTTTACCATATCTGAAGGTGTCGAAACGATCGCGCCTGCACCGGCGGTGATGCTGAAGTCCGGTTCCCTTGCTTCTCTCCATCCACCTACATACCTGTAGGATAGGCTTTCGTTCCTGTCTGTGTTTGTGTTTCCGGTTCCCATATAAGTGTTTTGAAGTCCAAGCTTAGACACAATGCGCTCTTTTAATGCTTCCTGGTATGGTTGGCCGCCTGCTTTTTCTACAATATAACCCAGCAGTACATAGCCAGAGTTGCTGTAAAGATGTTTGGTGCCCGGCTCAAAATCAGGCTGCAGTCTGGCGATCTCAGCAATTCTTTCCTCTTGTGTTCTTGGTTGCATTCCTGAACCGTCGGGAGTAACGTTAGGTATTCCGCTGCGATGAGACAGTATTTGCAGGATAGTGATTTTTGTAGCATTGGGGATTTGCGGAAAGAACTTGTCAAGCTTGTCGCTGAGTTTTAGTTTGCCTTCCTCGATCAATTGAAAGATCATGACAGCGGTATACATTTTTGTGATGGATGAGATCCGGTATTTTGTCTGGTCAGACAGTGGTGTTTTCGTTGTTTCAGTGATCTGGCCATAACCGAAAGAGCGGGTGTAGAGGATTTTTCCGTCTTTGGCGATAGCGATGCTGCCCATGCCTTTGTTCTTTTCGAGGAGGCGGTCAAAGAGTTGGTCAAGTTTTACTTTATCTAGTGGCTGTGCATAAGCACAACTAAGGATCGACAAGGATAGTATGATTGCTGATAGTAGTTTAATCTTCATAGTTGAGATTTATATCGGTGGTTTCAATAAATAAAAGTACTTTGAAATACAAAGTAAATGAATTAAATTGCATTCAGGAAAATATTTTTTTGGATTTGGCCTATATTATGGGGAAGAATTTCTTAACTGCCTCCGATTTCTGAAGCTCGATGAATTGGGTTACGTCATATTTTTATGTAACGCTTCTAACAGGGAAGATTTAATCACTTTCAATGAATTGCTGGACTGACTTTTTGCTATACAGTTTACTCTTTCGTTACTTTAAAGCTTCCCTTTCTTTAACATGACATCATTGCTTTACACTGTTTCTTTTGTAGTGTTATTTAATTCCAATGCTAACAACAAACTCGCCAGGCACGTCATAAGAGCTGCCGGTTTTATATTGCTCTATTGAAGCCAAATATTCCTCACAGGCTTCTTTTTGTATTTCTTGCGCAAACTTAAAATAGGCCAATGCAACAGGTCCGCCCTCAAAAGAAGCCGAGCAGGCTTCCTCTGCGGAGCTATAATGTAAAACGGTGCTTATTCTTTCTGTCTGAATTTTTGAAAACCCCGCGGCGTCAAAACTTTTTTCAAGAACACCTTCATTACCTAAATTAAAAAACATTGGACATACTTCAGATGAAACCCTTTTATCAACAATCTCGAATATCTCTGCCCATCCGCAATTTCTTCTTTTGCCCCAAACGGCTGCAATACAGCGTCCGCCAGGCTTCAGCACACGGTGCATTTCTTTCAACGCAGTAACAGGGTGAGGGGTATACATCAATCCTAACGCACAAAGGGCTACATCAAATTCGTTATCGGGCAGCTTCGATTCTTCAGCATCCATTCTTTCAAACCTGATGTTAGTGAAATTATTTTCAGTAGCGGTTTTTGTTGATATTTCAATCATTTTATCCGATATATCAGTTCCTAATACAAAACCGTTTCTGCCCGTTGCTTCTAAAGCGCGAAAACTTATCAAACCTGTGCCGCAAGCCACATCAATTATTTTTTCGCCTGCATGGATTTCTGCAAGCTCAAATAATTTATCATGTGCAGGTTTTAATTGCTGCTGCCATGAGCTTTCGTAGTAAGCAGCAGCTTTATCCCAACCGTAGCGTTGTACACGTCTTTGCAATTGAGGTTCCATCAGGAAGATGTTTTGGATGAGACAATATTTATTTTCCTGACACATTTTTGTGTACGTGTAAAAATATCGAGGTAGGGGCTATGCATATCTCCGTCATCCAGTATCTGCATAATCTTTTCTTCAGGTGCATCGCTTTCAATATTTATGGTATAGCGAACTTCAAGATAACCCGGCGGAATAGTTTTATCAGCGGTTCCTAATAATGCCCCATCATCAAAGTCGGCTTCCACCTGCACTTCAAGACCTTGAATTGGTATTTCCAATTCGGCTGCTTTCATCATATAACCAATTGCAAGACAAGATCCTAATGCAGCACGTCCATACACTCCGGGTGTGGGCGCTGTTGAATTGCCGCCAACAGCCTCCGGCATATCAATATTAAATTTCCATTTGTCTTCCTGAACTTCACAAGTAAGCCCGTTTGTTATACGCACTTTTGAAATAGCTGTAGATTGGCCAAGAGCAGGCTTTAATGTAAGCGCTTTTTTTGTACGCTCAAGAGCAGTCTTTATTTTTAGCGCGTCGCTCATTGTCTAATAATTTATGGTAATTAAAATTAATTACTATTAGTAGGTAAAACCACTGGAAAGGTACTGGTCGGACAGTAATCTGCTACCTTTTCAAAACCATATAATCCGAAGCACTATCACGAATTATAGATACAAATTCATCTAACTGCTCTATATGGGGATAATGACCAGAACCTTCCATTTCTATCAGTCTAAGGTTTGTGAAGCAATTTTGTAACTTTTTTTTCTCATCCGATAAGGATACGATCTTATCGTGTTTCCCATAAATAACCAAAGTTGGAATATCAGTAACAAAATCTACTGAACTTAGACTTCTTCGAATGCAAAAAAGGTTTTCTGCATCTATGGAATATTCATTCTTGTAATGCTGCAGATAGTGAGACTTTATTTCTTGATCATGCCAGTAAAAATTAAAAAGAAGTGGAAGGCATCTTGCCGCCAGTCGCCAGCCTTTTTCTGTATTCTCATCGTATTTGTAAGTATAGCCGTCCAGGATCTGTGCCATTTGCTCCGCCTTTTCAGCTTCTCCATGCATCCTCAATTCACCCAGGAGATTTTTAAAAACATTCAGATCGGATTGTTCAACATGAAAATCAGGGCTGACAATGCAAAAAGCTTGAATTTTTTCCTGGCGCAATGCAAGCAGGTTTGGAATAATCCAGGAACTGAAGCAATAAACCATAACAATAACTGGTTCATCGGCACTCGCATGACGGTCTAAAAACGCTGTTGCACTACGCTGAAAATTATCAAATGTCCTTTCAGGTTCAAACGGGTAGCCATCAGGACGTAACTGTGATGGTTCGTCCCAACACAGCAATTCCAGCCCTGCTTTTTCAAAAGGCGTGGTAAGTAGCATTCGTTCGGGCTGGCCATTTAAGCCAGGACCACCATGATAAAAAAGAATTTTTTTAGACTTTGTCATATCAGATGATTTTTTTACGAATACAATATGCCACTAGTTCCACACCATTTTTTGTATTGGTTTTTATCATCATGTTTTTTTTATGAGTGATCACGGTAACTTCTGCTATTTGCATTTTACCGGCTATCTGCTTTGTGCCCAACCCATCAGCCATATGACATAGTACCTGTATTTCTTTTTGGGTAAACAGTCTGTCTTCTTCGTTAGGGAAAAAATGATTGCTGGCTACTGTCTGAAATGCCTCAGATCCATTATCGACCCTCCTTTCGATAATGTGTGACATCCTTGTGTCGCTTTTAAGGGCTGTAATGTTAAGGCAAATGCCAAGAGAATACAAAGGAAGCCCTGTTTTAGGAGATGTTATATAGCTGCCTCTTTGCAATATATGTTCATAACGCTGGCCAGGTGTTTTGACCCGGAAATTATATGAAAAAAAATAGGACTCATGGGTCTGAATAGATACCGTTTTTAAGAACTCACAGTTCCGGCTGAAAATTTCTTCGTTGTAAATCTTAAAATCGTCCTTGTTGAATACATGACGAAGCATATCCAATCCTCCCTCAAGAAAATCCCTGGCATGGTAGCCGGGAATGAGATTGTCTGTGCCTGTATGGATCAGATATTGCTGGCGGGAATAATCAATCACATAAAAAAGTGGGAAAAATCCATTATCCAGGCGGGAGAAGCGTTCAAAATACTGCAACTTTTCTATTGCAAGAGATTCATCAGCCAGCTCCTTGTTGTAGTATATCTCATTCAGGTAGCTTTCAAAGCTGTGTTTCAAGAGTTTAGATGACATAAGGTTTTGTCATTGCGCAATACTGTAAATATATACAAAAAATAAAATCCTAAAAAATGAGGATTGTGCGGAATACAAAAACAGGCCATTTTTGCCATAACCACTAATTGGATTAACTGTACTCTATTTTTTAATATGCTGGGCAGACAGCGAAAAGGAACTACTAACAACATGGTTTCACTTCTTCCATCCCCTGCAACACATTCGTTGACGTCTGCAAAAACCTTGTTACATAAAAACGGCCAAACTATGAAGAAAATGGTACTCCTTATTCTGCTATCTGCGACGGTGATGGTAGCAAATACACAGGAGTCTCGCAAAAACGTGATCTACTCCTACTTCGAAGGGCAACAGCCTAACAGCAAAATTAATATATCCATGGGGCGTGATGCAGAAACAGGCCTTACAGGGCAGGAGTTTACCATTGTGATTAAAAATTTAACGCAACACAAACTGAAAGTGTATGGAAGATATTTTGCTAACCTGGTTTGCGGGTATACTAAAGATGGAAATATAGAAATAGAATTAAAGCCTGGCGAGTCGAAGGGAGGGAGTGCTTATCTGTTTGACGTGGATGGTTTAACCCAGACCGTTCAGCCAGAAGATTGTAAAGCGGTGAATAAAAACCGCATAAAAAGTGTGGGTTTTCAAATTACAAGCGTTACTGATGCTACGGAATGGGAACAGGAAAAAGCTACTCAACCACCGACAAATAAAAGCAGTGCAAGCAGTGTTTCCACTTATGGTAGCTCAACAACGTCCGGTACTTCAACCACAACAAATTATAGCAGCCGTAACACCAGTACCACGAACCAAAACAATTCCCAGGCTATTTTAAACAACCTGAACCGGCAGCTTGAAAATAACAGGAATACTTATAATAATGTTTCGAACGGCATTCAGCAATTGGGAAACCTGCTTTTAGAAAACCAGCAACGGGAACAAGCGGAAAGAGAGACTGAAAGGCGGAGGCGCCAGGCGGCAGAGGAAGCTGAACAGCAAAGAAAGGAAGAACAACGGCAACGCGAAGCGGAGGAGCGCGAACAGCAGCAGCAGGAGCAATTGCGCATTAATGAAGAAAACAGGATAAAAAGTGAGAACGACGAAAAGCAGAGAGACATGCAATGGGCCGTGGACAAGCAAATAATTGGCGATAACCTTATTCTTAACAAAAAAACTTCCGGGATAGCCGATAATGTAAAACAGGTTTATTATATCGTTTATGAAAGAAATTACGGCACAGGAGAAGTAAGCTTAAAATCGTATACCCTCAATAAGTATAGTGATGGTACCTGGATGCTTTTTAATGATGTATTAAACAAAATTGGGTTCAGCCTTTATTTTCATTCCGGAGGCGTAGGGCAATTGCTGGGTTTTTATACCACTAAAAAAGAAGCGGTTGATATTATAAACAGGATAAAAAGCATAGCAAAGATCAAAAAGGTGGACGACAGCTTTATAGAGCTTACGCCCAAAGCAACCGTGATAGCAGATAATAGCAGCAGCAATGAAATCAATGCCCAATCATTGCTGGACAAAGGGTATTCATTAGACACCACTGGCAAATACGTGGAAGCCATGCAGCATTATCAAAAAGCTGCCGCTTTGGGAAACTTATGGGCCCAGAATAATATAGGTGTTTTGTATGAGAATGGGAATGGTGTAAAGCAAAGCCATACCGAAGCCCTTAAGTGGTATTCAAAAGCGGCCGGTAGCGGACTTGCACTTGCACAAAGAAACCTGGGTGATTTATATGAATCGGGCAACGGTGTAAAGCAGAGTTATACCGAAGCGGTAAAATGGTACCAGAAAGCAGCAGAGCAGGGAGACGATGAAGCCCAATACAGGCTGGGTTCCATTTATACAGGGCGATATGCTTATGCAGGAAGCCCGGGTTTCACTGCCGATTTTACTGAAGCGGTAAAATGGTATCAAAAAGCGGCGGAGCAGGAAAATACTGATGCTATGAATGCACTGGCTGGTTTGTATGAGTTTGGGAACGGTGTACAACAGGATTATCAAAAAGCCGTGAACTTGCATAAGAAGGCGGCCCTGCAAGGCCATATTTCCTCTCAAATAGAGTTGGGATATATTTATGCCAAGGGCTGGGATGAAGCGCATCCGTTTGTACCTGTCAATACAATGGCAGATTCATTGTCGAGGCAGGAGGCTTCGCAGTATACAGATACCACTGCAAGCGTTTCTGTAGATTCGGCTTTCAGCGGGAACGTGGTTACCGGTGTGCCTAGAAACTATACAGAAGCGATGAAATGGTACAGGATGGCTGCAGACCAGGGAGCGTATGCCGCAATGATCGATATAGGAGCCATGTACACTTATGGCATGGGAGTGCCCATGGATACCAGCATAGCTGCTGACTGGTATAAAAAAGCGGTTGAAACCGGAAGCATAGATGCTATGGCGCTGATAGCACGCTACTATTTGATTGGATATTACGGCGACAAACCAAATTATCCGGAGGCAGTAAAATGGTACCGCAAACTGGAAAGCGAAAACTATTGGCCGGCTTTAGTTAATCTTGGATGGATGTATAACAAAGGCTTAGGCGTTACCAAAGACTCCATTATGACTAACCGGTATTATAAAAAAGCTGCAGAGCAGGGAGGTACCGACGCTATGATGGAAATAGCCAACAATTATAATTCAGGCAATCCGCCCGACTACATCAATGCGTTTAAATGGACTTTACAAGCTGCTTTAAAGGGGAATGTGTACGGAGCCCACAATCTTGCTGTCATGTACGAAAACGGAGAAGGCACACAGAAAAATATAAATGAGGCTGTAAAATGGTACCGCATAGCAGCGGCTAAAGGGTTTGAAGCTGCAAAAGAAGCCTTGAAACGGTTAGGTAAACCGGAAAAAGAAGTGCTTACAAAAAAACCCTGACGATATATTAAAAAATTAAGAGGCATACAATAACGACCAACAGATGAAAAAAGGATTTCTATTCTCATTCGTATTGCTGCTGTTAATACTGAATGCAGCCGCTCAAATGGGCACCGAAGCAAAATTAAAATTTCAGCAGGCCCAGGAAGCGTATGAAAATGGCCAGTATTTTGCCGCTGCTGATATCGCCTTTAAAACTTATGAGCTCAATAAAGCATGGACGCCGGCCCTCCGTCACCTTTACATCAAAAGTGCATACCTGAGCTATAAGAATCCGCCGCCCGGAGGGGCTGGCTACTATGCAACATTTTCTAATTTTACATTGTTTATTGAGCACTGTAACGATTTCTTTTCTTCAACCAACAAGAATACATTCCCTCCTGATAAATACCAGGATATTGTAGAAGCACATCAGTATTTTCAGCAAATGCAAAAAAAGTACGAATATCAAAAGGACCGTACGCCTGAAAAAGCAGTTGCTTTTTTAAATGATTGCCTGAAAAAATTTGGCCAAAACCTTTCTGTGGAAAGTAAAAATCTTACCCGCTACTACTATGAACCACCAAAACTTCTTACAGGACGTACCGCGTTTCAATTAGACAGTCCTTATTTAAAGCTGGTGCTTACTGCCACCGCCCAAAGACGCTACGGTAAAGGGAAAAAAGCATATTCGCGGAGCGAAATATATTACCAGGTGGATCTGTTGGATTTTTCCAGGGCAACTAATTTTTCTGAATATCGAACAAGCAATATAGAGGGGCAGACAACTTATCAGAACGGTAACAAGATCATGATGCATTTTTATCGGAAAAGTAATGTTGTCGAAACCCGTGTTTATGATGAACTTTCCAGGCAGCCTGATGAAGTTACCGCAGAGAATGAAAAGGAAGAGCAGAAAATAAAACGCGATACAACGGGGTTTCCCCCAAAGTTAGTCGCAGGCGTTCCAACCACGGCCGGTTTCGATATTTTTTATTATTTCAAGCAAGATTCGCAGGAGTTCAAAGACGGCAATTATGCTGATCGGATAAAAGAGGCATTTCAATTTTTAATTGATTACTATCCGAAGCGAAAACAAGAGGTGGTTAATGAACGGAAGAATGGGTTTTGAATTTTGGAAGTGCCATAAGCGATCATAAAACCCCGTCTCAATCAGGGCGGGATTCATTTCGCTGATTCAAGTTCAGAAACTCTCACTTCATTACACATCCTTTCTTAGTATTATCATCAGTGCAAGCCCTCAAACGCTTTCTGTATAGCAAAAAATGGATGTTTGTATATTTATGTGAATAACGAGGGGCTTGCCACTATATATGGCGTTCGGGAGGGCCTGAAATATCGTTTTATAGTTTGGCAAAAATATTTTTGGAGAGGAATAAGTGTACTCATATGAATTTATCCAGGATTGATATTAAAGATAAATCTCAGCCCAATGCGGATTTTACTATTACACCTTTCAAAAAGGGAATCAGAAAAACGCAGCCTCACAAACATAATAACTATTTTGAGATCATCTATCTTTCAGGAGGAGTTGGGTTTCACACAATTGATTCGAGAAAATTTGCCATATCCGTACCAATTATTTTTTTTATTCGTAGAGAGCAAATCCACTTCTTTGACCTGGAAGGAGAGCCGGAAGGGTTTGTCGCCATTATTAAAAAAGGCTTTATTCAAAAAAGCCTCGATAATGAGTTGAAGCGATTATTAGAGAAGCTCAACAACCAAAATTGCCTTTTTTTAAAGGATGATTCAATTATTCAACCGGTATTTCAGCTGCTGGCTCAGGAGTATACAATCAATAATGAGCACAGTTTTCATGTAATCGAAGGGTTATTGAAAGCGCTACTGGCCAAGATCCTTGATCTTGCTCTTCCCACTGCTAGTCTATCGGAGATGAAATCAGATTTGTACCAATCCTTCCTCGAACTCTTACAGGGTGATAGTGTAGTCAGAAATTCAGTTCAATACTATGCCGGGCAGTTAAATACATCACCACAAAATCTGAATGCTGCCTGCCGAAAGGCATCGGACCAGTCTGCTTCCGGGGTGCTGGCAGAATTTATTACCAGAGAGGCAAAACGGCTATTAATTTACACAAGCCGCACAATTTCCCAGATTGCATTTGCACTTGGATTTGTCGACGCCTCTCATTTTGTCAAATATTTTAAGCGTATTACAGGACAAACCCCACAAGTCTTTCGCTTATCAGGCGAATGATATCCCCGGTATTTTAATTACGCCCTGACATGGCCTGTTTGTTGCTGTGATTTTTATAAAGGATGTTTAATCTGGCAATCTGGTCGAACGATTTGACTTTAATTGAACCATAGCTAACACCTATGCTATAAATGTAAGCGTATGAAAATGACCGGCGGGATAGAAAATAACGGGAATGATCGCAGGCACTTTATTACCCAGGCCTTAAAATTTACATTCGTTAATGGTGTGATCGGCACCGGCCTGCTTGCATCCTGCGGGAAGAAGCAGGATGGTGAAGAAAAAGAAGTATCCCCGCCTGAGGACTTGATGCAGGAACATGGTCTGCTAAACCGGATATTGCTGATATATGATCACTGTAGAGTCAGCCTGACCAACAAAGAATCTTTTCCGGCAGAAGCACTTGAAAGCGCAGCAGGAATTGTAAGAAACTTTGTAGAAGACTACCACGAAAAGCAGGAAGAGGATTATATATTCCCACGTTTCAAAAAGGTGCACCAGCTTGAAGAGCTGGTAGAGATATTATTAAGCCAGCATCAGGCCGGCCGGTCGCTTACCGACCAGATCATACAGTTATCCGGATCCTCAACAGCTTCAGACACTGAAAAGCAGCAACTGATACAGGCACTGACCTCTTTCAATTACATGTATCGCCCGCATGAAGCCAGGGAAGACACAGTATTATTTCCTGCGTTCCGTAAAATCGTTTCCCAAAACGAGTACGATTCGCTGGGAGAGGAGTTTGAGAAAAATGAGCATAAACGGTTTGGAAAAGACGGTTTTGATACTATGGTTGAGAAAGTCGCCGGCATTGAAAAGCGTTTGGGTATATATGAATTGTCACAGTTTACCCCCCTTCGTTGATTGCTCCAGGATCAATCAATAATACCGTAGTATTTTCAAATATACCATAGAGTTGTCAGTTCAAATTCTAATATTTGTCATTCAACGATTTGCGGATATCGGTCTGTAGACCTGATCCGCATTTCTTGTTATTTACAGGTATATTATTGAACAGGTAATTGTCGAATAGCTGTTCCGTAATCAAATAGTGCAACCAAAATTTTAAACAAGTCAATGTTTACAATCAGCCAATCAGGGGTTAAAAAATACCTGGTAGTTATTTTACTTCTTTTCCTTTTCATGGCTACTGGCTCTGAAAATGCCGGTGCTCAACAGGTTAGACTTTCTATCAGGGAGACCTTGAATAAGGTTCAACATAATCTTCCTCAACTGGAAGCCTGCCGCCTACAGGAGGAAGCTGCCAGGGAAAACATCCCCCTGGCGAAAAACAGCCTTATGCCTGATCTTGTAGCAGGTTACCAGGTAAATATGGCCACCTTTAACAACATTACGGGGATGAGTTATCCTGGTTTTCTGTTACCAATAAGCGGGCCACCATCTGCCGGCAATGAAATGAATTTTATACCCGGTACGGCCCTGGGAGCGCTTATCAAATGGAACCCATTTACGTTCGGGCAACGCAATGCCGCTATTGAAAAGGCGACCGCACAATACAAGCAGGCAAATGCAACCTATAATGAACAGTTGTTCCAGTATCAGTATGCCGCAATTAATCTGTATCTCGAGATCCTCTATCTCAGAAATCTTGATCGTATTTCATCGGCAGTTATTGAAAGGAATAAAATCAATCTTGAACAATCTTTGATGCTGGCAAAAACGGGGTTAAAACCCGGGATTGATACGGCGCAATTTCAGTCGGCTATAATCCAGGCAGAAATTGAGTACCTCCAAACAGAAAAAACTTATCTGCAAAAACTGACAGAATTGACCCGTTTAACAGGAATTACAGATGCGGCCCGCAATATCCTTTTAACCGACACAACGCTTAAGCCATCATTGCTTTTTCTGGACTCCACCTCTTTCAATAGTCATCCTTATTATCAATTTATAGAAGCACAGAGAAATACCACAGCCGCTGGTTTGCGGGAGATACAACGTTCATGGCTTCCTCAACTGGATGTATGGGGTAATGTTTATGCCCGGGGCTCAGGAGTAAATGCCAATGGCCTTATCAATAAGGCTGATGGCTGGGGACTTTCCAGGACCAATGCAGGAATTGGTCTGCAACTTAGTTTCCCGATCCTGCAATTCAGCAAACTCAACATTCGTAAAAAACAATATGGTTACTTATTGAAATCAGATGAAGAAAGGCTGGCGCAGGTACGGCTTGATATTGTCAAACAGGTTGAAAGCGCAGAGCTGCAATACAGGCAGGATGCTCAAATTGCCGATAAGACACCTCTTCAATTAAAAATCGCTACCGATGTATATGATGGTTTAAAGCTTAGTTATGAAGCTGGCTTAATTGATTATGCCAGAATATACCAATCGCAATACGAATTAACAAGAGCAGAACTCAACAATGCAACTGCACAATTACAGCTATGGCGTTCTTTATTGTCTGTTGCTGTTGCCAAAGGAAACCTGGATTTATTTTTAGATCAACTCAAATGATTGTATGAAGCTCATTATAGCTGCGTTACGACGTCCTGTCACCATACTGGTAGCAATATTGGCCATCCTGTTCTTTTCCTGGTTGGCAATGCGGAATACTAAGGTTGACATATTTCCGAAGCTGGGTTTGCCAACTGTATATGTGGCCCAGCCTTATGGAGGTTTGTCACCGGAACAAATGGAAGGATTCATCACTTCGTATTATGAATATCATTTTCTCTATATTACCGGAGTAAAATATGTAGATTCAAAATCTATTCAGGGGGCTGCCATCATCAAAATAGAATTTAATGAAGGCACCGACATGAGCCAGGCTATGGCAGAAGTGGTAGGTTATGTGAATCGCTCAAGAGCTTTTATGCCCCCCGGGACTGTTCCTCCATTCATTACCCGCTTTGATGCAGGCAGCGTGCCTGTAGGTCAATTGGTTTTCAGTAGTGAAACCCGCTCACTGGGGGAGATTTCCGATCTGGCGCTTTTCAGGGTTCGTCCAATGTTCTCAACCCTGCCCGGCGTTTCTGCTCCTCCGCCATTTGGAGGTAACCAGAAAACAGTCTTGATCACAGTAGATCCGGACAAGATCAGGAATTATCATCTTACACCAGATCAGGTAGTGCAAGCACTGGTAAAAACTAATACGATCAGCCCGGCGGGTAATGTGCGGATAGGAGACAGTACCTACATTACACCGCAAAACAGCGTTATCGAAAACCTGAATGAATTGCAGAATACCCCGCTGCAATTAGGTAGTGGCCCTTCTGTGTATGTAAAAGATATTGCTACCGTTGCATTGGGCTCTGATGTAACTACCAGCTATGCGCTGATCAATGGCAAACGCTCTGTCTATATTCCCGTTACTAAAAGAGCTGATGCTTCTACATGGGATGTGGTGCAGCGGGTAAAAGCTGCTTTACCCGATATGCAGGCTGCTATTCCTGAAGACATCAGGGTTTCCTATGAGTTTGACCAGTCTGGCTATGTGATCAATGCCCTTAAGAGCTTATTGTTTGAAGGAGGGTTGGGGGCCATTCTTACCGGCTTAATGGTATTGTTATTTCTGCGAGACCGAAGAGGTGCGCTGATTGTTGTATTAACGATCCCATTAGCATTACTCTCTTCAGCCACGCTTTTATACCTCACAGGCCAAACTATCAATATCATGACCCTGGGTGGTCTTGCTTTATCAGTAGGGATACTGGTAGATGAAGCTACCGTGACCATTGAGAATATACACCGGCACATGGAGGCAGGCAAAAGCAAAGCAAGAGCCATTGCAGATGCATCCAAAGAAATAGCTACTCCCAAACTGCTGATACTGCTAAGTATTCTTGCTGTATTTGTTCCTTCTTTGTTTATGAGTGGTGTTCCCAAAGCCATGTTCCTTCCTTTGTCGCTTGCTGTGGGCTTTGCCATGATTGCATCATTCCTGTTATCCCAGACATTTGTTCCTGTGATGGGTAACTGGCTCATGAAGCATCATTTAAGCAACAAGGAAAGATCACCAGGATTTTTTGAACGGTTCAAAAGCAGGTATGCACGATATAGCAACTGGCTTCAGGAAAGAGGCGGAATGCTTACAGGAATATTTATTGTGCTATCCGTTGGAGCTGTTGTTTTACTTTTCACGATGATTGGGACAGCGCTATTCCCTAAAACAGATACAGGTCAAACACAGGTAAGGCTACGTTTACCGGTAGGTACGAGGGTGGAGAGAACAGAAGATGCCACCCGTATTTTGCTGAATGAAGTGGACCGGATCGCCGGAAAAGAAAATGTACTTATCACGTCTGCTTTCGTGGGAACCCAGCCATCCAGTTTCCCCGTGAATTATATCCATCTGTGGACCGGCGGACCGCATGAATCCGTTACAAAGATCAAGCTGAAGCCAGGGAGTATTGCCTTAGACAGATTTAAAGAACAGCTAAGAACGGCTATCGTTAAAGAAGTACCCGGTGCTAAAATTTCTTTTGAACCCGGTGATCTGTCTGAACAGGTCCTTAATCTTGGTTCAACCAATCCTGTTGAGATAGCCGTGATCAACAAAAACCTGGAAGATGGCAGGAAAACCGCTACCTGGTTGTATAATCAGCTTTCAGCTGTTTCATTCCTCCGAGATATTCAGATCGCAACACCTCTTGATTACCCGGCCATCAAAATTGATGTGGATCGTGTGAAAGCCGGGCAACTGGACCTTACTACAGATCAGATTACACGTTCCACTACTGCAGCCACATCATCCAGCCGGTTTACTTCACCCGCATACTGGCTTGACAAGGCAACCGGAACGGCCTACATCATACAGGTGCAATACCCTGAATACCGGATGAATAGTACTTCGCAACTCGAGATGATCCCCGTTTCTTCCGGTAATGGAAATCTTCATCTGCTCAATGAAGTGGCTTCCTGGAAACGCATCAATATACCCGGTGAATATGACCGCTTAAATCAACAACGTTATATTACCATCACTGCTAACGTGCAAGGGGAGGATCTTGGCAGAGCCTTCAAGGAAGTAAATAAAATTATCAGTCAGGCCCCTATTCCTAAAGGTTCAAAAGTCTTACTGCGTGGCCAGCCCGAACTCCTGAAAGACACATTGAACAGCCTGCAATTCGGACTATTAGTTGCTATTGTGGTAATCCTGTTACTGATGACGGTTTTCTTTCAGTCGTTCCGGCTATCGCTCATTATACTTTCTGTTATTCCTGCAGTGGTGACGGGCTCATTATTCTTTCTCCTGCTTACAGGAAAAACGCTGAACATTCAATCTTATATGGGTTGTATTATGTCCATTGGTGTTGCCATAGCCAATGCAGTATTATTCATAACGGCAGCTGAGAGCCAGCGCAAAGCAGGAAACCCCCGTGCAGCTTTGATAGCTTCTGAAAGCAGGCTACGCCCCATCATTATGACAAGCCTTGCTATGATAGCGGGCATGACCCCCATGGCCCTGGGATTAGGGGCGGGTGGTGATCAGATCGCTCCGCTGGGTGTTGCAGTGATCGGAGGCCTCGTATTCTCCACAATAAGTGTGTTATTCTTCCTGCCTCAGATATATCATTACTCAATAGGAAATAGAAAATATGTTTCTGCATCACTTGATCCTGACGATGTGAACAGCAAAAATTATAATGAACAATGAAAAGCAACAATCAGTCTATGAAATATTTTTTAGTGGTGCTATGGGCATATTCTTTGATCAGTTGTCAGAATAATGCCTCCTCGCCAGTTTCAGCGCCGGCTAACCCACCAGACACAGTACCTGTGTTGGTATTGCATGATACCAACCTCACTAAAAGTGTTGAACTGCCTGCTGAGTTGTTGCCTTTCGAACAGGCGGAACTGTTTGCAAGGGTGCAGGGTTATATAAAAGACCTGAGGGTTGATATGGGCGATCGGGTAAAACGGGGACAAACACTTGCCATCATTGAAGCCCCGGAATTACAAACAAAATATGCAGAGTTTCAGTCGTCTCTGCAAGCTGCAAAAGCAAAATACCTGGGCAGTATGGATGTTTATCAACGCCTTTCCAAAGCAGCCCAGGCGAAAACACCAGGCATTGTAGCTCCTGTTGATCTTGAACGTAGCCGGAACCAGTACCTTGCTGACAGTGCCAGCTATGAAGCCGCACACCAGTTGGCCCAATCTTACAAAGAAGTTGCGGGCTATCTTGTGCTGTATGCTCCTTTTGATGGCGTTGTTACAGCCCGGAACGCTGACAGGGGAACATTGGTAGGCAACAATCAGGCAATCCTGACCATACAGCGTAATGGTAAACTCAGGTTAAGAGTAGCAGTGCCTGAATTATATATTGCATCCGGAACTGTTTCCAAAACAGCACCTTTTAGAGTAGACGCATATCCCAATAAATTATTTCAAGCGGCCCTTACCCGGAAAAGTGAAAGCATTGATCCACAAACAAGAACTGAAACCTGGGAATACATCTATGATAATAACAGTCATGATCTGAAAGCCGGTTCCTTTGCTTACGTAAAACTGGAATTACAAAGAACAGGCAATTCGTTTATCGTTCCTCCTTCTGCAATTGTTACCAATCAGGAAAGGAAGTTTGTTATCGGGGTGAAGGATGGAAAAGCAGTCTGGATAGATGTGAGGCAGGGGATGTCTACTGATAAGGGTATAGAGGTATTCGGGAATCTAGGTAATAATGACACCATCGTGGTCAGGGCTACTGATGAGAGAAAACCGGGAAGTACTGCCATTTGGAAAGAGAAATAAAATTCTTTGCTTAAAAAATTGATTCGTTGCTAAAATATCTGTCTATTTCAGAAATAGGCACATAGATTTTTCTACCTGTTGCAAAATCTATTGATAAGAAAGTATAAATTATTAAAAGAAAAGACGAAGAACTACCATAATTTCCACCAAGGTTTTGTCGCTGTTTTCTTGTTATCTCGTTCATTAATTGCTTTAAGCATTTCTTTTATCCGCCTTTCTGCTTCTGCCTTTGTTATACCATTATAATAGTCATGTACGAATGGATGATCAAAATCTTGGTGTGGTACAACGTATGGCCGATTATTGCCCGTCCTTGTAAAAACAGTTGTTGGTATACTACCTACCCTAAAATCGTAGTCTGGTAAGTCATTGCTTAGCCAGCCAAAATAATTTGTTTCGTGGTTTTGATTATTAAAATTGTCCGAATAGTCTTGAAAGTTTTTGTCACTCAACGAAACCCAAAGCCCATATTCAAGGTCTTCACAATGGTCAATAACTTTTTGCGTCAAAGTGCAACGGATAAATCTGTCTGTTTGATCAGGCTGTGTGATGATGCAAAGGTCTGTGTCAAGCTTTCCAAGACTTTTTTTGTCGTCTTCGGATAATGTGTCATAGTTTGTCGGAGATATATAAGTTAATGCCGGCCACTCTTCGTGCTCTTTCCCGCAACAGCCACAAGTATATTTTATAGTTTCTGTCATTATTTTTCTTTGTCAAACTTGGAACGGAATATGTCTTAATAATTGCTGCTAACTCATAAATATAAGCAACCCTATAATTAAATTTCGCCAATCTATCTCCGAAGGCTGTGTTGATGGTAACAGGAAAAAAGTAGACCGTGAAACTTTAGACGCAACCTGGTACTTTATTAGCAATTTGAACCCAAAGAATGAAGAGGTGGAAAACACTAAACGTGCGATTAAAGAATTGTAGCTTTGACTTTAATCAGCTTTTTCAAATCTCCCTCTACCCCGCTTGTTTGAAAATTTCAAAGGCTACCGAGTGGTAGCCTTGTAAGTGGTTGAGTTCTAAGCTCCCCCTGCTGGAGACTGGAATATATTGATTATCATATAAGTTATAGCAATCCCTAAATATTCCGAAAACACTAACTAATTGAATACCAATACAATTAGCAAGGCACGAAATCCCCTTTTTTCCAGAATTTCCAAAATCTTTCTCTTTTTCACGTGGTCGCTGTTCTTTTAATGTATTGACTTTCAACCATTTACTGTCCACTTTCGCTGGTTCAAGTTCAGAAGTACCCAACTTATTCGCCTCTATAAGGGTTCTTTTTCAGCAGATTAGCGAGATGCCTAAATGAAGTAAACGTTTTTGATTACTATTATATGTTTAAATAAATTTTCTTATCTTTGCTATATGAACATGCAAGAAATCCATACCTTAAAAGGAATCCATCCAGGCATCTTTCTGGAAAGGGAGCTTCAAAAAAGAAAGCTCCCGAAGGGGCGCTTTGCGATTTCGATCGGAGAATATCCTCAAACCCTGGGGGCTATCACGAAAGGGAAACGGGATATGAACACTCCACTTGCTTTAAAGATCGAGCATGAACTGGGTATGGAAGAAGGTTTTCTAATGATCCTCCAGACTTATTTTGACATACAGGAAATAAAGCAAAAAGATGCTCTTAAGCTCCATCCCGATTTAAAGAAATTCCGGAAAGCAATTTTTTGGGACACCCGGTTTGAAAGTATCGACTGGATAAAACAAGAGAAGGCCATCATTAAACGGGTTTTCGAGCGGGGTAATGAACAGGAAAAAAAAGAAATCATCCGGTTTTATGGCAAGCAGGCCGTTGACCAGGTATTAACGGGCTCGCCAATTAATTAATCATGCTCTACTGGAATACAGTTGCTCCATTGCTGGAGTCTGTGCTCAAAGATTTGATGCAGCAGGACGAGTTTAAAAACTTCCGGCTGGTAGGTGGTACAGCACTCAGTCTGCATCTCGGTCACCGAATGTCTATCGATATCGATCTGTTTACGGACCAGGAGTATGGAACGGTAAATTTTGAGGCACTGGAAAACTACTTGTCAAATAAATACTCTTACTTCGATAAGTCCAATCATGGACTGATTGGCATGGGATGTTCATATTTGCTTGGCAATAGTGAAGAGGACAATCTTAAACTCGACATATATTATACCGATCCTTTTATCCAGGAGCCGCATATTGAAGAAGATATTCGTCTTGCCACCGTAGAAGAAATTGCGGCCATGAAAATGGACGTGATACAACGGGGTGGCAGAAAAAAAGATTTCTGGGACCTCCATGAAATTCTTGAAAGTTATTCAATCCCTGATTTGATCAAATTACACGAACAGCGATATCCCTACTCCCATGATCGTGCGGAAATACTTCTTCAGCTCACAAATTTTGAAAATGCCGACAGCGAATTTGATCCTATTTGCTTGAAGAGAAAAGTTTGGGAACTTATCAAATATGAAATACTGCAGGCGGTATGGTAAAATAGCTTGACAAGATATGCAGGTACTTCAGGTCAGTTAGATCTTGTTTCTGCCGGGTAAATTCGATAACTTCAAATGAAATTACAGATTTATGAAAAGTAACCTGTCTCATAAATCTGACGCAATAATTATCGATAGGGATATTAAGATGAAGATTAAACTTACGCCATCAGTTTTCAAATGTGAGGATGGTAAGCGTCTTATCGTAAATCAGAAGCTCGAAGATATTGTTATGATCACCGAAAATACAGATAAGTGTTCGTTTTCTACCAGGCAAAATGTCACTAAGCGCCATCTTACACCGCTTTCAGATAATTAATTCAGGCTCCTATATTCTTTCGGAGAAAGCGTTGTTTTCATTTTGAACAATTTGGTAAAATGGGAATGATGTTCAAAACCGAGGTCATAGGCTATTTCGCTAATAGGCTTTCAATGAGGGCACAAAAAAAGAGCCCTGAGTTTCTTAAAATCAATTGTTTGTTCACTTTTTACAAAACCAGATAATTTGAAACGTTACCGGGAACACGTAAATGAAAAAAGGGCCTAAAAGCCCTTTAATTCAATAAGTTGTTTCGTTCTGAGTAAAACCAGATAATTTGAAACATTACCTGCTTTAGCTCCCCCTGCTGGACTTGAACCAGCGACCCTCTGATTAACAGTCAGATGCTCTAACCAACTGAGCTAAGGAGGAATATATTCGATCAGAGTACCAGCTTTCGCTACCTACCCTCCCTTTCGGGGCAGCAAAAATAGGGAAAATCAGTCTTTTAAAAAGCAATTTTTCAATTATTCCCCACGCTTTTTTTAAACTTAATAAACATGAATCAATAAAAAATGACAAACCCACTGAAATGCTACAATATTTAGTAATTTCGATTTTTCACTCTTAGAATTTCCGACATTGTACATCGCCGATCTTCATACACATTCCCACTATGCCCAGGCCTGCAGCAAATTTCTAACCCTGGAAACCCTTTACCAATGGGCACTTATTAAAGGGATACAGTTGATCAGTACCGGCGACTTCACTCATCCAGCCTGGTTCAAAGAACTGCAGGATAAACTGGAACCGGATGGCAAAGGCCTGTTCCGCCTTAAGAACCCTCCAAAAGATCCCGGCCTGCCAGGCATAAAACCCAGGTCTGCTGAGATCCGTTTTTGCCTCTCCACAGAAATATCATCTGTATACTCTTACGGCGGTAAGACAAGAAAAAATCATAACCTGGTCTATGCCCCGGATTTTTCATCGGCCGGTTGGATCAATAAAAAAATAGCACGTTTTGGTAATCTTGCCGCCGATGGCCGGCCTACCATCTCTTTGTCTTCCCGTGATCTGCTGGAAATAGTACTGGAAACGCCCGGCCGGCAAACTCATCTCATTCCTGCGCATGCCTGGACTCCCTGGTTCTCTACCCTGGGTTCGAAAGGCGGCTATGATAGTGTAGACGAATGTTTTCGCGATCTGTCGCCTCATATTTTTGCTTTGGAAACCGGTCTCTCTTCTGATCCTGCGATGAACTGGCGCTGGAGCCAACTCGACAGGTTCACCATGCTTTCCAGTTCAGACGCACATTCCCTTCAGAAATTAGGCCGCGAAGCCAATCTCTTTGAGACTGAGCTCGGCTACGAGGCTTTATTCGAAGCCATCAAAATGCAGAAAGGATTTTTAGGCACCTATGAGTTCTTTCCGGAAGAAGGAAAATATTCTTATGACGGGCATCGTAACTGCGGCGTTTGCCTTTCTCCCGCCGAAGCCATAGCTATAAATAATATATGTCCCCAATGCGGAAAGCAATTGACAGTTGGAGTAATGCAACGTATAGAACGGTTGGCCGACCGGGCAGAACCTGTTCGACCTCCAAAAGCGGCTTCTTTCAAATATATTATCCCTCTTGCGGAAATACTCTCTGAGATACATGAAACCGGAGTGGAGTCTAAAAAAGTAATGACCGCATACGGCGAAGCGATAAACGCATTTGGGAATGAATTCGATTTATTACAGGCAGTACCAATCAATGATATCCACCGGTTCAATCCCTTGCTGGCCGAAGCTATCCGCCGCATGCGGGACGGCGAAGTGATCAGGCAGGCTGGCTATGATGGGGTATTTGGAAAGATCAGTTTGTTTGATGGCAAACCCTCTTTGTCATCTACAAACTCCCATAAGCAAATGAATCTTTTCTAATAATTATTCTCCAGATCTGTCTGCATGTAATTCCGGCTCACTCATCAGCATCAATGCAAACTGGCTAAGTTCTTTTTTCCTCGTTTTATAATTAATAAACTTTCCGTTTAACATGCTCACAGGAAAATAATCGAATTCCTTTTTTATGGGCATTGGCTTTTCGCTTAACAGCTTCTCAGCCTCATTGTCCGGGGCATATAATAAATAAGAAGGGTAGGGGATTTGCTCTAATTGCTGCAGGCTGTCAATCGTGATCACTGGTGAGTGTAAATAGAATGTCAGCGCATAAGAATAATCTTTTCTCAATTGCACCACCGGTATATGCGGAAATTTTTTATTACTATAAAATGCCGCCTCACTTCCAGCCTGGTAATGCATAATGGAAGGATAAGCAATACTGTTCAGGTAAAAATTGACGATCAACGCTGCGAGTGCAGTCCGGTAAAAGAGTAAAGTCTTGGAAGGAAAAGAACCCATTCGCTGTAGAAAAACTAATAGGACGATCAACATAAAGATCAGTATCAACGTCGGCCAGGAAAGCGTTGCCGGCCTGAAAAAGTAGTGCAACAATAATGGCGCAATGACCATGATGATGATAACAACAGTCTGCACTACATGGATCGCCTTCCATTCTTTGGGCAGTTTCACCTGTTGCAAATAGCCTGATAGTAAAATAGCTAAGAGCGGAAAAATTATATTACTGTAATGTGGTAACTGGAATTTGGACAATGAGAAAATAAGCAGCGTAATAAAAGCACCTGAGAGGCTCAGCCATTCCACATGCTGCACCGACCTGCGCCAGCGCTTTTGCCAGATCCTGGCAAGCGCCATATATAAAATCAGCGACCAGGGTAGAAATGCCCAGATCAGCGTATGCAGAAAAAAAGCCGGGTCACCTTTTCCTTTTATAGGGCCGGTATTAAGAAAACGGCCGAACTGGCTATCCCAGAAAAAGAACCGGATCCCTGAAACGCCCGTCCGGCCAAAGACCACCTTCTCCGGATGTTGATCAAACTGGTACCAAAGGCAGTACAATTCAGGTGTAATGAACAGGAAGATCAGTAAAGCCGCAATTAACCAACGCAGATGAAATAACTGTGGCCAGTTCTTTTTCAGCAACAACTCTCCGCCAATCGCTCCTGCGATCGGGATAATAGCAAATGGGCCCTTGGTCATAATCGCACAGGCAGCGAATAAAGACCCGAGAACGAGTTGCCAGTTTTTCTTCTCAGTATATGCCCGGTAAAAATGATAAATGCTGCCGATGATCAGCCCGGTAAGATAGGGTTCTGCCCGCACGTCATTATTGGAGATCACAATATGCTGTGCAGTCAGCAAAATGATCACAGCCCAATAAGCTGTTTTCTCATCGTATAGTTTTCGAGCGAGTAAATAAGTATACCATACTCCAAGCAGGAGGAACAGGATCGCCGGCAGTTTATAAGCCCAGGTAGTGAACCCAAAGACTTCGAAGGAAAATGCAGTTACCCAGAAAGGGAAATGCGGTTTATCCAGCCAGTCGGTACCATGAGAGAATAGTTCAACATAGTTTCCTTTCTCTACCATTGTGCGTGCAATACTGGCATACAAAGGCCCATCTGCTCCCAGCAATACAATAAACAGTCCGCTAAAATTGACCGCTATAGCCAGGAACAACAGAAAGTATAGCCAGGCACGCTGATGAGAAAGGGTAGACATAAGCTCAGGTTAGGTGAACTGTTTAAAAATACCCGGCCGATGTAAAGAAATTATGACTGCAATGCTATCGAAGCGTTAAGCCGCAGTTTCCGCCTGCCAGCGTTGAATATTACTCGTGAATATTCTCAGAAAAGAATCTTGTTTTTAAAATCAAACCCAGCATCAGACTGGAAATGAAAAACCAGCCTGAGAATTTTCACCAGTAATTCTTTGAAGATTTTCAGGTGTATCGAAAAAATACGAACTGTTTTTTGTGGAAACCCCTCGTCTTATACAAGCTTCTCCCTGTCATATTTCCTTTTTCTAACTCTTTGTTTATATTTTTAATTATCCAATCAGAAAAACCATGCAGGCCCAACCATCCACCAGCGGCTTCACCACCGCTATTATTATTCTTTCTGCAAAGAATCCTCTCCCAGGTATTTATTCTTCTATTTGTCAGGGTACTAAGCCTGCAGCATCAGCTTTTTGCTTATGAGATCCCTGATTTATATCATAAAAACCAGACGCAATGCGCTTTTGCTCTTTGTGTTCACTATCCTGAGCATGGTATTCCTGATAAAGCTGATCAGTTATAACAGCGAGAAAAGGAAGACCGGAGAATTAGCCCTGCAACAAAATAATAAAGTGATCCAGAACATCGAGAGTATCCGCTCTTCGATCACAGAAGCAGAATCTTTGCTGCAATCCTATTTGCTTACGGGCGATCAGCAATGGAAAAAATCCCTTTTTGCCATACATGGACGTGTATACCGCGTGCTGGAAGAAACTGCTGCTATGGAAACCGATCCACTGCAACAGAAAAAATTCGCCCTGGTGAAACAGGCGCTTCAAAACAAGATCAGTTTCCAGCAAACAATAATGAGGGCAGATTCTATTACACCGGAGTTAAAAGCGGAAATGGGTTATTATGGCCTGAATCGCCGGCTTACAGCAAGAATACAGTCGCCCATGCGACTGCTGCTCGAGCGCCAGGAACTGCTTCTTCAACGGAAAACCGAGACAAATACAGATGCAGCCAACCAGGCCAGGTTCCTGACAATTTTCTCTGCTGTATTTATTTACCTGTTTATACTCTATGCGTTATGGCAGTTACGCAAGCAGGCAGAACCTGGTCCTGCAGCAGAAATGCCGGAGGAAAAGAACGAAACGAACCCACCGTATAGCCATGAAAATAATATCTCTCCTGTAGCACAGGAAGATTTTCGCGGTGTGTTCTCTATTCATGAAGGATATATAAAGGGTGCCAACGATGATGAAAGAACCGGGGTTGTCCGGGTCCTTTGGCCATCGAAACAGGAACTGGATAAAAGCTTTGGCAATGTGTCTGCCGCAACAGATGTATTGCATCTTCACCAGGAAAATGATCATTACCTGGGGCACGCAGTAAATGCTCACTATTTTCAACCAGGACCTTCATTTACTCGCGTACCAAATGGATATATTCCAGGGGCAATAACCTCATATCAGCTTTATCCTATCCCCTCCTCACCGATTAACCGACTGCCGAGCCAGGAGCAACCGGGCTTTCAATTGACTGAGTTGATACAATCGGTGCTGGAACCTTTTTATTTCAGGGCCGAAGAAAAAAATATACGCCTTTTACATACCATTGACCCCGCGATAGCACATACGCTTTCAGGTGATGCCGAGAAATTGGGTAAGATATTAAATGGACTGCTCGACAATGCTATGCGGTTCACGTTTAAAGGGTATGTCCAACTCACCGTCAGTTGCCTGAAAATGGAGGGAGAGCACGCAGAGATTGCTTTCTCGGTAGCCGATACAGGCAAAGGCATTGATCCTGATAAAATGCAGGATCTTTTATATGGCAACGGTACTCAACTGCCTGCTCTTGCACAAGCCAGAAAATTAGTGGAGTCTCAACACAACCAGTTAATGATCCACAGCACAGAAGAAGATGGAACGGTTTGTTGTTTTACGACCTGCTTCAGATGTTAAGGGAAAATTTGCGGCCATTAAAACCGGTTGACCGGTTTGATATCAAGCCGGATGCTTATTAAGGGAAATATTGATGGCACCTTTTAAAACAGGCCAAATAGTTTGCTTTCTTCTATGCCTACATACACACCGTCTTCCCGGATCTCCACTGGCCAGTTTTTCAGATAATATCCTTCTCCGCTTGTGTTCCGGCCATTTTTCAAATCGAATTTATACCGGTGAAGGGGGCAAACCACATTTCCCAATGCATCAATATGCCCTTCGCTTAGCCATCCACCTGCATGCGGGCATTTCCGGGCAACGGCAAAAACCTTTTCATTGAACCGTGCAAGGCAGAGACTTTTACCGCCGACTTCGGCTTCAGTCATATTATTGGAAGAGAAATCGATCTCATTAATATGATCAGCGATCTTGTGCCAGATGTATTTTTTCTCTGCCATGTGTTAAGGAAGAGCTGTTTGTAAAGGAACCAAACGCTTAATAAAGAAATTCAGTTTTATAAGGATACCTGACCCTGTACATCTGCCTCACTTTTTCCAGGATTCCTGCTCTCAGTTGGTTCAGGTTGCGCCGTTCGATCGCAGAAATAAAGATGGCATTGCCATTGGTCTCATTATTCCATCTTTCACGAAGATCTTCGAGTATTTCTTTTTTCGTGCTTTCCTCCAGCCATTCATCGAAAGTATGCTCTTCGTAAAGGTCCATCTTATTGAAAATAGTCAGTGTGGGTTTATCAAAAGCTCCGATCTCCTGCAATGTTTTATTCACCACGCCGAGCTGATCTTCATAAGCAGGATGTGAAATATCCACCACATGCAGCAGGATATCAGCTTCCCTTACTTCATCCAGGGTGCTCTTGAAACTTTCCACCAGGTGGTGGGGCAGCTTCCTGATAAAACCTACAGTATCGCTCAACAAAAAGGGGGTATTTTCAAAGACGACTTTTCGCGTAGTAGTATCCAGTGTAGCAAAGAGTTTATTCTCTGCAAACACATCGCTTTTACTGAGCAGAGTCATCAGGGTGGATTTTCCCACGTTAGTATATCCAACGAGGGCTACGCGAATGAATTCACCCCGATCTTTCCGTTGAGTGTAGGCCTGTTTATCTATTTCTGCCAGGCGTTTGCGGAGCAATGATATTTTATCCCTTACGATCCGGCGGTCAGTCTCAATTTCACTTTCACCCGGGCCTCTTGTCCCGATACCGCCACCCAACCGTTCCAGGTGTTTCCACATACCCCGGAGCCTGGGCAGTATATATTGGTATTGGGCCAGTTCCACCTGTGCTTTGGCCTGTGCTGTTTTGGCGCGGCGTGCAAAAATATCCAGGATCAGATCTGAGCGGTCGATAGTCTTTACTTCAAGAGCTTTTTCTATATTGTTGATCTGGGCTCCGGTCAGTTCATCGTCAAAGATCACAATACCGATATTTTTTCCCTGGATATAGAGCCGGATTTCTTCCAGCTTTCCTTTGCCCACAAATGTGCGGCTGTCGGGATGCGGCAATTTTTGGGTGAAACGCTTTATGGTAACGGCTCCGGCTGTTTCTGCCAGGAAGGCCAGTTCGTCAAGGTACTCCTGCACCTGCTGCTCTGTTTGGTCCTTATGCACCAATCCTACCAGCACGGCTCTCTCTTCTTTTAATATGTTCTTTTTTTCCAGCATAAGTAATTAGTATAAAAAATCCGGCCCGGATTTGTTCAAAATTAAAAAGTCAAAAGTAAAAACCGTACCGTCTTCACTTTTGACTTTTTAAAATAATGTATTTACACTCTTAGAGTCCGCTCAAGGTCAAGCCGATTGACCAGGGTCTGATCTCCGCTGCCACACCCTCTTTAAACAGGGTTGTGATCTGGTAACTGCCGTAGAGGCTGAAATGGCCAAGGCCAACGCGGGCAGTGCCCACCAAACGTGTACTGTTGAAATATCTTTTGCTGGATTCTTTCAGCTTGTAATCATTGATGGTATTACCATTTTTGTTCTGCAGATCCTTGTTGCGGGTATGAGCATCAATCATAGTACCCACTTTCACGCCAATGGCCCATTTAAAGCTTTTGTCGCTGTTCAGCGGGTTGGCTGTATAGCGGAATTCGATAGGCGCTTCGAGGTAAGTGGTATTGAGTTTTACTTTTTTGAAATGGTTGGTATCTGCTACATCCCTGAATTGCAGGGTAGGCGTCTGTTCTTTGATACCGACATAAGTCTTAGAAAATTTAATATGATCAGAAGAAATGCCCGGTCCGAAAGCCATACTTAGCTTGGGATTTGTTTTGAAAGGGAAGTCGAACATGAAATAAACATTAAAACTCTTCGACCAGCCACTCGTATTAATCGTATCGGGTTTACCGGCCCAACCTGTGTAACCAAGCTGTATCATAAAATGGTCATTGGCACGGCCAGCCAGGTTGATGGGCTGCTTTTTCTTTTTGGGAGCTTCGGGTGTTTCCTGTGCAACTAAAGAGGTGATCAACAAACAACTAACAGCGTACAGAACAACTTTCTTCATAAATCAGTTTAAGGTCGCAAATATATTTTTCTTTCGGTTAAAGATAGGTTAAGAAGCTAGTAATAATTTTATTTGCTACTTTTGCGCCTCTCTGGCTGGTAAACAGGCGTTTTGCAAAGACGGATGGCCCGGCCGGGGCAAAGATATGGCTGTTTTACAGCTCCGGATCCTTAGCTCAGACGGTTAGAGCATCTGACTCATAATCAGAGGGTCGCTGGTTCGATCCCAGCAGGATCCACTTAAGTCTCAATGCTTTACAAAGTCGCCTTTAGGCGATTTTGGCGTTTTATAAAGGATTTGCCAATAAACTGGTGACTCGCGATGGACACCAGAAAGGAGCAATTGACCAAAATGCTTGACGTCATTAACAAAGTGAAATAGTTATCGGCTGCCCACCATTGACACCCCTGAAAACGAATAATATGAAATGGAAAATAGTTGTAGGAGTCCTTTTGATAATTGGTTCTGTAAGAGAAATGTTCTCCATTATAGGAGATTATAATTCAGGCAAACTGAAATCCTGGCCGTTCGGAACGGAGATTACTTTTATCCTTTTATTTGCGTTGGGTATATACCTGATCTATTCAGGGAAGAAGAATAAAAAGCTATCGTGACTCAAATAACTCCCATTCCTACCAAGGGGCATACAAAAGCTCGAGCCTTACGCCCGTGATAATTGATATTTACAAAAAATGATCCCGGCTATGACTCCAGTTCCTATATACCAACTCCTGTGCGCTATTCAGGAAACTGTTAATGCAAAAGGCTATAATTATGAGATCACGTTAGGGTTCGAGGAATATTCACCATGTAACAATCCGGCCGATCTCTGGCAATACCTGCGGCAATCCTATCCTTTGGTAAGGGCTGATCAGTTGGCTCTGCAGCCTTGTTCTGAAAAGGAGTTCTGGACTATCTTGGATGAATGTTTTGTTTTCCCGGGAGAATTATCCAAAGGCTACGGGTTCAATGCCGGTACTGTTGAAAAGATCCAACCGCTCGTTTCAGCCTATCAACAAGCGATCTCCTTTTATCTGACCGGGACTTCCCAATTTTACCACTGTGCCTGGTTAAAGGGAATTCCTGGCTATCCTGTCTGGTGGGACTATTGTTTTGCGATCGATACCGGGAATGCCCGTTTTCTGTTCATTTACGGCTCGGCTTCGGATTAACGTATTATTTGCCCAAGGATATTTTCATAATGATTTCAATCATCGAACAGATTGTTTACACTATACAACTATCAAAGATTAATGCCCTACTAAAGCAGCTCAAGCAGTTTTTCCTGGAAAAGAAGAGTCTACTAACAGTTGCCATGAACTGTTTTTCATTAACCGTGTTTAACAATAAACTCATTTTTACTCCTGAAATCCACTCAATGTTAAAACGGAATAACAGCCATTAACGGTGATTAACATCGCGTTCCGGCAATCACAATTGCCTTGCCTCGAGGCAGATGGCGGTCTAGTTTTGTCCTGTCATTGAAACAATAACAGTTCAGACAAACCACACCAACTAAATAAAAAAATTATGAAAAAGATCATCCTTACAATCGCTATTGCTGTTAGCTCTCTTGCTGTATTCGCTAATGAGACCAATGTAAACGCCTCTGTACTGAACACCTTCTCAAAAGATTTTGCAGGTGCCACTGAAGTTAACTGGACCAGCGGCAGTCAGTTTTATAAAGCAAGTTTCGTTTATAATGCACAGCATGTGACAGCATTTTATTCTTTCAATGGAGAAATGCTCGGACTGGCACGTAATATCAGTTCGCTCGAACTGCCAATGCATTTGCAAACCTCACTTAAAAAAGATTATGCCGGACGTTGGATCAGCGAACTTTTTGAGCTGTCGAATGCAGAAGGCACAAGCTATTATATTACCCTGGAGCAGGCTGATTCAAAACTGATCCTGAAATCAGAAGATGGAAGAACCTGGAGTGTTTATAAGAAAGCTGTGAAGTCTTAATCAGCTCCCGGGTTTTGCCCATCGCCATTTAACCATTAAACCAACCAACTTCACGTTGAAGTATAGTCAGGAGAGCCCTGTTCCGCAAGGAGACAGGGCTCGCTGTTTAGTGATCGTCGTTCTTTACACGCCGGTAAATCTCCTTAACATTCATTCAATAAACGCTGCTGTACGCCTTTGCCGGGGTACCCGTAACAACCAGCGGTACCGGTTTTTCCAATACATACAGGTCAGGCCGTTTACTCATATCGATCGGATAATTTTTACGGATTCTTTTATAACAGTAAAAGGAGTTCATGAATAAGGATAAAAGAAAAGCGCCCCATCGCAACCTGAAGGCGCCGCGCAGGATTCGTTTGAAAGCATATAAAGGAGAAAAGGACTTCTTCCATAAACTGCGATGCGCCATTAGTAATTGGGCAGCTGTTAATTGCCGGGGTTGAAAAGCAACATTATAGCCGTTGTAAAAGTTCCAGTTTCTATCTTTCAAAATGCGGCCTTCCTGTTCCAGTTTGGTACGGATCGGCGTTCCCCGGAAAGGTGTCATGATGCTGAGAAAGGGAACATCGATGCCGATCTCCATCAACTGGTCGGCCATTAGGACAATACTCTTTTCATCGTCATGATCAAAACCGGCAATGAAACCGGCCATCACGGCAATACCGCGTTTCCGGATGGCCTTCACTGCAGTAGCGTAATGGGCAATTTTATTTTGCCGCTTATTGGCATCGGAAAGTGAGTCGATCCCAAAAGATTCGATGCCCAGGAAAACACCAATGCAACCGGAAGCCTTCATGAGGTCCAGCAGCTCAGGGTCTTTGGCAATGTCCATGCTGGCTTGTGTAAGCCACCATTTTTTCAGGGGGATCATTTCCTGCAGCAGTTGCCTGATGTAGGGTCGCTTAATGGTAAGGTTATCGTCCCAGAACCATACGATCTTTCGTTGCCACCAGTATTCAAACCGGTCATACGAAGCGTCGCGGATCACATCTTTCACGGGCCGAAGCCTGAAACCGGGATTGAGTGAAGGCACAGTGCAAAAGGAGCAGGAGAAAGGGCATCCCCGTGTGGCCTGTATCACTTTTTTAATGAAGAACGAAGAGGGTAGCAGGTCATACCTTGGCGTAGGTAGGTCCTGCATATCACAGGGTGTACCCTTATATTCTGGCTTTAATGTTCCATTTTCCACGTCATCCAGTAAAACAGGCCACATATTTTCAGCTTCACCGGTAATGATGGCATCAAAATAACGGAGCGCTTCATCCTGGCAATAGGTTACATGGGGACCTCCGGCAACTAAGATCTTTCCTTTTTTACGAAAGCCGGCGGCCAGTTCATAGGCGGCCATGGCAAAGCCGCTGAAAAAGGAGATGGCGATGAGATCCGCGTCGGTATTCATATCTATTTTATCAACCTGTTGATGAAATACCCGCACCTGATGTTTTGGGGGAGTGATCGCAGCTAAATGAATACCCGTGATGGGTGGTACAAAATCTCTTTCGTGACCGAACTCATACCGCTGCACGTAAGCAATGATAATATCAATTTTCATGGGAGGGTCTGGTTTTACAATGAAATAAAAAGTACTTTGAATTACAAAGTAAAAATAAAATTCAATATTACACAAGCAAAAGACAAAATTTCGGGGATCTAATTGAAGAGCGGATTAAGAGGTGATCAGTCGTTGGTTGGGTACTGATCTTAAGCAACAGGAGGAGAAAATTTGTTAATGCTGCAAATCCTTTTCGGCTATGACCTGCGATATCAAAACGGGCCGATAAAACGGCCCGGGGATAATCATTTGATTGGCTCCCAGCTCAATCCGCAAAGTTTGATCAGTAAGCTGGAATTCTAAAAAGTATATAAGCGGCTAAATATGAGTAAATTCTAAATCTTATTTAATCTCCTCAAAATCAATATAATCCCCTGCCGGCTTCGGCCTGGAGCTGCTTTGCGGCTGCTGCGCCTGTGCGCTTTGACCACCCTGCTGTTGCCGCATCTGCTCCTGCATTGTTTCGTGCATTTGCCGGAACTGCTGCTTCATTTTCCTGCTCGCCCGGTACACCGGAATAATGAACTTAAAAATCAGGTTATATAGAAACCAGGCCAGTAAAATATATAAGATCGTCGTCCACATACAACAAAGCTACAACACAATCCATAACCAGCCCTATCATCACCTTAATACTTCGTTAAAGGCCGGTGAGCTAGAGCCTAACATCGGTGAACTGTATAAGTTTTGGAACGAATACCTTTATTTCCTTACTTTTGCATCGGAAAAAGGCAGTAAGAAGGGAACGGAGAACGTTCCCTTCTTCTATTATCTACTATGAGCACAGAAGGATATATACAGGTACTGGAGCAGAAAGTAAATGCCCTGATAGCAGCAGATAAAGATGTTTTCCTGGTCGAGATCAGGATCAAGCCGACCAATAATGTGAAAGTTTTTCTTGATTCAGATCTTGGTATCAGCATCGACAGGCTTATTCAGTACAACCGCGCGTTGTACAAGCAGCTCGAAGAGGAGAATATTTTCCCTGGTGGAGATTTTTCGCTGGAAGTATCTTCTCCGGGGCTCGATGAACCCCTGAAAATGCACCGGCAGTACCTGAAAAATACAGGTCGCTTTGTAGAAGTGCTGCAACTGGACGGAGTGAAGAAAGAAGGCAAACTTATCAGTACCACTGAAACGGATATCGTGATAGAAGAAGAAAAAGGAAAAGGAAAGAAAAAAGAACTGGTGCAGCATTCCATCCCTTTTTCCGAAATCAAAACGACGAAAGTCCAAATCAAATTTTAAATAAAAAGAAAACAACAATCAATTCAAATTACAACTGCAGGCAGGGCCGTTAACGGCGTTGGGTTGCAGGCTACAAACTCAGTTCTATGGCAAGTATCAATCTTATAGAAGCATTCCAGGAGTTCAAGGATGCGGAAAACATTGACCGTCCCACGATGATGAAAGTGGTGGAGGACGTTTTCAAAACCCTGCTGCGTAAAAAATTCGGCAGTGATGAAAACTTTGATGTTATCGTGAATGCTGAAAAGGGTGACCTGGAGATCGTCCGGCACAGGATGATCGTGGAAGATGGACAGGTGGAAGATCCCCTGGCCCAGGTGGCATATTCTGAGGCTACCAAGATTGAACCGGATTTTGAAGTAGGAGAAGAACTATTCCAGGAAATTGACCTGTATGATTTCGGGCGGAGAGCGATCCTGGCAGCCAAGCAAACACTGGCCAGCCGCATCAGCGACCTGAAGAAAAACGTACTGGCAAAAAAATATGGCGACAGAATCGGTGAGATCATCAGCGCAGAAGTGTACCAGGTTTGGAAAAAAGAGATCCTGCTGCTCGATGAAGAAGGCAACGAACTGATCCTCCCCAAAAGCGAACAGATACCCCAGGACTATTTCAAAAAAGGAGAAAATATCAGGGCTGTGGTGAAGAAGGTTGATATGAAGAATAATAACCCTGTGATCATCCTCTCCCGTACTTCTCCTGATTTTCTGGCTAAATTATTGGAGATAGAAGTGCCTGAAATTTTTGACGGTCTTATCGTCATTAAAAAGATCGTTCGCGACCCGGGTGAAAGGGCTAAAGTAGCCGTGGAGTCTTATGACGACAGGATCGACCCTGTAGGTGCCTGCGTGGGTATGAAAGGAAGCCGGATCCACGGTATCGTTCGCGAATTGAAAAATGAGAATATCGATGTTATCAACTGGACAAGCAATATCCAGTTGCTGATCCAACGCTCTCTTACACCAGCCAAGATCACCAGTATGGACCTGGATACAGAAAACAAGCACGCAAGTGTTTATCTCAAACCCGACCAGGTATCACTGGCTATCGGCCGTCGTGGGGTAAATATCAAGCTCGCATGCGAACTGACCGGTTATGAACTGGATGTATACCGCGATTCTGAAGAAGAAACAGAAGAATTTGACGTGGATCTGGAAGAGTTCAGCGATGAGATCGAAACATGGGTAATTGATGAATTGAAACGAGTAGGTTGTGATACGGCCCGTAGCGTACTGAACCTGACTGCTGAAGAACTGGAACGCCGCACCGATCTCGAGAAAGAGACCATTGCAGATGTAAGAAAGGTGCTGCAGGCAGAGTTCGAGAAAGAATAATAAGAAAATATAAAAAACTTAATGGCAGAATTAAAACTTCCAAGAGTATTAGCGGCCGCCAAGGAGTTCAACGTTGGCCAGGAAACCCTTGTGGATTTCCTGATCGGTAAAGGATTTTCCAAAGACGACCTGAAGTCTACGTCAAAGCTGACGGAAGACATGTACCGTGCGTTGCAACAGGAATTCCAGGGCGACAAGGCGGCAAAAATGAAGAGCGACCAGGTGGACCTTCCCAAAGGCTCACAGGCTGAAGCAAAAAAGAAGAAAGAAGACGAAGAGATCAACTTCAAGAAAGAAGAAAAGAAGCCTGTTGTAACCAAAAAAGAAGAGCCTGTTGTTACACCTCCCCCTGTAGTGGAAGAAGAGCCTGCCAAACCAAAAGAAGCAGAGCAGCCCAAAGAAGACGAGGTAGTGAAAATAGAAGCTCCGGAAATTGCTACGCCCAAGATCATCGACAAGATCGATCTTTCTGCGATTGATTCTTCGACTCGTCCCAAAAAGACGATCAAGAAAAAAAGCGAACAGGAACCTGTGGCTGAAACTCCGGTAGAAGAAAAAGCAGTTGCAAAACCAGAAGTGGTGAAGCCTGCACAGAAAGAAGAAGTGGCTCAGCCTGAAGTGGTGGCGAAAAAAGAAAAAGAGAAGAAAGAAGAACCGCAACCCGTAGTACAGGAAGAAAAAACAACGGTAGAAGAGGAAGCTCCTCCTGTAATTGAAAATATTAAGGCTGAAAAGATCGAAGGTCCCCGGATCCTGGGTAAAATAGACCTGCCTGTAGATAACGACACCAGGCCGAAAAAAGACGAGAAACGTAAACGCAAGCGTATTCCTATTGAGAAGAAAGAAGTGCGTACGGATGGCGGTGGTCAGCAAGGTCAGGGTCAGGGTCAGCAACATCAGAATCGTGATCGCAGGCCAGGACAAGGTGGCACCGGTGGCGGCTTCAACCGTGGCGGCCAGCAGGGAAGAGGTGGTCAGCATGGCGGCCGTCGCGACAATCGCGGACCGGGTATTACCCGTCGTGAAGACAGGCTGATCGACGAAAAAGAAATTCAAAAGAAAATACAGGAAACGCAAGCCAAACTTTCCGGTGGCGGCGGTAAGGGTAAAAACCTCAAAGCCAAAATGCGCCGTGAAAAACGCCAGGAAATGGCGGAGGCTATGGGCGAAGCAGGTGATGACAATAAACTGCAGGTAACGGAATTCATCAGTGTAAGCGAACTGGCCAACCTGATGGATGTAAGCTTTGCAGAAGTGATCAGCAAGTGTATGAGCTTGGGCATCATGGTGTCCATCAACCAGCGCCTGGATGCGGAAGTGATAGAGCTCGTGGCAAGTGAATTCAACTTTGATGTAGAATTCATCAACATGGAAAAGCAGGCTGAAATGGAGGAAGAAGAGGAAGAAGATGATGAGGATGAACTGGAGCCGCGCTCTCCGATCGTGACTATCATGGGTCACGTTGACCATGGTAAAACATCTTTGCTTGACTATATCCGTAGCGCAAACGTGGTAGCCGGTGAGGCTGGTGGTATCACCCAGCACATTGGTGCTTACCAGGTAACGCTTCCTAATGGAAAAGAGATCACCTTCCTGGATACTCCCGGTCACGAAGCGTTTACCGCGATGCGTGCCCGTGGTGCAAAAGTTACCGATATCGCTGTGATCGTGATCGCAGCCGATGATGCGGTGATGCCCCAAACCCGTGAGGCGATCAGCCACGCACAGGCAGCGGGTGTGCCAATGATCTTTGCGATCAACAAGATCGATAAAGACGGCGCCAACCCTCAAAAGATCTATGAGCAGTTGTCACAAATGAACCTGCTGGTAGAAGAATGGGGCGGTAAATACCAAAGCCAGGAAATAGCAGCTAAGAAAGGATTGAATATTGATAAGCTTCTCGAAAAGATTCTGCTGGAAGCAGAATTGCTGGAACTGAAAGCCAACCCTAACAGGGAGGCCAGCGGTACCATCATTGAAGCATCACTGGATAAAGGCCGTGGTTATGTGGCTACCCTCCTGGTAGAGAACGGTACCCTGAATGCAGGTGACCTTGTAGTGAGTGGTCAGCATTACGGAAGGGTAAAAGCCATGTTCAACGAGCGGAATAAAAGAGAAGACAGTGCAGGACCTTCTGCACCAGCCGTGATATTAGGTTTGAATGGTGCTCCCCAGGCTGGTGAAAAATTCAAGGTGTATGATGATGAAGCTGAAGCAAAAGAAATAGCTAACCGCCGTGCGCAGATCCTACGTGAGCAGGGCATGCGTGCCAAGAAACATATCACGCTGGATGAGATCGGCCGCCGTTTGGCACTCGGAAACTTCAAAGAACTGAACGTGATCATCAAAGGTGATGTGGACGGTTCTGTGGAAGCACTGAGCGACTCATTACAGAAATTGTCGACCGAAGAAATCGCTGTGCGAGTATTGCTGAAAGGTGTAGGACAGATCTCTGAAAGTGATGTGGTGCTGGCAACAGCATCCGATGCGGTGATCCTCGGCTTTAACGTACGCCCTTCGGTACAGGCCAACAGGCTTGCTGAAACAGAAGGAGTGGAAATTAAACTGTACTCCATCATCTATACGGCGATCGATGAGATCCGCAGTGCAATGGAAGGCATGCTGGAACCGAAAGTGCAGGAAAAGATCGTGGCCAACGTGGAAGTACGGGACGTGTTCAAATTCGACAAAGCCACTGTTGCCGGTTGTTATGTACGCGATGGAAAGATCAAACGCGATTCAAAAGTCCGCCTGATCCGCGATGGTATCGTGGTATATCCAGTGGGTGAAGGTGCTGTAGCCGAACTGGCTTCTTTGAAACGCTTTAAAGACGACGTAAAAGAGGTACAGGCCGGTATGGAATGCGGTCTTACCATCAAGAACTATAGCGATGTTAAAGTAGGTGACGTGGTGGAAGCTTATGAAGAAGAAGAAGTGAAGAGGACACTATAGCTTGTTGAACTTTTGTTAAATACCGGAAATTCTCTGAAGGGTTTAACCGGTCAAACTATTTTTGGATCATGCTTTACACAAAAAGAATACTGAGTATTGTCTGCCTGTTGCTGATGGGTGCTTTGGCTGCTAAAGCCCAGCCCCGGAAAGCTGTGGTAGATAAGATCGTGGCCGTGGTAGGAGACAGGATCATCCTGTATTCCGATATCCGCAACTCCATTGAAGATGCAAGACGCCAGGGCAGCAATGTTCCTGATAATGCTGAGTGCATGCTAATGGAGCAGGCCCTGATCTCTAAGGTGCTGATGCTGCAGGCTGAAAAGGATTCCCTGCCCGTTACTGATGAAGAAGTGGAAGCAGAACTCGACCAGCGTATCCGTTACTTCGTAAACCAATTAGGAACCCGCGAAGCACTGGAAGAATATGCCGGTAAAACGATCTACCAGATCAAAGATGACGCACGTGAATCAGTGAAGGAAAGAAAACTGGCGGAAGCCATGCAGCAAAAGATCGTTGGAGGTGTAAAGATCACTCCTACAGAAGTAAAAGCTTATTTTGATAAAATACCAAAAGACAGCTTGCCCTTCTTTGAATCCGAACTGGAAGTAGGTCAGATCTCTGTTTTTCCCAAAGCATCCCGCGACCTGGAGCAATATATTATCTCGGAAATGAATAACTACAAACGCCAGGTGGAAACCAAGCTGGCCAGCTTTGAGCAACTGGCTCAACGTTATTCAGAAGACCCGGGAAGTAAAGACCGCGGAGGCCAATACCAGATCAACCGGAACGAAAAAACATGGGATCCTGTATTCCTTTCTACAGCCTTCAGGCTGAAAGATGGTGAAATATCAGCGCCTGTGAAAGGTAAATTCGGCTATCACATCATCCAGATGGTACACCGTAGCGGCGATGACGCGATCGTTCGCCATATTCTCCGCACACCTCCGATCACTGATGCAGAGATCAACCTGTCCAAGGCTAAATTGGACTCTGTGCGTTCAAAGATCATTGCCGGCACGATCAGCTTTAATGAAGCAGCCAAAAAATACGGAGAAGACGAATCAGCAAAATACCAGGGTGCATTTATCCTGAACCGCGATGGATCTCCTTATGTAACCATCGATCAACTGGACAAGGATATGGTGAACACCATCCGCACAATGAATGTGGGTGATTACTCCGCACCTGTAGTATTTACAGATGAACAGGGTAAAAAAGGCGTGAGAATCGTTTATCTCAAATCCCGCTCAGAGCCTCACCGCATGAATATGCGCGACGACTACAGCAAAATTTCCCAGGCAGCACTGGAACAGAAAAAGGGGGAAGCATTGAATAAATGGATCACCGCCAAACTGCCTACCTATTATATTTCTGTGGATGATGAGTCAGCGAACAATTGCCAGCAACTGGCCAAGTACAGGTCAGATGACGGAAAAGCATTTTAATGGACGGATGATAACTAATTGAAAGCCCCGAAACTTGGTTTCGGGGCTTTTTTATTCATTATAAACTGGTTATGATCATCATCCATCCGCATTCAACAAAATGAACCTGACGCTTGTTATGCCAGGTGTAAAAGTTCATTCAGTTGAGCCCGAGATTAACCATCTCAGTTTGTGTAGTCTGCCTGAATGAGCGTACCTTTGCACCTCCTAAACAATTACATGAGCGACCCGATCAAACACGAATGCGGATTAGCGTTCATCCGGTTAAGGAAACCTTTCTCTTACTATCAGCAACAATATGGCACCGTCATGTGGGGGCTTAATAAGCTCTACCTCCTGATGGAAAAACAGCATAACCGCGGCCAGGACGGCGCAGGGGTAGCTGCTGTGAAGCTGAATGTGGAACCAGGCTATCCTTTTATGCATCGCCGCCGCAGCAATGCACCCCAGGCCATCTCGGATATTTTTGAACAGATAGGCACTGAAGTGGCCGAACTGGAAAAATACCACCCCGGTATTAAAACCCATCCCGGCCTGATGAAAGGGCATGTGAACTTCCTGGGAGAATTGCTGCTGGGCCATCTCCGTTATGGCACACAGGGAAAAAACAAACTCGAATACTGTCATCCATTTATCAACCGCGATACGGTTCCTGCCAGGAACCTGGCACTCGCCGGTAATTTCAACCTGGTGAATACAGATGAGCTCTTCACGCTGGTAGGGAAAGAGCCAAGTGAGATCATGCGTTTCAGCGATCTGGCCGCTATGATTGAGCTGATGCATACTTTCCTTTGCAAGGAAGATGAGATCTCGCCTGACAAGATGGATATCAAAAAAGTGCTGAAGAAAGCCCTGCCTTTGTTTGATGGTGGATTTCATGTGGGTGGTATGACGGGTAGCGGCATTGGTTTTGTGTTCCGCGATGCACATGGTATACGCCCTTCTTACTATTACATAAATGATGAAGTGGTGGTGGCGGCTTCTGAAAGAGCAGCTATCCGTACCACATTCAATGTAGGCGAAAATGAAGTGAAGGAACTGATGCCCGGCCAGGCCCTGATCGTGGATGAAAAAGGTGAGATAGAGATCAGCCAGGTGCTGGAACCAAAAGAAAGGAAAGCCTGCAGCTTTGAACGTATCTATTTCTCACGCGGCAGCGATGAGAAGATCTATAAAGAAAGAAAAGCATTAGGCTTTAACCTGAGCGAGCCTGTGCTGAACCTGATCGATCATGATCTTAAGAACACGATCTTTTCTTTCATCCCCAACACAGCCGAAGTTGCTTTTCTCGGCCTGCAAAAAGGGATGGAGCGTTACCTGAACAATATCAAACTGGAAAGGATACTGAGCTGGAACAAAGAATATGATGAAGAGAAGCTCAGCGAAATGATCAACCGCCGGATAAGGGTGGAAAAGATCGCGATCAAAGACGTGAAGATGCGCACTTTCATTACAGAAGATGCAAGCCGCAATGAAATGGTGCAGCACGTATATGATGTAACGTATGGCACCGTTCGCCCCGGCGAAGACACACTGGTGGTGATAGATGATTCCATAGTTCGTGGCACCACGCTGAAGGAAAGCATTATCCGGATGCTGGCGCGACTGAAACCCAAACGCATTATTGTTGTTTCTTCTTCCCCACAAATTCGCTATCCCGATTGCTATGGTATTGATATGAGCAAAATGGGCGACTTCATTGCTTTTAATGCAGCCGTAGAACTGATGAAGGAAAGAGGCAAAGAAGATTGCCTGAAAGAAATGCTGGAAAAATGTAAGGAGCTTCAGCGGAATAATCAATTGCACACAGAGAATGTGGTGAAGCAATTGTATAAAGGCTTTACTGATGAAGAGATCTCCCGAAAGATAGCCCAGCTCATTACTCCACCTGAAGTAAAGATACCTGTAGACGTGATCTTCCAGACAGTGGACGGTTTACATCAGGCCTGCCCCAGCAACCTGGGCGACTGGTATTTTACCGGCGATTATCCAACACCTGGAGGAAACAAAGTAGTGAACAAGGCTTTCATGAATTATATGGAGGGAAAGAATGTGAGAGGATATTAAACCTTTTCTCATATGAGCAAGCAATTACTTCTTGTCCGCCATGCAAAAAGCAGTTGGTCAGACTTTTCCATTAAAGATTTTGACAGGCCTTTGAATGACAGGGGTAAAAAAGATGCGCCCGCAATGGCGAAAAGATTGCTGGATAAAAGAATTGCGATTGACGCATTTATATCCAGCCCTGCAAAACGTGCCCGCAAAACGGCTGAATATTTTGCAGAAGAATATGATCAATCAAAAAAAGCGATCATCTTTATTGATGAGCTTTATCTCGCCACACCCGAAGTTTTTGCCAGGGTGATCAGCCAGGTTTCTGACGAATATGATACCATCGCTGTATTCTCACATAATAACGGTATAACCGATTTCGCCAATACACTTACCGATACAAGAATTGATGAAATGCCCACCTGCAGCATTTTTGCCGTGAAAGCCTCTATACAAAGCTGGAGTGAATTTAAAAGGTCGAAGAAGGCGTTTTGGTTTTTTGATTATCCTAAAGCAACGGCATCCTGATCCGGCTTAAAATTATCCTTCTCTTTTATTTTATTTAATAAAGATGACACGGCTTCCGGCAAGCCGGTTACCGATGTATTTTCCCATGGCTGGAAATTGAACCCGCCTGCCAGTTCCAGGGCCTTAGCCAGCGAAAATCCATCCTGTGTTAAAGAGGGAGCAAATCCTTTTTCAGAAAGATATTTTCCCAGGTATTCTTGTTCAGGCTGGCCGGGTGTGGGAACCAGGATGGCCTTTTTTCCAAGCATTGCGATATCCATTACAGTCGAATATCCGCTGCGGCTGATCACCCATTCGGCCTTATTCATTTCCTGGTTGTAGTCATTGGCTGGAAGATGATTAAAGAAATGAATATCATTAGTCGAAGGGATCAGTTTGCCGGCCTCCGGCAAGCCTCTTACAATAGTGGCTGTTCCCGGGTAATGCGCAATTTCTTGAATGATCTTGTTCTCCCAGGTGGTCCGTTGTGGCTCAGGGCCGGATAAGGATATGAATAAATGTTTTTTTTGTGGATACCCATTATTGCGGTGCAATCTTGAAAGTATGCCTGTATAGAGAACAGGTATGCGGGGCAATACGGTGGGGTGGGAAAGTTGGCCGGCCAGGTTGTTACTGCCTTTTATATCCGGTACCCAGCATTCGGAAAATTTATTTATGAACCGGTAATTAGTACGTTGGATTCTGCTTTCCGTCCATTTTCCCAAGGGGCTTTTAATATGGAGCTGATGAGTAATAAAAATGCAGGGAATGGAAGGATGGGATAAACCAAAGCGGTTATCGCTGATAACGGCATCGAATTCATACTCGCTCACAGCTTGTTTCAGCCATTTGTTTTCCTGCCGGATGGTTTGCCAGATACGGGGTAATTGACGGAAGATCGCTCTCCACAACCCCGAGGCCGAACGGGAGTATTTTACCCTGTAACCTTTCAGGGAAAGAAAAGGCAGCGAAGGGAATTCATTGCGGAGTAAGCTTTCCTGGGCATTCTCACCAGCCAGCCAAACCTCAGCATTTTGCTTTAGTAATTCATAAATAACAGGTATACAACGCGTGGCATGGCCCAGCCCCCAATCGAGCGGAGCCACGAGTACCCGTGGCTTACCGGACTGTTTTTCTACCAAGGGTTTATTCCCGGAAAAATTTGTCATTTTATCCCCGTTGTATACTATTTTGGTCGCAAAATAGTTTTAAATTACAACTCTTAAAATGAAGACGATAAACAAAATAGCGTTATTGGCCCTGTTGGTGGGCATGGTTGTTGTTTCGGCTTGTAACAGGAACTATTATTCAGGTAACGGCAAGGGAAGCAACTGCGGCTGCCCAAGTCATAAAGGAATGTCTGGCTATTAAATTTTTACCGGCGATGAAAATGCCTAACCGTGATTTATTGGTGCTGCTGAAAAATGAGTTCATGAGTCAAAAGGCGATTGATCATGAAGTGGAATGCCTGAATGATATCCTTATGATCGCGGAATCTGATGAACAATTTTGCGTGGCACATGAATTAGTTGACCGCAACCGGATCACTTCCCGCCCGGGAAAAATCCTGAAAGCAATACGATACACAGAACTGAGGCCATTCCGTTTCCTGATCAATAAGAATTAAACTTCCTTATCAGGACAGTTTCTTCAACGCTTCACGAAGTTTTCCAATCATCTCATCGATCTCTTCTTTTTTACAGGTGCCCACACTGAGGCGGTACCAGGCGGAACTGCGGCTGGCGCCAAAAGCATAGAAAGGTACTACAGCCAGTTTTGCTTCGTTCAGAACATAAGCAGTCACTTCACTTTGATCTTTCAATACAACGCCTTGCGCAGTTTTCTTTCCTGCAAGATCTATTTTGATAGTAAGATAAATCGCTGCTTCCGGGGAGATGGCATCTACAGGCAATCCTTCTTTTTTCAATTGCATGAAACCATTGTAGATGCTGTGCAGGCGTTCTTCCAGTTCTGTTTTGAAATGAGCCAGGTATTTTTTTATCGCTTCGCGATTGCCCAGGAAATGAGCGGTGGCTTTTTGCTCTGCCATTGGTGCCCAGGCCCCAAGATGCGTAAGGATCGCTTTCATTTTACTGATCACAGTTGCAGGCCCAAAGCTCCAGCCCACACGTACGCCTGTTGCTGCAAACACCTTGCTGATCGCATCAATGAAAACAGTGTATTCGCGCATGGCAGGGCGGAGGGAAACCGGATTGTAATGTTCGATCTTTCCATAAGTGAGATGCCAGTACATCTGGTCATACATCACATACAATTTCTTTTCTGAATCGCTGCGGCGTTTATTCTCTTCCAGTACCAGGTCGCAGATCGCCTCGAGGTTTTCTTTTTTGAAAGTAGTGCCGGTAGGGTTTTGCGGTGAGCAAAGAGCAATTAGTGTAGCTTCTTTAATATAAGGACGGAGATCATCAGCAGAAGGCATGAAATTATTTTCAGCTTTTGCTTCGATCACGATATGCTCGCCTTCTACAAAATGAGTGTAGTGGTTGTTGTTCCAACTGGGCACGGCATAGATCACTTTATCGCCTTTGTCGCAGATGGCGCGGAAAACAGAATAGATCAAAGGGCGCCCGCCGGAAGCTACCAGCACTTCAGTAGTGCCATAGTCCAGCCCTTCTGTTTCTTTGGTAAATGACAGGATGGCTTCACGGAGATCAAGATTGCCTTCGGCTGCCGGGTAATTGGTAAAATGCTTGCGATAAGCTTCTACGATAGCGTCTTCCAGCTCTTTTGGGATGGGGAAAATAGAAGGATCGAAATCGCCAACAGTAAAATTATAGATCCGCTCACCCTGGCGGATCTTTTCCCTGATCTCGCCACCCAGTTTTACAATTTCAGAGCCTATTAAGGTTTCGGACAACTGTGAAAGTTTCATCCACTTATATTTTGAGGTTAACGCTCGTTAGGTTTTCGCCCGCAAAAATACAGGGAATTAATTAATCCAAACGCCCCCTTCCCGTCCTTCCCGCCTTACCGG
>JBQCHL010000003.1:0-79673 GCA_051954695.1 Chitinophagaceae bacterium
CTGCTACTCAACACTTGCTTTAGCCTCTCTCTAAACCAGGTAAAACTGATGACCGGTACAAACACAATTCCCAGTACAGCTATTGTTCTAAGAAAGAACGGCCAGTTGCCGGATGTCTCCTGCTGTGAATACCCGATTGCAGCCCAAAGCCACAAGCCGGTAAAGAACCAGGCATCTCGGCGCTGCATCAGTTTATCAAAAAGCTTATTCATGAAATGGAGAAACAAATGGTTAAAAAAACAGCTTCCAGCCGGTTTCTTCAAAAAATAATGACGAATGTATCGGTTTTAAGGATGTAGGCAACTGAAACAAGGGTATAAGCAGGAGTATCTATTGATCACCATTTTCAGCGCCTTTCTCATTTATAATTTATCGCCTTACCATGCGCCTCTATTTTGCATCCGAAAATAAATGAAGTATGCACACACTCGAAATTAAAAACCTTTGCAAGAGTTATACAAATGGCGTTAAAGCTCTCGATAATGTTTCCCTTACTATATCCAATGGCATGTTTGGACTGCTTGGACCAAATGGTGCCGGCAAATCTTCGCTGATGCGCACGCTTGCCACACTGCAACAACCCGATAGCGGGGAACTGCTTTTTTCAGGAATAGATATCATTCGGCATCCGCAACAATTACGGGGGCAATTGGGATATCTGCCGCAGGATTTTGGTGTATATCCTAAAATATCTGCCATGCAATTGCTCGATCACCTGGCTATACTGAAAGGAATACTGAATAAAAAGGAAAGAAAAGAACAGGTAATGGCTCTACTGCAGCAAACCAATCTTTACGCAGACCGCAAAAGAGCGGTAAGCTCATTTTCGGGTGGCATGCGCCAACGTTTCGGTATTGCCCAGGCTTTGCTAGGAAACCCCAAACTGATCATCGTGGATGAGCCTACTGCCGGGCTCGACCCCCTGGAACGTAACCGCTTTCATGATCTGCTGAGCGAGATCGGCGAAAACGTGGTGGTATTACTTTCCACCCATATTGTGGAAGATGTACATGATCTCTGTCCAGAAATGGCTGTAATGGCTTCAGGCAAAGTGATCCTGCAGGGGAAGCCATCACAGCTTACAGAAAAACTGGAAGGGTTGATTTGGCGCAAGACCATTTCCCGCAATGAGCTCGCACAACACCAGGCAGAATTTGATATTATATCCACGCGGCTTATTGGTGGAAAAATGCAATTACATGTATTGTCATCCATTAATCCCGGTACCGGATTTGTACAATTCAATCCCGAACTGGAAGATGTATATTTCTCTGCTTTATTCGGCAACCAGGCTTCCGGAAAAGGAGGTGCCGCATGCTAGTTTCCTTATTGCGGTTTGAACTGAAATATCATTTCAGGCAAATAACTTTTAAGATAGCGGCCCTGGTATTTTCCCTGCTTGGAATGGTAGCCATGCAAGGCGGATTTGGCAATGAAGTTTATAAGAACAGCCCATATGCTATTACCAATATAACCGGTTTGCTCTCGCTCTGCTCTATCTTTGTCGCCACATTGTTTTGCGCCAGTGTGGTATTAAGAGATAGCTATTATAAAATGGATGCTATCATTTACAGCACTTCAGTAAAGCGGCTCCCTTATTTCATGACAAGGTTATCCGGCTTACTTATAGCAGTATTCCTTATTCTTTGCTTTGCTGCAGCAGGAATGTTTTTCGGTTCATTTTTTCTACCTGAAGAAGAAGTAAGAAGCTCCGTCATTTATTATTTTATTCAGCCTCTGCTAACCTTCGGAGCGCCAAATGTATTCCTTAGCTGCGCACTGATCTTTTGTGTTGGATTACTTACGGGGAATGTCAGGGCTGTATATGCTGCAGGTGTATTGTTGTTTGTGCTCTATTGGGTAGGTTCCGTTCTGGGCAATTCTCCGCTGCTGGCCACTTCTTCCCTCAACCCCGACGGGCCTGGTACGCTCTCTTTACTGGCAGACCCATTCGGGCTTTCTGCTTTTTTCAGTGAAACCCGCTCCTGGACAGTGGCACAAAAGAATGCCACTCTATTTGCTCTCGATGGAGCTTTTCTCTTAAACCGTTTATTGTGGGCCGGCTTCGTTTTAGTGTTATTGGTCCTCAGTTACCGGTTTTTCCGGTTCGAAATAAAACTCCCTGCAGCAGGAAAAAGCAAGCGCTCATTAAAAACTGTTGCTGTAATTCCTTACAGAAGCATTGCCGTTGACCCGCAGGGACTGGCTTATCACTGGAGGGCTTTTCGCTCACAGTTAAAACTGGAAACCATTTCGGTATTCAGGCATATACCGTTCATGGTAATGATGATCCTGTGGATATTCATGTATGCTATGGAAACGAAAGACACTTTATTTGGTGGCCCTTACAGCATCCGGTATTATCCTTCCACTTCCCTGTTGTTACAGGAACTTCGCTCTATAAAACCAGCCATGCTCCTGATCATATTTTATGCAGCCGAGCTGATCTGGCGCGAGCGGAACGTAAATGTGCAGGCTCTTGTGTATAGCACGCCAGTAAGGAATGTTGTACCCTGGGCAGCAAAAACAGCCGCATTAGGGATATTGATCGCGGCAATTATTACAGCCAATATCGGCATCGGTATAGGTTTACAGCTAAGCAGTGGATATACACAGCTGGAATTGCTGCGTTATACAAGCTTGTATTACTATAGCGGCTTTCCGTTATTTCTCTTCGCCATACTGGTTGTTTTCATTATGTCGCTTACTTCCAATAAATACCTGGGCATGCTGATCTCTTTGTTCATAACAGCCTTTCTCCTATTCAGCTCACGATTAGGTATAGAGCATTACCTGCTTCGATATGGTTCGGTTCCGGATCTTCTGTATTCAGCAATGAATGGGTTTGGTCATTATGCTAAAGCTTTTAATTGGTATATGCTTTACTGGTCAGGACTGGCTATTATACTTTCTCTTGTAACAATCGCATTGTGGCAAAATAGCCGGCACTTAAAACTCCGGCAACGGTTAAGTGCAGCAGGCAATCAATGGGGAAAGCCGGGGAAACTGTTTTTATTAGCAGGAATGCTGATCTGGATTGGCGCGGGCAGTTGGATCTATTATCAAACAAATATTATCGGCAAATACAAAAGCAAACTGGTACAGCAGGAATGGCAACTGGAATATGAAAAAAAATACAAACCGCTCGCAGATATTTATCAACCAGTGATCAAAGCCATAAAAACAATAGTGGACCTGTATCCTGAAAAACAGATGTATACGGTGAAAGGAACTTACCGTTTAAGAAATGAATCATCCAACCCAGTCAGGGTTCTCTGGTTAGGCACTGATCCGGAAGTTTCTTCTGCCAGCTTTACTATCCCGTTGTCCAGGAAAGTTGCACAGGATAAAAGTTTCAATCAACAACGATATGATCTCAGCACACCTCTTCTGCCTGGTAAAGAAATGGAAATACAGTTTTCCCTCCAGGTAATCCGTTCAGGTTTTACGCCATTCAATAATGAGCATTCAGTAGTTGAAAATGGTACCTATATCGAACTGGAAAAATTTCTTCCATTCCTGGGATATAATGATCGTTATGAATCAGATGACAAAACAGCCCGCAGAAAAAAAGGATTGTCCGAAACCCCTAGCCTATCACCAGTTGATACCGTTTATCACCTGGTAGATTACGAAACAACCATTTCCACCAAAGCCGACCAGCAAATAATAACCGTTGGAGAATTGCAAAACCAATGGAAGAATGGGAACCGTAATTATTTTCATTATAAAACAACACGGTCTTCCAATTTCATGTTTGCATTTAGTTCAGCAGAATATGCCAGCATAAAAGAAGAACATAAAGGCATTACATTGAATATTTATTACCAGCCCGATCAAACCTATAACCTTCCCGCCATTATGCAGGGGATGAAAGATGCACTGGATTATAGCACTGAACATTTCGGCCCCTATCCATACAAACAATTGTCCCTTGCCGAAATACCGCAGTACCGTGGTGCAGCCACTTCATATCCTGGTGTTATGTTCAGTGTAGAAAATATCAATTTCATGAGCAACTACAGCGATACCACTAAAGTGAACCAGGCTTATGCCATCACGGCACATGAAACTGCACATCAATGGTGGGGAGCGCAGTTTCAACCAGCCGCATCACCTGGCAATAAATTACTGACAGAATCATTGGCAAAATATATAGAGGATATGGTGCTGGAACGCCGGTTCGGCAAAATGTATTTGCGCAACTATCTGCAAACCGACAACAGGTTATATTCCATCCTGCGCAGCCTGGATGAGGATGAAATGTCATTGGATTCTGCAACCGGTCAGCCATTCGTGCATTATCAGAAAGGAAGCCTGGCCATGTATGCTATCAAAGAAAACCTCGGAGAAGAAAAACTGACCCGTGTTCTGCAAAGCCTTTGGGCAAAGCATGCTGCACCAGGCTCCAAAGCAAAACCTGAACACCTGAAGCAGGAGCTTTATAAGGATACAAGTCCGGCTCAGACAATATTGATCAATGAGCTGCTATCCGAAATGATCACCTGGTCAATGAAATTATCCCATATTGAATGCAAGCAATTACCCGATGGCCGGTTTAGCCTGACCGTGCAGGCGAATATTGTAAAGAATAACGGAAGATATCATTCTTTCAAGCCTTCACCCGTTGATGATGATATAACAATCGCCGTTTTTGAACAGCAACCTACAGACTGGGACCGTTATACACAACCTTTGCATTTGCAAACATATCATTTCACCAATGGCGAAACAAAGCTGACAATGATCGTGAATAAAAAGCCTGCATCAGTAGTAATCGACCCTTATGGATATATGCCTGACGAGAATCAGCAGGATAATATCATAGCCATCAAAAGCAAGGAATAAATACCTGGAAGATCATGAGCTGCCAACAATTACTGGCAGCTCATGATCTTTATCTTATCAGATAGCTATACCAAGATGTATCATACCCCTGTCCTTTCCTTTCACTTTCCCTTCACCTAAACGCTGTGCTAAAGGCGTTTGGAAATTGATGCCCGCACTTATTCTTCTCCATGAAAACTCCATTCCTAAAGTCCCCATCAGGGAATATCCGCCGGTTTCCCACACTTGCACGTCTTTCACTTTCCAGTCTTTTGCAGCAGTTTCATATAAAGCACCTGCATTGGGCGTAATGCTTACTTTATCTCCGATAGCAAACCGGTGGTAGGCCAGCGTATTTAAAGTAAATTTATTGCCATACTGATAATCATATTTATTCCGGGCATTCATTTTATAGCCGGCATTCATATTGATACCCGTTTGGCCCAGCCGGATATCATACATCAGGTGGGCAGAGAAATCAGTGCTGCCTGTCCCCAACTGGAAGGTGTTCTGTGATGACTGCTGGATGTTCTTATCTTCCGGGTTATACTTTCCCGAAGGCAGTTTAATACCAGCGCCTATCCAAAGGGATTGGATCAGTTTATTACTCCCATCGTTTGCATTCTGGTTAAGCAACTGATAATAACCGATAACAGTAATATCTCCGATTCCCTGATCAGTCAGGTGTTCCTGCTGATTTTTCCTTTGTATGAAATTAAATGGAACGAATGCCGTTACCCTGAACCTTGATCCGATATTGGTTGCTCCCCATAGTTCTGTGATCCGATAGGTCTCAGTTGTGGTAAGATAATTAACCGTTCCGCCCGCTCCCAGGTGATGCTGAAGGCTGTTTTGTTGGTAACGCAAACCGAAAAACTGTTTCCTGAATTGCGGAAGCAGTCCCAAGTAAGAACCTCCTGCACCGCTTCCGCAAATATCACAGGCCAGTGAGGGAATAGAAGCCAGGACGATCAACAGGCTGTAAATCTTTTTCATCACTCTACAGTTTTAAAAGGTAAAACAATACGCAACTTCTCCAATTGCATGATGATCTCACCAGCAAATGAAAGGGCTACTGATTTCGTTTTCATAAATTTTTGTTTTTTTACTGCTCTGACAGCAGTGGGTTATTCAAAAAATTCCGGTCGCTTAGTGTTTTCAGAAATGCGATCAGTTGTTGCTTCTCTTCATCCTTCAACGGTATTCCATTAGCAAGAAGCGGATCAAGATTGGGCGTATGTTGCACGTTATTCCGGTAATGATCCAGCACAGCATCAAGGGTAATGAACCGGCCATCATGCATATAAGGCGCAGTAAACTCCAGGTTTCGCAGGCTTGGCACTTTGAACTTGTATTTGTCCGCTTCGTTCAACGTTACCATATACCGGCCTTCATCGTTATTCAGCCCGATGGCAATACCATTATTCCGGAAAGAATGATCGGTAAATAAAGGCTCTTTATGACAACCGCTGCATTTCTCTTTGAACAAGGCATAACCCTGCTGCTCTGTGGGAGTGAAAGCAGCACCAAGATTCGTTGTCACGCTATCATATTTTGACTGGCTGCTGACGCATAGCAACATGAATTGTGATAAAGCCTTCATCATCCTGGCCGTATTGATCTCTTCCGAGCCAAATGCTTTTTTAAAAAGGCCGGCATATTGGGGATGTTGCCGCAGTTTGCTCAACACGTTTTCTATTGTTTCATCCATTTCAACATGATTGGTGATAGGAGAAACAGGTTGCAGATCGAGATCGAACACGCCTCCGTCCCAAAAGAAAGAAGGCATCCAGGCCAGGTTCATGATGGGTGGAGAGTTGCGGCTGCCTAATCTGTCATCTATGCCATGGCTTACATCGTGCCCATGATGCGTAAAAGAAGATGATTGGATATGACAGCTTCCGCAGGAAATGGTATTGTTCCGTGAAAGCCTTGGATCATAAAACAATTTACGTCCCAGTTCGAACCCTTCTTTTGTGACGGTATTATCCGCAAAGCGGTATACCGGCCCGGGAAAGTTCACCGGCTTTTTAAAGCCGGTGAACTTCTCCATGATCTCCTTACCACAGGAGACCAATAGCAGGAAACCTGCGGAGAATAACAAAAATCGTTTGTTCATAACAACAGTTTAATTCTCTGTATGATCATGATAAAAAATATGGGAGTAATTATTTGCGATGTTCACACTATAGTCACTGAACATAACAGTAGGATTTGCCTCAATGCTTAATGTTACAGGCCCGTTGAAAACCTTCAGCACATCTACCATGAGGTGTATATTGGGTGTCCGCCCCGAACGCGCCTGCACAATGCCGGAAGCATTCAGATCAAGTGTAACCGCTTTGATATTGTTGATCGTTGGTGCTGAATAACCGCCAAATCCTCCTATATGATAACGGAATTTTCTTTGACCGCTTGGATCAAGTGGTGCTGACGGAGAAACGCCTTCCATCCGGAAAAAGATATATCCGCTATTCCATCCCCAGTACATCCCATCATCATGCCCTGCAGAAGGGTCCAGCACTCCGGTACGCTTGCTGATATCCATCGTGCTGCGAAGGCTGTCTACACCTACCACAAAACTAAGTTGGTTATAATCCCCTGCGGGAACTTTGATCTTTGCCAGCCTTGTTGCAGGATCATTTTCTTTTATCAAAAAATAGCTGCTGTCTTGCGGAACCGTATATACAGTTCCATCAGTTTTTCCAAGCCGGATATTGCTGATATAATATTGCAATAAGGAAATATTGAATTGCTCTCCTGCTGCATTGGTATAATTTACTGCGTCCAGGAAAAGATTCTGCCCTCCAACAATATTGTCAAACTCAACTGTTACAGGAACAAGTTCTCCTGAAGGAGGATCATGGCTGTCCTTTTTACAGGAAGCATACAACACGGTAGAGCTTACTGCAACGAGCAGCAGCTTGAAATATATTTTCATACTGGTAATCTTAATTATTGATAATAGTTTTTTGCATGAGGGGTCATATCGCTATTTCTCCTGGAAAAGCAATAAATACCCCGGCCTTAGATCAGGCAAAAAAAATGAACAATGAATGGTCAATCATTCACATGAATGCACACATGATATGGGCATCAGGCATTAGGAGGATGGAAGAAGGAAGATGCGCGGTCAACAGGTGATCCTGTATCGCCGGTCTTGTATTTCCTTTCAACGGTTATACAAACCTGCGGAACTGTAAGAAGAAAAGAAGATTTTGAAGAGATCACTTCTGCCTTGGCAGCAAGTTTCATTTCAGGGTATTGTTCCTGTTCTTTTTTTTGCTGCGCCTGTATCTTTTTCATCAACTGGCATTTACCGTCACAATGCAGCATGGGCCTGTATTTGTTTTCGCAGTCCCGCATGTACTCTGCCTTGTTGATGATATAACCAACATAATAAAAACCCTGGTTAAAGGTTTGCCCCAGGAAGGCCAGGAGTAATATAGCAGCAGCTATCTTATGCACGGTGTTGCAAAAGTAGGACACAAACCTAAAGTATTCACAAATTGCCAATAAAATCTTTGCGGCTCTGCGGCGTATCGCCGAAATTTATGTTCATGATAAAACAACACTGGCGGACGCCACCCAACTCTGACCACTACAGTAACGGTAAGTTCAGAAACCTCTCTCCCACTCCAACTTTGTCGAAAGATTCAAGCATGATAAAAGTTTTACTGGAAAGAGTCAATCGTCCGCGCACTGCAACACCTGCTGTTCCTTTGCCTACTATAAAAACCAATCTACCACACTTATCCTCGGATGCACCTGCAATCGTTTGGTTCGGGCATTCCAGTTATCTCATTGTTTGCAAAGGAGTAAGGATTCTTGTTGATCCGGTATTCAGTGGTCATGCTGCGCCAATGCCCGGATTGGTAACTGCGTTCAAAGGTTCAGATATTTATGCTGCAAATGATTTTCCTGTAATTGATTACCTTATCATCACTCACAATCATTATGACCATCTTGATAAAAAAACACTTGCATCACTATTGCCAAAGATCAAAAGGATTTATACCTCATTGGGTGTGGGAAAAGATATAGCCCGCTGTGCAGGAAATGATATTCCTCCTGTTACTGAAATGGATTGGTGGGAAACAGAACAATTACAGCAAAACATCTCACTCACTGCCACACCTGCCAGGCATTTTTCAGGGCGTGGACTGGTACAGGCAACTTCACTCTGGTCTTCCTTCGTGCTTGATATATATGGCTACCGGATCTTTATTGGTGGTGATTCTGGTTATGATGCACATTTCAAACTCATAGGTGAAAAATTTGGCCCCTTTGATCTTGCACTTTTAGAATGCGGGCAGTATAATCTTGCCTGGCATAATATTCATTTACTGCCTGAAGAAACTGCACAAGCCGCGATTGACCTTAAAGCCAAAGTGCTTATGCCGGTACACTGGGCCAAGTTTGCCCTCGCCAATCACCCCTGGAATGAACCGCCACGCCGTCTTACAGTAAAAGCAAAAGAATTGGGATTGCGGGTCACCACGCCCCTGATCGGGCAGGCTGTGGTCATTAACCAGTTTTATCCAAACGAAAATTGGTGGGAAGATTAAATAAAAGCAAAAGGCCACCGCTTTTCACGATGACCTTTTGAATCTTTTTCTGGACGGTAAAAAGATGAAGTTGACCGAAAGGATGGTTTTTTAGGATTTTATTGGAATCGGTTCTTCGGTTTGATATTGGATAGATTGATATAACAATCAATCAACTTCTGATGCAAACATAATGCGTTACGTATTGATTGCCAAGAGAAAATCTACCCTTTTTGAGTCGTAAAACTACGATTTCGCGATAGTCAACCGTTTGCGTTGCAAAAATATTTTCAATACCCGGCCCCTGTTTTGATAGCATCACTATATGGCACTAGCAACTTACCGCAAAAAAAGAAGCTTTTCCCATACACCTGAACCAAGTGGTGGGAAACCTACAGGACAGCAATTGCATTTCGTGGTGCAGAAGCATGATGCATCGCGGCTGCACTACGATTTCCGCCTTGAAATGGATGGAGTATTAAAAAGCTGGGCCGTACCTAAAGGCCCATCCACTGACCCATCAGTAAAACGGCTGGCGATGATGGTGGAAGATCACCCTTATGATTACCGCAACTTTGAAGGCATTATTCCCAAAGGTCAATACGGTGGAGGCACCGTTATTGTTTGGGATGAAGGCGTGTACGAACCGGCAGAGGGTGAGTTTCCCGATAAGCGCTCAAAAGAAAAAAATCTTTTGAGTCAGTTGCGCAAGGGAAAGGTCGTATTCGTGCTGAAAGGTAAAAAACTGAAAGGTGAATATGCTTTGGTAAAATCATCTTACCAGGGAGAGAATTCCTGGTTGTTGATGAAAGCAAAAGATAAATATGCCCGCATCACAGATGTAACAAAGAAGGCCCGCTCGGTGATCTCCGGTAAAACGATCGCTGAAATGGAAAAGAGACCTGATAAAGTATATTCACAAAAAGCTGTTTCAGCCGGTGCTGCAGCTTCTCCAAAAAAGAAAACTGCAAGAAAGAAAGCTCCTGTAAAAAGGAAGAAATCAGTTGCCGGCAAAAAATCCCCTTTTCCTTCCTACACCACTCCTATGCTCGCTACCCTGGTAGATAAACCTTTTGATGAACCAGGATGGACATACGAAATAAAATGGGATGGTTACCGAGCTCTCGCATTAATGAACGGGAAAAAGACATCCCTTATATCGAGGAATAATAAATCATTCAGTGAAAGGTTTTATCCGGTTTTTGAAGCCATCAAACAATGGGGATTGCATGCCGTAGTAGATGGAGAGATCGTTGTGATCAATGATAAAGGCGTGGCGGATTTCGGCAGCCTGCAAAACTGGCGGAGTGAGGCTGATGGTTCCCTTTTTTATTATGTGTTTGATATCCTCTGGCTGAATGGGTATGATCTCACCGGATTATCCTTGCAGGAACGCAGAGAGATATTAAAATCAAATATGCCGGAGGAAGAAGGTATTATCCGCATGAGTGAAAGTTTTGACACATCTGCTGAAGAACTGCTGAATGCCGCAGGAAAAATGGGGATCGAAGGTATCATGGCAAAAAAAGCGGAAAGTTTGTATACTCCCGGTATCCGCACACGAGAATGGCTGAAAATAAAAACCAATCTCCGTCATGAAGTAGTGATCGGTGGCTACACACGCAATGAAGGCACAAGCAAAGCATTCAGTTCATTGCTGGTGGGTGTGTTTGAAAATGGGAAACTGCAGTATACCGGCAAAATCGGCACTGGCTTTAACCAGGACCAACAGCAGAAAATGATGCGCCTGTTCAAGCCACTGGTCACTAAGAAATCCCCCTTCAATACAGAACCGGATGTAAATAAACCTTCCCGCTTCCGCCCCGATCCTCCGCATGCGAAAGCCACCTGGCTAAAACCCAAACTGGTTTGTGAAGTAAGCTATCGTGAAGTGACCAGTGATGGAGTAATGCGTCATCCCTCTTTTGAGGGTATGCGGGAGGATAAGAAGGCGACGGATGTAACGAGAGAAGTTCCGTTAGATGCGAATGATGTGAATGGAAAGAACGGAGTAAAAGAAGAAAAAGTTCCTGCCACGAATAGCACAACTAAAAAGGTTAACAAAAATAAACTGATGGCAAAAACCGGTTCACGTGAACGTAAGACATTGCTTAACCCGAAAGATAAATCGCAGGTGCGGGAAGTGGGTGGGCATGAGTTACAGTTCACCAATCTCAGTAAAATTTACTGGCCGAAGGAAAAGATCACCAAACGTGAGCTGATCAATTATTATTACCAGGCGGCACCTTATATCCTGCCCTATTTAAAAGGCAGGCCTCAATCGCTTAACCGTTTTCCGAATGGTATTAATGGGCAAAGTTTTTACCAGAAAGATGTAACGGGCAAGATACCGGATTGGATAGATACTTTTCCTTACCGGAGCCAGGATGAAGACAAGGATAAAAACTTCATGGTCTGCAATGATGAAGCTACTCTCCTTTATATGGTTAACCTGGGTTGTATCGAGATCAATCCATGGAGCAGTACGGTGAAGAAACCCGATCATCCAGACTGGTGTATCATTGACCTTGATCCTGGAAATCGAACGGAGTTTGAACAGGTGATCGAAGCTGCACAGGTAACGGGAGAGCTATTGGAAAAAGCAGGTATTCCCTGCTATGCAAAAACTTCCGGTTCAACCGGCATTCATATTTATATCCCCTTGGGAGCAGCTTACAGTTATGAGCAGTCGAAAGAATTTGCGCGTTTGATCGTGACACTTGTTCACCAGCAGATCCCTGACTTTACCAGCATCGAACGGTCTGTATCCGGTCGCAAGGGAAAAATGTACCTGGATTTTTTACAAAACCGCCCGCAGGCAACATTGGCTGCGCCTTATTCTGTCAGGCCAAAACCCGGTGCTACTGTTTCCATGCCTTTACACTGGGACGAAGTAAAAAAAGGCTTGAAGATGCAGGATTTCACTATTCAAAATACCATTGGATTGTTGAAAAAGCGGGGCGACCTGTTCAAGCCCGTATTAGGCAAAGGGATCAATATGGTAAAAGCCATTGAAAAACTGGAGAAGATTTAAGAAAACAGATTTTACAGTTTTCCAGCCACCGGCAAATGCAATTCAAACGTAGTGCCGATGCCTTGTGTCGATTCAACCTGAATATCGCCCTTATGCAATTTAATAATGCGGCTGGCCAATGAAAGCCCCAGGCCGAAGCCGGCAATGGACCGGGTCTCTTCTATGCGATAGAATGGCTGGAAGATGTTTTCCAGTTCACTGTCTGGTATGCCTGGCCCCTCGTCAATAATATGAATGATAAATTCTTCCGGCAACACCGTCAGTATGATCTTTGCATGATGGTCAGGTGAATATTTGCAGGCATTGACGGCAACATTGCGGATAGCAGTAAACAATAATTCCTCGTTACCAAATACCAGCAATTTGTTTTCTTCTTCCGGAAGGTCGTTGAACTGTAAGGATACAGAAAATCCTGCATCCTGTTTTTGTATAGATGCAGGAATACGCATCAGCACTTCATCTATCCGTATGAGATCGATATTCAATCCGCCGGGATTACCTGAAGCGGTTGCAAATTTCAATAAGGTCTGCACCAGGTTATTCATGTAGTGAACATCCTGCAATACGGCTTGCATCACGCGGCGGTACTCTTCTTCATTCCTGTTGCGCTGCAGCGATACTTCCAGTTGGCTGGAAATAAGCGTCAGCGGGGTAGAAAGTTCATGCGATGCATTGGATATGAACCGCCGCTGCATTTCAAAGCTCTGATTAAGCCTGTCTAAAAGATCATTCAGCGTATTGGTCAATTTATACCATTCATCTTTGGTATTACCCAGAGGTATACGCCTTGCCAGGTTATATGCATAAATATCTGTGACTTCTTCCGTGATCTTTTTAACGGGGCGCAGCAAGCGGCCCGAGAAAATGTATCCGCCTGCGAAGGAAATACCTATGCCTGTTATAAAACTGGCGATCAGTATTTGTTTCAGAAAGCTCATATTGCGATTACCCTCATCATCCCTGGCTGCAGAAATAATCACCAGGCCTTTTTCTGTGCCTTGCGCATGAAGTGTATGAAATGCAACAGCTTCCTTTTGCCCTTCCCTGAAAAAAACGTTCCCTTTGCTCCTTGCTTCGTTCAATAAGGAGACGGAAACATGCACTGTGTCCCCGAACGCATCCGTATAGTTATATATCCGCTTATTTTCTGCGTTATAGGCTTGAACGGATTTATCTTTTAATGATATGGACATGGAAGAATCGATCCGGCGGACAAGCTGCCGGTCAAACACTTCTGATTGTTTCAATAAACGCGCAGTGGTGATGGCGCGGTTGGTCAACCTGGTCCGCATCATCTTGGTACGTGAACTCGCTGAAAAATAATAAATAGAGCTGCATACGATCCCGAGTATCAGCAATACTAATAGTGTAAATAAGAGGATGATGCGGTACCTTATTGGCATATCAGCTTTCCTTTAAGATATAACCCATACCCACCTGGGTCTGGATCAGTTTTTTCTGAAATGGCTTGTCTATTTTATTACGGACATAATTGATGTACACATCAATTATATTGGTGTTGGTATCAAAATCTATGTCCCATACATTCACGGCAATATCTGCGCGAGACACAACCCTGTTCTTATTCCGCAGCAGGTATTCAAGCAATTGAAATTCTTTGGCCGTAAGATGAATGGAAACATCTTCCCTCTTCACTTCCTTGGTATCGAGGTTCATCAGCAGATCGTCTGCGCGGAGAATATTACCTACAGGAGCCTGCAGATCTGCCGTTCTGCGCATCAACACCCTTATCTTCATCAGAAGCTCCTTGAATTCAAACGGCTTGATAATATAATCATCTGCGCCTGCATCATACCCTTCTATCTTATCATCAAGCGAGCTCAGGGCCGTTAACATGATAATAGGAATATCTTCATTCTGGGCCCTTACCATTTTGGTCAGTTCATATCCTGTGATCCCCGGTAAATTGATATCGACGATCAACAGATTAAACTTTTTTGACTGGAATAGTCTCCACCCTATCTGGCCATCATAGGCTACTTCCACTTCATAGCCATTCTCTGATAAACCAATCCGCAATGTATCTGCAATGCGTACTTCATCTTCAACCAGGAGTATACTTAACTCGTCCATCAATGCTTTTTTAATAGATCGCAATTTACGATTTCTGTTTTCTAATAGTATTCTAATTCATCACTAATCGCCACTTAAGTGCTTTCTTCTACATTTATCCCCATGTCAGGCCGGTTTAATACAATTCTTGTCCCAGTTGACTTCTCTGTGAACACAGAAGTGGCTGTTGCCAAGGCATTGGAATTGATAGAAGGCGCTACTGCAATGATTCACCTGCTGCATGTGCAACGGCGGGATGTATTGCATGAGTTTATTAAGGGCAATGCAAACCGGAACCAGGAAAAAGTACAGGGAAAGCTGGATGAACTAAAAGAAAGGATCCGGAAATTAAGGCCGGATGTGGGGGTCTCCTGCTGGCTTACAGACAGTCATTCAATTGAAGACGCGATTGTACAGGAAGCAGAACGGCTAAATGTTGATCTTATCATTATAGGTAAGCATTCATCCAATTCTGTGTTTTCGTTTTCAAAAACTGTTTTGTCGTCACAGATAGCTACAGACAGCGGTATACCTGTGCTAACAGTAAAGCCAGGATCGTTGAATGGCCCGGTTAAGACAGTGGTCATTCCGGTTGGGCCTACCTTTCCCTGGAAGAAACTGGAACTGCTGGATACCTGGAGACACAGACCGGGTTTCCATATCCGGCTGGTCAGCTATCTCAGCCATGAAAAGGATGATGCGCATTCAAAAGAATCATTGCTGAATACATTCCGTTTGCTGAAAACAAACTGGCCAGGCTCTGTAGAATACGATGTGCTCCGGGGCAATAACCAGGCAAAAGCATTACTGAACTATTGTAATAAAGTGAACGCCGATATGCTGATCGTGTATCCTGGTGTAGAAACAAAGATCGGAGGTTTGCTCAACAGGCATATTTCTGATGAGTTATCACCTGATTCCAGAACACAGGTACTGGCGGTTCAACCTGCTTAATCTTTAAACTGAAATAAATAACCATCATGAAAAGGACAGCTCTGTTTATTAGCTTCATTACCACGGTTACCACCCTTTCTGCCCAGTCTTTGGAAGAAGGAAGGTCTTATCTCGACAATGCGCGCTATGCCAGCGCTGAATCGGTTTTTCATGCCGTTCTTAACCAGCAACCTGAAAATGCAGAAGCCTGGTGCCTGCTCACCAACACTTACCTGAAACAGGAACTGACGGAAGAAGCCGCCGATACACTGGCTTTAGCACCAGCCTCCGTACAAAAAGAACCTTATTTCCTGGTGGCTTACGGAGGATTGCTGCTGAATACCAATAAAACAGATAGTGCCAAATGGTATTTCGAACAGGCCATGAATCTTACCAAGTCAAAAAATGCAGACATCCTTGCGGCTATTGCTGAAGCACATATCAATGCGGAGAAAGGAAGCCCGGATTATGCATTGCAGATACTGGACATCGCACAAAAGAGAGATAAGAAGAATGCAGACCTCCTGGTGCTGGAGGGCAATGCTTACCGCCGCCTGCACAAAGGATCTGAAGCATACCAGGCATACCAGGAAGCACTTAACAAGGACAAGAACTCATCACAGGCTTATTATCAATTAGGCAGGATATTCCTGTCTCAAAAGAATGCAGAGATGTACCTGGACTTTTTCAATAAATCCATTACTGCCAATAATTCATTTGCACCGGCTTATTATGCATTGTACAACCATTACCTGTACATTGATCCGGCCAAAGCAATGGAGTATTTTACTCAATACAAATCGCATGCAGACAAAACCCCGCAGGATGATTATGACCAAACAGATCTCCTGTATCTCACCAAACAATATGAACCCGCTATTCAACACGCCAGGAACCTGATCAGCCGTGATGGAGATAAAGTGCAGTCACGTTTATACAAACTGATCGCTTATTCCTATGAAGAAATGAAGGATACGGCTACTGCCATAGGCTTCATGCAGCAATACTTCCAGAATGAGGTAGACAGCAATATCATTCTGAAAGACTATGAAAACATGTCCACACTTTTCACCGCTACCGGCAAACCCGATTCAGCCATGTTCTACCTGGAAAAAGGATTGGGACTGGTAAAAGATGAAGAGGGTTTATACGCCCATTATCAAACCCTTTCACGGCTTGCGAAGCAGGTGAATGATAATGCAGCCGAAGCAAAATGGCTGGGCAAATTTTATATGGGCAACAGCAAAGCAACCAATGTTCATCTGTTCAACTGGGGTCTTGCCTGTTATAAAGCCGGTCAGTATCCGCAAGCAGATTCTGTCTTCGGTTTGTATGCTGAAAAATATCCTGAACAGAAAACTTATGGCTACTACTGGCAGGCCCGCAGCAATGCGGCTATTGATACAGCTATGGTGGAAGGCCTCGCTATACCACATTATCAGAAACTCGTACAGTCTATCGACTCTCTTGCAGCACCTTCTGCTTCAGATAAAAAATGGCTGATCGAAGCATATAACTATATGGCGGCTTATGAAACCAATACTAAAAAGGATTATCCTGCAGCCATAGAGTATTTCAAGAAAATACTCGTAGTTGATCCGGCAAATGAAACTGCACAAAAATATATCACTATGCTGGAAAAAATGACGACAAGTACAAGTGGTAAATAACAGATGAAACTGTTGTTTACCATTTGAATCGTCTGCTCTTTATTATGCTTAAGCGTGTATCGGTCATAGGAAGTGGTAGTTGGGGGACGGCGCTGGTGAAAATATTTTCAGACAGCGGGACGCCTGTTTCCTGGCTGGTCCGGAATCCGGAGCAGCAGTTATTCATACAAACAAGCGGCCATAATCCGCGCTACCTGAGTTTTGCACCATTGAGAATGAAATATATTCAGCCTGCAGCAGATCCGCTGCAGGCTGTTAAAGGATCAGACCTGGTGATCTTTGCTGTGCCCTCTGCATATCTCGAGCAAAATCTTCAGCGGCTGGATAATGCCTGGCTGGGTGATAAACACCTGGCAGTGTCTATCAAAGGATTTATTCCGGGCAGTGGTTGCACTCCCAGCCAGTATTTAAGCCGAAAATTCAGCCGTGAAGAATCAACTATCTCTGTCATTGCAGGGGCATGCCAGGCTGAAGAAATAGCTGCGCAAAAAAAAACATTCATCACTGTTTGCGGAACAGATCCCTCCTGGATAAAAAAGATCAGCACAACCCTTAACAATACATCATACGTACAAACGATTTCCAATGCAGATCCTGTTGGAGTGGAATATGCTGCGATCCTGAAAAACATTATCGGCATTGCTACCGGCATCGCCAGTGGTTTACAATATGGAAAGAATTTCCAGGCTACACTGATCGCCAATGCCATGAGGGAGATCAAAGAATTCCTTAACAATATTTTACCAGCTCAGCGTGATCTTTTTGCCTCTGCTTATTGCGTAGACATACTTGCCACTGCTTATGCCGAAGAGAATTGCAATCGTATTCTCGGCACATTGGTAGGACGTGGTATACATGTCAATAAAGCATTACAAACTCTTACTCCTATAGCTGAAGGATTCCAGGCTTCGAAGGAATTATTGCCTGTGTTAAAAGATATACCGGTTACCATGCCTATCATCAATTGCGTTTATCGCATTCTTCATAAACACGCAAGTCCTATCACGGAGTTCAATCTGCTCGAGAAACATCTTACCTGATCGATCACAGTTTATATAATCAAAAACTGCTATGGCATAGTCCTTGTAAACTCTAACACGCTAACAAATTCATATCACAAGTAGCGCTTAAGATAGTGGACAGTTTCGCGTAATTCATTCAATTAATAATAACGCTGATCATTCACGTGTCACTATATGCGTAAAAATTTGCTAACCATGAAAAAAGCCAGATTGACTTTGGCGGCTCTTGCAATATCTGCCGCCACATTATTTTCGTTCAAAGCCTTTGAAGGCGGTACTGTAAAAGGTACAGTAACTCCTGCTGACAAAGCAGTGCGTGCATGGGCTATATCTGAAACAGATACAGTGCGTGCTGATGTACAGAACGGTGCATTCGAGATCAAAGATGTTAAACCCGGTAACTACAATGTTATCATCGAAGCACAGGAACCTTTTGCCAACACACGTAAAAAAGATGTGGTGGTAACAGAAGGACAAACTACTGATGTGGGCGAAATTCAATTACAGCCCAAAAACTAAAAACGGAGTTCGTTTCCAATTGACAGGGGTGCCGGTCAGCAGTTGCTGACCGGCACCTTTTTTTATTACTCTGTTGACAAAATAAAGTATGATCTGCTCCGCATACTCCCTTCCCGTCCTTCCCGCCTTACCGGTAAGTTGTTCCCGGTAAGGCGGGAAGGACGGGAAGGGAGTCTTAAAGTAGAATCATACTCAAAAAATATTAATATTAAATTCGGTCAACATACGTAATTATTTATATAACATATTATTAATCAAATAATTACACCCTGTTAAGAAATATTTTGTTTCCGCCTTTTTGTTTTAGACTGGAAAACCCGTCAATTCACTAATTTTGGATTACCCCACTAGCCCGATTAAATTCTCCCGTTACAAAACTGCTGAACTAACCCCCTGGGTGCATGAGAAGAACTACCAGGCGACCGGTAGAAAAGACAAAGAATATTAAAATAAAGGGAGGAGATGTATGTACACTTATGATTTGCTGGAAAATGGATGCCATTACCTTGTAAAAGAAAATGAAGATTCGCCGATTGCCCTCATTAAAGTGGCAGTTGAAACGGATCATTGCCTGTTCATTCAACGCTTTGATGACCCCACGCAAACCGAATGGAAACTGAAAAAAGACACGCTATTCGATATTATCGAATGCCTGAGCGACGAAGCGGTAAAAGCCTGGGAAGAGCATTACAGCAGCGAAGACGCCTATTACGAGGAAGAAGATGATGATTGATCATAGCTGAACCATTCATGTATTTAATGCACTACGGTGATTAGAAAAGACTATTTTTAGTCAAACTAATCACCGTTTTTATGTTCAACACAATCATCATGAGAAAACTATTTACTTTACTCAGTCTGGGCTCCTTTCTTGTCTGTACCGCACAGGCAGACCTGCCCACTGATTATCTTCCCAAAGAATTCCATGCCGGCCGCCGTGCCGCACTCCGGCAACTGATGCCGGCCAATTCGGTCACTGTGGTTTTTGCCTACCCAACCCGCACATTCTCTAATGATGTGGACTATCTCTATCACCAGAACCCGGATATGTACTATTTCAGCGGCTATAAAGAGCCTCAATCCATGCTGCTGATATTTAAAGATGAACAAACAGATTCCGCTGGTCATAAATACTCCGAAGTCCTTTTTGTACAAAAAAAGAATGCACAGGCCGAACAATGGACAGGCCGCAGGCTGGGCGTAGAAGGAGCCAAGGAAAAACTTGGCATCCCCATGTCGTTCAATGGAGAGGATTTCAAGAATTTCAATGTAGACTTCACCCGTTTTGATAAGATCATCTTTGACCGCTTACCAGCAGATCTTGCTGATAATCCCCGCGACAAAGCAGAGCTTTTCGATCTCATTGCACAGTTCAAACAGAAAGCTGCGATGCCGGAAGACTATTCCAAAGATGCCCGGTTCGATAACCGTGCTTTCCGCCAGCTTACCGGCACCCTGCGTGAAATAAAAACACCGGAAGAATTGACCCTTCTCCGCAAAGCCGTGGAAATATCCTGCCAGGGTCAGAATGAAGTGATGAAAGTAGTGCGCCCTGATATGAGCGAACTGGAGATCCAGGGGCTGCATGAATACGTACATAAGAAATATGGCGCAGAAGAAGTGGGCTACGGCTCTATTGTAGGCGCCGGAGAAAATGGGTGTGTGCTGCACTACATGGAAAACACGAAAACAAAAGTGGGCACATCCCTCCTGCTTATGGACGTGGGTGCTGAATATCATGGCTACACTGCAGACGTTACCCGCACTATCCCTGCCGGCGGTAAATTCTCTGCAGAAGAAAAGATCATTTACCAACTCGTTTATGATGCCCAGGAAGCAGCTTTCAAATTATTGAAAGACGGAGCCAAGTGGAGTGATGCTGGCCAGGCCGCCAAAGATGTGATCGCTGAAGGCCTGCTGAAGAATGGCATTATCAAAAATAAAAATGAAGTGGGCCGTTATTATCCCCATGGCCTCTCCCATCATATCGGCCTTGACGTACACGATCGCGGTAATTCCCCTGTGCTTAAAAAAGATATGGTGATCACTATTGAACCAGGCATTTATATTCCTGAAGGAAGTGATTGCGATAAAAAATGGTGGAGCATTGCAGTACGTATCGAAGACGATGCACTGATCACGCAAAACGGGTATGAATTACTTTCTTCTTTTGCACCGCGCTCTATCGAAGCAATTGAAAAAATGATCGCGCAGAAAAGTGCGCTGGATGATTTTAAATTGCCGCCACTTAAATCAGCAGAGAAAAAAGGATTCTGATCTTGAGCATGCAATATCAATTACTCGGTAAGTCTGAACTGCGAGTTTCTGTTATAGGCTTTGGATGCATGTCGCTCAAGCCGGGCCAACCGGAAAGCAGCACATTGCTTCACCGTGCTATAGAACTGGGCATTAATTTCTTCGACACTGCTGACCTCTACGATAAAGGAGCAAACGAAGAAATGGTGGGTGCTGCGTTAAAAGCCAAACGGAAAACAATTCTCCTGGCCTCCAAAGTGGGGAATCAATGGCGTGCCGATGGCAGTGGCTGGGACTGGAATGCCCGGAAAGAGTATATCCTGTCCTCGATCGATAAAAGCCTGCAAAGGCTGCAAACAGACTATATAGACCTTTATCAGTTGCACGGAGGAATGATCACCGATAATATTGATGAAGCTATCGAAGCATTCGAATCCCTGAAACGACAGGGTAAAATAAGGGCCTATGGCATTTCTTCCATACGGCCGAATGTGATAAGGGAATATATAAAACGCTCTTCTATCGATACCGTGATGATGCAATACAGCCTGCTCGACCGCCGCCCCGAAGAGGAATGCCTGGGGTTGTTGAAAGAGCATAACATCACTGTATTAAGCCGTGGCGCATTGGCCCAGGGGTTATTAATAGATAAGCCGGCAAAAGATTACCTGGGGCATTCCGCCACAGAAGTAAAGAAAGCTGCTGAAAAGGTAAACGGGCTATCAAGTTCTGTACGCAGTGCTGCCCAAACTGCTTTAAGCTTTGTGTTGCAGCAGGTACCTGTGGCCATAGCAGGAATAAGAACAATGGACCAACTGGAAGAACTGGCAGCTACTATAAATAAACCACGGCTTACTGAAAAGGAGATGCAAGAATTAAAAGAATCAGCACCTGCACTCACTTACCAGGAACACAGGTAATTTCCCACAGCATATATTCCACAAAGACACAAAGAGCACGAAGGATTTTTTCTTCGTGCTCTTTGTGTCTTTGTGGAATATCAATTTATAGCGGGATCACGCTCTTTGCTGTGTAAAAGACCGCCCTGGTCTTTTACCTCCGCTTCTCCGGCTGTTATTGGCATAAGCAGCATGATTAGCTGTAGTCGTTGCAGCAGATTGCTGCGACACGCCATGCATCAGCGGCACATCAAAGGGATGATCTTTCACCACCGGCACATTCTTACCGATCAGCTTTTGAATATCTTTTAAATAGATCTTCTCTTCATAATCGCAAAACGAAAAAGCAATACCGCTTGCGCCTGCACGGCCTGTTCGTCCGATACGGTGCACGTAAGTTTCCGGCACATTGGGAAGATCATAATTGATCACGTGGGTCAGCTCATCAATATCAATTCCACGAGCTGCGATATCTGTTGCAACAAGTATCCTTGTCTTGCGTGTTTTGAAATTGTTCAAAGCCGACTGGCGGGCATTCTGTGATTTGTTGCCATGGATCGCTTCTGCACGGATACCTGCTTTGCTTAAATCCCTTGCTACCCTGTCTGCACCATGCTTGGTGCGCGCAAATACCAGCGCCGTTTTAATGGATGCATCCTGGAGGATATGCGTCAGCAATGGCCGTTTGTTTTGCTTTTCCACATAATACAAATGCTGTTGTATGGTATCTGCTGTAGAAGAAACAGGTGTTACTTCCACTTTCACCGGTTGATGCAGCAACAGGTTGGACAGTTGTTGTATTTCCGGCGGCATTGTTGCAGAAAAGAATAATGTTTGTCTTTTCGTCGGTAATTTGGCGATCACCCTTCTTACATCATGCACAAAGCCCATATCAAGCATACGGTCTGCTTCATCCAGTACAAAGTATTTAATGTCCTGCAGGGAAATGATACGTTGGTTCATCAGGTCAAGCAAACGGCCTGGTGTAGCCACAAGTATATCCACACCACGGCGCAATGCGCCAACCTGGTGATACTGCGATACTCCGCCAAAGATCACGAGATGCCTTAAGTTAAGATAACGGCCATAAGCATTGAAGCTTTCTCCGATCTGGATAGCCAGCTCACGTGTTGGTGTAAGTACCAGTGCTTTGATGCGATGACGGTTCTGCGGACCGGCAGCCTGCTCCTGTTGTTGCTGATGCATTAGCTGCAACATGGGGATAGCAAAAGCGGCGGTTTTTCCGGTGCCTGTCTGAGCACACCCAAGCAGATCTTTATGCGCTAAAATTGCCGGAATGGATTGTTGTTGAATAGGGGTAGGTGTTGTATAACCCTCTTCACCCAAAGCCTTCAATATAGGCTCAATGAGCGATAAATCGTTGAATAACAATGTAATAAAATTTACTTAAAAAATGTTGGTAAGGCTATCATCAAGAGAATGATACTTTACCTGCCTTACGTTACACCATCACGGATTTGAGTGGAATGGATCAAACAAATAGAGTGAGAGATAACATATAGAAACACAAAGATAGTATTTTTTTACTGAAATAAAACAGTGCAGCTATTCGGTGCCATTATTAACTCACCCTTCACACTGCCTTTCTCAAATTCATTATTCTTTACAACTGTTTGCCATATCCCCTGCAGCGGCAATGTTTTTTGTTCTTCATTTCCATTGAAACAAACCAGTATTTTCTTCCATTGATCCTTCACTGCACCACCATTCAGAGTGTATGCGATCAGTCCGGGTTCTGTTTTAAGAAAATGAAGATTGGCTGCAATGGCTGCAGCACTCCTCATGCGGAAAGCCGGATGAGCTTTTCGAAGCGCGATCAGGCCCTTCACATAATCCACTACATCCTTGTGTGCTGTTTTCTGGTCCCATTCAATCGCATTGATACTGTCTGGCGATTCATAAGAGTTCTCCACTCCTTTTTTGCTGCGCAGGAATTCTGTACCGGCATGCAAAAAAGGAATGCCTTGCGAAGTAAGCACAATCGATAAGGCGAGCTTGTGCATCTGCTTTCTTTGCTCTTCTGTTGCGTCTTTAGCAGATATCGTCAACTTATCCCACAATGTGTGGTTATCGTGGCATTCAGCATAAGTGATGGTTTGAACAGGTTGCTTTGCATAAGGAGATTTTGAATAATTCACTTTGGCATAATCCACCTGCGGATGCGGGCACGATGCAACAATGCCAAACTTCACACTTTCTTCTGTACCAGGTTTACCGCTTACAAAGCCCCTGTCTTCATGTTCAAATACGCTGCCTTTGATCCCGTCGCGGATATCATCACTGAACACTGCGATCCTTTCCAGTTTGGATACATTCTTCTTTAAAGCCCTTACTGAATCAGGTAAAGGTGAAGTCCCTGCCGTCCATCCTTCACCATATAGAAGAATGCCGGGTTTTATCCTGTTCAGTTCACGTGAAGCAAGGTTCATGGTAGCGATATCATGCACTCCCATCAGGTCTACCCGGAAACCATCAATATGGTATTCCTTTACCCAATAAGCCATTGATTCAATAATGAATTTGCGCATCATGGCTCTTTCACTGGCAGTTTCATTTCCACAGGCTGTGGCATTGGACAATTTACCATCTGCTGTTTGGCGGTAATAATAATCGGGTACCAACTGATTGAAATTGGAATTATCAGTAAGCCCTGTATGATTATATACCACATCCATCACCACTTTCATTCCATTTTCATGAAGTGCTTTTACCAGTTGCTTGAATTCTTTGATCCTTGTAGCGCCGTTGTAGGGATCAGTGGCATAAGAGCCTTCAGGCACATTATAGTTTAACGGATCATAACCCCAATTGTATTTTTTATCAGGATTGGTTTCATCAATCGAATTATAATCAAAAAATGGCAGCAGGTGAATATGCGTTACGCCCATTTCTTTCAGATGATCAAGCCCTGTTGAAAGCCCGGCAGTATTAACAGTACCTTTCTCCGCCAATCCCAGGAATTTTCCTTTTTGCCGTATGCCTGAATGGACATCTATACTGGCATCACGGACATGCAGCTCATAAATAACGGCATCGCCAGCCTGGGGCAATACAAGGTTTCCATCACGTTCCCATCCCTGAGGATTGGTTGAAGACAGATCGATCACCATAGCACGCTTGCCATTGGCACCAGTAGCCTTTGCATAAGGGTCAGGCACTTCAGCCTGCCATTCCCCGCCGATCAATGCGGTGAATGTATAAAACCGGCCCTGCTGATTGCCTGCAAGAGTGATACTCCAGGTACCATCTATATCTTTCTTCATTTCTTTTGCCTGTAAAGGCTCACCCCCGGTACCTGCTGCATAAAGATGGAACAACACTTTCTCTGCTGTAGGAGCCCATATCCGGAATGAAGATTTGGTTGCTGAATAAGTAAGACCCAGGTCCCGGCCTGTATAAACCGGATAGGACGCATAGTTCTTTACATCTTTTACTTGTGAATTGGAGGATAGAAAAGGGATAAGAAAACCAACGAGCATGAAGGCCTGTTTCATGAAGGAATAAGTTTAACGAATAAAGTAATCTTTATAAATATATATTTTTTTAACCGCAAACGTTTTATTAACCATTTACTTTGAGGGGAAAGTCAACCGAATTAAATATTCCTGTAAATTGGCGATTAATTACACACCACTAACAACACAACTATGGGAGATTTCCAGGTTAAGAAACAGGCGAAAAAATACGATGCGGTAATAGTCGGCTCAGGTGCCGGTGGCGGTATGGCGGCCTATATTCTGGCGCATGCCGGTTTGAAAGTGTGCATGATTGAAGCGGGCCCTATGTATGACCCGCAAAAAAACATAACTCAATTAAAGAACCCATGGGATTCCCCGCGGAGAGGGGCTTCTACCAAGCTGCGCCCTTTCGGTGATTTCGATGCCTGTTATGGCGGATGGAGCCTGGAAGGTGAACCCTATACCAAGGAAAGTGGTACACAATGGGACTGGTGGCGAGCCCGCATGCTGGGCGGCCGCACCAATCACTGGGGAAGGATCTCTCTTCGCTTCGGCCCCAAGGATTTTAAACGGAAAAGTATCGACGGTCTCGGTGACGACTGGCCAATCGGCTATGAAGATGTTAAACCGTTCTATGACCGCGTAGATAAAATGATCGGCATATTCGGCACCAATGAAGGCCTGGAGAATGATCCGGACGGCATTTTTCTAAAACCACCCAAGCCCAGGCTGCATGAGCTTTTCATTAAGAATGCCGCCACCCAGGCTGGCGTGAGAGTGATACCGTCCCGTCTTTCCATTCTCACCCAAAAGCTGAATGACGACAGAGGTGTTTGTTTTTTCTGCGGGCAATGTGGACGCAACTGCAGCATGGCGAAGGCTGATTTCTCTTCTCCAAATGTCTTGATCTATCCGGCTCTGAAAACCGGCAATATAGATGTAGTGTCCAATGCCATGGCAAGGGAAGTGTTGACCAATAAAGAAGGGCTTGCTACCGGCGTTTCCTATGTGAACAAAGACGATATGATGGAATACCAGGTGGAAGGCCGTGTGGTGATACTCGCTGCCAGTGCCTGCGAATCAGCCAGGTTATTGCTCAATTCAAAATCGTCCCGCCACCCTAACGGGTTGGCAAATAACAGCAACGTGGTAGGAAAATACCTGCATGATTCCACCGGTGCTGCACTGGGAGGCGTATTACCGCAATTGTTTGACCGCAAAAGATATAATGAAGACGGTGTAGGCGGTATGCACGTTTATTCACCCTGGTGGCTGGATAATAAGAAACTGGATTTTCCCCGCGGTTATCATATTGAATACTGGGGCGGCATGGGCCAGCCTTCTTATGGCTTCAACTGGGGCATTGAAAATCTCAATGGCAAATACCTGGTAAAAGGCCAAAAGAAAGAAGCAGGCGGCTATGGCGCTTCATTGAAGGAAGACAACCGCTACTTCTATGGTGCCGGTGTAGGTATGGCCGGTCGTGGTGAAGCCATCCCGCTCGAAAGCAATTATTGTGAAATTGACCCTTCAGTAGTAGACAAGTACGGCATCCCTGTTCTCAAGTTCAATGTGAAATGGAGCGACAATGAAATAAAACAGGCCAAACACATGAAAGAGACCTTCAAGGAAGTGATGCACAACATGGGAGCAATCATTACCTGGGGCGGGGATGACGATGAAAAAAACAACTGGGGCCTCTCCCGCCCTGGCGAGATCATTCATGAAGCAGGTACCGTAAGAATGGGCAATGATCCGCGCAGATCAGCACTCAACAAATGGAGCCAGGCGCATGATTGCAAAAACCTGTTTTGCGTGGATGGAGGACAGTTTGTATCACAGGCGGATAAGAATATTACATGGACCATACTCGCGCTTAGTATGCGGGCTAGTGAGTATATTATTGATGAGATGAAAAAACAAAACCTGTAAGCACGAATGGTGCGAATGGGTTTGAGTGTTGTGGGTTGTTGAAATAAACGCGAATGGCGCGAATGAGCGTAAGTAATTTTTGATTTAATTTATTTTAAAGACATACTACTATGGACAGACGTAAATCCCTTAAACTGATCGCGACTGGTGCTATTGCCGGAGGCGCTATTGCTACGGGCTGTACAACCGGTGATGAGAAAGCAAAAGAAACAAAAGCTACGGAGCCAACATTTAATTTGGACCGTAGTCCGGATGAACTGGTATATGAAAAGAAGTTGCTGGCACAGGAGAAGTTTTTTTCCGAGCATGAGATGTCTACCATTACAGTGCTGGCAGATATCATTATACCAAAAGATGAAGTGAGCGGAAGCGCTTCTGACGCCAAAGTACCGGAGTTTATTGAGTTTATTGTTAAAGATATGCCGCAGCACCAGGTGCCGCTGAAAGGAGGCCTCCGCTGGTTGGATATGTATTGTTTGAAACAATACGGGAAGGCATTTAAAGATTGCAATTCACAACAGCAGATTGAAGTGGTGGATGCGATCGCTTATCCAAATAAGGCCAAAGCTGATATGAAACAGGGCGTGGCATTCTTTTCATTGATGCGCAATCTCACGGTAACAGGTTTCTATACCTCTGAAATCGGCGTAAAAGACCTGGGGTATGCCGGTAACAAACCTAACCAATGGAATGGGGTACCACCCGAAGTATTGAAGCAATACAATCTTGCATATACTGAAAAAGAATTGAACGAATGTGTAAGTTTTAGCTAATAACTATCCATAATCATTAAATAAAAAATCAAAATCTGCTTGAGATTTTGATTTTTTATTTAATGCCATCCTATCCTATTATTGTCTTTATAACAAATAAATCGTGATGGTTTACCAGGTTTTCCCTATTAAAAATTGTTTGTAGGCTGTTGATTGTTGATCATTGATTGTTATATTTATAAAGAAGCTAATCAACCCTATTGATCAGTCCGGAAAACTATCAACTATGCAGCCATCAGAAGCAATAACGATGCTTGAGCCGGCAGGCTGGGTTAATACCGCTCCGCAAACCTGGGCAGACCTTGGCTGCGGAAAAGGCATCTTCACAGTAGCACTTGCCAGCCTTTTGCCAACCAACAGTACCATCTCTGCTATTGACCGAGATGCAGACAACCTTCATTTTGTTCCTGCAAAATACAAGGGTACCAATATTCAAACAGTGCACGCAGATTTTACAACTGATCTTTCCTTTTCGCCATTTGATGGGATCCTGATGGCCAATTCGCTGCATTATGTAAGGGATCGCAAAGCTTTTGGAGAACTGCTTTGCTCTATGTTGAAAAAAAACGGGCGCCTGCTGATCGTGGAATATGATACTGACAGCGCCAACAGATGGGTACCTTTTCCCGTAAGTTTTGTAACACTGGAAAAATGGGCGAGCAGCCTTGGTTTCCGGAATGTAACCAGGTTGAAAGAACGCGTGTCCACATATCAACGATCAAAAATGTATTCAGCAGTTACAGTGTTTAATAAATGACCGATGTTTGTCAGCCGGCTGGCCATCAAACATCGGTCAACAAACAACAAACAGCCATCACGCATATTCTTCCTTCGCTGTTTTATTATACTCTTCCGTTAATCTCCGTTGCAAATCTCCCGGCACCGGCTCATAGGAAGAGAAACGCATACTGAATTTTGCACGCCCCTGCGTAATGGAACGCAACGAGGATGAATAGCCTTCCATTTCTGCCAAAGGCACTTTAGCCGTTATCTTACGGAAATGACGTTCATTGTCCATGCCTTCCACGATCGCCCTCCGGCTTTGCAGATCGCCCATCACAGCGCCTGTCAGCTCATCAGGACATAATACTTCCACCTGGTGAATAGGCTCGAGTATTTGCGGATCTGCCTGCTGAAATGCCTGGCGGAAAGCCTGCAGTCCTGCGATCTTGAAAGAGATATCATTACTGTCAACCGGGTGCATTTTTCCATCATACACCGATACACGGATATCGCGGGCATAGGAACCAGTGAGCGGACCATTCTGCATTTTTTCCATCACACCCTTTAAGATCGAAGGGAGAAAACGAGCATCTATTGCACCACCCACAATGCAATTATAAAAAACCAGCTTACCTCCCCAGTCGAGATTATAAGTATCACGCGCCCGCACCGTAAGGTCTTTTGGCTCCGCTATCCCTTCATGCCAGGGTTCTATCCGCATAAACACTTCGCCAAACTGCCCTGCTCCCCCGCTCTGCTTTTTATGGCGGTAGCTGGCATCTGCAGGCCGGCGGATCGTTTCGCGGTAAGCAATCCGTGGTTTTACAAACTTCACTTCCAGTTTATGATTATGCTCGATCTTCCATTTAGCCACAGCCAGGTGCATATCACCCTGGCAATGGATCAGGGTTTGCTTCAGTTCCGGCGACACTTCTACCTGCAACGTGGGATCTTCTTCCCGTAATTGATGCAAAGCCTGCGATAATTTTTCTTCTTCCCCTTTCTTCAGGGTCTCTATAGCAACAGTCATATTAGGTGCAGGGAATTCGATCGGCGGCAATTCATAATTCCGGCCTTTAGCATGAAGGGTGTTATTGACATGCGTATTTTTCAGCTTCAGCGTGGCGCCGATATCTCCTGCCACCAGTTCATTCACCTGCGTGCGTTTATTGCCTTCTACGAGAAACAACTGGCTGATCTTTTCTGTAACGTTGGTTGATTCATTTTCCAGGTCCATCCCGCTTTTAATGGTACCTGAATACACTTTAAAAAAGGAAAGTTCGCCCACATGCGGCTCGCTTACTGTTTTATAGATAAAAAGGCAGGCAGGGCCATTGGCATCGCAGGGCAGGGATTCGCCTTTACGGGTTATTTGCGGAGGCATTTCATTGGCGCTGGGACATACATTATCGATAAAACCCATCAGCCGGCCACTTCCCATATTTCTTTCGGCAGAGAGACAGAACAGCGGGAACAGATCATGATTGATCATAGCCTTTTTCAAACCGTTCTTCATCTCATCTTCATCCAGTTCTCCCTGGTCAAAGTATTTTTCCATCAATGTTTCATCATTGCTGGCCACTGCTTCTACCAGTTCCTTGTGCAAAGTGTCTGCTTTGGCTTTTTCTTCTTCGGGAATGGGCAACTTATCAGGTTTTCCTCCGGCATCCTTAAACTTATACATGGTCATCCGCAACACATCGATGATCTCATGAAAGCCAGCACCCGTTTGCCGGGGATACTGTACCATTACTACCTTATTACCAAAATGAGACCGGGCCTCCCTGACGGTTTTATCAAAATCCGCATTATCATCATCCAGCTTGTTTACTGCAAAGATCATCGGTGTTTTAAACTGCTCAGTGTATTCCCAAATAATATCGGTGCTTACTTCCACTCCCATCACTGCATTCAGTAGCATCAATCCGGTATCTGCCACGCGCAGTGCGGCGATCACTTCTCCGGCAAAATCATCATAACCCGGGGTATCGATGATATTGATCTTATAGCCCCGCCATTTGGCATGGAGCAATTTGCTGAAAATGGAATTGCCACGCTCCTGTTCCAGTTCATGATAATCTCCTGTGGTGCTCTTTTCGCTGATATTGCCTTTTCTGTTGATCACGCCTGCTTCATACAGCATGCATTCCGCTAAGGTGGTCTTACCGGAACCGGCATGTCCCAGCAAGACAATATTTTTTACGTGTGAGGTATCAAATTCTGGCATAACAAATGTTTTATTGTAAACAATACTATTAGCAATGGAGCTTATTGCCGGTAGCGGGATATCAGTATGCCTTGCGTAGTATGATCAATGCCGAAGTTCAGATCCAAATGAAGACGAAGCCTTTCAGGCTGTAAGCCTGGATAAAAAAGCCAGCAATACTCTCCTGTTGAAGGATAAGGTGAAAGCAGCGTCAGCTTGTTGTGGTCACGCTGAGAAAATGATTGAATTCATGACGCAGATCATGCAATGTGAGATCCAGCGACTGATACCGGTCAAAAAGCATTTCATGTTCTGCCAGTGTTTCTTCACGGAGATGCCCGCTGTTCACATTCATTTCATAATCGATCATTCGCGCATGCGATTTGATAGCATGGCGCAGATCATGAATGTTGATAAGTTGAATGTGGAGCTGGTTGTGTAAATGTTCAACCTCTTGTAATTGATCTTTCGAAAGCTGGTGGGAACAAATCTGCTGGAGTTCTGATTTTTCGCGGCTGAATTCATCGCGATACTGGCGGAGTGCATCTCTCCAGGCATTGCACTCTGCAGTGAGCTGTGAAGTTTCTACCTGAACCATGGGATTAAAATTTAAGAGTAAAAAAAATGGGGTTTAACTCTATTCTTCCCTGGGGTTTGGATGGTATACGTAAGTTAAAACTCTTTTGGGAATAAATTCGGGGCAGTTTTGCACAGGTAGGCTAGTTATGAGTCTTTAGTCGATAGTCGGTAGTCCCCTTCCGGCTTGTGGAACAAAAGCCAGGGAAGAACTGAACTACCGACTATCGACTAAAGACTCATAACTAGCACCGGTCTCTTGACTATATTTGCAGTTCATGATCTCTCAGCAAACGATACAGCAGATACTGGGCCGCCTCGATATCATCGATGTGGTAGGTGAATTTGTGAAGCTCAAGAAACGGGGAACTAACTACCTGGGACTCTGCCCTTTCCACAATGAAAAGACGCCTTCTTTCACCGTTTCACCCGCTAAGGAGATCTATAAATGCTTCGGTTGTGGCAAAAGCGGCAATACCATCAGTTTTGTGATGGAGCATGAAAAGTACAGCTATGTGGAAGCGCTGAAATGGCTGGCCAACCGGTATGGCATCGAGATAGAGGAAACCTTTGTAAGCGATGAGCAGAAACAGCAGTTCCAGACGGCTGATAGCCTTTTCATTATAAATAATTTTGCGCAGCAATTCTTTTCTGACAGGCTGTTCAATTCCGAAGAAGGCCAGGATATCGGGCTTGCCTATTTCAAGGAAAGGGGGTTCAGAGAAGAGATCATCCGGAAATTCCAGTTGGGCTATTCTCCTGAACAGCGGGATGCTTTTACCCGCGAAGCGCTGGCCAAACAATACAATGCAGAATTGCTGGTAAAAACGGGGCTGGTGGCGAACCGTAACGACCAGTTGATGGACAATTACCGCGGCCGTGTGATCTTTCCGGTGCATAACCATAGCGGTAAAGTGCTGGGATTTGGCGCCAGGATACTGAAAAGCAATGACCGCGCCCCAAAGTATATCAATACGCCGGAGAATGAGATCTATATCAAAAGCAAGATCCTTTACGGCTCTTATTTTGCAAGAACGGCTATTGATAAGGCAGATGAATGCCTGCTCGTGGAAGGGTACACCGATGTGATTTCGCTGCACCAGGCCGGTATAGAGAATGTGGTGGCTTCAGGAGGCACTTCCCTTACTCCCGATCAGTTAAGGCTGATAAAGAAATATACCAATAATCTCACTATCGTTTATGATGGGGATAATGCCGGTATCAAAGCTGCCTTGCGGGGGCTCGACCTGGCATTGGAAGAAGGATTGAATGTAAAACTGGTACTGATACCTGACAAAGAAGACCCCGATAGCTATGTAAACAAAGTAGGTGCAGCCGCCTTCACCGATTTTGTGCAACGTAATAAAAAAGACTTTATCCTTTTCCAACTGGACGTGGCCCTGAAGGATGCTGGTAATGATTCTGTAAAGAAAGCGGAAGTGGTGAACAAGATGGCGGAAACCATCTCCAGGATCAATAAGGCAGAAGACTTCACCAAGCAGCAGGATTATATCAAACAGACTGCAGAAATACTGAAGATCGAAGAAGGGGGATTACATTCACTGGTCAACAAATTCATCCGCGACCGTATTGCTACACAGGAAAGAAAACTGCCTTTTGAAGAAGCGCGCCTGCATGAAGAAAATGCAAGACAGGCTGAGGCCACCAATTATGACGACGCTACATTCAATTTACTGTTCAAGGATGAATTGCAGGAACGCGAAGTAGCCAGGATATTACTTGAATACGGGATCAAAAAATGGGATGATACCAAACTCGTAGCAGAATATATTTTTGAAGAGATCCCTGATGAATCGCTGATCGATAATGCCGATGTGATATTGCTGATCGCCGCATTCAAGGAACTGTTGCAATCCAATTTGCAGCAGGCACATAAGAATTACTTTATTTACCATCCTGATACACGGCTAAGCACGCTTGCTGTTTCCCTGCTCAATTTCCCATACGATGAAAGTGAAAGATGGCGCAGTGAGTTCAGCCAGAACAGCGGCTTCCAGCAAAGCCTTTTCCAGCAAAGCTTTGAGGACTTCATGCGTACTTTACAGAAAGACAATGAAGAGCAATTGAATAAATTCCTTAAGATAGATGAAGACCGTACCAATGAGGAAGTAGACTCTGCAATCATTTATCTCAAGCTTCGTAAAGTAAAACGCATGCTGCTCGAAAACCAGGCTGATCTTGAAAAAGAGCATTCAGATGAAGAGCGCTATATGCTTCACCAGACCCATGAGCATTTGAAACAAATGGAAATTGAGCTGACAAAGAAAATGGGAGCAGTTATTTTAAGATAAGGTAACGATACTTATCTTTTATCAGCAAGCAGCATATCGCTATAAGAAACCTCTATCAGATCTTCCGGCCTCACTTTCAGTTCCTTTATATAATGATCGCACTGAGCCCGCAGTTCCGCCGCTGAAATATCAATGCCGATATTACCTGCTTCTATTTCCATGAAATGACCCAGCCCCGGAACTTCATCAATATGAAACTTCACGTTCTTTATGTAATAGATCTCTCTTTTCTTTTCTACCACCACTTTTATTCCATTGGATTTGCGAAGCACATCTTTTAAACCGGCAGCATCCGGTATCTTCACCAGGTCAAAATCAGAATGTTTTGGGCCGGCCTGGTTGCTACGCTCATAAAAAATAAGATTGTTCTCGATATTCCCTTCTCTCAGTTTCAATCTGCCATTGGGAACATTAAAATAAGTGTCGGTCTGATGGTCGGTGCCTTTAAAAGAAGCAGCATGGTTTAGTAAATATTGACGGATAAAATCCGGGTCGGAACAATGTGCTTTTATTTCGATATTGAGATGTTGTGACATGGATGCAAGATAGTCCGGGCCAGGGATCAGGGATCCAATGTCAATAAAAAAGGTTTGCTGCTTTCGCAACAAACCTTCAATCAATTTTAATCAGTAACCTTACTCTGCTACCGCAGTAGATTGTCTTTTGCGGACAACAGGAGCATCTTCTACCCTACTATCTTCACCTCTTACAAACCGCATAGCGCTCCAAACATGATCCAGTTCCACCCTTTCGATACTTTCGTATCCTTCGCAGGTTAAACGGTTCCAGCTACAGTCTCGGTTCAGATCAGTAACGATCTTGGAAGTGGTTTTGGGGTAGGCCACCCAGAACTTTGAATCATCTTTTAAAGAAGGCATTACATCCTTCAAAATACCATTCAACTGGTTCTCATTCACGGCAAATACCAGTGCAAAATCAATCTTCCGGTTCTTTAGAAGCGGGGTCATGTTTTTGGCGAATGAAAGTTTGCTGAATTGTTTCTCGATGGAGGAGGGTAAACCCTGGATTAAAAGATTCTTCTCGTCTGTCAGTTGTAACTTTTCGAAAACTGTTGGTAACATACTTTGAATCAATTTTTAGTGGATTTCTGGCAAGGCATCGCCAGAGGATGCTCATTGTCAGTGTTCTCATTTGCAGGGATTGCAAAGATAAACAAAAATGCCGGGAAGGGAACCGTATTTCAAGAAAAAACGCGTCCATGCTGGCTTTGAAGGCTTTTTTGAGTGTAAAAAACTACTTTTTGATCAAGGCATTTCTCACCCCAATTCCAATATTTAAATAGATACTTATATGATAAAACCTATATCCCTCCTCTCATTCGACTAATCAATGTATAACTTACAAGTGTAAATTATTTTATATAGAAAAAAGGCTGTCCTTCATCGGACAGCCCTTTTTTGTATGCATTAGATTTCGATTAGAAATCAGTCTTAGGCTTATTTTGAGACCGGTTTGTAGTATTTCAGAGCTTCCGGCATCAGCTTTTCCAATTGATCGATCCGTTTGCCTTCGCTCGGGTGAGTGCTGAGAAATTCCGGTGGTTTCTGTCCACTGCCGGCTTTTTCCATTCTTTCCCATAAAGGAATAGCTTCCCGGGGATTGTATCCTGCCATTGCAGCGAATTTAAGCCCCCAATCATCGGCTTCCAGCTCGTTTTTACGGGAGAATGGGAGAATCACCCCTAATTGTGCACCTGCGCCAAAAGCTGACATAAACAGGCTCTGCGTGGCAGCAGGCTTATTGGCCAAAGCTACCTGCAACCCTGCCTGAACGGCCTGTGCTCCCATTTGCTGGCTCATACGCTGGTTACCATGTTGCAGCAATGCATGCGATACTTCATGCCCCATTACCACAGCCAAAGCTGCTTCATTTTGCGTGATCGGTAAAAGGCCGGTATAAACAACGATCTTACCGCCAGGCATACACCATGCATTGACTGATGGATCGTTTACCAGATTATACTCCCAGTTATAACCCTGCAATTGATCAGAAATCCCATGTTGCTGGTAATAGGAATTAACAGCACCCACGATCCTTTGCCCTACCCTTTTCACCATTTCAGCATCCCTGTTTCCACTCGGAGACACTACTTTATTTGAAGAAAGGAAGGTGGTATATTCCTGTGTTGCCATGGATTGCAACTGCGATTCAGGCAATAAGGTGAGCTGGCTTTTCCCGGTCAGCGCATTACGGGTGCAGGAGATCAGCACTCCGGCAAGCAAAAAAACAGAAAGGATAATCCGCGTCATAGTTTAGTGTTTAATTCAAAAGGCCAAGCATTGTACCAAAATATCGATACAACTGCAGAATTTGTCCCGGAATCCGGTCCGGAATTGACGCCGGAAAGTTAGGATTTTTTGTAATGAATTGTTTGTGCGAAGACACGGCATAACCATGATATGTTTTTATACCACAGCCATTTTTCGATCCCGGATCAGGAATCTCTAATCTTGATTAGCCGGTAACATTTTGCCTGCGTCGTTCCCGGCGGCGGTCGCGATGCTTCAGGATAGGCACTTTGCTCTCATTGCCTTTTAATAAGCGGCCGATATTTTTCTGGTGAGTAAGCACTACCATCAGCGCCACAGCAATGGCAAATACGCGGTAAACATTATTATCTACGTTGAATACAACCAGGATAAAAACAGGAAAAGCCACACTGGCAAGAATAGAACTCAGCGATACAAAACGCGTAAGGAATAATACCAGCAGGAAAACCCCGGAACAGGAAAGAGCCGTCCACGGAGAAATGCCAACCACCAACCCAAACAAAGTAGCCACACCCTTACCTCCACGAAAATCAGCCCAGATGGGGAATATATGCCCGATCACGGCTGCAAGGCCAAGACCTATCTGAAGATTGACAAAACGGATATCACTGTCTGCATAATCTGGAAGCAAAAGCGCAAGCTTTACTGCAAGCATTCCTTTCAGCATATCAGTTACCATTACAATGGTGCCCCATTTGGGACCTAATACCCTGTAAGTATTCGTTGCACCGGCATTGCCGCTGCCATATTCCCGGATGTCTATATCGAAGAAGTAACGACTGACCCAGACTGAGGTCGGTACACTGCCAATAAGATAAGCAAGAACTATCAGCAATAGTTCATTCATAGAAACTTGGGTTGAAGTTGAAAAACAAAAATAGTAAAAAAAACGACCTGTTGGTAACGTTAATTTAACACAAAATATTGTTTTTCTCAATATGAAGCACTCAGGCAGAGCCAGTTGTGCCTTTCACGGCGGGAAATTACCTGCAAACCATGCTCCTGCAGCGCTGCAAGGATATCCGGCTCATCTGTGACCAGTAATCCGCTCAAGACCAGTTGCCCTCCCGGCATCAACCGGCTTACCAAAACCCGGAGATTGGCCAGTATGACGTTTTTATTAATATTCGCCAGGATGATATCAAAACGGCCCTCCCCTGTGGCATCATCTGCTTTCTCCAAACGGATGCCCGCAGTTTTATTATTCTCTATATTTTCTCCCGCATTTACAATACTCCAGTCATCATTATCGATCGCCAGTACCTCTGCTGCACCTAATCTTGCTGCTAGAATAGCCAGCACTCCCGTGCCTGTTCCAAAATCAAATACTTTTTTATTAGTAAACGGAATTCCACGCATCTGCTGCATCATCATGAAGGTAGTGGCATGGTGGCCGGTTCCAAAACTCATCTTGGGTGTGATCACGATCTCTTGTTCCACTGAAGATATGGGCTCATGAAAAGAAGCCCGCACTGCTACAAAATCATCCACGATCACCGGATCAAAATTGGATTCCCAAACCTGGTTCCAGTTCGTTTCCTTGATCACTGATTTTGTATAAGCCACCCCTTTACTACCTGGGATGGTCTTTATCTTTTCTTCATCAAAATCATTCTCAGTTATAAATGCTTTTAAACAATCATCTGCTTCTTCAAAACCTTCAAAGCCTATCTCGTTCAGCTCAGCGATCAGTTGTTCTGATTGCTGTGAGGTCACCGGCTGGAATATCAATTGTATGTAATCACTCATGTACTATGAATTAAAAAGTCAAAAGTAAAAATTCAAAACCTGCTGTTTTGAATTTTTACTTTTGACTTTTGATTTTATAAAAGATCGCTTATTCTCCTTGTGGAGGCGTTTTCTGTTGATCTTCTCTTGGCTTGAACTCAGGTTTTGGGATCAATGCTTTTCTTGACAATTTGAACTTACCTGATTTAGGATCTGTACCGATCAGTTTTACTTTGAAAGCATCTCCTTCTTTCACAATGCCATCCAGTGTTTCAAGGCGTTTCCAACTGATCTCGCTGATATGTACCAGGCCTTGTTTGCCGGGCAGGAATTCTACGAATGCACCAAAAGGCATTACAGATTTCACTACTGAATCATACACATCACCAACGGTTGGTACTGCAGTGATGCCTTTGATCCATGCTTCAGCCTTTTGTACCCCTTCTTTATTCACACCGAAGATGCTTACTTCACCCATATTGTTCACTTCTTCGATATTGATGGTTGTACCGGTTTCGCGTTGCATTTCCTGTATCACTTTACCGCCTGGTCCGATCACAGCGCCGATGAATTCACGATCGATGAAGAGTTTCAGCATGCGTGGTGCATGTGGTTTCACTTCAGCACGCGCTTCAGGGATGCAATTGTACATTGCATCGAGGATATGCAAACGGCCACGTTTTGCCTGGTCAAGGGCTTGTGCCATCACTTCCATTTTCAGACCATCCACTTTGATATCCATTTGCACGCCGCAGATACCATTGCGAGTACCGGTTACTTTAAAGTCCATATCACCGAGGTGATCTTCATCACCCAGGATATCGGTCAGGATCGCATATTTGTCACCTTTGGTGATCAATCCCATTGCCACGCCGGAAACGTGTTTAGGGAAAGGGATGCCAGCATCCATCAGTGCCAGTGAACCGGCGCAAACGGTAGCCATGGAAGAAGATCCATTTGATTCCAGGATATCACTTACCACACGGACAGTGTAAGCAAAATCGCCTGTAGGCATCATTTGCTTCAGTGAACGCTGTGCAAGGTTACCGTGACCAACTTCGCGGCGGCTTTGACCACGCATCATTTTCACTTCACCGGTTGAGAATGGAGGGAAATTATAATGCAGGAAGAATTTGGAGTCGTATGATCTGGCAGCGCTTTCTACCAACAGGTCGTCCAGCGCAGTACCGAGGGTAACTGTAGTGAGAGATTGCGTTTCACCACGGGTGAATAAAGAAGCTCCGTGTGGAGAAGGCAGTACATCCACTTCCATATCAAGCGGACGAACATCTTCCAGTCCGCGTCCGTCGAGCCTTACTTTTTCGTCAAGGATCATATCACGCACTACATAATACTGCAGGTCGCCATAATAAGTAGAAGCCAGCTTCTTTGTTTGGTCAGACAGTTCTTCACCTTCTGCCAGCCCGCTCTTCAGGTGTTCCATCAGTTCGTCTTTGATGGCAGAGAACCTGTCGCTGCGTTCATGTTTTGGTAAAGCAGCTTTAGCTACTTCATAGACTTTTTGTTTGGCGAAAGCATTTACTTTTTCCTGTAATGCTTCATCAGTTACTGGTTTGGTGTAATCGCGTTTCCCTTTCACACCTACCATTTCGCGCAGTTCTTCCTGCGCTTTCACCTGTATGCGGATAGCATCATGTGCGAGTTGCAATACCTTTACCAGGTCTTCTTCGCTGCATTCTTTCGCTTCACCTTCCACCATCATCAGGTTCTTTTCAGTTGCAGCTACGAGGAACTCAATATCGGATTGCTCCATTTCAGTACGGGAAGGATTGATGATGTATTCACCATTCACACGTCCTACTCTTACTTCAGAAATGATCTCTTTAATAGGGATATCAGATACAGCCAGTGCTGCAGAAGCAGCAAGGCAAGCCAGTGCATCAGGCAACACTTCGACATCACTGGAGATGAGGGAAACCAGCACCTGCACTTCACAGAAATAGTCATCAGGGAATAAAGGACGCAGCGCCCTGTCGATAAGACGGCTGGTCAGAATTTCGTAATCATTCAGGCGAGCTTCACGTTTGAAGAAGGAGCCGGGAATACGGCCTGCAGAAGCAAACTTTTCCTGGTAATCTACTGTGAGAGGGAAAAAGCTTTGTCCTTCTTTGGGTTCTTTATTGGCCACTACAGTAGCGAGGATCATGCAATTACCGATGGAAACAGTAACAGCGCCATCAGCCTGACGGGCCAGGCGGCCTGTTTCAATGGTAACCATGCGTCCGCCACCTATATCGAATGTTTTGCGTATGGGTTGTTGTAACATAAAAATTGGAGAAATTAGTAATGAAAAATTGGGATCAGTATCCTTAAATGGGCTTATTTACCAGGTGCCCAAAAACAGTTATTCCCAACATCCGGTCAGAAGTTGGGAATAATCATTTATAGAGAGTCTTATCCTGGTGATCAAAACTCTCAGGCTAAAGACTTCCCCCAACTCCACGTGGGAGTAACAGGAGGTCTTATTTTCTGATTCCGAGTTTCTCGATCAATTGGCGATAACCTGTCAGGTTATGTTTTTGCAGGTAGTTCAACAAGCGTTTGCGCTTACCTACCAATTGCATCAGCCCGCGGTGAGTGGAGAAATCTTTCTTGTTTTGCTGAAGGTGTCCGCTGATCTGGCTGATACGCTCAGTCAGTTGCGCGATCTGTCCTTCAATAGATCCAGTATTAGCGGCTGATCCACCAAATTGCGTAAAAATAGCTGCTGTTTTTTCTTTTGTTAGAGGCATCTTTGATTTTTTTAAAAAGTCATCCGAGTTTTATCCTATTATATTTTTGTGGCGGCAAAGGTAAGGCAAGTATCCTTAACAGCAAAAGAAAGGCTCCCCAAATTGCCACCCGGGCCGCAAAAATACCCCATTTTTGCCCTTCCCGGCCTAATTTTGCCCCATGGAACTATCCCAGGACACCAAAAACATACTTGGTTTACAGTTGCCAACCGATCCCCGATGGATCAATCTGGCCGAAAAATCTCTGGAAGACATTCTCACTGACCACGCCTACTGTGAGCAAAAAGCCGCTACCACCTGCATCACCCTGATACAGCGCTACAGCGACATGGAAAAGCTGGTCAAAGAACTTGCACCCATCGTGACCGAAGAATGGGGGCATTTCAGGCTGGTGCTGGCCGAGCTCCATAAACGCCACCTGAAGCTGGGCAAACAGCGCAAAGACGTGTATGTGAACAAACTACTGGAATTCCAATTAAAGGGCGGCGACTGGCAGGACCGGTTCCTCGACCAGCTTCTCACCATGGCCCTGATCGAGGCCCGTAGTTGCGAACGCTTCAAACGCCTCAGCGAAGGGCTCGAAGATGAATACCTCCGCAATTTCTACCGCCGCTTCATGGAAAGCGAAGCAGGCCATTACACCCTTTTCATTGATCTTGCCGAAACCTATATCGACAAAGAAAAAGTCCGGAAAAGATGGAAAGAATGGCTGGCTTATGAATCTGGTATTATGAGTGAAATGGAAGTTCGGGGGGATCGGATTCATTAGTCGGGAGTCTTTAGTCGTTAGTCCCCTTTCTGTTTGTGTCACCCTGCCCTGGTTTAGAAAAATTAGTAGAATAGTACAAGAGAGCCTGTCTCCTCAATGCTGCGGAGACAGGCTCTTCTATTTTTGAATTTGTATGTTCTATAGAATCAGGATGACGCAAGCAGAAAGGGGACTAACGACTAAAGACTCCCGACCAGCATTCTCGCTCCATCTCCTATTTCCGATGCAAATACACCTGGAGCATAACCGATGCGTTCCTGGTAGTATGGAATGAGTTTGGCTGCGAAATCATCAAAGCTGTCCTTCTTTACTAAAGCAATGGCGCATCCGCCAAAGCCAGCACCTGTCATGCGGGCACCGGTGCAATTTTTGTATGTTTTGCTGAACTCAACAATGGTGTCCAGTTCAGTGCCGGACACTTCATATAATTCCTTCAGGGATTGATGCGAAGCATACATCAGTTCTCCGAACCGGGATAGTTCACCATTGATCAATGCTTCTTTTGATTGGCTTACACGTTCGTTTTCTGTTACCACATGCAGGGCACGTTTTTCGAGTACAGGATCGTTGATAATGCTTTTTGCTTTCTCAAATTCTGCTACGGAAATATCGCAGAGATTTTCTGCTGGCAAAACCTGTTTCAGTTTTTTCAGTGCACGTCCGCATTCGGCAAACCGTTCGTTGTATTTGGAATCGGTGAGTTTGCGCTCTTTGTTGCTGTTGATGATCGCCAGCACATGATCACCGATATTGAAAGAGAGGTACTCGTAATCGAGCGTATCGCAATTCAATAAGATCGCTTTGTCTTTTTTACCCATAGCTACGGCAAACTGGTCCATGATGCCGCAGTTCATGCCGATGAATTCGTTTTCTACTTTCTTCGAAAGAACGGCCATATCAGGGCCGGAAATGGAGAGACCGAATATCTGGCTGAGTGCTGTGCCGGTACAGACCTCGATAGATGCAGAAGAAGAAAGTCCTGCGCCAATGGGAAGATTGCCATAAAACAGCATATTCATTCCGGAAAGTTCATGACCCAGTTGCAACACTTCGTTGATCACTCCTAATGGGTAGTTGAACCATTCACTGCCTGTTTTGCTGTAAGAGGATTGCAATTGCAACGCTGCGGTTTCAGGAAAGTTGATGCATTGCAGGCGGATCTTTTTATCTGTGTTCTTTGAAACAAGCAGGTAAGTGCCAAGAGATATAGCGCAGGGCATTACTTTACCTCCGTTATAATCAATATGCTCCCCGATAAGATTCACTCTTCCGGGGCAGAAGAAAAAGTATTCCGGTTCTTGCTGGTAGCGGGTTTGGAATTCCCGGGCCAATGCTTCTTTTGTCATGACAGGCAATCAGGGTTTGAATGAACGCTTTTGTTTGTTTAAAACGGGCAGTCAAAAATAGGGAAATTTATTTAAGTGTCATTTTTACACTAATTTTTGAAAATAAATTTCGCTATAGTTCCGAGGATCAGGGCTGGTCAGGATTGAGCAAAATAAGCCGCTTCCTTCGCCAGGTCGAGGAAAGGATACTTGTGCTGCAAGGCCTTTACTTTCTCAAGGTGGACGGCCAGGAACTGCCGGTGGGCCTGCGTGGAAGGATGAAAGGCTTTGTGCTTACGGGCGATAACGATCTTTTTTATTTCCTGCATCAGTTGGCGGGATCCGGAGTCAATACAAGACTCTGCAAATTTATCGAGCACAAAACTTGTTGCTGAGTAATTGGGATGCACCAGGTCAATATCATAAAAACGATAATCCCTCAGCACATCGATCACCAGCTCATAAGCAGGAAAATAATGCAGGCCTTCAAACTTGTTGACGGTATGATGCACGGCTTCTATCAGCCTCGCCTTACTCCGGTTGTTCTCCACTACCCCATCGCGGATATGCCGCACTGGGCTTACTGTGAAAAGGATATTGAGATGGGGATTAAAACGTTTCAGTTGATGATAGCAATTGTCGAGCAGGGTCACTGTTTCCTCAATTGCCAGTAAATGCTTGGTGAACCATTGTGCAGGTGCACGATGGCAATTAGCTACGCCCTGCCCTGCCCTGCCTGCCTGCTCTGTTAGTCTGTAAGAAAAAGAAGAGCCCAGGGTAACGATAAGCCAGTTGGCCTGTTTCAAGAAATCGTGTGCTTGCTGGCGCGCTTCATTCATCATCTGCAGGCAAATGGTTGCGTCGGGATGGGAGAACCGGGAATGATGTTCCCAGCTATTCCAGACTTCATTCAGGTAAAAAAGGTCCTTCTCTGTGTATGCCCTGTTCTCTGTATAACGCACCAGGCTTTTACAAACGCTGGCAGGGTCAAACAGGATACCATTTGGGTTCTGTAACACAGAAAATTTCAGTTCCTCCAATGTGTTGCCAATATGCTCGGTGAAGCAGGAACCGATCAACAGTATCTTATCATTATAGCTGATGGGTTTAGGCAGAGGCTTTATATCAATATTCACCATGAAATCCATAGACCTAAATAAAAATTTCTCCGGCAATGCGTAAGCTGTTATCCAAAGCCGGTTTGTTAAGATGTAGTTGAGCCCCCTGTTCTTCCATATAATCGATCATCCATTCAGTATTCATATTCCCTACCAGTTCATCATTGGCCATGGGGCAGCCGCCGATTCCCTTCAATGCGCCATCAAAGCGTTTGCAACCTGCCCGTAATGCTGCTTCCAGTTTTTCTTTCCAGTTGGCCGGTGAAGAATGCAGGTGCACGCCGATCTCAATGCCAGGTAATGATTCTTGAAGATAATCCGTGATATCATATACCTGCTGAGGTGTGGCAAGACCTACTGTATCAGCCAGGGAAATGGTTTGAATATCGAGTGCTACCATCTTGTTCACCCATTCAAACACGATCTCTTCCGAATAAGGATCACCATAAGGATTACCAAAGCCCATGGAGATATAGACCACGAGTTTCTTTCCCGTTTTTACACAGATGTTCTGGATCTCTTCCACCCTTTCAAATGATTCTGTGATGGAAGAATTGGTATTGCGATGCTGAAAAGTTTCCGATACGGAGAAAGGAAATCCCAGAGCGGAAATGGCTTCATACACACTGGCTTCTTCTGCTCCTCGCTGGTTGGCAATGATGGCCAGCAAACGGCTATCGGTACCGCTGAGATCGAGTTGTTCCACCACTTCTTTTGTATCTGCCATCTGGGGAATGGCTTTAGGGGAAACAAAACTGCCAAAGTCAATAGTATCAAACCCCACTTTCAGCAGGGAATTGATGTATTCGATCTTGCGGGCAGTTGGAATAAAATGTTTCCATCCCTGCATGGCGTCGCGCGGGCATTCGATAAGTTTCAAAACTGAATTATCCATATCCTTTGCAAAGATACTATTCCCCGCGCAGCCGTGTGCGGCCAGGGGTCCGGCATCAGACCCTGACCCGAACAGAGGGTAAATGGATTGGGAAGCCGTTAAAATCAATTGTAGATTTGGATAACAAATATCCTCAGAAGCGAGCCTGTTTTTCCACCTTTAAAAAAAACAACATGAAAAAACTGCTTCTGTTATTTATCAGTCTATCCCTTCTTTTACAAACGCAAGCCCAGTCAACAGTAAAGGACAAAGCTTATTTTCTTCAAAAAAGTAAAAAACAAAAAACAGCAGCCTTTGCCTTGCTGATCGGTGGTGCTGTTGCCGGAACGGTCGGGCTCCTTGTGGGAACGGGTGATGAAACTTCTTTTGATAATGCCGGCACCGGAGTTATTGTTGGAGGGATAGGCCTTATTTCCATGGCAGGAAGTATTCCGTTGTTCATTGCAGCCAAACGGAATAAGACCAAAGCGGAAACCATGGCAGGGATCCATTTTTTTCAGCGTGTTCCCGGCCCATTGGCCATAAGGATACCGCTTAATGTGAGCATCTGTTTCGGATTATAGACGATTGCTCTGCCAATCAACCGATCCGCTGCCGCATTACTTCATAAAGGATCATGCCTGTGGCAACTGATACATTCAGGCTTTCAAAATCGGCGACCATGGGTATCCTGATCTTCTCATCGCATATTTTTAAGAGTGCGGGATAGATCCCTTTTTCTTCGCTTCCCATTACGATTGCCGCCGGCTCCCGGAAATCGCAATCGTAAACATTCTTTGCAGCTTTCATTTCACTGGCATATACCCTTATGCCGTTCAAATGAAGTTCATCCACAGCTTTCATCAAACTGTTGACCCTGCATACCGGCAGTTTTTCCAAGGCACCGGCGGAAGTAAGGATCGCATCTTCATTTAAAGCACCCACTCCCTTATCGGGAATAATGAGCGCCTGCACGCCACAGCAGTAAGCTGTGCGGGCAATTCCGCCAATATTGCGGATATCCGTGATGCCATCCAGAATGAGGAATAAAGGCGTCTCTCCTTTCTCTACTACAAAAGAGATCATCTCCTGCAGGTCATGATACTGCACTTTAGCGATCTGGGCCAGGCAACCTTCGTGTTCGCCTGCATTGAAGCTATTGAGTTTGGCTATGGGCACATAGTTGACCGGAACGCCGGATTGTGCAGCCAGACGTTTTATTTCATTGATATCCGCCCCCTGTGCTTTGGTGTCGAGATAGATCCTGTCGAGTGCCTGTCCTGAACGGAGCGCGGTAATAACAGCCTGGCGGCCTATTACCAGGGAACTTTTTTTGGGGCGGTGTTGAGATCGGAAATTTTTCACTATGCAAAGAAAGGTGTTTTTGCCATCGAATCTATAACTGCCCGGCCAGCAACATCAGCTTTACCTGCTGTATCGCAGCCACCGACATAGAATCGGTGATCCTGCTTTGCTGCACCATTTGCCAGGCTTCTTCAAAAGGTATCTTTTTTATCACAAGTTGCTCTGTCTCTTCGGGCATTGGTGCATGCTGCTCAAGCCCGCGGGCCAGGTAAACAAGTGCATACTCATCCGATACAGAATTGGACAAATGCATTTTCAGTATCAGTTGCCAGCTGTTCGCTACAAGCCCGGTTTCTTCCAGCAATTCCCTTTTTGCTGAATCGAGCGGGTCTACATTCAATAGGCCTCCTCCTTCCGGTATTTCCCAACTGTATTCACTCAGGGGGAAACGGAATTGCCCTACGAGGTAAGTGTTCATCTGCTCATCCAGTACTAAAATACCGATGGCAATATTCTTGAAATGGACTTTGCCGTAAATGCCTTTACCTCCATTTGGGTTGATCACATCATATTCCGTGACCTGGATCCAGTTGTTATCATACATCTGCCTGGCCGCAAGCACCTGCCATGGATTTATGTCGCTCATTGCATTTGTTTTATTCCTCAAAAGTAAAGAGGTTTAAAAAGCCGGGCTAACCGGACTCTTTAAACCTCTTTTACACTTTATATCTTGAATTACTTAATACCGAAAGCTTTTTTCACTTTGGATACATAATCCAGTTTTTCCCAGGTAAACAGTTCCACTTTCTTTGTCACTTTTTTACCATCAGGAGAAGTGAAGGTTTTCTCCACTACTTCAGGTTTGCGGCCCATGTGTCCATAAGCTGCAGTTTCGCTGTAGATAGGATTGCGGAGTTTCAGGCGTTGTTCGATGAAGTAAGGACGCATATCGAATACGCCTTCCACGATCTTACCGATCTGGCCATCAGTCAGGTTCACTTTGGCAGTGCCGAAAGTGTTAACGTTGATGCTGGTTGGTTTGGCCACGCCGATAGCATAAGATACCTGTACCAGCACTTCATCAGCCACACCTGCAGCTACGAGGTTTTTAGCGATATGACGTGTGGCATAAGCAGCAGAGCGGTCCACTTTGGAAGGATCTTTACCGCTGAATGCACCACCGCCATGCGCACCCTTACCACCATAAGTGTCGACGATGATCTTACGTCCTGTAAGACCTGTATCACCGTGTGGTCCGCCGATCACGAATTTACCGGTTGGGTTGATATGGTATTTGATATTATCGTTAAACAGTTTGGCATATTTCTTATACTTCGCTTTAACCCTTGGGATCAGGATCTTCACGATATCGTCTTTGATCTTAGCCAGCATTTTTGATTCAGTGTCGAAATCATCGTGCTGTGTAGATACTACGATCGCATCAATACGAACGGGTCTGTTGTTATCGTCATACTCCAGCGTCACCTGGCTTTTTGCGTCGGGGCGCAGGTATTTGATCTGCTTGTTCTCGCGGCGAAGCGCTGCCAGTTCGATCAGGAGTTTATGCGCAAGGTCAAGTGCCAATGGCATATAGTCTTCCGTTTCGTTGCTGGCATAACCAAACATCATTCCCTGGTCGCCGGCACCCTGATCTTCTTTCTTTTTACGGTCAACACCCTGGTTGATATCAGCAGACTGTTCGTGGATAGCAGATAATACGCCGCAGGAGCTTGCTTCAAACATATACTCACTTTTGGTGTAGCCGATCTTACGGATCACACCACGCGCAATTTCCTGAACGTCCAGATATGCTTTTGATTTTACTTCACCGGCTAATACAACCTGGCCAGTAGTAACCAGCGTTTCACAAGCTACTTTTGATTGGGCATCAAAAGCCAGGAAATTATCAATCAGGGCATCAGATATCTGGTCAGCTACTTTATCCGGGTGACCTTCGGAAACGCTTTCTGAAGTAAACAGGTAAGGCATAAATGAACTTTAGGTTTATAGATGAGTTAGTCAATAAATAATAGAAATCGGGTGCAAATATAACACCCGATCCTATTTAATTCATTATTGGCAACTTTTTCGTTATAATTTGGAATAAACGATATGCAGGCGCATACGCTGAGGATTGGTAGCCGGTGAGCTCAGATCACCGCCATACAACCTTACCCGTCCTTCACCTACAGTAGCATTTACTGTTACAGAGGTCTTTGCACTGGTTGAATTTGCGGTTGGCTTATACATATCATTGATATAATAAGGGGCAAAAAGCCTCAATTCATACGCTTGTTCACGTTGGTTAACCACATTCTGCACATAGCGGCTCAGGTTGAAATGCCAGGTCTTGATCGTTTGGCCAAGCTGATTCTTGGCATCAATTGGTGCTGCGCCAAAAGAACCTAAGGCAGGATTACCCTGAACATCAAAAGTGAAATCATAAGGCATAAACCGGTAAGACGAAAGTGCAGGATCATATGCATCCAGCATCAGGTAGCGTGGCGGGAAAGTGGAATCGCTGATATCATAGATCTGTTCCATGATCAGTTCTGCACGATGCACCACCCTGTTGGACAAACCTGACAGTCCCGGGATCTTTATACGGGCAAAGGAACCTGGGGCATTCTGAATGAAAACTTCAGGATCAGGAGCCGTGCCTCCCTGGGCAGCCTGTACCGGCGTGCCGGAATAATCACGGATGATATAGTTTGCAGATGCAGATGCACCACTTCCACTGAAAGTAAAATATGTCACCGTTGTATCCAGGTCAGTATTCGTCGCTGATTTCTTGTCATACTTATAATAAATACCCAGCTTGGTATTGGCACCTGTAAGATTGAAACGCATCAATGCGTTGCCACCTGCCTGAGCCTGCAATGCAAATCCTTTGAACTTGGTACGGAAAGCAGAATCGCTTTGATAAGGGTTATTGGCTGCTGATGTATCATATTTGATAAGCCTTGTTCCAAATGCATCATCCAGCCTTATCCTCAATTGATTTACAGTATTGGAATCCTTATAGGCCGAAATGGAATCATTCAGGATAGAAGGGGCAAAAGTTCTTGACCCCAATAAATTGGAATAAGTAAAGTTGTTTTGCCTCACGAGGTAAGCAGAGTCAATTTTGAAATCATTGGTCTGATCAAGCTCATACACATTTATGGTTTGATTCACATTCGTATCCCCCCATACGCCTGCATTTTCCAGTATTAACACTACTGAATCGATATACACACTATCCGGCAGGTTTGCAAAAGTGAATGGATAAGAAAGAGGTTTCAGTTCCAGGAACATCCTGGCATCTGTTTTTCCAAAAAGCGGATCGTTGGAAACATATCCCAATATCTGGTTGGCATTATAAGCTACCCGTGTCGAATCATTGAGCAGGGTAAACAGCTCATTATAGGTTTCCACTTCAAGGGTGGTATCGAATGTATGGATATTATCAACCGGCGGGATCAGATCTCCTCCCAGTGTTGTGGCCTCATTGATCTTTCTGCAGGAATTCAAAAGGATAAGCGTGCTGGTTATGATTGCTCCAAGCGTAATTACCAGGTGTTTATGCTTCACAAATAAAATTTATACCGGGTTAGGAAATGTTACTTACCTGCAAGATCGCCATACAGTTGTAAATACTCTGTTAAATCAGATTCTTCATTGAACAAAAGCGTTTTCTTGCCTCTCACCTTGGTAAATTCCTCCTGCAATTTCTTGTCTACTTTGTCTGCACCAAAAGTGATCGCGTCAGCAAAAGTGGCTCCGCCACGGAACATAGCCGTATTGTTCGCTTCTTTGTATACTTCAAGGTCCTTTTCTTTCAGGGAAGGATGGATCAATGCTTTCTTTATGAAATCATTGCCAAGCTTTTCCTTAAATGTATTCTGGCCGATCGTGAACACGGTTTTGCTATGAGCAAAAACCGGTTCTTTCTTATAAACTGTTTTGAGATAGGCCGGGATCAATCCTGTCATCCAGCCGCTGCAATGAATGATGTCCGGAGGCCAGCCAAATTTTTTAACGGTTTCCAGTGCGCCTTTACAGAAAAACACTGTTCTGAGCCCGTTATCTTCAAACCACTGTTCATTCTCGTCGTGAAAAATATGCTTGCGTTTAAAGAGCTCTTCATTTTCCAGGAAATATACCTGTAGTCTTGCACTGGGGAGGGATGCTACTTTTATCTGAAGTGGCATATCATCATTGTCCACTGAAACATTGATACCGGAGAGCCGAACTACTTCATGAAGACGGTGCCTGCGTTCATTGATTGTACCGAAACGGGGCATAATGCAGCGTACCTCAAACCCGTTATCATTCGCTTTTATGGCCAGTTTATTTACAGTTTCTGAAAATTCTGTCAACTCCAGGTAGGGAGACATTTCGTTGGCAATAAATAAGATTCTCTTTTTTGCTGACATGTTGTCCCGTTTAAATGATCATTTTGAAAAAACGTGTGCAAAGGTACTGTTTTTTATAAGGAATAATTAAGTTGCGTCGTTTTTTGATGTGAATAAGCCTAATTATGATCCTATTTAAAAGAGCGGCTGAGCTCCGGGACTACCTGGAAAAACAGCGCAAAAAAGGCAGAAAAACGGGATTTGCGCCCACCATGGGAGCCCTTCATGAGGGGCATATTTCCCTCCTGGAAGCTTCCAAAAAAGAAAACGATCTCTCTATTGTAAGCATATTTGTGAACCCTACCCAGTTCAACGACCCGGCCGATTACGCCAAATATCCCATCACCATTGAAAGGGATATCAGCCTGCTGGAAGCTGCTGGTTGTGATATCCTGTTTCTGCCGCCTGTAGATGAAATGTACCCCTCCGGACAGATGTTGAAAAAAAAATATGAGCTGGGCTACCTGGAAAGCCTTCTTGAGGGCAGTTTCAGGCCCGGACACTTCCAGGGAGTCTGCCAGATCGTTCACCGGCTGCTCGAAATTGTGCTGCCTGACAATTTGTACATGGGTCAAAAAGATTACCAGCAATGCATGGTCGTCAAAAAATTGCTGGAACTAACCGGTCTGGGGCAAACAGTGAACCTGCATATCTCCCCCACCCTCCGCGAAAAAAGCGGGCTGGCTATGAGCAGCCGCAATATGCGCCTAAGTGAAGCAGAAAGAAATGCCGCAGTAGCTATTTACCAGGCGCTGGACCATATCCGGAAAAACCTGAAACCAGGCTCACTGAAAGAGCTGCAAGAGCAGGCAGCAGCCCAGCTTACCGGGAAAGGTTTCCGGGTGGATTATGTGGCTATTGCTGATGCAGGAACGCTTTATCCTGCCGAAGATTGGGATGGCCGGCAAAAACTGGTAGCTCTCGCCGCAGCATTCCTCGGCGAAGTGCGGCTAATAGATAACTTGCTATTGAACTAAGCCGCTTTTGGTATTGACTCAGTTTGAATGTTTCCCACAAAGACGACGAAGGCCACAAAGAATTACTGCCGGGACTTTTATGGTTTTCCGGGTATACACAAATATTCTTTGTGGCCTTCGTCGTCTTTGTGGGAAAACCGGTTGCTGAAACAGAACCATTACTTTCTTTTTTCGTTTTTAAATAAACTACTTTTGCTGACCCTGATATTTAAGTTTAAAGATTAAAGAGTTTAGGGTTCAAACAAGTTTTAAATTCTTAAACCTTTAAACAGGTATCATAGCATTATCTCACTATTCTAACTATATGCAGATCGAAATACTGAAATCAAAAATCCACAGAGCGGTCATTACCGAAGCGAATCTTAATTATGTTGGCAGCATTACCATCGATGAAGACCTGATAGAAGCCGCTAACATCATCGAAAATGAAAAAGTACAGGTAGTGAATGTCAATAACGGTGAGAGGCTGGAAACTTATGTAATAAAAGGTAAAAGAGGCTCCGGCATCTGCTGCCTCAATGGCCCTGCTGCCCGTAAAGGTATGGTAGGCGATGTGGTGGTGATCATCTCCTATGCCACAATGGATTTCGAAAAAGCCAAAACCTTCAATCCCTGGATCGTTTTCCCGAAAGAAGGAAATAAGCTGTAAGAATAACCGTTATACCCAAGCCATGAATAAAAAGGTCAAAACCTTATTGCAATACCTTTTCTTTTTCAGTCTTGGCTTTTTCTTTGTCTGGTTATCCGTCAAAAACATCAATAAGAAGGAATGGATACAGATACGGTATGCCTTATTGAATGCGCGTTACTATCTTGCCATTCCAGTTGTTATCATTCTTATTTTCGGACATTATATCAGGGCCCTCCGCTGGAGGCTGCTGATGGAACCTCTCGGGTACAGTCCTAAAAAAGCAAATGCCTTTTTTGCTGTCATGATCGGCTATCTCGCCAACCAGGGCGTGCCCCGGCTGGGCGAAGTGCTGAAATGTACAGTGCTGGCCAAGTATGAAAAGATCCCGGCCGATAAGCTCGTAGGCACCATCATCCTCGAACGCCTGATCGATGCAATGACCCTGCTGATCGTCTTCGGCATCACACTGGCCATACAACCTGGTTTATATACGCAGATCGTTGACCAGATTTTCAACTCACCTGGCGAAAAAGAAGAGACAAAGGTTTCCGGCCTGATGATCTTCCTGATCGTTGTAGCCGTGATCGCCCTTGTCATATGTCTATGGATGATACTGAAGAAAAAAACATTCAAAGACCTTCAGGCCATTCTGAAAAATATTGCCAGGAGGGTGTGGCAGGGACTGGCATCTATCCAGCATCTTAAGAAACGCGGACAGTTCATTATCCTCACTATTATTTTATGGGGCACTTATTTTGCCGGTGGTTATCTCGGTTTCCAGGCTTTGCAGGAAACCCAGCATTACGGAGTAAAAGAAGCCTTCACCATTCTTTCTGCCGGCAGCATCGGCATGATCATCTCTCCCGGCGGTATCGGCGGCTATGCATTGCTGATTGAAGGCACGATGATGCTTTATGGATTGCAACAAAGCATTGCCGCAGCGTTCGGCTGGTTGCTTTGGATTGTGCAGACCTTTGTAATATTGTTTGGGGGATTGTTGAGTTTTGCTTTACTACCCTGGTATAACAAGAAGCGAGAGGTTATCAAAACTTAACGCAAGCGATGCCTCTTCTTAGTTAACTTTATCAGATAACTAACCATGTTTTCATGTCGCATCCGCCTTTCAAACAAAAAACGATTGCCCGGGACATAAGCTGGCTTTCTTTTAACGCACGTGTATTACAGGAAGCAGCCGATAAAACAGTGCCGCTCCGGGAGCGGATCCGCTTCCTCGGCATTTTTTCCAATAACCTCGATGAGTTTTTCCGGGTAAGGGTAGCAACGCTGAAACGGATGATGCAGGTGGGTAGCAAGGCCAATATGCACCTCGAAAACAATCCCCAACAGATCCTTGACGATATACAAATGACCGTGCTGAACCAGCAAAGCGAGTTCGCCCGGATCTGGGAAGATGTGCAACGGCAAATGAAAGCCCAGAAGATATTCCTGGTAAATGAAAATGAACTTACACCAGAACAATACCTTTTTGTTCGCGATTACTATGATGCTGAAGTGAGCTCCAATGTGATCCCGCTGATGATCGAGAACATCCCCGCATTCCCCAATCTCCGCGATAAATCCATTTATCTTGGCGTAGTGATGTGGAAAAAAGATAGTGCGCTGAAAAAGAAATATGCACTGATCGAAGTGCCGAGCCGGGTGCTGGGAAGGTTTGTGATCTTACCATCCAAACAAAATGAACATCGCATCATTTTGCTGGAAGATGTGATCCGCTGCAATCTCCCTGAAATATTTTCTTACTTCGGCTATGATCAATACCATGCCCATGTGTTTAAAGTAACACGTGATGCCGAACTGGATATAGACAGCGATATCTCCACCAACATTATTCAGAAGATCGAAAAGGGGTTGAAGAACCGCAGAAAAGGAAAGCCTGTACGGTTTGTGTATGATAAAGAAATGGATCCAGGATTGCTGGAATACCTGACCCGCCGTCTTAACCTTACTAAAAAAGACAACCTGATCCCCGGTGGGCGTATCCATAATTTCAGGCACTTTATGGATTTTCCAGAGCAGGTATTCAAAGTAAAGAAACCGAGGCAAAAACCTTTTGATCATCCATCGCTTGCCGACCGTCGTGTATCGGATGCAGTGCTGGAAAAGGATATCATGCTCCATCTCCCCTATCATTCCTTTACACCACTCATTGATATCATCCGCGAAGCAGCGATTGATCCGGATGTAAGTACGATCAAGATCACCTGCTATCGACTGGCCTCGCAATCAAAGGTCATCAATGCGCTGATCAATGCCGTAAGAAATGGCAAGGAAGTGGTGGTAATGCTTGAACTCCGTGCGCGCTTTGATGAAGAGGCCAATCTTGAATGGAAATCGAGACTGGAAGAAGAAGGAGCTAAAGTGCTGGTAGGCATTCCGAATATGAAAGTGCATGCCAAGCTCTGCATGATCCGTAAAAAAGTGAAAGACAAAAACGTGTTGTACGGATTTGTAAGCACCGGCAATCTGAATGAAAAAACTGCCCGTGTGTATGGCGATCATTGCCTGCTGACGTCCAATCCCCGCATCATGACCGACCTGAGCCGTATTTTCAATTACCTGGAACATCATCGCGGAGGGGATGTTCATGCATTGAAAAACTGCCAGGCCATTATTCCAAGCCCGTCTATTGTCCGTAATGAAATGTATAAACTGATCGATGAAGAGATCAGGATGGCGAAGAAAAGAAAACCCTGTGGCATTACTTTAAAAATGAATTCCCTTTCGGATGAGGGAATGATCGACAAATTGTATGAGGCTGCCAAGGCAGGTGTTCCGGTAAGATTGATCGTAAGAGGTATTTTTTGTATGCTCAGCGAGAACAAAAAATTTAAGATCCCGGTGAAGGCAATCAGTATCGTGGATGAATACCTTGAACATGCACGGGTGTGGGTATTTCATAATAAGGGCAAAGAGAAAGTTTATATATCTTCGGCCGACTGGATGTTGCGCAACCTGGAGCATCGTGTGGAAGCCACTTGCCCTATCTGGGACGAAGAAATAAAGAAAGAGCTGATGGATATACTGGAAATACAGCTTCGTGATAATGTGAAGGCAAGATGGCTGGACAATGAACTCGCCAATGAATATGTAAGAACCGGCAGAAAGCAGGTAAGATCACAGGTCGATATTTACCAGTATTTATTCAACAAAACCATGGAACAAATTGAGACTGGCAGCTATTGATATTGGAAGTAATGCGGCAAGGCTACTGATCAGCGACGTACATATTGCGCCCAGCAATAAACCCGAATTTATCAAAATGGCACTGGTACGCGTGCCTCTCCGTCTCGGCTTTGATGTGTTTGATAAAGGAGAGATCACTGTTTCCCGCGCAGAGAAAGTGATAAAAACGATCAAGTCGTACAAACTGCTGATGGATGTATACGACGTTAAGCATATAAAAGCCTGCGCTACTTCGGCCATGCGTGATGCCACCAACGGGCAGGACATCATCAATAAAGTAAAAGCTGAAACAGGCATACAGATCAACATCATCAGCGGACAGGAAGAAGCATCTTTTATTTACGAGAACCATATTGCAGAAAATCTGACCAGTGAGGAATCTTACCTCTATATAGATGTGGGCGGTGGCAGCACGGAGCTGACTTTCTTCAGCGATGGCAAGCTCATATTTAAAGAATCATTCAATATCGGCACCATCCGTATATTAAAGAACCAGGTAACAGAAGCGCAATGGGATGCGATGAAAGAATTCATCAAAACCCGGACAAAGGGATTCCATCATGTTACAGCTATCGGTTCAGGTGGCAACATCAATAAAATATTTTCCATCTCCAAACGGAAAGACGGGAAGCCGTTAAGCCTGGAACTGCTGAGGGATTATTATAAAGAATTCAGCAGCCTTTCCCTTCCGCAACGCATGAGCCTTTACCGTATGCGTGAAGACCGTGCAGATGTGATCGTGCCTGCATTGCTTATTTATATCAATGTAATGCGCTGGGCCGATGCTGAGGAAATATTTGTTCCCAAGATCGGTTTGGCCGACGGGCTGATACAGTCCCTTTATGAAGAAATCAGACTTGAACAAACGAAAGCCTGATTTTACCTACTTTTATCCCTTCAAACAAGTTTCATGTCAATCAGTAAGGAAGCCCGGAAAGTAACCACGAATACGATCCAGAAAATGAAATTAGCCGGTGAAAAGATATCCATGATCACGGCTTATGATTACTCTTTTGCAAAAATATTTGATGCAGCAGGTATAGATATCATATTGGTGGGCGACAGTGCCAGCAATGTGATGGCAGGCCATACCACTACCCTGCCTATTACACTCGACCAGATGATCTATCATGCGCAAAGCGTGGTAAGAGCAAGGGAAAGATGCCTTGTGGTAGTTGATATTCCTTTCGGGTATTATCAATCCAACTCAGAGATCGCCCTGGCTTCCGCGATCCGTATTATGAAAGAAAGTGGTGGCCACACGGTGAAGCTGGAAGGTGGTGAGGAGGTCATCGATTCTGTAAAAAAGATCGTAAGTGCAGGGATACCTGTAATGGGGCACCTGGGCCTCACGCCTCAATCCATTAATAAGTTCGGTACGTATGTGGTGCGCGCTACAGAAGAAGCCGAGGCCAATAAACTCCGCCGTGACGCACTGCTGCTGCAGGAAGCCGGCGCTTTTGCCATTGTGCTCGAAAAAATACCGGCAGCGCTGGCCAAAGAAGTATCAGAAAGTCTTTCCATTCCCACTATCGGCATCGGCGGTGGCCCTCATTGCGATGGCCAGGTGTTGGTAATGCATGATATGCTGGGCATTAATACAGAATTCAAACCCCGTTTTTTACGCCAGTACCTTAACCTGAATGAACAGATCACCGGTGCTGTGCAACAATATATTTCGGATGTGAAAAGCAGGGATTTCCCTAATGAACAGGAACAATATTGACTCCTGCCTGTTAAGTATCTTTGCAAAAGATAAATTAATTACAACATGATTGCAGATGTATTGAAAAGCCTGAAACTGGAAAAACATTCAGCAGGTGTATCCACCGGTATAGAGTGGATAGGAAAAGGTGGGGCAGAGATTTCTTCTTACTCACCGGTTGACGGTAAGCTGATCGGAACAATTAAATCTGCTGTAAAAGATGACTATGAAGCAGTGGTAAAAAAAGCACAGTCAGCTTTTGCTGTATGGCGCACCTGGCCTGCACCAAAGCGTGGAGATGTGGTAAGGCAGATCGGTGAGGCCTTAAGAAAATATAAAGAGCCATTGGGCAAATTGGTTTCTTATGAAATGGGTAAAAGCCTGCAGGAAGGTTATGGCGAAGTGCAGGAAATGATCGATATCTGCGATTTTGCCGTAGGTCTTTCCCGCCAGTTGCACGGGTTCACCATGCACAGCGAACGCCCCGGCCACCGGATGTATGAACAATATCATCCACTGGGCATAGTTGGTATTATTTCCGCATTCAATTTCCCGGTAGCAGTATGGAGCTGGAACACTATGCTGGCCTGGGTTTGCGGTGATGTATGTATCTGGAAGCCTTCTGAAAAAACACCTTTATGCGGAGTGGCCTGCCAGCATATCGTAGCAGAGGTATTTGAAAAGAACGGGGTCCCTGAAGGGGTCAACAACCTCGTAACAGGTGGTCGTGAAGTGGGCGAATGGATGAGTACGGATACACGCATTCCTCTTGTGTCTGCAACAGGTTCTACCCGTATGGGCAAGGCTGTTGGAGCAGCCGTAGGAAGCCGGTTAGGCAAGGCTTTGCTGGAACTTGGAGGCAACAATGCCATTATCATTTCAAAAGATGCCGACCTCGATATTGCCATCCTTGGTGCTTTATTTGGCGCGGTGGGCACAGCAGGCCAGCGTTGCACTACCACCCGCAGGCTGATCATTCATGAAAGCATATATGACCAGGTAAAAAATAAGCTTGTTGCTGCTTATGGGCAACTCTCTATCGGTGATCCGCTGAATGAGAAAAATCATGTAGGCCCATTGATCGATAAAGATGCTGTGAAAATGTACCTGAAAGCAATTGAAGATTGCAAGGCAGAAGGCGGCAAATTTATAGTGGAAGGCGGTGTGCTGGAAGGCAAAGGCTATGAAAGCGGTTGCTATGTGAAACCCTGTATCGCCGAGGCTAAACCTGATTATGCGATCGTGCAGCATGAAACTTTTGCACCGATCCTCTATCTCCTCAAATATTCAGATATTGAAGAGGCAATTGCCATACAGAATGGAGTGCCGCAGGGACTTTCTTCTTCAATCATGACCCTTAACCTACGCGAAGCAGAGCGGTTCCTCTCCCATGCAGGCAGCGACTGTGGCATAGCGAATGTGAATATCGGCACATCCGGTGCCGAGATCGGTGGGGCATTCGGGGGTGAAAAAGAAACCGGCGGCGGCCGGGAAAGCGGAAGCGATGCCTGGAAAGTGTATATGAGAAGGCAAACCAATACGATCAATTACAGCACACAACTGCCACTTGCACAAGGAATAAAGTTCACTGTCTAAATACTAAACAAAGGAGTGCGCCGTTGATAATACTTCGCGTAACTCCTTTGTTTTCTGCGAAATATTTGCAATTTTTACAACTGAACAATATCCTGAACCCAACTAACTGTGCATGAAAAGGATCCTTCTCCTATTGACCATTCCACTGCTTTGCAGTAGTCTCTCCCACGCGCAATTGCGAATAGGCATCCTCGGAGGTATTCATCAATCTACGGTCATTGAAAAAAATGATCTGCCCAACTGGGACGAATTGAAAAGCACCTTTCAAAAAAGAACAGGTCTTCATGCCGGTTTTATTGCCGATCTCCCTTTCAGTGAAAAGTCGAATTTCTTTTTCCAGCCTGGTGTGATATTCTCACAGAAAGGAAGAAAGTCTTCGTTTGCCATGGACTCTACCGTGGTATTCGACCGTCCTCTTTCTCCGGATGATTCCATCGTGAATACATTCTATACGGAGAACCGGAAACAATACCTTAACTACATTGACATCCCTCTCAATTTTGTTTATAAGTTCAAGCTGGGTAAGAGTACCCGTTTCATGATCGGAGCAGGTCCCTACCTGTCCTTTTTTTATAAAGGATCCGATAAAACCGATAAATATGTAGTAGGTGTAAGCTATGAAGCAACTGAAAAAGAAGTGATGGTAGGAAAAGGAAGTGGAAAATATCAAACAATGGATTGGGGCATGAATGGATTGGCTGGCTTTGAATTTGGCCGTGTATTTCTTACAGCCAATTACAGCCGCGGGTTGAGAAATTTTTATACCCCTTCGGATTATACAGCTTCTGATTACAAACATGAAGTGATGGGTATTACCCTGGGCGTATTCCTCGGCAGGCCTATACCGCTTGCCCAAAAAGACAGGGACAACGACGGTGTTCCCGACAAAGATGACAAGTGCCCCACTCTTGCAGGCTCTCCTGCTTTGGCCGGATGCCCTGACCAGGATGGTGATGGCATCATTGATATGCAGGACAGTTGTGCACATGAATTTGGCCCTGTTGAAAATCATGGCTGCCCTTATATTGACCGTGACAAAGACGGCGTTCTCGACAAGCTTGATAAATGTCCTGATGTCCCTGGTCCGGTTGAGAACAATGGTTGCCCCTATACCGACAAAGACAAGGATGGCATTTTTGATAAAGACGATAAATGTCCTGATATTCCTGGCCTGGCCCGTTACAATGGTTGCCCTGTACCGGATACAGATGGAGACGGACTGACCGATGAAGAAGATAAATGCCCGACAGAAAAAGGGACAGTGGCCAATAATGGTTGCCCGGAGATCAAAAAAGAAGTGATCCAAAAAGTGCAGACAGCAGCCAAGTCAATTGCCTTCAAGGTCAATAAAGCAGAGTTAACACCGGCTTCCTACAAGGTGCTGGATGAAGTAGCGGCCTTGCTGAAAGAAGATGCTTCACTGAAATTGCAGATAGAAGGACATACCAGTGCAGAAGGTTCCCGCGAGCTTAACATGCGCCTCTCCATGGAGCGTGCTGAAGCGGTGAAAAAATACCTGGAATCGAAAGATATCGATCCTTCCCGCCTCAGTGCACAGGGATTTGGCCCCGATAAGCCATTGAATGCCGGCAGAACTAGTGAAGAAAAAGCTAAAAACAGGCGCGTTGAGCTAAAGCTGCACAACTAAAACAGGTTGATCTTCATCAATAAATAATCAGAGCCCTGCGAGAGAAGTCCGCAGGGCTTTATTATGGCAAAATGTATGAATGGTATTCCGTAATTTTAATGCTTTTCAGATTTTTGTAGATATTAAAAATTAGTAGCTAATGAATTGCTTTGTGAATCGTACCCTCCTGATAGCAGTAGGCTCTTTGCTCAGTGTGGCAGTTATTGCCCAAAAAACAGACGTTCCGAAAGGATGGCACCTGATGGACCTGAAAGACAGTGGCTATTATGGCATCAGCATGGATAAGGCTTATGCTTTTGTTCAATCCAAAAAGCTCAAGAGCACTCCTGTGATCGTAGCCGTGCTGGATTCCGGCGTTGATACAACACATGAAGATCTTCGTCCCATTCTCTGGCGCAACCCTGGTGAAATACCTGGCAATGGTATTGATGATGATAAGAATGGTTATGTAGATGACGTCTATGGCTGGAACTTTCTTGGCAGCCGCGACGGCGCCAACGTAGAGAAAGATTCTTATGAAGCTGCACGCGTTTATCATGCCCTGAAGAGCAAATGGGAAGATAAAGACATCGATCCCAAAACCCTTTCCGCAGCAGACGCCAAAGAATATGAAATGTGGAAAAAAGCCAAACAGGATGTAATGGGCATCAGTGCCAACCCTGCTGATCTGAAAGAAATGAAAAGCGGCTATGCACAACTCAGTTTTGTTGACTCCGTGATACAGGTCGGCGACAGCATCATCCGCAAAGACCTCAAAAAAGACGAATATACCTGCAAAGACCTGGCTACTTACACACCCACCGCTGATCTTGCCGGACGTGTGAAAATGATCATGGTCAGCATCTGTAAAGACAATAACAAAGACGATATCACCAATCTTGAAATACTGGAAGACCTGGAAGCACAGGTAAGTCAACTGGAAAGCGAGATCGCCAAAAATGAAGCAGTACATACTGCTCCGAAAGATTACCGCAACAGTATTGTAAAAGACAATTACAACGACATCAACGATAAATTCTACGGCAACAACAATGTGATGGTAAGCAATAAATCAGCATTGCATGGCACTCACGTATCTGGTATCATCGCTGCTGCCCGCAATAACGGGGTCGGCATGGATGGTGTGGCAGACAATGTTCGCATCATGACAGTTCGTGTAGTGCCCGATGGCGATGAACATGATAAAGATATTGCCCTTGGCATCCGTTATGCAGTTGATAATGGGGCCAAAGTGATCAACATGAGTTTTGGAAAAGGATTTTCTCCCGAGAAAAAATGGATAGATGATGCTGTGAAATATGCAGAAAGCAAAGGTGTGCTGCTGGTACATGCAGCAGGCAATAGCGCGATGAATGTAGACACAAGCTGGAACTTCCCCACTCCTGTTTTCCTGGATGGAAAAAGAGCGGATAACTGGGTAACGGTGGGCGCCAGTGGTGATCCCAAAGCAGGTGGCCTCATTGCCAGCTTCTCCAACTATGGCAAAAAAGATGTGGATGTGTTTGCTCCTGGTGTGAAGATCTATTCAACAGTTCCCGGAGGCAACACTTATCAAAACCTGCAAGGAACCAGTATGGCTTCTCCTGTAGTAGCCGGACTGGCAGCATTCATTCTGGAATATTATCCAAAGCTGACACCCGAACAGGTAAAATATGTAATTGAAAAAAGTGCACAAAAACCTTCAGCGAAAGTGGTTGATCCGGGCACTGGTGAAGAAGTGAAGATGAGCGAACTGAGTGTTTCTGGTGGTGTGATCAATGCATATGAAGCGATCAAACTGGCTTCAACACTGCAGCCTGAAGGAAAGAAGACTGAATCAAAAGTGAAACAGAAAGTGAAGGGATAATGATAACGGTATAATAAACCTAAACCATAAACTCTTTCCAATGTATCCAGATCTTTCAAGGGCCGGCGAATGGTACCACGGTTATATCAAAATGGTGCCCCAGGATGATATCAAAGCTGCCTTCAGCAGTAAGGACAATAATCTTATTGCATTCCTGAACAGCATTCCTGAAAGCAAACATGATCACCGCTATGCGGAAGGTAAATGGACCATCAAAGAAGTGCTCCAGCATATCATTGATGCAGAAAGAGTGTTTGCTTACCGCGCACTCCGGTTTGCACGCAAAGACCAAACTCCTCTTCCCGGATTTGATGAGAACCTGTTTGCAGAAAACTCCAGGGCTTCAGCCCGCCAATGGAACGACCTGGTAGAGGAATTCAAACATGTAAGGCGTTCTTCGGAAATATTCTTTAATTCCCTTGATGAAGATCAGTTGGAAGCCGGAGGTATTTCTTCCAACAACCCGATCTATGTAAGAGCATTGGGATATATTATTATCGGGCATGCTTTGCACCATCAGAAGATTTTGGCAGAGCGATACTTGTAAGCTCAATTACTATAACGCAAAGACCGCCACGTTGTATAATCGTGGCGGTCTTTGCGTTACTTACCCCCTATAAAATATCTTTGGCTTAAAATCAGAATGGTTTCTTTGGCTTTTCTTCTCCATTCTTTGTTTTAGCCAGGTTTTGCTGGTTGATCATATCATCCACCACTTTCACGGCCTGGTCAAGATAAATATCCTGGCGGAGCGATTTCAACCACTGGTTGAAGCGGTCTTGTTTGGCTTTATCATCAGACCAACGGTTCACTTCAGATGGCAGGGCTGATACAGCCATTTCTGTTTTCAACCTTCTCACTGAATCCATTTGGGCATATGCTTCACGTACCTGCTTTTGCTCTTTCTTGTATTTATCCAATTGGAGAGAATATTCTTTATTGTTCTCCTTATTCAGCCATTCTGTATTCTTCCGGATTGTCTGGAAAGCTGTACTGTTCAATACACGCTGATTGCTGAGCTGGCGGATCGTTTTCAGATCATAGCCTGCATTCCAACTGGCATAAGGGGATTTGCTGATCTCATCCCATGGCAACGCATCAGGATCATCTTTCTCACGCACTTTCAGGTATTCCAACTGATCGGGCAGTACGATATCGGAAGCCACTCCTCTTAATTGCGTAGAACCTCCGTTAATACGGTAGAATTTCTGCAGGGTCAGCTTCACCGTTCCCAGGTCAGAATTCGACATGGAGAACCCTGTTTCAGGGTCAAGCCCTATATTCCTTTGTACTGTGCCTTTACCATAAGTGGAAGTGCTGCCAATGATCACACCGCGGCCATAATCCTGGATCGCTGCTGCAAATATTTCAGAAGCGGATGCACTGAATTCGTTTACCATCACTGCCAGCGGGCCTGAGTATAATAATGATTTGTCTTTATCTTTTAATACGCTCGGGCGGTTATCTTTATCTTTCACCTGAACGATGGGACCATCTTCAATAAACAATCCGGCCATCTGCACCACATCGTACAGCGATCCGCCACCATTATTGCGCAGATCGATCACAATACCATCCACATTCTGTTCTTTCAGCTTCATTACTTCTTTGGCTACATCCACATAGCTGCGGGCGCCATTGGGGTTCTCAAAGTCGGCATAGAACTCGGGAAGGAAAATATATCCGATCTTGGAATTACCTGACTGCACCACTGCACTACGGGCAAAGGTTTCATCCTGTACGATCTGATCCCGGATCAGTGACACTGTTTTCAAAGTGCCGTCTGCTTTTTTGAGGGTCAGCGTTACTTCTGTTCCTTTTTTACCGCGGATCAGTTTAACCGCATCCGTTACAGAAAAACCTGTAAGGTCAACAGCTTCTTCTTTGCCTTGCGCCACTTTCTGGATCAGGTCACCGGTCTGCGGTTCACCCTGTTTGTAAGCAGGGCCTCCGGTTACAATGCTGGCCACTTTGATATTTCCATCATCGTATACGAGAGAAGCGCCTATTCCAAAGAAGCGGCCGCTCATTTCTTCATCAAAATATCTTTTATCTACCGGGGGAAAGAATTCTGTATGCGGATCCATGGTGGTAGTGATAGCGTTCACAAACATGTTGAACTTATCATCATCACTGAATTTGAAACGGAAGCGTTCAAACAAGCGATCGACGATCTTGGAAGTCTTATCCCTGGCTTCTTTTTCCAGCTCTACATCCGATTTTACTACAAAGCTGTCGCGGCCTTTATTCTTTTCCCTTGTATCCAGCAGGTCTGCATAACGCTCCAGAGCCAGGAATTTCAGTTTCTTTCTCCAGCGTTCATGAATTTCTTCTTTGGTAGTAGCGAACTCAAGTTTATCTCCATCCAGCATCACTTTTTCATCTACTGAAAAATTAAATGGCTTGGCAAGGATCTCTTTGCACATCGCTGCGGCTTCTTCCATCCTGGTGTTGAACACATCACCGGCGGCTTTGAAGAAAGTTACCGGTGCGCCTTTCAGCTCATCATCGATCTTCGTTTCGTATTTGCTTTTCAGCGTATTGATATCTGAAGCCAGGAACATATTCTTTTCGGGATCAAGGTCATTCACATATTTTTTGAAGACCTTTTTAGAAAAATCATCATTTACTGCCTGAGGGCTGTAATGGGCCTGGGTCAGCATTTCGCCTACCAGTTTCAGGATCTGTTCGTATTTGTCGGGTGGATTTTTTGTATTGGTTCCAAGGGTCTGGAATGCAAGAAAGAATCCCGCAACGATCATCATGATCACAATTGGAAGTCGCTTCATATTCAAAAGGTATTTTAATGCAGCTCGCATATTCCAAAAATAACGTAAAATGTATGTATTTCTTATTCTTACAACCATTTAACAAGGGTTTTTGATGAATGGTTCATCGCCTGCCCCGGTCCGACAGAATTTGTGATTGCGTTGTAAAAACCTTGCTTTTATTTTTTTAAAAGATTCCTTTTTACTTATTTTTGCAGCTCCAAAAACGGTGGTTGTAGCTCAGTTGGTTAGAGCATCAGATTGTGGTTCTGAGGGTCGCCGGTTCGAACCCGGTCATCCACCCCGATAAAACCCCTTCCTCTTTTGCAGGACGGGGTTTATTACTTATTGCAATCACCTTCATGAATTACTGGCTTTTATTGATCCCATTTCTCTCTGCTATCACCGGGTGGATAACCATACGCATGGCTGTCTGGCTGCTTTTTCATCCCCGGCAACCCAAAACAATACTGGGATGGAAAATTCAGGGGTTATGGCCGGCACGAAGGGAACAGATCGCCTTACAGGCTGGCAATTATGCAGCCGCAGCATTCCCGCTGGACGAGCTGGAGCAACGGATCAATGAACCCGGCAGGTTTGAGGAAATAAAACCGATCATTGAAGAACACATGGACCATTTTCTCCGCCACAAACTAAAAGAGCAGATGCCCATGATCGCCATGTTTATCGGGGATAAAACAATACAATCCCTCAAAACCATCTTTATACAGGAAATTGAATCGTTGTTTCCGCAAGTGATCGGCAGGTTTGCCGGAAATCTAAAGAAAGAGTTAAAACTAAATGAGCTGGTCAGTGCAAAACTTGCGGCTATCCCTACTCATAGCATAGAACAGGCCGTTCGCAGGGAGCTGGCCCCAAAACTCAGGCTGGCTGCGCTTTTCGGAGGTTTTATCGGGTTAATAATCGGCATTTTACAGCTCCTCATTGTGTTGCTTTTATGAGCTTTTTCCGCTGTTAAGCCGCATTTACCCTTTATCACATTGTCAGAATACCGTCAGCAAGTTAACCCAGCTTTTCACGTCTAATCACACACAAACACATATATGAGAAATTTTTTATTTACGTTTTTGATTGGTTTTTGTTCACTTACAGTGATGGCACAGCCGGGAATGGGAAACCGTGGGGGCGGCCAGGTATCGGGACGACTGTATGGTAAGATCGTGGATGCTCAATCAGGCAAAGCCATTGAATTCGCTTCGGTTCAACTGCTTCAGAATAAAATGGACTCTGTTTCCAAACAAAGAAAGGAAACCGTGATCGGCGGTATGCTCACCAAGCAAAATGGTGATTTCAGCATTGAAAATGTTCCTGTGTTCGGACCGCTGAAATTGAAAGTAACAGCTATCGGTTATAAAGAAACCGTTTCACCTGTTTCCTTTGAACTCAAAACAGGCGGCGACATGACCGCGATGATGAGTGCGCTGGACAAAGATCTGGGTAATATTAAAATCGAGATCGAAGAGAAAGTGCTGGACAATGTTACTGTAACAGCTACCAAACCCGGGCTCCAACTGGGTATCGACCGTAAAATTTTCAACGTAGATAAAAATATCGTTTCTGCCGGGGGTACAGCAGTAGATATCATGCGCAACATTCCTTCGCTCAGTGTAGACATTGATGGTAACGTGACCATGCGCAACAACACACCTCAGTTGTTTGTAGACGGAAGGCCTACCAACCTCACCCTCGATCAGATCCCTTCAGATGCGATCCAAAGCGTGGAAATGATCACCAACCCTTCTGCCAAGTTTGATGCTTCCGGCGGTACGGCCGGTATCCTCAACGTGGTATTGAAAAAAGAAAAGAAAGTAGGTTATAATGGTAATGTACGCGCCAATATCGATTCAAGGGCACGTGTTGGTTTTGGTGGTGATATTAACCTTCGCCAGCAGAAAGTGAATGTGTTTGCCAGCGGTATGTATAACCAGCGCAAATCCATTTCTACAGGGCATACTGAAAGAGAGAATTTTTATTCCACTCCGCAAGTGAACCAATATCAAACCGATCGCTCCACATCATTAGGTGCGTTTGGATTTGGCAGGGCTGGCCTGGATTATTTTATCAGCAACAGGAACACACTTTCTGCAAGTGTCAACTTTGCCCGCGGACAAATGAAACCTTATAGCAACAGCGGCATCCTGTTCGATTCATTGTACTCCACTCCTACTTCATCCTTCCAGGATAGAAGCAGCAATTCAAAAAGCAATTTCCGGAACATGGGTGCAACGCTGAGCTTTAAACATAATTTCCCTAAAGCAGGCCGCGAGTGGACTGCAGACGTAACTTATAATAAAGGCAAGAATGATAATACCAATTTCATTCAGACCGGTTATTATGACAAACCTGCCGGCAGCCTGCAAAGCACTTACAAGCAACAGCAACTGATCAATGGGGAGAATAACAATGTGGTGTTACAAACAGACTTTGTGAACCCTATCTCTGATAAATCCAAACTGGAAATGGGTATGCGTGCACAACTGAGAAGGAACAGCAGCGTCAACTCTTTCTATTTTGCTGATGCAGATGACAAATGGGTTTTCCAACCTTCATCTCAGATCAATTATAAAAGCAATGACCAGGTGTATGCTGCTTATGCTTCTTACTCGAACCAGATCAGGAATTTTGGATACCAGCTTGGTTTAAGAGCAGAAAGCTCCAGTTACAAAGGGGAATTGCTGACTACCGGTGAAGTATTCAAAATTGATTTCCCGATCAATTTCTTCCCCAGCGTATTCCTTTCACAAAAGCTGAGTGAATCGTCCAGCATCCAGGTAAACTATACACGCCGTATCAACCGTCCGAACTTCTGGCAGTTGACACCTTTTACCGATTCATCAGACAGGCTGAACCCAAGCAAAGGAAACCCGGCACTGAAACCTGAGTTCACCAATTCATTTGAATTGTCTTACGAAAAATCGTTCAGCAATAAAGGCAATTTCCTTGCATCTATTTATTATAAAAACACCAATGATCTTATCACCCGCTTCCAGGAAACAGCAACTGGTAATGGTGGTGAAGACATTCTGCTGAATACTTACATCAATGCCAATTCAAGTTATGTAACAGGTCTTGAACTGACCACCCGCCTCAGTCTTTATAAATGGTGGGAGTTCACGCCCAACTTCAATCTTTACATGTCGGATGTAAAGATCGATATCCCGGGGCAGCCTGATCAGCCAAAGTTGACGAGCTATTTCGCTAAAGTGAATAACACGTTCAAACTGCCGAAGAATATATCCATCCAATTATCGGGCGACTATACATCGAAAACCGTATTGCCTCCGGGCGGCAGTAGCGGTGGCCGTGGCGGATTTGGTGGCGGTGGTATGTTTGGCGGTGGCCCTTCCGGTGCATCGCAAGGTTATCAGCGTCCCAGCTATGGAGTGGATATCGCAGTACGTTATGAGTTCCTGAAAAACAGGACAGCTTCTGTATCCATCAATATGAATGATATATTCCGTACACGCGTATACGATGTGCATTCGGAGTCTCTCCTGTTTAACCAGGATGCTTTCCGCCGTCGCGACGCGCAAATAGTACGCATCAACTTCAACTGGAGGTTTGGTAAATTCGATCCTAATCTTTTCAAGCGTAAGAACATGAAAGGTGAAAGAGAGAGCCAGGGAGGAATGGAGGGAATGCAGCAATAAGTGAGAGTCTGCGGTTGGTATTGAGTCGGGGGTCCAAAGTCAGCAGTCAGGAGTTAGGGGATGATTATGTATCGAAAGTCTTTGTGCTCTTTAAGCCTTTGTGGGACATACTAAAAACCTCTGGTGGGAACACCAGAGGTTTTTTATTGGGAGAATGGAATGTATATTTGGCCGGTATGGGGCAAGTATGAAGAAGATCATTACCGTTTCAGTTATATCAGAACTTACTACAGATCAGCGTGTGCTGCGTATATGCACAACGTTGGTGGAGATGGGTTTTGAAGTGCGGTTGATCGGCAGGCGGTTTGGAGATAGTTTGCAGCTAGGCGATTATCCTTTTCGGGCTGAACGTATCCGGTGTTTTTTCAGGAAAGGTTTTATGCAGTTTGCGGAGTTCAATACGCGTCTTTTCTTCAAATTATTATTTGCGAAAACGGATTACCTGCTGGCCAATGATCTCGATGTTTTAGTACCCAATTACCTGGTGGGCGAATGGAGAAGGAAAATACTTTTTTATGATACCCACGAATATTATACTGGTGTTTCGGCACTCAGGAATTCTCCCTTTAAAAAGCGTGTGTGGAAATGGATAGAAGACCGGATCTTTCCCAAATTAAAGATCGTTTATACCGTCAATGAATCTGTAAAGAATAAATACCAGTCTGAATACGGTAATGAGATAGCGGTGGTGCGGAATGTGCCGGTAACAAAGCATGTTGATCCACTGCCTTTGCCTGACCGCTGGAAAGGAAAGACTGTATTGCTGATGCAGGGAATGGGAATGCATCCAGGCCGTGGGGGGATGGAATTGCTGGAAATAATGAAATATCTTCCGTTCAATTATTTTTTGGTTTATATCGGTGGTGGAAATGAATGGGAGAAGATCGCTGACATGCGGCATGAATGGAAACTGGAAGACCGTGTGGAAATGATCCCTAAGCTGGGGCCTGAACTGCTGCAGCGGTATACACCCTTAGCCCACCTGGGTATGTCGCTGGATGGGTTTGAGGACCTCAACCATTGGTTCACACTGCCCAATAAGTTATTTGATTACCTGCATGCAGGCGTTCCAGTGGCGGCAAGTGCCATTCCAGAAGTAAAAACAATCATCGAACAATATCAGTGCGGATTTTGTTTTATTTCCCGGAACCCGCAAAATATGGCGGAGGAGATAATGCAATTAATGAATGATCAGCAGCGTTATGACGCCCTAAAAATGAATGCGCTGGAAGCTGCAAAAGAGCTGTGCTGGGAAAACGAGCGGCATAAACTGACCGCTTTGTATGAGCCATATTTGTAATGAACAAACACCTTCACATAGTATGCCTGGATACGCCCTGGCCGGCCGATTATGGCGGGGCAATCGATATGATGAACCGGATCATGACACTGCATGAACTGGGTATCCGTATCCATCTTCACTACTTCATCTATAATGAACGTGGTACGCCGAATGAGCTGAACCAGTACTGCGAAACCATCAACGTATATGAAAGGGAAACACTGAAAAAAAGTTTTTCTTTCAAACTGCCTTTTATCGTTTCATCGCGCATCAATGAGCAGCTTATTAACCGGCTGAAGGAGGACAACTACCCTATTCTGCTCGAAGGCATTCATTGCACAGGCATTTTGCAAAACCTGGACCTGACAGACCGGAAGATCATTGTGCGGATGCATAATGAAGAAAGCATTTACTATAAGGAACTGGCAAGAGTGGAAACCTTTCTTCCGAAAAAACTGTATTTCTTTAATGAAAGCCGTTTATTAAAAAAATATTCTGCCCATCTTCCCAAGCAATGCACTTATGCCTGCGTTTCAGGAAATGATATCGATTCACTGAAAAACATTTACCAGCTCGATAATGTCCGCTTCCTTCCTACTTTCCCAACCTGGCAAAAAGTGAATGGTGAAGAAGGACAGGGAAATTTCTGTTTATATCACGGCAATCTTTCTGTACCTGAGAATGAGAAAGCTGCTTTATGGCTTCTCTGCAATGTGGTCACCAAAGCAAGGGCGCCGTTTATTATTGCCGGTAAAAAGCCATCCAAAAGATTATTGAAAGTGGCTGAGCTTTGCCAGCACACCTGCCTGGTAGCCGATCCTTCTGAATCGGAAATGAACGACCTGGTGCGAAAGGCGCATATTCATGTGTTGCCCTGTTTCAATAAAAACGTAACAGGTATCAGGCTTAAGCTACTTCATGCTTTATTTGAAGGAAGGCATTGCCTGGTGAATGCGCCAATGGTATCCGGTACAGGACTGGAGGATGCCTGCCATATCGGAGCCAGCGCCAATGCGTTTGCATCCATTATCATGCAGCTCTATCATCAGCCGTTTACACGGGAAGAAAAAGTGTTGAGAAAGCAATTACTGGGCAATACCTACGATAACGAAAAGAATACGCGCGAGCTTATTCAATGGTTATGGTAGCATTATCGATCACCCTGCCGCGCTCAGTGCGGATCATACGGGCGGGGAATTTCTGAACTACGATATAATCATGCGTAGCCATCAGAATGGTGGTATTAAAATCCCTGGAAATATGGAACAGCAGGTTCATGATCTCATCTGATGTTTCCGGGTCAAGGTTACCTGTAGGCTCATCAGCAAGGATCAGTTTGGGAGAGTTGAGGAGGGCCCTGGCAATATCCACACGCTGTTGCTCGCCACCGCTCAGCTCAAAAGGCATTTTAAAACCTTTTGCCTTGAGGCCTACTTTTTCCAGCACATCCTGTATTTTTTCATCCATCAGTCTTATATCCGTCCAGCCAGTGGCGCGGAGCACAAACTTCAGGTTATCGTTCACATTCCGGTCGGTCAGCAGTTGAAAGTCCTGGAACACCACGCCCAGGTTGCGGCGCAGGAAGGGTACTTTTTTCCAATCAAGGTTTTTCAACCCGAAACCAGCCACTATAGCCTCTCCTTCTGTAAGGGCCAGTTCACCATAAAGGGTCTTTAAAAGACTGGATTTTCCTGTTCCGGTCTTCCCTACGAGGTACACGAATTCGCCCTTGTTGACCGTCAGGTTTACATCCTGTAAAATGAGATTATTGCCCTGATAAATATTAGCGTGCTGTATTTCGATGATCGGCTCTGACATTACTCCGTTCGTTTGCTGCAAAATAAGGCAAACTAAGGCGAAAACTGCCTTTTTTTTAATTAAACTAAAAAATTAGTTGTAGAACTAAAATATTAGTTATAGATTCGCTTTGTAATTCGCAGGTCAACTCCGGTACACACCGTCTAAAATATAATGAACAATGAAAGCACTAACTAAAGCAGAAGAACAGGTGATGCAGGTTTTATGGAAGCTGGATAAAGCTTTTTTGCGTGATATCGTGGATGCAATGCCTGAGCCAAAGCCGCATCAGAACACTGTTGCTACCCTGTTAAAGATCTTAATGGAAAAAGATTTTGTTGCTGCAAATGTAATGGGACGTCAGCACCAGTATTATCCAGTAGTAAGCAAGGATGATTATTCCAAAAGAAGTATGAAGCAATTGGTGAAAGGATATTTTGAAGGTTCATTCAGTAATGTTGTTTCTTTTCTTGTAAAGGAAAACAATATCTCAGTGGAAGAACTGGAAAGCCTTCTTCAGCAAATTAAAAAACAGCAAAACAACAGGAAATGAAAAGCTTGTTATTCTATCTTCTGCAGGTAGTGATCGTATCAGGCATTCTGTATGCTTATTATTATGCTGCACTGCGCAATAAGAAATTCCATCAGTACAACCGCTTTTATATCCTTGCGGCTGCACTGGCCAGCATACTTATTCCCTTCCTGAACATACCGGTTTATTTTACCAATGAGGATACCTCCTCTGCCTGGTTATATTCCCTTCAGAACCTTTCCGGGCGTCAGGCAGTCATCATTTCCATGGAAGATGGGGCAGAAAACACTTTCAACTGGCAGTCTTTATGGTATGTCCTGTATGCAGTGATCGGTTTGCTTGGATTGACGCGCGTGCTGCTGTCTATAAGAAAACTGAAGAAACTGATACGTGTGCATCCCACCGAACAACTGAACGGCATCCGTTTTATCAATACTGCAGAGCCTGGCACTCCTTTCTCTTTTTTCAGTTGGCTTTTCTGGAACAATAAGATTGAACTGGATTCACAAAAAGGAGAACAGATCTTCCGCCATGAAGTATTCCATATACAACAAAAACACAGCCTCGATATCATTTTCATGGAAATAGTAACAATCATTTTCTGGATCAACCCGGTTTTTCACTTAATGAAAAAAGAGTTGAAAGCCATCCATGAATTCCTTGCCGACCGTTTTGCTACCAATGAAACACAAAAATGGGAATATGCGGAGATGTTGCTGATGCAAGCCCTGAACACCCAGCACCAACTTGTTCATCCTTTTTTTCATAACCAGATAAAAAGACGTATAGCCATGATTACAAATCCCCACAAAACAAGCCACCAATACCTGCGCAAACTGCTCGTATTGCCGTTGGCAGCACTGCTAGTTACCCTGTTTGCTTTCAGTTACAGGGAAAAACAATCCGACGCCCTTTTAAACGAAACACGCTTGCCTGAAGGATCTTCTTTGTTTCTATCAGACACTATTCCTGCCAATGCCCGGGCAATAGAAGAAGTTAAACTGCAAGAAGTCAGGGCTGATGTTGTCGCTGTTGGAAAAGCATTAAACAACAATGGAAAAAAATCCCTGTTTCCCGGTCTGATTATCTTTAACGGTAAGGAGTACACAAAGGAAGAGTTTTCCAAAATGACCGGAGACCAGCTTGTTTTTGAAAGCAAATCTGTTATTTCCACTTCTGCCAACGATCCAAAGGCCATTGCCAAATACGGCGAGAAAGCCAGGAATGGTGTGGTGGAATTCGTAGGCGCCACAATAGATACCACCGGACCAAAGAAACAACCTGTGCGGATAGTTCTACGGGGCACCTCTGCACCGGATAAAGAACCGCTTATTATCCTTGATGGCAAAGAAGTGGAGAGAGAACCAACAAAATCAGCCCTGGCAGGTATTGAGCCGGACAACATTGAGTCCATCCGGGTATTAAAAGACTCTGCTGCCACACTCCGGTATGGAACAAAAGCTGAAAACGGTGTACTGGAGATCACTACCAAGAAAACGCTTAAACTTTCTCCCGTTATCATCCCAGATAATGTAGAAGTCACTGGTATTAATGTTGCCAATAAACGGGCTGCTTCTTTCCAGGCAGATGAAATAGTTGTTCAAGGGTATGCTACAAAGGCAGATAAGAAAGATGCGGAACTGAAAGAAGTTACCGTTGTCGGATACGGCAAAAAGAAGACCGATCAAACAAATGCAGGGTTGGAAGAAGTGACGGTTGTAGGCCATTCGGTCAGGCGCAGTGATGCTGTAAGGATCACCGGCCAGGCGATAGGCGTTCAGCAATCCCCTTCTTCTCCAAAAACAGAGAAACTGCAACTTGAAGAAGTTACTGTAAGCCCCTTGAGCAGCTCTGCAGTCGTTTACCCCAATCCGGCTTCTAATACCGTTATGTTAAAATTGAATGCCAATGAGGGTGGAGACGTTATTATTCGTATACTTGATATGTCAGGCAAAGAAAGATTGCGCACAAAAGCGTCACTGATAAAAGGAACCAACACCACATCTGTTTCAACAGAATCTCTTACTCCGGGAACTTATATCATAAGAGTAGATGGACAGAAACAAAACCTGCATTCATCCTTTAAATTATTGAAAGAGTAAGGTGTGAACGTTAGTAATGCTTCCAGTAAAAGCGCAACTAAAACTTTACTTGTATTCAATCATCCCCGCCACTGTTTTCACAGTAAGGCGGGCTTGTTTTTGAGCCTCTTCCACCCTGCCGATAATGCGGGCTTCCACGCCAAAGCTTTCTGAAATACTGATCAGTTTTGCTGCATCTTTTTCTGTAGTATAAATTTCAAGCCGGGTGCCCATGTTGAATACCTGGTACATTTCCCGCTCGTCTGCTCCACTGGCTTTTTGAATAAGATCGAAGATTATAGGAGGAGTAAACAAATTATCTTTCAGGATATGTACATTTTCCGGTACATATTTCAGGCATTTGGTTTGACCGCCACCGCTGCAATGGATCAATCCTTTAATGCTGTCGAAATGGTTTTCCAGCAATTCTTTCAGCACCGGAGCAAATGTGCGGGTGGGAGAAAGCAACAACTGACCAATACTCAATTTCTTTCCGTCAACCTCTACTTCATCCTTCATCCGATGGGGGCCAATATAAACCACTGAATCGTCGAGCGAGTTATCAAATGATTCAGGAAAGCGCTGTCCATAGCTCTTATGCAGCACGTCGTGCCTTGCACTGGTAAGACCGTTGCTGGCAAGCCCGCTGTTATACGCTGTTTCATATTTCGCCTGGCCAAACCCTGCAAGCCCCACGATCACCTGGCCGGCTTCGATCTTTTCGTTGGTGATCAGTTTCGTTTTGGGCCAGCGCGCCGTCATGGTTCCATTTACTGCCATGGTCCTCACCACATCGCCCACATCGGCCGTTTCTCCGCCCATATAGGTGATGTTGACCCCGAATTGCTTCATAGTGTCGAAGAACTCCTGGCTGCCATTGATCACGGCTTCCAGCACTTCAGCAGGAATTAATTGTTTATTGCGGTCGATCGTGGAGGAAAACAATAGCTGGTCATAGATGCCTACACAAAGCAGGTCGTCGAGGTTCATTACAATCGCATCCTGTGCAATCCCTTTCCACACGGAAAGATCGCCAGTCTCCTTCCAGTAGAGATAAGCGAGTATACTTTTCGTACCGGCGCCATCGGCGTGCATCACGTTCACCCAGTTGTCATCGCCACACAGCACATCTGCATAGATTTTGCAAAAAGCTTTGGGATAAAGACCTTTATCAAGTTTTTTGGTGGCAGCATGCACTTCTTCCTTCTGTGCAGAAACGCCGCGTTTGGTATACAGGCTCATGCTTGAATTTAAGGCGCAAAACTAGCTAAAATGTCTGAGTTAAGTATCGTTAACTATCTTCGCATTTCTTTATGCAAATTCACAAAAACCTGGATCAGTTACCGGAATTCCGGAACGCAGTGGTAACGATCGGCACTTTCGACGGGGTACATGCCGGCCACCGGCAGATCATAGATGAACTGACACGCGAAGCCCGCGCCATTAACGGGGAAACGGTGATCATTACGTTTCATCCCCACCCCCGCAAAATCGTTTCCTCTACCATACTGGGCATCCGCCTGATCAATACCCTTGAAGAAAAGATCGAACTGCTGGAGCAGTTGGGCGTCGATCACCTGGTGATAGTCCCCTTTACCGACGCTTTTGCCAATCAGCAGGCTGAAGACTACGTGGAGCATTTCCTGGTAAAGCGGTTCCGCCCGCACACCATCATTATCGGTTATGACCATCGCTTTGGCAGGGAACGGAAGGGTGATTACCGCCTGCTGGAATTGCTGGCGCCACGTTTTCGCTACCAGCTCAAAGAAATCCCCAAACATATACTCGATGAAATAGCTATCAGTTCAACCCGCATCCGCGAAGCGCTGCTTGAAGGCAGGGTTGAAACTGCTGATAAACTGCTGGGTTATGAATTCTTCTTTTCAGGCACTGTGGTCGACGGAGATAAACTGGGCAGGAAACTGGGTTACCCCACTGCCAATATCCACGTGCCGGATGAAGAAAAGATCATCCCGGGCAATGGTATCTATGCCGTGTATGCTACCATCCCGCAGCATAAGGATGGCCAGCGTTTGAAGGGGATGATGAGCATAGGCTTCCGCCCTACAGTGGACGGTAAGAAAAGGGTAATTGAAGTAAACCTCTTTGATTTCAACCAGGACATTTACGGACTTACCTTGCGCATCTATGTAAAAAAATATCTCCGCGAGGAGATAAAATTTGATTCGCTGGAAGCGTTGGTGAAGCAGATCGACCAGGATAAAATAGATAGTCTTAAAGTATTATAGTAGTTCATGAATCCCACAAAGACACAAAGAGCACAAAGAAAAAATATCCTTTGTGCTCTTTGTGTCTTTGTGGGACAAAACTTCTAGTATTCTATCTTGAATTCCATCTTCGTTGCATCATCAAAAAAGTCTGACATATCGGTTTCAATTGTCACTTTCTTTTTGTCGTCAGAAAGTTTGGCACTGGCACCCTCCACTTTTTTGGCGGGACGGGGCAGGTTGATCACGATCTTACTGGAGATCGGCATTCCCTGTTCGCTTACTTCCTTCAATGCCTGTGCACCTTTATCGTCTCCGATAGCTGCATATTTTTCTTTGTTCAGTTTTCTTTCAATAAGGCCGGCGCTGTAGGTGGTAGTAAAATAATCATCAATAGACGCCTGGGGCATTTCATCATCCGGCACGCCTGCATTTTTACCGCTCATTGATTTCATCCCTTCCTGGGCCATTTTGCCGGATAATTTATCCAGTTTAGCCAGCTCACCGATATTGGTAAAAGGGAAATTCATTTTTGCAATGAATTTGTCGTCTTCCATGTTTATGATCATATTCATGGTGCCTTTTTTAACCAGCTCCTTTTCTTCCGGAGTTGCTCCGTCCAGGCTGTCTGCCAGGCTTGCAAAAGACATCGTGGTATCGATCGCTTTCTGGCTTTTCATCTCCTCTCCTTTTCCTGACATTTTTGCAATGCCGATAAGCTGGCTCATGTCCACTGTTGTGCTCATAGAACCATCACCATTGCTGCCGATAACGATCTCACGGGTGGTTTCGCAACTCGTCAAAAAGAACAGGGCTGCTGCTAAGGATAAAAAAGAAAGTCTTTTCATGTTTTATTATTTGATACGCGCAAGATAAGTTGTTGGAGAAACAAAAAAAATAAAACCCGTTCCTCAGGCCACGATTTTATATACCATTTCCTTCAGCAGGGAAGCGTCTTCCGTACCGGCCGCATTGATCCCTATGCTTTTGAGATTGTACTGGTGAAGAAGCAGCAATATTTTTTCCACACCATTGTAATCGTAGGTCCTGGCGGCCTGCATATAATCCTTTACAAAAAAAGGACTGACGCCGAGTGCGGAAGCCACCGCTTTTTCGTCCTGCGAGCCGGCACCGAAAACCATGAACACTTTACTGAAAAAACTATACAGGGAAGGAAGCACCAGTTGGATCGGTGCAGCTTTGGGATTGGATTCAAAATACTGGATGATGCGGATGCTTTTGGACAGATCTTTTTTTGCCAGGGCGGCCTGCAATTCAAATACATTGAAATCCTTGCTGACCCCTACGAATTCCTCAATATCTTCTTCGGTTATATTCTTGCGTTTGCCGAGATTGACAGAAATTTTTTCGATCTCATTTTCGATCCTGCTCAGGTCATTGCCGATATGATCGATCAAAAGCGCCAGGCCTTTTGGGGAAATAGTGAGCTCTTTTGAGCGAAGCAGTTCCTGTGTCCATTCAGGCAACTGGCTGTCGTAGATCTTTTTGGTGCTGATGAAAACGCCTTTTTCCTTAAGCGTTTTGGCAAATTTGGTGCGGCCGTCTACTTTCTTGTCTTTATACGATACCACGAATACGGTTGAAGCCAAAGGATTTTCTACGTAACCTTCCAGCTTTTCAACATCACGCATTTGCTGGGCTTCTTTTAACAACACCACTTGCCGTTCTGCAAACATGGGATATCGCCTGCAGGCATTCACGATATCAGCCCAGGAAGAATCCCTGCCGTAAAAAACCGAAAGATTAAATGAAGCTTCGCTTTCGGGAAGGAGGTGATGCTCTGCATAATCCATTACTTTATCAATAAAATATTCTTCCTCTCCTTCAAGCCAATAGACAGGTTTGAACACTCCCTTTTTCCATTCCGCTATGATTTTTTCAACCGCCATAATGCGCTAAGATACAGGCTTTAGCCTTTTCTTTGTGGAAGCTGCCAGGAAGTTTTCCCCGCCGGCAAAAAAGTTTCTGGCACGGTTTTCGGAATTGTGTTGCGCGAAGACACCCGATGCCGTTGTTAACCTTGGAAAAAACCACTTATCTATCTGAAAATCTACTATTCATTTAGCGAAACTTTGGCATTACATTTAAAATTTTAAACATTTTAGAAATTTAAAAACCCATCTATATGACAAACACGAATTATCCATCTGCTACGCCGCAAAATCAGCCACCACAGAACCGCGGCAACCGCAACTTACTGATAGGTATTCTTGCAGCCGCTCTGCTTGGTACCTGGGGTTATCTCCTTTGGGATAAAAATAACTCCGGCGAAAAATTGCAGGTGGCGCAAACTCAATCAGACAGCTACATGACTCAACGCGATTCACTGAAGCTGATGTATGATGAAGCTGAAATGCGTCTCGACTCCATTACCGGAGCCAACAATAACCTGCAAGGTGAAAAAACAGCTCTGCAAAAAGATATCGATGCTAAAAAAGCAGAAATCCGCAGCATCCTCAGCAAAAAGAATGCTTCTGATGCTGAACTGGCAAGAGCCCGTACCCTCATTTCAGAACTGAATGATAAGATCGGTAGCCTGGAGCAGGAAGTATCAAGGCTGACTGGTGAAAACCAGGAGCTGACCGCCAACAACACTCAGTTGACTACTGAAAAACAAACCCTGGAACAAAACCTGCAAACTTCCTCTGCTGAAAAAGAAGCATTGGCACAAACTGTTGACGTAGGTTCTACTTTCAGCGCTTCCAACATCCAGATCACACCGATCAATGAAAAGAAAAATGGTAAAGAGAAAGTAAGCACTACCGCTAAAAGAGTAGACAAACTGGTAGTTTCTTTTGATGTTGAGAACCGTATCGCTAAATCAGGCCCTGCTGACATGTATATCATGGTAACAGCTCCCGACGGTAAAGTAATTTCTGATCCTTCACTGGGTTCAGGCACACTCACTACCCGCGCTGATGGCGACAAACCCTTTACTACTAAAGTTCCTGTAGAATACGAACAAGGCACACGCAAAGCAGTGCAGTTCCCAATCCGTCAGGAAGACTTCCAAAGAGGAGATTACAAAATTGAAATTTATCATAACGGGTTCAAAATCGGTGAAGGCACCAGAACTCTGAAAAAAGGTGGTTTATTCGGTTAAAAGCAGTTGCAACTCCTGCAACACGACCGCGTCACTTTCAAGTGAGGCGGTCTTTTTTTTGCGTTAGCCGATGATCGAATGGCCGATGCCCGTTAATACGCAAGCCCGACAAAGAGTTCATTTTCTATTGTCACCTGGCCCTGTTTTAGAAATTTTGCGGTTATTGAACACTAACCCCGGGGGTCTCCTAAACTTTGCGGAGACCCCGGCTCTTATATTCTTTGAACTATATGTGTCCTGAA
>JBQCHL010000004.1:0-55518 GCA_051954695.1 Chitinophagaceae bacterium
TTAATCCTGCTTTTGTTCCCTTTTCCGGAAATAGTTATCCAGTGATATCGGTCCACCGCCTTCTATAAAGAAAAAGATCAGCAACAGCAATACTGCCAAAGAATACCCGAATTCCGAATCTGCTGCGAATATTCCTTTGGGTGCATTCACAAAAAATACGGCACCAATTAATATAGGGGTCATAACGAGGCAGGAGATCCGTGTCAGCAGGCCTGTCACGATAAAACATCCGCATAATAAATGAAGCCATGTTATTGTCAATGGTAACCAGGAAACGGCATTGCTTACCTGTGATGAAGAAATAAGGGATTCCAGGATCACGGTGTTGTTCATGAAAGCGATGCCTTTAATGATCAGACAAAGGCCTAATACAACTCTTAATACGACCAGCCACCTGGGATGATGGGTGGCACTCCAATGGTCTATCTGGTGTAGCATACCCATAAAACAGATTTTAAAAGAACAGGATAAAAATTACAAGTATAAGTTACGATTTTTTGAGGCGAATGCCAAATAAGTTTACTTCTCAGGGCTGTTGATTCATTCTGTGAATGATCAGGTAGCCAATGATAGCTAAGATGATAACAATGACAACAGATATGTATATCCAGGACTGGTCCGGCAGTTTTAGTTTTTCCCTGCGTTGTTTTTTCCGTTCTGTTTTTTTCTTCAGATCGCGGTTCAGCATTTCCACCATATAAGCCACCTGCTGCTTATCAGTAAAAGCTTGTAATCCATCAAGTGCATCACTGGCAAATTCATTATCGGCCAGTTGTTTTTCCACTTCATGTTTCTTTTCTGCAGAAAGTTTATTCTGCAGGTACAACAACAAAGTGTCCTGATCGATATCAGTGGTTAAATGGGATAATATGTCTTTCAGGTTGTCCTGCATTTCAATAAGGCCATTCAGGAGGCCTTCAATTTTTTTTCAATCAATATTTTCAGGTTGCGTTTACCGTTCTGAATATGGCTTTTTACCTGCATCAGGCTAAACCCGGTTTCATCACTGATCTCCTGGTAGCTTTTCTTTTGCAGGTAAAACAAAGTTACACATTGCTGCTGCTCTCTGTTCAGCTCTTTTAACGCATCTTCCATCAGTTCCAGTGTCTGGTCTTCCTTTGCCATCTGCTGAATGTTGGTTTCTTCATCAGGAGTGGCCAGCAGTTTTTCCGAAAGCTCTGCAGGGATCTTACCCTGCCGGTCTCTCAACTTCATCAGGCAATAGTTTTTAGCAACCATATAAAGCCAGGATTTGAAATACGCAACTTTGTATTTCCCCAGCTCCTGTATCACTTTCAGGAATATTTGTTGCACACTGTCCTTTGCCTCTTCTTCATTTTTTAAATATTTCATGCACACACCGAGCAATAGCAGGGTATACCTTTGCAATAAAATGCCCAGCCATTCATTGTTATGATCGCGCTGGAACCTTTCAAGCAGTTCCTGGTCGGTGATATGATCAAAGTTTTCAACCCTCACAAATGAAAAATAGGTAATTTGACTATATCTATGATGCAGTAACGCAACAATTTCATAATAATTATTTGAAACGCATTTCAATATTTTCGAAAAAAAATGAGCATGGATTATGCGATAATCAAGGTGCCGGCAGCCCCTGTTCGGCGGAAAGCCCGGCACCAGGGAGAAATGACCAACCAGTTATTGTTTGGTGACACGGTTAAAGTATTAAAACGCAAAGGAGATAAATGGCTAAAGGTCCGCAATCTTTCAGATGGATATGATGGCTGGGTTACACGCCACCTGCTGGAAGAAATTCCGGAAAAAGAAGCAAAAGCAGGTATACTCACGCCAGTTGTAACAGCAGAACTGATCAACACTGTTACCATTAACCAGGTGCCGATGCATGTTCCCCTGGGGGCTTCCCTTCCGGGATGGAATGGAGCAGAAGGAAAGATCAATGGGTTTGAATACCAATTCAAAGGGAAGAGCGTGAACCGTCTGGAAGCAAAGCCCGGTGCTGCTCTGATAAGATCGTTGGTAGAGCCCTGGCTGAACGCTCCGTATATGTGGGGCGGCAAAACAATATTCGGAGTTGATTGCAGCGGTTTTGTGCAGGTTAATTATAAAATGATGGGTATTGACCTGCCCCGTGATGCATGGCAGCAGGCACAGGAGGGAAAGATCGTTGAAAAATTAAAAGATGCTGCTTGTGGTGATCTGGCTTTCTTTGATGATCATGATGAGATCGTGCATGTGGGGATATTGCTGAGCAATGAAACCATTATACATGCTTCCGGCAAAGTACGGATCGATAAGATCGATAAAAAGGGAATCATCAATTCAGATACCGGCAAGCGGACGCATTCACTCCGGGTTATAAAGAGGCACTGGTAACACAGTCTCGTTCTCATTTGTCTTTATCCGTAAAATGATATTTAGTACAGGGGCGTCAGAATTATCCACTTTTCCCCATGCAACGGAGAGAGGGGATAAGCCATAAAGGGGGACGAAATAATTATGCATACCGCCGATCACGGTGTTGTTTTCTTCGAACTCTTTATAGTTTGAATCGAAGAAGCGGCGCTTATACTGGCGGTGTATTTTTTCAAATTCCCTTTTTATTTCTTTTAATCCTTTTTCACTGTCTTCACCATAAGCGATCAGTTGGTACACCAGTATGGTGTCTTGTGCCCGTAAGCTGTCAGTATGTTGAAAAGGCATTTCTTCAAGCAATACTTCTACCTGCTTGGGTTTAAAGAAAAAGGGATTGTAATTGGTATAAGTACCATAAAAAAAGAAAAGGGTTGAATCACTGCGAAGCCTTTTTTTCTTTCCGGTGATATCAGGATCTTTCATCAGGTGCTCGATGAAACGGCTGAACGGGCCCTGGAAAGGGTCTGAACGGAAATAACTGCGTGTGAACTGGTAAAGCCCTTCCTCTTGCGCGGCAGACTGTATAGATAGGAAAAGAAAAAGACTGAGACCAAAGTAGAGTTTATTCATGATGATGGCATTATCGTTTCTTCTTCAATCTTGATAAGCAATATAAACATTACAAAGGGTAAGAAAAATTGTTGTATTGCTTTTTAACAAATCCTGCTGGGAGAATTGCTGTTATTTGTGTAAGAGTATCGCCAAGAGCGCTACGAAATGTAAGGACACGACGTTAAGTCTTATAACCTATTGGCCCTTTGCGTTTCGTGGCGCTCTTGGCGATACATCCTGTTAACAGATCAGTTTATTTTTTATAAGTGTCTTTATAGAAATCAATCGCATCTGTAATAATACCCCATGCGGTTGCTTTATCCTGGAAATTGTCGATCTCCACTTTTTTATTTTCCAGCACCTTGTATTGTTCAAAGAAATTGCGAAGTTCCAGCAGGAAGTGTTGTGGCAGATCTTCGATCTTGGTGTAGTGGTTAACAGAAGGATCTTTTGATGCCACGGCAATGATCTTATCATCCAGTTGGCCGCTATCGATCATTTGCATATTGCCTATTACGGTAGCTTCCACCAGGCATAATGACTGAATGGACTGGGAGCAAAGCACCAGGATATCGAGCGGATCACTATCCTGCCCCAGTGTTTGGGGTATAAAGCCATAATTGACGGGGTAATGGAAAGAGGAGTATATCACCCGGTCAAGCAACAGCAGACCGGTAGCTTTGTCCACTTCATATTTAGCCCGCGAGCCTTGGGGGATTTCAATAAGTGCATTTACTTTTTGTGGCGCATGGTCTCCGTAGTGAACGCCGTGCCAGGGATGATTAACTGTGAGCATGGGTAAAGTTTAATGTTTCTGTTTAAAAAATAACGGCTGGCAATCGTTAAAAAACAAACTGATCGCCGGCTACAGGCGGGATATCTTCATTCCGCCATAAGTGGCCAGCAACCCCAGTATCACACTGGTAAAGACCTGTCCTTCATCAGGGAAGCGAATCAATACCTTGTTTGAAAATATACTTGAAGTCGACCAGCCACTGACCATCCTGGTTCACCACTTTCAGTGAATCTCTTTTATTCTTGTAAGAATTGGAATAATAAATAACAGTAGCGGAGTCGTTCACCGGCCGGGTTTCATGAATGCGGATAGAAGCTTCCTTATACTTTTGCTTTTCGTCACTTGTAAGGTTCTTGCTCAGTCGTTCCATCAGGTGAAGGTCCTGGCGGTTCAATGAGTCATCTACCATATATTGGGATGCTTTGTCGAATTCCCCGTTGAGGGCCGACTGGATAAAGTTGCGGGCAGCGTCAATAGCATTCTCTGATTTCACTTCTTCGGCATTTTTACAGGCCAGTAAGCCAGCCAGTAAAAGGAGATACCCGGATAAGATTGTTTTTTTCATTACTGCAAAGTAACAAAAAAGAGGCTTTCCTGAGAAAGCCTCTTGTATAAATTGGGCCGGGGAGCTTATTGCTTCATAGCCTTATTAATGGAGTCGAGGGTTTTTAATCCTTCTTCCATTTTGGCTTTAAGCGAATCAGCATTCATGTTTTCCAGTTTTTCTGTTGCTGAATCCAGGCCTTCGCCACCGTTTTCCTTCATTTTTTCACCAGCCATTTCAGCCATGGTAGCTTTGTCGAAAGCTACTTTCCAGGAGCCATCTTCTTTTTTCAGAATGAAGTTGGTTGTTTCGTTGTCTTTTTTATTGGTAACCGGTACGGTAGCCTTTTCACCGTCAATTTTGGCTTCTCCGATCTGCATGTTTGCTTCATCAAATTTTTGCAGTTCATCATCAGTTTCTTTGGTTTTCATTTTTTCAGCCATTTGAAGGCCCATTTCCATCATGCTGAACATGGCTTCACTTTCTTTGGTGGCATATTTCCGGGCACCTTTCAGGTCCTTTTGGGAGAGTGCCTTAAAAAAGCTTACCAGTGTAGCTTTTGGATCGGAACTGCTGGGTCCGGATTTGCAAGCAACCATTACCAGCATGAGACCAGCACAAATGGAAAAGATGATTTTTTTCATTTTCTGTGTTTTATAGATTAATAGTTTCGGTAAATGTAAATAAATCAAAATGATCTGTCAACTGTTGCCGGTACCAACGGTAAATTATCTTTTATATTCTTAATACACAGCCTTGTATACCGGTTTGCAGGCTGCATGAAGGAACAGGTTATCCGGGGCGAGATATTCCAATCCGGGCAGCCGTGTGGGGGCGAACATTGTATCATTTTTATAGGCCTGGCGGTACATTTTGGCGGTAAATTCACTGCAATACATTTTATCGTCTGTGGCCAGGTCAAACTTCATATCGAAGCTGATCCCTTTTTTATAAGCGGCTTGTGCAGCAAGGATAAGCTCGCCGCATTGTGCGGGATCCATATTAAACCTGTATAAACCAAATCCGCGATTGGCATCCGGTGCTACAAAAACGGCCAGTGGCTCCCGGAGCAATTTCTGATCAGGATTAAATTCACCTCCCAGTGCATGGTAAACATACACTGTATCGTTTTCAATGCTGGCGATACCGCAATGGGAATAGGTCTTATCTGTTTGGCAAAACTGCCGCAGGCAATAACTGGTAAAATCATTTCCTGTCCTGGTTATCATATCACCGGTACGGATTTCACGGAAAGCTTCATGCAGTTGCTCTTGTGTTTTTTTTGTCCCCTGCCTGGCTGCCTGTGCGGGTGCGGGTTTTTCCTGTACAGAGCTGCAGGCGCAAAACAAAAACAAGAGGCAGCCTGTAAGCCGCCTCTTAAAATTTTGAAACTGGTAATAAAATTTGTTATTGGCCACGGTGAGCAGTGGGATTTTCTTTTTCATGCTCCTTATTGTATGCACGGAGGATATGCTTCACCAGTCTGTGACGTACTACGTCCTCTTCATCCAGTTCAATATGGCCGATGCCATCAATGTTTTGCAGGATGCGGACAGCAGTAGCCAAACCACTGCGTTGGTTTCTGGGAAGATCCACCTGTGTCATATCACCGGTGATAATGGCTTTTGCATTTGCACCGATCCTTGTAAGGAACATTTTCAATTGCAGGTCGGTAGCATTTTGTGCTTCATCGAGAATGATAAATGCATTGTCCAGTGTGCGTCCACGCATATAAGCCAGCGGCGCTATCTCGATGGTGCGGGTAGTCATATAATAACCCAGCTTGTCGGCGGGTATCATATCATCCAGCGCATCATACAAAGGACGCAGATAAGGATCGATCTTTTCTTTCAGGTCGCCCGGTAAAAAACCAAGGCTTTCCCCTGCTTCTACAGCGGGCCTGGTAAGAATGATCTTTTTCACCTGTTTGTTTTTCAGGGCTCTTACTGCCAATGCAACAGCAGTATAGGTTTTACCCGTACCGGCAGGGCCGATGGCGAAAACAATATCATTCTTTTCAGCTTCCTGCACCAGCTTTTTCTGATTGGCTGTGCGTGCACGCACAGATTTGCCGTTGGGCCCGAAGACGAGCACTTCATTGGGATGACGCTCTACAAAATGATCCACCGTTTCTGCATCATCACCTCCCAGCACCTGCTCAAAATAATTCTCACTCATGTGGCCATTCCTTTCCAGGTACGACACAATGAGGTCGATCTTTTCCCTGGCATTTTCAATTTGCTCAGGAGAGCCGCTCAGTTTGATCTGTGTACCGCGGGAAAGGATTTTTAAGAGTGGGAATTTCTTTTTAAGGATGTCCAGTTTGCCGTTATTTACTCCGAAGAACTCGATAGGGTTTACGGTTTCGAGGTTAATAATTGTTTCAGTCAATGCGGATTAATTTAAAATCTTAATTCAAACCGGCGAGAGGTAAGGGGCCGGGTTCAGTTGCGTCTTCTGAATTTCTTTACAGAAGCTTTACCTCTCTTTTCCAAATATAAATTGGAACTATATTCACTTCCTAAAGTTACTTATTAACAAATGTGAATACAAATTTGGTTTTGTTAAAACACACAAGTTTATGTAACGCAAATAGTGGGAGGTTTACAAGTAACAATTATTGAAAGGAAAGGTTTGGTTAAAGCGACTCCTTCCCGTCTTCCCGCCTTAGCGGTAAGTTTTTTTACCGGTTAGGCGGGAAGACGGGAAGGAAGTATTTAGGTTGATCGCTGTTTATGTGTTCGATGTGACAGGCATGTTACCATTGTGTTACCAGCGGGCTACAATTTTGAAGTTGACCAATCTTGGTGTAAGCCGTTGAGGCATTGCATAGGTGGTGTTGGAGAAATCTTTGATCAGTAAGTAAGAGATTGTATTATCCCTGTCGATCAGGTTAAATACTTCGAAGCTTGCCCAGATATTGTCAAAGCCCAGGAAAGGACTATGGCTTCTTCGTTTGCTTCTGTCACTGTCGAGCAGCAAGGCGCTGAAACCGATGTCTACACGGATATAGGCGGGTATCTCCAGTGCACTGCGGTATTTTACACTGCCGGGAATATTGTAGGGGAGGTTGCTGCCATAAAGCAGGTTCAGGTACATCTTGAAGTTCTTGTTAGTGGCGAGATAGTCCTGGAAGAACATACCAAAAGTGATCCTTCTGTCCGTAGGCCGTCTTACCCAACCTTTTTCAACGGTCACGCTGTCGATGGGCAGGTTTTGATCGTCCAGTGTATATTGCTGATAGGTATCGCCTTTGATATCTTCTTTGGTGTTCATGATGCCGAGACTGATCCAGCTCTCTGCATCTTTTACCAGTTCGCCATACAAGCGCATTTCCACTCCCGCAGCATAAGCTTTGGCTGAGTTCTCTCCGAAATAACGGATACGGACATTGTCAATATCATAAGGCACTACGTCCGTCATGCTTTTATAGTATGCTTCTGTAGTCCAGCGCATGGGCCGTCCGAAGCCGGTGAAATTATAATCAAAGCCTAATACGCCCTGCCAGCTTTTTTGTGCTTTTAAAGCGGTATTAATGCTTCCGTCGTAACGCCTCAGTTCGCGATAGAAAGGAGGTTGATGATAAGCGCCTGCTGCCAGCCTGAATATAAAGTCCCTTTTCCAGTTTGGTTTCCAACTGGCGCCGATGCGGGGTGATATAAGGAATTCCTTATTGAGTGAATTGTAATTGAAGCGAACTCCTGCTGTAAGCGTATACGTATTCAGTGAATCACCCAGCAGAATATTGTCCTGCAGATACCCGGAAAACTTATTGATATCAAGATCGGCAATGGACTTGGTTGACCTGCTTAATTGCAACTGCGAAGGATTTAAAGGCAGCGAGTAACCGGCAGAGTCCTGGTATTCCCATTCATTCAGTCTATCATTAATTAAAGTCTTGTCGTAACCGGCTCCCCATTGAAAAGCATGATTGCCTTTGTCATAACTCCCTTTATGAGAAAAATTCCAGTTAGTGATATTGAGTTTATTCCGGGAGAAGTTCTGGAACACACCAGCGCCCAATGGATTAATGATCATGCCAAAACTTGGTTTGCTTTGATCAAAATCACGATCGCCAAAAAGATAGGCTCCTGTGATGTCCACGTTTTCCTTTTCATCATTCTCAAAGCGGGACGCCATCCATTTCAATTTCAATTGGCGGCTTACCTGGTTGGTGAATGCAAGCCCCAGCATATTGGTTTGATACTGGTCTTTCTCCTGCCCCTCGAAATAAATATCCAATCCGAGATTGGCGGTGAAATAAGGAGAGAAAACAGAACTGGTCAGTTGTGTGAATGCCGGCGTGAGTGCAAACCTGGTTTGTGAAATTGTTCCAAATAATTCTGCCTGCCAGCGTGGGTTTAACTGGTATTGCAGCAGTGCCTGTAGATCGGAAGAAGAAGGCACATAATTACCTTGCGTTTCCTGCCGGCTCAGCAGGTTGCGGTTGCTGCGGTTTCTTGCTCCGATCAGGTAACTGAATTTATCATTTTTGCTGCTGCCTTCGAGATGAAGCCCTTGTTCCAGTATGCCTGCATAGGCAGAACCACCAAACCGCTTGGGTTTTTTATATTGAATGTCCAGCACACTACTCATCTTATCTCCATACTTTGCCTGGAACCCACCGGTATAAAAACTGATATTGCGTACCAGTTCGGGGTTGATAAAACTCAATCCTTCCTGCTGACCATTACGTACAAGGTAAGGGCGGAACACTTCAAAATCGTTCACGTAGATGAGGTTTTCATCATAGCTGCCACCACGGACAGAGTATTGTGATGTGAGCTCGTTGTTAGAACCGACAAATACTTTCAAAAGGCTTTCCACGCCAGTGGTAACAGAGGGGAGGTTGATAATGGTTTTGGGGTTGGGCCGTATCAGGCCTGCTTCCCTTCTGTCGCGCTGATCACTTACAATCACTTCCTGCAACACACTGGTGGTCTTTTCCAGCCGTATGGTAACATACTCTTCTTCCTGTTCATTCAACAGGAAGTTCTTTTGTTCGGAGCGATAGCCGGTATAACTGAACACGAGTGCGAATGCTCTTTCTGCCGGGACCTTTATCCTGAAATAACCTGTATCGTTGCTGGTAATGCCTGATTGATTGCCTAACTGAGTAATGGAAACATGGGATAAGGGCTTTTCCTGTTCGTCAATGACTCTGCCTGAAACAAAAGCAAATTTTTTCTGGGAAAAACCGATGAAGGATAATAAGAAAAAACCTGCCGTCAGCCATAGCTGTTTGCTTTTGAATAATACCAAATAGGGGCTGCAAAAAAAGCGGGCCTTCATTTTTTTATTTTCAGATAGTTCTGGTTCCTGTCTATTTCGCTGCTTTTAATGCAGCGATCGTTGCCTTGGGGTCTTTTGATTTGAACACGGTGCTTCCTGCCACTAATACATGTGCGCCGGCAGCTATAATGGATCCCGCATTTTCTTCCGTTACACCTCCGTCAATCTCAATGAGCGTAGGCAATCCTCTTTCATCGATCATTTTACGCAGTTGTTTTATTTTTTCCAGGGTATGCGGAATGAAATGCTGACCACCAAAACCGGGATTCACGCTCATCATGCACACTACATCGGTGTCATGCAGAATATCAACAAGATCAGATACAGGTGTGTGTGGATTGATCGCCACACCCGCTTTCATGCCCAATGATTTTATTTGTTGCAGGTTCCGGTGAAGGTGGGGACAGGCTTCGATATGCACAGAAAGATTATCGGCACCTGCATTTTTGAATTGTTCAGTATAGTTTCCCGGATCAAGGATCATCAGGTGAACATCACAGAATTTTTTGGTGGTCTTCCTGACAAACTCGATGATCATCGGGCCGAAACTGATATTGGGAACAAAGCGACCGTCCATCACATCCAGGTGGAACCAATCTGCTTCGCTTTCGTTGAGCATTTTACATTCTTCTTCCAGTTTCAGAAAATTGGCAGCAAGCAGGGAAGGAGCAACAATAGCCATGATATTAGTTTAAGGGATAAGTTTGGTGCAATATACAGGAATGGCTGTAAGGGAACTAATCATTTGATCTTTCCGGCAGCTTCCTTTGCTTCGGTAAATGTTTTATCTAATGAATATGCTTTTTCATAACTCAATTTTGCCTCCTGCTTTTGATCCATTATCTCCTGGCATTGACCTATCCAGTACCACGCATCGGCAAAAGCGGGGTTAATGGTATTGGCCAGTTGGAAAGTCTTTAAAGCTTCTGCTGTTTTTTTCTGATCAAGCAGGATCTTTCCTTTTTCAATATAAGCGTTCAGGTAGCGATGGTCGCGCTGAATGGTTTGATCGAACAGTCGGATAGCATTCGCTTTATCATTGATATTGGAATAATAAAGGCCTTTTACATAAAAAGGATCTGCATGCAGGTCCTGGCTATCCCGTCTGATCATAGAATCAGCCAGTGCCAGTGCAGCGGGATTTTTTGTTTCCGCATATTGGTACATCAGCTTATTGCCAAGCTGCACATTCCCCGGCACCAGTTGGTATGCTTTCTTCAAAGCAGCGATCATGCCTGGTATATCGTTTTTCTTTTCCAGCAGATCTGATTTTAATACCAGAGTATTTACCTGGTTGGAGTCCTTGTGTAATATCTCATCACAAATTCTGATGGCTTTATCGGTCATCTGCCGGGCATCATAAGAACGGGCCAGCAGGATATGCAGGAAAATGCTTTGAGGTAAATCCTGTATGGCTTTTTGCAGGAAAACGCTGGCTGAGTCGGGTTGCTTTTCCAACAGTGCATTGCCGATACCGATGGCATAAGTTTCTTCTTTGTTCAACGACCAGGCTTTCCGGAAGTCGGCAAGTGCCGGTTCTGGAAGATTATTCCGGTTAAGCAATACTGCCCGCCGGAAGTAGAGTTCATCCCGTGCCGGCTCCTTACGGATGCTGTCTGTAATAGAAGAGTAGGGTGGTTTGGCCAGTATTTCTGCAAAAGGAGAGTTTTCTTGACCGCTGCCTGCGCAACCTGCAAATAAAACCAGCAAAAGGATCGTATACCATTTCATTAGCAATATAAAATTTAGGGCCAGGCCCTTTTCATACATTAAAATACGCTATCTATGACAATTGTCTGACAAATCAAATGCCGGTCAAAAATACCTTTGCCACCGCGTAATAAACGAATAAACATGAAAAAACTTGCTTTTGGCCTTTTTTCCCTTTTTGCATTGCTGTTCAGTGTTTTGAACCCGTATTCCGCAGCAGCCCAGCCGCCTGTTGCCGACACGCTTCATTATTCGGAAGAAACTCATTTCAGGAACATTCAGCAACTCACATTTGGCGGGGATAATGCAGAAGCATACTGGAGTTACGACAGCAAGTGGCTCGTTTTTCAACGTACCAGTCCAAAGGATGGCATTCCCTGCGACCAGATCTTTATTGGTAAGGTTCCTCAAAAACCCGGTGAAAAATTTGAATATAAAATGGTGAGTAGCGGCAAGGGCCGTACTACCTGTGCATTTTTTACCCGTGATGGGAAACATATCATATATGCATCTACTCACCTGGGAGCGGATACATGCCCGCCTACGCCAGACCGCGCTAAGTATGGCAATAAATATATCTGGCCTTTGTATGCCAGTTATGATATTTTTATGGCCGACCTCAATGGCAAGATCGTAAAGCAACTGACCAATTCCAGTGGTTACGATGCAGAAGCCACACTCAGCCCCGATGGAAAGAAAATGATCTATACCAGCGATAAGGATGGCGACCTGGAATTGTACATAATGGACCTTCAATCAGGCAAGGAGAAAAGGATCACTCATACACTTGGTTATGATGGTGGCGCATGGTTCAGTCCCGATGGCAAAAAGATCATCTGGCGTGCATCCCGCCCCAAAACCGACGCTGAGGTCAAAGAATATAAGGAACTGCTGGCCGAGCATCTTGTAGCGCCTACTAATATGGAGGTATGGGTAGCCAATGCTGACGGCAGCAATGCCCGCCAGGTCACTTCTTACGGGCAGGCCAACTGGGCACCCAGCTATATGCCCGATAGCAAAAGGATCATTTTTGCGTCCAATCATGAATATAAAAGAGGTTTCCCTTTCAATCTTTATACAATCAATGAAGATGGCTCCAATCTTATCAAAGTGAGCCGCGACAAAGGTTTTGATGCATTCCCGATGTTCTCGCCTGATGGCAAAAAGATCGTGTTTGCAAGCAACCGGAATAATGGAGGAACCAGGGATACGAATGTGTTTATTGCAGATTGGGTGGAGTAGGGTAATTTCGTAGTTTTGAGCACCAAAATCATAACACCATGGATACAGGTTTGCTGCATTTACATAATCTTCTTCGTTGGGTTATTATCATCTTATTGCTGATCTCTATTTTCAAGGCTTACTCAGGCTGGCAGAAAAAGAGAGTATTTACAGGTAGCGATAAGCGTGTATGGTTGTTTACAATGATCAGTGCGCATATCACCTTGTTGCTGGGCCTCTATCAATGGTTGTGGGGAAGATTTGGGATGCTTAAAACAGAATTGCCGGAAGGGGAAAGTGTAATGCAGAATAAATTTTACCGCTTCTTTTGGGTAGAGCATCCCACTTTCATGATACTTGCTGTTATATTCATCACGCTTGGACACGGCATGGCTAAAAAACCTGTTACAGATGAATTGAAATTCAAAAGGGCTTTCTGGCTTTTTATCGTGGCTTTACTGCTGATACTGGTTGCAGTGCCCTGGCCATTCCGTGAAGGCATCGGACGTCCACTGTTTCCGGGTATGTAGTATCAGTGCAACTCAATTACATCACAGTCTTTCATTTCTTTACCGTCGATCGTTAAGCGGACAAGGGTGCGTACCTTATGCCATCCCTGTTTGCCCGCAGCACCTGGGTTGATATGCAGGCATTGGTGCTGCTGATCATATATTACCTTGAGGATATGAGAATGCCCGCTGATGAATAGTAATGGGCGATGCAATACCAGTTCTTTCCTGGTTTCGGGATTGTATTTGGGAGGCGATCCGCCGATATGCCGCATCATCACTTTCACTGATTCACACATGAATACGAGTTGCTCGGGATAATTGACCCGGATATCCATGCCATCTATATTGCCGTACACACCTTTCAGTGGTTTAAACGCACTCAGTTTATCTGCAAGATCTGCATTGCCAAAATCACCGGCATGCCATATCTCATCACAATCTTTGAAATGACGGAATACAGATTCATCGAGGAAACCGTGGGTGTCTGAGATCAGGCCGATGCGTGTCATGGAAAATGAATATAAGATGCGAAGATATTTCCTAACTTTATACTATTGCGATTGTATGCCTTTCAAACGGAATTTTACATACTGGATCGATAAGCGCCGCTGGAAATATATTTTCCTGCTCTCCACCCTTGAATTGTCCCGGCCTTAAGCTGACTGCATAGCAACACCGGTTGCTGATCAACCGGCCATAATCAATATTGTACTTCTAAACAATTCAACATGCCGCATTATTATCGAATGGGAAATCTTCCCCATAAACGCCATACACAGTTCCGCAAACCGGATGGAGGTTTGTATTCCGAACAATTATTCTCAACAGAGGGATTCAGCAATGACTCTTCCCTGTTATATCATATTCATCCGCCTACACAGATCATCCGCACAGAACCTGAACTGGATATAACACCACAGGTAGCAGAAGAAAAAATGCTGAAGCACCGCAGCTTTGAAGGTTTCAATATTCAGCCAGCCAAAGACTATTTGCAGAGCCGCATGCCGGTACTGGTAAATAATGATTGTCATATTGTGCTTGCTGCACCGCAGGAAAGTATGAAAGACTATTTTTATAAGAATACCGATGCCGATGAAATGATCTTTGTACATGAAGGAAAAGGAACATTGCATACGCAGTATGGTGACCTTCCTTTTAGCTATGGTGATTATCTGGTGATACCACGGGGTACTATTTACCAGATAGAATTTGATGGACCGGATAACCGGCTCTTTATTGTAGAATCTTTCAGTCCTATCCGCTATCCCAAAAGATACCTTAGCAAGTATGGCCAGTTGCTGGAGCACTCCCCTTATTGCGAAAGGGATATCCGGCCACCGCAAAGCCTTTCTTCCTTTGATCAGAAAGGTGATTTCCTGATCAGGGCAAAGAAACGGGGCATACTGTATGGGCTTCATTATGGCACACATCCGTTTGACGTGGTAGGCTGGGATGGTTGCTGCTATCCCTTTGCATTTTCCATTCACGATTTTGAGCCGATCACAGGAAGAGTGCACCAGCCACCGCCAGTGCACCAGACTTTTGAGGCCAATAATTTTGTGGTCTGTTCTTTTTGCCCTCGTTTATTTGATTATCACCCACAGGCCATTCCTGCTCCATATAACCACAGTAATATCGACAGTGATGAAGTATTGTATTATGTAGACGGCGATTTCATGAGCCGTAAACATGTAACACGCGGCATGATCACCCTGCACCCTGCCGGCATACCACACGGCCCGCATCCCGGCGCCGTGGAAAAAAGCATTGGAGCAAAGGAGACAAAGGAACTGGCCGTAATGGTAGACACATTCCATCCACTGAAGATCACAAAACAGGCACTGGAAATCGAAAACCAGGGCTACGTGATGAGCTGGGCTGAATAAACACAATATATTCTATCAATAAGGCAACCACATCCTAAATACTCCCTTCCCGTCCTTCCCGCCGTACCGGTAAAAACTTACCGGTAAGGCGGGAAGGACGGGAAGGGATACTTCAGGAACATACAGTCTTTTTCCAAAGGACTTGTTCAAACAAAAAATTAATTGTTACTTTGTTTAACCATTTGGTTAAATCATGTCGAAACGGTTAAAAGACGAGACGTCGGAAGAGAAAATACTGGAAGCAGCCCGCAGGGTGTTTTTGCAAAAGGGGATGGCCGGTGCAAGAATGCAGGAGATTGCTGATGAGGCCGGGATCAATAAAGCACTTCTGCATTATTATTTCAGGAATAAGGAATTGTTGTTCGACAGGATATTTACACAAGCCGCTGCCAAGCTGTTCCCCAAAGTGGTGACCATACTGGATGCTGATCTGCCCCTGTTTGAAAAGATCGAAAGTTTTATTTCGTCGTATATAGATGTGATGAGCGAAAACCCGTACCTGCCCTTGTTTGTATTGAATGAAGTGCATCGCGACCCTGGAGGTTTTTATAAACGGATCAGCGGAGAATTGAAGCTTCCACGCCCTGAGAAATTCCTGATGCAGATTGACCAGGAAGTGAAACTGGGAAATATTAAACCTGTAAGTCCTTTGCAACTGTTTATGACCATTCTTTCAGGAACGATTTTCCCATTCGTCGCAAAACCTTTATTTCAGATGCATATCGGGGTGGATGAATTCCAGTTTCGTCAGTTCATGCTGCACCGGAAAACGGAATTTGCCCGCTTTGTGATCGATGCATTGAGAAAATAATTTTTTTACTTAAAAATTAACCAAATGGTTAAGATTGTAAAATGGCTATTTATCCTGCTTCCTCAATGGATGATCGCCCAGGATGCAGGTAGGCTCGACCTGCAACAAGCTTATTCAGAAGCGCAGCAAAACTATCCCGCCATCCGGCAAAAAGGGTTGATAAGGCAGACAGCGGAACTGAATATCGATAATCTTTCCAAAGCTTATCTGCCGCAACTGCAATTGAACGGACAGGCCAGTTACCAGTCGGATGTGACTAAAATAAATATCCCTTTGCCAGGCGTTGCTGTTCCTGCTCTTTCTAAAGATCAGTATAAGATCACGGCAGATCTGAGCCAGACCATTTATGATGGAGGAACGGTGAAAGCGCAAAAAGAATGGCAGCAACTGAATGCCGGTGTGGAAGATGAAAAGGCTGAAGTAGAGCTTTACCAGCTAAAAGAAAGGATCAACCAGCTTTACCTGGGTATTCTTTACCTGGACGAGCAGCTTCGCCAGGTTGATCTTATAAGAGCGGACTTGAACAACGGGATCAAAACCGTAAGCGCTCAGGTGGATAATGGCGTGGCGTTCCGTTCAAACCTGAATTTATTAAAAGCAGAATTGCTGAAGAATGATCAAAGGGCTATTGAACTGAAAGCTTCCCGTAAAGGCATGATCAATACACTCTCAATTTTCCTGAACCGCCCGCTGCCTGAAAATACGGTGTTTGAAAAGCCGGCGGATCCATTTTCAGGTTTGCCAGACAAACAGGTGCAACGGCCTGAATTGAGATTGTATGATAACCAGGCAAAACTGTTTGCGCAGCAAAACAAGGTGATCGAAGCAAAGAACCTTCCCAAATTCAGCGCCTTTGTGCAGGGAGGTTATGGGCGGCCAGGTCTCAATTTTCTTGATAATAGCTTCGATCTGTTTTATGTAGCAGGTGTTCGCCTTAACTGGTCGCTCGGTGGATTGTACACTAAAAAGAAAGAAAAAGAACTGGTAAGGATCAGCCAGCAGCAAGTGGCTTTGCAAAAAGAAACCTTCTTGTTAAATACAAATGCCAGCCTGAGTCAGCAACAATCGGATATGGAGAAACTGGAACAACTGGTGGCAACAGACAGGGAGATCATTGCTTTGCGTCAATCCATAAAAGAAGCAGCAAAAGCCCAATTGGATAACGGAGTGATCACGGCTACTGATTATCTCGAAGAAGTGAATGCAGAAGACCAGGCACGTCAACTGATGATCACTCATCAACTGCAATGGCTGCAGGCCAAGATCAATTATCAAACCATTTTAGGAAAACAATAAACTGTATTATGAACAAACGAATGTATATCCCGGCGATCCTGCTCTTTGCATTGGCTGCATGCGGCAACAAAGAACATGATTTTGATGCATCGGGAACTTTTGAAACAGATGATGTGGTAGTATCATCTGAGACAGGCGGAAAGATCATTCTTTTCCAGGTGGAAGAAGGGGATAGTATTCCTGCTGGCAAAACTGTAGGGGAGGTGGATGCAGAAAATATGCGCTTGCAAAAAGAGCAGGTGGAAGAGAGCATCCGGGCACTGCAGGAAAAAACAGCCGATGTATCGCCACAGATCAAATTGTTGAAGGACCAATTATCTGTTCAGCAAACACGTGTTGCCAACCTCGAACATGAAAAGAACAGAATTGAAAATCTTATTAAGCAGGATGCTGCCACCGGCAAGCAACTGGATGATATAAACTTTCAACTGGAATCTGCCCGGAAAGAACTGGTGGTAACGCAGCAGCAGATAAAAGTGCAGCAAAATAATGTATCAACTCAGAACAGGTCTGTTCTCAGTGAAGGCAAACCATTGTCAAAAAGGGTGGCGCAACTGGATGATCAGTTGAAGCGTGCCAGCATTATCAATCCCATCAGCGGCATTGTCACCACAAAGTATGCTGAGGAAGGAGAATATGCCACTCCCGGTAAAGCGTTATATAAGATAGCTGATCTTTCAGTGCTCACGCTGCGGGCTTATATCACCGGTTCTCAATTGTCGCAGGTGAAATTAGGCCAGGTTGTAAAAGTGTGGGTTGATAATGGTGCCGATAAATACAAAGAATATAGTGGTACAATCACCTGGATCTCCGGTAAAGCAGAATTCACACCCAAGACAATTCAAACAAAAGATGAACGCGCCAATCTTGTATATGCGGTGAAAATAAAAGTAAAGAATGATGGTTATCTCAAGATAGGCATGTATGGAGAAATCACTTTTCAATAAACATTACTTGCATGGGATCAGTTGTCGTAAATAATATTGTCAAAACCTATGGTACTAAAAAGGCTCCGGTAACAGCTCTTAACGGGATCAGTTTTGAAGTATCACAGGGCGAATTGTTTGGAATCATTGGGCCGGATGGTGCTGGCAAAACCAGCCTGTTCCGTATCCTTACCACTTTGATGCTGGCTGATAAAGGCGAAGCTTCTGTTGACGGTTATGATGTGGTAAAAGATATGAAAGCTATCCGGAAAAGAGTGGGATATATGCCAGGCCGTTTTTCCCTGTACCAGGACCTTACTGTTGCAGAGAACCTTGAATTTTTTGCCACTATTTTTAATACATCCATTAAAGAGAACTATGATCTTATCAAAGATATCTATTCGCAGATAGAACCATTCAAAGACAGGCGTGCAGGAAAACTATCGGGAGGCATGAAGCAAAAGCTTGCTCTTAGTTGTGCCCTGATCCATTATCCATCCGTTCTTTTCCTGGATGAACCTACAACCGGCGTGGACGCTGTTTCCCGCAAAGAGTTTTGGGAAATGCTCCGCAGGCTGAAAGAAAAGGGTATTACCATTCTTGTTTCCACTCCTTATATGGATGAGGCTTCACTTTGCGATCGCGTGGCGCTGATGCAGGAAGGAAAACTGATGTCGGTGAATACGCCGGGCGGCATCGTGAAGCAGTTCGGAAAGTCCTTGCTGGCTGTCCGTTCCGGCAATATGCTGCAGCTTCTCCGTGATCTGAGACAATGCGATGGAGTGGAAGATGCTTATCCGTTTGGGGAATATCATCATGCAGTGATGAAAAAAGATTTCGGTCAACAGGAGCTGGAAGCTTGTTTAAAAAATCATCCTGGTGTGGATATTAAAGCAATACAGCCTGATATCGAAGATTGTTTTATGGACTTAATGAAGAATTGAATATGGAATACGTAATACAGGCAGAAAAGCTTAGCAAAATGTTCGGGGATTTCAAGGCCGTTGACGAAGTGTCCTTCCAGGTAGGCAAGGGGGAGATATTCGGTTTTCTTGGCGCTAATGGTGCCGGTAAAACAACTGCCATGCGCATGCTGTGCGGTTTGTCTATTCCAAGCTCGGGCAAAGCCATGGTAGCAGGGTTTGATGTATACAAACAAACTGAACTGATCAAAAAGAACATTGGCTACATGAGCCAGAAATTTTCTTTGTATGAAGACCTTACCGTGAAAGAGAATATGCAGTTCTATGGAGGGATATACGGAAAGAGCAATCAATTCATCAAAGACAAAACAGCCACTATTATCAAACAACTGAACCTGCAAAATGAAACCAACAAACTGGTCGGTTCACTCCCTTTGGGTTGGAAGCAGAAGTTGGCTTTTTCCGTCGCCATTTTTCATGAGCCTGCGATCGTTTTCCTGGATGAGCCTACAGGTGGTGTGGACCCTGTAACAAGAAGGGAATTCTGGGGCATGATCTACCAGGCGGCTGATAGCGGCATTACTGTATTTGTTACCACCCACTATATGGATGAAGCTGAATATTGCAACCGTGTAAGCATTATGGTGGATGGCAAAATTGAAGCGTTGGACACTCCGCAGGGATTAAAAAAGACATTCGGAACGGATTCGATGGACAGTGTATTCCTGAAACTTGCGAGAGGGGCGGCCCGCTCAGCAGATTAGGATTTAAATCAATCATCAAAACCACCTGAAGTGGAACAACAAAAAAGATATTTATTCCTGAAGCGCAACAGTTCACTGTTTGCTTTTATCCGGAAGGAGTTTTATCACATCTTCCGGGATAAGCGGACGATGTTCATACTGCTGGGTATGCCTATTGTGGAGATCATCATTTTTGGTTTTGCATTGACGAATGAGGTAAAGAATTCTAAAATAGCTGTGTTTGATCAGTCGGCTGATCAGGCTTCTGTTGCCATAACACAGGAACTGAATGCAAGCAGGTATTTTGACGTGGTAAAAGATATTCATAGTTACAGTGATATCGATGCAGCATTCAGAAAGGGCACGATGAAACTGGCAGTCGTTTTCCCAAAAAATTTCAATGAAGATCTTTTGCATTTCAATAAAGCGCAGGTGCAATTGATCGCGGATGCATCAGATCCCAATGTGGCTACTACGCTGACGAATTATGCTACTGCCATTATTCTTGATTACCAGGACAGGATCACACAGGGCAGGCAGATACCGTATACGATCAAAACGGAACAGCGTATGTTGTACAACCCCCAACTGAAGGGCGCTTACAGTTTTGTACCCGGTGTGATGGCAATGGTATTGATGCTGATCTGTACGATGATGACAGCAGTTACGATCGTAAAGGAAAAAGAAACAGGCACGATGGAGATCATGCTGGTGTCGCCATTGCAACCATTCAAGATCATTGTGGCAAAAGCGGTCCCTTACCTTTTACTTTCGCTGATCAATATTGCCAGTATTCTTTTGCTCAGCACATTTGTGCTGGGTGTGCCGATACAGGGTAATTTATTGTTATTGATCGGTGAAGGTGTTTTGTTTATTATCACCTGTCTCACCTTAGGGTTACTGATCTCCACTTCTACCAATTCGCAACAAACGGCTATGTTCATTTCCTTAACAGGAATGTTCCTTCCTACAGTTATGCTCAGCGGTTTCATGTTCCCGGTAGAGAATATGCCCAAGTTTTTACAGATCATATCCAATATAGTTCCTGCACGCTGGTTCTATTCGATCATAAAAGATATAATGATCAAAGGGCTTGGTTTTACAGCAGTGTGGAAGGAGACATTAATACTGGTGGGAATGACATTGGCTTTACTGGCATTAAGCATAAAGAAATTCAAGATAAGGCTGGCTTAAGAATGACGGCCTAAAACTTATTATATGCGGAGCTTAAAGTTTTTACTTCAAAAAGAATTCCGGCAGATATTCCGGGACAAGTCCATTCTCCGGATCATTTTTATAATGCCGCTGGTGCAGTTGATCGTGCTTCCCCTGGCAGCCGATTATGAAATGAAGAATATAAGCCTGAGCGTGGTGGACCATGATCATTCCGGTTATTCCCGCCAGCTTGTGCAGAAGATCACGGCTTCCGGCTATTTCCGGCTGAATGATTATTCGTCCACGTTCCATGCTTCCTTGCGGGAAGTGGAAAAGGACCGCTCTGATATTATACTGGAGATACCTGCTCATTTTGAAAAGGACCTGGTAAGCCAGAACGAAGCCACCCTGTTCATGGCTGCGAATGCGATCAATGGTGTGAAAGCAGGGTTGGGCAGTGCTTATCTTCAAAGTATTATCCGTGATTATAACGGGCAGGTGCGTACAGAGTGGATGCAGCTTCCCCGGTTCAATCCTGACCTGGAGATAGCCGTTACTTCATCTAACTGGTTCAATCCTTTACTTAACTACAAATATTTTATGGTACCGGGGATACTGGTGGTGCTGGTGACGATGGTAGGTGCTTTTCTTAGCTCGCTCAATATTGTAAAGGAAAAGGAAATAGGCACAATAGAGCAGATCAATGTAACACCTGTCAAAAAGCATTATTTTATCCTGGGCAAGTTGATCCCGTTCTGGATACTGGGTCTGGTAGTGATGTCGCTCGGTTTGCTCATCGCCCGGCTGGCTTATCATATTATACCTGCGGGCAGTTTCCTGACCATTTATGTATTTGCAGCGGTTTACCTGCTGGCGGTGCTGGGGTTAGGATTGCTGGTGTCTACTTACACTTCCAGCCAGCAACAGGCGATGCTGATCTCTTTTTTTATGATGATGGTCTTTATCCTGCTTGGCGGGTTGTACACCTCTATTGAAAGTATGCCTGCCTGGGCGCAATGGATCACGCGGTTCAACCCGGTTTCCTATTTCATTGAAGTGATGCGGATGGTAATACTTAAAGGCAGCCGCTTGCCGGATATCAGCAGGCATTTGTTGATCATGACCGGATTTGCGGTAGCGTTGAATGGCTGGGCGATAATGAACTACAGGAAGAGGGGGTAGCCCTTCCTTACTTCATCTGCTTATTTTTCGTTATATTCGGATAACTAAAAACGCTTTGCCATGATCAAATTAAATGACCTGAAACCAGGCGATATTATCTCCGTCAACGACGAAGGGGTTGAAAGGGAAGGAACAGTGGTAAGAGTGAATCATGAAGACCATTGTGTGCTGGTAAATAACGGCATCCAGGAATTCTGGTACAACCTTGATGAAGTAAAAGCCATTCCGTTGGACGACCACCAGTTGACCAGGCTGGGCTTTTCCAGCGAGGTGGTTGATGGGGGGGTGAAATACAAAAAAGACTCTTTCCGGCTGGTAACGCCGCGGCAGGGCGATTTTTCCCATATCGATATGTGGTGGCGGGAAGACCGGCGTCATTTTAATTTTCCGCTCGGTGTGCATGATTTGCAGAACCTGCACCTGTCCATGACCAAGATCCCCCTGGAACTGCCTGGATAGGTTAAAAATCAATCATTTCGGCTGATTTTTTATGGGTAAAAACCTTATTTTCGGGCCTTCACCGAAAAATAAAGGAGGTTATTTCTTTTTTCGGCAGTATACTCCTATCTTTGCACCCCTAAAAATAGTATGTCGAAACAACCCCTTATCAAACAAGATGGTATCATTCTGGAAGCGCTTTCTAACGCTATGTTCAGGGTGAAACTGGAAAATGGGCACGAAATACTGGCCACTATCTCCGGAAAAATGCGGATGCACTATATCCGGATCCTGCCAGGAGACAAAGTGGGAGTGGAACTGTCGCCATACGATTTAACAAGGGGTAGGATCAATTTCAGGTATAAATAAAACTGATTCATGAGATGAGTCTTCAGGCGAATCTCAGGACATTTTAGAAATATAAAAGTGATTCGTCATGAAAGTAAGAGCATCCATTAAAAAAAGAAGTGCAGATTGCAAGATCGTGCGTCGTAAAGGCAAACTGTACGTGATCAACAAAAAGAATCCCCGCTTCAAGCAGCGTCAGGGATGATCTGAGTCGGAAGTCGGGAGTCAGTAGTCAGTACTACAGGCCCGGAATTCCTCATTGAAAGTTAATAACAAACAAAACAGTAGAGAAATATGGCACGTATTGCCGGTGTTGACTTACCAAAAAATAAAAGAGGCGAAATAGGACTGACCTATATCTATGGTATCGGCCCTTCTACCGCCAAGTACATTCTTGACAAGAACAATATCGACCGCAACAAGAAAGTACATGAGTGGAATGATGATGACCTGAATGCTATCCGTACTACCATTACGGACGAGCTGAAGGTAGAAGGTCAGTTGCGTTCTGAAGTTCAGATGAGTATCAAGCGTTTGCTGGATATCGCCTGCTACCGTGGCCTTCGTCACAGGAAAGGTCTGCCGGTTCGTGGTCAGCGTACTAAAACCAATAGCCGTACCCGTAAAGGGAAACGTAAAACGGTTGCTGGTAAAAAGAAAGCGACTAAGAAATAATGATCGGGAGTTCGGGACTGAAGGGTTCCGAATTCTTCATTATATGACTTACAGACAACTGAATCAATTGCGGATCGCTTCGTAAGTCGGCGGGAGGGTTGATTCAACTTCCGGGGTTAAACTCCGGGAGCCAATAAAAAATAAAGATTACCTCAGAACAACGAACATGGCAAAAGCACAACAACAAAACAGCGCTAAAGCCGCTGCGAAGAAGAGGGTGGTAAAAGTAGATGCGTACGGTGATGCGCATATCTCTGCCACTTTCAACAACATCATCATCAGCCTTACCAACAAGACTGGCCAGGTTATCTCCTGGAGCAGTGCTGGTAAAATGGGCTTCAAAGGTTCTAAAAAGAACACTCCTTATGCAGCTCAGATGGCCGCTTCAGACGCCGCTAAAACAGCGCTGGATGCAGGTTTGAAAAGAGTAGACGTATATGTGAAGGGTCCTGGTGCTGGCCGCGAAGGCGCTATCCGTTCCCTTTCTCAGAGCGGTATTGAAGTGGTGATGATCAAAGACGTTACACCGTTACCACACAACGGTTGCCGTCCTCCCAAAAAGAGAAGAGTTTAATTGTTTGTTATGCTGGGTCAACCTGGCATAACTGCATTATATACTTGAGCCAAATTGGTTTCATTTCAAAAAAGGGTACGCGATTGATTTTTTATAAAGCTTTTTACTGATCGCAGTACCGGTTTCTAAAAAAGCTTAAATGAAAGTATAATTATGGCACGTTACAATGGTCCAAAGACCAAAATCTCCCGCATTTTCGGTGAGCCTATTTTAGGAAATGGTAAATGGTTGGGTAAAAACAGCAACCCTCCCGGCCAGCATGGTGAAAAACGCAAACGCAAGACTTTAGGAGAATATGCTCTCCAGTTGCGTGAAAAGCAAAAGGCAAAGTATACCTATGGTATGTTGGAAAAACAATTCCGTAAAACATTTGATGAAGCTTCCCGCCGTAAAGGTGTAACAGGTGAAAACCTGATCAAATTACTGGAAGCCCGTCTGGACAATACGGTTTTCCGCATGGGTATTGCCCCCAGCCGCCCCGCTGCCCGTCAGTTGGTTAGCCACAAACACATTGAAGTAAATGGTGAAGTAGTGAATGTACCTTCTTTCCAGTTGAAAGCTGGAGATGTGATCACTATCAAAGAAGGTAGCAAAGCCAGAACTTCTATTACCAGTGTTGTTCGTGCCAAAAACCCCAAATTCAGTTGGTTAGATTGGAACGAGACTGAATTCAAAGGAACTTTCATCACTTACCCTGAAAGGGAAAGCGTTCCTGAGAACATTAAGGAACAGTTGATTGTTGAGTTGTATTCCAAGTAATAATTGCCTGGCTTAGCCTCGCAATGCAGCCGGTCAACTGGTAACGACTCCAGGGTATCGACTGCTGACTCCAAACTCTGTTACAACCATTTTAAAAACAAACTCTAAATATGGCCATTTTAAATTTCCAAAAACCGGATAAGATCATCCTGCAGAAGGCTACTGATTTCGAAGCTCAGTTTGAGTTTCGTCCACTGGAGCCTGGCTTTGGCGTTACGATAGGTAATGCACTTCGCCGTGTATTGCTGAGCTCTCTCGAAGGCTATGCGATCATAGGTGTGAAGATCGAAGGTGTGGAGCATGAATTCGCTACCATGAAGGGCGTAAGCGAAGACGTGGTGGAAATTTTCCTGAACCTGAAACAGGTTCGCTTCAAAAAGATCGTTGACCACGAAGTGACAAGTGAGAAAATTCTCCTGTCGCTGAAGAATAAAACAGAATTCACAGCCGGCATGATCGGTGAAGGCACTCATTCCTTCCAGATCATGAACCCCGAACTGCTGATCTGCACACTGGATTCTTCTGCTAAAATGGATGTGGAACTGACCATCGGCAAAGGCCGCGGTTATGTGCCTGCAGAAGAGAACAAACCAAAAGACGCACCTATCGGTTATATTCCTATCGATGCGATCTATACCCCGATCAAGAACGTGAAATACACGATTGAGAATACCCGGGTAGAACAACGCACCGACTTCGAAAAACTGATCATGGAAGTGTCTACAGATGGTACCATCCATCCTGAAGAAGCTGTTAAACAGGCTTCAAGGATCCTGATCCAGCACCTGATGATCATCACTGACGAAAACATCACTTTCGATAATAAAGAAGAGAAGAAAGAAGACCTGGTGGATGAACAAACCCTGCAACTGCGCAAGGTGCTGAAAACTCCGCTGGAAGACCTCGATCTTTCTGTTCGTGCCTTCAACTGTCTGAAAGCTGCGAAAATCAACTCCCTCAGCGAGCTGGTACAATATGAGCAGGAAGACCTGATGAAGTTCCGCAACTTCGGTCAGAAATCACTGGCTGAAATTGAGCAGGTGCTGACTGAAAGAGGATTAGGTTTCGGTATGGACCTGATGAAACTCGGTGTTGATAAAGACGAATTGTAAATTATCGGCTGGCCTGCTTGCGGGCCAGCATTTTTTTTATTCACGTAGGCTGTAATTCCTGACACGGTACAGCCGGTAAAACTTAAAAGTCATGCGTCACGGAGACAAAGTAAAAAATTTAAGCCGCACCAAAGCACACAGAGAGGCTTTGCTGAGCAACCTGGCCTGCCAGTTGATCACTCACAAGCGCATTGTTACTACAGTAGCAAAAGCGAAAGCTTTGCGTGTGTATATCGAACCTTTGATCACTAAAGGAAAAGAGAACACTACGCATCAGCGCAGGGTGGTATTCAGCTACCTGCAGGATAAAGAAGCGATCAAAGAATTGTTTGGCAACGTAGCAGAAAAAGTTGCTGGCCGCCCCGGCGGTTATACCCGTATTATCAAACTGGGCGCCCGTCCTGGTGATAATGCTGAAACAGCTTTGATCGAACTGGTTGATTTCAACGAGATCTATGGTAAGGGTAAGGGTGAAGCCAAGGAAGGCGCTAAGAAAACACGCCGTAGCAGAAGCACTGTCAAGAAAACAGAAGCTAAAGCGGAAGAAACCTCTACCACAGAAGAAAAAGCAGCCGAATAAGTTTTTCTTCCTAAGTATAAGATACCCCGCTCAATTAATGAACGGGGTATTTTTTTTGTCCTCATTGAAATAAAGTATTTTCAATTCGCGATTGCTGATGACCACTGGCCGGTTGGCTGGTTCATTGCCTGTTAACTGGCAATCGTTCTGGCATGCGGCAATGGTCAAAGGCAACGAATAACGACAAAGACCATGAACCAGCAATCAAACCCCAATCTCCAGCAATTCAGGAATGAAGTAGGCATCAGATTCCAGCTTTACAATAGCCTGTTCACTTCATTACCTTTTCACCGTATTGAAAAAACGGGAATCCTCCTTTCTTTGCTCTCCAATAATTGCGAAGAAGGATACAAGAAGAATCATAGCCCCATCCATATCATCGACGAATTTTTCAGCAAGCATACTTCTTACAATAACGAAAAGGAACAGACCGATCTGCTTTTCCGTTTCGTTCAATACGTGGAGCGGCAGGTAGTATTGTTTGATGCACTGGAAGATGCTGCTTTCCGCGAAGTCCATGACCTGAATGGTGTGGGCACTCTTAAGCATCTTGAATCAGAAGTGTTGCAGGATAATAAGCAGGCGCAACTTGCTGAGAAGCTGAAAGACTTTTCAATCAGGTTGGTACTTACTGCCCACCCTACACAGTTTTATCCCGGTTCTGTATTGGGTATCATCAATGATCTTTCAAAGGCATTGACTCATAACAATTCCATTCTGATCAATAGTTATCTTCAGCAACTGGGAAGAACTCCTTTCTTTAAAAAGCAAAAGCCTACTCCATTTGATGAAGCTGTGAGCCTGATCTGGTACCTGGAAAATGTATTCTATCCTGCTGCAGGCAAAATTGTTTCCGCACTCAGGAACCAGTTCCAGGATGCAGTGAGCAAAGACAATCCCATGATCAGGATGGGCTTCTGGCCGGGCGGCGACCGTGATGGAAACCCCTTCGTGACCAGTGATACCACGCTGCAGGTGGCTGATGCACTCCGCGGCAGCATTATCAAATGCTATTACCAGGATGTACGTAAACTGAAGCGCCGACTCACTTTTGCCGGAGTGGATATTATATTGACCGAACTTGAAAATAAATTATATACCAACTTATTCATCCCCGGATTAAAAACAGCGCTTACCAGCAAAGAAGTAATACAAATGCTGGAACAGATCAGGGAGATCATTATTTACCAGCACAACGGTTTGTTCCTGCATATGGTTGATAACCTGATCAACAAGGTGCAGGTGTTCGGTCTTCATTTTGCATCGTTGGATATCCGCCAGGAAAGTTCTGTTCATAGTAAAGTGCTGGAAGCATTGTCTGCTGCTGGTGTGTTGGATGCAGGGTATAAAAATTTAACTGAGGATGAGAAGATACAATATCTCTCTTCGATCAAAACTGAAACTGATCCTGAACAATTGCAGGACAGTATTTACCAGGACACACTGAAATCGATCAAAACGATCAGGGATATTCAACAGTTCAACGGACCTGAAGGATGCAACCGGTATATTATCAGCCAGTGCAACAGCGCACTTAACGCTATGGAAGTGTATGGCCTGTTCCTGCTGGCAGGATGGAAGAAGGAAGAAATGAATATTGATATAGTGCCGTTGTTCGAGACCATTGGAGATCTGCAAGAGGCAGCAGATATCATGAGGACTTTGTATACCGATCCTGTTTACCGTGCGCACCTGGAAAGAAGGAACAACCGGCAAACTATCATGCTTGGTTTTTCCGATGGTACCAAAGATGGTGGATACCTGATGGCCAACTGGAGCATTTATAAGGCAAAGGAACAACTGACAGCTATATCCAGGGAATATAAAGTGGATGTGATATTCTTTGATGGCAGGGGCGGTCCTCCTTCAAGAGGTGGCGGTAAAACGCATAAGTTCTATGCATCCATGGGGCAGAATATTTCCAACAAGGAAATACAGTTGACCGTGCAGGGACAAACAGTAAGTTCCAATTTCGGGATCATTGATGCAGCCCAGTATAATATGGAGCAATTGCTGAATGCCGGTATCTCCAACGATCTGTTCCCGACAAAATATTTTACACTGAATGAAAAAGAAGAGAACCTGATGCAGGAATTATCTGAAGCAGGTTATGAAGCATATAAATCCCTTCGCGATCATCCTTACCTGGCCGATTATCTTTTGCATGCAAGCCCATTGAGGTATTACAGCGAAACGAATATTGGCAGCCGCCCGGCCAAGCGTGGTGCAGCTTCAGGTTTATCACTGAAAGACCTTCGGGCTATTCCTTTTGCAGGATCATGGAGCCAGTTGAAACAGAACGTAACAGGTTTTTACGGAGTAGGATCAGCCTTGAAGAAAATGGAAGAGAAAGGAAGATTAGGTGCAGCACAGCAATTGTATAAGGATTCATTGTTTTTCAAAACGCTGATCGATAACTGTGAAATGGCCATGATGAAATCCTTCTTCCCGCTGACGGCTTACCTGAGCAACCATAAGCAATATGGAGAGATCTGGCAGATGATCTTTAATGAATTTGAATTGACCAGGCAATACCTGGTAAAATTATCAGGACATACAGAATTGATGTATGACTACCCGATTGATCAGTTGTCTATCCAGATGCGGGAAAGGATCGTGCTGCCTTTGCTTACTATACAGCAGTATGCTTTAACGAAAGTAAGGGAGTTTGAGGAGCAGTTGGTGCAGGCACCGATGAAGGAAGTATATGAGAAACTGGTGATGCGCTGTTCGTTTGGGATCATTAATGCGGGAAGGAATTCTGCGTAAATAGTATCGCCAGGGCGCAAAGGATACGCAGAGAACGCAACGTTGCGTCCTCTGCGTATCCTTTACGCCCTGGCGATACCTGTCTCAGAAACTAAAAATGCCCGCCACTAAAAAACTAGCAGTACTTTTCTTTCCCGTAATTCCATCATTTTTACTGAACACCGGCTGGGATGCATTGTCCAATCTGAATTCAGGGATCAGTGTGAAATTGCCGGTTTTGTATTGCGCAGATAAGGTTGCCTGGAAAATATCTGCCCCAATTTTTACAGCATCTTTTTCATCTGCGAAATACTCTGTTCGTAGAGTAAGACCCAGCGCGGCAGTAGGATCATAATTGAAATAAAGAGCAGAACCCCACCATTTATCTGTACCATCTTTCATATCATTTTTCAATAATTGAATAGTTCCATCATAACCGATGCCGAACTTATCTGAGACTTTGGCAGAAGCAGTAATGCCTACCTGGTTAACACTGACAGCCTGAGGACTGGATTTTGCACCAAACCAGCCAGAATAATTCGCAAAGATCGAGAACTTCTCACCTACATGACTGTACTGGGCATTCAGCACTTTGGTGCTTGCCCAGTTAGGCGAAGTGATATCGGTAGGGTTGGCAATACCGATCATAATGCCATTTCCATTATTCAAAGCAAGATCAGCTTTCACACCGGTATGGGAAAACGGGCCATAAGAGAACATATAAGACATGCTGTAGTTCCTGTTTACCTGCGGGTCGAGCACCTCATAACCGATATGCGTGCCCCATTTACCCAGCGACAGGGTCAGTTTTTCGGAAGGCTTCCAGTAAACGTATGCCTGTTTGATGATCTGAAGGGTTTTTTCATCGGCGTAAGAAAACTCCTCTGCTCTTTTACCAAAGCCGAGGTCCGCCACTACTCCGGCTTTTTCAGTGGAGTAAGTAGCTTTCAGGGAAGCCATGCCCAACTGGAAGGTATTTTGTGAATTGGTGAAACTGGTGAGACTGTTGAAACCCAGGCCTCCATTAGGAGTGTTGTCAAAATTGTACCTGTAATAAGCATCCGCAGAGCCGGAGATCTTCAGCGGGCTTTCTTTAGCCGTGGAATCCTGTGCGAAGATATTTGTGCAGGCACACGCTGCCAGTAACAGCAAAAAGCTATTTTTTCGTAACATTGTATTTACATTTTAGATGTTAAGGAAAGGGCACAGCAGGTATAAACTTTTGCGAGAAGTTTATACCGATTGATCTGTGCCTTTTTCTATGGTTAATGGTTAGAGACGGAGTAGGGATTATTCTGCGATAGTCTTTTCTTCAAAGGTTCCATTGTTATGCACCAGCAAAGTACCCTGAAGGTATTTTTCATTGTGCTGTGATGCATCCAGTCCTTCTGCTTCTTCTTCCTGTGTAACCCGCATAGGCAATACCAGGTTGATCACTTTGAAGATAATAAAGGACATAGCAAAACTATAGCTCACTGCTACAAGCATACCTACCAGTTGGATCGGGAACTGGGAGGGGAACAGTGCACCTTCTATTGGTTTTACAGTACTGAATACGCCGGTGAGAAGCATACCGGTGATACCGCCGATGCCGTGACAGGCAAATACATCCAGCGGATCATCGTACCTGGTTTTATGTTTCAGGAATTCAGCAATAACATTGGAAATGATCGCTGCAATAAAGCCGATGAATAAGGCTTGAGGAACACCTACAAAACCTGCGGCAGGTGTGATAGCAACAAGGCCTACTACAGCCCCGATACAGAAGCCAAGCACAGAAGGTTTTTTCCCGCGGATCACATCCCAGAACATCCAGGACAGACCTGCAGCAGCGGCGGCTGTATTGGTAGTAGCAAAAGCGTATACACCCAGTGGACCGGCGCCAACAGCACTGCCGGCATTGAAGCCGAACCAGCCAAACCACAGCAGACCGGTACCTATCAATACATAGGGAATATTAGCAGGAGCCGTAGCCGCAGGGTTTTTGCGTGGCTTGAGCACAAGAGCGCCTGCAAGGGCAGCCATACCGGCAGAAATATGCACAACAGTGCCGCCGGCAAAATCCTGAACACCCCATCCGGCCATCAATCCGTTAGGGTGCCATGCCATATGGCAGAGAGGAGCATATACCAGTATGCCGAATAAGACAATAAAGAGCGTGTATGAGCTGAAACGGATCCGCTCGGCTACAGCACCCACTACAAGACCCGGGGTGATGATGGCAAACATCAACTGGAAAAAAGCAAAAAGAGGTAAGGGGATGGTGGATGCAAGACTCCAGGGTTCGCCATTCATGACGTCTTTAAAAAAGAAAAATGTGCGCGGGTCGCCAATCAGCCCATTGATGGATTTGCCAAAGCAAAGACTGAACTGGATAACGATCCACAGCACAGAAATGATACCGGCTGAGACTGTACTCTTGATCATGGTAGAAAGAACGTTTTTACGTCCGACCATGCCACCATAGAAAAATGCAAGAGCTGGTGTCATCAGGAAAACAAATGCGCAGGATACAAGCATCCAGGCAATGTCTCCACTGTTGTAAGTGTATTTGGGTGTGCCGTCTTCTTTTACAACAGAAGCGGGATCAAAAGATGCTGCCGGGCTCACAAAGATCGCTGCGACCGCTATGATCAGCAATACGAGAAAAGGAGCCACCTGTTTCACGGTTGTTTTGCTCATACTCAGTAAAGTGGGGTTTAAGTATTAAATAAAAACGTTATGCAGCAATCGTCAATCCTAAATTAAAGTTTTATTAGCATAATTGTATATAATGTGAAAAATATTTGAACAAATGTTTAAAAAATGTGTAATTGTCGATTAAAATATTAAATTATTAATATTTATTATTTGAATGGCCGGACATAAAAAAACTCCTGCCTGAGTAAACTGGCAGGAGTTATAAACTCTTCAGTGTCTTGTTTTCATGCCTGAATCAGAGCGCGGCAAGCTGGAGTATCGAATCCCTGGTTTCCAGCAGGGAAACACCACCGCTCAGAAACTCGTCCACTTTTCGGGCGCATTCCCTTCCTTCGCTGATCGCCCACACTACCAGCGACTGCCCCCGGCGCGCATCACCGGCTGCAAAAATTTTGGAAAGGCTGGTTTGATAATTTTTATCCGTTGCTTTGATATTACCTCTTTCGTCCCTTTCAATTTCCAGCGCATTCAATAACCCTTCATGCTGCGGGTGTAAAAACCCCATCGCCAGTAAAGCCAGCTCGCATGGGATTTCTCTTTCGCTGCCCGGCACTTCGGCGAATTGTGCAGGCCTTCCCTCTGATGAAGCTTTCCACTCCAGGTCCACCACTTTCAGTGCTTTTAATTGTCCTTTCCCATCGCCAACAAATTCTTTGGTAGCAATAGCCCAATGTCTTTCACATCCTTCTTCATGAGAGGAAGTTGTTTTCAATACCATGGGATAAGTGGGCCAGGGCATCTGTACTGTGCGGCCTTCGGGTGGTTTGGGCAACAGTTCAAATTGTGTAACCGATTTAGCACCCTGGCGATTGGAAGTGCCCACGCAGTCTGAGCCGGTATCGCCACCGCCGATCACTACCACATTTTTGCCGGAAGCCAGTAAATGTTCATCCAGGATATTACTTTCCAGGTTGGCGTAAGCCAGCGGGTCTTTTCCTGCATTGCGTTTATTCTGTTGCTTCAGGAATTGCATGGCAAAATGAATGCCCTTCAATTCCCTGCCTGGTACCGGAAGGTTGCGGGGTACTGTAGAGCCGCAAGCCAGTACAATCGCATTGTATTCACGCAGCAGGTCATTGATATGTATGTTTACGCCTACGTTAGCATGGCATTGGAACTGCACACCTTCTTCTTCCATCAGTTTTACCCTTCTTTCCACTACCCATTTTTCCAATTTGAAATCAGGGATACCATACTGAAGCAAACCACCTGGTTTATCATCCCTTTCAAAAACAGTAACACTATGGCCGGCATAATTGAGTTGCGCAGCCGCAGCGAGTCCTGCAGGGCCTGAGCCGATCACTGCCACTTTTTTACCAGACCGGAGATTCGGTCGTTTTGGTTTTACAAACCCTTTTTCAAAAGCGATCTCAATGATATGTCTTTCGATCTCTTCAATAGCTACAGGTGGTTGATTAATACCAAGCACACAGGCCGACTCACAAGGTGCAGGACAGATGCGGCCGGTGAACTCAGGGAAATTGTTGGTGGATGTAAGCACATCATACGCTTCTTTCCAGTCTTTCCGGTACACCGCATCATTGAATTCAGGGATCACATTGCCCAGGGGGCAACCGCTGTGGCAGAATGGAACACCGCAGTTCATGCAGCGGGCCGACTGCTCATTCAGTTTCTGATCGCTGAATTTCTCTACAAACTCATTATAGTTATGCAGCCTTTCCTGCACCGGCACTTTACCAGGCAATTCCCTGGTGAACTCTTTAAATCCTGTTGGCTTGCCCATCAGAAAATGATTTTACTTTTTGTTTTGAAATAAAGGATCGATCAATTATTAACCTGTACTCCGCCTGCTCTTTTTTGCACCAGCACTCTCTTATAATCTTTCGGGAACACTTTTACAAAATGTTGCAGTTGATTGTCGAGATCCTGCAGGATAAATCTTGCAACAGTACTGTCTGTATACTCCAGGTGTTTTTGTACCAGGGTGAATAATTCGTTCTTGTCCTCGAGCTCACATTTGTCCAGGTCAACCATTTCAGTATTGCAGTTCTCCCTGAATTTTCCTTTCACATCGTATACATAAGCGATACCGCCACTCATGCCGGCAGCGAAGTTGCGTCCTGTGTCGCCGAGTATTACTACAAGTCCGCCAGTCATGTATTCGCAACCATGATCGCCGATTCCTTCCACCACAACCTGAGCGCCGGAATTGCGCACGCCAAAACGTTCGCCGGCTTTGCCGCGGATATAAGCTTCACCGCTTGTTGCGCCATAGAAAGCGACATTGCCGATGATGCTGTTCTCTTCCGGTACAAAAGAAGCATTGCGCGGAGGATAGATGATCAGCCTGGCACCGCTAAGGCCTTTGCCGAAATAATCATTCGCATCTCCCTCCAGTTCCAGTGTTATGCCTTTGGTATTGAAAGCTCCAAAGCTTTGACCTGCCGTACCGATGAATTTGAAATGAATGGTATTCTCCGGTAGTCCGGCAGCTTTATATCTCTTGGTGATCTCGTTTGAAAGAACAGTACCTGCCGTACGGTCTGTATTGATGATAGGGAAGGATGCGCGCACATTCTCTTTGTATTCAAGTGCAGGTTTTGCCGCTTCCAGTAATTTCCAGTCGAGGATGTCCTGCATTCCATGGTCCTGCTCTTCGGTGCAATACAAACTTGTGTACAGCGAAGCCGGTTCTTTATATAATACTGATGAAATGTCGAGGTTTTTGTATTTCCAGTGAGTGATATCATCCCTTACTTCCAGGTTGTCTACCTGGCCGATCATTTCATTTACGGTTTTATAGCCAAGCTCTGCCATGATCTCGCGAAGTTCCTGCACCATAAAGTGGAAGAAGTTCACTACATGATCGGCTGCGCCGGTAAAGCGTTTACGCAGATCAGGGTCTTGTGTTGCTACACCAACAGGGCAGGTATTTAGATGGCATTTACGCATAAGGATACAACCTTCTACTACCAGCGCTGCAGTGGCAATACCCCATTCCTCAGCACCCAACAGAGCAGCGATAGCGATATCGCGGCCGGTCTTCATTTGTCCATCCGCCTGCACCACCACACGGCTGCGCAATTTATTTTTTACGAGTGTCTGGTGTGTTTCAGCAAGCCCCAGTTCCCAGGGCAGCCCCGCATGCTTGATAGAAGAAACAGGAGATGCGCCGGTGCCTCCATCAAAGCCTGAGATCAAAACCACATCGGCTTTTGCTTTGGTAACGCCTGCTGCAATAGTGCCAACACCAGCTTTGCTCACCAGTTTTACGCTGATCCTTGCTTTTCGGTTAGCGTTTTTCAGGTCAAATATCAATTGAGCAAGATCTTCTATTGAATAGATATCGTGGTGCGGTGGAGGAGAGATCAATCCCACGCCCGGAGTGGAATGTCTCGTTTTGCCGATCCAATCATCCACTTTATGACCGGGCAGTTGTCCGCCTTCTCCGGGTTTTGCACCCTGTGCCATTTTGATCTGCAGTTCATCCGCCTCGGTTAAATAAAGGCTTGTAACACCAAAGCGGGCGGAAGCTACCTGTTTGATAGCGCTGCGCATGGAATCGCCATTGGGCATCAGTTCATATCTTCTTTCATCTTCACCTCCTTCGCCGGTATTGCTTTTGGCGCCGATGCGGTTCATGGCAATTGCAAGTGTGGTATGTGCTTCCCAGGAAATGGAGCCAAAGCTCATGGCGCCTGTTGCAAAACGTTTGAAGATATTTTCTGCAGGTTCCACTTCATCAATGGAAATAGATGGGCGCAATTTTTTGAAACGGAAAAGGCTGCGCAGTGTGCAGGCTTTTTCGCCCTGTTCATTCACCAGCTTTGAATACTTCTTGAACGTGCTGTAGTCATTATTCTGCGTGGAATATTGCAACAGGTGAATGGTTTGGGGATTGAACAAATGGAATTCACCTTTGCGTTTCCATTGGTAGATGCCGCCAACGGGCAGGCGATCGACCGGTATATCTTTTTTGCTGAAAGCAAAGAAATGTTTGGCCAGTGATTCCTTGGCAATCTGATCAAGGCCCATACCTTCAATACGTGAAGTAGCGCCTGTGAAATATTTATCAACTACTTCTTTGTTCAGGCCAAGGATCTCGAATATCTGTGCACCCTGGTATGATTGCAGGGTAGAAATTCCCATTTTGGAAAACACTTTCAACAAGCCTTCATTCACGGCTTTGATATAATTCTTTTTCAGCTCATCATCGGTCAGTGTTGTTTGCAGTTTGCCTGTTTCTTTCATGTCGCGGATCGATGACAGGGCGAGATAAGGATTGATCGCAGTTGCACCAAAAGCGATCAGGCAGGCAAAATGATGCACTTCCCAGGCATCGCCTGCTTCCACGATAATGCCTACCTGCCCGCGAAGTCCTTTGCGGATCAGGTGGTGGTGTATAGAAGATACTGCCAGTAAGGAAGGAATAGGAGCGTGATCAGAATCGACAGCCCTATCCTGTAATACCAATACTTTAAATCCATCTTCCACGGCATCTACTGCATAGCGGCAAATGCGATCAAGTGCAGCTTTCAATGAGCCGTTCTTACCATTTGCCCTGAAATAGCATTGCAATGTTTTAGCCTGGAACAACCCTGTATCAATACTCCTGATCTGTTCCAGTTCATGATTATTAAGAATGGGATGCTTCAATGCCACGCTATGGCAGGTCAGCGGATCTTCGATCAGCAGGTTGCCATTATTGCCGGCAAAGCTGGCAAGCGACATCACCAGTCTTTCGCGGATGGGATCGATCGGTGGATTGGTTACCTGTGCAAAGAGTTGTTTGAAATAGCTGCTTAGATGCTGAGGCTGATCACTCAACACTGCCAGCGGAGTGTCGGACCCCATAGAACCGATCGGTTCTTTTCCTTCCAGGGCCATTGGGGCAATGATATTATCCAGGTCTTCCGTGCTGTAGCCAAATGCTTTCTGGTATTTAAAGATCTGGTCATGCTCAAGGTGGGTGAACATGATACGGGGCTCAGGCAATTCTTCCAGCCTGATCTTGTATTTGTTCAGCCACTCAGCATAAGGTTTTTGTGAACAGATATTTCTTTTCAGTTCCTCGTCGCTGATGATCTTGCCCTGTTCCATATCCACCACGAACATCTTGCCAGGTTGCAATCTTCCTTTTTCTTTTATCAAAGAAGGGTGAACAGGCAGTACGCCGGTTTCAGAAGCCATGATCACACGATCATCTGCGGTAACACAATAGCGGGAAGGGCGAAGGCCGTTCCTGTCGAGCGTGGCACCGATGATCTTTCCATCAGTAAACGATATAGAAGCGGGGCCATCCCATGGTTCCATGAAAGCGGAGTGAAATTCATAGAACGCTTTTTTCAGCGGATCCATTTGTTCGTTGCCATCCCATGCTTCGGGTATCAGCATCATCATCACGTGTGGTAATGAACGGCCGGTCATTGTAAGCAGTTCTATGATATTATCAAGGCAAGCGCTGTCTGATTGTCCATCGGTAATAACCGGCAGCAGCATTTCCATTTCTTCCTTGGAGAAATAAGGAGATGTGAAATTCTTTTCGCTTGTCTTCAGCCAGTTCAGATTGCCTTGCAATGTATTGATCTCACCATTGTGTGCAATAAAACGGAATGGCTGAGCCAGTTTCCAGGAAGGGAAAGTGTTGGTGGCAAAGCGGGAATGTACCAGTCCAAAAGCACTTACCATTCTTTTATTGCTGAGATCAGTGAAGTAGCGGCGGACCTGGCCACTGGTGAGCTGGCCTTTATAAACTAATGTTTTGTAGGAAAGAGAAGCGATATAAAAACCGATCTCGTCTTTTCTTACAGTGTTAAGAACGGTGTGGCTGGCATAGTTGCGCAGCACAAATAATTTTCGTTCAAACTCATCCGGGTTGGATATATGATCGGGGCAGGCAATGAATACCTGTTCAATTTCTGGTTCAACACTGAGGGCTGTAGGGCCAATATCATGTGTGTTAACCGGCACTTTGCGGTAAGCGAGTATCTCCAATCCTAGCTTTTCTGCAGTGCGGTTGAAGATCTCGCGGCATTCTTCCCGGAGCCTGATCTCCCGGGGAAAGAAAAGCATTCCTACTCCATACTTTCCGTAAGAAGGAAGATGCACGCCCAGCTTAATGCATTCATCAAAGAAGAACTCATGCGGCACCTGTATCATAATACCGGCGCCATCACCTGTATTGTTTTCACAACCACAGGCACCACGGTGTTCCATATTTTCCAACACCGTCAGTGCATCAGCAATATTCTGATGTGATTTACTTCCTTTGATATTCGCCACAAACCCGATCCCGCAGGCATCATGCTCGAAGGATGGGCTGTACAATCCCTTATTGCCTGTCATAAAGCAATTCAATTTTTAGATAAACAATAAAAAAGTATAGTAATGTCTGAAAATATGGCAAGAATCGTCGTAAAATACTAAATATTTTTCAGACAGATAGGTGGATTTGTTAATAATTTTCCACAAAAGATGTGGATTTTCGGGATTTCGTCAAACCAGGTACCCGAAAAGCGTGTCGTTCTTATTCAATTCGGTGTAGCGGATATGGTAGTTCTCCAGGTTCCGGATCAGGGATTCGTAATCTTTTTTCGACTGTAATTCAATGCCGACCAGGGCAGGACCATTCTCTTTATTGGTCTTTTGCATGTATTCGAAGCGGGTGATATCATCTGTTGGTCCGAGCACGTTGGTCACAAACTCTTTCAGTGCTCCCGGTCTTTGGGCAAAGCTGATCAGAAAATAGTGCTTCAACCCTTCATACTGCAGGCTTCTTTCTTTGATTTCCTGCATGCGGTCGATATCGTTGTTGCTGCCGCTCACGATGCAAACAACGTTTTTGCCTTTGATCTGTTCTGCAAATTGGTCCAGCGCTGCAATGGACATAGCGCCAGCCGGCTCAACAACAATCGCATCTTCATTATACAGCCTGAGTATAGTGGTGCATATTTTTCCTTCGGGCACCAGCCTTATATCATCCAGTACCTCCTTGCAGATGGAATAGGTAAGGTCGCCGACTCTTTTTACGGCAGCGCCATCTACAAACCGTTCGATCTGTTCAAGCGTTACGGGTTTGCCGGCTCTTAATGCTGCCAGCATGGAAGGGGCGCCTTCAGGTTCAAGTCCAATGACTTTTGTTTGCGGAGAGAATATCTTGAAATAAGAACCAACACCTGAACTCAATCCTCCTCCGCCGATGGGAATAAAAATATAATCAATGTTGGAGAGGTCTTCCAGTATTTCCACGGCAACGGTAGCCTGCCCTTCAATGATGCGGTGATCATCGAAAGGAGGAATAAAGGTCATCCCATTTTCTTCGGTGTATTGTTTGGCAGCAAAAGCGCAATCGTCAAAAGTGTCGCCTACGAGTTTGATCTCGATATTGCTTTCGCCAAACATTTTTGTCTGGTTCACTTTCTGTTTGGGTGTAATGATGGGCATAAATACCACGCCTTTCACGCCAAGTTTTTTACAACTGAATGCAAAGCCCTGTGCATGATTACCTGCGCTTGCGCAAACCACACCGGCCTGCAATTTTTCCTGCGGCAGGCTCTTCATCATATTATAGGCGCCGCGCAATTTATAACTGCGCACCACCTGCAGGTCTTCCCTTTTCAAATACACATTACAGTTGTATTTGCGGGAAAGATTTGCATTCAACTGAAGCGGCGTCCGGTTTACCACTCCGTGCAAACGTTTTGCCGCTTCAGTAAAATGCAAATTTGTATGTGCTACAACTCCTTCCATATTCTTCTTGTTTCTTTATCGCTGGTTTAGCCTACAGACTCAGCTTTCAGCGCCTGCTGCCTGAACACGTCTTTAGTAGATGAATCATTCAGCTCTGCTGCTTCTGGTTTTTGGTTTTCAGGTCTCAGGCTTCTTACTGTTTTACCAGCTTGCCAGAGTTCGCTTTCACGCAGTTCTTTCAGTTCTGCATCCAGCTTCTCGCGGTAATCAGGCTGTGAGTTGGAGTCAATGGAACGTTGTGATTCTTTACCTGCTGCCACGCTTTCATATAGTTCTTTGAACACAGGAGCAGTTGCATCCCTGAATTTCTTCCACCAATCCAGCGCACCACGTTGTGCAGTGGTAGAACAGTTGGCATACATCCAGTCCATACCATTTTCTGCAACCAATGGCATCAGTGATTGAGTGAGCTCTTCCACTGTTTCATTGAATGCTTCGCTGGGAGTATGTCCTTTATCGCGCAGCACCTGGTATTGTGCAGCAAAGATGCCCTGGATAGCGCCCATCAGTGTTCCTCTTTCGCCAGTAAGGTCAGAGTATACTTCTTTCTTGAAATCTGTTTCAAAGAGATAACCGCTTCCTACAGCAATGCCCAGTGCTATTACGCGTTCAAATGCTTTACCTGTTGCGTCCTGGTAAATAGCATAAGAGCTGTTCAGACCACGGCCTTGCAGGAACATCCTTCTCAGTGATGTACCGGAGCCTTTGGGAGCAACCAGGAACACATCCACATCTTTTGGAGGCACGATGCCGGTTTGCTCATTGAATGTGATGCCAAAGCCATGGGAGAAATAAAGGGCTTTACCGGGAGTAAGATGTTTTTTTACTGTTGGCCATAAAGCGATCTGTGCGGCATCGCTCAGCAGGTAGCAGATGATAGTGCCTTTTTGAAGGGCTTCTTCGATTTCAAACAACGTTTCACCGGGTACAAATCCATCACGTACGGCTTTATCCCAGGTCTTGGAATTTTTACGTTGACCTACGATCACGTTGATACCATTGTCTTTCTGGTTCAGCGCCTGGCCGGGGCCCTGTACGCCATAACCAATTACTGCAATTGTTTCATTCTTTAAAACTTCCTGCGCTTTGCTTAAAGGAAATTCTTCACGGGTTACAACGTTTTCCTCAACGCCGCCGAAATTTAGTTTTGCCATTTGTATTGTTGTTTAAAAGTTTAAAAATTATAAGCGTTTAGTTATTTACTGTTCTATTGCTCTCTTTAAAGCCAGCGCATATCCATAATGAAGGGCATCATGGGTAGCGAGATAGCTGATAGCGTATTCCAGGCTATCAACGGTCAGACCGTAACTGGTAAGCAGTTTTTCATACTCTCGTCCTTCAAAGAAACCTGACTCGAGATCTTTTTCCAGTTGAACTACCTGTTCTGTCAGTTGTGATTTAAAAAAAGCTATTTGTTCTTTACCGATCCATTGGTCCGGCTTGCTGCCTTTGCCGAATCTTTTCATATCCGGTTGAGGTAGTTGACTTTCAAACCCCATCCTTACATAACAAAGCGTTTGCTGAACAACCAGGACATGAGCCAGATTCCATGCAATATTGTTATTAAAGCCGGCAGGTACATGATTCAATTGCCGTTCCGAGAGCCCGTCTACCAATCTTAAAAAATTATTCCTTGTTGTTCTGATGATGTCAAACGTATTGTTCATATACTTACCCTGTCTCTGATCCATTACATTGAAAAAACTTTCTCGTTCTCGTTCAAATACTCATTCTCCGCTGCATTCTCTCCCGGTTCCCTGTATTCAAATTCTTTCAGCTTCTCATGGAAGCCATCACTGTCTTTTATGATAGCCACCCTGGCACTCCTGACAAACTCTATCAACCCGAACGGTTCCAGCACTTTGATCAGGTTGTCTGTTTCCTCACGATGGCCGGCTACTTCAAAAACAGTATAGTCCTTACGGATCACTACTGCCTTGGCTCCATGTTCCCGCAGCAAACGTTCCACTTTCACTTCTGCCGCAATAATATCGGTAGGTACTTTATACAAAGCCAGTTCCTGCCACACGATCTCTTCGTTGGTGTTGTAATAGGCTTTCAACACTTCCACCTGCTTTTCTATCTGGCGGCAGAGTTTTCTTACCACATCTTCCGTTTCATTGATCACGATCGTAAAACGATGAACACTGTCCACTTCAGAAGGAGATGTGTTCAAACTCTCCACATTGATCTTCCTCCTGGAAAAAATGATCGCGATCCGGTTCAATAAACCAATCTGGTTCTCTGTATAAACCGTTATTGTATATTCCTGCTTAAGCATAACATTTCATATTTTAATTCAACTTCAAACTTTGTAAACCATTCGCCTCATTCACGCCTTTAACGGAGGCTTCCCGCTATCCAACCCATTCACGGGCATTCGCGTTTATCAGACTTCTTCACGGGAAAGCACAATCTCCGCCACACCACGCCCTTGTGGCACCATCGGGAACACATTGTTCTCTTTCCCGACCATAACCTCCAGCAAGAAGCTTCCTTTATGGTCCAGCATTTCCTTCAATGAGCTTACCAGGTCTTCACGTTTTGAAATGCTTTTACCCGGAATGCCAAATCCTTTGGCCACCTGCACAAAATCAGGGCTGGTGATATCCACGAAAGAATATCTTTTTTCATGGAAGAGTTGTTGCCATTGTCTTACCATGCCGAGGAACTGGTTGTTCAGGATCAGGATCTTTACATCCGGTTTGAATTGCATGATGGTGCCGAGCTCCTGTAAGGTCATTTGAAAACCACCGTCACCGATAACAGCAACTGTTTTCCTTTTCGGATCACCATAGGCTGATCCGATTGCTGCAGGCAAGGCAAAGCCCATTGTGCCGAGGCCACCGCTGGTAATATTGCTTCTGCTGTGATTGAATTTTGCATAGCGGCAGGTTACCATCTGGTGCTGACCCACATCTGTTACAATGATGGCATTACCTTTTGTAAGCGTATTCAATTCTTTGATCACCTCACCCATGGTAAGAATATCGCCTACGGGGTTTAGTTCGTCTTTGATGACCTTATCTTCTTCTTTTTGCTGAAATTCTTTGAAGCGTTGTATCCAGGAAGGATATACTTTTTGTTCGACCAGTTCAGTCAGTAACGGTAATGTCTCTTTACAATCTCCCCAAACAGGAACAGTCGCTTTCACATTCTTGTCGATCTCTGCAGGGTCAATATCAAGGTGAACCACTTTTGCCTGTTTGGCATATTTATCGAGACGGCCCGTAACGCGGTCATCGAAGCGCATACCTACTGCAATCAGCACATCACATTCATTGGTGAGTACATTAGGGCCATAGTTGCCATGCATACCCAACATACCTACACCCAACGGATGATCGGTAGGCAGGGCACTCATGCCCATGATGGTCCATGCAGCAGGGATACCCGATTTCTCGATAAAGTTTTTAAATTCTTTCTCTGCATTGCCGAGAATAACACCCTGACCAAAGATCACAAATGGTTTTTCTGCCGCGTTGATCAGTTTGGCTGCTTCGGCGATATATTCCTTGCGAACGATCGGCTTGGGACGATAACTGCGGATATGCTCACATTTTTTATATCCTTCATAATCGAATTGCTGCAATTGTGCATTCTTGGTAATATCGATCAATACGGGCCCGGGCCTTCCGCTTCTGGCAATATAAAATGCCTTGGCCAGCACAGAAGGGATCTCTGTAGCATCCGTTACCTGGAAATTCCATTTGGTAACAGGCGTAGTGATATTGATCACATCAGTTTCCTGGAAAGCGTCTGTTCCCAGCAAGTGTGCAAACACCTGCCCGGTGATACATACCACAGGAGTGGAATCGATCATGGCATCTGCCAGGCCTGTAACGAGGTTGGTAGCGCCGGGGCCACTGGTGGCAAACACCACACCCACATCACCCGAAGCACGGGCATAGCCCTGGGCAGCATGAATAGCGCCTTGCTCATGACGCACCAGTATATGCCTGAGTTTCTCGTTATAATCATACAAAGCATCATAGATAGGCATGATAGCGCCGCCGGGATAGCCAAAAATAGTATCCACACCTTCTGCAAGAAATGCTTCCAGCACTGCTTCGCTGCCGGAGATTGATCTTGCTTTTGATTTGGTGTCTGCTTGTTGCTTTAATTCCAATGTTTCCATAAAACTGTTTGAATATTCTTCAATAATTTGTTTGAGGCCGCGCCAGCCGTGCGCCTACGCTGAAGCTTCGGCGCAAGCGTAAGCTTTAGCGTAGGTTGGTCACTGGTCTGTTACACAACCTTCACTGGCATCTTTTACACTTACCGCATATTTATACAAAACACCCTTAGTAGCTTTTAATGCCGGTTTTTTCCAGGCAGCTTTTCTGCGGGCAATTTCTTCTTCACTTACTTTCAGCGTGATCGTATTCTTTACTGCATCGATCTCGATAAGGTCGTTATCGTTTACCAACGCGATCAACCCTCCGTCAAATGCTTCAGGTGTGATATGACCTACTACAAAACCATGTGTGCCGCCACTGAATCTTCCATCGGTGATGAGTGCCACTGATTTCCCCAGCCCTGCACCGATGATAGCACCGGTTGGTTTAAGCATTTCCGGCATGCCGGGTGCACCGCGCGGGCCGATATAGCGGATCACCACTACATCACCTGCATGCACTTTGCCGGAGGAAATGCCTGCGATCAGATCTTTTTCGCCATCAAACACACGCGCTGTTCCTTCAAAGCGTTCACCTTCTTTACCGCTGATCTTTGCCACGCTTCCTTTTTCTGCAAGATTGCCATAGAGGATCTGTAAATGACCTGTTGCCTTCAATGGCTCTTCCAGAGGTTGAATGATCTGTTGTTTGGAAAAATCGAGATCAGGTGCATCAGCTAAATTTTCTGCAACGGTTTTGCCGGTTACAGTGAGGCAATCGCCATGCAACAAACCTTTACTCAGCAAATATTTCATTACAGCAGGCACGCCACCATGCTGGTGAAGGTCCTGCATCAGGTATTTTCCACTTGGTTTGAAATCAGCCAGTACCGGTACGCGGTTGCTGATAGCCTGGAAATCATCCGGTGTCAATGCTACATCAACACTTTTGGCTATGGCAATAAGATGCAATACGGCATTGGTGCTGCCGCCTAAAACGGTAACAACGGTGATCGCATTCTCAAATGCCTTGCGCGTCATGATATCACGCGGTTTGATATCTTTTTCCAGCAACAGCCTGATAGCTTTACCTACTGCTGCACATTCTTTTTGTTTGTCTGCACTTAAAGCAGGGTTGGATGAAGAGTAGGGCAGGCTCATTCCCAAAGCCTCGATAGCGCTGGCCATAGTATTAGCTGTATACATTCCACCGCAGGCGCCGGCACCGGGGCAGGCATGTTGTACGATGCCTTTAAAATCGGTCTCATTCAGGTTGCCTGCGATCTTTTGTCCCAATGCTTCAAAAGCGCTTACAATGTTCAGATCTTCTCCTTTATAATGGCCTGGGGCAATAGTGCCGCCATACAGCATAATGGATGGACGGTTCAACCGTCCCATTGCCATGATAGAGCCGGGCATATTCTTATCGCAGCCTGGTACAGTGATCAGTGCATCATAGTATTGTGCGCCGGCATTTGTTTCAATGCTATCGGCGATCACATCTCGGCTAACGAGGCTGTAGCGCATGCCATCGGTGCCCATGCTGATGCCATCACTTACACCAATAGTGTAGAAGCGAAGACCCAGCAGGCCTTCTGTGTCATTTACACTTTTACGGATATTGTCAGACAGATCGTTCAGGTGCATATTGCAGGGGTTGCCGTCCCAGCCCATGCTGACAATGCCAACCTGTGCTTTCTGAAAATCCTCTTCTTTAAAACCGATCGCATAGTACATTGCCTGTGCGGCTGGTTGCGTTGCGTCCTGTGTTAATACTTTTGAGTATTTGTTTAATTCTGCCATAGTATCGTCAATGTGTCGTTGAATAGTTCTTTATTAAGCCACTGCTTCTTTTAGGCTTTTTTGTTTTTGTTTGGTGAGAGGCTTTTCTGTTACGCGTTCTTTGTAAGCAGTTTGTATCTGCTTGCTTAAAGAGCTGTTCCAGTCTTTTTTAAATTTGATATCATCAAGGCTTTCCCATCCGATCACTTCAGCGGCTGTGCCACAGAAGAAAGCTGTATCGGCTTCTTTCATTTCATCCAGTGAAAAAAGTGTTTCCTTAACGGGAATGTCCAATTCTTTGCATAGTTCCAGCACGGTTGCCCGCGTGATGCCTGGTAAGATATTGCCAAGGGAAGGAGTGAAGAGGCAGCCATCTTTTTCGTAAAATACATTTGCTCCTGGTCCTTCTGCTACATAGCCATTCAGATCAGTAAGCAATGCCTCATCGTATCCTGCTGCTTTCGCTTCCTGGCTTGCGAGGATGGAGTTCACATAATGCCCTCCGGCTTTCGCTTGTATATTAAAACCTTTGGGATTGGGACGTTGATAAGATGATGTTTTTATCCGCAGCAATTTGTCGCCAAGGAATGGCTGCATTTCCCAGGCCTGTATGGCAATAAAGGATTCGTTGTTCTTAGCGAAACTCATATTGGCAGGAGCATAAACTACAGGGCGGATATAAGCATCCTGGATATTATTCCTTTTCAATACATCGTAATTGGCTGCCGTTAATTCTTCTACAGACCATTTATAAGGCATGTTCATCAAACGGGCTGATTGCTCCAGCCGTTCATAATGCTCTTTCGCCTTGAAGATCTTTGTTTCACCGTTGATATTCCTGTATGAACGGATCCCTTCAAACACAGAGTAGCCGTAGTGAAGCGACTGGCTGTACAGGTCCATTTTTGCTTCTGAAGCTTTCACGATCTCTCCATTCAGCCAAAGCACGGTATGTTCATTATAATAAGAAGCCATAGTTGTTTTTTTAGATACAGGTATAAAAAAACCCGCCTCGAAGGAGGCGGGTTCGTATTTCGTTTTTTCGATTTTTACATACAATGTCCACCTCCAGGCGTTGCAGGAATAATAATCACCACCACAATAATAATCGCGGTAATCGCTGAGATGATGTTATATATTCTGTTGTTCAACATGAAGGATGTCTGTTTTGTAAATATACATCCCTCACTTTAAAAAAAGAACTTTTCGAAAAAATTTCTGATTAAAATATCAATCAGATAATAGTTGACTTCCTGGCTTCGATATTCTCCTGCTTCACAGATCCGGGTATTTTACCACTCACATAATCACTGATCAGCTCTCCTAATGTGGAAGTGAAGTAGAAATTGACCGGATCAATGTCCTTGGTTACAAACCCGTTTTGCAAAGTCCAGTTCACTGCTTCCCTTACCAGGCCAGCTTCTTCCGTCAACCCGAAATGATCGAGCAGCATGGCTGCAGAAAGGATAGAACCCAGCGGGTTCGCTATGTCTTTTCCTGCTGCCTGCGGATAAGAGCCATGGATAGGTTCAAATAATGCAGAGCCACTGCCGATAGAAGCAGAAGGAAGTAATCCTAATGAACCGCTGATCACACTGGCTTCATCGCTGATGATATCGCCGAACATATTTTCTGTGAGCACCACATCAAACTGTTTGGGATTTAAAATGATCTGCATGGCTGCATTGTCAACAAAAAGGAAATCCAGTTCCACATCACTGTATTGATCAGCGATCTCTTTTACAACTTTTCGCCAGAGCCTGGATGTTTCCAGCACGTTGGCTTTATCTACCAATGTTAGTTTCTTTCTTCTTTTTTGTGCAGCCTGGAAAGCCAGATGTGAGATGCGTTCGATCTCATTTACAGAATACACGCAATCGTCAGAAGCCTGGTTGCCGTCTGCGCTGATCTCTTTCTTACCAAAATAAATACCGCCGGTAAGCTCACGGTAGATCACGAAATCAACATTCTCCAGGTTTTTTGCTTTTAACGGAGAGAGATGCTGAAGGGCCGGGTATGTTGTTACAGGACGGATATTGGCAAACAACTGCAATGATTTACGCAGTTTCAACAGTCCCTGTTCCGGTCTCACTTTGGCAGTGGGGTCATTATCATATTTCGGATGGCCGATGGCGCCGAAAAGGATCGCGTCGCTGTTGAGGCAAACTTCGATCGTTTCATCCGGCAGGGGATTACCTGTTTTGTCAATGGCATCAGCGCCCATCAGACAGTAAGTATACTTGAATTCATGACCAAAGGCTTCTGCCACTGCATTCAAAACGCGAATGGACTGTTTGGTTACTTCGGGACCGATCCCGTCTCCTTCAATGACTGCAATGTTTTTGTTCATGGTAGTATGGCTTTAGTGTACTGGATTTTCAAATTGTTCGATCTCTGTCCGCATGCTTAACAGGTAATCAATATCGTCATAGCCGTTCAGCAGGCAGGTTTTTTTATAACTGTTGATATCAAATGATTCCTGTTCGCCGGTTGAATTGATTCGGATGAACTGCCCGGGCAGGTTTACTTCCAGCGTGGTAGCAGGATCTTTTTCTACTGCGGCGAATATCTTTTGAAGAAACCCTTCTGATACAGTAACAGGAAGCAGGAAATTGTTCAGTGAATTGTTCTTGAAGATATCAGCAAAGAAGCTGCTTACTACTACATCAAACCCCGCATCTTTAATAGCCCATGCAGCGTGTTCGCGGCTGGAACCGCAACCGAAATTCTTTGCAGCCACCAGTATGCTTCCTTTATAAGTTGGGTTGTTTAATACGAAGTCTTTTTTCGGGCGGCTTTCATCATCCTGCTCGTAACGCCAGTCGCGGAAAAGATTTTTTCCAAAACCATCCCGGCTTGTTGCTTTCAGGAAGCGTGCAGGAATGATCTGGTCAGTGTCCACATTTTCCATGTTCAGTGGTACCGCAGTAGAGTTTATTGTGTTGATTTGTTTGCTCATCGTTTACGTTTGATTGTCAGAGTTAGTTCTTATTCCAGTGTTCGCGTACGTCGCCTACTTCACCAGTAATCGCAGCCAGTGCCGCAGTTAATGGGCTTGCCAGGAAAGTTCTTGCATTCTGACCCTGTCTTCCTTCAAAATTCCTGTTGGAAGTAGAGATGCAATATTTGCCTGCTGGAATTTTATCTTCATTCATTCCAAGACAGGCACTGCAACCTGGCTGGCGGAGTTGGAAGCCGGCTTCTTCAAATATTTTGTCGATGCCTTCTTCTATAGCTTGTTTCTCTACCTGCTTGCTTCCGGGAACGATCCATACTTCCACATCGCTTGCTTTGCGTTTTCCTTTTACGAAAGAAGCCACCATGCGGAGATCTTCGATACGGGAATTGGTGCAACTGCCGATGAATACATAATCCACTTTCTGTCCTTTAATGCCTGTTCCGGGCTGAAGGCCCATATAAGCCAAAGATTTTTCGAAAGATGGTTTTTCCTTTTCATCTATTTCTGTAAGTGAAGGAACATGCCCTGTTACCCCTACGCCCATACCGGGATTGGTGCCATAAGTGATCATGGGTTCGATATCGGCTGCATTAATATGCACTTCCTTATCGAACACAGCGTCTGCGTCAGTATATAATGTTTTCCAGTAAGCCAGTTTCTCTTTCCATTCTTTTCCTTCAGGTGCGAATTTTCTTCCCTTAATGTAGTTGAATGTGGTGTCATCAGGAGCGATCATACCACAACGGGCACCCATTTCAATGCTCATATTACAGATGGTCATGCGTGCTTCCATGGAAAGCGAGCGGATGGCTGAGCCGGCGAATTCAACAGCATAACCGGTAGCACCGCTGGCAGATATTTTAGAAAGGATATAGAGTACGATGTCCTTACTCACTACTCCATCATTCAGTTTTCCTTCCACATTGATGCGCATCAGCCTGGGGCGGCTTTGCATGAGGCATTGTGTTGCCATTACCATTTCCACTTCGCTGGTGCCGATACCAAAGGCAATGCTGCCGAATGCTCCATGGGTAGATGTATGGCTGTCGCCACAAACGATGGTCATGCCGGGTTGAGTGATGCCGAGTTCAGGGCCAATTACATGCACAATGCCCTGGAACGGATGTCCAAGGCCATATAATTCTATACCATGTTCTGCGCAGTTCTTTTTCAGTGCTTCAACCTGCAGGCGCGACAGTTCTTCTTTAATAGGAAGGTGCTGGTTCAGCGTAGGCACATTGTGGTCTGCTGTAGCAACTACCTGTTGCGGGCGGAAAACTTTGATGCCCCGTTTGTTCAGGCCATTGAAAGCCTGAGGGCTGGTTACTTCGTGAATGAAATGTTTGTCGATGTATAAAACGGATGGGCCATCTTCAATGGTTTTGACGATGTGTTTCTCCCAGATCTTTTCAAATAATGTTTTTGCCATAATGTGGATTGATGCGAATTAATTTACTGTAACTGTTGTTGTTTCATAAGTTTTAGCCATTTCATGCAGGTCTGCATCTTCCACTTCTTTTTTGCGGTCGGCTACTTTCAGGAATTCAACATACAATACATCAATATCATTGCGGTTGAACTGATGTCCCAGTTTCTGGAAGCGATGCGCGAGGGCAGAGCGGCCGCTGCGTGCAGTGAGCACGATGCGCGAGCCATCAGCACCTACTTCTTCAGGAGCGATGATCTCATAGGTCTGTGCATTTTTCAGGAATCCATCCTGGTGAATGCCGGAAGAGTGAGAGAAAGCATTGGCGCCCACGATCGCTTTATTCGCCTGCACCGGCATGCGCATGGTGTCTGCAACAAGGCGGCTGAGCGGGTTCAGTTGTTGTGTTTTGATGTTGGTATAGTAACCCAGTGTTTGCTGGTGCTGTTTTAATATCATTACTACTTCTTCCAAAGAAGTGTTGCCGGCTCTTTCACCCAAACCGTTGATGGTGCACTCGATCTGGCGGGCACCATTGATCACGCCGGAAATAGAATTGGCAGTGGCCAGTCCAAGATCATTATGGCAATGGCAACTGATAATAGCTTTATCAATATTGGGAACATTATTGATCAGGTAAGCAATCTTTTCACCGTATTGGTGAGGCAGGCAATAACCGGTAGTGTCGGGGATATTCACTACAGTGGCGCCGGCTTTGATGACGGCTTCCACTACGCGGGCCAGGTATTCATTTTCAGTGCGGCCTGCATCTTCAGCATAAAATTCCACATCATCCACAAAGTTCTTTGCCCATTTGACGCACTGGATCGCACGTTCAAGGATGTCTTCGCGTGTGGAATTGAATTTGGACTTGATGTGATAATCGGAAGTACCGATACCTGTGTGGATACGCGGACGCCTGGCAGGCTTCAAGGCCTCAGCAGCTGTTTCTATATCTTTATACACGGCCCTGCTAAGACCACAAATGGTGGCATTCTTCACCACTTTTGCAATTTCCTGCACCGACTCAAAATCGCCGGGAGAAGAGATAGGGAAGCCCGCCTCGATTATATCAACTCCGAGGTCTTCCAGGGCAAGGGCCAACTGTATCTTTTCTTTGGTATTGAGTTTGCAACCAGGCACCTGCTCACCATCCCGGAGAGTGGTATCAAAGATGTGGATTTTTCCTTCAGCCATAATTAATTGATATATTGGGGTGATTAAAATTTTCCCACTGCTTATTTTTGTATTCCCTGATTCCTGAAAAAATAGCCAGCGGTCAACTAAATTATCACCGTAATACGGCCGGATAAAACCAAAATCATCAAGATTTTACATTGCTTAAAAAGAGAGAAATCGGCTGAAACGCTTACCAGTAAAGGATTCTAAAATATTTAAATTACGATGCCCAACCGCTCAACAGATGCTTTATTTCAATTGATAAAATCGCTCGAGAAGTCGGAAAAGCGGAATTTTAAGCTGTTTGTGAAAAGAAATTCCTCCAGTGATACATTGAAAACCATACAGTTATTTGATGCCCTGGATAAAATGACGGAATATGATGAAAGCCAGCTCCTGAAGAAAAATAAATCCATCAGCAAAGTGCAGCTTTCCAATATCAAAGCAGCGCTTTATAAACAGATCCTTTCCAGTCTTCGCATTATAAAAGATGAAAATAACATTGATATTCAGCTACATGAGCTGATGGACCAGTCACGGATATTATTTAATAAAGGCCTTTACCTGCAAAGCCTTAAAGTGCTGAAACACCTGAAAGACCTTGCCAAACAGCATCACCAGATCACTTACCTGGAGCAGGTATTGTTTTTTGAGAAAAAAATAGAAACGCTTTATATCACACGCAGCATGCGCGACCGTGCCGACCAGCTTAGCCAGGAATCGGATGAAGTAACGGAGGCATTGGTGCTGGTGAACCGCCTGTCCAATCTTGCTCTACAATTGTATAGCTGGTATATTCAGCACGGCCATGCGCGGAACGAAAAAGATATGCGCAGCATCCATATGTTCTTCCAGGCACATTTGCCGGTGGACGCTGCTTTGAGGGCACAGGGATTTTATGAAAAGTTATACCTGTACCAGAGTTATTGTTGGTATGCATTTATCCGGCTGGATTTTCTTCAATACTATCGCTATTCACAGAAATGGGTTGATCTGTTTGAACAATACCCGGAAATGCTGCCGGTAGAAGCGGCCAATTATATCAAAGGCATGCACAACCTGATGGGTGCACATTTTGATCTGCTGAATCATAAAAAGCTGGCGGAAACCATCAAGCAGTTTGAACAGTTTGCCCGGCACAAACTGGTAACACATAACGATAATAATCTTATTCTTACTTATCAATATCTCTACACGGCAAGGATCAACCTGTATTTTTTGCAGGGTACATTCGAGAAAGGATTGAAGATGGTGCCGCACCTTGAAGATATGCTGAAAGAATACGGCATCTATCTCGATATACATCGCGTGCTGGTATTTTATTATAAGATCGCCTGCCTGTATTTTGGCAGCGGTGATAATGAAAAAGCGATTGACTACCTCAACCGGATCATCAACCAGAAAGCGGACCTGCGCACCGATCTGCAATGTTATGCGCGGCTGCTGCACCTGATCGCACATTATGAGCTGGGTAATTTTGATTTGCTGGAATACCTGATCAAATCGGTTTACCGCTATATGGCGAAAATGGAGAACCTGAGTAAGGTGGAGGAAGAGATGTTTGCGTTTTTGAGACGTTCCTTCCGGGTGGGTGCCCATGCGTTGAAGCCGGAATTCCAGAAATTGCTCACCAAGTTGAAAAAATATGAGGGTAATCCACTGGAAACCAGGGCATTTGCTTACCTGGATGTGATATCCTGGCTGGAAAGCAAAATACATAATGTGAATGTGCAGGACGTGATCAGGGAAAAGTATAAACACAGGAAAGGGCCAGGTTTAAAATAAGCCTGCTTACTTATATAAAGAATGGAAATGATTGCTGGCCAATCACAAATGTGAATATTTTCTGACCAGCGAAACTATTTCGTCCGTACCTTTGCGCGATTTGTTTAACAGGTAACCCCTCTATATTAATGTCAGCAAAACAATTACCCGCAATCTTAGTACTGGCCGACGGAACAGTGGCCCATGGTAAAGCATTTGGCGCTATTGGTACCACTACCGGCGAGATCTGTTTCAATACCGGTATGACCGGCTACCAGGAAGTGTTCACTGATCCCAGCTATTACGGACAAATATTGATCATGAACACTGTGCATGTAGGTAATTATGGAGTGAAGGACGAAGATGTGGAATCAGACAATGTAAAGATCAGAGGGCTGATCGGCCGCAACCTGGAAGAAACCTATTCCCGCAAACTGGCCAAAGGCTCAATGGAAGATTACCTCAAAGCCAACAATATCGTTTCTATCGAAGGAGTGGACACGCGTGCACTGGTGGCGCATATCCGTACCAAAGGTGCTATGAACTGCATCATCTCTTCTGAGATCACTGATGTGGAAGCGCTGAAAAAGAAGCTGGCCGAAGTGCCGAATATGGATGGACTGGAACTGGCATCGCATGTAAGCACAAAAGAAGCATACGAAATGGGAGATAAGAATGCAGATGTGAGGATCGCGGTAATGGATTATGGAGTGAAAAGGCATATCCTGCATTGCATGGTCGACAGGGGTGCTTATGTAAAAGTATTCCCTGCTAAAACCAAACTGGAAGAAGTAAAGCAGTTCAATCCTGATGGCTATTTCATTTCAAATGGTCCTGGTGATCCTTCTGCAATGGACTATGCGATCGCTACCATGAAAGAAATACTGAAAGAAGAGAAGCCAATATTTGGCATTTGTCTTGGCCATCAGTTGCTGGCTTTAGCTAATGGTATCCCCACTTTTAAAATGCACCATGGCCACAGGGGATTGAACCACCCGGTGAAGAACCTGGTAACCGGCAGATCGGAGATCACTACACAGAACCATGGATTTGGTGTGGACCCTGAAGCGGTAAAAAAATCCAGCCATATTGAAGTGACCCATGTAAACCTGAATGATCAATCTATCGAAGGGATAAGAGTGAAAGGAAAACCTGCTTTCTCTGTGCAATACCATCCTGAAAGTACACCAGGCCCGCACGACAGCAGGTACCTGTTTGATCAGTTCATTGATATGATCAGGAAATCCTAATCATTTTATATGCGTAACGGCCCAACAAGGCAGTTTTCCTTAAAGCATTTTATTTGAATTATATTCGGAGCATGAAGATCGCTATCATCAACGGGCCTAACCTCAACCTGCTGGGCAAGCGGGAGCCGGGTATTTATGGCAACCAATCGTTTGAAGAATTCTATGCTTCGCTTCAGCAGCAATATAAGCAAGTGTCTTTCACTTATTATCAAAGTAATGTGGAAGGCGAACTGATCAATGAACTGCAGCGGGCGGGATTTGACAGTGATGGTATCATTTTTAATCCTGGCGGCTACACGCATACTTCCGTAGCGATCGGCGATGCTATAGCCTCTATTAAAGCACCGGTGGTGGAAGTACATATCTCCAATGTACATGCCCGGGAAGAATTCAGGAAAATCTCCCATGTGTCGGCCAAAGCAGCAGGCAGTATTATCGGTTTGGGAATGAAGGGGTACGAACTGGCCCTTGAATACCTGCTCTCCTTATCCGGCAAAAAATAACAGGGTACAGGCCCGATATTTGAGACATACTCCGGGCGGGATTTTTTCGTTAATAACTAAGTTCCCGCTACGGTTAAATGTATCTGATATGAAATGGTTATTATTTGTTTCCTTCTTTATCAGCACCAGCAGTTTTGCTCAATGGAAAAGCTTTATTATCGGGGTGCGTGGTGATACGCTGAATCGCGTAGATATGAATGGTAAAAAGCAAGGCCCCTGGGTAGTGCATGTGGACGCATTGCGCGGTGAGCCCGGCTATGATGAACAAGGCTATTTTGTGGATGATAAAAAAGTGGAGAAATGGGTGCGCTTTTCACTGATGGGTGATAAGATCGCAGAAGAGAATTACCGATGGGGAAGCCTGGATGGTAAAAGCCGGTATTATACAAGAACAGGCGGTTTGCTACGTGAAGAGAGCTGGCGGGCAATAGAGCCTGGTAAAACCTTTGATACAGTAGATGTAAGAGATCCAAACGATCCAAGCAAAGTAGTGGACAGGGTAGTGGTGAAAGTAGAGGGATCAACAGCACGCCATGGCACCTGGACCTATTATGATCCTGAATGGGGAACAATAGTAAAAACGGAGGACTGGTGGATGGACAAGATCAAAACAGGGGAAGGGATTCCGAAAGAAGGAGATGATGAGTTGAAACCAATCGATCCGGCCGGCAAAAAAACAAAAGCGACGGCTAATGCTGATACTGATAAAAAGGAAGCAGCCAAACCGCAGGCCATCCTTGAATATGAAAAGAAGAATAAAGGAAAAAAAATAAAGGTCAGGGACGGAAGAACAGGGCAGTAAGAGCTGTTAGTTTTTGATTCTTATTCTCGGATTGCCTTTTATTTATTGGTTCATAACATTTTAAAGCCTTTGTGTTCTTAGTGGCGTTTTGGGTTAATAACCCAACAAAGCACCAAAAAAAAAAAAGCTATTTATTTTTTTAAAAAAAA
>JBQCHL010000005.1:0-192243 GCA_051954695.1 Chitinophagaceae bacterium
CACGCGGCATGGCTGGTTCAGACTTGCGTCCATTGACCAATATTCCTTACTGCTGCCTCCCGTAGGAGTCGGGCCCGTGTCTCAGTGCCCGTGTGACTGGTCGTGCTCTCACACCAGTTACTGATCGTAGGCTTGGTGGGCCGTTACCCCGCCAACTACCTAATCAGCCGCACACCCATCTTTAAGTGATAAATCTTTAAGATCAGAGAGATGCCTCTCCGACATACTATGGGGTATTAATCCGGGTTTCCCCGGGCTATTCCCCGCTCAAAGGAAGGTTGTGTACGTGTTCCGCACCCGTTTGCCGGTCGCCGCCCATGTATTGCTACACTGCGCTGCCCCTCGACTTGCATGTATTAAGCCTGCCGCTAGCGTTCATCCTGAGCCAGGATCAAACTCTCCATTGTAAATGATGTTTGATACTGACATTTAACTTCAAAGTTTGAAATTAACGTGTCAAATCGAATGTTATTCGTATTGACTTACCTTTTGTTTGTTATACTAAAAGTATAACGTGCTATTGTTTCCCAACTTTCAAAGATCTTTTGGCTTCTTATCTGCCACCGTTTTTTCGAACGGAGTGCAAAGGTAAGGGCCTTTTTATTTCTACCAAATTTTTTCTTCATTTTATTTTCAAAAAATCAGAACCATTTGGATGAAAATCAATTTGTTTTGTGAAGAGCTATCCTCATTTTTTTGAGGCGGACTGCAAAGGTAGATGTTTAATCTTTTCTACCAAATTTTTCTCAACTTTCATTACCCACAGTTACTTCACTTTTCTATTCACATTTCTAAGAACTGCCGTTGTTTTTCAAGCGGGTTGCAAAGGTAAGGAGTTTCGAATTATCAGCAAATTTTTCTTTCAAAATTTTCCTGCTTTTTTTCACTCACTTTTCGAAGAACTACCCGTTTGATCGGGGCTGCAAAGCTAGGAGGTTTTTACTTAAAAAACAAGAATTAATTTCTTTTTTTTCAAGTATTTATCTGCTGTATCCAGTCACAAAACTTTCAGAGAACTACCCGTCTTTTTGATCGGGGGTGCAAAGATAGGGGTGAATACTTTCCTGCCAAATCTTTTTTGAAACTTTCTTTCCGCTTATTTCTCAAACCCACGCCCATTAAGCCTTTCAGCCAGATATTTTTTTTAGGCCATTTTTCCTCACCCCTCCTCCCCATATTCCACCCGCAACAGGAACAACCCATGCGCCGGTACCGCGAAACTCGCTCTGGTACAGTCTTTTGCCTCAATAATGCTCCTGAATTCCCTCAAATCCATTTTCCCCCGCCCCACTTTCAGCATCGTTGCCGTTAATGCCCTTACCATACCCCTCAAAAACCTGTCCGCCTTCACCCGGTACACCCAACACTCCCCTTCTTTCGCCCATTCACTCTCCCCGATCTGGCAGAAAAAGCTCTTTACCTGGGTATTGCGCTTCGAAAAAGAGGTGAAATCACGGTACTCCTTCAATACCCCCGCAGCTTCCTGCATCGCTTCCCTGTCCAGTTTATAAGGGAAATAATAGGCCCTATCTTCCAGAAAAGGATTCTTTTTCCTGTAAATGAAATACTTATACTCCCTGCTCAATGCATCAAACCGGCAATGGGCATCAGGCGCCACTTCCCTCAGCCCCTTTATAACAATGTCGGAAGGCAGTATCGCATTCAGCTTATATTGCCATTGCGGATGAATTTCCCCCTCAAAGTCGAAATGAAAATAGTTCTGCAGGGCATGTACGCCCGCATCCGTTCGTGAAGAACCTGTCAACTGTATCGGCTGCCGGTGCAATATCCCGAAAGCCTTTTCCACCTCGGCCTGTATGCTATTGGCATTCTTTTGCGTCTGGAATCCACTGTAATGGGTGCCTTTATAAGCCAGTTCCAAAAAATAACGGGGCATATTGTTGCTGTTTGCTGTTGCGGGGCTCACCGGCCGTCGCCATCGCCGGTAAAAGTAATCGTTGCTATTTGTGCTATGGCCGGCTCACCGGCCGTCGCCATCGCCGGTAAAAGTAATCGTTACTATTTGCGCTATGGCCGGCTCACCGGCCGTCGCCATCGCCGGTAAAAGTAATCGTTACTATTTGTGCTATGGCCGGCTCACCGAAGCATAGCCTTGAAGCGGCTGATATAATATTCGTCTTTCAACTCAGCTTGCAGGGTGGCAAAATTCTCTCTGTCGGAAACTGCCAGGTAAGCGGCATCAAAAAAATTGTACCGCCCGGCATCATTCAGAAAAAGCGTACCCAGGTTTCTGACCTGCTCGCTGGTAAAGCATTTTGTTTTAAATATCTTCTTTGCCGCCACCAGCATCGCATCATCTCCATCCGTTGCTACCATTTTTTTACGCAGTTTCAGATAATCCGTTTCACTGGCCATTGCCTTGCAATTATTTCCACCTGCATTTTGCGTTTCGGGTTTCTTTGCTGGAGTGAGGTCTTTTGTTTCTGTATCCATTGGCAAAAACTTAGTCTCTTCCTGCAAAGGAGGTACCTGCTTTGTGATTGTTTTGGGATTAGGTATAAAGATCTGCACGGTGTCCTTTTTCCCGTCAGGATACTCATCTATATATGTCACCCCAAACCCTTCCGTTGTAGAGCTTTCTGTTTTCCTGGTCACTACTGAGGGTTTATAAGCTATGAGGGCAGCAGTTTGCTCTGCTTTTACTTCTGCATTCTCTATGACTGGTGCTGTCTGCAATGTATCCACCGGCTCTTTTACCTGCACTGTTTCCTGCTTTTTTTCTTCCGCAGGCGGGGTCTTCTTTTCTTCCACCGGAACAGCGGCTACTGATTGCTGCGCAGTACTATCCTTAAGCGGCTCTGTATTTTCCTCCTTTTTTATTGCCACAGGCGGAGCAACCGCCACTACAGGAGCTTGTTGTACAATTGTATCCTTGGCCAGTGAACTTAACTCTTCTTTTTGGGGCACCGCCGCTGTTACCGTTTCCTGCTTAACCGCAGGTGCTGCAATTACCGGTTTTTCTTCCTGCTTCACTACTGCGGGCAGGGGTACTACCCTTTCTTTCAGTGAGGGGTCGTCAGCAGCTTTCGACAACACTTCTGTAAAGGCAGAAACTTCTTTTGGTTCTGTTCTCACCGATCTTGCCTTTCCTGCAAGTTCGCCCTGAATGGCCTGCTGGGTCTGAAGATCAAGCAGTGACCATCTTCCCTCTATATTCTTTAATAAAAACCCTTTATCGCTGCCACTTACCGGCACGCTGAAAGCCTGCTCCGGCCATTTGTTCTGCGGAAATCCTATAGAGAAGCTATAAGTACTATCCTGCAGCTTTGAAAGAATTAGATAGCCTGATGTATTGGAACTATACACCTGTTCCTTCATCTTCAGGAAAAATGGTTGAGCTCCATCTGCCTGCAGGTACATAAAGTAAACCTTCTGGGAGAAGGAAGCTGAACTTAATAGCAGCAGGATTAAAAAGGCCTTGAACTTCTTCATAATTATGTATGATCAAAATTAGTTTAAATAACGGTATCAGCGGTCAGTAAGGAAGTGTTAAGTTGTTTGGCAGCGGGGTGTTGAGCGTTGGCCGTTATTCTTTGACCGTTGGCCAAGTGGCCGGACTCTTATGCCAGTCAGAGCCAGTAGTTCGTCTTCCATTGTCACCCCGGACCAGGTTTAGCACACTTGTTATTATAGTTCGTTAAGATCCGGGGTCTCTCCCATCTGCAGTATCTTCTACGCTATAATGCCTTACTGATTTGAAGCAAGTGCAGCCCTGGGAGACTCCGGCTCTTATATTTTTTAAACCAGCAAGAGTATTGAACCAGGGCCGGGGTGACAATGGAAGACAAACTACTGGCTCCGACTTGCGTAAAGGTTGGACTGTTGCTCATCGGCCAACGATCATCCAACATCAGCCAACGCTCATCGAACAACGCTCTCCAATCAACACACCACCCAAATAGTTTTTGATAGCATTAACGAGTGCTTCTATTACATTTGCTGACTCTAAATTATTACTATGAAGAAGACGTTTTTGTTACTACCCTTGCTTGCCGCTGGTTTTGCAGTGATGGCCCAACCCGGAGGAGCACAAGCAGACACTGCCTGGAAAAGCATTTACCGTGAAACTGCTACCAAGATCAATAAACTGGTACATACCAAACTGGATGTAAAGCCCGATTTCAGCAAATCCTATCTCTATGGGAAAGCCTGGATCACTTTGCAGCCCTATTTCTATCCCACCGATTCCCTTACCCTTGATGCAAAAGGAATGGAAATCAAAAAAGTGGCTTTACTGAAAGGAGGCAAGGAACTGCCGTTGAAATACCAGTATGATGACTGGCAATTGCGTATCCAACTGGATAAAACTTACAAAGCCGATGAGTCTTACACTATCTATATTGATTATACCGCCAAGCCGGATGAATTTGATGCTAAGTACAGTGAAGGCGCTATGCTGGGTATAAAAGGCATGTACTTTATCAATCCCAAAGGAGAAGAGAAAGACAAACCCACGCAAATATGGACACAGGGTGAAACAGAATCAAACTCAGCCTGGTTCCCTACTATTGATAAAACCGCTCAAAAAACAACACAGGAACTGACCGTTACCGTAGCTGATAAATATGTTACACTCAGTAACGGGAAACTGGTATCGCAAAAAAAGAATGCAGATGGCACCCGCAGCGATTACTGGAAAATGGACCTGCCCCACTCCCCTTATCTCTTCTTCCTCGGCGTGGGTGAATATGCTGTGATCAAGGATAGCTGGAAAGGCAAAGAAGTAAATTATTATGTAGAAAAAGAATACGCACCGGTAGCAAAGAAGATCTTCGGCAATACACCTGAGATGATGACCTTCTTCTCTAAGATCACAGGTGTTGAGTTTCCCTGGATCAAATATTCACAGATCACCGGCCGTGATTATGTAGCGGGCGCTATGGAAAACACTACCGCCACCATTCACCAGGAAAGCGCACAGCAGGATGCACGCGAACTGATCGATGGCAACGAATGGGAAAGCACTATTGCCCACGAACTCTTTCACCAATGGTTTGGTGATTATGTAACTGCCGAAAGCTGGAGCAACCTGACCCTCAACGAATCATTCGCCAACTATAGTGAAACCCTGTGGGATGAATATAAGTATGGTAAAGATGCAGGAGAGGCTCAGAACTTTTCTGATATGCAGGGCTACCTCGCCAGCAGAAGCCAGGACCTTGACCTGGTCCGCTTCCACTACCACGATAAAGAAGACATGTTTGATGCAGTAAGCTATAACAAAGGCGGACGCATACTGCACATGTTGCGTAAAGAAATAGGTGACGACGCTTTCTTCAAAGCCCTGAATCTTTATCTCACCACCAACAAATTCAAAGCCGCTGAAGCACATCAACTCCGCCTTGCATTTGAAGAAGTGACCGGCCGCGACCTGAACTGGTACTTCAATCAATGGTATTTTGGCAATGGTCACCCCACTGTTTCCATTGATTATGTATATGACGATGCTGCCCGCAAAGTGAATGTGATCGTTAAACAAACACAGAATACCGGCAAAATATTCAAACTGCCTCTGACCGTAGATGTTTATAATGGAGAAAAGAAAACACGCTACAAAGTATGGTCAGACAGCGAAGTGGACACTTTCAGCTTTAACTACACTCAACGCCCTGACCTGGTAAATGTAGATGCAGATAAGATCTTATTGTGGGTGAAAAAGGATAATAAAACCCTTGACAATTTTATCCATCAATACAAATATGCCGGCAATTATGTCGACAGAAGGGAAGCAATTGAGTTTGCAGCTAAAAATCAAAATGATCCCAAAGCAGTGGCATTACTTAAAACAGCGCTGAATGATCCGTATCATGGTTTGCGCAGCTTCGCCATTGCCCGCCTCGACATGAAGAATGAGGCTGTTAAAACAACCATGGAACCCGTATTGGCCAACCTTGCCAAAACGGATAAAGATGCCCTGGTGAGAGCCAGCGCTATCGGTACATTGAGCGTTTATAAAAAAGCAGAATATGCTCCCCTGTTCAAAGCGGCAATCAATGACTCTTCTTATAGTGTAGCCGGAAGAGCTTTGAGCGCATTGAGCAGAATAGACTCAACAGCCGCTATCACAGCCGCCAAACAACTTTCTGCCAAACCCGCTAAAGGCTTATTGAAATCTGCAATACAGGGAGAGTTTGCCAAATCAGGCGATGAAACCGTATTCGAAACAGTACTGGCCGAATTTGAAAAAGCCTCGCTGCAACAAAAATTCGGTATTGCCAATGATCTCGCTTCTTTCATCATCGCCATGAAGAACACAGAAAAAATAAAGAAAGGCGTGGAAGCCATCGCAAAATTCCGGGATGAGATCCCAGCACCGATCCGTCCTCAAACAGATCCCTACCTGAATGGACAAATCCTGAAAGGAATACTGATGGCTAAAGAAGCAGCACTGAAAGCAAACCCATCCAACACAAATCTGCAGGAAGTGGTAAATCTCATTAAGTCAAAATTACCCGAAGAAGACAAAAAAGGATTTTAACACGAATGGTGCGAATGTGTATGAACGATGCAAGTGACTTAAGCTAGGCACGAATGGTGCGAATGGCGTAAATAAAAAGAGGCTGTCTCAAAAATCTGAGACAGCCTCTTTTTATTTACGCCATTCACTTATTTTATTTATCTGCATCATTCCGGCACTATTCGCGTCATTCGCGCTTAATTTAAGTCACTTGCATCGTTCATACACATTCGCACCATTCGTACTTTAGCGGTCGCGTACGAAAGTAAGATCATCAAAAAAAGCCCTCATCGCATTATTACCATAATTCCAATCTACTGTAATGTTGCGGGTGGCAGCATCGAATTTGCTGGTCCTGCTTCCGGCTCCAGTGAACATGGTAATGCCAACTGCTGAACTACGGTTACTAACATTGGTGACAAGATCTGTTTGCCGGTCGAAGATGATCACTGGTTGGATGTCGGTGCCGTACCAACTCATCGAATTGTTGGGGCCGACGCCGATAGGGTGGCCATAATCATTTTCTTCGGGCCAGTAAAACGCTACTGCATCGGGGGCAACGGTGACAAGATGGATTTCCGTATTATAAGGGAAATTATAGGGCGCCCTGTTATGATACCCCTGCAGGTTGTATACTCCATCATATTTATTCTTGATCGTAAAGCCGACCACAATAGTGCTCATGTTCCTGCTGATATCATAGCCGCCCTCTACTTTTTCTATCCTGTAGCCGACGCCATAAGTAAGATCAGGATTGAGATTGTCAGAACCGGTAACAGCGATCTCGAGTTCTTCCGTGAGGGAATCTCCGCTTGCAATGGAAGGGCTGGTTGTGTTGATGCTGTATGTACCTTGTGGCAAAGGCGTGAACCCTGCAGCTGTAACCAGTGATGCATCTTCCATAAGGCGGATGGTGATCGTAGAAGATGCAGGTTTGTTCGTGCCGTTAATGGTGATCACTGGCCCATTTACTGTAACAGTTGCTGCCTGACCGGTGATACCTCTGACCAGGGGGCCTGCAGGGGCTTGAATAAATCCTATAGCTTTGCTGTCGGGATTATGTAATCCGTATTTCTGATCTTCAAAGTCTTTATCCTTCAGGCATCCTGTTAAAGCAAACAGAAGCATTGCCGGAAGAAATGATAGCAATATCTTTTTCATAAATGTTTTTGATTGAAGGGAAATAATATTAGTTCAGGTCCCAAAAGATCCGGCTGTTGAATACATTGATTGTGCCTTCGGCATTCACATTGGTAGCATTATAATTGTATTCATTCTGCGGATAGAAAAGCCGCACAGGAATTGAAGTAGCCGTCCTGTTTGGATCCACAGAAAGTGTTGGCCCGGAAACATATCCTACAGCAGCTCCATAAGTAACACCTGTGCGGCGGTAATCGGTCCATATTTCGTAAGGAGCGATTGAGTTCAGTGCAAACCATTTCTGGGAAAGGATGGTGTAAATGCCTCCGCCTGGCTGGCCGGGGCGGATAGAAGGTGCATGATAATCCACATCCGGATAACCTTCATTGAAGAGTAAGTATTCATCTGCATCTGCATGTGTTAGCCCAAGCCATACAAAAGACTCATTCACTGCGCGGGTCAATAACTCTTCAGCAGAAGGGCCTGTAGTAAGTATTCCTCTTTCCCTGGCTTCGGCCTGTAAAAAAAGGCTTTCCACACTTGTCATGATCCAGGCACGTGAAGCTGCTCCTTCAGGAATAAGGCCTGCTCCTCTTATGGTAGACAAGAAATTTCCTTCCAGTGTGGGATCACCTGAAGGTGTTCCAAACCGGATGCCCCTGTGCCCGCTTGCAGGCGCCACATAGAAGCGGTCAATACGGGGATCGCCGTTCGCATCATAATAGTTGATGGCATACTCACTTCCACGAAGGAAATCACTTTGAGCACCTGTTCCGGATTCATTGGTGTGATAATACCTGTAATAAGGATTGGGTTTGGTACCTGAAAAACCAGGATTAAGATGAGCGGATTGTCCTTCATTCAAAAATCCATCGGTAGTGATCTTTGCTATTTGTTCATTGATATCAATGCCAGGTGCTGCAGTAGTGGTCGTGGTTCCATTAAGTAAATGAACAAGCATACGCAACCGCAATGTATTGGCAAAACGGATCCAATTAGTAGCACTGCCCTGGAAAACAAGATCGGCAGTCCTCATTTCAGGGTTCCTTGCTGTGCTGACCGCATCATTGTCCTGTAATATTTCAATTGCTTTATCCAGCTCCGCAAAAATGCTTTTATAGATATCTATTCCCTTATCATATTTGGGTGTTGCGGCAGCAGTGCCGCGGAACGCTTCTGTATAAGGGATATTTCCATAGATGTCTACGAGCAACTGGAAATTATGTGATTTCATGATCCTGCCTACTGCTTCAAAAAATCCTGCACCGGCTTCATTGGCCCGGTTAATAACAAGATTGTAGTTGGTTGCATTTCGATAGAGATCATTCCATATCTCCATTTTAAAATTGTTGGTGAACTGGTAGGTCTCTTCCTCATTTCTTGTTTGATATGATCCCGATCTTGCACCATGTCCCATCCACCAGCTTAATACCCAAAAATCGGCTACCAGTAAGCGGCTTGTCTCCTGCTGTGCAGCAGGCAGCAGCACTGTCGCCGTTACCGAACCATCCGTTACATCGTCCGGGTTGGAATTAATATCAAATTTGTTTTTACTGCACGCTGCAACACCCAACAAGGTAATTAGGCAAGCGATATATATTATTCTTCCTGATTTCATGGTTGTTCTTTGTTTAATGTTAGAACCTGATTGTGAGGTTAGCACCGAAGATGCGTGTAGGGGGCATGTTATAAGCTGTGCTCCGGCCTGTTGCATTACCTGTATAAGGCGCGTTGCCATTACCACCCTGGAATTCGGGATCCGTCCACACATTGGACTTAGGCACCCATGTAAAGAGATTGCGGCCGCTGATACCGATGTTTGCCCCTTTGATAGCACGACCGATCTTACTGCCAAATATCTTCACAGGTATTTCGTAATTGATAGCCAGCTCCCTCAATTTCCAAAAAGCACCGCTCGCCAGGTAGTTACTCTCTACAGCAGTATTCAGATCAGAGTTCCAGAATAAGCGGCCGAAATTGGTAGTATACACATCCGTGTTCACTACATATTTTCCTGTTCCGTCATCATACACTGAATTGGGAAAAACAAAAGGCCTGCGTCCATTAAGTGCTGAACGCTCACTGATACCATTATCATCAAGGAAGCTACCCAGTTGATCAACCAGTATCTGGTTGCCGCCTCTGTAATCGGCTACTGCACTGAAACTAAGTCCCTTCCAATTCACGTTCAGGCTAAGCCCCAACAGGTCATTGGGTGTTGTGTTGCCAAACGTAACAAGACTGGGGTTTTGCGTTGGCATACCCGTATTACGATCAACGATCACACGTCCCAGATCATCTCTTACATAATCGGTCAGCTTGAATTTATAAGCAGATTGTCCTACGATCACATAGTTACTGTTCCCTATACCCAGTTCATCCACACCATCCACCAGGCTGGTCACTTTATTGCTCTGATGAGTGTAGTTCGCTTTCAGATCAATCGTTATATCATTTATCCGGATAAGTGGAGTAAGACGGAGATCAAACTCAAGACCTTTATTAATAAAAGAAGCAGCATTTCTCCGGGCTACTGTATAACCCGTCGTATTCGACATCTGCACATCGATCACCTGGTCTGTATTATCCTGGTGATAATAAGTGGCTTCAAAATTTATTCTGTTGCGGAGAAGGCTGAATTCTATACCCACTTCTTTGTTCAGCACAAACTCAGGCTTATAAGAATCTGCGACAGTAAGGTTTGCTGTTTCAAATCCAAGCACATCACCATAAGGAAAGAATGTACTGCGTTGGAACACGTTCTCAAATGCATAAGCAGGCAGGTTCACATTACCTGTTTTGGAAACAGCACCTCTCAATTTCATATAGCTGAACAGGTTGCTTGATTTCAATGCTGGCACGATCTCACTCAGCAGCACAGATGCGCTGACGCCGGGATAAAAGAAGGCAATATCATTTTTCTTAAAATCCTTTCCGGGCTTAACCAGGCGGCTGTCGATATCATAACTGCCTGTAGCTTCAAGGAATGCCCAGTTATCATAATCAAATGATAGCTTGGTAAAATACCTTTCCAACCTTGTTGTGGAATTATCTACATCCACAAAAGGTTCACCCTTGCGCATCTGTATCGACAACAAAGTAGCATTACCCAGGTTAGTGCTTCCATTCCTGAGATAGCGGAAGGAAGTTTCCCTGTAAGATTGCCCCAGCAAGGCATTAAGTTTTACTTTACCAAAGCTCTTATTGACTGTTGCAAAGATCTCTGAGTTGATTCTGCGGTTTACGGTAGAAGAAGTGCTGGTAGCCCCGGTAATATTTTGATTGGGAGCACTTCTCAATGTTGCGGTGAATGGTGAATAAGTGAAAGCTCCTCTCCGGGTAACTGCATCTGCATTAGTGAACGTTAATCCAATACGATAAGTGAAATTCAACCAGGAAGTTGCTTTCATGTCCAGTTGAACATTTCCCATTATATCATCCGAACGGCCGGTCTCTCGATAGTTATCCTTTGCGAAATAGGGCGTCTTTCCATTATTGTCAAGGTAAGGTGTGTAATACCCATCAGGGCTGGAGAAATAATCATTTCTCCAATCGGAGAACTTACTCAGGTCGTACTGACCAGGTGCCGACGTTACGCCATAATAAACCAGTTGATTGTTATTGGTGATATCATACTGGCCTTGTGTGTAGCGCAGATCAAAGCCTGCTTTGAATATTCCATATTCTTTATCAGCCCGCAGACTTACAGCACGGCGGTCATTCTTATCATCAGGCATTACCCCTTTAACAGAAACATTCTGTGCGCTTATATAAAAATCACCTGCAGAGTAAGAAATATCGGTTTGATTGGTAACCCCTGTGTTAAAAAAGTTCTTTCGACCATTCTTTACATAAGAATAAGGAAGCATGAGCCTTTGTCCATCCGGACCCGTTTGTCCCATCTGTCGAACAGAACCATCAAACGCATCGCCCCAGCTTTGCTGCTCAATGGCATCAAAAGTGCCATTGCCATAAGCATTCTGGCTGTAGCCGGAACCGAACTGTTTCTGGAATTTAGGCAGGTATGCAATGTTTTCCAGTTGAGTGGTATGACTGACAGTAATAGCGGGTTTTGATTTATTTCCTTTTTTAGTAGTGACCACAATAGCACCGTTCACTCCATCCGGGCCATAGATAGCTGTGGCAGAAGATGATTTAAGGATAGTGACATCGGCCACATCATTGGGGTTGATAGAACTGAGATAACCTAATGCAAGCGGCACGCCATTCAACACCAGCATTGGTTGATTATTACCTGTAAGTGAACGGATACCTCTTAGAGTGATGCGGGTGTCTGCGAATACACCATTATTGGTCGTGCTCACATTAAGACCGGATACTTTACCGGTCAGGCCATTCTGCAGATTCACCACTTTTGCCTGTGTAAGTTCCGTGCTTTTTACTTTAGCGATAGAATAACCCAGCTCTTTGGGTTGCCGGTTAATACCCAAAGCCGTTACAACCACTTCCTGCAGGCTTCCTGTGTTTTCGAGTGTAATGATCAGGGAAGTGGCATTTCCTACCTTGAGTTCTTTTGAATTAAAGCTGGTGGATGATATGATCAATACATCCTCAGGTTTAACGTCCAGTTTAAAATCACCATTAGCATCTGCAGAGATACCGGTTGAACTGCCCTTGATGGTGATATTGGCAAATGGAATGGGATCTCCTTTGCTATCCCTTACCTGCCCCGAAAGGGAGCGGGTTTGTGCAAATGTCATGACATGACATATCATGGCCACCGCAATGAGTGATAAGATTTTTCTCATCTGTTATTTTGGTTTTAGTTACTGAAAGATGTGTGTGATGGTATCTCTGTCTCTTTCAGTGCGGTGGTAATATTTCAGGTATGTGCAATGCAGATAGATAGATCATGCCGCGTTCCGTTGGCATGATCTGCTGCTCAAATTGCAGTTTTTCCCAATAAAAAAAAAGTCACCTACCTCTTAAAAGGCAGATGACTCAACAGAAGTGATCTTTATTTATACTGAAATGAAGAATTTTGAAATTGAACTGTCGGATGATTTTTACCATTTTCCTCCAGCTCCGCCGCCACCAAAGCCGCCACCGCCGAATCCGCCAAAACCGCCGCCTCCACCGGACCAGCCACCGCCGCCTCCGCCACCAGACCAACCGCCACCACCGATCCATCCGCCACCGGGCCAACCAGTATATCCTCTGCGGGAAACATATCCACCACCTCCGCCGCCGCCAATACCACCGAGGAATATGATGAGAACGATCACTATCACGATAACAAGAAAAGGACTAATGCCTTTACCTTTTTTATGATATCCTTCCGGTGCTTTATATTTTCCTTCTGCTGCTTTGATGAGGGCATCCGTTGCTTCATCCAGGCCGCGATAATAATTACCTGCTTTAAAATTCGGGATCAGTTCGTTGTCCAGGATCGCATCGGCAGTCAGATCAGGGATAACACCTTCCAGCCCATAACCAACCGCAATGAATGCATCCCTGTTGCCGGCTGTGCCTCCGGTAGAGATCAGCACCACGATCCCATTATCGAAGTTCTTGTTTCCTACTCCCCATGCTCTTCCTAATGCAATGGCATAATCAGCGGCTGAATATCCTTTCAGATCATTTACAATTACAACAGAGATCTGGTTGGAAGTGCTGTCGTCATAAACCACCAGTTTCCGCTCCAGTGCAGTTACTTGCTCGGGCGTAAGGAAATTGCCTGTCAGATCATTGACAAGTTTTGGAGGATCAGGTCTTGGAGGAATAGCTTTTTCCACCTGAGCCGATGACGCGAAGGCCAGCAGCAAAAAGAATATGGAAAGAAATTTCTTCATGGATATTATTTGCCGAAGACGATGTCGTCGGGTAATTCGTTTTTGTCAGTATTCTTATCGTAAGGAAAATGCTGATGAAGCGCCTGACCGATCTCAAGCACGCATTGACTGATACCATCAGCATAATTTTCTTTATTGAAGTTTTCGATCATCAGGCCTACTTCTTTATCCCAGTAAGCCGCGCCTACTTTTTCATGAATGCCCTGGTCGCCGAAAACAGCCAACTGCCGGTCTTTCAATGCTACATATACCAATACAGCATTGTGCTCTTCTGTTTCATCCATTTCCAGGTGGAAGAATATTTCTCCTGCACGGTCAATGGCATCCATATAAGGACAACGGCTTTCCACGAAAACCCTTACTTCACCACTGGTTTGAAGTTCAGCAGTGCGAACAGCTTCCACTATCCGGCTGCGTTCAGGTTCTGTGAAGAATAGCTTTTTTTTCCTGAATAATGAAAACACGGCGCTGTTTTTAAAATTTAATTTCTACTGATTTGTCACTTCCGGCCACTGCTTCAAATCCGTCCTTGGGTTTATATCCTAACAAGCCGGCTACCAGGTTGCCGGGAAATCCCCTTACCTGTTTATTGTAATCCGCTACGGCAGCATTGAAATCATTCCGCGCCACTTTAATGCGGCGTTCTGTTCCTTCCAACTGTGTTTGCAGGCCTGCATAAGCAGCCGTGCCTTTCAGTGTGGGATATTTCTCTATTACAACGATCAGCCGGTTAGTAGCTGTGGCAAGATTATCCTGCGCACGCTGCTGTGTTGTATAATTTTCTGCGGTCAACGCATCATTCGACATACCGGAAAGTGCTTCGCCGCGGGCAGCAGCTATCTGTTCCAATGTGCTTTGCTCAAAATCCGATACTCCCTTCACTGTGTTCACGAGGTTAGGCACCAGGTCGAGCCTGCGCTGGTAAGTACTTTGCACTTCCGACCATTGCTGCTTCACTTTTTCCTCCTTCTTCACGAGGGAATTGTAAGTACTGACCATAAAAATGACCAGTAATAGAATAACGGCCCCTGCTATGACGAGGCCGGTATATTTTTTCTTTTGCATGAATGCGGCTGTTAGAATTGAACTTTCGGCGCTTTCTCGGCTCCTTCATCTGCCTTGAATCCTTCTTTAGCTTTAAAGCCAAACATGCCGGCGAAAATATTAGTGGGGAAAGACCTCACTTTAGTATTATAGGTATTGATCGCATCATTGAAGGTGCGTCTCGATCCACGGATATCATTTTCGATACCTTCCAGTTGCCCTTGCAATTGCCTGAAGTTTTCAGTTGCCTTCAAATCAGGATAGTTTTCCACTACAGCAAGCAGTCGGCTGAGTGCACCACTCATCTGACCCTGTGCCTGTTGGAATTTGGCCATGTTTTCGGGTGTCAGCTGATCAGCAGTAAAGTTTACAGAAGTGGCTTTAGCTCTTGCTTCCACCAATCCGGTAAGAGTTTCCTTTTCAAAATTCGCTGCACCTTTTACTGTATTCACCAGGTTGTCCACCAGGTCAGCCCTTTTCTGGTATTCGGTGTTTACATTGTTCCAGGTGTTTTTCACCACCTCATCCTGCTTCACCAGCCCGTTATATCCGCTGCATCCCCATACGCCGAGGATCAATATAAGCCCGATAAGAATAAGCCATCCCAGATTTTTGGTTCCTTTCATGTTTGATAGGTTTTAATGTAGAATAAAATTAGTGTTTTTCAGTGTGGTAATGATTAAATTTTCGGGTAATGTGGGAGGATTACCGGTAAAGGGATATTCTTAACCGGTTAAGGTTTTGCGTGCAGAAACACCCAGTACTTTCCGCACAATAGCGTACGTTTTGACGATGCACTTCATTTGCCTGACCAACAGCTATTATTTCACAAGGCCACGGCATGATTTTCGCCACCTTAAACCACAATCATATTGTATGAACATCCCAAAATCATTCTTCCTCATCTTGCCGATCCTTCCTTTCCTGGCTTCTTTTTCCTGCAACAAATCGGACAATAAAAATGTGGAGCCTCCGGATGCAGTGGAAATAAGGGATAGTGTTGTAGTGGAAAACCTCAACTTTCCCTGGGAACTGGTATGGGGACCGGATAATCATATCTGGATAACGGAACGTAGTGGAAAGATCAGCCGTTTCAATCCCGCAACCGGCCAGGTAATTCCTCTTCTTACCGTTCCTGAAGTGGTTTCGAATGGCGAAGGGGGTATGCTTGGATTAGCCATCAATGCCGAAGGAGGCGGATCAGCTAATGTGTTTGTAGTATACAATTACAACAAGAACGGCCAGTATACAGAAAAGCTAGTACGCTATACCTATAACGGTACCACATTGAACAATCCCATCACCCTGCTGGACGATATTGACGCTGCTTCTATCCATAATGGCAGCAGGCTGGTGATCGATAACAATAAAATTTTCATGAGCACAGGAGATGCTGCTGAAGGATCGCAGGCACAGGACCTCAATTCAAAGAATGGAAAAATACTCAGGCTGAACCTTGACGGCACCATACCTGCCGACAATCCAGTGGCCGGCAATCCGTACTGGTCATTGGGTCATCGCAATGCACAAGGGTTGGTGATGGCCAATGGAAAACTGTATAGTTCCGAACATGGTCCCAGTAATGATGACGAGATCAATATAATACAAAAAGGAAAGAACTATGGCTGGCCTGTTGTGGAAGGTTATTGCAATACAACATCGGAACAAACAGCCTGCAGCACTACTGAAATAACGGAGCCTATCAAAGCCTGGACACCAACGATAGCTGCCTGCGGACTGGATTACTATAATCATGACCTGATACCGCAATGGAAAGGATCTCTACTGTTGGTAGCATTAAAAGATGCACGTATGTATCAATTGAAACTGGGAGATGATCTTGCTTCTATTGCACAGACCAACGAATACTTTGAACGGAAGTATGGAAGAATGCGGGACGTATGTGTGTCGCCGGAAGGAAAGGTTTATATCTGTACAAGTAATGGAGGGAATAATGATAAGATCATTGAGATAACAAAAAAGCCCTGAATCAACAGGGCTTAAAAATTAGTTTTTTATAAGTTTGACCACCTGCTTCACACTGGTGACTGTTTGTGTATTGGTTCCCCCAATATTCTCTGTTTCATTCCGGACTATTTTCGTTGTAAGCAATAAAGTATCACCTGACCATGATACTTTCATACCAGCAGGTGTCGAAGGTATTGCTGAACCTCCCGGGGCATCGAATGTGAGAAGCCCTTGCTGGAGGTAAATAGAATCATTGGATATTTTCTGATATTGCACAGTAGAGCTGGAAGCCGGCATTGTATATGCCCAGGGCATCTCAAACTCGTCATCTAATGTGCCATTTGTATAAAATTTTGCAGTCAACACCGTATCTACTGAATAGGCAATGCCATTTGTTGTCAATGTACTGGCTTCAACTTTCATTGTCCCCTTTTCATTAAAAGATACAAATGAGCCGTACAAGGAGGTCTCCTCATTAATTACCCCATCCGTCGCTTTAGTTTTCGATGAAAAATCAATTATCATGCGAACAAATTTCCAATTACCGATGATGGAGCCGTTGGAGGGGGTGCCGGTGCCTGGATTGCCAGTACCGGGATTATTACCACCTATGTTCTGGTAATCAACTTCTTTTTGACAGGAAACAGCCAGGATAAGAAGAGATCCCAGCAAAAAAGGAAGGGCGTTTTTCATTCTCATAAGCGTGTGATTGCCCGCAAAACTACATTTAAAACCGGTAAAGCAAAAAAGAGAAACACATTTCTGCATTTCCCTTTTCTCTCTCATTTATAAGGTTTGATCAGCCTTTAACGGCAGCTATGCCAGGAAGGACTTTTCCTTCAAAATATTCCAGCATTGCCCCACCACCGGTTGATACATAACTTACTTTTTCAGCAAAACCAAACTGATTCACTGCTGCTACTGAGTCTCCTCCGCCTACCAGGGAGAAAGATCCCTTTTGGGTGGCTTCTGCTACAGCCGTGGCCACTGCTTTAGTGCCATGCTGGAACTTCTCCATCTCGAACACACCCATTGGGCCATTCCAGAGAATGGTTTTGGCGCGGTGGATCACATTCACAAACTGATCGATGGCATTGGGGCCAATATCGAGTCCCATCCATCCGTCAGGAATGGCATTGCTTGGCGCAGCCGATGTTTCTGCATCTGCTGCAAATTTATCAGCGATCACAGAATCGGAAGGCAGGTGAATACAAACGCCTTTCGCTTCCGCTTTCTTTAATAATTCCTTTGCTGTATCAATGCGGTCTTCTTCACACAGTGATTTACCGATCTTGCCATCTTCCGCTTTCATAAAGGTATAAGCCATCCCTCCACCAATGATGATATCGGTCGCACGCTCAAGCAGGTTCTCAATGATCAGTATTTTATCAGACACTTTAGCTCCGCCAATGATTGCCACGAAAGGTTTTTCTGCACTGTGCAATACTTTCTCTGCACTGGCCACCTCAGCTTCCATCAGGTAACCAAACAATCTTTTATCTGCAGGGAAAAACTGTGCAATAACGGCTGTGGACGCATGCGCGCGGTGTGCTGTTCCAAAAGCATCATTCACCCACACATCACCCAGCTTCGACAGCTTTTCTGCAAATGCTTTATCTCCCTTTTCTTCTTCCTTATAAAAACGAAGATTCTCCAGCAGCAATACCTCACCCGGCTTCAAGGCAGCTTGTGCCTTATAAGCCTGCTCACCAATGCAGTCATCGGCAAATAAGACCTTGGGGCCTTTGAGCAACTCAGTAAGATGCTTCACCAGGTGCTTCAATGAATATTTTTCTGTTGGGCCATCTTTGGGACGTCCGAGGTGCGACATCAGGATAACAGAGCCTCCGTCTTTCAGTATTTTCTGAATGGTAGGAATAGCTGCTGTAATGCGCGTATCATCCGTAATCTCATATTTATCATTGAGAGGTACATTAAAGTCGACCCTTACGAGAGCTTTCTGCCCTTTGAAATTATAGTCTGAAAATTTTGACATACTTTCTGTTTAAGCGATAGATAAATGGTTTCCGATTACTGTAGCCAAAGATAAGACAGGTAACAAAGTACTGCCATAATTTCTTTGTGCCTTTGTGTCTTTGTGAGATAATTCCCACAAAGACACAAAGAAATTATAAAAACAGAAACTTTAGCGCGCACAAAAAAGCCGCTATGGCCAACTTTATTAAAAGCTGAAACATTACGGCTTCAATCGTTTTATGATCCTGTTATTATTTCTTCGTGATCAACTTTGCGAAATAATGAACAGTGCGAACCAATTGGCTCACATAGCTCATTTCATTATCGTACCAGCTTACAGTGCGGACCAGTTGAGTGTCACCAACTGTTTGCACTCTTGTTTGTGTTGCATCAAACAGGGAACCGTAATGGATACCGATGATGTCGCTGCTAACGATCTCGTCTTCAGTATAGCCAAAGCTTTCATTGCTGGCAGCTTTCATTGCAGCATTCAGTTCTTCAACAGTTGTTTTCTTACCTAATACCGCAGTTACTTCTGTAAGTGAACCGGTAAGGGTAGGAACACGTTGTGCGCTGCCATCCAGTTTACCTTTCAGGTTAGGCAATACCAGGCCGATTGCTTTTGCAGCGCCAGTGCTGTTGGGCACAATGTTTTGCGCAGCAGCCCTTGCACGGCGAAGATCACCTTTAGGGTGAGGGGCATCCTGTGTATTCTGATCGTTGGTATAAGCGTGAATAGTGGTCATCAGGCCATTTACAATACCGAATTTCTCATCCAGCACCTGTGCCATTGGCGCAAGGCAGTTCGTAGTGCAGGAGGCGCAACTAATGATAGTTTCGCTGCCATCCAGTGTATTGTGGTTCACGTTGAACACGATGGTCTTCAGATCGCCGGTAGCAGGAGCGGAGATCACCACCCGCTTGGCGCCTGCAGTAATATGTGCTTCTGCTTTTGCTTTATCAGTAAAGAAACCGGTACATTCCAGTACTACATCCACTCCATGATCTTTCCAGGGAATTTCGGCAGGATTTTTCTGCGCATAAATTTTTACCTCATCGCCATTTACAACGATCGAGTTTTCCGTGGCTTTTACTTCAGCATCAAAGCGACCCTGCGCGCTGTCATATTTCAAAAGGTGAGCAAGAACTTTGGGGCTGGTAAGGTCATTAATGGCCACTACATCAATTCCCTGCATTTTATATATCTGGCGATAAACGAGGCGGCCGATTCGACCGAAACCATTGATAGCAACTTTAACTGTGCTCATTTCGGAATGTTTTAGTTTTAAAAGAGGGCCGAAGTTACAGGATTGCGGGGAAATGTGAAAATCCGGAAAGGCGGATAAGCCGGAAATCAGAAGTCAGGAGCCGGAAGCCGGCGATATCCGTTTTTTAATGAGCGGGGAACAAACAGGGAAAACAGGGAGCCAAAGAGTCCGCCAAGGGTATTGAGAAGCAGGTCGTCAACGTCGAATATGCCAAGACCGGTATACAGTTGTATCGTTTCAAAGAAAAGACTGATAAGGAAAACGGCCAGAATGGTTTTGAAGATCTTACCATTCCGGAATAATAGTACGGATAAAAGAAAGCCAAGCGGAACAAAGCCAAGGATATTGCCGCCGATATTCCAGTATTTATAACGATCGTTCATATGGCTGTTGCTAATGCGATTGATGGTCGCAAACAACTGGAGATTCTTTTGATCAAAGCGAGGACCATGTGTCCGGAAGCTCGTTTTCTTTGCATGTATAATAGATGCGGGTGATTCTTTGAAAAGAATATAGCTGGTAAGCACACACAGGTTGGCGATCAGCAATAGCCAGCAAATGATCTTCAGAAAGGGAACATTTTTTTTCATCATCATTATTATCTACCAAAACTGCAGTATGAAGGCAAGCCGGGCAAGCCGTTTCTACCAACTGCCATATTCCATCTACCAACTGGCGCGATTTTCTTTTGCCGGTAGAAAGGAAATACTGACCTTCCATCCCAATAAGTAGTTTTGATGATGAGTAAAAGATGGCTGTTATTTTCCTTTTGTTTTATTGCTTTTTATTACCTGCTGCATCTTGCTTATGATATGCCGAATATCATTCATGGCAGTTCGGGGTTTATGGCCTGGCCAAACAATATGCGGGAACTCGCTTTACGCATCGCAGATATTGCCACTTCATTTTTATTTGCCCTTATCCCCTACCTGATATTGTTTCATTATTTTCCTAAAAAGAAAATCATTGTTGCTCTATGCTGCATCTTGCTTGCTTTGCCGGTAATGTTCTTCTTACGTTACTGGGCAGAAGAAGCAGTGACCATGCAAGACAGAATAGCCCTGTTCACTCCCTCAGTAAGATTGCGATCCTATTTCCAAAGCCATATTTTTTACATCATACTATATGCAGTGTATGGCATGGCATTTTATTTTATCCGTTATTCTTACTTCAATGAAATGCAGCAAAAAGACCTGTTGCTGCAAAACCGGGAGTCGGAGCTTTCATTCCTCCGTTCACAGATCAATCCGCATTTTTTGTTTAACAGCCTGAATAATATCTATTCGCTGGTATACCTCCAATCGCCTCACTCGCTGGAAGCCATTGCAGGCTTTTCTAATCTGCTTCGTTATATGTTGTACGACACATTGCTGGATGTGCCGCTGGCAAAAGAAGTTCATTATATCCATCAATATATTGCCTTGCAAAAACTGCGACATGAATCACCCATCAATGCAAGCTTTAAAACAACCGGCCCGCTGGAAGAAGTGTTCATTCCTCCCCTGCTCCTGATCCCTTTTATAGAAAATGCATTCAAGCATGGCTCAACAGATGAAGAGGAGATCATGATCATGCTGGATACCGATAAGAAGCAAACAAGGTTCTATTGCCAGAATAAAAAAATGGCCGGTAAAAAAGACAGCACCGGAGGTATCGGTCTTCAGAATGTGAAACGGAGGCTTGAGTTGCTTTACCCGGGCAAACATCATTTATCTGTTATGGACGGCCCTGTACTTTTTATTATTAAATTAGAAATAGATCATGTCTGAAGCCCTGACCATACGATGTATTGTGGTGGACGATGAGCACCTGTCTGTAAAACTGATCGCCGATTATGTCCGCAAAACCCCGGGATTGGAGTTGGTACTCGAAACCACCCGGGTGCAGGAGGCTTTGCCCCTTATCCAGGCAGGAGCAGCCGACCTGATCTTTCTTGATATCCAGATGCCGGAAATGACCGGCTTCCAGTTTATGCAAATTGCAGGCGACAGGTGCAAAGTGATCTTTACCACAGCCTACTCGCAGTATGCGGTGGACAGCTACGACTACAATGCGGTGGATTACCTGTTGAAGCCGATCACGTTTGAGCGGTTCCTGGCCGCTATCAAAAAAGCCCGCACCTGGGTAAGCAGGGAAAATCGCCCGGCTGCCCAAAAAGACCATCTGTTCATTAAAACAGCTTACCGGATACAGAAAGTGGACCTGAATGATATCTATTACCTCGAGGGACTAAGGGATTATATTGCAGTACACCTGCAATCGTCCAAGATCCTGACCCTGGAAAGCATGAAAAATATGGAGGAGTTATTGCCGGCCGGCCAGTTTATCCGGATCCATAAATCGTATATTATTAATAAAAACAAAATAGACTTTCTGAGCCGGGGAAAAGTGATCGTCAATGGTGCGTATCTCCCTATTGGCGACACTTATAAAGAACGTTTCCAGCAGCTTATCGGGATCTGAACCAGGAAGAAGAAAGGGTGGAAAAGAAAAAATTCCCCGGATATTTTTGTAAAAAACTTTTGGAGACAAACCCTTCCCCTCTTATCTTTGCACTCCCTTAAAACGGCCCGTTCGTCTAAGGGCTAGGACACCACCCTTTCACGGTGGTGATACGGGTTCGAATCCCGTACGGGCTACTTGAAAGCCTCGCTGAAAAGCGAGGCTTTTGCTTTTATATAATCTTCTGCGATGCTATGTAGAGACGGGCCTGCTTCTGTGTATAATATGAAAAATCCTTATACCGGTGATGAACATCAATGATCTCCTCCAAAGCATCGGCAACAAGCTCTTTATTCTCCCATGTTTTTAAATCCTGAACAACAGTTTCCAGGCAACCCTTCTTGTAAGCAATCTGGCCAAGCACATGCACCAACGTGTTCCTTACCCTTGCTTTATTATCATGTTCCAGTGTTTTAAGCATCGGCAGGATATCCTGAGGGTATTTGCGCCCCCTCAATTCAATGCCATGACATATTTCCCTGCGTATCTCTGCCTCTTCATGCCTAAGGTATTTGGCCGCCCATTTCAGAACAGGCCCGGGATTTACTTCGCCCATTTTCTTGATTGAACCGATCACTGCATTGCGTGGAGAGTGATGCGGATCAAACAATCCCATATCAAAAATGTGCTGAACTACAGGGAAATCAATTTTACCGATCTCTCCCGCGGCATTGATGGCAGTTTGTCTTATTTTAAAATCGTCGTTCTCAAGAAAGCTGTTCAGCATTTTAATGATCTTACTGCGCAAAGTCTCATTCTTCTTATAAATCCTTCCTACAGACAGGTAGGCTGATTTTCTTATGTAAGTATCTTCATCCCCGAAGAATGTAATCGTTTTTTTAACCGGTGGCTTTCTTAATTCTTGAAGAATATCATTATAGATATTCGCAACCACTTCAGCCCGTTCTTGCTTAGGTAAATCATAAAAAGCCATGATAGCGAAACAGGGATTGTTTTAATAATTTGCTATCTCAATCAATTTCTTCACTTCGTACACAATGATCTTCCGCCCTTTCGTTTCCAGGATTCCTTCCTCCTTAAATTCTGTTAGCAGCCTTACCACATTTTCTCTCGCCGTACCTACGAGATTAGCCAGATCAGGGCGGCTCATATTGATCTCTACCGGCATACCTGGTTGAAAATTGTCTTTGTATTTTTCGCGAAGCACGATCAGTTGAAGCGCCAGTCTTTCCCTTACTGATTTTTGGGAAAACAGGCTAAGACTGTTGGCCAGCACAGCAAACTCATGGCTCAATGTTTTCAAAAGCCGGCCGTTCAGCACAGCCGATTGCTGTATGGTATTCAGGAAATCTTCTCTTGGAATGAAAGCGATCCTGCTTTCCTCGAGTGCTGCTGCAGAGTCAGGATAATGGTCTCCAGAAAGGACCGCATGATACCCCAGCAGTTCGCCAGTATTGGCCACATAAATGATCTGCTCCCGGTCATCCTTATCCACTTTATATTTCTTTGCTTTTCCTTCTGTGATATAATAAATACCGGCCGGATAAGCGCCTTCCCTGAAAATGATCTCTCCTTTCTTATATACATGTTCAGTCTTGTGGGAGGTGAGCAAGGCCAGATCGGTTACAGGCAGATCACTCAGGATGGATTCACTTTTAAAATCCCATTTATCAATTGGAAAAAGGCCTTTGATGCTCATGCTGGCATCAAATTTAACCTTTAAAAACTGATAAAACTCACTTTTGTAATTGATAAGGTTTACCGCAGGGCAGGCATCTTTAAAATAATTTTGTGAACTGAAAACACCTTGAACCTTATGACATTGATCAAACAAAAAACACATGCCTGGAGATGGCTGGCCTCCGATCAGCAATTTAACCAACTCTATCCCTCATCTATCGAAAAGTTGGCCAAAAGGCATTGGACCCCATTAAATGTTGCACAAAAAGCAGCTGCCTTTTTAGCGGCTGAGAAAGAAGCAAGAGTGCTTGACATCGGAAGCGGGGCAGGCAAGTTCTGCCTGGCAGCTGCTTATCATAAACCCGATGCTTTCTTTTATGGTGTTGAGCAACGCAAAAGCCTGGTTGATCATGCGGAAACTGCAAGAACAATGCTGGGCCTTGAGAATGCCTCTTTCATTCATGGCAATTTTACCCAGTTAGACTTCCGGGATTATGACCATTTCTATTTCTATAATTCATTTTATGAAAACCTGGTGGGAACAGATAAAATAGATGATAGCATTGATTATTCCGGGGAGTTGTACAATTATTACAACCGGTATCTGTATAAGCAATTAGATCAAAAACCGGCAGGTACAAGACTGGTCACTTACCATAGCCTGGAAGATGAAGTGCCTGCGAACTATCATGTTGTGCAGGCTGAAATGGACAACCTGCTGAAATTCTGGATAAAAATATAACCGGACCGTATAAATAATATTTCAGTGAAGGCATTAACTAATATAACAGAGATATTCAGGCCAAAGCTGTGGGATACATTGAAGAGCTATGACCGCCATCAGTTCACTAAAGACGTTATGGCCGGCCTGATCGTGGGCATTGTGGCCCTCCCTTTAGCCATCGCGTTTGCGATCGCTTCAGGTGTGTCTCCTGAAAAAGGATTATACACGGCTGTTATTGCAGGTTTTATTATTTCTGCATTAGGAGGCAGCCGTGTTCAGATCGGCGGCCCCACAGGGGCTTTTATTGTTATTGTATATGGGATTGTGCAAACACACGGAGTAAATGGTTTGATCATTGCCACATTTATGGCCGGTGTAATGCTGATCATTATGGGCTTTGCCCGGCTGGGAGCCATCATAAAATTCATTCCGCATCCCCTGATCGTTGGTTTCACCAGCGGTATTGCCCTGATCATTTTTTCTTCACAGATGAAAGATTTTTTTGGCCTGGAGATGGGAGCTGTGCCGGCGGATTTTCTCGACAAGTGGACTGGCTATTTCCAGGCATTCCGGAGTATAAACATATACGCTGTTCTTATCGCAGTAGCCACGGTAGCCATCATCCTCCTGTGGCCGAAAATAACACATAAGATACCGGGTTCATTAATAGCGATCGTGGTCACTACTGCTGCTATGCAACTATTGCATCTTCCGGTGGAAACCATAGGCAGTAAATTCGGAAGCATACCTTCTTCGTTACCATCACCGGCTATTCCCCATCTTGATTTTGCGACTATTAAAACCCTGGTGCAGCCTGCATTCACCATTGCTTTACTGGGTGGAATTGAATCATTACTTTCTGCAGTAGTGGCAGATGGTATGATCGGTGGCAATCACCGGTCCAATACAGAACTGGTAGCCCAGGGAACGGCCAATATATTCTCTTCCATCTTCGGAGGCATTCCTGCCACAGGTGCTATTGCGCGAACAGCCACCAATGTAAAGAACGGAGGCCGCACACCTGTTGCCGGTATGATACATGCGATTGTACTACTGCTTATCATGTTGTTCATTGGCAAATGGGCAGCCTGGATACCAATGGCAACCCTGGCAGGTATACTGGTAGTGGTAGCTTACAATATGAGTGAATGGGAAAGTTTTGTTTCCATACTAAGAGGGCCGAAAAACGATATTGCCATACTGCTCACCACTTTCTTTCTGACAGTGCTCATCGATCTCACAGTAGCTATTGAGATAGGCATGCTGCTGGCCGCTGTCCTTTTCATGCGTAAAATGATCCAATTTAGTGGAGTGAACATGCTCACATCAGATAAAGAGAACAATGGAAAAGAAGAGGGGATCGAAAATTATTCCATTCCCCGGGATGTGGAAGTGTTTGAGATCACCGGCCCATTATTCTTTGGAGCAGCTTATAAGTTCAAAGATGCTATGAAGTTTATAGAAAAGCCTCCAAAAGTATTGGTGATACGGATGAAGCAGGTGCCTATTATAGATGCTACCGGGATCAAAACACTGGAAGAAGTTTATAAAGAATGTAAACGTCGGGAAACAAAGCTGATCCTGTCAGAAGTCCATAGCAAACAGGTGATCCAGGAACTAAGATCAGCCCGCCTGCTATTCGCTATCGGCAAAGCCAATGTTACAGATAGTTTTACTGAAGCAATAGACAGAAGTGTTGTTATTTTAAAAGAACAAACCGAAGAGCAGGAGCGAAAAGATCAGGATTGACCAGTTGGAATAAACAGGATCAATGCACATCCATGGCCGGGTGTCGTTCTTATCTCCATCTTGCCGCCATAAATATTCAGCCTGTTCCTGATATTATTGAAGCCAAGCCCTTTTTGCTTTTGTTTCAAATCAAAGCCCCGCCCATCATCACTGATAGACACATTAATGCCTGCAGCAGTCTGTTCAAAACTGAGCCATACCTGCGTGGCTCCTGAGTGACTGGCAATATTGTTCATCTGTTCCTGCGTAATGCGGAAGAGATTGAACTGAAGGTCCTCATCCGGCTCATCAGGCCCAAGTTCATAATGCAGATGCGTGGCGAGCTTGCCTACTGATGAATAAGCATTCAACATATCTTCCAGGGCTTCTTTCAACCCGATATCTTTTAAACTGGGCGGTGTTAAGGAATGGCAGAGACTGCGAATATCATTGATCACCGTGTTCACCATCGTTTCACTTTTTGCGATCAGTTCGGTTTGCATGGACGCATTGGTTTTTGCAAAATCAAGATAGATCTTTGCTGTTGTCAATTGCTGATTAATACTGTCATGCAATTCCGTACTGATGAGTTGCCGCTCTTTTTCCTGTCCTGTTATTTGTGCTTTAAAAATATTCTGCTGTTCGGTCAGTTTGCGTTTAGCAGAATGTTTTACATAGCGCACCACCATTGCGATTGCGAGCAGGCCCAGGGCTAAGCAAACTATCTTAAACCAGGTTGCCTGGTAAAAATGAGGCAATACCTTAAACTGCAAAACAGCCGTGGGCGACCAATAACCATATTGTTCTGCTTTTACCTCAAAAGTGTATTTGCCCGGGGCCAGTTCTGAGAAATAAGCGATATGACGATTCCCTGCCTGCGTCCATTGATTATCCAATCCTTTTAAACGGTAATGGAATTGTATGTCCGCTGCTTTGGAAAAGTCAATATTGGTATAACGGATCTCGAAATTGTAAACACCAGGCGGCATTTCAATAGATGCCGAAGGCAGGTATTCCTTACTACCGAACCGGAGTGATTGCACCTGGATATTCAGGTTATGTGACTCCTTTCCTATCAATCCATGATCTGCTACAGCAATCCCCTGTACTGTTGGGAACCATAAAGTGCCGTCTTTCATGGCCCAGCCTGCGGGAAAAAAGCCTCCATTGGTTTCTGAATTAGGCATGCCGTCCAGTGTATTGAAAAGACGTACAGCCAACCGCACCCTCGACGAGGCAGTATGTTTCACTGCCAGCAGTTCGCTTAAAGCAACACGCTGCAACCCAAGGTTGCCACTCAGCCATATATAACCCTGCGGATCTTCCAGTATCCGGTAAATTTCATTAAAGAATAATCCGGCCTGTTTATCGAACACACGGAATTTACCATCATTATAAACTATCAGTCCTTTTTCTGTCGACATCCACAGATCACCTTCCCCGTCTTCAAAAAAAGCATATACGATATCAGCCGGAAAGTTTTGCTTTTGATGAAACTGCTCCACCTGGTCATGCTGATTAATGCGCAGCATGCCTGCTCCCCTGGTACCGATCCAGATATTGTGCTGTTTATCTTCATATACACAAAGCAGGTTGGGATGTATTTGCATGCTATGGAGAGGAAAGGTATGGATGATACCATCTTCTTTCATCCTGTGCAATCCGCCCATGCGGGAAGTGATCCAGAGGCGACCTTTACTATCATTAAAGAGGCATAGAATGCCGTTGCTTTGCAAGCCATCCTTCTCTGTATAATGTTTGTCTATTTTTTGCGTAAGCAGATTGAACCGGTCAAGCCCATTGGAAGTTCCGATATAGATATGATCTTTTCTTCCGTAAACAGACAACACAAGATTGTTCGACAAACCATTTGCTTCAGTATAAGTATCCGCTCTGCCATCTTTTAAACGGCTTATCCCTTTGCCTGCTGTACCAACCCATATTTCCTCATTTGCATGCTGGTACACGGGAAGAATGATCTTACCGGCAAGCCCTGAAGCAGGCGGCGCGCCTTCTATCAATGTTGGTTTCAGTTGTACCAATCCGGATGAATTGGTCCCCATCCATACCAGGTTCTCTTCAATCGGCAAAATGCACCTCACTGCATCTGAAGCAAATTTGCTTTGACCGGGTGTGACCAATTTCCCCTTATCCAATACCTGGTAGCCTGTACTACGAAAGCCGAACCATAAACGCCCTTCTTTCGCCCAATAAACAGAGCTGATAAAATTTTCTTTTAATCCGCTTTCTTCTGTATACTGAATAGTGTCTGCAGCTATATGAAACAATCCTTTTGTAGCTGTGCCTATCCAAAGTTCATCACCTGCTCCACGTGTGAAACAATTAATAGCTATGTTCCGAAAACGAGGTATGGACAGAGGTTTGCTTACAGGATCATTCATACGGAACAATCCTCGTGCAGTGCCGATGAACATTCCCCCTTTTGTATAGTTGATGGTTTGGATAGAACCGGCAGCATTCACATCCCAGTAAGGGCAGACATGGATCGAATCCTTTTCCACATAATATAATGCACCGGTGCTGGTGCCTACCCACAAACGTCCTGCCGCATCTTTTTCCAGGGATTGAATCCATCCGCCTTTCAGGTAATTCCTGAAGTCCAGGATCTGCTCCACTTTGTTCCGGATGCGCAGGATCGAATTCCGGCTGGAAGCCCAGAGATCTTTGCCCGAAGCAAGCACATCATAAAAAGTGTTGGAATAAAGACCGGGGGTATTGCTTTCATTGACCAGTGTAAACTCCGCCCCATCAAACCGGAACAAGCCTTCTTCGGTAGCACCCCAGAGATAACCGGCACTATCACGGGCCATATCATACACTGTGTTTTGAGGAAGCCCACTTTGATTGTTCCAGCACCTGTACACGAAATTATAAGAGGCCGGGAGTTCCTGTGCCAGAACAGTGTTTGCTAATAATAAGAACATCACCGGCAGAAAATAAAAACCGGACCTGGCTTTCAATATCATCTTGCTAAGTTCACTTGGATAAAAGGTTGTCAAAAACCATTGCCCTGCTTTAGACAATCGAGTGGAGGAAGTTAGCACCTGCCGGGGTATTGTAAAAGAAGTAAGCGTTAGTTTTGGCCGGTGAACTTAAGACATTTGCGGGAAAATAAGTGGATACTATTAATTTTTTGATTTTTTTGGAAGTAAAATGAGCCCTGACCGAAGTCCGCTTCCAGGAATATTGAGGGAATTTTTGTGTCCTATTATTACCAGTTGAAGTGTAAAGAGATGTTTCCGGTCTCATGGCTGTCCATGCCTTCCACAATCGGAGATAGTGTGGTTTGGGTAAACGATATACTGAAATTACGATGAACAAGTGTCAGTCCATACTCTACAGAGCCGACCATATTATGTATCTCTGGCGAAACAGGCCGGCTTTTATTGAGTATAAGGCCACCTCTCAATAAGGCATTATAAGCAACGATCTGTAGCATGGGTTTTATGCGTACATACAACTGTGTTCTTTTTTTGCCAGCAGAGCGGGGAACTCCATTCTGTGATAACACTCCTGAAAAATAGGGATCCATTTTTCCGGCCCTCGCCAGCAGGTAAAGCCCGGCACCATTGTACATACTTCCTGCGGAAGCTGTTGCTCCGCCAATAAGTTCAAATCCGCGGCCCGTGTTGGTCATTTGTTTTTCTGCCGACATCTGAAAGTTGACCAGTATATCATTGGGCAATTGATTGCCCCAGCCCATCGGCTTTTCATCGCCAATAGCACGATGGATGAATACCTGGATGTCTTCTGCCAAAGACATCGGTCCCATCACGCCTAATACGATTTGCGATTGCAGGTTGTATTTGCGAATAGCACTGGAAGAGTTTAATGAATAACGGCCAATCAATGCTCCGGCATATGCATAGTTGCCGGGCAAAGGAGCCGGAGTGGAAAGGTCTGTAGGGGTAAACATAAGATGGCTAAGTCCTATCCCATATGTATTAACAGCTTCTGTTCCCGCTTTTGGCAGCCATCGTTCAAGAAAGAAATTCGCTTTTTGAGGTGTGTACAGGTAATCAAGATGAAGCCCTCCGGTGTATCCTTTATCAGTACCCTTTCCACGGATATTGATAAAATCTTCATCAAGAGATATTCTCAACTGCCGGTCATAAACCCTGTTAGGTTGTGCACCCAGAAAGGAAACAAGCAGCAATGCCATCAGGGTAAAAACAACTTTCATCACATCTTCACCAATAAGAAATAAATACCAGGCCCTTCTCTTTTATCGTTCACTCACTTTAATCCAACAATGTGTTCAGTGAATTGTTCACGTTGATTTATTTGCACAGTTTAGTGACACTCTTTATCTACATATTGTCATTAAATTCAGCTCTAACGATACAAAAAATCCCCATCAGCGAAACTTAGCCATTAATAGTTATCTAATTCTTTCTGAAATCCAGTCAGCATAAACCAATTTCAATTTTCGGCACCATTCTTTCAACTCATAAAGCATAGTTCTCTTGGGGTGTTTTTCTTAATTGAAAATCTGAGATCATACCCAGGAACCTGACCCGGATAATACTGGCGCAGGAAAGAGGCTACAGGGGGTTTTGGTTTACACCAAAACCCTTGTTTATGTAATCGCTGGTTTGCTTTACATAACCATAGTATCGTTCAAGAAAATCTGCCTTATGACAGCAACCGACCTGATCCTTCAAAAGATCCATGAAGAAGGCCCCATCCCTTTCAGTGATTTCATGCAGCTTGCATTATATCACCCAGAACTTGGCTACTATAATAAGAGTGGTAAAAAGATAGGCGCAGGCGGAGATTATTATACAAGCGCCTGCGTTACGCCATTGTTTGGAGAAATGATCGCCTGCCAGTTGAAAGAGATGTGGCAGTTACTCGGCAGCAGCGACTTCACTATTGTTGAAATGGGTGCTGGCACCGGTTTGCTTTCCCATGATATCATTATCAGCCTGGAAAACGAACCCTCGCTGCCGGGGAATTATGAATACATTATCGTGGAGCAAAGCCCCAGCCTCAGGGAAAAAGCACATGAAGTTGTGCCGGCAAATGTAAAATGGTATGATCAGTTGAGCGATGTCGGTCCTGTTAATGGTTGTATTGTTTCCAATGAACTAGTTGACAACTTTACCGTTCACCAGGTAGTAATGGCCAATGAACTGATGGAAGTGTATGTTGATCACGATAAAGGATTCCGGGAAATACTACAACCTGCTTCGCTTCAGCTAAAAGAATATTTTTCAGAACTGGATATTCAACTGCCAGAAGGATTTCGTACAGAAGTAAATCTTCAGGCAATTGACTGGATGAAAGACCTTTCTTCTGTACTCCAAAAAGGGTTTATACTAACAGTTGATTATGGTGAACTGGCAGAAGAACTGTACTCTTTAAAAAGAAGCCAGGGCACTTTGCTTTGTTATAAGCATCATGAAGTGCAGGCCTGCCCCTATATCCATATCGGTGAGCAGGATATTACGGCACAGGTCAATTTCTCCGCCCTTTACCATTGGGGGGCAAAATATGGACTAAGGCCTTGCGGTTACACAAGCCAGTCCAGGTTTTTATCAGCGCTTGGTTTGGCAGAGCATGCCCGAAGAAGAAGCGAATCTCTTACAGATAATCACCTGGCTGTTTCCTTTTTGCAGGAAATGGGGCAAAAGATCAAAGTGCTGGCGCAGGAAAAAGGAATGAAAGGAAGTTTTTTAAGGGGCTTTATGTTTTCGTCGCCGGTTAATCTGTTGAAGGAGTTTTCTGCGTGTGATACTGAAGAAAGATGATCTGAGCACAGGTATCAATGACCGGTTGAAGGATGCAGGTTGATCAGATTTTGAAACCTACGGGATGGGATATAGGGGTTCGACGCCAAAGATCTTGGTGTTTTTCATAAAAGGACAATTGGATTTTTCAAAACAGGATAGCTTGTTAACGGACTGGTGCCGGTTAAGCTGCTGTTTCGCCCATCTCTTCAAGGAAAGGGTCTCCATTGCTTTCCCTGGCCTTGTCTGCTTTAAGGAACTCCTCAAAGCGAAGGCGATGGTTCAGTTTTTCAAGGCGATTAATGCTTTCACGGGAATTGGTTACTTCTTTTCTGTAGAGGACCAGTTTGTCCCAAACACTTATAATAACCAATGAACCGCCGACAATAGTGCCTAGCAAGAAATAGATAATCATCAGTTTTCTTTCAGACTTTACAGATTTCATTACTCTCCATACGGCAAGCACATCGGGAAATAACCCTGACTAATGTCCGGGTTTGAGCTTTTGCACTTCATCATTATATAAAATAATGATGATAGCTCTATTACAAAGGAAAATAAAAAACTATAGAATGTAAAGCATTACCTAATGAAATCGGTGATAAGTTTAGGCATAATCGCGTACTAATATGTCGGAAATCTACCTTTTTATCACGCGCATATGTACTTGTAATGGTTTACACGTACTCAATACCTCTGCTACACAAATTTTTTATTAATCAATTGACAATGATACGGTTCCTTGTAAGCAACTATCTTGCCAGTATACTCCGAAAGGGGCAGGATTTAGTATGCTTTTTCATCACCGCGGATCACCTGGTAAAGAGTGAGGTAAATGATCCGTATATCAAGCATCAGGCTCCAGTTTTCGAGGTACCAGATATCTTTCTGGATCCTTTTCTCCATTTGTTCCACCTCTTTTGTTTCGCCCCGGAAGCCCGAAACCTGTGCCCAGCCTGTAATGCCGGACTTCAGAAAGTGTCTTACCATGAATTGATCAATGATAGTGCGGTATTGTTCCGTATGCGCGAGCATATGAGGGCGCGGCCCTACCACACTCATTTCACCTTTCAGCACATTAAAGAACTGAGGCAGCTCATCGAGGCTTGACCGGCGGAGAAAACTCCCAATAGGTGTGATGCGATTATCGTTTTTGGTTGCCTGCACTTTCTCGCTGTCTTTATTCACACGCATGCTTCTGAACTTGTAACAGGTGAAAGGTTTGTTGTTACGCCCACTGCGTTTCTGTTTGAACAAAACAGGTCCGGGGCTTTGCAGTTTGATCAGCAATGCAATGATGGGGTAAAGCCAGCTTAAGACAAGTATGATCACCAGTGAACTGAATATGATATCGAAAAGCCTTTTCTTAAAACGGTTGTGAAGGTTTTCCAGTGGTTCTGGCCTCAGTGAAAGCACGGGAAAATCGTTCATATACCTGATCTGGAAATGTGCGGCAATAACACTGTTCAGGTCAGGCACTACTTTCAATTTCACGCATTGCTTTTCTGCTTCTTCCACCAGGGTGTGGGCAGTAACCAGGTACGCCGGCGGCACAGATGCATACACTTCATCAATGCTGCGCAAAGCCGCCAGGCGCACACCTTTCCGGATCACGTCATGCAATTGTTGGCTGTTCTTATTGATGAAAGTTGATTTATCCCCTTCGTCCAGTATCCCTTCAAACCTGAACTCACTGGCATGCCTGCCGAAATATTCAGCTAGTTTAATACCGGTATCATTGAATCCCATTACGGCCACACTTACACGGTACCTTGAACGCCCCTGCATTTTGGAGTTCTCCAATACTGTTATAATAAAACGGCTGGCAAAGAAACCTACAGAAAGAGATGCAAAAAGGAATAGAATGAACTGGCGTGACAGTGCATAATTCTTGGTGAGGAAAAGATAGAGGCTGAATAACAACATCAGCACTACCACCGATTTCCAGGTGGAGCGCATCAGTCTTTCGATCTTCCTTACCGTTTCATCATGATACATCCGGAAAAGGATCACCGTTACCAGCCAGATAAGATTATAAGGGGAAATAAATGTTGTATAGGTTTCCAGCCGCAATTTACCATCCCATACGCTATTGATGAGGTAATAACAAGCCCAGTAACACCCGTTGACTATAATAAGGTCACACAGGATCAGCACTATCCGTAAGAAATACAAATACCGGTTTCGCATAGGAAGTGGTGGGTTGGTTCGGTGGAATCAAATATACAAAAATAGATACGGAGATAAAATCAGATAACTGCCAGTGAGATTATCCTGTCTGTTTAGAGCTTATTATTTTCTTAGCAGCCCACCAGCAGAAATACGCAGCAGATATGCCCAGCACATTGCTGCACATATCCATCAATGAAAAACTTCTTTTGGGTATCCAGTATTGTGCTGTTTCCAATACAACAGCCAGGAGAATAAGCAACCAGTAATAAGGTGAAAAGCGGCGGAAAGCAGGAAACACCCAAAGTACCGCCAGGGTGAAAATGAAGAAGTAACCACTGTGCTGCAATACATCCAACCAGCGATGATAGCCGTTACTATACCATCTCTCCGGATGAAAATCCGGGATCAGCAGCATCAATAAAGAAGCGATAACCAGAAATTGCCAAAATATCTTTTTCAAAAGGGTAAATTAATATTATAACAACATCAGCCGATCTTCTCTGCAAATTTATCTTCATATACCCTTCTTATCCCTTCTTCCAGCCCGATCTTTGCCTTCCATCCAAGTTTATGCAGCTTGGATACGTCCATCAGTTTGCGTGGCGTGCCATCAGGTTTGGAACTGTCCAGAACAATCTCTCCCTTAAAGCCGGTGATCTTCTTTACCAGTGCAGCCAGGTCAGCAATACTGATATCTTCGCCTACACCGATATTGACCAGCCCTGGCTCATTATAGTGTTGCATCAGGAAATAACAGGCTTCTGCCAGGTCATCTGCATGCAAAAATTCCCGAAGCGGTTTGCCGCTTCCCCAAACTGTCACCACCGGGTCCCCACTCAGTTTTGCTTCATGGAATTTGCGCAAAAGGGCAGGCAACACGTGTGATTTCTGGAGATCATAATTATCGTTTGGCCCATACAGGTTGGTCGGCATTACTGAGATATAATTGCAACCGTATTGGGACCGATAGGCATCGCACATTTTTATGCCGGCAATTTTAGCAATAGCATATGGTTCGTTGGTCTCTTCCAACGGACCGGTCAGCATATATTCCTCTTTTAATGGTTGGGGAGCCATTTTGGGATAAATGCAGGAAGACCCAAGGAACATGAGTTTGGTAACATTATTCAGATATGATTGGTGGATCACGTTCGATTGGATCATGATATTATCATAGATAAATTCTGCCCGGTAAGTATTGTTTGCCACAATGCCTCCCACTTTTGCAGCCGCCAGGAACACATAATCAGGTTTTTCTGCAGCAAAAAACTTTGCAACCTGGTCCTGATCGCGCAGATCAAGTTTGTCTGAAGTGCTGACAACGATATTATTAAATCCTTCCTTTTCCAGCTTCCGGTGAATGGCGCTTCCGACCATTCCCCTATGCCCTGCTATATAGACCTTCTTTTGTTTTTCCATAATAATAGATTCTTTGATCAAACACATTTTCCTGGCTTCGACCGGTTTGTTTATTCATGCTGCTTCAGTATCTCAAATCCCGCTTCTTTCAGCAGCTTGTTTTTACGGAACAATTCCAAATCGGATGCCATCATTTCTTTTACCAGTGCAGCAAGATCATATTTCGGCTCCCAGCCAAGTTTTGTTTTTGCTTTTGTAGGGTCCCCGATCAGCAGTTCTACTTCCGTTGGTCTGAAATATTTTGGATCAATACAAAGCACTTCTTTTCCAACAGGTAGATGCACAGGATCATTGGATGATTTGATATAACCTTTTTCATCCACTCCACTGCCTTTGAATTCCAATTCTGCACCCGCTTCCTCGAACGACATCTTAATGAAATCACGCACGGTAGTGGTAACACCTGTAGCAATCACAAAATCTTCCGGCACATCCTGCTGCAATATCCTCCACTGTGCTTCCACATAATCTTTAGCATGGCCCCAGTCACGGCGTGCATCAATATTTCCCATGTATAACTTATCCTGCATGCCCAGCGCGATCTGTGCCACAGCCCGCGTGATCTTGCGGGTCACAAATGTTTCACCCCTCAACGGGCTTTCATGGTTGAAAAGGATACCATTGCAGGCAAACATATTGTAGGCTTCACGGTAATTCACAGTGATCCAGTAAGCATATAATTTGGCAACGCCATACGGGCTACGGGGATAGAATGGAGTGGTCTCTCTCTGCGGCACTTCCTGTACCAGTCCATACAGCTCTGAAGTAGATGCCTGGTATATTCTTGTTTTTTGCGTAAGCCCCAGCAGGCGTACTGCTTCCAGTATGCGAAGCGTACCTATCGCATCAGCATTGGCGGTATATTCAGGCGTATCAAAGCTCACTTTTACATGGCTCATGGCGCCGAGGTTATAGATCTCATCGGGTTGCACATCCTGGATGATGCGGATGAGGTTGGTACTATCGGTCAAATCTCCATAGTGTAGCTTGAAGTGCAGGTTCTTTTCGTGCGGATCCTGGTAAAGATGATCGATCCGGTCTGTGTTAAAAAGAGAGGACCTTCTTTTGATACCATGTACTTCATATCCTTTTTCAAGAAGTAATTCAGAAAGATAGGCTCCGTCCTGACCGGTGACGCCGGTGATAATGGCTTTTTTTCTCATAGAATATTATATAGTTTTGGAAAATTTAGTTGGTGAAAGACAAAGAGCAAAATAGAGCTATATGGTATTCAGCGGATAAAATACCGGAGCAAACAAATATATACTATATCAAATCGCTTGAGCTGGTTCTTGTTTGGCTTTCTCTTTGATCTCTTCTTTATATAGCCCAATTTCTTTAGTAAATCTTTTCATTACCTTATCAATGGATAAATAATTTTCTGCATACTCCCTGGCTCTTTCCCTGTAATCGCTATAATCTTCTGTCAATCCGGTTTTTATTGATTCAGCCAGAGCTCCAGCATTTTCGGCTTCGGAGAGCAACCCTATTCTGTGAGAACTGACTTCATCATAAAGACTGTTTCCTGGATTGGCAGTAACAATTGCCAGGCCGCCTACAGCCAGAATATTAGTAAGCTTTGAAGGCATAACCAGATCACTGGCATCAGCTCTCTGGATCACGAGATGTATATCAGCCATGTTCAGAAACTGGTTCAAGATCTCTGTCGGCTGCAGAGGCATGAAAAGAATATTCTTTACAGTGATATTGGCCGCCATCTCTTCCAGGCTTACTTTATATGGCCCTGTACCACAAATGATAAACTTAAGATCAGTATCTCCTTCCAGTATCTGCGCTACCTTCAAAATAATATCCAACCCTTGCTTCTCTCCGATGGCCCCTGAGTACAAAATGATCTTATCTGTTTCTGCAAAGCCGAATTGGTGTTTTAATCCCTTTACTCTCAATGGGTAAAATCTTAACGTATCAGACCAGTTCGGAAAAAACAATATGTCACGTTTAGTTTTTTCTTCTATTTTTCTTACCATGCCATTAGAAATACTACTGATATAATCAGCACGTTTCAATATAAACCCTTCCATGGCAAATAACAACCGGATCATTTTATTTGAACGAACCATCTCTAGATCACGCGCAGCTTCAATTTGCAGGTCCTGAATATGAATAACCAGCTGGGCTCCCCGTATCCTTTTGTACAGCACACCTAAAAAACCAGGTACAAATGGTGGGGAAACAACCATCACCAGTTCTCTTTTGGGGCCGAAAGCCAGTTGCAGTATTTTAAAAAAACCTGAAATAGAAAAGCTAAGGTCCAGCATCATTCTTTTCAGTCCTTTTGGTTGATGGGGCACATAATGCGGACAACGATGCACCTCGACAGTTCCTTTTTTTTCACGGCTGTACCGCCAACTCCTTCGTTTGTATTCAGGTGTTATTTTCCATTGGGGGTAATAAGGGTAGGTAGTAACAACAGTACACTGGTAGCCGTTTTGAGAAAGCCAGTCTATCATTTCTCCGTTGTAGCGGCCAATGCCGGTAAGTTCCGGAGAATAGTTACCGCCGATGAGTAAGATCTTTTTCACGAGATACTATAAACTTTTACTGCACGATGATCTTTTCTGTTTTCACCGCCTGTCCATTCCCAATTAAATGAACAAAATATATTCCTGGTCGTAGTTTCAGATCGTTAATATATAAACTGGTTGTTTGTCCAGGTGTAAGATGACCTAATTTTCGCTGGATAACAGGGCGACCAGCCATATCATTGATAACAAGGGTCGCACCGGCTAATGCGTTATCATTATTGAGGTAGATGGTACCGTTGGTCACAAATGTGGGATAGATACGGATACCCTTACCTTCATTAAGCAAACTGATAGACCTTGAATAGATCACTCTTCCTTGCAGGTCGGTTATTTTGATCCGGTAATATACCAGGCCTGACTGGTTGTATACATCCGTAAATGAGTAAGACGAGTTATTCCGTTCAGAACTTCCTATTGTTCCGATAGGCTGGAAGGATATTGCATCTTCACTTCGTTCAATTTCAAAATTCACCGTGCCTTCCTGATTAGCCACGCTCCAGTTAAGCACAATCCCCTCGCCGGTTCTTCTTCCGGCAAACGAAGTAAAATTTACGGGCAATAAAATATTATTATTGGAAGAAAATTGAATTAAATTATCACCATCCTTATCATAGTACTCGAGTACGATATCATAACTTCCGTTCAGATTTGATGTGTACATCCTTGTAGTATTTCCGGCATTATAATTCCAACGGTCAATTACCCAGGTGTTACCCCCATCCAGACTTAACCGATATTTATCATCCCCACTTACAGTGAAGGTGTAGGAATTGAAGGGGAAATTGTGCTGCATTCTATACCGCACACTAAAGAAATCTGTTCTAACCGGGCAATCACTGGTGGTATAATCAACGCTTGGCCCACCGAAGTTCTCGTTGAATGCCAGGTTGACCCCAACAGGCCTTGTCACCATGCCTTTATATTCTTCAAAATTGGTTCCAGCATAGAAATATCCATTCCAAATGTTACCGGAACCATACAACATGGTGTTGCCACTTGCAGTACAGCTTGGCATGACATTGAAATAAACATGGTTTTGGTGAGCGCCTTCAAGATATTCCAGCACCATATTATATGTGCCGTTCAAGTTAACCGTGGCCGAACCGGGTAAATATCCGTTGTAGTTCCAGTTGTCAATCATCCATGTTGCACCACCATCCAAGCTCAACCTGATCCTGTCATCACCAGATATTGTAAACGTGTAGGAGCCAGCGGCAAAGGTCTTAATAAGCTTATAGCGGATCGTAAATGTTTCCGTATATAAAGTACACCCATTAGTTGGGAAATTGGTATAACTACCGCCAAAATCCTGGTTGAAATCCGGACTAGATGGAGATCCTTCGTTAACATATCCCAGATAATTAGTAAAATTCTGATTATCGTAAACATATCCGATCCAGACATTGTTTGTCCCATATGTGACCTGATCACCCTGAGGAGTGCATGGCTGGGCAATGGCAAGTGAAGGCAAAAAAAGTAAGCTCAGGATAAGAGCCCGGTGGTTTTTCAACATATAGGATTGGTTCTAAAAATCGAATGCTTTCAGGCATTCTGACTGGTTCTTGGTAGGCCTGTTTGAAGGCAATGGTTACACAAAACTAGCATTTACCCTTAGTCGTCCTATACACGTTTTTTTTGCTTTTTTATTTTGCCAGTCAGTTCCTTTGTTTTTAGAACTATAAAGTATTCATAAATAGCTTGTAAACTTGCGTATGTAATACCCGCCCGCCCGTCCAGGAAAGCTCTGCGCCAGATGATCATATAAAACCATTTAATAAGTGGCCGTCCCGGCATTTTATAAAACAAGCCTTTTTGGTGATACCTTTTTTCTGTAAAATCCTTACTGAATAAGGCTTTCCGCCAGGAGAAGGAAACACCTTTGCCCATATCCTCCAGTCTCATAGCCGCCTCCATATCAGCATACCCGAGGTGGCGCTGTATCCAGTAACGGAATCCTTTACTGAAGGGATAATGGTCAAGGTAACCTTCCACCCTTGCCACCGGGCCATCGGGAATAGACAAGGGATTAACCAGCCTTTCATATTTTATTTTGGAAGGACGGAAAAAACGCAAATAAAATGGTGATATCTGCGCATGCTTCAGCCATGTTCCATCCCAGGCAAAATCCCTGCGCCGGATCTCATAGGCTACAACATCCTTATCAGTATTGCCGAGCAACAACAGGTTATTCTTTAAATTTTCTGATACTCTTTCATCAGCATCAATGTATAAAACCCAGGGATACTTAAAAGGAATATTCGCTAATCCCCAGTTTTGATGTGCCGACCAGTTATCAAACTTCCGCTGAGTGATCTTTACGCCTGCGTTCCGGGCTATAGTTAAAGTATTGTCATCACTAAACGAATCATACACATGAATATCATCACACCAACTGACCGATTCCAGGCAACCTGGGAGGTCCTGTTCTTCGTTCTTTGTAAGAATAAGAATAGAGATCATAATTGAGTCTGACACAAAGAGGGGTAAACAACAGAGTGAACGAACTTAATACAAAAAAACGGCGGTGCTTGTTACACCAAACCGGCAAGGCCCCACTGATTCAAAAACTTTTATTTCTTTTGCCTTGTTCTCCTTTCTCAAAATTTCATACCGCCAGAAATCATCTACAATAATATACTGGCCCGGCTTCATTCTTTGCTCAACATGTCTAAAACATTTTATGCGCTCCTGAAAACTTCGATCCTGTCCATCTATGATAATAATATCAAAATCGCCTCCAACGGTATCAATCATTCTGATATACTCACTATTTTCAAATCCTTCAGAATTTTTGAAATCGAAAAAACTATATATGATCCTCGTATTATTAATATTTTTTTCTTTCAACTTTCCGTTTACCATATCCATCCATCTATCATCATCCTCCACCGACACAATCTCTCTGGCTTCAGTAGCAAAACGCATGGTAGAGCCACCAGTTCCATACTCAAAAATCCTTTTCCCTTTTACAATGGTGTCTACATACCGGATAGCCTTATAAGACCACCAGGGCAGGTTCCATTCTATGGGCATCCTTTTATTAAATACATTATGCTTAAGATAGGCTGGAATAAGGCCAGGGTTACTTAGCAAGTTAGTGGTCAGTTTAACGACACGTTGAGTATTGGTTAAATTCATAGTTAAAAATTCATATTATAATACAATGAGAATATGTCAAAAAAGAAGGAAAATTGATAGTAAATTATTTCCCGCCCAATATTTCCCTTTCTTTTAAAGGACGGCATGGCTGACCTGCGCATATCATCCGGGAAGGCATATTTTTTGTCACAACACTGCAGGCCCCGATCACAGCATACTCACCTATTGATATTCCTGGCATAACAAATGCCCTGGCCCCTACAAAAGCATAAGCCCCGATTTTAACTGGCATAGTAATAAGATTCATAGCGGCTTTATCAAAAGCATGAGTTCCGGTACATATATAGGCTTCCTGTGCTACTGTAGCATGCTCTCCCACTTCGATCGCGCCGAGCGTGTAGAGATTTGCCCTATCTCCCAGTGCCGCTTTATGTTTCAGTGTAAGATTCCAGGGGATTTGTATCCTCGCCCGTTGATGAACAAAAGGCCTTCCATGTATTTTCGCTCCGAAAACTTTTAGCCAGAATATACGCCAGCGGTTTGCAGGTTTTGGCGTCCAGGAACAAAACAGTATCCATACATATTCCCATGCCAGCATTTTTACACGCTGCCTTACCGTCCATGGACTATCATACGGGGAGTCTTGCTGGTGCATTTTTACTTCCATACAGCTCTTACAACTTACTTGTTATGCATTCATTTCCTTGAATTCAGTCAAAAAACGATCTGCTATCAGGCTGACTGAATGGCTCTCCCTTACTTTAACAGACTTCTTTGCTGTCTGCTCCCGGAGAAAATCATTATTAATCAATATTTCTATTTTTTCCTGCAACAGATAGGAGCGGTTTTCAGTTCTGTGGTTAAATATAAAACCATTACCGTTATCATCAATAAAGTCCTGAAAGCACATAAGCGCAGAAACAACAGGAACGCATCCCCAGGCCATTGCCTCTAAAGGAGCCAGCCCAAATGTTTCTCCTTTCTCTGCCACAGATGGGTATGCAAAAATAGAAGCAGCCAGATATATCCTATTCAAACTATCTGTATCATAAACAGGTTCCAGAAATTCTATATTAGCGCCAGCACTGCTTTCTTTTAAATGATGCAAGTATTCGGCACCTCCACCACCCGACCTGATTTCCCATGAACCAATGATTTGCAATTTCCAATCACTTTTTATTCTCTTAAAAGCTTCTATAAGTATATCTACTCCCTTTTCAGGATGTATCCGTCCGGCGTATAGTATTGTTTTCTCTTTTCTAGTAAAGTCTATTTCTGAAAAATTACTGAATGGTAAAGGATTAGGAATCAGCGTTACCTTTTTACCCAAACTCGCAGATAGCTCGCTCTTTATTGCACTGGCTACAGGACTTGAATTAGCTTTTAACCGTGCAACATTTCTGTATAATTTCATTTGTCCTTTTGGCATTCTGGCAACATCCACCATGCAATGTTTCTTTTGCTTCGCAGAAAGAATGATCGGAAGCCAAAAAGTATTAGTGACAATAACGTCTGCATTTTTCGGTATTGCTTTTTTTGCCCTTATCGCATAGATCAAGTCATATAACTTCAAAATAATCCCTGAAGCGGGCGTATCATACCCCCTAACCCTTTTATGTAAAACACCCTCAATTTCTTCTTCGGAAGGAAGATCCATATACTTACGGGAAATATGAATTACTTCATGACCTTTTTTAGCCATTTCCTTACCCATTGCAAACCATCTTTTTTCGACAGCTCCTCCCAATTTAGGAGGCACGGGAAGAAAAGCTCCTTGTATGATTACAATTCTCAATTGTGATTAATTAATTTATTCTTTCACCCCTGCTATGCTAATCATGGCTGCCATTCTTTTCACAGCATCTTCTATTGAAAAACATTTACTAAATGCGCTTAAGGCATTGTCGCGCATTTCGGTCTTTTGCTCAATTGGGGTCGAGAACCATTCCTTTAACATATCCGATACCCCCTGAAAAGTATCAGGTGCCACTATCCCTGCATCAAGTTCATATATCTCCCTCCAAATATTAATCTTATCAGTGATCAGTACAGGTTGACCACAAGCAAGGGCTTCTACAACTGAGATACCGAAATTCTCCTGGTGGCTCGGCAATATAAATGCTTCGGCACCATAAAATGCGCCCCATTTAGCATCGCCTGTGATCATACCCGGAAAAATTATACTTTTAACTGACTGGGCTAAAGCTTTGAGTGCAGTGCCATACTCTGTTTCTAACCCAGGGCCAGCAATTACCAATGATGGTAAATCCTCGTTTTGTTCTTTCAACTGGATATATGCTTTTACAAGCAGATCTACCCCTTTTTTTGGATGTATTCTACCCAGAAAAATCAAGTATGGCGGCATTTCTTCACATTTACATGCTTGCAGAAATGCCTGTTTCATCTGGGATGTATATACCGGAGGTTTTTTTATTCCATAGCTTATGTTCAATTCCTTTTGAGGACGATAAGGACGGAAAGCATTTCTTGCCAGCAAAAGTTCTTCTTCTGATGTAAAAAGTATACCATCAGCTTCATGAATAAGTTTCTTCTCCGTCCACTGCCAGTACAACCAATTCCTAATAGCTTTTATTTTTCTTCCTTTTGCCTTTTGAAAATAAGGATCAAGCATTCCATGAGGCATTACAAAAAAAGAAGGGACCTTCCTGCTCTTATTTCTCTTATACTGCAAAAAAGCATTGATCGTTGCATAACTGTGATAGAGCCAAAGGCCATGAACAATAACTACATCAAACCTGCTAAAATTTTCAAGCAGCCAGGGTTTAAGTTTTTTGCAGTATGCCCATGGTCCGCTGGAAGGACCAAGTGCATGAATGGGAAATTGATCGTTCTTTAAATACTCTGCCGCCTTATGATCAAAACAAACCACTTCATTATACACGCCATGTTTTTCCAACTCAGGTATTGAATTACGGATACCTTGCGAAGGACCTCCCATAGCAGGATTCATGGTTGGTATAATACGTAACCACTTCATAAATCTTCTTTTTCCCCCAATATGCGCTTATAAATAGTTTCGATATTATCAAGTGCTGCTTGCGAATTAAATCTCGCAATGTTTCTTTTTCCCGCAATGATTATTTTATTGCGGTCGGCTATATCGGATTCCAGAAAATCATTCAAGATTTTAGCAGAATCCTTTGCCCATTCTATTGCAACTTCCGGCTGCAATGGTCGCCGGCCAATATAAATAACAGCATTCGCTCCTACCTCGTTCATAGGTGCCGCATCGGTTGTTAATACAGCACAGCCTGAAGCCATTGCTTCAATGAGAGGCCACCCAAATCCCTCTTCAAAAGAAGGAAAAACCAGCACAGATGCACCGCTATATGCTTTTCTCACAAAATCGTCATTACAACCAGTCAGCAAATGAATATCTCTCCGAAAAGGCGATGCTTCCCAGGCATGTTTCAGCACAGCAGAAGGCTGGGCTCCTATCATTATCAATGGTAATTTTTTTGAGGTGATTTTCCTCCAGGCATTGTAAATCTCTATTACACCCCTCCGGTTTTTATACCATTGATTCCCTCCCACATGCAACAGATATCCACCCAACAGATCAATAGAAGCCAATGAACCAAGTTCAGCTCTCGCTTTATCAACACTTTCAGATGGTTCAAATGACCGCGTCAATCCATTATATACGACTTCTGAGGTGTCAGGCTCTCGGCTCAGGAACCTATGTAGATCACGCTGGGTATTTTTTGAAATGGAGATGAAATGTTTTCCTTTTCGGTAACCTTTACGAATATAGGCCTGGTATTGCCGGCCTGTAAATCCTATTGTTATTCCGGGTATATCGTTTGTAGCACTTCTTTGAGCCAGGAAATCATGACAATGAATCAGATGAGGCTTATTTGCCACAAGAGGCACCCAAGGGCCTAAGGCCTGATCAGCAAACACGAATAAGGTATTCCCAGGAAGATCTTTTAATTTTCTTTTCACTACCCGGGGAAAGATCAGATACTGATCAATATATCCCATCCATTTTTTTATTTTTCCGGGGACCCGCCAGTTATAACATTTTGCTTTGGGAGACCAAACTTCTACTTTGTGCCCACGACAGATCATTCCATCCTGCAACCATTTTGCATATCGGGGCATACTTTGTGACCCAAGAAAGGATGGATGTGTAAAAAGAATGATGTTCATCAGATTTTATAATATGCCCTGAACCATTCAACAAAACGGGAGACACCTTCCTTTACCGATATTTTCGGTTGATACCCATAATCCAACCGGAGTCCATCCACATTAGCATAGGTAGAAATAACATCGCCGGCCTGTAACGGCTTCATTACTTTGATCGCAGCTTTTCCGGTTGCTTCCTCAATTGCTTTTATAAAATCGGTAAGTTTAACCGCTTGGTTGTTCCCTATATTATATAGCCTGTAGGGCGCAGATGATATAGATGGGTCAGGGTCTTTACTTGCCCAGGCTGCATTTGCAGACGGTGGCGCTTCATAGGCTACTTTAACTACTCCTTCTACAATATCATCGATATAAGTAAAGTCCCTGTACATTTCACCATTATTAAAAACATCAATCGGGGTGTTATTAAATATTGCTTTTGTAAAAAGAAATAATGCCATATCTGGCCTTCCCCATGGGCCATATACTGTAAAGAATCGAAGGCCAGTAGCCGGCATGCGAAAAAGATGGCTGTAAGTATGCGCCATCATCTCATTGCTTTTTTTTGTTGCTGCATATAAAGATACCGGGTGATCGGTATGATGTGATGTACTAAAGACCTCATGACCATTCAAACCATATACACTGGAACTGCTGGCATATACAAAATGTTTAATCTCATTATGCCTGCAACATTCAAGAATGTTCATAAACCCCATGATATTACTGCTTACATAAGCATCGGGATTTTTCAGGCTATATCTGACCCCAGCCTGGGCTGCCAGGTTGATAACAATATCAGGTTTGAACTTCGCAAATGTTGCCTGCAATCCAAATTTATCTTCCAGATTGAGCTGAACAAATGTATATGCATCATTCTTCTGACTTTTCAAAAACGTGCCATATTGCAGATCACCTGCTTCTATTCCCACCTCCCGAAGCCTGTTATGTTTTAAACTGACATCATAATAGGTATTCAGGTTATCAATCCCTAATACGGTATGGCCATCCTGCAGAAGCCGGTTTACAACATGGAAACCTATAAAGCCGGCAGTGCCGGTTACAAGAAAAGTCATAAATAATTAGTATTGGTTTTTCATTTCTTTTATAAATGCCTGGGCTACGGCTTCAATAGAATACTTTTGAAGCTGTTGCTCGGCCCAATCAAAAGTTCGTGAATAACTTGCCAGCTCTTTAACTTGTTTAGCAAGATCAATTGTATTCCCTTCTTCAAATACACGAAATCTTTCCCACCCTGAGAAATCCGCATAGCAACCAACCGCGTTGCTTACTATTACTGAACATCCTGCCTGCATAGCCTCATTAGACACTAACCCCCAGGTTTCACCTCTTCGTCTCGAGGGCAGTATCAATACATCGATCGCAAGGTAATGCCTGGCAATTTCAGATTGATTAATAAACCCTGGGAAAAAAGTAGCGACATTATATTTTTCCCTCGCAACGATTGCCAGCTGCTCTAATTCTTCTTTTAACTCACCACTCCCCATAAAATAGAGGCAAACTTTATCTCTCAATTCTCCGGATAGTTTTTCTAATACCGAGAACAAGATTTCCGGATTCTTCTTTGAAATGAATTTGCCTGAAAACCCAATAACCAGGGCATCCGTAGGAATACCTGCATTCACTCTCGTAGCCTGTCTCAATTGTTCTTTTTGTATAGAATCAATTGCATGAAACCGGTTGATTGTACTATAGAATGCCGGAATCAGGTTTTTTTTCTTTATGCCGTGCCTGAGATAATGTTTTTGGTTAAGCTGTCCAATATAAAATGCCTTTGAAATCCTTTTGTACCACAGGCGATAAAAAATAAAACGGGCCATTGTTTTCAACCCTGAACGAACCATTGCTTCGTCCTGAGTTTCACAACGCAGCCATACAGGAATATTACGTCTGTTTGCTTCCCGGCAAACGACTTTATCATATTGATAGTTCAACCCCGTTAACAAAACAACATCGGGCTTAAATTCCTCCAGACACCGATCCACCCCCTCCCCCGTCAATGAACCAGGTCCTGAAAGCGGAACACCTTTTTCACAATTAAGAATTGTATAGGAATATCCATCCAACATGGGGTCATCCCAGGCAATGGTTTGACCAAATCCTTTGTCAGCATGTCCCCGAACAGAACAATCAGAAGCATATACCACGTGGATACTTCCCGGCAAAGATGCTTCGATAGCCCTCCATACAGGGACACGGTATTGAACTGGATGCGAATCGAAGACAACCATCTTTTTTATCTTGCCATCTTTCATAAACAATTAAATCTGTCTATTGCCATCCAAAGCTGTGTCTAATATTATTTTACAGATATCCTCATTACCTACTTTCAAAGCTCTTACTTTAGCCATTCCAGCCTCTCTGATACTGGCTCTTCTCTTGTCGTCAGACAATAAATCAAGACATTGTTGTGCACACTCTTCCGCATCATCCCAAAATACGGCTTCAACACCTTCTTTATACATTTCCATGTGCTCTTTTGTACGTTCGGCACAAAGTAAGCCACCTGCAAATGGCACTTCCACCGATCTTCGCGTATGCATATCCCTATTGCCTTTTGACAACATTCCAATACAGATTTTTGAACCTTGCATAGCGGCAACATAGTCCCTCCCGCCTAATGCCTTACCTCTGTAAGCCTGCTTCAGGCTTTCCCAATTAGGAGATTTTTGCCAATGATCGCCCCAGATGCTTACATTCAAGCCTTTTTGAAGAAGTTTGAGTAGAAACTCATCTCTTTTCTCGTGCCGCATCCATGTTCCGATAAAAGCGATATCAGATCGGTATTTTTCCGGGATTGCAGACGCATCATCAAAAGGTTGATGAATGATCTCATCATAAGACATATAGACCCGGACTACCGCTTTACTTCCCCGGTCTTTATATTCCTGGACATTTTGTTCCCTGAGTACTGCGCACAGGTCATAATAAGAGAATGCTTTTTTCAAAGAATTAAACCTGTTCCCGTCCCTTCCTCCTGTTGGGTCATCATTATTATACAGCACCACCGGGCAACCCAACCCCTTCAATATTTTTATACACTCCGGCCCGAACAGTTCTCCACCATTCACCCATATAAGGTCCTGGCGACCCGCCTGAAGAACAATACCTTTTAACCAGTTTTTCAATGCCTTTTGCATAAAATTATAACCAGTATGATAGTGAAAGGCATGAGCAAACGGAAAACCAGATTGCTTCAGGCGAACAGCGTCAGGATCACAAATGACAACCTTATACCCCAGCCTTTCTATTGCTTTAGCTCTATGATTGGCAGTACTGTAGCTATTTGAACTTCCGAAATAAAGTATCCTATTCATGATTTAACACCTACGGGTTAACTATTTATTTTTTTTAAACCGGCATCTATCTTCCGGGCAATAAAATACACCACTAAATATAAGATCACTAACTGCAGCCATCCCCTCAGGATATAAGAGAACAGGTTTGTAACACTCTGGGAGTTGGATGATAAAGACAGAAACATAAATGTGGAAGTGATCGAAGTCAGGCCAGCCAGGCTAATGTAGCTATTAAAACCATTCTTCCTGTACACCAGGAATAGATCATGCAAAAAATAAATTATTCCCATCCCCACTCCTAATATCAGAAGATACCACCAACCAAAAGATGCCAGCCCCACTCCTGCAAACTGACCGGTCCGAAAGCCTCCAAATGTAGTTCCACTGGCCCGATAGAAGAGGTAATCTCCGAATGACCCGACTGATATTGCCTGTTTGTCAATACCAATATTGAAAAAAGTCAGAACAGGTTGTGGAAAAGTTGCCAGTGTCTTATCTATTGCATATTTCTGCATAAGAGGATCAATCTTACCCAGCTTATACGCCTGCTCCAAACTGGCATCATTATATTTAAGGTTACAGAATCTACTTAAGAATATATTGTCAAAATAACGTTCATCCCAATCTGTGCTCTTAAATTTTTCGGTAGCTGCAACCTTGTAGTTTTTCAGCGCTTCCTTATCCTGGAAAGTTGTTATCGTTCTAACCAAAAGCTCACCACTGGATATTTGTCCCCTGTGAGTGCGCTCAACAACCATTGCAATGCCCAAATCAGATAATGGCCCTGTAACAACCCAGAAGATAATGCCTGAAATTATAATGCTCTTAGGAGTAAGAATCTTATAATTGAATTTCCCAAGCATTAATCCCAAAAAATACCCAAGCCCAATCGTAGTAAACCCTAACATAAAGGATGAGCGGCTATTCCGACCAAGGCTTACTACAAAAAGTAGGATGGTATACAGGATCAGTTGATATAATTTTTTCTTATTGTACTTGTAAGAAGGATCTATTAAACTTTTCAGAGGGATGAAAAAAGGGAGGTATGAAAAAGGCATCAGGCCCTGCAATAACTTATTTCCTCCTTCCCCATTTTCATCAATGCGGGAAACAAAATAAACATAGAACATGGATAATAATCCTAAAAATCCCATTATCCATATCTGCCTGTTGGATGGAGGAGTAAAAAAAGAGAAGCGGAAAAGAGTTTGCTGTATCCTTTGTCTTACAAGAGAGTGGCCTTTTTGTGAATATGCATAAATACTATGCGAAAAAATCAAGATAAGAAGAGCCAGCAGGGAATGAATAAAAACGTCATAAGGCAAATTGAGATTATATACCAGCGGCTTACCCTCCAATAGCGTAAACACCAGTGGAAGCAGGTATTGAGTGATGGAAAACCCCAGAATCAGGAAAGATGATAAAGCAAATCTCCTTAGCCGGTTAAAGCGAAGCAGGTATGCTTCTGTCAGTTTCCATGCAAACAGTGCACATACTACTGCAAATAAATTTGCAGGGCTGGACCAAAATACCAACTGCAAGGCGGCAGCGCCGATTGCCACAATCCAGGAGCCTTTAATAAACCAGGATATAAAGCTACCCCCTTCTATATTATTTTGCTTTAAATAACCCAACCTCCTTACTATAACTGAAGTCATTTTCTCTTAAACAATAAGTTGCTTTATGCCGTTTCCAACTGAGTAATCAGTTCTGAAAAATTTTGACCGTATGTATCCCATCCTCCTAGTGATTGGACTCTTTTTAATGCAGCTTTTGACATGCTCTCCCGCAACGCCGGATCATCTGCCAGGCGTTGGATAGATTGGAAGATTGCTTCAGCTGATCTGATAGGAACAATAAATCCTTCAATTCCATCAGTAATCAGATCTTCTGCTCCTGAATTAGTGCTCCCTATCACAGGACAACCACATGCTAATGCTTCACCTTGCACCATTGCCAGACCTTCTTCCAGACTAGGCAGAACGAACACATTGGCTTTACTATACATCTCGGCCAGCTTCACATTAGGTAAGACTCCCATAAAATTTACCCGGTCAAGATTTTGTCCTGTCAAAAGCTGTCTTATTTCAGGCATCACTGTTCCAACCACCTGTAATTCCTTATTTGGATGTTTCAGCCGTCGAAAGGCATCCAGTAAATACATGAACCCTTTCCTGATACTCACCGCTCCAACCCACAATACAACGAACTTATTATGGTCTGGGTCTGCCAGTTTTGAAAAACGATCAAGTCTTGCTCCATAAACTACCTTACATATCTTCTGTTCAGGTATGCCCTTAAGTAAAAAAGATTTTCGTACAAACTCTGAAGGAACAGTGATCCTGTCTGACAGTTCATACTCGGCTTCCTCTTTTTTTATGTTTCTGCGGTCAACACCATGAAATGACAACTTCCACCTGGCATATTCTTCCCTAAGTAATTCATCCTGGAAACGTATATGTGAAGATCCCCGGTCACAAATATATTTGCCTCCTTTGAGCTGAGTTGTTTTTCCCGAAAGCAATCCTGACCCTGAAAGGGCAATTAATATACTTTGTTCTTTTATGTGGCTTGCTGCATATTTATCCAACGTTTCATGAGCCCACCATGCCCATTCCTTATTCAGCCAGCTCCATTTATTCAGTCCAACACGTCCTCTCATCATATAAGGAGCTTGTAACCATGGAAAGGTTTTAATCTTTTCAGAAGGAATTCCTTTTTCATCTTTTAACTTAAACCTGGGGTAACCGGTATAAAGTGCTTCCAACATTTCACGCTTCTCCAATTGCCGGGCCAAATGAAAATGATGAAACCTGCCTATTGATATTTGCGATACTTTCATTCCCCAACCTATTTTTTTGCTTTGAATGCAAAGTTCCGCGTCCATATTCTTGTTCCTCTTCTTCCAGTTTCTGCAGCATTAATCAATCGGAAGCATCCCCGTATAAAAAACCAGGCGAATTTCCTTACTTGTCCCTTTATTCCATTACCTGCTCCCAGGTGTTCTTTTGCTTCAAACTCCTTAAATCCATGAAGTGAACAAAGTGTAGCGGCACTTTGAGGAGTCATACACCACTCGTGTGTTATATCGCCCCAAAATACATGGCCTACAAATGGTGATATCCCATTAGGCATATGAATGACCAATATACCACCCGGTTTAAGCTTTTGCCTGATCAATTTCATCAGATCAAATGTTTCCTGACGGGTAAGATGCTCTACTACATCAAACAATGTGATAAGAATAAAAAAGTTATCCTCTTCTGAAGACAGGAAATGAAACAGGTTGGCTTCTTGTACTGCTGGAAATTCTTGCTTTGCAATACTTACTTGTTCCGCACTAAGATCACATCCAGACAGATTTGCAAAGCCAAGTGATTTCAATGCCATGAGCAATTCTCCTGCCCCACAACCCAGATCTGCAACAGGTAGGTTTTTGTCCAATTCTTTTACCCAGGGTTCAAGGATCGGCCGGATCTTCCCTGCTCCAAAGCGCAGCGATGATTTGCTTGTATCTCCTTTAAAGCTGGAACGGTAGTAATCATATACAATCTGCTTGTAACTCATAGAACATTTGTTAGATATTGGATCAACTTCTTTTTAAACGTTTGATAAGCTTATTAGTAGTAAAAGGGATTCCCTTTATGTTTTGCCATATACCTGCATAAAAATCATGTGAATTGTCTTTTGTAAGCTCAAGTGACCGTTTCAAAACATACGGTATAAGAATTACGTCTGCGATCAATGTTGAGAAAGCAGCTCCTTCAATTCCTAAAGTATAAGACAATATTGCACAAGCTATGGCAGATATGACTGTCGCAATAAGATATCGTATAGCAAGCCCCTCATGCCTGTTGCTGGCCATATGTACAACACTGCTGGTGAGCCAGAGCGCATTGAATGGGATCGGCAATAAGAACAATAATAAAAGATATTGGGGTAATTCCATACTTTTCCCAACCCAGAACCCATATAAAGTTTTACCAAATAAAGACAACACCAATAAGCCGACAACAGACAAGCTGATCGACATCATTACTCCTGTACGGTGCAATCTGGCAGCTTTACTGAAGTCTTTTGCTCCAAATAAATGACTCATTTCCGGCCATATAGCCTGATTGATCATTTCCATAGCCTGGTTGACCGTCCGGACCAACGTTCGTGCAGTTCCAAAAAGAGCCACTGCTCCCGGACCAAGAACCGACTGAACAATAAGGATATTACCTTGAAAGATCAAAGCATTCCCAAGCGGAAAAGCCTGAAAAGCGACACCTTTTTTGAGCAAAAATTTTGAATGAGAAAACTGTATCTGTTTTACCGAAAAAGAAAGACCTGGCAGTACACGCCAGCTTGTCCATTGGTAAACAAAAAAGAAAATTATTGTTGCTATCAGCTGGGACAAGGCCAGGTAATCAAATCGTTTGGTAAACTGCAGGATAATGACCATACCCATCAGACTTATCCATGGTAAAAAACTTGTCAATAGCACCCGCAGATGCGCTTTTCGCGCAGCGCGGAATCTTCCCCCAAAGGCTTCTGATGAAAACGAAATAAAAACAGTTAATGCAAGGTATATTACTGCAAAGGAAAACTCGGTGTGCCTGCTCCTATCTGCTTTCAAAATATGTTCCCATGGAACAAAAAAAGCACCTGTTGATATGAGAATCATGCAGCCTATCCCAATCATCGCGATAATAGCTAAGGCAGTAGAAAAAACTTGTCTTGCTTTCGTCATATTGCCATCAGCGACAGACATAACCATTTCATTAGAAGCAACACTTCCAAAACCCATGTTAGCCAATGTTAGCCATGAAGGAAGCGAATATAAAACCAACCACCGGCCATAGTCTTCAACTCCTAATGCGGAAATGAACAGAGGCACCTGTATTAACCTGAATAGTATGGTAGAGCTTCTACTCCATACACCAGCTCCCAGATTCTTTGCCAAACCTTTTTTTAATGACATGTATTCAAATTAGCATCCGCTGAAAAAATAAAGCTCGACATTATCAAGAATTAATACTGCTCACTTTCAATTCTTGTTTCTTTTCCATTTTACCAATCCATGTTCTTCTACGTTTTTCAAAATGAGCATCTATATACTTTGCAATCAGATAAGATAATCCGATACAAAGAATATAAAATATCGACAGGTAAATAACTTTCGTTTTACCACTGACACCCGCTACACAAACGGAGTAAACCAGAAGCAATGGCCAGTGAAGCAAGTATACTACATACGACATTGAAGACCAAACCTGCTCAGATGCGGCCATTTCCTTTTTTGGTACCTGTCTTACATTAACAGTAAGAAAAGGCACCGTTAGAATCGCAAGAATTACGTTGAGACCCTCCCGGTAATTAAAACCAAACACTTCCGCCTTTCTGTTCAATAAATAATCAGTTCTTAGACCTGGAATGACATAGTTAGTACAAAGTATTGCCAGCAATAAAAGCATGCAAATAATTGCAGTATTCCTGCCAGCTTGAATATTGAAGCAATAAATAAGGCCACCAATGACAAAATATGGCAGATAGATCACCAGATTTTCAGAAATATAATGATTGAATACCAGTAACAGGCTAAGCAGACTGCCGGCTACAAGAAGAGGCCAGCCAAAACCCTTTCGGCATAACAACAACAACAAAGGTGCTATAATATAAAACTGGATCTCGATATCCAATGACCATGCAGTACCAATAAATTGATGAGGGGAATTTGCCAATCCAAGCGCCAGGAAATTAAAAGCCGCAATAGTCCATCCTTGCCCTTCCAGGCCTGCAAGGCGCTGTGATATGGTTGGTATAGTATAGGCAATCAAGCTTACTAGTAATATTAACCAATACAGAGGCATCAGACGCGCTAACCTGCTGCATATATAAACATAATAAGAGTTTTTATAAGTGCTGTATTTTTCATTATACATTCTGAATATCCAATATCCACTCAGCATAAAAAAAACATATACAGCATAGTGTCCGATCGTCAGAAAATCAACTGAATGATAGATTACTACAACAAAGGCCAGCAAAAAGCGGAATAAGCCGGGAGTAATAAACTCAAACAGAAAGTCGTTAATATAATTGTAGATTTTCTTCATACCTCCATTATGATTATAAAGCCGAGGCTGCCTTTTTAAGTTCCGCCCTGGAATATCCTGTAAAAGGCCTTTCCACACCCAGATGAACCAGATATGCGATTAGTAACATAAGCGGTATGCAAAGCCAAACAAATAACATCGTTTGAGGCATATGATTCCCTGTATAATTAAGCAATACGCCATTCGCAAGTACAAGCAAAGGAACGTGTATAACATACAAGCTGTAAGAAAAATCTCCAAGCACTTTCATACGGGTTAGTAAGCCAAAATGGGCTCCACGCTTACTGTACTCTAACAAAATGCTCAACACCCCCCAGAAACCGATTGAAATAATGACGTCTTTAAGAATATTACTATTGAGAAACAATTTCGTATTAAGTGGTATTGCGAAGAGGCAACAACCTGCTAAATAAAACATCCACACAGGAATTTTTATCCTCCCCACATAAATATCTGCACAAAAGCACCCTAACCACCAACAGATAAGATAAGCAAGTACGTCATCAAGTAATTTGATCCCCCAGCTCCATCCAACCAAAGAAAGTGCTGACAACACAGCAATCAATAATAGTGAGTACACTACATTCTTTTTGTTGGCCACTAAAAGGATCGGATATATTATATAAAACCACCACTCATACTTCAACGACCATAAAGGGCCATTTGATCCAAATACCGGAACATAAGTTTCCTGAACAAATAAGAGATTTCCAATCAGGGTGGTTAAATCATGATCAAACGAGATATTGCTGTTAATAAGATCAATTGGGGTTGTCCGGGTATAAATACTCGCAGAAATTTGCTCTACTATCCTATCACAAAAGAAAGTAAGCATCAGGGCAAATATTACAGGAGGTACGATTCTCTTTGCCCTTCGCCAGAAATAACCATCCAATGAAAAAGTCCCCGTATCATTCAGTTTTTTTGCCTGTTTCAAATGGATTACGAAACCGCTCAAAACAAAGAAAAACAATACCATCTGGTGCCCATACTTAAACAGGGAGAAAAAATAGACTTGCAACTTGTTTAGCAATGAATAGGTATGCTGATTAGCATGAAAAGCATCAGCCCCTTCCCATAAAAACCATCTCGCATGACCAATCATTACATACAATGCTGCAAATCCACGGAGTCCATCCAGGAATACAAGTGGGTGGGATTGGCTTTTATACGAATGGGATATTGTTTGGGCAGACATTTGGTCAAGTAAACTTATAGTTGTTAATGCTAGATTTCATCGTTTTCAAAATAGCCTTTGCCATAGCCATATTTTGCATAACCTCCGTAACCATACCCCCGCTGATAACGGCGACGCCAACCAACACCGTTCAGGATAGTATATAGCGGATATTCGGCTTTTTGCTGTTTTCTTTGATTAAGGGCATTATATACATCTTTATGTGTATGGCCCTGACGTAACACAGCCAGTGTAATATCCACGTATTGCTGCAATAAAACTGCATCAGTTACCAGCCCGAATGGTGGTGTATCAATTATAATGTAGTCAAACTTTTCTTCAAGTTCTCTTATGAGATTGGCCATTGAAGGTCCTGAAATCAACTCTGCCGGGTTAGGAGGCAGATACCCGGCAGGCAATAAGTATAGTTGTTGGCCATACCCCGGAATTTCTACCAATGTATTATCCAGTTTCTCTTTCCCTACTAATATATTCGATAAGCCACTCCTGGTTGCTATACCCAGGTATTTTCCGACATGTGGTTTGCGAAGATCCAATTCGACCAACACAGTTTTTTTCTTTAGTAAGGCATAACTGGCGGAAAGATTAATACTGACAAAACTTTTCCCATCCCCTGGCTGTGAAGAAGTGACAAGTATTTTCTTCACTTCCTTCCCTTTGCCTGTGAAACCGATCGATGTTCGCAATGTCCGTATCTGCTCTGCTACTACTGATCTGGATTTTTCAGTTAACACAATCGGCGATTTGATCTTTCGAATATGCGATATCATGCCGAGAAGGGGGGCATAGGTTTTCTGTTCAACTTCAGTTGAATCTCCAACCTTGTCATTCATAAAATCCCCAATTAGCATTATGATCAAAGGGATCAGCAAACCCAGAAAAAAGGCCATCGCCCATATTGTTTTCCCTTGTGGGGATATCTGGCCCAGCCCACGTGATTTGACAATTGTGCGGGAATCAGGGATATTAGAAGCCAGTGTTACAGCAGATTCTTCCCTCTTTTGCAACAAGAAAGCATATAATTGCTCCTCCACATTTCTGTTACGTTGTATTTCAACAAGTTTTTGCTCTAATTGGGGAACGTTATGAATCCGACCGGCCAGTTGATCATTTTTCCGTGAAATATCATTCAATGCAATCTGATAGGCTTCTTTCAGATTTCGCACATTGGTCAATAATTTTCTTCGTGTTTCCTGTACCTGTTGCCGCAAATCGATCAACAAAGGGTTCTGTGGTCCGATTTCTTTATTTTTCTCAACCCGCTCCTTTTCCAATATAAGTGAGTTATGCTTTTCAACAAGGGATGCAAGCGAACCTTCCTGCAAGCCTAAAGTACTTGGTACCAGCCCCGGGTTATCCTGATTAAGCAGCAGGTCCTTTTCCAACGCAGAAACGATATTAAGGCGGGTTTCGCTTTCAGCCCTCTGCATGTCAATTTCCTTTGCCATCCCCATATACTGCTGTGCGTCCGCTGAGATATCTGTAATTTTATTATCGGTCTTAAATTTCTGTACCTGTCCTTCCACACCTTGCAGATCGAGCGCTACTGCTTTTAGTCGTTCATTCAGGAAATCAATAGTATTTGCAGTGACTTTATTTTTATCATCCAGGCCCTGACGGTTATAAATATCAATCAAGGTGGCCAGAATAACCCGGGCCTTTTCACGATGCGGGTCAGTAATACTAAGGTTAACAACAGAGGCTTGCTTACTGACAGCTTCTACAGATAGACGCTTAGTGTATCCTCCTGTAGCGGAATTCACCGGAACAAATCTGACATTAAAACGCCCTCCGACAATTGAATCTTGTACTCCTTTCCACACATCATTGGGCATGATCTGAAACCGCAGGTCATCAATTTTGTAACTGTTTCCATAAGTAAGCGGATAAACTCTTTTATCACTGGAGGTAAGCGTTATTTTCTTTTTGTCTAATGATATCACCCATTCAATGGCATTTATGATAGAGTCCTGATTCAGCACTTCCAACAGAAACGGCATATCTTGACCAAACAGGGGAACATTGCGCAACCGGCCTTCCACCCAATAAGAGATAAATAATTGCTGCTTGCGTACCACATCCTCCATCAGATCATAACTTCTCAGTATTTCAATCTCGTTTTCGACCAGTTTATTGCCTCCAATACCTAAATCCTTCAAAATTGTATTATCAGAAAAATCTCCGCCTTTCTTATCATCCTTAATCATTACAGCAGCAACAGCCTGATATACCGGATTGGTATAATGCAGGTAAAGCCAGGCAATAAAAACACAGATTAACAAGCTACCCGCAAACCAATACCATGATCTGAATATTCGAGACAACCATTTTTTGATATCGAATTCCTCATTATTCCTTATGAGATCTTCACTATATATTTCCTGATCCTTCATAGTTGATTTCCTAATTAAAAATTATATGAAACATCTTATTCCTATAATCAACAATAACTGGTTTGCTCTTGGGTTTATGAATAAATAGTCGTTGACCTAATTACATTGAGGGAAAATGAAACGGCAGAGAAGGAATGCTGTTTTCATTCTTCGATTATCACTTAACCCGAATAATGATAACAGTAACAATCGAGGCAATGCTCAGTGCTACAGAAGCCCAGAAGGTAGTATTATTTGCCAGAAAGCTTTTGTTCCTGTTAGGCTGGATATATACAACATCATTTTGTCGCAGATTAAAATAGGGCGACTGAAAAATTTTGCTGCTATTAAAGTCGAGTCTCGCTATTTCAGTGTTCCCATCTGGCAATTTGCGGATCACCTTTACTTTTTTACGCGCCCCATAAATGGTCATATCACCTGCAGCACCAATTGCTTCAAGGACATTGATTTTTTCTCCGTTTACTGGCACTGTGTACGGCTTGTTTACTTCACCAATTACTGTGACTTTAAAATTAGTTAACCGCGTGGAAACAATAGGATTGGTAAGATAAGGCTTAAGGGAGATAACTACCTGCTGCCTGAGTTGTTCGAGAGTGAGACCGGCTGCCTGTATATCCCCAAGAACAGGAAGAGTAATATGCCCCTCATTGGAAACAGTGTACAGGTTTATGAAGCTTTGTGTGACCTGCGTTCCGACAGACGCAGTTGACGGATTGGGATTCGCAGCCATTAGATTGAAAAAACTACTGGCTTCAGCACTTGGGCTGGAAATAGAAAGTTGCACCTGGTCATCAGCCTGAAGATATAAAGGAGGTGCTTTTGCGGTAGGAATTGCCTGGATAGCCGTCGTATCCGAAAGGTCTTTAAAGTAGGTAAGTTGTTTAGAAGTTTGGCAACTGAAAAAGATAAAAGTCAGGGGCAATAAGAGTATGCCCCAGCAGTAAGTGTTTTTCATTCAGTTAATAGATTTTAAAAGCAGGAATATAACATAGATCTTCCGCGAATTAACGGAATTTGTATGCCAAACCAAAGGAGAAACTCCCTATATTCTTCGTGATTTGTTCATTATGATAAAAGTCGGAATAAAATAAGTGCCCATCTAAATGTTTAGAGATAGTGAAACCCGCACCTATTGAAAATGCAATAGCCGGATGCCGCACCGTGATCATGCCCAAGCCAAGGTTTGCTTCAGCAAACCATTGCCATGGATTACTCGCATCATAATCATAGGTACCAAAATAATACCGGTAACCCGCGGTGAGATAGGCAATATTGATGGTAGGAGTACCCTTTTTATCGAAAAATCCCATTTTGGAATCCGCTTCCGACACACTATACAAACCAAAAGTAGTCGTGATAAAACTATTGCTTAACTGCTCTGCCTCTTTATTCAAAAAGCTGGTCAGCTTCAATACCTTAAACTCCCCGTTTATCCCTATCGGATAATTTTCCTTCCCACTCATCACCACATACCCCCCAACAGAATAAATCGGCCTTTTCTGCCCCGGTTCAAACACCGAAGGCTTCATCCGCCCATTCTGGGCAAAAGCGAACTGAACAGATAATAAAAGAAAGAACAGTAAGAATGGTTTTGTTTTCATAACGACAAAGGATAATATGTCTCTAAGATAATACTTTTCCGTAATGATGCCGGTATAAAGCAAAGCTTCGCCTCCTCAGTCACAGGCTGTTAGCCTATAACTGACCAGTTTTTTTAATGGCCCCCACCCAGAAAAAAACGGGCCAGTTTATCTGCCGGTAAAAATCACCTGGCGCTTCCCTGCCGCCTGAGAGTCAATCAAATGGCAGGCCCCCGGCGGGTTTGAAGATACACAAAAACCAAGTTGAAATGGAAGCAACGACCGTTATAAAGGCACCTGTTTTACAGAAAAAGCAATATTTCATAATCACATAACAGAGAGCTAATAGGAAACCCCTATTTTTTGAGTAGGGGTAGGGCTAAGCCCTGATACGGTCATATATATACGTTTAAGTTTTCCAGTTATTGCCCTGACCTGGCAAAGATGAGCAAGGCTTTGTCAGAAAATAGACATATTATTAAAAAAATAGGGGTCCCCACTCCGGAGCCCCCTTACCTGTTATAATTGTAAAAATGAAAAGTCGGGATAATCAATAAAGTTCAGGCATTATTTCTTGTCAGTATAAAAACTAATATCTCCCTCCGGTGTCACTTTCAGTATAATCGTTTTCTGATTTTTGGTCAGTTCCACAAAATAGTTGTCCTCATCGGAAATAATTGAACCATACATTATCATGTCTGCCTGGGTGGCTTCGTTATCATCAAACAGGATCACTCTGTCAACAGTATACTCAGGGTAATGCTTTTTGATATCATTCTGAACTTTCATCGCCAGGCTACTGAAATCGACAAGGCTGGTGGTGCCTACCAACTGCGTGCTATTATCATAATACGCGGTTATCGGCTTCCCATCTTTCATAAACGTTGCTTCATCAAAATAAGTAGTTCTTCTCCATGTTGGACGGGCATCGCCAAAATCCTGGTAGAAATGATCTTTTGTCAAACTGCTTACCTCATTCCCCTCCAGCTTGCGAAGCTCTTTTTTAGCTTCTTTCTTTTCTGCTCTGGCTTCTTTTTTATTCATATTCGCCTTGGCAATGCCTGCAGAACTGTTCTGTGCGTTCAGGCTTGCACCTGCCAGCAATAAGGCAACAGGTACTATCATTATCTTTTTCATGTTGATTTATTTATAGGTGAGCGTTTATTTACAATCCAAAGCTAGGTCCCACCCTGGGGAGAACGGAACGGGTAATCGGTGAACAGGCATTTCGGGTAGATAGTGAGGGATAGCCAATGGCTGGTAAAAGCAATGATCTGCTGCAGATCATTTGGTATTTATTATGTCGGTGATCTTCTCCGCCACAGCCTGGAAATTCCCGTCAAAATGATGACCGCCTTTGATCACATCGCTATGGTATTTTGCCAGCCTTATCTGGTTTATGGGAAACCCGCTTTCATCTTCGCCAAAAAAGATGGTGGTTTTCTGATTGCCCAGATGGTTGATCTCTGCTACTACATCCATACTCCGCTTCTTACCTATACCAAGCATGTCGGAGAGATGTATTTCAAAATCAGTAGAGGTGGAGGGAGATAACAATACTACATCAGTGAGTTGATTTTTCAGCGAATCCGGCAGCCGGTTCACTACGAACGGGGTGATATCCGCTCCAAAAGAATAACCGATCATCACCCAATGATGATTGGCTCTTGATTGCAATGCAGTGGTAAGATAATCTGCAATAGCCGAAGCAGTTTGTTCAGGAGTTTTTTTATCCCAGAAATAAGCATGCGAGTCAAGGGAAGCGATGGAATAGCCTCTGTCATGGATAGCAGTGCAAAGAGATGCTGTAAATCCTTTCACGCCACCATCCCCACTCACCAAAAAGACAAAAGGCTTATCTGTTGATGTAAACTGTTCTTTTAACGGCAATTTTTCCTGTGCTGATAATTGTTTCAGTAAAAACAGGAATACCAATATGCTTATCCATCGTTTCATATACTGACAGATCATTTATTCATGGTTTCATTACCCTGTTCAAAGCTACCGGCAGTTGCAGGAGGTCAAAATCATTCTCATAAATAAGATACTTGTTCTCCCACATTGTTGCATATTTCTCTTTAAACTCACGCAGGCCTTTATAATGACCAAAACGTTTGATCCTTGTTGCAGCCATTTTCAATAATTGCTCTGCCGTATTCACCGGTTGTTCAATACCCGTCAGCGGCACCAGGCCCATATTAAGATATAGCTGTTTTCTTTCTTTGGCATATTGGATCAATTGGATGATCAATGCATCCATCGCTGCTCCAGGCGCATCGGCTGTTCTGCGGATCAGGTCGTAGGTGCATTCTTCCGGTGAAAAATCGGGAATGATGTTCAGGAATGCTTTTACCTCGCCCTCTGCATCTTCCACGGTGATGATATCCTGCTGCTGCAATTCTTCCGTGTCAAATAAGCCTTGCGAAAAAACCAGTTCACCCTTGTCAAAATATTCCAGCCATTCATCCGACACTTTCTTCAATGATCCCAGTAAAGCCGGCTCATGCGGCGGCCTGTGCAAATGAGTAGTGAATCCTTTTTTCTGCAAGCTGTTCAAACCATTCCGAAGCGATTTTTTATCCTTGCCTTCGAGATTGAACAGTTGCACATCCACGATCGCTTCCTGGCCTATCATCAGTTTTGGAAGTGTACCAAACAAGGCCACACTATTCTCATCCACGCGGTAGTATGCAGCTTTCAACCCGGTTTTCCGGCAATACGCATCAAACTCACGTATTACTGCTGCTTTATCTTCTTCCGCACATACAGGTTCTTCCAGCACAATGGCAAAGCCGCCGGCAACACGATAAGCAATAAAAGCATCGAACTGCGTTGAAAAAAAATATTGCTTGTCCCTGTACAGTTTAAAATAATCAACGGATGATTGCCCATACAGGCCTACCAATCTTTTGGCCCTTTCCTTCTCAGTATCCTCCTCCCTGCTTAAATGCAGGTAAGGATTGATCAGGGCAAACAATACAAAAGCCCATGTAAGAAACCCTAACCATCTTATCAATGCTACAAATTCATGACCAAACCGGGTAACCGGTTGCAAAGCGTCATCTTGTAGCAAAAAGAACATGCGGAATGTATGTTCCAGCGATTGTTTCCAGGTGAAATCAATACCAAAGTGCTTTTTATCTATAAAATAAAAACTGATAAACCCGGCGATCAGCACCGCTGCCAGGCTGAACAAGGCTGTGCTGAAACCGATCTGCAGCCATTTCTTACTGGCACGGCGGCGGTACTGTTTGGCTGTAGCCAGCAATATCACTAAAGTAACTGCTGCAAAAATGGCTTCTTCATAATCCAATGCTTTACCAAGATGCCCCAGTAAAGACAGGAAAGAAAGCAATACAGCAATGATCCAGGCAGCCCTGAACCCTTTTAATAAAAATGCAGCGGTAACCACCAGCATCAGGCCAATGTATAAAACCAGCAGGTTGGAGGCATGCACAGTTTGTAACGGGATATATTCCCTCAACAACATAAGCCGGTGATGGATGGGCGGTGTCATCACCGAAACGATATTGATGATACCCAGCAAAAAGATCAGCAATACAGGAGCCAGCCGCAGGAATAATTTTCTCCCTTTCCAGGCAAAAGCCAGAAAGCCGCAAACCAGCGGCAACCAGAATTCAAAGACCCTGTAAAGAATGGTAATGGCTAAAGCCTGGCCTGCACTGTATCCATACAACTCCATAATATAGACTAGCGACATTTCCACTGCACCAAGGCCCCGCAATAGTGGTGATATAAGCATCAGTAATACAGAAATGATATAGGCTGCTGCAGCCACTCCTGCCGATGCAGGCAGGCCCAGTGCAAGCATGGCAATATACACATGCACCATACCGCACAATTCAATGCCCAGCGAATACAGAACAGTTGCGCCGAAAGCCCTGTTGTCGAGCTTTGCAGTAAATAATCCCTCGAGCATCGGCGCTGCAGAAGGAAAGTATTTGCTGATCTGCCGGTATAAATATTTACCCGGCCGTAACGACATAGTGGCCATCCATAACAATACCAATATTGCCAGCAGGCTTATCAGGCTGGTGCCCGCATGATGCAAGCCACCTTTGGTAAAAGCCATATAAACAATGACAGGCAGGCCAGCAAGAAAGACGGTCAATAATCCTACAAATGCATAGATGCCACTGGCCTGATGCACCTGCATCCGGCCAAAACCTCTCTGTCTTATATACGAAGGAGTATACGCTAATGAACTTACACCTCCTGCAGGGAGGAAAACACTGAGGAAATTTCTTTTCAGGAATAATATAATGCCCTGCACCAGGGGCAGTTCGAGCCTGATAGCAGCAAAGCTTTTGCGGTACATGGCTCCTTGCAGCCAAAAGAATAAACCTGTTACCGCAAAACCAGTTATTATCCAGGCCCTGTCTGCACTTTCAAGGTGAGGAATAATGGCATGAAGTTCCCTGCGCTCGCTGCGGAAAAAGATGAATGCCAGGAACAAACCGATAAATGCAATGATCTCCCGCCAGTACATGGCTGGTTTGAATAGCATCCTTGCTTTTGGTTTTGTGTTGCTCATAACACTTTAATTCAACTCAGCAAATTCGGCCGCTGTATACACCAGCCATTTCAGTTTTATTTCACAATCATCCGATCCGCTGTTATATAAGTAAAGGCTGATATTCCAGCACTTTGTTCCCGGTGTTTTATTTTCTTTAGCCAGATCCATCAAAAGCAGACCTGTATATTCAATCTCTCCCTCGTTGTCAGACAGTATACCTTCCACTGCAAAAGCCGCACCAGCCGTCATATCGGCCAGGTCAATGGTCTTACCCGGAAAAAGTGATGCACTTAACCTTATCCTTTCGCTGTGGGCGTTGAACCAATGTTCTTCTGCCTGGTTGTTGGAACTCATAATAAATTTCCAGTTCCCGTCCAGCAGTAATTGCCCGTTCTGAAAGTCTATCTGCACATTCAACAAGTGGGCAGGATATTCATCTTCCATTACGTCCGTTGCATCCGGCACTGCAGTTAATGGCACATTGTACTCAATGGTCCATAGGGGTATCATCTCATTCATGGTGTTGTGTTGATTTGATACCTTAAACCTACACCGGTTAATGGTGCTTCTTTATGAATAGTCGGTGAACAGGCATTTATAGTCGTTGTCTGTTGTTCTTCACAGCATTCCTCAACGCACGCCCGGCATTGGGTAAAACCGTACATGTTCAAATACATAATTCTCATGCGTACGAAGCTTATCAATCAGTTGCTTCAATTCACTTTCCTCCCAGGTCTTGCGGAACATTTCATCATGTATCAGCACCACGATATGATCTTTTGTGAATGTGTTGCCGGTTTCCAGTCTGGTTTCGATATCCTTCACCATTTCATCAACTGTTTGAACAGGCGTACCATCAGAAGAACGATGCCGCCATTCAGTATCCCAGCCAAATATTTTATAGCCATGTGCAGCCAGTGTATCTGCAGCGGCGCTTCCGCTGTTGCCTGCGCTGAAGTCATCTTTTTTATGTTCACCTAGCCGCCAGATATTCCGGCCGGGTAAGCGGACAATTTTATAATGCAATCCAAGCACTGCCTCATCCTGTTGAATATCATCCAACACGGAAACGGGCCGGCTGTAAAACATCCTATACTTCCCATTGGCATGGGTATAGCTGTGGTTATAGGTCTCGATATAGGGATTCGTCTTGTATTCTTCGAGGTAAGCCTGCAGCTTTTTGTTTTTCATCACCAATTGCCCCACCAGGAATACGCTGATCTTTAACCGCTCTTGCAACACTACACTATCTATATGTTCACTCCCTTCCAGTGGGCCATCATCAAATGTTAGATAGATATATTTGATCGGGAGTTCCGGTTTTCTTTCTGCCCGTATAGCAGAAGCAGGATGTTTGATCACCGGCTTCCGGGTGATAAGCATGGAAGTCAGCAGCAGCAACCCAACAGGCCATGCCGCGTAATAGATCATTTTTTTCATATTATAAGGTAGTTCTCTTAACTCAGTGTATCATAAAACTGTTTTGCTTCTTCCAGTGCATGATGGCAATAGTCCATCAGCTCCTGCAGCTTATCACCGACCTGCTTTTCATCTTCACTGAATTCAATGGTGTCAAGCATCTGCTCCAGTGCATTGTTGAGTCCCATCACTGATACGGACGTTTTCATTGTATGTGCCAACTGGCGCAGCTTCACAAGGTCCTTTTCCTCCCATGCGGCCTGCATTTTTTCAAGATCGGCGGGAACCATTTCCAGGAATTGTGCTGTCACTGTTTGTTCATATTCCTTACTGCCTCCGCTGATCTCCTGCATATAAGCCAGATCGATGTACTTATATTCATTGGCAATCCCGGTTTGCATTGAAGGCGAACCTGATCCAGTACCAACCAACCGGTTGATCAACCCACGCAGTTCCTGCTCACGCACAGGCTTCGAAATATATTCATCCATCCCAAAACCAAGGCATTTCTCCCTTTCTCCTGCAAGTGCATGCGCCGTCATGGCAATGATGGGCGTAGTTAGCTTTAATTCGTTGCGGATAACCTGTGTAGCTGAATAACCGTCCATTTCCGGCATCTGTATATCCATCAGTATCACATCATATTTTTTATGACGCAACATTTCTATAGCTTCCTTTCCGTTGGCGGCAATATCCGGGTTCACCTGCCAGCTCGCAAGGAGGTGTTTCATCAGCGATTGGTTGATCTCATTATCTTCCACTACCAGCATTTGCGTATTACCGGCGGTCGGGTATATGATCTCATGTTTTACCGCTTTATGTTTTGGCGTCTTGCCTTCTATCGGGATCTTATAAGGAATGCTGAGTTGGAAACGGGTACCAAGGCCAGGCTCGCTTATCACTGTAATACTTCCCTGTTGCAGATCAACAAGGTCTTTCACGATCGCAAGCCCCAATCCTGTTCCCCCATATTTACGGGTTATGGAATCTTCTGCCTGCCTGAAGCGATCGAATATGCCGGACAGTTTGTCTTTTTCAATACCAATACCTGTGTCGCTCACCGAGATAAACATAGTGACCCGGTCGACCTGGAGCGGCTCTGTATTAATAGAAACATTGATGCTTCCCCTTTGGGTAAATTTCACTGCATTGCCGATCAGGTTCACCAGTATTTGCGTAAGCCTTACAGCATCTCCTTCGAGTATATCAGGCACCTGCTCTTCCACAGAAGTGGTAAGCAGCAATCCTTTTTCCCTGGCTTTCTCTGTAAACATGGTCTCTACTGAATGCACAAGGCTGCGAACGCTGAAAGGTGCCGGCTCAATACGCATCATACCGGCTTCTATCCTCGACAGATCAAGTATATCGTTGATAATGGCCAGCAGGTTTTCGCCCGACTGGCGGATGCTGTGTACATATGCTTCGGCTTCGGGCTCCAGTGTTTTCTTTTGCAGAAGATTAGTGAAACCGAGTATCGCGTTCATCGGGGTGCGGATCTCATGGCTCATATTGGCCAGGAAATTTTCTTTTATCCTGGCTGCTTCCCTCTCCTTCTTCTCCGATGCATCTAACTGGCGGATCAATTGATTCTGACTGGCAATACGGTTAATGATATACCAAAACAGGCCGGCACCACTCAGCAACACGATCACGATGAGAATAGTGCCCCAGCGCCGGGCTTTACGTCCACTTTCATCAATCGATTCCGTTACTCTTGTAAGCAAAACCTGCCGGCTGGTATCTATCTTATGCGCTACTGTGGTAATGGAATGCATCAGTCTTTTTCCATGCTGATTGGCCATCAGCGCTTCTGCGGCTTTTTTTCCGGAATGGGCAAAAGTGTCGAGGACCTGGCGATTGAAAGATATTTTTTCCTGCACCAGTTCATCCAGTTCATCGATGAACCGGATCGTACTGTCATCATCATTTATCTGCTGAAGATGCCCCAGGTCATTTCGCACATTTCCTATCTGCTGCTCAAGATTATCTGCGATAGAAACATCCGACATGGCAATAGCGCCTCTTACATCGCTTTCCATGGATATCATATCCTTTTCAAGTTCGCGGAGCTGACTGCCTGTCTTGAATTCATTCAACAGTTTTTCATTGCCCAGGATAAGATCATCAATATTCCGGGCGGAATTATACTGCATAAAGATCAGGAGAAGATTGCCGGTAATGAAAGCGGTCAGCAGGTAGTAGATAATGCGTTTACTGGTCATGCGGATTACTCTGCTGTAAGTTAAGGATTAATTTAAGGTTTAAAAGTTTAAACCTTATTTCTGGGGTTTGATATACCTGCCCAGGAAAGTTGCCAGCAGCATAATGCTTCCGATCAGTCCCAGCAGCACAACGAGCATTAACCAGACGTGCCCGCCTTTGTCCATCAGCCTCAGCAGGAAATAAGAGAGGATGATCAACACCAGCAGGTCAAGAAAGAATAATATCGTGTAGATTGTTTTCATTGTAAAAAAAGGGGGCCGCATAGACATGCAGCCCGTAACCAAAACCAAACTGCTATGAGAATAAAAGCTTTTTTAAAGATTGAAGATTGAATACTGAACATCCGATCATTTCATCACAAACTGCCCGTATTCAATTGCTTCAACAACCCAAAGCTCTTATTTCCCGCCTCATCTGTAAGGGCAGAATAGATGGAACGGGCAAACGTGTCGGTAAAACGGGAAAACTGATCGGTGGGATTAAAGGATATTCATCCGCTTATTGAGTGCAGCCCTGTAAGCATCTGCTACAGGCAGGGGTTTGCCCTGGATAATTAGGGCTCCGTCCTGGATAGTGTCGATTTTGGGGATGGAAACGATATAGGACCGGTGCACACGCAGGAACTGGTCGGCTGGAAGCCGCTCTTCCACTGCTTTCAGGGTGGTATGGATGGCATAAAATTTACCCTGGGTATGAAGTTTTACATAATCGCCCATGGCTTCCGCATACAGGATCTCATCGAGGCTGAGACGGCGGACAATATTGGAATCGCGGATGAAAATAAAGGCATCAGGGGCGATATTCACTTCTTCTTCCAGGCTTTGCCGGATGTCCCGGGCTTTATCAATGGCTTGTATGAACCGGGGCAGGGTCACTGGTTTTACGATATAATCCACTACGTTCAGTTCAAACGCTTCCACTGCATAGTCCTTTCTCGAAGTGGTAAAGATGATCAGGGGACGTTTGGCACCAAGGTTCCTGGTCAGTTCCAACCCGGTCATGCCCGGCATTTCAATATCCAGCAGCAACAGGTCCACGGGTTCTTCCTGCAACACATTATAGGCGTCCATCGCATTTTCGCATTCTGCTACTATCACCAGGTCTTTTACCCGGGAAACAAGCTGCTTAAGCGTGGTGCGGGCAATTTTGTTATCGTCAACAATAACAACATTCATGAACTGAAGATAGGAATTTCTACCTTATCGTATTTACTGTCATCACCTGCATTCCACCTCGCCCATTCACTTTTAAGGGCACTCCCGTGGAGCCACGCCCGCTAAGCTGGAGGTTGATCTGGTTCTCACCTGCCTGCAATGGAATGCGGGCATAATAGATCGTATGAGGCAGGCTTTGCCAGTTGCGGGTATCCGCTTTTTCAGAAGCAAAATTGAAGAGCTGCAGGCCGAGTGCAATAGCTTCACGGGTAGCTTCTTCTTTCTTTTCCTTTTTCTTTTGCTCTTCGGTCTTGTTCTTGTCGTAGTCCTTCTTATCGGAAGGCCTTATAGCAGCTTCTGCCAGCTTTTTAATGGCAAGCCGGGTCAATGTTGAAGAAAGTTCCTTCAGCATCCTTTCTTTCAAAGTAGCAAAGGCAAGATTATTCACATCTTCTGCCGGTTCCAGTTTGAACGATTGCGACCCGGCCAGTGCTGCAGCACCTGTATAAACCGGAGCAACGGCTTCATATTTGGGAAGTGCAACGCGGAAACTGCGCAGATCTTCCAGTTTGATATTATCCCGATTGTAACCACTGCTGAAATCAAAAGGCACAGTAAAGGAATTATTGGCATCGGTAAAGAAAAAAGCGCCACCCGCATCTTTGAATAAAGAGAACCAGAGATCTTGCTGCGCTTTAACGGGAGCAGAACCATTTTCCCAGAAAAGGATCAGTTCACCTCCTGCCGGTTTCTCTTCCTTTTGATACGTTGTATTCAATAATTTTTCATACCGGCCGAGTTCATCCATAAAGCCGTTCTGATCTGCAGTCCGCAATAAATCTTTCTTCAACTGCTCAGGCATATCTATTCCATAATATTTCCCCTGGTTGCCAAGAAACACATTAGCAGCATTGCGATAAGAAATAAAAGCGTTGTTTACATCTCCGCCTTTTTCATAAATAATGCCCTGCACCATTAAGGAAAAAGCGTCATCCTTGTATTTGTCTTTATTACCTACTTTATCTTCCTGGGCATAGGTGCGGAGGCTGATACGGCGGGCTTCCACGAGTGCATCTTCAGTTTCACCAAGCTGCAGGTAATTGATGGCTTTATAATAATGTACGAGGTACTTTTCAAAATCTTCAGCTTTATAGGTTTGCATCATAGGGTTGAGCAGGTTGCCCAATGCAATGTCCTTGGCTGAAGTGCGGGCCGTTTCCATGAGAAGGTCCGCTTCGTTGAAATAGGTGTTGCTGCTATCCCATTGCCCCATCAGGTGGCACACCTTGCCACGCTCAAGAAGATAAAGCAGGCGGTTCCTGTTTTTCTTCAGCAGCTTGCTTTTATCCAGCTCTTTGGCAGCTTTGGTGTAATCACCTTCCCGGAGACTGCTGTAATAGCCCTGCACCTGTTGATTATAGGTAGCACAGGACACCAGCATTACCAAAGGTAAAAGCGCAATAGCCCAGCTCTTTATATTTTTGAATAAGAGAAACATCCACCCGTATTGAGGGATACTCAAATGGGTTTAGTTCTTTACATATTTAGCGATCTTCTTCTCGCCTATCCAAACCACTTCATTGGTTTCAATATTGGTGAGTTCAAGATTTACCTGGTAGTAAACTACTTTTTTTCTTTTCTGGGAATCCACTATAGAATTGATAGAGCCCTGAAGTATAAAATCGGCACCTTGTTCCAATCCAAACTTCTTCATGGTGCTGGCACTGGCATTGGTTTGCTGATCGGCTTTTTCCGCACGCAGCTCTTCCCTTTTTTTACCTCCCTGTACCAATCTTACTCTTTGTGAAGTAACAAATGAGTTCTCTACATCCTTGATAAAAGTTTCTGCTTCGATATGCTCATGGCTTTTATTGGTTACGAGGCCAACGATCACGGTTGGACGTTGTCCGTTTTTGGCAGCCATGTAATTAGTAAGCCAGTTGGCACCCAGTATTGTTTTAGTCATATCTTCTGCTACAAGTCTTGAATCAGTATTGTTCCAACGACCGCTAAGATCAATTTGTTCGGAAGGATCGATACGGGTGACTTTATGAGCACAGTTACTGAACAAGAACAATGCAGTAAGAGGCAAAAAAATGAGTAAACCCTTTTTCATTATAAAGGAATTAATGGTTTATGATAATAAAATGTATTGTTGAGTTGGTTCAATCACCATCTCCACCACCAACCAAGGCCGAGATTCCAGGAGAAATTACTGCGGCGGTTGTAACGGTAGGGTGAATAGTAGTTATTGTAGTTTCCCCAACCACTGCCATAATTCAGTGAATTATACCAATCGTAGGAAGAATATCCGTAGCGTGCCCTTTCCAGCCTTAATTGCTGGCGGAATGCGCGGCGGTTAGCCCTTGCTTCAGCTTTGTCGGCCAGATAGTCAATGGCTTTATAGGTTTCCTGTGCGGTAGTGCCCTGCCAGGTATTAATGGAATCAGCCATCTTCATATATTTTGCCCGGCTAACGGCGAAGTCAGGATTTTGATCAGGGGCCAGCGTTGTTTGTGCCATGGCAACACCGGCAAACAGCATGAATGCCAGCGTCAATAAATTCCTGTGTATAGATATTTTCATTGCATAGGTTTTAATCCTTATCAAGATAACAGGTTTTTGGAACATTTTGTAGCCCGCAGGAGGGATTGAATTTTATTTAACAGGGAATCAACACTTCATGCGGGATTTTCCCTGTGAAAACACTGTTGTACAAAGCTACTGTTTGCTCCGTTAACCGGCCGTTAAAACTTACACAGGTTGAGGAAAAGAGAGAACGGATTGAGACAAACTGTTTTGGATAAAGAAAGCAAGTGCTGCCTAAAATAACCCTTCCCGTTCTTCCCGCCTTACCGGTAAAAATTTTACCGGTAAGGCGGGAAGAACGGGAAGGGTGTCTAACATTTGTTAATGTATGTTATTATTTAAGTCTTTCGTAGAGTTTTTGCCTGTAAGTAATGCCGACTGGCATTTTCTGATCATTGATCGTGACCGTGTCTTTACCATATTCGTGGATCTTATTAAGAGATACGATAAAGGATTTGTGGATCCGCAGAAACTGGTTGTCGGGTAATGTTTCTTCCAGTTCGCTGGTGGTAAGCGAAACGATATATGTTTTTTGTGAAGTGCAGATACGGATGAAGTTGCCCAGGCTTTGTGCATATAAAATATCGTCCAGTTCAATGCGTATATTCACACCGCCTGTTTTTACCATTATAAATGACTGGCTTTCTTTTTCCGGTTCCTTCCTTACAGATAGTTCGAAATAACGTTCTGTGGCGGTAATAAAACGGGGAAGATTGATCGGCTTCAGCAGGTAATCCACTACTCCATGATCATAGCTTTCCATTGCATATTCTGAATACGCAGTAGTAAGAATGGTGCGGGGAGGATTTTTCAGGCTTTTTAGCATCTCAATGCCGGAGATCTCGGGCATGTTGATATCGAGAAACATCAGGTCAACCGGGTGCTGCCGCAGGTAATTAATGGCTTCGATAGCGTTGTAACACTGTTGCACCAGTTCCAGTTGTGATACGTAGCGGATATGGCTCATCAACACATAATGCGCTGCAGGTTCATCATCCACAATTATACAGGTCCTTCTCCCGTCCATACTTTTCAATTTTCAGCTCCAAATGTACTTGAAAATCGGCAGGTCCATCTTTAATCTCCAGTCGATGTTTATCCGGATAAAGGATCGCCAGTCTTTCTTTTGAATTCTTTAACCCGATGCCCATAGATACTACTTCTGCTTTTTTCCGGGGAAGGGAATTCCTGACATCCATCACAAACCATTCGTTCTCCATTTTTAAAGTCACCTGTACATGACATTGCTCCACGCTGCCCGTACCATGTTTGAAAGCGTTTTCAATAAAGGAGATCAGCAGCATGGCAGGCATTTTATACTGACCGGGATTTTCGATCAATTGGTTGAACACTACTTCGCAGCGATGCCCCACCCTTTCCTTTTCCAGGTTGATATAACTTTCGATAAACGAGATCTCCTCTTTCAGGGAAACACATTTTTTATTGCCGTTCTCCAACTGGTAGCGCATCAGTTGCGATGCCTGCATCAGCAAATCGGGCACACGGCCGGGATATTGCAGGCTTACTCCATATAATGTATTGAATGTATTGAAAAGAAAATGGGGGTTGAGCTGGCTGCGCAAAGCATTCAACTGCACTTCGCGAGCCAGGATGGTTTCCCTTTCCACCGTCCGTTGCTCCCGGTAATATTTCAGCAACAGCAAGGGCCCCATAATGCATATAGAAGTGGCAACCATTGTAGCAAGGTGATAGATATAACTTTGTTGCTTGATGGATTTATAGAGATAGCAGTTCTTATACAGCCAAAGCGTGGCCACTTCATACAATATACCGGAAAAAACCAGTACCAGTCCAATGCTCAGCAAAGTATAAGTGAGCGGTTTCCCTTTTTCCAGTAAGATCGGGAGTAAAAAAATGCGGTTGAGCTGCGCATGGGTATAGAGGATCAAAAAGTAAGTGCAGCCTTTCCATAAATTATTCCAGGAGCTGATCAGCATCCAGTCGTTCAGCGTGAACAGGATAAAGGTGAAAAGCAAGACTATAATTTCCTGCAACCACTTATTCTCAACAGTTTTCCTGATGGACACTTGCATTATTCAAACTTTCTCTTGCATTATTCAAACGATCATTAGCGAAGCAAAGGACGCGCTTAATAGCATAAAAGTCATACGAAATATGATCAATTGCATTCATCATTTATCAATCGGAGCTATCATTTTTCTTCATGCGTTTTGCTCACTTGTCGGTTGATTTGTAGGATGAATCTACAGAGACCCTGCACTTCCTTCTCCGCACGGCTGTCTGTTTTCTTGCTTGCTTTTATGATCGCCTTTTCGGCCACTGCGCAAACCCTGTCGCTCAGGGAAGCTGTTGACTCAGCCATGGCCCGTTATGGCATCATTCAAGCCAAAGAGAACTATATAAAAGCCGGGCAGGAACGAGTGACACAAAGCAAAAGGGATTATCTTCCCAACTTCAATTTATCAGCCCAGCAGGTATATGGCACTGTGAATGGCCAGAATGGCCCTTTATATGGTTTTGGTGGTTTGGGCGTGGCGTCTTCAGGTTTGCCATTGCCTTCGCAAAACTGGAATGCAGCTTTCGGTGCGCTTTACCTGGCTAATATCAACTGGGAGTTCTTCAGTTTTGGTCGCACTAAAGAGAGAATAGAAGTAGCCAAATCATCGCTGCACGTGAACGAAACCGACCTGGAACAGGAGCGTTTCCAACAGCAGATAAAAGTTGCCGCTGCTTATCTCAACCTGCTGATAGCACAAAGACTTACACGCATCCAGGAAAAAAATCTTGACAGGGCATTGGTTGTAAAACGGACTGCTACAGCAAGAGCAGCCAACGGCTTACTGGCAGGTGTTGATTCTTCACTGGCTAATGCAGAAGTGTCGGCAGCCCGTATTGCATTAACGAATGCAATGAACGTGGAGCAGGAGCAGGCCAATCAGTTAGTGGTCCTCACCGGGTTGCCTGCAATGAATTATCAACTGGATACTTCATTTATCAATAAAATACCATTGGCCTTTGCAGACAGTATTGCATTGAGAGAAGAAACGCATCCTGTGCTGCAATATTACCGCAGCAGGATCGATCTTAGCAACCGGCAGGTGATCCTTAACAGGAAACAATATTATCCATCTTTTTCCTTTTTTGGCGTGTACCAGACAAGAGGTTCAGGATTTGAATCCGCTTATGCAACGGATCAGACAGCTTTCAGCCATGATTATTTCAAAGGAATAAAACCTACCCGCAGCAATTACCTGTTGGGAATAGGTCTGCAATGGAATATGACCACATTACTCCGCAACAAACCTGCCGTGCGTGCACAGGAATTGACCACAAAAGGTTTGCAGCATGAATATGACCAGATCAAACTGCAGCTTAGTGCGCAGGTGAGCCTGGCCGATGCAAGGATCAGGAATGCGCTGGGTAATTACCGCGAAGTGCCCAACCAGTTGAAATCTGCTTCCGATGCCTATCTGCAAAAGACAACATTATATAATAATGGATTGACAACAATTGTGGATGTAACACAGGCCCTCTATGTACTGAACCGTGCAGAAACGGACAGGGACATTACCTACAGCAATGTATGGCAGGCTTTATTGCTGAAAGCTGCAGCCACAGGCAACTGGGATATTTTCATTAACGAATTTTAAGAGATACTATGAACCTGATACGTTTCGCACTCCGTAAGCCTATCACCATCCTGGTAATTGTTGCCGGTCTGTTCTTCTTTGGCATCAAAGCGGCTACAAGCATTAAAGTGGATATATTTCCTAAGTTGGAATTGCCGGTTATTTATTTGTCGCACCCCTTTTCAGGTTATACACCTTCACAAATGGAAGCGATGTTTGCAAAGCAATACATCAACATTATGTTGTTTGTGAATGGTATCAAATCCATTGAAACAAAAAATATACAGGGGCTTACGCTGATGAAGATCAGCTTTTATCCCGGCACCAATATGGCGCAGGCAGCAGCAGAGTTAAGTGCATTTGCTAACCGGATACAGGCGATATTCCCGCCAGGCTCCAACCCGCCATTCATTATAAGGTTTGATGCATCCACTCTTCCGGTAGGGCAGGTAGTATTGAGCAGTGATAAAAGGAACAATAATGAATTACTTGACCTGGCAAATGTGTATGTCCGTTCTTCTTTCACCACGATTCCCGGTCTTGTATCAGCACCGCCGTTTGGAGGTAGTGTTCGCACGATCGTAGTGAAAGTGGACCCGGAGATGTTACGCTCGCATAATCTTACCCCCGACCAGGTGGTGGAAGCATTGCGGGTGAATAACCAGACAACACCATCAGGGAATGTGCGAATTGGTGATAAAAACTATATCACACCTACCAATACATTGATCAGGGAAATAAAGGATTTTGAGAACATACCCCTGTTCAAAGGCGGTGTGCAAAATCTTTATCTGCGCGATATAGCTACCGTAGAAGACGGAGCGGATATAACAGCAGGTTACGGGCTGGTCAATGGCAAACGTTCTGTGTATTTAAGCGTGGCCAAGAATGCGGATGCTTCCACCTGGGAAGTAGTACAAAACTTAAAGAAGGCATTGCCCAAAATGCAGGCCCAGTTGCCGGAAGACGTACATCTCTCTTATGAGTTCGATCAATCCACGTATGTGATCAATTCCGTGAAGAGTTTATTATCGGAAGGCGCGATCGGTGCGATCCTGACCGGCTTAATGGTGTTATTATTCCTGGGCGACCCCAGAGGGGCATTGATCGTTATCCTGACCATTCCTACTTCTATTATTTCGGGTGTATTGTTTCTTAGCTTATTCGGGCAAACGATCAATATCATGACGCTTAGCGGTCTTGCACTGGCTATCGGGATATTGGTGGACGAGAGTACGGTGACGATAGAGAACATTCACCAGCATCTTGATATGGGAAAACCCAAAGCACTGGCGATATGGGATGCCTGTAAAGAAATTGCATTTCCAAAATTGTTGATCCTGCTTTGCATCCTGGCAGTATTTGCTCCTGCTTTCACTATGGGAGGCATACCGGGCTCATTATTCCTGCCCTTAGCGTTGGCGATTGGTTTCAGCATGATCGTTTCTTATTTTCTTGCACAAACCTTTGTGCCGATCATGGCGAACTGGCTAATGAAAATTAAACACACGAATGCCGCTAATCAAAACACCAATAATGCGAATGCAGGTCTGACCGATGCGGAGATACTAAAAGCCGCAGGCCTGCCCCCGGGAAGTGAAAAAGATACCTGGGACCAGAAAAAGATGCTGGTGGAAAGAGAAGACAGCAACCGCGATGGCAAGATCAGCCGGTTTGAAAAATTCCGTATGAGATATTTGCGTTTTATCGGACGCATAATGCCTTACCGTAAGCCGATCGTGACCGGGTATGTTGTGCTGATATGCGGGCTGGCTTACCTGTTGATGCATTCGATTGGAAGAGATGTATTACCGAAAGTGAACGGAAGCCAGTTCCAGGTAAGGTTGCGCGCACCGGAAGGAACGCGTATTGAAAGTACCGAACAAAAAACACTGGCGGCTATTAATGGAATTAAAGAAATAGTCGGTCCCGGTAATGTTTCAGTCACTTCTTCCTATGTAGGTACCCACCCTTCATTATTTTCCATTGCACCTATCTTTCTGTGGATGGCGCAGCCGCATGAAGCGGTGATCCAGGTGCAGCTGAACGAGCATTATAAAACAGATCTCGATGAATTGAAAGAAAAGATCCGCACCCGTTTCAGCAAAGACCTGCCTGATCTTACTCTTTCCTTCGAGCCTATTGAATTAACGGATAAGATCCTGAGCCAGGGCTCTCCTACTCCTATTGAAGTACGGCTTTCAGGAAGAAATAAACAGGTAAATGAAACTTATGCTCAAAAACTTATAGCAAAGCTGAAAGAGATCAGCTACCTGCGTGATGTGCAACTGGGCCAATCCACAAAATATCCGGCTATCAATATTGAGATAGACCGCGTAAGAACTGCACAACTTGGATTGGATGTTACGGACGTATCACGTTCCCTGATCGCTTCCACTTCATCATCACGCTACACAGATAAGAATATTTGGGTAGATGAAAAAGCAGGCTATAGTTACAGTGTGCAGGTGCAGGTACCCGAGAGTAAAATGCAAAGTGTGAACGATATAAGTGAGATCCCTTTGCTGAAAAATGCGAGCCGGCCTGTACTGGGAGATGTGGCTACCATTACTCCCGGGACCACATACGGCGAGAACGATAACCTTGGTGCTACACCTGTTTTATCGGTAACAGCTAACCTGAACAATAAAGACCTGGGTACTGCTGCCAAAGATGTGCAGGAAGCAATCAAATCAATCGGTGAACTGCCCAGGGGATTGAATATAGAAGTGATCGGGCTCAGCGATACGCTTATCGATACCATGAGCAGTCTTGAGAGTGGTTTGCTGGTCGCCATCGTAGTGATCTTCCTGATGCTGGCGGCCAATTTCCAATCCTTCAAAGTATCAGGCGTGGTACTGGCTACTGTACCGGCAGTAATCCTGGGATCGCTTGCCTTATTGATGATAATGGGTTCAACCCTCAATCTTCAATCCTATATGGGAATGATCATGTCGGTAGGCGTTTCCATTTCCAATGCCGTTCTATTGATCACGAATGCAGAGCAATTGCGCAAGCATAGCGGCAATGCCATTACAGCCGCAACCGAAGCAGCAGCCCTTAGGATGCGCCCGATATTGATGACGGCACTGGCGATGGTAGCAGGTATGATACCAATGGCAAGCGGATTGGGTGAAGCAGGAGACCAGTCATCGCCACTGGGAAGAGCAGTCGTTGGCGGATTGATCGCTTCTACTTTTGCAGCACTCTTTATTTTGCCGCTTGTGTTTGCCTGGGCCCAGGGAAAAGCAGGAACGCAAAGTGTATCGCTTGATCCGGAGGATGAGGAAAGTAAACATTATGTGAAACTGGAAAATTGAATTGATCCAACAACCAATATTTAATGCTTAATGATGACGGTTTTATTCACCGCAAATAAAATACAAGGGATGAGAAAGATTTTTCTATTAGCAACGATCATTGTGCCGGGAATTATTCTTCAAAGTTGTGGGTCCGCAGAAAGCAGGGGTGAGAAGCCTGTGGCTTCGGCACCGGAGCCTGAAATGGAAGTTGTGCATCCGGTGCAGGGTTCGCTGATATCTTCTATCCGGTTACCCGGAGAACTGGTGGCTTTCCAGCAGGTAGACCTGTATGCAAAGATCAGTTCATTCGTACGCAAGCTTTATGTGGATGTAGGCAGTGAAGTGAAAGCAGGCCAGTTGCTGGCCACTATGGAAGCACCGGAACTGAACTCACAATTATCCGGAGCAGAATCAAGGTTGAAATCGCAGGAAGCTTTGTATCTCTCCAGCAAAGCCACTTATGAGCGTTTGCTTGAAACCAGCAAAACACCCGGCACTATTTCACCAAATGACCTCGACATCGCATTGGCCAAGCAAAAATCTGATCTCGCGCAGCTGGAAGCGGCCCGTGCATCTTACCGTGAGATCGGAGATAACCGGAATTACCTGGAGATAAGAGCTCCGTTCAGTGGTGTGATCAGTGCGCGTAATGTAAGTGCAGGCGCTTATGTAGGTCCGGCAGGCAAAGGCTCCGATGCCCCTATCTTCACTTTGCAGGAATATAAAAAATTACGGCTGGTGGTAAGTGTTCCCGAATCATATATTCCTTATTTCAATGATAAAACGGAAGTGAAGTTTACGGTCAAATCCATTCAGAACGATACGTTCGTCGCTAAAGTATCCCGTGCTTCGGGGGCATTGGATACGCGTTTAAGATCGCAGCGAACAGAAATGGATGTGGAGAATGAGTCACGGTTGTTGCCAGGGATGATAGCAGAGGTATCCATTCCATTGGCGGGGGATAATAATACATTGCTGGTGCCTTCAAAAGCAGTATTACGTTCAACTACAGGTACGTTTGTGATCAAAGTGGAAGATAATAAGACGGTGTGGGTACCAGTTAAAGTTGGCCGAAGCGCAGATGATAAAACAGAAGTGTTTGGAAATCTTTCTGCAACAGATGTTATTGTGAAGACAGTAACGGAGGAAGTGAGGAATGGAGCTGAAGCAAAGACTAAGTTATCAGTTGAATAATAAATGTATATTGAAAGCTAAAGCCGGATCATATCAGGGTTTATAGATATGATCCGGCTTTAATTTTATAGAAAGGTCAGTATTAATCCGGCAGGTTAAAATAATTCTTCACTGCATAATAATCGTTCAGGTCTATTGGTGCGCTTCGGCCAGTTTGGATGCTGGAAGCCGGTGCGAATACAACCCTGATTTTAGTAAACGTAACGGCAGAAGTATAGGGGCCGCTGCCGTCTGGTTTCATCAGTCGAATGGACAGTGTCCATTCTTCCGGGGTTGGAGAGCTTTGATAAATAAGATACCTGGTTTCATAAGCGCCGCTGGAACCAAGGCCGGGGCATGGGTACCAGGCTGTAGCTGCTTCATTGGAAGGATTGTAGTAAACAAGTACTAAGCTTGAATCTATATATCCTTGGGTTAAACCAACAGGGAGTTTTAAATTCAGGGCTCCGGTAAAAGTCTGCGAACTAAAAGTGAACATTTTCACATCTGCGTTGCCTGTTGGTCCCTGTGGACCGACATCTCCTTTTTTACAGGCAGAAAAAAAGAGGGTAGAAAACAATAGAATACATAGGTAGCCGGAAATTCTTCTCATAATTAAAGGTTTGAAAGGTGATGAAAACTCCGCAAAACTGGAGAGATTTTCGGTGCAGGTCAATAACCTGATTGTGTGATTTTTAGGAGAGATGAGAAGATTTCTGAGTAGAAAAAGGGAAGAGAATACCCTTTATGTGTGAGTTTATTTAAAAAATACGACATAGTGATGGCCTTGATCTATCCATTCTTCTCTGCAAGCATATCTTTTACACACACACACACAACCCGTACAATCGTGCTACTTCTTCGGGATTTTTATCTCATCTCAAACACTTTCACTTGAATTAATTAAATGATATAACCATCTCAACCCTTGTAAATCTTACATCTAAATCCTCCCCCAACGAAATACCCTACAAACGGTATTGACTTGCCTTCCGATCCTCCTTAATCTTGTATCGGTTTTTCATAGGATATTGGATTTTAAAAAAAGCGGGACTGGATTTCTATCCGGTCCCTTTCTATTTCCCCCCGCCAAAAACTACTTTCCATCTTCTCTTTCCCGCTTTGCTTAACTTCGGTTAAAATCACTCTCAGATCCTTTATGCCGAAAGTACTTGTACAATTCGCCCACCCCGCTTTCAGCCGCTCCCGGGTGCACCGGGTATTGCTGAAAAACTGCAAACAACTGGAAGGAGTCACCGTCAATGACCTGTATGAACAATACCCCGATCTTTATATAGATGTGAAAAGAGAACAGGAACTCCTGCTCAGCCATGATATTCTTGTTTTGCAACACCCGTTTTACTGGTATAGCGGTCCTGCCATTATCAAACAGTGGCTCGACCTGGTGCTGGAATATAACTGGGCATATGGCCCCAAAGGATATGCCCTTCTTGGCAAAAAAATGATCAATGCCATTACATGTGGCAGCGGACATCATGCCTATACTTCAGAAGGACATCATCAGTTTCCCGTTAGCCAGTTCCTGCTGCCATTCCGTCAAACCGCTTTGCTTTGCCGCATGGATTATATGCCGCCATTTATTGTTTATGGCACACACCGCATGCAGCAGGATGCCATTGAAGAGGAAGGACTGGTTTATGCCGATATATTAAGCGGCCTTGCTTCCGGGAGGATAAGCCCCGAACATTATGGGGGACTGGAAATCATCAATGGCCTTGGCCATGGAGCAACCAGTTGATACAACTTCCCGGCCACGGCGCTGTTATACACAAACATTATTCAACGCAAAACAACCTATATGCAAACCTTTTTCTTTCAGGCCATGGTCTATCTCGCAGCAGCAGTTATCATGGTGCCCATTGCCAAAAAGCTGGGGTTGGGATCAGTGCTTGGCTACCTGTTCGCCGGCATTGTGATCGGGCCTGTAGGGCTTCATTTTATTGGAGAAGAAGGACAGGACCTGATGCATTTTGCGGAATTCGGCGTGGTGATGCTGCTGTTCGTGATCGGGCTGGAACTGGAACCATCGAGGCTATGGAGAATGCGCCGCTCCATTGCAGGGCTCGGCGGCTTGCAGGTGGGTGCTACTACCCTTGTACTGGCAGCCCTTTCCCTCGCGCTGAAGCTCGACTGGAAGCAGGCCCTCGTGCTGGGAATGATCCTTTCTTTGTCTTCCACAGCCATTGTATTGCAATCGCTGACTGAAAAAGGACAATTAAAATCTTCTGCCGGTGAAAGCTCCTTTGCTGTTCTATTATTTCAGGATCTCGCTGTGATCCCCATGATGGCGGTTTTGCCTTTGCTTGCCAATGAAGTGATCAATGCAGCAAGCGGGCACACAGAAACAGGATTGGTCAGTGATTGGCCAGGCTGGGCACAAACCCTGGCCGTGCTGGGTTCTGTAGCAGCATTGGTAATATCGGGGCGCTACCTGCTTCGTCCCTTTTTCCGGCTGATAGCCAAAACCGGTTTACGGGAAATTTTTACCGCCACAGCTTTATTGCTGGTCGTAGGTGCAGCTTCATTGATGAGCGCAGTAGGAATGAGCCCGGCACTCGGTGCTTTCCTGGCAGGTGTTGTATTAGCCAACAGTGAATACCGCCATGAACTGGAAAGTGATCTTGACCCGTTCAAAGGCTTATTACTGGGATTATTCTTTATAGCCGTCGGCGCTTCCATCAATTTCCATCTTATTCTTTCACGTCCCTGGCTGATCATTGGTCTTGTAATAGGAGTAATGATGGTAAAGACATTAGTGCTGTTTGTGCTGGGCCGTGCATTCAAACTCACCAATCCGCAAAACCTGACCTTTAGCCTGGGGCTTAGCCAGATCGGGGAATTTGCATTTGTACTGAGCAACTCTGCAAGAGAAGCAGGTATACTTTCGCAGGAAAGCATGGATACCCTCATCGCCGTGGTAGCCCTGAGCATGGTAGTAACGCCATTGGTGATGCTTGTTAATGATAAATTGATACAACCCCGTATCTGTGATCCGGATAAGAATAAACCCAAACGTGAACATGATGTGGAAGCAGAAGAAAACCCGGTTATAATTGCAGGGTTCGGGCATTTTGGAAATACTGTAGGTCGTTTTCTGCGGGCGAATAATGTAAAAGCAACCGTGTTGGATACAGATAGTGACAATGTTGATCTGCTCCGCCGCATGGGTTTCAAAGTTTACTATGGTGATGCAAGCCGACATGAACTGCTCGAGATCGCCGGGGCCAGGCAAGCCAAGCTGATCATTATTGCTGTAGGTGACGAAGAGAAAAGACTGGAGATGATCGAAACCATTAAAAAGCATTTCCCCAACCTGCGCATGCTGGTACGTGCTTCCAACCGTAATGACGCTTATTCATTGATGAACGCCGGCATGCTGCATATTTACCGCGAAACACTCGATACAAGCATCCGAATGGGAGTGGATGCAATGAAATTCCTGGGCTTCCGGGCTCATGAAACCACGCGGCTTGCAAAAACATTCTTCAAAGAAGATGAAAAACGGTTGAAGTACCTGAGCTCGATCAGGAATGCAGATGAATATGTGATCGCCGTGAGAAAGTATGTGGAAGAACTGGAGGAAACGCTGCGGGCCGACAGGGATATATTACGGTCGGGAGAGGATGAAGGCTGGGACGAAAGACCAATGGTTGTTGAAACGAATTATGCAAACGAGGAGCGCGAATAGCACAAATGGGTAAAAACACCCCAGAATTTGTTTTTTTCTCATGGAGCCGGGCAGAGACGAATGTAGCTTTGAAGTAATAATTCATTTTATGGAAACAGGAGTTCTACTCAGCCAGGCCTTTCAGGCAATCGCAATGCAATCGGAAGCCCAAGAGCAAAAAATAAAAACATTAAAAATCCAACCGCTGGTAAGGGTCCATCGTTGGAGTGATAACACTACAGTCCCGGAAATACGCTTATCCGGCGCCTGGTTGCAAAAGCTGGGATTTTGTTATGGGGAAAAAGTGGAAGTGAGAATGAGCGCAGGAATATTAGTGATTACACCAGTAGCTGCCAATTGCTCCTGAAAGCGGTCACTTACTTTCAAGAACTAAATTCTCAATATTCACCTTAGCCAGTTCACTGGCCAGGTTTACACCCACCCGCAATGCTTTCAATCCGGAAACGCCCTGTAGCTCTTCCAGTTCCAGGTATTCCAGGTCATTGTTCAGCAGCTTCTCTCCTTGCAGGTAACGGATATAAGAAACATATTCATCCGCTTCTTTCTGGTTAAAATATACCAGTGCGATCTTATTAGGTTGGGTCAGCCGCTCCCGGGTGTCTTTGATATTCACTTTATCAATCCGTTTTTTGATAATATGATAACGGATATTGTAAGCCCCTTCCACATCAAATCTTTTTTCATCCTTTCTGAACCGGATATCGATCGGATGGGAATGAATGAAAATAAGCTGGGTTGTTTCAACTTTCCTGAGTAAATGAGGTAATAAAGAATGAGAGTATTTTGTAATGGCCGCCATAGAAGTCAATTGCATCAGGCGGAGATTTTTTAGATAAATATTACTGTATGGCCGGTCGGGCGTGATCGATTGGCCGATATAGATATCATACTCCACTCCATCCGTTCTGAATTTTTCAAAATAACAGGGATAAGCCTGCTGAATTTCATCCTTCAGCATTTCAAAGTAATTATTAACTGATGAGATCACCGTAGTCATGGAAGACTCCAATGCACGCCGGTTCTCAAAAGCCTCTCCCTGGTGCTCATCAATAGCAGAAAAATAGGCATCTGCAATAGCTGTGAGATCAGGTCGGTTCTCGATGAACTGCAGCAGGAACGGTATCATATCATTTTCCAGGAACTCATTCAGCTTGATTTCCTGGTTGAAAAGAGCAGTATCCTTTTCTATTTTCCCAAGCCATTGCTGGCTTACAAATATTTTTTCATCCAACAGGCCAAAGCCTGTTGCTTCTTTCAGCTTTTTCAACACTTCCAGCAGCACTTTGAACTGCACGCGAAGATCTTTTCGCAAAGCGAGATTCCGCTCAACCGTCGAATTACGGATATCCACTGCTCCGTATAATGGATACACATCTTCAAAAATGATCTCTTCTGTTTCTTTGCGGGGTTCCGGCTGATGCTCATTCTGCAGGTAATGCCAGGCCACTTCATTGAATTTCCATTGCACAGAAGGTTGCACTGCTGTAAACTTTTCTTTAATAACCTTCTCGATCGAATCATTGAACTGGTCGATCATGTTTTTCAGCAACTGCGACAACAAAGGCATGGCCGGATCAATTTTAGCAAGCAGGCTTTCATTCAACACGTCAGGCTTTTTGCTGTATACCTCTGTAGCTCCGACCAATGCATTATTAAAATATACAGGCATCATAGCAAAAGAACGAACTCCTGCCGCTTTAAGGGTGCGCAGCAGTTCATGCCTGTTCTCATCTTCCTCCATCACATCCCTGATAAAAGTGATTTTTGGATTTTTTACATATTCCGTTGCAAGCATGGAATACGAAGTTTCCACTGAGCCATACTCCCTGGCAGAGTTCAACAGCACACTGTTGAGGCAGGCTCCATCGATATAGACCGGCCTATCATTTACCTGTAAAAAAGGAAGTGCTCCAAATTCCACTTCATTGCTCCCGATAAGTGATTTGAGCGAGCCGGTAAGTCTTGAATAATATTCGTCATCCTTTACTGTGCTATGATCAAGCAGCAGAGTTTTCAAATTTTCTAAGGCATATTGCGCTGTCACCTCCTCCACGTTGATTATACCGAAACCTTCAAAATGAAACATATCGAGCGGCAATATTTCCTGCAATAAAACCAATACGTCCTTACTGTTCTGCACCCTCGACTTAAATGTTGAGAGATTCAATTCAGGCAAAGGGCGCTTCACATGTATTTCTATAAACCTGGTATCAATGTTCTGTTTATAATATTTTGTCAGCCCCGTTTCTTTATCCACTACAGCATGAACAAGTTGTTTATTCTGAAAGTTGGATATCTTATATAATCTTTCCAGGATGAATGAATAGCAGTATTCCAGTTTTTCCTTTATGAGGGCTTCAACCGATTGTGGCAAGCGGTCACTTTGCAGCTTATGTGATATCATATCCTGTACAAAATGATGCACCGCATTGGTCGTATACATGAGCACGGGCCTCATTGGGACGCTTAACGCCCAAAAATGTTTTTCTTCATCCTCTACGATGGGGGAGAGACAGAGATAGATCAATTGCAATTGATCGGCATAATGCTCCACTTTTTCCAGCTTCACCGATTGCAATAACTCAGGATACTGTTCAAACTGCTCTATAACATAAGAAAAGAACCGGCTCTTATGACAGTCGGATTGTTCTTTGCGTTTTTTTAAATAATTGACGAATGGGCCAAAAGAAATCGTCGTTTCCGGAGCAGGCTCCGGAAATGGTATCGGCACAATATCAATAATCTTTGTTTGCATAGTTTAAAAACGTAGTCCCATTGTAAAATAAGGATACCAGCCTTCTGGCGAATTTCCCATCACAAAGCTCAGGGAAAGCATGGACGCAGGTGCAAAATAAATACCACCACCCACTCCATTATGCCATTTACTTGAATTGTCAGGATTTTGCCAAACTCTCCCTACATCCCAGAAACCGCTAATGCCAAACTGACCGGGAAGAATATAATTGACAATATCTGCCAGCTTGATCCTCAATTCCAGGTTATTATAAAAACTGTGTTTGCCGGCAAAACGGAACTGGCGGTAGCCCAGCAGGTTTTCCTGGCCACCCAGGAAAGCCGATTGGTAGAAAGTGGTCTCGCCAAAAGTGACTGTGCCTCCAAAACGCTCTGCCAGTACAATGGTAGACCTGGCATTCAGGCTTTTATAAAGAGCTACTTCAGGAATAAGCTGCACAAAATCCTTTGCATATGTTCCCATTCCTTTATATGCCTGTAAGCGGATATTGACAAATGTTCCCCATTGCGGAACGACCTTATTATTACGCTTATCGTTTACATAAGACATAACAACTCCCAGATGCAGTTTGTTTTCTTCCAGTATCAGGCTATCATAGCTGCCGATCTGCGACGTATTATTGATAAACCGGCCGGCATTGTCATCCGTATCAAATGTATAATAATAAGCAGAAGGCCCAATGCTGAATGCAGAACCTTTGCTACCTCTCCAGCGGAAAGCCGGGTCCAACTGGTAAGTGCTGAACCTTGTACGGTAATAACGGATATCGCTTGAGCCTTTATCATAAAAAGTTTCATTGCCCCTGCCAAAGAAATTCATTGTATTGTTGGGTGCTTTGATCAGCGCCTGCAGCGTGATATCCGCCTTGCCTGCAGCCCGTATCCATTCTGCATTATATTTCACCCGGTAAGCCCTGGTAGAAAATGAATGACCGGCCAGCAGTTGATGCATACTGCTGTAAGGATACTTTCTAAAACCTTCCTGGTGAATATACCTGAACCCACCGCCGAAAATAAAACCATCATCTGCATTAATCCCTAACAATACCAATGGTACCCACGTATTATACAGATCAACCGGTGTGAAAGCAGTGTTGAGACTGTCATTGGAGATATATTTTTTCAGTTTGGAAACATCGCCACTGTAGCTGGACCCATTATCCCTGTCATAAAGACGAACCTTCTTCCTCGAAGCAATAACATTATAATCCTTTTCGTCTCCACCGCCGATCAGCCGGAGTTTTATCCTGGAGGTTTTATTATCCAGCACAATGCTATCATTCCCATTGCCGGTGAACACACGTATTTCTTTCGTTAGGTGTGGTGAAAAAGTTTTGTTCATCAGTTCATCTTCCAGTTCACCACTCTTGCTTATTTTATTAATACGCACATTAAGACCGCCATCAGGAGCATCTTTGATCTCCACAAATTCACTTTTATCACTGGTACGGATATCGGCCACTTTCTGGATAAAATCGTAATACTTCAGCATGGCTTCCGGCAGTTTATCCCTGCGGGATTTGAATTTACTTAGCAACACATCATGTCTCAGATCATAAGAAGGTTTAGGCAAATGAAGCAAGCCGGCTTCCAGTACCGAATCCGTTACCTGGGAAGAAAATTTTTCAGCCTGCTTTTTCCATTCTTCGCGGCTGAATTGCATTTCAGGATAAGCATTCACAAACCGGGTTTTGAACAATACCCATTTTACTTTACTGATGTATGCATCAAAGTCGCGCAGGGTTGGCAATATAAATCCTGAAGACGCCAGCTTGGGAAACAATCCCTGTGTAAGATGGATCACCTGGTCACGGTCTCTCGGTACACCCACATATTTTTTCACTTTTCCTTTTTCATCATCGAACCAGCGCCATTGATCTTCATGGCGGTCCCAATCGCCCAGCAACACATCGAGCATGCGAGCACGAAGAAATTCTTTCGGATGAATGGAGTTATCATTATCCTTCTGCAAATTCTTCTTCATCTTTTCTGAGTTGTCTGATTCTCCCAGTGGTTCTCTTTCCTCAAATAATACCACCATGTTGGAGAATACCCTTTCATAAATGCCCAGGTTTTTATCGGGCGACAATACGCCGATCACAGGTTTAGCATGCGGTACGTTTACTGCGTTGGCGATCGGGGGCACGATCAATGCGGAAAAAGGATGTTGGGCGCTGGTTACATCATCGAGCCAGTCCCTTGCAAAAGTGCCGCGAAGTTCCGGTGGCAACAAAGCATCGGGTATCTTCTCGACGCTTCTTATAACCCATTCTTTCCCCTGCGGATCTGCCAGCCGCAATGATCTTGACTGCATACCGCCACCTAATTGCAGCGGTTTCAAACCGCCTTGTAATTCTGAAATACGCAGCACGGGCAGACGCGTAGGTGCAGCCCATTCTTTACGGTAGTTCTCTCCAAAAAGAAAGCGATGAAATTTACCGGGCTTATCATAGGAAGGATGAACGCTGACGGTTATACTATCTTCCGTGATCACTTTACTTGCTAATTGCTCACCGGCTTTAACCGCTTCATAAGGAACTGCATAACTGAATGCCTGGCGAACCGTATCCTTCTCATAGATATAATAAGTAAGGCGAAGACTGTTGTCCTGCAACTGATCCACCGTCACATATCCCTGTGTGGCATCTGCAAACAGTGAGTGTTTTCCTTTTTTTGCAATAGTCCGCTTGGATCCTGCACCGCTTATAATCTGCAACTGGTCATCTTTTATCAACTGCAGGCCATGCTCATGACCGGCAGCATAAACGATATTAGGAAAATCCCTGAACACAGTACTCACCCGTTTGATCATATCTCTATACAATGGATGCTTCAGATCTTCGGGGTTGGAAAAAGTGGAACGCAGGATAGGATAAAGTGAACCCACTACAGGCAATGGAATGTATAAATTCTTATTGGCAACTGTTAAAGGGAATATATGGTCCTTGATCGTGTATTTGCCTCCATGTACACCATAGCTTTGAAAAGGATGGTGTGAAGCAAGAATGATCACTTTATCCTGGTTGCGATGGCGCAATTCATCGAGCCTGGCCAGCACATCATCTTTCGATTTGCAGTCGCATTCACCATCTGTATTGCCTTTATTGAAAGGGAATAACCACCATTCACTATCATAGGCGATAACCATCAACTTATTAGTGAGATGGATCTCGACCGGGTCAGGACAGCCATTAGGAGGTATAAGCTTTAACAATGAGTCGCCCAATTCATCAAGATATTGCCATTGGAATTTTATTTTGGTCAATCCCTGCGAACCCATTTTGTCCCAGTCATGATTGCCGGGAAGAAAATACACTGGTGCGCCTTTTGCCCGCATCGGCTCATATTGTGAACGGAGGATATCCGCTGTTTCCTGCACTTTCCCACTTCCCGGCAATGCCATACCACGCGGATAAATATTGTCGCCCAGGTAAAACACACTGGTTTTACCATTAAGAATATGGCCCGCAGCATGCTGCAAAGCTTTTTGCTGCTCTTCAGTCATTTCTCCTGCATCACCTATCAGGATAACGCGATAGCGGATACTGTCCTGCGCATAAAGCAGCGAGGAAAAACACAACGACAGTAAAACAATGAATGATCGCATGATGCAGTGGTTTTAAAGCTATGGTTTCAACCTGGTAAACTTCAGGATATTACCTGCAGAAAGGTCATCTCCTTCATTGGATATATACATATTTCCGGCTTTATCAAAAGCAATTCCTTCAGGTTGGTTGAATGTGTTCCCGTTCAATGGATAGGCATTCTTTATTTTCCAGTTCCCATCTGCGATCACCAATAATTTATTGATCGCAGAAACGATGAACCATTCGCCGGTAACAGGGTTCTTTGCCAATGCCGATGGACGGAACCCTTTTTTGACTTTTCCTGAAAAGGGTTTAATGGATTCAACATCTACATTAAACTGGCCGGCAGGAGTAAGATTGTTGTCGCCCAGCTGGTAAATATAGCCGGTCACGTTATCCTTATCATCCACCTTGCAGTTTTTACAAAGGATATATAGCAGCCCTGAGTTTTCATCACCAAACATGCCCTCATACTCACCTTCAGGCAAAAGGCGTGGCCATTCCTGTACGCTATCTATCTCTTCATAAATAGCATCACTGAATGGAAAGGAATAAAGGCTGCCATTGCTTTTCAATACCACAACCCTATCCCGCAGTATAGATATATCTTCATAATCCCCGCTCTTACCAAACTTTACATGGTATTGCTTTTTATTGCCCCAGGCCAGCCGGAACAATTTTCCTTCCTCGTCCTGTATGGCATAGATCGTATCATTATGACCTTTGTAAAAACTGATCCCGGATATTTCCAGGAGGCTTTCAGGCATAGCAAACCTTTCCGGCTTATCGAGATTGTATTCCTTCGGCGTGTTTATTTCTTCTTTCCCCGAAGCACAACCGATTATTCCTGCAGTTGTCCAAAGAACTGCAGCCAGTATGATCAAACGTTGACATTTCATCCTTCCATTTTTTCTGTAATAGCCTCCGGCACTTTGCCAGACAGCCAATGATAAATTGCTTCCTGTGAACGGATCAGTGGTTGTTTTTTTTCTACGGGCGGGTTGGCTTGTGTAGTGTCTATCCAAACTGCCTGCACATTGTCGTGCAATTGCAGTGAGATCATCTGTTGAAGCTGTACTTTCCATCGGGGATCATACACAGGAAAACATACTTCAATACGGCGGTAGATATTTCTGTTCATCCAATCGGCAGATCCCAGGTACACCTCTTCTTCTCCATTATTATGAAAAATAAATACCCGCCCATGCTCCAGGTACCTGTCAATGATCCTTTTGATGGTGATATTCTCGCTTTGTTCCGGCAAGCCTGGCACCAGGCGGCATATACCTCTCACAATAAGATCGATCTTAACGCCTGCATTGGATGCTTCATACAGTTTATTGATCATTACCTCTTCTTCCAGGTTGTTCAGTTTTATCCTGATCGAAGCGGGTTGTCCATTTTTTGCAAATTGTATTTCCCGATCAATCAGTTCAAGGAATCTTTGCTGCAGGTTGAATTGCGCTACCAGCAGATATTGAAATGGTAAGTGATCCCCAGGCTCTGGTTTCTTTCCTTTACCCAAAAAAGAAAAAAGTTTTTCCATTTCCTGCAGCATCGGCTGAAAAGCAGTGAGCAGGATATGATCGGTATAAAAGCGTGCTGTTGATTCGTTCAGGTTGCCTGTAGCCAATAAGCCGGTAAGTGGATGAGTAGGATGCTTTCTTTTTACTAAAGCGATCTTGGCATGCACTTTCAATGCATTGCTGCTGTAAATGATCTTTACTCCTGCTGCTTTCATTCTCTTTGCCCAATGGATATTGTTCGCTTCATCAAACCGGGCTTTCAGCTCAACCAGTACTGTCACTCTTTTTCCGTTCTTTGCGGCACTGATCAGTGCCTGTGCTATCCGCGAATCACTGGCCACTCGGTATAGTGTTGTATAGATCTCTTCCACTGTTTGATCGATCGCCGCTTCATTAAAAAAGCGGAGCACCGTATTATAAGACTGGTACGGTGGGTGGATTATTATATCGCCTTCAAGGATCTGCTCCAGCAAACCTTCCCAGGGAGCATTACCTGTTTTTAACTGAACAGCCGGCCAGGCAGGATAAGACAACTCTTTCCCTACCACCGGCAATGAAGCCAGGTCTTTCAGGTTATGATGCCGGCCACCTTCTACCACGGATGCTTTTTTGAGATTGAATGTTACTACAATATTCTGTAGTTGCCTCAAGGGTATACCCGGTTCATACAGAAACCTTGTGGCAAACCCTTTATCCCGTTTGCTTAATTGCTTTTCGATCTTTTCAGCCAGGTCTTCATCATATTCATCTTCCAGGTCAAGCTCAGCATCGCGGGTGATCTTTACATTCCAGGAACCTTTGATCTGCCGGTCAGGAAAAAGATGTATGAGATTATAGCGGATAATATCTTCAAGGAAAACGATATAGTGCCCGTCTTTCCAGAACCTCGGAATGCTATTACAGGGAACATTGATCAGGTATAATTCTTCCTCTGCTTTTTCCGGCTGCACTATTACTGCGATATACAATTGGTTATTCTCCGGGAAAAAATCTGTTTTGCCTGTCAGCAATACCGGTTGTAAAAAACCGGCTACCTGCGTATAGAAATATTCTGTGACCAGTGCAGACAAGCTCTCAGGTATTTCTTCATCATATAAAAGATGGTATCCCTGTTCCCGGAGAGCAGGTAAAATATCTTCATACAGGATGCGTCCATAGTATTCCTGCTGCCGGTTGATGATGGCAACAGCTTCTGCATAAGCTGTGTCGGCAGCTTTTGCCCTGTTGATCTTTTGCAAAGCCATCATTGCCGGCATGCGCACCCGGTAAAACTCATCAAGATTGGAAGAATAGATCGAAAGAAATTTGATCCGCTCCAATAATGGCACAGCTTCCTTTGCCGCTTCTGCGAGCACTCTTTCATTAAAAGAAAGCCAACTGATATCCCTATCAAAAAAAATAGTGCCCCGCATAAAACCAGATTGTTAAAAGAAAATTGCTGCTATCATAAATGCCAGCACCGATATAACAATACCGAACATGAATACATTATAACCTGTCCGCAATAGCCGGTATTTCCGGCCAAGCACTATTCCTTGTGAATACACATCGCGGGTAAGACTTCCATAAAGAAAATCACGGTCGTTCATCATTTCCTTCATGCCTTTGTCATACTCTTCGTAGCTCATGCGATAAAAATTGCCAAAGAATAGCAGGTTCACTTTTTTCTCATCTATTTCTTTTTGAGTGAATATTCCTGGGGGCAGGTTGGGACGCGTAGCCAGGATGGAACACACCATAGTGATCACACAAACGATCAGCAATAAGATGGTGGGTATAATAAGATTCTGATTGTCTTCCAGCTTGCGCAGCAATACGCTTAATAGCACCGACAGAATGATAGAAGTAGTAGTGATCATGATATTGGCTTTGTTATCGGCCATATCGCTCAACCTCTGGTGATTATTTGAGCTGATCCGGAACATCGTTTCAATACCCCTTTCCGGTCGGTCACTCTTTACTTTTTTTGATTCGCCTGATGAAGGTTTAGGCACATTCACTGGCTTGGGCATCGGTGTTCCGGCAGTTGTAGGAATGGTGGCTTCCTCAGTTTCGTGGGTTTCTTTATCAATCAGCTTTTGGAGATGTTGCTTTTTCTTTTGGGTAAGCAAAGATTGGCCATAGTCTGTTTGGAAATGATGTGATTCCAGGAAACTGATGGTTCCCTGTCTCCAATCATGTTTGGGTATTTTTCTATTCAGCCGCCATTCTGCTTCGCGGCGCATCAGTTTATTTTGCACCGGAAAATCATCTGTGCCCAGGTGAAACAGATCTGCATCACACACAATCTGCTCCAGCAGGTTTTTAGGTGATTGTGGCAGAGAGGTTGCCAGGATGCAGTTCTGGACCGAACCAATGATCTCTTCCTCTACTCCTTTTCCCTGTAAAAAAGCGGCAGCCATTTCAGCGCCTCTCACTTCATGGTTGGTTGCCCCATTCACGTAATAGCCGGTATCGTGAAACCAGGCTGCTGTAGAAACAATAAAGAAATCTTTGTCGTCCAGCTGGTAGTGCCGGGCCAGCAGGCCTGCATTGGTCACCACCCGTTCGGTATGCGACAGGTTATGATAAGCGAATCCTTCATTCCCGTGAAGGTGAAAGAAATGGGTTACTTCCTGTTTTACTTCCTCCAGTAATTGGGCATAATTCATACATCTCTTTTGTTTCTTTGTTAAATCCTTCCAGATATCTTAAAAGTACGCCGAATACGACTATTCAGCAAGAGATGTAACACAATTTCATGCCTTCCTGTTCAGTACCCATTGCTCAGCCTGCCTGATCTCTTCTGCAGTGATCGTATGCCCCATCATAGGATACACTTTTTCCAATACAGACGCATTCATTTTGCGGAGCACTGCAGTAGAAGCCAGTACCCGGCCAACCGGCACATGCGGGTCAGGATCGCTGGTGCCGATAAAAACCGGGGTTTGCTGAAAATCCCCTTTATAATTTTCTTCATATATCTTATCACCAATGAGTCCGCCCGTAAAAGCTATCACGCCGCCATATTTTGCTGCATTTCTTGTCACAAATTCGAGTGTGAGGCAGGCACCTTGTGAAAAGCCTAAAAAATAAATATGCTCTTTACTGATGCCTGCGGCTTCTGCTTCGTTTACTGCTTTACCCAATGCAATTAATGCAGATGATAAAGCCGGTTCATTATCTGAAGGAAGTGCCAGGAAAGAATAGGGATACCAACTATGCTGAGCAGCCTGTGGTGCAAGCAGCGCATAATCTTTTACATCCAGGTGCTGGGCCAATGAAAGAATATCAGCAGCAGAGCCACCACGGCCATGCACCATGATAAGAGCTTTCTTTGCTTCCCCCGGTTTTTTACCGGCTGTATATATTTTTATGTTCATAAATATTCAATCCTCAATTTTCAATCAATACAGGCAATACTTTTTCAATTGCTTTTCTCTGAGGTTCGTATTGAGCAGGCAGTTTGAGGCCTTTTCCCAATTCACTTACCGCTTCATCCACTGCAAAGCCTGGGTTATCAGTAGCTAATTCAAACAACACTCCGCCGGGTTCACGGAAATAAAGAGAGAAGAAATAGTTCCTGTCTATTTTAGGTGTGATGTGTAGTCCTTTGGCCGCGATCTTTTCCCTGAATTGCATCAGCACTTCATCATTTTTTACCCTGAAAGCAACGTGGTGATTAGTACCTCCAGCTACCAGTCCCGGCTTTTCATCAGGAGATTCAACGAGGTCAACGATACCGGCATTTTCTACAGCGGTTGTGATAAAGCGGTAGCGGTTACCTTCCTGTTTTAATAAAGAATAACCAAATATATCTGTCAGTATCCCGGCAGTCGGCTTGATATCTTTTAATGTCAACACCACGCTATGGAAACCATGGGTGGCTTCAGCAGCAGTCACAGCTTTTGTTGTCCAGGGTGCACGGCTATCTTCCTGTGCAGGAACGATCAGGTTCAGTTTTAAACCGTCTGGGTCTTGGAAAGGCAGCAATAACTCTCCAAACCTTTCAAGTGGTTCACCTTGTTTTACCTTATATTCATTGAACCGGTCGGCCCAGAATTTCAGGCTGCCGGCTGGTACTGCATAGCCGATCTCAGTAGCCATGCCTGTTCCGGTATATCCGGGTTTCACATGTGTCCACGGAAAAAAAGTAAGAATAGTTCCCGGCGTACCTGTTTCATTGCCATAATAAAAATGATAAGTACCGGGATCATCGAAGTTGACGGTTTTCTTTACCAGGCGCAGACCAAGCACAGAAGAATAAAAATTATAATTACGTTGGGCATCACCGGCAATAGCAGTGATATGATGTAAACCCTGTATCCTGTTTTCCATATAAGTTCCTTTAATTTTTTGGTTAATATCCCGGATTCCCGGAACAGGCTTTTGTTTGGATGAAAACCTCCACAAATTTCCGGTTTAAACAGGCGGTGGGCAATGTCGAATTAGAGGATAAGGATGTATATATGACGGTAATTGTTCTGGTATGCTAATTTACGCCAATCGCCTGGTGTTATATTCCCACAAAGACGACGAAGATCACAAAGAAATAATTTACTGTGATACTGAGGAATCTCTTAGGACAAGTAACTCCTTCCAGGTAATAATTCTTTGTGGTCTTCGTCGTCTTTGTGGGAGTATATTTAAACTGAACCACTACAATTTCAGCAATTGAATATCACAGTGGAGTTTTACTTCATCAGCGATCATTACACCGTATTTGTCAATCACCTGATTCCAACTGATATTGAAATCCTTACGGTTGAAAACAGTATCCATTTCAAAGCCGGCTTTTGAATTGCCCATGGTATCTTTTGAAATACCCATAAGGCGGACATCAAATTCCAGTGGTTGCGTCAGTTCCTTGATCGTAAGCAGGCCGCTTACATGAAGACCGGCTTCGTTAACCACTACAGCCGTTGAGCGGAATGAAATAGTGGGATATCGGCGTGCATCAAAAAAATCAGCGGATTTAAGGTGATTATCCCGTTCCTCATTGCCTGTATAAAGAGAATGAGTATAGATCGTTAAGCGGATATCACTTTCACTGAAATTTTCATCAGGTGCTATTACTGTTCCTTCAAATTCGGTAAACCATCCGGGCACGGCTGTCAGCAAAAGATATTTGCTTTCAAACCTGATGCGTGTATGCACCGGGTCTACCATCCAGATGATTGAATCTTGCTGATCTTGCATGATGAACAGAATTAAAACAGAAACATTTTCCCTTTTACAAATCTAAACAGAAAACAGTTTTTGATCAATTGCCAAACAACGGCAACTGATGTATATATTATCGGGTATCCGATCCCTCCTGCATGCTTTTCTTAAAATCCGTAAAGCTCATCCCCGATGCGTTCTTAAAAAATTTGCTGAAATGTGCCGTATCATCAAATCCGAGATTATAAGCAATTTCTTTCATGGTAATATTGGAAAAAGCTGCCTGCCTTTTCGCTTCCAGCACAATCCGTTGCTGAATATGATGACTGGCTGAAAACCCGGAGATCTTTTTCACCACCTCATTCAGATAGTTAGGCGTTACTACCAGTTCCTCAGCATAATCCGCTACCATTCTCTTCTGTGCATAATTCTTTTCGAGCAGGGAAAGGAACTTACGCATCAGTTCAATATTCCTTGACTGCGCCGGCTGCTGATTTGTCTTTTCAAACTGGCGTGTGAGATAGATCAAAAATATTTTCAGATATCCCCTCAATATCTCTGAACGGAGCAAAAAGAAATTGGCATATTCTTTCAGCATCCGGCGAACAGCATCTTCCATCTCTTCCTTTACATCAGCATCCACTTTGATAACAGGAGAACGTGAAAACGCATTAAAAAGGCCGGTATTAAATAACAGGTCCAGGTTACTCTCTTCCATTCCCATAAAATCAGCCGTAAAAGAGAGCACATATCCTTCCGCAGGGCCGTCCTGCTTCAACAAATGCACCTGTCCCGGAGTGATACAATAAACCGTATCATTTTGCAGCTCAAATTTGTCCAGGTCAATAAAATGAACACCCTCCCCTTTTTTCACCCACACGATCACAAAGTAATTATGCCGGTGAGGCACAGAATTCTGCTGCCACCGGTTCCGGTCAATCCACTCCATCGTATGTATCTCAAAAGGAATATTGGGCGTAGACCTACCGATTTCAAGTATGGGCGTAGCTGCTGTTGACATCAGAGGCTAAATTAAGAAAGGAATAACAATCTATCGCCTTTAATGAAAGCACTGCAGCAGGAGAAACCCCGGCTCTTATATTCTTAAACTTGAAAACTTACTAAACCCGGCCGGAGTGGCACTGCAGGAAGAATACTACCGACTCGCGACTAAAGACTCCAGACTAAAAAGGCCCTTGCTTCAGCAAGAGCCTTTTTTCCAACCGTCCTTTCAATAAAAATTATTTTTTAGCCACATCAAATTTTCGAAAGATCGCTTTTACACTGTTTTCAATTTCCTTGCTCGTCATTTTACGGCTGTCCACTTCTGCTGTTGACCAGCCCTGCCATACTGTTTTATCAGTATCTGCATCAATCATGGAAATAGTAACGGTGCCTTCCCTTGTGGGAACATCATAATTATCATATCCCATAAACTGTGAGGGATAATATACATTGATGAACCTGCGGGAATAAGGGCTGTAGAATGTACGCGTGAAAGGTCTTGAATAAACCGGATCGTTTACAGATTTAACAGATTTCTCAACCAGTACATCATAGCTTAACAGCACATCGGGGTTCCTGGTCGTTTCTCTCCAACCGGCTGTTTTTTCCAGTTCTTTATTCACTGCCTGTTTGATCTTCCTTTCTGCAAGATCATTGGCATTGCCGATCTTTGATTTTCCGTCCCTGTCAATCCATGCAAAGGATTTATACCGGCTAAAATCCGTGTTATCGTCTTTTTCAATATGCGCAGATGGAGCACAACTTGCCAGCAAGAAGACGATTCCCAAACTCAGGCTCCAAAGCGTCCAGTTCTTCTTCATATAATGTCCTTTGTTTTTAATCGGAGGCCATTATATAAACGGAAAAAATGGTGCCGCGTTTACTAAAGACTTGTGAAAGTTGTCCTTATTTACAGCCGGTTGATTGTCAGGTCAATCCTATTTCATAATGTCTTTCAGGTATTTGTACATCGAGGAAATCCTTTCTCACCAGGCGGTCTCTGAATGCCTGCTGCACTTCGTACTCTCCGTGCACCAGGAAAAGTGTTTTCACCTGGCGGGGGTCCTGGCAGGCAAGCCACTGGCTGAGATCTTCATAATCGCCATGTGCACTCATGCTGCGGATGGAACCGATCTCCGCATGCACCTGGTGATGCACGCCAAAAATGCTGACCTCCTGGGCTCCTGCCATCAGGCGGCCGCCTAATGAAGTAGGTTCGCAATAACCTGTAAGTACAATGGAGTTGCGGCTATTCTCGATAGTGTTGCTGATATGGTGCTTTACCCGGCCCGCATCTGCCATTCCGCTGGCGGATATGATCACCATGGGATTATCGCGGTAGTTGAGCAATTTGGATTGCTCCACTGTTTTGATATACTTCAACCCTTTGAACATAAAAGGATCACTGTCTGTTGCCAGTATCTTCTGAATATTACGGTTGAAATACTGAGGATAGCTTTTCACCACTTCAGTAGCTTCTATGCTGAGCGGACTATCAACATAATATTCCACATCCGGCAAATGACCTTCCAGTTCCAGTTGATTCAGGGCAAATAATATTTCCTGTGTACGCCCCACACTGAACGCAGGCAATACAAGTTTGCCTTTCTTTTCACCACAGGTATGGTTGATCCATTTAAGCAGGAGATCAGGCGTGCTGTCTGCAGCATCATGAAGGCTATTGCCATAGGTCGACTCCAGGAGGATATAATCTGCCTGGGGAAATACATCCGGCGATTTCAGGATCACATCCCTGTATCGGCCAACGTCACCACTAAAGCTCAACCGCGTTAGCTTACCGTTTTCAGTGATCTTTAAATGAACACAGGCGCTGCCGATGATATGACCTGCATCGGTGAACATTGCTTCCACTCCATCAGTCACTGCAAACCAGTTACCATATTCCACTTTTACAAAATGGTCCATACTTTTTTTAGCATCTTCTACCGTATAAAGCGGCTGAATATAGGGAAGGTCCTGTGCAGCTCTTCTTTTATTGGAATATTTAACATCATCTTCCTGTATCTCACCCGAATCTTCCAGCAAGATTGCGGAAAGTGTGTGCGTAGCAGGAGTACAGAATATTTTTCCGTTAAAGCCATCCTTTACCAGTTTAGGTATAAGGCCTGAATGGTCAATATGTGCATGGGAAAGGATCATAACATCCACTTCACGCGGATCAAATCCAAACTCGCGGTTCAATGCATCAGTATCTTTTCCCAGCCCCTGGAACATGCCGCAATCGAGCAATACTCTTTTACCATTTTTTAACGTGAGCAGGTGTTTGGAGCCAGTTACGGTACGGGCGGCCCCATGGAAAGCAATTTTCATATTTTATTTTATTAGTGAAGCGAATTATTACTTCTTACTTTTTGTTTTAAACGACCATGTCACATACATTTCACTCACCACTTCTCCTTCTTTATTATGACCAACTGATCTGGCTCTTACAGTCCTTGCCTCACCAGTAGCGATAGCCTCATCGATCATCTTTTTAAACAACCCGCCATCTTCACAAACGAAAGTGGTACGGCCGGTTGCTTTCTTGAAATATTCCGATTCCACTTTCAGCACCAGCATCGACACAGCGGGTTGTATTTTATATACGTGTGCCATTCCTAATACCCCGGTGCTCATCTCACCCGCCATGCTCAGGCAGGCGAAGTAAGTGGAACGAAAAGGATTCTGGGAAAACCATTTGAAAGGGACTGTTACCTCACAACGCTGTTCATTCATCTGCCTCACTCTTACGCCGGCAAAAAATGCGCTCGGCAATTTTGCCAGCAGGAATAACCGGAATTTGACTGGGCTGCTCATGAGCCGGATAAAGGAAGATGTATGTTCACTCATGCTTTATTCTTTATACTGCGCAGGGTCAAGCGCGCCACGTGTCCAGTCCAGGAAAAAACCTTTTACTTTTTCCTCATCATAACTCTTACCGCTTTCCAGGTACCCGGAGTTTTGCGTATGCAGTAGTTTCCCTTTACCATCCAATACCAGGAACACAGGAAAACCAAAGCGCTGCGGGAACCCATATCTCGCCAGTATCTTACTATTCGTATTTTCTTTACTCCAATTAAGGTGATACTCTACATAATTCGCCTTCACCAGGGAGTCAATTGACTTGTTCTCTGTCACAAAATTATTGAACCGCATACACCAGATACACCAGTTGCCACCGATCTGTATAAACACATGCTTACCTTTCGCTTTTGCTTCTTTTATTGCTTTAGCGATTTCTTTTTCTGCGTTCTCTTCAGGCTTATACAGGTTGAACTTTGACAGGTCCTGAGCCTGTGTTACTGCAGTAGTTACAATAAGCGACAGCAATAAAATGCTTTTCTTCATAGAGCTTGCCCTCTCTTATTTTTGTTTATCAAATGCCACGATAGTAGCAACAGCTTTATTATCATTGGCATTTACTTTAAAATAAATGCGTCCGTCTGATGTATTATTGAACGATGCCGATCTTATCAAAATGCTTTGCAATGCTTCATTCACTTTGCCGGCATATGAAGGCTGACGGCTGCGGCTGATAGCACTGTTCAATTCATTATAGTTCAGTTCGTCTTTGCTGGCAACGATCGCGATATAATCCCTGGTTCCAATCGTATCTGCTTCCATCGACTGATCACGGGGAAATAACCTGTAACCCGTGATACCGCAATAAGGCGAATGTTTGGAAACATTTTCTCCGGGCTTCAGATAAGGGAATAATACATAACTGGAGCCATCCTGTTCCTGCCCGAAGATATAGATATAACATTCAGTGGCATTTTCGATAGACATCTTAAACCGTGTGCCAGCACGTATAGGCGATACGGTTTGAAAATTATTGGTGCCTGCAGATCTTAACTGTATATATTTCCCATCTGCATTGTTCACCAGCCCAATGGAACATTCCAGTGGGATATTGGCCACTTTTCCTCTTTTTGGCAATGGATCTATTCCATAAGCTTCTTTTACATAATTTTTAAAATCACCATAGCGTACCCAGCCTATTCCATCTTTTCCCCATTCAGGGCCCCAACTGTTCATGATCTGGAATGCACCGCCAAACTTGCGGTCATCATAGCCTATCACGCACATAGCATGGCCTCCCATACCTACCTGTGAGGCATCCATTCCCTGGGGTTGCCATAATTCCCTGCCCATCATATCCTGCATAAAGCTTTGCCCTACCATCATACCTATTACCACCGGCGCATCTTTGGCCAGGTGTTCTTTCACTGCACGAACATTGATGGAGCTGACATTGTCTCCATTGGTCAGCCTTGTAAAACCATGTATTTTATACTGCCCGGCTTCCTGTTTCTGGTTGCTGTTAGGTTGAGTGGTGCAGTCCTGGTCAGAATAAGGAAACTGGTTCAATGGCAATGCGCCCTGCTTAGACATCTGTTCCATTGCCCTTTGTATATAAGAACCCTGGCAATCGTCGAGCCCGATCTGATTGTACATAAAGGAAGGGCTGAATTTTATCTGGTTAGGATCAACACCGGTGGATGCCGCTTCCAGCACTGTTCTTGCTCCATAAGCACTGCTCCAGGCTACGCAACTGCCCTGTTGGCCCTGGTTACCTCTTGTAGGAGCAAATTTCAGGAGCGATATAGATTCAGGCAGGGGGTTTTTTCCGGCATCGTCTTCCAGGCCCTCATAAACAGATGCTTTATTGAATTCATTCGGGTTAAAATTATAGCCGCTTTGCGAAAACAGGGATTGGGCCACCTGTGCCACATTACAACCACCCCCTTTACCCAACAGGAAATAAGCAGCTCCTGCTAATACGACAAGCACAATAATCCCTTTTCCCTTGAATAAACCTAACAGTAAGGGCAATAAAGCTCCTAAACCGCCGCCACCACCGGGAAAATTTGACCGGCCTCCGCCACCTCCGCTATCATCGTTATAATCATTCTGATTAGGGTCTTTAGGATCATCTGTCATTCGGATAGGCATAAGTGTAAGTTTTAGTAATTAAATGTAGGAAGTTCAGGGCAGATTTGTATCAATTCATATTTTTTACAAACCCTTGCACCTTTTTCAAATAAGTTTTGCCAAATTTGATAAACGCTTACGGAATCATGCAAAAAACCACCTTCTTTTTCTTATTGTTTTTATCGGCAGGTATTTACTCCAATGCACAAAAAATTTCGAGTAAACTGAGCTTTCAGCAAGGTGATACTCTTGCGATCAGTGTTGAGGTGAAACAAACAATTGCCCAACAGGCCATGGGCCAGGCCATTGATTTTAATCTGAACGGCCATGCCGGTCATTACTATAATGTCACCAACAGCACGGAAGACAATAGCACCCTTCATCACAAGGTGCAAAAGCTGCAATTCGATTTTGACGGGATGGGGCAGAAAAGAGGGTTCGATTCAGACAATAAAAAAGATATTGACGGGCAGTTCGGGAAACCGATCAAAGAAATACTGGGCAAAGAATTTGATATTATCATTGACCCCAATGGGAAGACCCTGCTTGTAAAGCCTGAAAAGATTTCACTGGAAAAACCTGATGAGCGGTTTGCGCTTATGGCTAATATGCTGAAAGACCTTACCAGCGTGGTATATCCACCGGAAAAAGGAAATGCCAGTTTTTTTAAAGTGCTGCCGCAAGAAGGTGCTGCCATTGGCGAAAGCTGGCAGGAAACATTCAAAAATGAAAATGAATCAGGCATTACCACCTATACCCTCTCGGCGGTAACAGACTCCACTGTTATCGTGGACTTCAAAACAGTTTCTTCTTCCAGCTCCAAAGCGGAAATGATGGGGATTGAAACAAATACTACCATGAAAAGCAATGCTGCCGGCAGGATCATTCTTGATAAGGCCACCGGCATCATCCGTGAAAAAACAAATACGATTGAAGCAAACGGAGCCACAGAAGCAATGGGAAACAGTATGCCGATCAATTCGAAAACAACGATCTCAATTATTGTGACCCGTTTACCCGTTGCACAATAAAACGAGACTTACTTTGTCAGTATTTTCAATCCTCCTTTCTCTGCAAGATCTTTCCATGCATAGAACTGGAATGTTCCGCCTTCACACATGGCAGCAAACAGCCCTCCTGGAAATCCCGGCAGGGCTATGGAAGTAACATCACTGCCATCACTCTGAAGAGTGGAAACAGGAATAGATACCAGCAGGGAGTGTTCATGAGGTTTACCAGCAGAACCTTCGCGGGGATATACATTGAATTTATTGGCCGACTGGTCAGACACCAAAATATAACCGGTGCCGTCAGGGAATTTGTAAATGGAAATACCTTCATTGTCTTCTTTGAATTGCCCCTGGCCAAACAAAGCCAGCTCTTCATTTCCCTTTTGCGGGTCTGCATAATATTTTCGGATGCCTACCTGTTCGTCGGAATAATACACATAGCCCAATTCATTGTCAACTGCAATAGCTTCGATCTCTTTTTTGCCTGAATACTTACCGAATTTGCGGACCAACTCACCAATGACCATTCCTTTACCATTATCTTTTAAAAGATATTGTTCGAGATAGCCTTCTGCAGGGCCGCTTTTACGGCCAACGATCGCGAAGATGCTTTTATCAGACGGACGCGTGTACAAGGCAATGCCCATCGGTGCACGCTCTGCTTCGTTTTTAAACACTTCTATGCCGCCGCCATCTATCGCTTTCATGGCAGGCAGGCTGAATACACGGATCTGGTTAAGATCGCGCTCCGTGGCAACAGCAATATCCACCGTTGTATCTCCCAGGGGCAAGCCATAAGCAATATCCACATTATTCATCCGATGCAGGCTGGTAACACTGCGCTGCCTGTCTATTTTTCCGTTCAAATTGAATACGTACAGGCCTCCGTTGGAAGAGCTTTTATCCGTACCGATCACCAGGCTGCTGTCGGGCATTGCAGCATTGATCCAGATTGCAGGATCATCACTGTCATCAAATACTTTTTCCGTAACCACAAGAGGCTTTATCGCCGTCGAATCTTTTGCATCTACGGATGTGGCACCAGGTTGCCCGTTTTGTTTACAGGCTGTGATCAGCAGTGCAAAAACCAGCACGCTGAAGAGTTTTTTATGTAGTGGGTTCATTATTGTATATAAAAATAAACCAGGCAACCTGTTGTTGCCTGGTTTTATAAACTAAACTTCTATTTACTCAAGTCAAATTTGATACCCATGTTAAAACGTGGGCCATAGTATTCCAGTTGTGCAGTTCTTTCTGAAATACCCTGATAGTAACGCAAAGGCTGATTGGTGAGATTATTCGCTTCAGCAAACAAACGGAATTTGGGAGTGAATGCATAAGAAGCATTGGCATCCAGGAAAAACTGCTTGCTGTAATAACGGTCGAAGAAAGCATCTTCATTATACCCGGCATCATCCCCATCATCCACATAAGAAGATGTGAAATTTCCGGACAGGCGAACTACCACTTTTTTGTTTTCATAAGACAATGAAGCATTGAACATGTGCGGAGCAGCACCAGGCAGTTTCACATTGCTGCGGATCAGTGTACCCGACCCATCATAGATACCTTCTGCTTTGGAGTGCGTGTATGTATAGTTCAGATACACACCAAACCCTTTCCAGAACCCAGGCAGGAAGTCCAACTGACGCTGAATAGCTGCTTCAAAGCCCCATACAGTAGCACCATCACCATTGCGGCGTTGGGTAAAATCCCAGTTATCACCGGCAGCAATAGGATTGGCTACACCCGGAAAGTCATTGGCGAATTTAGCCTGTGTGTAATTGTTGTCAATATAAGTATAAAAGAACCTGTTGATCTTTTTGTAGAACACACCGCCTGAAATGATGCCAACTGATTTAAAGTAGTTCTCAGCCATCAGGTCAAAGTTGGTAGATCGTACAGGTTCCAGTTTGGGATTACCTGCACTCAGTTCAAGTTCACTGGGAATAATGTTGAAATAAGGAACAAGGTCATAGTAGCGTGGACGGGCCAATGAAGTGGTCCATGCACCTTTCAACACAAAATTGTCAGACACCTGGTAGCGCAGGTTGATATCAGGCAATACGTCTGTATAATCGTTTTTGAGATTAGCTGTTCCTTTCAGATCTTCTTCGTCCTCAACAATATTACCGGTGTAATCAATATGCGTACGTTCTACACGCAAACCGATATTAGCAGAAAACTTATCAGTGAAATGCTGGCGCAGTTCCACATAGCCGGCAATGATGCGTTCCCTGGCGTTGTAATTACCTGCCAGGTATTCTGCAGGCGCATCAGACTCTTCATACCGGGAAGCATTTTTGAAATCAAGACCACCGAGATAAGCAGCACTAACAAATTGACCAGCCGCATATTCCCTTGGAAAAAAATTGCTGTAGGAGCGATCAATGAGCGGAAGCAAGCTGATATTTCCTAATGAGGTCAGCGGTTCATATTCGAAGAAATTGTTGTTCCTTACTTTCTTCTTTGTACGCAGCCTGGCGCCGAACACAAGGTTTCCTTTCTGGCCATTCACGATAGAAACGGGCAGACTGAAATCAAGCCTTCCATTAATGTCCTGCTCATACTGGTCCTGGAATTGCTCAGTCAGCTCGTTCAGGCGTGTATAAGAAGTGAGTGGTGTATTATCAGTAAGCAAAGGATATTCGGGTTCAGAAATATTCTGATTGATTGTGATGCTTCTTCTGCCCATGGAGATATAGCGTTCATTCGGTCTTTTCTCAGATGCTTTGGCATATTGAACGCTCCAGTTGGTCTTCAGTTTTCCAAATTGGTGATCGCCTTTCAACGCAAGGGAACGTACGCGCTGATCTTCGAGGCGGCGGCCTTCATTGCGGCCATTGTCAAGACCACCTTTGGTTTGGCGAAGTACTTCACCATTGCTATAGCCGGTAATATTGCCAGATCCATCATAGATAAGATCATCCGGATAGTCCTCTTCATCACCACGATAACGGTGGCGAAGGCGGAAGCGGTTCTCTTTATCATCTCTCCAGTTGTATGCACCGGTAAGATAGATCGTGTTCAATTTATCGATTGAAAAATCGAGTGTGGCACTCAGGCTTCTGCGGATGCGCAGTTCATCATAAATACGTATATCATGATCGCCGATGAACGTTTTGCCATTGCCATCTTTCAGCCAAACAGACTCCAGGTTGTCTGAACCGAATTTATTACGGTTGAAAGAACCACTTAAAACAAAGCCCAGTTTTTGGTCAAGCACGCGGTTGCCGATGATAAAATTGGCTGTGCCGATAAAACCATCACGGATAGGATTGAAACCTCCTGCCAGCGTACCGGATACGCGAAGACCATTGGGAGCAGAACGTGTTACAAGGTTGACCGAGCCGCCAATTGCATCCGCATCCATATCTGCTGTCAGTGTTTTATTCACTTCCACCGTTTGTATCATGTCTGTAGGGATCAGGTCCATCTGAACACGGCGATTATCACCTTCTGCGGAAGGTATTCTTTCGCCGTTCAACGTTACAGAGTTGAATTCTGGTCCCATGCCTCTCACTACTATGTTGCGCGCTTCACCCTGGTCATTTTGCATGGTAATGCCGGGAACACGCTTGATAGCATCACCGATATTACCATCAGGAAAACGGCCCATCTGATCTGCACTGATAATATTGGTAACGCGTTCACTGTTTTTTTGCTGGTTCAGTGCACGAGCCTGGCCTTTCAGCCTGTCGCCCATCACCACCACTTCCGAACCGGTAGTTATAGCCTTGCCAGAAAGAGTTTCAGTCAGTTCTGTACCTTCAGCTCCAATATTTATTTTTCTTTCTACGGGGCTGTAGCCGATATAAGAAATGGTAAGAGTGTAGTTACCAGCAGGAACATTAGAGAGTACCAGCTCTCCATATTGATTGGTAACACCAGCGAATTTACCGGGAGCAAGTGCTACTGAAGCACCAGGAAGATTCAGATTGTCTTCGTCTTTAACTTTCAGTTTAAAAGCACCTTTTTGTGCTGCTGCAGTAAAGCAATACAACAGCAGTATGCCGCATAGCGAGATTAATTTACTCATAAGTCTGCGTTAATTTGCGGCGAAAGTAAAGGCGTGGTATTACCTCAATGTTAGAGAAGTGTGACCAAAACGTTATGGCGAAGGAACAACGGGTTATATTTCAACAACATTATGCAGGAGATCATCCATTACGTCCCTTTTCCTTATTAAATGTGCTTTGCCTTCTTTGATCAGAACTTCGGCAGGTTTAAACCGGGAGTTGAAATTGGATGACATTTCAAATCCGTATGCCCCTGCATTATAAAATACGAGATAATCTCCTTCCCGTATTTCATTCATTGTTCTGTCCCAGGCAAACGTATCAGTTTCGCAGATATTTCCTACAATGGAATAGGTCTTTTCAGCACCATCGGGATTGCTGATATTTTGTATGCGGTGATAAGCGTCGTAAAACATAGGGCGGATCAGGTGATTGAATCCGCTGTTCACACTTGCAAAAGTGGTGGCTTTTGTTTCCTTGATCACATTCACCTGTGTAATAAGATAACCACAGGCGCTTACCAGGAATTTACCTGGCTCAAACCATATCTCCAGGTTTTTGGCCTGGGGGTGGTTGTCAAATGCTTCTTTAACTTTTTGTGCCAGCACATTGATATCGATCTCTTCATCACCCTGGCGATAAGGTACTTTAAATCCGCCGCCAAGATCCACTGATTTCAATTCGGGAAAATGCGGAATAATATCAAACAGCACATCGATGCCTTTTACAAACACATCTGCATCCTTAATGTCGCTGCCGGTATGGATATGAAGATCGGTAATAGCGATATGATGTTCTTTTACTAAGGCAAGAATATTATCCAGTTGCTCCACCGGTATGCCAAACTTGCTTTTATCATGACCGGTTGATATCTTGAGATTACCTCCGGCAAGGATATTCGGTCGCAGGCGAATGCCTACAGGATAGGTATGCCCATAAGCTTTCCCGAATTTTTCGAGATTGGACAGGCTGTCAATATTGATATTCACTCCAAGCTCTTTTGCTTCGGCGATCTCTTCAAAACCGATACCATTGGAAGTATATAAAACCCGTTGAGGAGGAAATCCTGCGTATAAAGCCAGCTTCACTTCGTTGATGGAACTGCAGTCGATATTGGCGCCTAACGAATGAATGTATTTCAATACATTGATATTCGTGAGGGCCTTGCAGGCATAAAAGAAAACTACCTTGCTGCCGTTGAAAGCGCTGGTCAGTTTTCCGTATTGCTCTTTGATCTTTTCTGCGTGATAAACGTACAGGGGAGTACCGAACTCTTTGGCGGCTTCCAGTAACTGGCGGGATGATAATTGCTCAGACATAGCCAGCGAAGATATTGATAATTCGGCGTTGATTTACTCTCCGCTCTCTTCAGCTTTATCTACCAACTCGCCTTCTTCAGATACAGACAAAACTGTATCATCTTCGTTGCCTTCTGTTTTATTTTCTGTAGTATCCTCGTCGGTTACCTCAGCATCTTTGATAACAGTGGGCTGCACCAGTTGCTCGGCCAGCACCTCTTTGATCTTTGGCAGATCATCGGCTGAGTTGATACCGAAATAGTCCATGAAGTTTTTGGAAGTGGAGTAAACCAGCGGGTGACCCGGCAGTTTTTCATTCCGTCCGCTGATGATGATCAGTTCTTTTTCCAGCAGTTTCTGAACGGCATAATCAGAGCTTACGCCGCGGATCGCTTCTATTTCTCCTTTGGTTACGGGCTGTTTATAGGCAATAATGGCCAGTGTTTCCAGCGATGCAGCGGATAATCTTTTGAGAAATTTATCGCCGTTGAGCTGGGCGATGGTTTTGTGATAATCTTTTTTGGTAAGGAATTGCCAGCCTCCGCCGCTTTGCCTCATTTCAAATGGATAGAACTCGGAGTCATATTTTTCTCTGATTCCTTCCATGGCTGCTTCCACCTGGTCGAGAGAGATCTTATCTTCCATAAAACCAAATGCATTGTTCACCAGTTCCGTCACTTCCAGTGATGTCAGGGCTTTGTCGCTCGCAAAGATCAACGCTTCTATATGAGGTATCAGATTGGTTATTTCCATAATCGAAAAATCAGATTGTAGTACCGGCCAAATTAGTCATCCCTTCCAAACAGGACAAATGAGATTATACACATTATTCCTGTTCCAGGCCTGAACTTGTGCATAAAAAACCGTCAATAATGGTGGAATTATCCTTGTAATGCCGCAGCGCCGCTTACGATCTCCGTCAATTCGGTAGTAATGGCAGCTTGCCTTGCCCTGTTGTAAGATATTTTCAGGTTGCGCAGCATTTCATTCGCATTCTCACTGGCCTTGTCCATAGCTGTCATCCTGGCTCCATGCTCAGAGGCATTGGAATCAAGCACGGCTTTATATAATTGTGTGTTGAGGATCTTAGGCATCAGCTCTGCCAGCAATTCAGCCTGTGTGGGATCGAAAATGAAATCAGCTTTTTTAGCACCTTCTTTCTTTTCCACTTTGGGAATAGGCAGGAAGCGTTCTGATTCGAAACGCTGGGTAGCTGCATTCTTGAACTGGCTGTAAATAATTTCCACTGCATCAAATTGCTTTTCTTCAAAAGCCTTCATGGCTGCAGTAGCGATCTTCTGCACATTCTCAAAAGAGAGATGGAGAAAAGTATCTTTAAAAGTAGCGTCTGTTTTATAACCGTTCTTGGTAAAATGCTCATACCCTTTTTTACCGAGGTTCCAGATGGTCACTTTACCGGCTTTTTGCTGGGCAGCATATTTTTCTGCGATAACGGTTTTAGTCAGTTTGATCACATTGGTGTTGAAAGCGCCTGCAAGACCGCGATCGCTAGTCAGCACGATCAGCAACACATTTTCTACCGGGCGTTCCTGTGCCAGTGACATCCCTACTTCACCTTCACTGTTACTGACAATATTGCTCAACATCTCCTGCAATTTCTTGGCATAAGGACGCATTTGCAGAATAGCATCCTGTGCCCGGCGCAATTTTGCAGCGCTTACCATTTTCATCGCCTTCGTGATCTGCTGCGTACTTTGTACCGACTGGATCCTGTTACGTACTTCTTTTAACTGACCGGGCATGTTGAGTGTTGATCTTTAACAGTTTATGTAATTAGCGCATAAGGCGCGCCTTCTTATGGGCGCAAAGGTATGGGGGGGGAAGGGAATTTCCAAGTAGATTGGGAGTCGGTTTGGAGTCGGTTTGGAGTCGGGAGTCGATAGCCGGCAGTCGATAGTCCGCCTCGTTATATTACCCCGGTCCTGATTGACATGCGTGCCAGCACTGCACTTGCTTCAAACCAGTAAATCATTTACAAATATTGCAGATGGTTGAAATTTGGAATTACTTCAGAATCAGCTATTCCGCTAGTATAAATTCCCTGCTTAAGTTATAGGAAAGGTAAAGTCTTCCTCCCTGCCGGCCTGTTTGATTAAGCCCAGATTCTTTTTCCCGGTAAAATTCCAGGTGAACAGGGCCATTTTTTAACCGGGCGAGGTCCTCAGGGGTGAACATCATTTTTCCTTCTTTCAGGGTATCCAGCTTGTCAATTCCTCTGCCATAGAAAGAAGTATCCGTCAGCATGACGTGCAGTTCATCTTTTTCTTTTAATCCATTTATTTCCAGTTCCAGGCCTTTTGCACGGCTCACAGTGGCCGGCAACGCGGCTGCAAGGAAAAAGAATGGAAAGCTAAAAGTATCGACATAGACTTTTCCCATGCCATCCTTGTATTCTATTTCATGCAGTCCTTCAAATCCCTGCGCCAGGTAGCGGGCTTCATAATAAGCCCCTCCCATTTTCGAGCTATCGGCTTTTAACAGTTGTCCGTCAAAACTCACGCTGGCAGAGGTATCCAGCAGCATGCCCCTACCCTCAGGCCCGCCATATCGAAACACAAGCCTCACCGTCACCTCACCCCTATCCTCTTCCCCTGTAACCTGGTAATCCATATAAAGCATATCTGCCGATACCTTAAATTTTTCCTGCTGCTCTGCGGCATTACAACTGACAAGCGACGCCACAGCGATCCCCATCAGGAAAAAAGTGAGCAGAAAAAATAAAAAACAGCGCCCGGAAATCATGTAGACCTTATTTTCAGCAGCAAGGTAAGATTTTGACTGAAAGTGGCCTGCCCTGAGCCTGGAGTCGATAGTCGGTAGTCAGTAGTCTGAACAGAGTGCATGTTCGAACATTTGTTTCGATATTGTAAAGTCTATTAATATTTTTACTATCGACTGCTGACTATCGACTCCCGACTCTGGACAGACTCCCGACTCTGGACAGACTGCCGACTAAAGACTCCTGACTCAGAACCCTCTGACTAACTAACCTTCCCTTATCTTTGTCCCCCCATTGCAGCAACTGCCAAATTGGCCTGCTGGCCGGGTGTAGCATCTTTTTTGACATGCTAAATGCTTAAATAATAACTATTCATACAATACCCCATAATAAATAAACCATGCTTGGTATTCTTTCCAAAATTTTTGGCGGCAACAAATCGGACAAGGATGTAAAAAAGATCATGCCGGTTGTTGAAAAGATCAATCAACATTTCGCCTCTTATGCATCACTGAGCAATGACGAGCTCCGTCAGAAAACGCAGGAATTCCGTCAGCGCATCAAAGAATATTTAAAAGAAACAGACGATTCCATTCTTGCTAAAAACAAACAGGCCGATGAATTGCCTTTCAGCGACCTTACCGGTAAAGACGCTATTTACCAGGAAGTGGACAAGCTGAAGAAAGAAAGGGATAAGAAGATCGAAGAGGTGCTGAATGACCTTTTACCCGAAGCATTTGCCGTGGTAAAAGAAACAGCCCGCCGCTTTAAAGAAAATACAGAAGTCGTTTCCACAGCTACACAACTGGATCGTGATCTCAGTGTAAAGAAAAATTATATCACCATACAGGATGATAAATCCGTTTTTCAAAACACCTGGTCAGCAGCCGGCGGACAGGTGACCTGGAACATGGTGCACTACGATGTACAGTTGATCGGTGGTGCTGTGCTGCATTCCGGCAAGATCGCAGAAATGGCTACCGGTGAAGGTAAAACCCTTGTATCTACTTTACCCGCTTACCTGAATGCACTGGCTGGTGAAGGCGTGCATATCGTAACGGTGAACGATTACCTGGCCCGTCGTGACCAGGAATGGAACGGTACCATTTTCGAATGGCTTGGCCTGAAAGTGGATTGTATCGATAAGCATCAGCCCAATAGTGAAGAAAGAAGGCAGGCTTATCTCGCGGATATCACTTACGGTACCAACAATGAGTTCGGTTTTGATTACCTCCGTGATAATATGGTGCACACACCCGAGGAAATGGTACAACGTAAACACCATTTTGCTATGGTGGATGAGGTTGACTCCGTATTGATCGATGATGCAAGAACTCCTTTGATCATCTCTGGTCCTGTAGCCCGTGGCGAGGACCAGCAATTCCATGTTCACAAACCCAGGATCCAACAACTGGTACAGGAACAGGAACGTATTGTACGTAGCTGCCTCAATGAAGCCAAGAAGTTGTTCGAAAAAGGAGAAGATGATCCTAAAACAGGTGGCTTATATCTTTATCGTGCCTATAGAGGTTTGCCTAAATACGGCCCGCTGATCAAATTCCTGAGTGAGCCTGGCATTAAAGTAAAAATGCAGAAAGCGGAGAACTATTATTTGCAGGACCAGCAACGGAACATGCATATTGTAGATGCTGATCTGCTTTTCCAGATAGACGAAAAACAAAACTCTGTTGACCTTACCGAAAAAGGGTTGAACATGATCACCCGCTCCGGTGAAGATCCCGAGTTTTTTGTACTCCCTGATATCGGCGTAAGACTGGCTGAAGTGGAAAAAAGCGAGGGCTCCCCAGAAGAAAAACTGCAACTGAAAGAGTCCATTCTGAATGATTACGCACAAAAAGCCGACCGCATCCATACCGTTCAGCAACTGTTGAAAGCTTATGCCCTCTTTGAGAAAGATGTGGAATATGTGATCATTGACGGCGCTATCAAGATCGTGGATGAACAAACCGGCCGTATCATGGAAGGCCGCCGCTACAGCGATGGTCTGCACCAGGCTCTGGAAGCAAAGGAAAACGTGAAGATCGAAGCAGCCACACAAACCTACGCTACTGTTACACTGCAGAACTATTTCCGTATGTATCACAAATTATGTGGTATGACCGGTACTGCGGAAACAGAAGCAGCAGAGCTCTGGAGTATCTACAAACTGGATGTGGTAAGCATACCCACCAACCTGAAGATGGTCAGAAACGATAAGCAGGACCTTGTTTACAAAACAAAAAGAGAAAAATATAAAGCTGTTATTGATGAAGTGGAAGCTCAGCGCAATGCCGGAAGGCCGGTGCTGGTAGGTACCACATCTGTTGAGATCAGTGAATTGCTGAGCCGTATGCTGCAGCAGAAAAAGATCCCTCACAATGTACTGAACGCAAAACAGCACGTCCGGGAAGCACAGGTGGTAGCTGAAGCTGGTCTTGCAGGAGCTGTGACCATTGCCACTAACATGGCCGGTCGTGGTACGGATATCAAGCTCGGACCTGGTGTGAAAGAAGCAGGAGGTTTGGCGATCATTGGTACCGAACGGCATGAAAGCCGTCGTGTAGACCGTCAGCTTCGTGGCCGTGCAGGCCGTCAGGGCGATCCTGGTAGTTCACAGTTCTATGTTTCCCTGGAAGATGATCTGATGCGTATGTTCGGCAGCGAACGTATTGCCTCAATGATGGACAGGCTCGGCTATAAGGAAGGTGATGTGATCCAGCACAGCATGATCAGCAACAGCATTCAGCGTGCACAGAAAAAAGTGGAAGAAAACAACTTTGGTATCCGCAAACGCCTGCTGGAATATGATGATGTAATGAATAAGCAGCGGAACGTGATCTACGGAAAACGTCAGCATGCTTTGTTTGGCGATCGCCTGGCGCTGGATATAGACAACGCATTCTCTGTAGTGTCGGAAAGCCTGGTAAGTGGTTTCCGCGAGCAGGAAGATTACGAAGGATTCAAGATGGCTTGTATCGTAAACTTTGGTTTGGATACTGCTATAGATGAAGAAGAATTTAAGAGAGGTGATCTGAATACGGTGATTGAGAAGTTGTATACAGAAGCCACGAACAGTTTTACCCGTCACAAGGAAGATGTGCAGAAACAGGCCGTACCTGTTTTCAAGAATATCCGCCTCACACAAGGCTCGCATATTGAAAACGTGGTAGTGCCATTCTCTGATGGCCGGAAAGGATTGAACGTGCTGGCTTCACTCGACAAAACCCTTAATACAGAAGGCAAAGAACTGACAAGTGCACTGGAAAAAACCATTACCCTCGCAGTGATCGATGAGGCCTGGAAAGAGCATCTCCGCGCCATGGACGATCTGAAACAGAGCGTACAAACGGCTTACCTGGAACAGAAAGACCCGCTGGTAATATATAAGGTAGAAGCATTCCAGCAGTTTAAGAATATGGATTCAGACGTGAATAAGGATATTGTTTCCTTCCTCTGCCATGCTTCTATCCCGGTACAACAGCAAAATGCCCCATTGAAAGAAGGCCGCCCTGAAAAGACAGATTACAGCAAAATGAGAGCGAATAAGGAAGAGATCGATGCCGCGGGTGAAGATTATGCAGCTAATGAAAGAGACCGGTTTGAGCCGGGCGGTGCCGACACTGCAGTGAAACAGGAGCCTATCAAAGTAGCCCCTAAGATCGGGCGCAATGATCCTTGCCCCTGCGGAAGCGGCAAAAAGTATAAAAATTGCCACGGTAAAGACGCCTGACCGGGATAACCCCATAACCTAAAAGGAGAAGAGTAAAAGAGTCATGCTTTTTTACTCTTTTTTTATGCCCGCTCTGCTGGTGACCTTTTAAAGCAGGAAAATTCACTACGGGAAAATACAGGTCCAAATGCCCAAAAAGACCCATGAAATACCCCAAATTAATAAGTGTATACCATGAAAACATCAGTAAATACCCTTATTTGTTGACATATGTCAAAAAAAACAATGTTTTTGACCAAATAGTGAATTTACTATTGCATATCAGTAAATACCACATAATCTTTGTCCTGTTATTACGAAGTACATCCTCCAATATCTCCACTGAATAAATACTCCGTAAAATTTAATTAATCACCCTAAAGAAACTGAAAATGAAGTGTAATTCTACGCTATGGAATTTTTTTGCCCTCACTTTAGCCTTAACGTTCAATACGTTAGCGAATGGTCAGGCAGTATATGTGGATAATGGAAGTTCTACGACTTACAGCCTTGCCAGTGGCGACAGCCTCTACATCAAATCTGGTGTTTACCAGGGCAATATCAGCAAATTCGATGCAGGTGCGAAAATCACCGTAGCATCCGGAGCCACTTTTCAACCCACTGGTATCACTAACCCCCGCGGTATCGTGACCAACTCCGGTTCCATCAAGCTTTCCACCATTTCAACCAATGCCGATTTTACCATGAATAACTATGGTAGTCTTTGGGTAACCGGCTCTGCTATTCTGAATCAGGGCACTCAGAGATGGACCAACTTTTATGGTGGTATCATGAAGTTCGATATGGGCCTGGAGATCAATAAAAATTGCGCCCTTTTGAACAGGGGAACCATTACCAGCCTGGGCAATATGTCTGTTAACAAAGACGCAGCCCTTATGAACAATAACACCATAAAGATCACCGGTGATTTCAGTATCAATAATGCCGATTTCTCTAACGGAGGTAAGTTTGATGTTTCAGGCAGCTTCTCTGTTAATGGTACAAGTTTCTTTACAAACAACTGTCGTGTAACTGTTGGAAACGGTTTTATCAATAATAACTCTGTGACTGTTTTCAATCTTGGCCTGATCTGGTGTCCTGCATCTGGTACAAGCAGCAGCGTTACTATCCGCAGCGGCGCTACTATCACTAACAACGGAACAATTAAAAGCGTAGATCTGACCAACAATGGTAACATGGCCGGTTCAGGAAACTGGTATTTTACAGGTCATACTATCAATACCGGGAATGCAGGTGTAACAGGCTCTACAAGTGATACAGTTAAAATATATGATGCTACCAGGACCAGCACCTCTACCTTTTTTGATGAGCAGTATAAAACGCCTAAGCCTAATGCAATTTTTACGCTTCTCAGCCCTCCCGATACTACTAACCTTCTGTCTTCTTGTTCTCCTGAAGTTATCTCCAATATTACACTGCCTGTAAAATGGGAATACTTCTACGTGAACTTGTCTGACAACACACCTGTGCTTACATGGGCTGCAGAGCAGGATCCAGGAACAGTATTCACTGTACAGCGCAGTTACGATGCGGTAAATTTCACCACAATCGCTTCTATCAATGGTGAAGAGGGAAAAAGAGTTTACAAGTTTGAAGACAAACAGGTAAACACTCAAAGCAGATCAGTGTACTACCGTATCAGGGCAGTTGAGCCTACAGGCGCCATCACTCTTTCTGATACCAGAGTATTGATGTTCACCACCAAAGCCGGCATTTCTGTGCAGGCAACACCAAACCCTTTTACAAGCCAATTGAATATCAGCTACCAGTCAACCACCCGTGAAAGGATCAATATCCGCATTGTCAGCATGTCTGGTGCGGTAATGGCTAGCAAAGCAGTGAACGTAAGCACTGGCTACAACAGCATTGCTATCACTGAAGCAGCTTCATTGACCAAGGGTATATACCTGGTGCAACTGATCAGTGAGAACACGGTGATCGCTACAGAAAGAGTAGTTAAGCAATAAAATCATTTTCATACCTACACAAATCGCCCCGCTTTCTAGCGGGGCTTTTTATTAAAAAAAACTTATCAAAATCGTAGATTTCCTATTGCACAGTAGTAATTACTGCAATACTTTTACTCTCGTTGACGGTAAGCACACAAGTAGAAAAACAATCCCCAGGGATTTCAAAATATTCAGCAATGGACGGTTGAAAAAAATCAAGTCCTGCCAAATGGCAGGACTGCTTTTTTATAAGACAGTCAATGCTTTATGAAGTGAAACACAGAAGCCGCTCTTGCTCATATACCCCAGCAACAACCCTTCTTCCCCCTAAATAGAACGAATTACTGACCTAGAGAAAAACTCTTAATTATCGTATATTTCCTATTACATAATAGTAGATCGTGCAATATGTTTGTAGCACCAAATACGGTAATACAACAAGTAGAAAAAACATCCGAAAGGATCCAGGATATTCAACAATGGACGGTTGAAAAAAGCGTAAAGGTCCTGCCAAATGGCAGGACCTTTACTTTTGATCTTATCTTATAGGTTCTTAGAACGGCTTCTTCAGGTTGTATTTCTGATTGTAGCGATCGTTCAGTTGTTTTTGTTTATCGTTCAGGTCAATTTTCCTTCCCTGGATAAATGCATCGGTCACATTGCTGCTCTTCATATCAAGGATATCTCCTTCGCTGATCACGATATTGGCATCTTTACCAACCTCGATGCTGCCGGCTTTATCTGATACGCCCAGCATTTTTGCGGCGTTCAGTGTAATAGCCTGCAGAGCTTCTTCCTTGGTCAGCCCGTAAGCTGCTGCTGTGCCTGCATTGAAAGCGAGGTTACGGCCACGGGTCTGGCTGTCGTCGTCAGAGATAGCAAACAAAACTCCGGCTTTTTGCAGGGCTGCTGCTGTTTTATAAGGCTGGTCCACATCATCATCCTCTCCTGTTGGCAGGCTGTGGGGCTGTTGCAGGATCACGGAGATATTATGTTGCTTCAGTAAGTCAGCGATCTGGTAGCTTTCACTGCCTCCAACGATCACTACATCAAAACCGAATTCTTTTACAAAATCGATGGCTACCAGCATTTGTCTTACAGTGCTGGCATGCACATATAATTTCTGGGTTTTGTTGAACAACCCTTTAACTGCTTCCAGTTTCAGGTTGGTCTCATCATGCTTTTCAGCAGCATTATAAGCTTTGGCTTCGCGGAAGAAATTCTTTACTTCTTCTACTTTTTCCAGGTCCGCTTTTACAGGATCACCTGCAGGGGCCTGGGGACCGCCTCCAAAACCGCCACGGCCGAAACGTGGGCGGGCCATCATCAGCGGCATATAAAGATGCATACCCTCATCTGTTTTGTAGGCTGCGTCTTTCCAGTTCCATGCATCCAGCTGCACCACTGAAGAAGAACCTGCCAGCAGGCTTCCCTGGGGAACGATATTCGCCATCAGCACACCGTTGGAACGGAGGGTATTGATCACTTTGGAATCCGTATTATAGGCAACAATAGAGCGGACGCTGGGATTCATATCACCGATCTCACGCACATCGGAAGAAGCGCGGACAGAAGATATTTCCACCAGGCCCAGGTTGCTTGAAGCCAGTACCAATCCGGGATATACATGCTTGCCTTTGGCATCAACAGCAGTGGCACCGGCAGGAACTGCCACATCAGCGCCCACTTCCGCAATTTTACCATCAGCGATCTTGATCGTACCATTCTCGATCACTTTGCCATTACCGACATGGATAGTGGCATTCTTGATATAGGTAACGCCTGTCTGCGGTTTGGCAGGCAGCACATTTGACTGGCCATTCGCCACAGCGAACAAACCGATCGATAAAATGAAAAATAATATTCTCATATCAGTTGTTTTATTCATTAGTAAATTCCTCTGCATCTACCACCAGCAAGCCGTGGCTATGACCATGATCGCTGCAGCTAAACATAAGCTGGTAGCTGGGTTGTGCAGGCATCACTGCGCCGCCATTTCTCTTTTCACCGTTCATTTTGCGGATCAGGCGATTCCTTTCCAGGTCAACCAGTTTCTGCATTTGCTCATCTTTTGCACGGTCAAAGTAGATAGTACCATCAACAATGGTGTAAAGGGATTTTGCATAAATGCTCAGCGGGTGATCGCTCCAAAGCACCACGTCGCCATCTTTACCCACTTTCAGGCTGCCTACGCGGTCGTCCACATGCAGCATTTTAGCAGGGTTCAGCGTTACCATTTTCAGTGCTTCTTCTTCTGACACACCACCGTATTTCACGATCTTGGCTGCTTCCTGGTTGAGGCGGCGGGCCATTTCTGCGTCATCAGAATTGATGGCCACATTCAGACCAACATTGTGCATGATAGCGGCATTATAAGGAATGGCATCTTCCACTTCCATTTTATATGCCCACCAATCAGAGAAGGTTGAAGCATTTGATCCGTGTTCTTTCATTTTATCGGCTACTTTATACCCTTCCAGGATATGGGTAAATGTGTTGTATTTATAACCCATCCTGTTGGCTACTTCAATAGAGCCCATGATCTCACTCTGCACATAAGAGTGGCAGGTGATAAACCGTTTGTTGTTCAGGATTTCCACTAATGCATCCAGTTCAAGATCGCGGCGTGGGGCAACAGCCGTTACGCCTTTCTTGCCTTTATTGGCTTCATATTCTTTCCAGGCTTTCTGGTAATCTTTTGCCCTGGTAAATGCATCCACCAGTACCTGTTCCACACCCATACGGGTATCAGGATAGCGTGAGTTGCCTTGGGAAGAGCTCGAACGTTTTACGTTTTCACCCAAGGCAAATTTGATCTGGCCATCCCAGTTCTTGAACTTCAATCCATCGTCATTGGCACCCCAGCGCAGCTTGATCAGTTGTGTTTGTCCACCGATCACGTTGGCTGAGCCGTGCAGGATATGCGAGCTGGTAACACCACCGCTCAATTGACGGTAGATATTGATATCATCAGGATTCAGGTTGTCAGCGATCCTCACTTCAGAAGTCACGCTCTGGCCACCTTCGTTGATAGAAGCAGCAGCAATATGAGAGTGTTCATCGATGATGCCTGCAGTTACGTGTTTGCCTGTTCCATCAATTACACGGGCACCTGCATCAGAAAGGTTTTTACCTACACCAGCGATCTTGCCGCCTTTGATCAATACATCCGCGTTCTGCATGATACCATCTTTTTCGTTGGTCCATACGGTTGCATTCTTGATCAGGATGGTCTCTTGTTTTGGTGCCTGGTCTTCTTCCCATCCAAATGGTTCGAAGGGGAATACCACTTTACCTAAAACCGGTACTTCTTTTTTACGGGTAGCAGTATCAGGTTTTACCTCGGCAGCTTTTACCAGTGAAGCCGTCCATGTCAATGAATTACCGGAAGAGTCGAGGCCGGTACCGTTCCATTCAGAGCCGGTGCTTACACCGCTGAGGCGTATAGCAGAAGCGGGCAACTGATCAGCCCCCCCCATCATACCGCCACGGCCAAATCCGCCAGCTCCTGGTCTTGCACCAGCAGGGGCAGCATCAGGAGCGCCGGCAGGGCGTTGGCGGCGTGCTTGTGGAGCATAGCTCAGTTTTACCATTTTACCATCATAAGTAAACCTGGTATTCATCGTGTCTTTACCATAGAGGGAAACAGAATTGGCTGTTTTCACATCCAGTGTATATTTCTCCTGTCCGGCAGGAGTATTCACAGTCAGATTGTAAGTACCAGCTATTTCACTGATATCGTCTTTCACTTTATAAGCGATACCCTGAACATAATTGGTGACTATCACTGTTTTTTCGTTGAAGATAGGTCCGGTAGTTACCAGGAAATTAGCCAGCTTGCCGGCTTCCAGGCTTCCTACTTTATCATAAATACCCAGCAAGGTTGCAGGTGCTTTGGTCAGCGCTTCCATCACTTTGCCTTCGCTCAGGCCATAATCCATTGCTTTGCGGAGATTGGTCCAGAATTGACCCACATTGCGCAGATCGGAAGTGGTGAGGCAGAAAGGAATACCGGCTTTTTCAAACGCAGCAGCATTAGTAGGGGCCAGTTCCCAGTGCTTCATAGTATTGAGGGACACAAAACGTGCATCATTCGGATCTTCCACATCCATTGCCTGCGGAAATTCGAGCGGCACAATGAAAGTAGCGTTGGTCGCTTTCATTTCCTTGATACGCTGGTATTCGTTACCACCGGCTTTAATAACATACTGAACGCCGAACTCATCACCGATACGATCAGCGCGCAGGTCGTTCCATTTGTCATTGGCTTCAAAGATCTGGGGAAGGCCCTGGTTATCGTTCCATGATTTCAGGCTGAGGTTAAATCCTTCGCTGGAAGGCTGGGTTTTGTACCACTGAGCATCGAGGTACGACTGGCGCAGCAAAGCTATCGTACCCATAATGGAGCTGGGATAGCTTTGAGTGGAAGTTCCTTTGTTAAAGGAATAGTGAGCAGAAGCCTTGTCTTTGATGATCACAAGGTTCTCTTTTGCATTGGCGAGTGATACTACTACACCTGTGCCACGGGCAATACCATCGCGAACATGAGAAAGTACGGTACCAAAACCGGCTTCCCTTAAAGGTTTGGCTTTGGCATCGTCTACTGCAAATTCTTTAACGGCATCCACATCCGCTTTGATGGCCTGGTTCCAGCCATATGGTCCTTTAACGTTTGAGGTCAGTTGGGCCTGTCCGAAACCACCGAATCCGCCCGGGCCACCGGCACGCTGAGGAGTCGGGATCCCGTAATCGGCATAGATATCGATAAAAGAAGGATAGATGTATTTGCCCTGGCAATTTACTTCCACGGCGCCGGCAGGAACTTTCAATCCTGCGCCAATCGCTGTGATCTTTCCGTCTTTAATAACGAGAGTAGCATTACTCAATGTGGTTGCACCGTCCTTTACGATAGTGGCATTGGTGAAGGCATAGTATCCGTGCCGGGGATCGGCCACCCCATTTACAGGAAAGGTTTCCTGTGCAGAGAGTCTGGGTGCTACGGAAATAAGAGCCCACGCAAAAACCAATTCGTAGATGAATTTGGATTTTCTCATTGCAATTTAGTTTTTTAATTAGATGATTTTTCGATGTGATACTTGCGCTTAAACGGGAGTCGAATGTAAGTCAAATGAGGGAGAAATCCATTGGAGTTGATCGCTGACCGTTGACCGATGACCGTCAACGAACTTTAATTACCTTTGATCTCCTTAACCTTATACATTATGGCTACTGCCAAAAGCTTGCTCACAGTCCCTGACTTTGCTCTCTCTCCCCGCATCGACCAGGTAGGTGTGGAAGAAAGGGCTGCCCGTTTCACCACCCGGAGCATAAAAAAAGAATCCAAGCTCAATGGGCTGAAATTGGTGCTCAATATGATCGATCTCACTACACTGGAAGGGAAAGACACGGATGGAAAAGTGAAACAGCTTTGCTATAAAGCCATTCACCCCCACGATGCTGTGCCCGATATCCCTACCGTGGCAGCCGTATGTGTGTACCCTTCCATGGTAAAAGTGGCCAAAAAAGCCCTGGGCGATTCAGGTATCCGGGTCGCTTCCGTTGCCACAGCATTTCCCAGCGGCCAGGCTCCCCGTGATATAAAGATCAGGGACACCCGCTATGCTGTGAATGAAGGGGCCGATGAAATTGATATGGTGATCAGCCGTGGAAAATTTCATGCAGGTGAATACAATTTTGTGTTTGACGAAATAGCTGCCATCAAAGAGGCCTGCGGCGAAGCCAGGCTGAAAGTGATCCTTGAAACGGGTGAGCTCGGCAGTTTTGATAAAGTAAGACGCGCCAGTGAGATCGCTATGTATGCCGGTGCTGATTTTATCAAAACCTCTACAGGCAAAATACAACCGGCAGCCACCATGCCCGTAACACTGGTGATGCTGGAAGCCATCAGGGATTTTTATTACAAAACCGGCAGAATGGTAGGAATGAAACCAGCCGGCGGCATTTCCAAATCAAAACTGGCCCTCCACTACCTGGTGATGGTGAAAGAAGTGCTGGGTGAAAACTGGCTCAATAATGAATGGTTCCGCTTTGGCGCCAGCAGCCTGGCCAACGATGTGCTGATGCAGATCGTTAAAGAACATACGGGACTGTATCAAAGTGGAAACTATTTCAGTGTAGACTGATGTTTAATATTTAAACTTATATCAATGGCTGTTACCAAGAAAAAAGCTGCTCCTAAAAAATCCAACACGGTCAAACTGAAATTTGATACAAGTTGGAATTATGCTCCGGCCCCGGAAAGCAAAAGCGCAGCAACCATTCATAAGCAATACGATCTTTTTATCAATGGCGAATGGCAGAAGCCGTCCAGCAAAAAATATTTCGATACCATAAACCCCGCCACAGAAGAAAAACTGAGCGAAGTGGCCATGGCTAATGAAGCTGATACTAATAAAGCAGTGACTGCCGCCCGCAATGCATATGAGAAAGTGTGGAAGAAAATGCCGGCCAAAGAAAGAGGAAAATATATCTTCCGCATTGCGCGCATGATACAGGAGAAAGCACGCGAACTGGCCGTGATAGAAACACTTGACGGAGGCAAACCTATACGGGAAAGCCGCGACTTTGATGTGCCAACAGCAGCCAATCATTTCTTTTACTATGCAGGCTGGGCTGATAAGCTGGAATATGCATTCCCCAACCGGCAGGCCTCCCCATTAGGTGTAGCCGGGCAGATCATTCCCTGGAATTTCCCTTTATTGATGGCTGCCTGGAAAATAGCCCCTGCACTGGCTACCGGCAATACCGTTGTTCTGAAACCTGCAGAAACCACCCCGCTCACAGCCCTGAAACTGGCAGAGATCATACAGGAAGCAGATCTGCCTCCTGGTGTGGTAAACATTCTTACCGGTGCAGGAGAAACAGGCGCTTCAATCGTTAATCATCCCGGTATTGATAAAATTGCATTCACCGGCTCCACAGAAGTGGGCAAGCTGATACAAAGAGCGATAGCCGGTACTAATAAAAAAGCCACGCTCGAACTGGGCGGAAAAGCAGCCAACATCATCTTTGAAGATGCCCCCATTGACCAAGCAGTAGAAGGCGTCATCAACGGAATATTCTTTAACCAGGGGCATGTATGCTGCGCAGGCTCGCGCCTGTACGTACAGGAATCCATTGCAAAACAGGTGATCCGCAAACTAAGAGACCGTATCGAAACATTGATCGTAGGCGACCCCATAGATAAGAATACAGATATCGGCGCCATCAATTCAAAACAGCAACTCGATACCATCCACAAATATTTAAACATTGGAAAAAAAGAAGGAGCAGAAATGTACGAAAGCTCCTGCCCTTTGCCACGCAAAGGCTACTTCTGCCGGCCTACCATTTTTACCAATGTGGCGCAAAGCAGCCGGATCGCACAGGAAGAAATATTCGGACCAGTGCTGGCAGTGCTCACTTTCCGCACAGATGATGAAGTAATTGAAAAAGCTAACAATTCACCCTACGGACTGAGTGCCGGTGTCTGGACCGACAAAGGCTCCAAGATCTTTAATATGACAAAAAGAATGCGGGCTGGTGTAGTCTGGGCAAATACATTCAATAAATTCGACCCTTCTTCTCCCTTCGGCGGATACAAAGAAAGCGGCTTTGGAAGAGAAGGCGGATTACACGGCTTAATGCCCTACATCAATTTAACGCATCAATCATAAACGACCCCTTCCCGTCTTACCGACATAACCGTAAATTTTTTACGGGAAGGAGGGAAGACGGGAAGGCAAACATTCAATTTGAAGACTCTTTAATAAATTGCTTATGTCAAAAACTTCTGTTCATACCACTTCCTTACATACAAACGGTAATGGAGCTGGTACAATTGAAACAAAAAGACTTGAAGTGCTAAAGACATACAAAATATACATCGGTGGTCAGTTCCCCAGAACTGAATCCGGCCGTTATTATATTCCTGTAAACAACGAAGGAAAAAAGTTAGCCAATGTATGCTTAAGCTCCCGTAAGGATTTTCGCAATGCAGTAGTTGCTGCACGCGCTGCATTTGGTGGCTGGAGCGGAAGAGCTGCTTTCAACCGCAGCCAGATACTGTACCGCATGGCTGAAATGCTGGAAGGGAGAAGAATGCAGTTCATTGATGAACTAATGCAGCAGGACGCATCAAGAGCTGCGGCTGAAAAAGAAGTAGATCTTGCTGTTGACCGGCTTATTTATTATGCCGGTTGGTGTGATAAATACCAGCAACTGTTCAGCAGTGTAAATCCCGTGGCCAGTTCACATTTTAACTTCTCTGTACCGGAACCTACCGGCGTTGTCTCCATCATTGCGCCGCAACAGGATTCATTACTGGGACTCATTTCCGTGATCGCACCGGTGATTGCCGGCGGTAATACCTGTGTGGTGCTCGCATCGGAATCCAAACCGCTCTGTGCTGTCACTTTTGCTGAAGTGTTGAATTCTTCCGACCTGCCTGGTGGAGTGGTGAATATTCTTACCGGTAAGCCTTCTGAACTGGCATCCTGGTTTGTAGACCATATGGATGTGAATGCAACCATTTATTGCGAAAAAGACACTGATATAAAGAAAATGATGCGGGAAAAATCAGCGCTCAACCTGAAAAGGGTCTTTTTTTATGACCAAACGGATTGGACAGCCGCTGAAAGCCAGTCGCCTTATTTCATTTTTGACACACAAGAAATAAAAACCACCTGGCATCCGGTTGAAAATATTGCAGGCGCCGGCGGCGGATATTAAGTTTGCCATTTATCCCTATACATGGATTTTTATTTAAATAATCATAAAAACCTGCATTTTACTCATCCGGGAAATCCTGGCTCCCGTTTTGGTAAGATATTTGGAAATAAGATCGCATGAAAAAATTGTTTACCCTGCTTTGCACGCTTTTTTCGCTGGCCACCTATGCCCAGAATACATTAACGACGGACAGCGGACAGGTGACTGTTCATAAAGACCCCCGCATTGACCTGCTGATCACCAAACAGGCAGAGATCAATGAAGTGACCAGCCGCGATGCCCGCAAAACCGGTAAGGGTTTCCGCTTGCTGATCATCAGCACCACCAGCCGTGAAGAAGCAATTGCCGCAAAAACAAAAGTGTATACTTATTTCCCGGAACTGAAGCCTTATCTCTGGCATCAATCCCCCTACTATAAACTGAAGGCAGGTAATTTTAAAGACAGGAAAGATGCGGAGACCTACCAGCAGAAATTGAATACTTATTTTCCGAAAGGAGTATTTGTAATGAACGATATTATTGAGTTGAAACCTGAGAAAAACCGGTTTGAAGATCAATAACCTTTTGACATCAGCATATAATAAAGCCCATTTGCTTTTGCAGGTGGGTTTTTAGTTTGTAATGGAGTATCGCAAAGGCCGCCAGGTTTACGCAACGGACGCTACGTTGCGCTCTTTGCGTAATCGTAGCGCCCTTTGCGATACCAATCCTTTAAGTACTTTTGCTCCATGCTAGAAAAGATCAAATCCCTTGCAAAGCAATACGCTCCTGAGTTTATTGATATCCGCCATCACCTGCATGCGCATCCGGAATTAAGCTACCAGGAGTTTGAAACGGCCCGTTTCGTACAGCAAAAGCTACAGGAGTCCGGTATCCCTTTTGAAATAAAAGCCACTACCGGCGTTATCGGATTGATCAAAGGAAAAAACCCTGATAAAAGAACTATTGCTTTAAGAGCAGATATAGATGCTCTTCCTATCCAGGAAGAAAACAATATTCCTTATAAATCCACCCATGAAGGAGTAATGCACGCTTGCGGGCATGATGTGCATACAACCTGTCTTTTAGGAGCTGCCAGGATACTGAACCAACTGAAAGATGAATGGGAAGGTACTGTGAAACTGATCTTTCAACCGGGTGAAGAAAAAAATCCTGGTGGCGCCAGCCTGCTGATCAAAGAAGGAGTACTTGAAAACCCTAAACCGTCCTGCATATTCGGATTGCATGTACATCCGGGGCTGGCTGTTGGAAAAATGAGTTTCCGCAGTGGTAAGGTAATGGCCAGTGCCGATGAATTATATATCACCATCAAAGGAAAAGGTGGCCATGCTGCTTCTCCGCATTTATGCATTGATCCCATACTGATCGCTTCGCATCTTATCGTCAGCCTGCAGCAGATCGTAAGCCGCAACAATAATCCCCATAATCCGACGGTACTTTCCATTACAGCAATACAGGGCGGTTCCACCACTAATGTTATTCCCAATGAAGTGAAGCTAAAAGGCACCTTCCGCGCTATGGATGAAGAGTGGCGTTTTAAAGCACATGATCTTATCCGCCAATTGTCAACCAACCTGGTAAAAAGCATGGGCGGTGAAATTGACCTGCTGATCGATGTGGGTTATCCTTCTGTTTATAACAATGAAGCCCTGCATGAAATAGCCCTGGTCAAAGCTGCCGATTATATTGGAGCTGCTAATGTAGAAGAAACAGAAAAAAGAATGGGCGCTGAAGATTTTGGTTATTATTCCCAGCAGATCCCCGGTTGCTTTTTCCGCCTGGGAGTAATGAATGAAGCCAAAGGGATCACTTCAAATGTGCATACCCCTACTTTCAATATTGATGAATCAGCTATTGAAACAGGAATAGGCATGATGGCCTGGTTGGGCGCTTCTGTTAAATTATAAAGAAGATGCAGCGGAGTTTCAGCTTTGGTTGTCAACCGGCTCAAACAGGCTTTATGCGCTCAATACTCCTGGCTTTACTTATTATAACGGCTGTTAGCATCACTGCCTGCAGCAAAGAGGATGACAATCAATATAAAGCGCCCTCTATTATTTCGCTGCAGGGAAACATCCCATTAGGCCATTCGGGTACCACTTCCCTGAGTTTCGATGAGATCATTTCCGATTCAAGATGCCCTGCCAATGCGCTTTGTGCATGGGCGGGTATTGCAATTGCAAAATTTACATTGAAAGAAGGCAATCATTCTTATCCTTTTATGTTGTCTGTCATGCCGGGCTATCCCAAACAGGATACACTGATCCTCGGATATTATATAGAATTCTCTGATCTGAAACCTTATCCCGGCCTGGAAACTGATACACCGGAAAAAACAGTTCCCAAAGCAGAGCTGATGATCACCAAACTGTAGATCATCCCCTCTCCTTTCTGAAACGCATGTCCGCAAACCCCAGCAAGGTGAATACAAGGAAATACAGGATCGAATAGATCTCATGGGAAGCCAGCAGGCCGGGTTTCGCCGCCTCAGGTCCTCCCGGGCCAGCAAAACTAAGAAGCGGGAAAGCATATGGCACTTTATTGATATGTTCCCATGGCATCAGTATCAATGCTGATACCAGCAAGCCCAACCCAATGCCGATCGGCACAATAAAATTCCTGAACCTCAGGCTAAGCCAGTATTGAATGGAAATAATGGCCAGTAAAGAAATAAAACTTTTGAAGTTCATTTTTATCAATCCTTTCCAATCCACTGCTTTCTCTAAAAAGGTATACTTCGGATGAATAAGATCGGCTGCCACACCGGCCAGCAACATAAACACATTGAACATCACAAACAGGAAAAATACCATAGCGATAATAGAGAGATATTTTGAAAAGAATATATCGCCGATAGACAGAGGAGAAGCAAAAACCTGTTTCCATGTATTGTTCTTGTATTCCACTTGTGGTATAAGACTGCAGGTAAGGATCACAAACATAGGAAGCAGGAAAGCTGAAAAATTCTGCCAGCCTTTTCCCAGATGCGCCTGCCATGGCTCGGCCGCCAGCCTGGCATAATTCAGATCTGGCCTGAGGGTAAAGGTGAGGAAGAATATAAACGGCATAAAGGCTGAGCCAATAAAACATAACCAGAACGCAGCACTGCGTTTATTCTTGATCAGTTCAGCCCGGGTGGCAATAACCAAACTCATATATTGTTGCTTGTGATTTCAATGAATAATTGTTCCAGGTCGCTTTGGCGTGGATGAATAGCATACACATCCAATCCTTCTTTCACCAGCAGTTGGGTGATCCCTGCCGTTTGTTGCCTATCACTATAAGGAAGCAGCAACAGGTTCTCCTTTTGCTGCACAGTGTATTGTGGAGATAGAAGAGTTAAAGCCCTTGCATTATCATTCGTTTCGATCTCCAGCATGCTTTGACGCGTTTTCATCTGCTGCAATTCCTGTAATGGTCCCTGGAAAAGCATACGGCCTTTATGGATAATGCCCAGGTGTGTAGCCATTTTTTCCACTTCATTCAAAATATGGCTGGAAACAATAACTGTAGTGTTGTATTCTTTATTCAGTTTTTTGATAAGTTCCCTTGTTTCAATAATACCATTGGGATCAAGCCCATTGGTCGGTTCATCCAGTATCAGCAGTTCCGGCTGGTTCAGCAATGCGATGGCAATAGCCAGTCTCTGCCGCATGCCGAGAGAGAACTGCCGGGCTTTTTTCCGGCCTGTTTGTGCCAGCCCCACCAGTTCCAGCACTTCATTCATTCTTTTTTTATCTGTCTTATACACCAGTTGATAGATTTCCAGGTTCTCCTTTGCTGTAAGATGGAGATAAAGGGATGGTTGCTCGATCAGTGAACCCAGCCTTCTTAAAATGTCCAACCGGTGGCCTGAAAACTGCTGGCCGAATAGTTCCAGTTTACCATCCTGGTTTTTCAATAACCCCAGCAGCAAACGCAGTGTAGTGGTTTTCCCTGCTCCGTTGGGTCCAAGAAAGCCGTAAATACTGCCCTGGGGCACTTCCAGGTTCACATCGTCCAGCGTTTTGATACCGTTACGGAAAGAAAAATTAAGATGGGTGGTTTTTACCACAACGGGGATGGTCATCTTTCTATAATATTGAGGTTCATCAAAGGAACGCAGAAACCGGAATTTTGGGGTACCATTTATAAAAAAGCGTTGGAAATTTAATTTTGTACCTTGCAGCCCCGTTTTACCGGGAGCAAGCCCGGATAATTAACAATAAACTATGCAAAAAGACTTACGTAAGCAACAAGCTCTTGAATACCACTCAAAAGGAAGACCTGGAAAAATAGAAGTAATTCCCACCAAAGGGACCAAAACACAGCGGGAACTCTCCCTTGCCTATTCGCCGGGAGTAGCTGAACCCTGTAAAGAAATTGCCGAGAACAAAGAGAACGTTTATAAATACACCGCTAAAGGCAACCTTGTTGCTGTGATCAGCAATGGTACTGCAGTGCTGGGCCTTGGTGATATCGGCCCTGAAGCAGGCAAACCCGTGATGGAAGGAAAAGGTGTATTGTTTAAAATATTTGCCGACATCGATGTATTCGATATTGAGATCGATGAAAAAGATCCGGAAAAGTTTGTGCAGATCGTGAAAGCACTGCAACCTACTTTCGGAGGCATTAACCTGGAAGATATCAAGGCCCCTGAATGTTTCTATATTGAACAGGAGCTGAAAAAGCAACTGAGCATTCCGGTGATGCATGATGATCAGCATGGAACAGCTATCATCAGCGCTGCCGCTCTGCTGAATGCACTGGAAATACAAAAGAAAAAGATCGACCGCGTAAGATATGTTGTGAATGGAGCCGGCGCTGCTGCCATGGCCTGTATCCAATTGTACGTTAGCCTCGGAGCAAAACCCGAGAACTTTATCTTATTCGACCGCAAAGGCGCTATTCATAAAGGCCGTAATGACCTGGATGAACTGAAGCAGCGGTTTGCTTACGCAAAGGGAGATATTACACTGGATGAAGCCATGAAAGATGCAGATGTATTCATCGGTCTTAGTGCCGGGAATACAGTAACACCCAGCATGGTGAAATCAATGGCGAAAAACCCGATCGTGTTTGCCATGGCCAATCCTGATCCCGAGATCAGTTGGGAAGATGCAACAGCTACCCGGAAAGATATCATTATGGCTACCGGCCGCAGTGATTATCCCAACCAGGTAAACAATGTGCTTGGTTTTCCTTATATCTTCCGCGGCGCGCTGGATGTAAGAGCAACACAGATCAATGAGGCCATGAAAATGGCAGCCGTGAAAGCACTGGCAGAACTCGCCAAATCACCTGTTCCTGACCTGGTGAACCTGGCGTATAATGAAAAGAATATTTCATTCGGCCCCAATTATATTATTCCCAAACCGCTTGATCCACGCCTGATATCTACTGTGTCACCGGCCGTGGCCAGGGCAGCAATGGAAAGCGGAGTAGCACAACATCCCATACAGGATTGGGAAACTTATGCTACCGATCTCAATAAACGGTTGGGCCTGGACAACCAGGTAATGCGCATTGTCGGTAATAAAGCACGCCGCGATCCCAAGCGGATCGTATTTGCAGAAGCGGACAATGTCAAGATCCTGAAAGCAGCGCAGATCGTTTTTGATGAAGGTATCGGCTATCCCATTCTGCTGGGCAATGAAGAAAAGATCAGGCATATTGCTGCTATCAACAATATCGACGTCGACAGTTTTCCTATACTTGATCCGAGAAGTGAAAGTACCGAGGAAAAGAGGAACCAGTACTCCGAAGTATTTTTCAGCAAAAGAAACCGTAAAGGGTTCAATGTATACGAAGCAAGAAAGATCATGCGCGATCGTAACTATTTCGGCTGCATGATGGTGGAATGCGGAGATGCAGATGCAATGATCTCCGGTCTTACCAAGAACTATCCTGATACTATCCGCCCGGCTATCGAGATCATTGGCACAGAAGAAGGTGTGAACAGGATTGCCGGCATGTACCTGATGCTGACCAAAAAGGGGCCGCTTTTTCTTGCTGATACTACAGTGAATTTTAATCCTACTGCAGAAGAACTGGCAGAGATCACTTTGCTGGTGGCCAAAGAAGTAAAACACTTCAATATGGTGCCGAAGATCGCCATGCTCAGCTACTCCAATTTCGGCAGCAGCAATTCACCTGAAGCAAGACTGGTGGCGGAAGCACGGAAGATCGTAAAAACAAAAATGCCTTCATTGGTTGTAGATGGTGAAATGCAGGCTAATATGGCGTTCAATAACGAACTGCTGAAAGAGAATTATCCATTCTCCGAATTGGTTGACCAGGATGTGAACACACTTGTTTTCCCCAACCTGGCTTCCGGTAATATCACCTATAATATTCTAAAAGCGCTGGGTGCTGCCGATGCGATCGGTCCTGTATTACTGGGATTGAAAAAACCGGTACATGTATTGCAGTTAGGTAGCTCAGTGCAGAGCATTGTCAATATGGCCCTGATAGCCGTAATTGATGCACAGATCAAATGCAAAACATCCTCCACAGAAGAACTCGTTGAGCGTTCAGGCTGGTGGAAGAGGTTCAAGAAAGTGAGCAAAGATCTATAAGGCTTAAAAGCTTAAGGGTTTAATAGTTTAAAGGTTTAAGGATTACCCGGCTTTAAACTATTAAACCCTTAAATATTAAACCTTTTACCCTTATTTCGTATTTTACAACCAAACTCTTTCATGAAAATCATCAAAGACATAGGCCGTTACCTGCTGATGTTGAAAAGTATGTTTTCGCGACCTGAAAACGGCAAGATGTACTGGAAAGAGTTTATGCGCCAGTGCTCTGATATCGGTATCGGATCATTGGGTATAGTTTGTATCATTTCTATTTTCATCGGTGCGGTGTCTACTCTCCAAACTGCTTACCAGTTGGTGAGCCCGCTGATCCCTCCATCTACTATTGCACAGATCGTAAGAGATACAGTGATCCTGGAATTTGCCCCTACCCTCACCTGTATTGTACTGGCTGGTGTGGTAGGCAGTAAGATCGCGAGTGAGTTGGGTAATATGCGCGTAAGCGAGCAAATTGATGCCCTTGAGATCATGGGCATCAATACTAAGTCATATCTCATAATGCCCAAGATACTGGCAGGATTGGTGACCATCCCATTGCTGGTGATGCTTGCAATGGTATTAGGCATCTGGGGTGGTCGTGTGGCCGGCAGTATGACCGGGATTCTTACACCCGACCAGTTTGATACAGGATTAAGACAAAGTTTTGTACAATACAATGTCTTTTTCGCCCTGGCCAAATCATACACTTTCGCTTTTATCATTGCCAGCATACCTGCATTTTATGGCTACTATGTGCAGGGAGGAGCACTGGAGATCGGTAAAGCCAGCACCAAAGCTGTAGTGGTGAGTTGTATTCTCTTATTATTTGCAGACTATGTGCTGTCTGCACTATTGCTGTAATATGAACCGTAGAAAAAGTTTGTGGGCCACAGGAATACTTTGCCTGTTGCTATATGCGCTTTCCATTTATTTTTTCATTACCCGTGAAAAAACAGGGAACTATATTAAGCAGGTAACCTATGAAGACCTTTATGCACCTGCATCCAATACGTCGGAGAAATTAAAGAAATGGCAGTCTGTTACAGACCAGTATTCACCCGCCGAGATCAGCAAAGGGAAAGAATTGACCCGCCTGAATGCAGGCATCAGTGAAAATGACCCGACCTTCACCAAAATGCTGAAAATAGGAAGCTGGCTGCAAAGAAGTTATCGCCACTGCCAGCAGGACAAACCCACTAGAGAATTTTCAGCCCTTCCTTTAACAGAACAGTATGCAGCCGCATTAAGAGCTGAATCTCCTATATGGTGTCATAATTACGGAATGCATTTTCTATTTTTCTGCTCCATTAATGGTATTACCAGCCGGGTGATCGAGAAAAAAGGTGGGAATGATTATCATACCATGAACGAGTTCTATATTCCGGAACTGAAGCAATGGGTATTTGCAGATCTAATGCTGAATGCACTTTATTGCCAGGACGAAAAAGGTAAAATCCTGAATATTATCGATCTTCTTTATAAGAATGAACATAAGGACAGCAGCCAGATTACTGTCTTTTCCCAGCAACCGGTTGATAGTTTTTCGATAATCCCCCATAAAAGCAGCCAGCAATGGCAACGGTACCTGAGAAAAGATGCCTGGTTGAATTTTTATTATCAAACTGACACGCTCCAGGTATATACCCCTGTAAAAAAAGCGATACGGTATGCTTTTCCCGTGGCCTGGCATGAAACATTTAGCTTAACTCCCATATCCAATACGCAATTCTATCTCCGAATCTTATCTTTATACCTTGGAATAGTGCTGACGATCATTTTTATCCTCCTATATCTGAAACGCAATGATTGAAGTAAAAAATATCAGGAAGAGCTTCGCCGATAAGACCGTGATCCAGGATGTAAGCGCTGTGATGAAAGCAGGTCAGTGCAACCTGATCATTGGTTCAAGCGGAAGTGGAAAAACGGTGTTGATGAAATGCATGGTAGGGCTGTTTGAACCGGACAGCGGCGAGATCATTTATGACAAGAGGGATTTCATCACCATGAGCCCGGAAGAAAGAAAGGATATCCGTAAGGAGATCGGCATGCTATTCCAGGGCTCGGCACTTTTCGACAGCCAAACGGTGGAGCAGAACGTGATGTTTCCCCTGGATATGTTTACCAAGGATTCCAGTGCCCAGAAATTAAAACGGGTGAATGAAGTGCTGGAGCGGGTAAAGATCGTGGATGCCAACAAAAAATTCCCTTCTGAGCTTAGCGGCGGTATGAAAAAAAGGGTTGCCCTTGCCCGGGCAATTGTCTTGAACCCTAAATACCTGTTTTGCGATGAGCCCAACTCCGGCCTCGACCCCCAGACCTCACTTGTTATCGATAAATTAATACAGGAGATCACGGTGGAATACAATATCACTACGGTGATCAATACGCATGACATGAACAGTGTGATGGAGATCGGCAATTATATCCTGTATATGTACCAGGGCAACAAGGAATGGGAAGGCAGCAACAAAGAGATCATCTTCAGCAAAAATAAACGCCTTAACGAGTTTATTTTTGCCTCCGACTTCCTTCGCGACGCCAAGGAAATGCGGATGTTGGAAGAATCCGGAAAAATGCCGGAAAACAGGAATATGGACGATATGATAAAATAGTGAGGTCTCCTCCCAATGTTAAGGAGCTCCCGGTTCCATATATTCTTTAAACAAGAACCTGCCCTGAACCAGGGCCGGCATGACAGCAGGAAGCGGACTATCGACTGCCGACTAAAGACTCCCGACTCGGGCCCCAACCTACTCTGACAGATTTCCCTTACTTTTGCCAAACTTTTTACACTTTTACCCCGAAAAACTAAATTTTCATGAGTGTTCTTGTCAATAAAAATTCCAAGATCCTGGTGCAGGGCTTTACCGGAACAGAAGGTACTTTCCATGCCACACAAATGATCGAATATGGTACGCAGGTAGTGGGCGGCGTAACTCCCGGAAAGGGCGGCACAACCCATCTCGACAGACCCGTATTTAACACAGTAGCGGATTGCGTACAAAAGACCGGAGCTAATGTCAGCATCATTTTCGTGCCGCCGGCATTTGCAGGTGACGCTATCATGGAAGCGGCCGAGGCAGGTGTTGAACTGGTGGTTTGTATTACGGAAGGAATTCCGGTGCAGGACATGGTAAAAGTGAAAAATTATCTTCTCGGAAAAAATACAAGACTGATCGGGCCAAACTGTCCCGGCGTAATCACAGCCGGTGAATGCAAAGTAGGTATTATGCCAGGATTCGTATTTATCCCGGGCCGTGTCGGTATTGTTTCCAAATCAGGTACCCTCACTTATGAGGCAGCCGACCAGGTAGCCAAAGCAGGTTTGGGTATTTCTACAGCTATTGGTATCGGTGGGGATCCCATTATCGGCACACCAACCAGGGACGCTGTTGAATTGTTGATGAACGATCCTGAAACTGATGCTATCGTAATGATCGGTGAGATCGGTGGTGGCATGGAAGCAGAAGCTGCCCGCTGGATCAAGGCCAATGGCAACAAAAAACCCGTAGTTGGTTTTATTGCCGGCCAAACAGCTCCTCCCGGCCGCCGCATGGGCCATGCCGGTGCAATTGTTGGCGGTGCAGATGATACTGCTGCTGCTAAAATGAAGATCATGTCTGAATGCGGAGTGCATGTGGTGAATAGCCCGGCTGATATCGGCAAAAAAATGGCAGAGGTTTTAAAGAAATAACCTTCTGATAATTTTAATAAAAAGCCCCGCAATTGCGGGGCTTTTTCATGTCAGAGACTCTATAAACCAAACTTACCTGTAATTGCGGATATACCTTGACAGTTCTGTTTTGCTGCTGTTGAAGCTGAACACATCAAACACCATATCATAATTCTTCTTGTCAACAGTGGAAGCATAAGCCTGTTTGGCCAGTTCCAGTTTATTGTTTTCAAAGCTGAACAGGAGCAGCAATTCTTTTACCTGTGCAGCACTAACTGTGTTCGCTCTTACGATCTGCAAAGCAGATTTGAGCTTATTGCTTTCCAGCCACTCTTTATCGATCTGCCTAAGCACATTATCGAATTCACGATCATCCATACCGCGGGCATACGCTTCATGATTGTCATAATCACCCCATTGACCGTCCCTATCGTAATCATACCCATTGTCGTTATCATACCAACGGTCATCATTCTGCACATATCCTTTTTTGATCTTGTTTTCCATCATGCTCACCCGTCCGTTTCTTTCAATGGTGATGAACAGGTGACGGTTGTTCTTCATAGAAACTGTAGCATCATATACCAGTTCGTATCTTCTTCCAAAAACATTGAAGATACCATTGTTCATTGCCCGGTATACCTTGACATAGTGACTACCATTTTCCAGGCCCTGTATCATCACTGAATTATCATTAGGACTAAAACGTTTACCATCCAGTACAACACTGATATCTGCCTGGTCGGCTGATTTAATGGTCAGAATGGTGTTATTCTTTGCAGCAAATACTGCTATGCTCATGAATAAAGAAGCAAAGAGGGTAAAGATCGTTTTCATATACTTTCATTTTAGAGTTGAATTCAATAGCGAATTCGTTTATCAATATTTCAAAGTATATGCCGCTGTGCCAAAAACAGATCAAAGGAAAAGTTAAGCTGTATTAATAAGCGATACAACTCAGAATCAGCAAGGGTTTCAGAAGATTGTTATTTAATGTTAATAGAAGAAACAACCATTTATCTTTCTTAAGATCGAATGCTTTGCCTGTTAAAGAAAATAAAGATTTTAAACAAGATTAAACCTTTAAAATTCCTGACCGTCTGAAGGCCTGCCACACCTTTTATTCCACTTTCCAGGCCCTTTATGAAATTTCTCCATTCCCGGCATCTAAACCTTGCCATGGATTTTTTACCTTGTACTTAAATTAAAACCTAACCATGAAGCAATTCAGCTTTGTTGCTCTTATTGCAGCCCTATTTAGTCTTATTACTATGAACGCTAACAGTCAACCTCCCATTAAAAACTATGATGCCGCCTGGAAAAAGGTTGAAGGATTTGTTAAAAAAGGCCTTCCGGCTTCCGCACTCACTGAAGTAAAGAACATCTACACGCAGGCCAAAAAAGAAAAGCAGGATGCCCAGGTGATCAAGGCACTGATATATATGACCGGCCTGCAGACCGAGAACCGGGAAAACAATGAAGTGCTGGCTATCGCAGAAATAGAAAAAGAAGTACCCGGCAGCAAAGGTGCTGTCAATGCCTTATTGAACAGTCTGCTGGCCAACCTGTACTGGAGCTATTTTCAGAACCATCGCTGGCAGTTTTATCAGCGTACGCAAACTGCTGAATTCAAAAAAGATGATATCGCTACCTGGACGGCTGAAGATTTTCATCAAAAAACAAGCGAGCTGTATCTCCGTTCCATTGCTGATAAAAAGCTATTGCAGCAAACATCGCTGGAATCTTACAATGCCATTATCATAAAAGGGAATGTACGTCATCTCCGCCCTACCCTTTATGATCTGCTGGCCTTCCAGGCGCTGGAATATTTTGAGAGCGACGAACGTGACCTTAACAGGCCTGCCTATACGTTTGAAATAGACCAGGCTGCGGCTTTTGATCCTGCGGCAGATTTCATTCACCGGAAGTTTGAAACAAAAGATTCGCTTTCGCTCCAGTATAAAGCTTTGCTTATCTATCAGCAACTCATCGCATTTCACCTGGATGATAAAAAACCCGATGCACTGATCGATGCAGACCTGAGGCGATACGAATTTGTAAGGCAGAAATCTGTTCATCCCAATAAGGAGGAATATTATTTCAATGGCATCAATCATATTGCCCACCAGTATGAAAGCACACCTGCTGCCGCTCAGGCATGGTATCTTGTTGCTCAATACCATGCCAGCCAGGGATACCAGTATGCCCCTTATGGCGATACCACATATCGCTTCAGCAAGCTCAGGGCAAAAGAGATCTGCGAAAAAGTAGTGGCCCAGAAAGATTCATCAGAAGGAAAGATCAATGCCTATAATCTTTTGCAGCAATTAAAAAATCCTTCTTTACAATTTACTATTGAGCAGGTGAACCTGCCTGATCAGCCTTTCCGTGCATTGATCGACTACCGTAATCTCACCACCCTTCACCTACGATTGATCAAATCAGATGATAAGCTCAGGAAAGCATTGGAAAATCAATATGATGAAAGCTATTGGAAAACGGTTATTGCAGCAAAGCCACTCCGCAACTGGGAGCAACCCCTGCCCGACACCAAAGACCTGCAACAACATAAAGCGGAAATCAAAATAGATGGGTTGCCGAGCGGTGAATACTTTCTTATTGCAGCTTCTGATGAAGCATTTGAAAAAACAGGAACACTGATCGGAGCAAGAAGGTTCTATGTGTCATCCATTAGCTATATTAATAACCAGCTTGATTATTTTGTATTGCACAGGGATAATGGTCAGCCACTTTCCAACTCAACCATCCAGGTATGGGAACAGGTATACGATTATGCAAGCTCCCGCAACATCAAAACAAAAGGAGCGGTTTATACTACTGACAAGAACGGTTATTTCCATCTCGTCAGGAAAGGTAAACAGGATAACAACAATATGGGGCGCTATGCTTACTCACTCGAAATAACCAGTGGGAATGAAAAGCTGCATATCGACGAGTTGCGGAACGATTATTATTACAGAGATAATCCTCTTCCCCGTAATGAAAACAATATTTTTCTTTTCAAAGACCGTAGCATTTATCGTCCAGGGCAAACAGTTTATTTCAAAGGGATCGTTTTGTCAAGGAACCAGTTTTTAAGAAAAGCAGACATATTACAGGGGTATGCAACAATTGTTTATCTCCGTAATGCCAACGGCGAGACCATTGATTCATTAAAACTAACGACCAATGATTACGGTTCATTTACCGGCAGATTCCAATTGCCCGCAACCGGTTTAAATGGGACCTATACTATTTTTACCAAAAAGGACCAGGGCAATTCCTATTTCCGGGTGGAAGATTACAAACGCCCCAGGTTCTATGTAGAATATGAACCGCTGAAAGGCACTTACCGCGTAAATGACTCCATTGAAGTAACAGGCCTTGCAAAAGCCTATGCCGGCAATAATATTGACGGGGCAAAAGTCAAATACAGGGTGGTAAGGCAGGCCCGCTTTCTTTATCCCTGGCTATTTGCCCGCTGGTGGCAACCGCCATCTGAGCCGCTTGAGATAGTGCATGGGGAAACAGTTACAGATGCGGATGGAAAATTCCGTGTGAAATTTGCAGCCATACCTGATTTGAAAATTGATCCGAAGCTGGAACCCGCTTTTGATTACGTAGTGTATGCAGACATTACGGATATCAATGGCGAAACAAGAAGCGGAGAAAAAAATGTTTCGGTCAGCTATAAGGCATTATTGCTAAAAACTGATATCCCTTCCCGCATAGCAGCAGACAGCCTGAATAAACTTTCTATCCGCACTGAAAACAATAACGGCGAATTTGAACCGGCTACTGTAACAGTGAAGATAACCAAGCTGAAAGAAGAGAAAAGGCTGATCAGGGCTCGCCTCTGGGAAAGGCCTGACCAGTTTGTAATGAATAAGGAGGAATACATCCAATACTTCCCCCATGATGAATACAATGATGAAACCAATCCTGCCAGTTGGGACAAAGAAAATATTTTATGGCAGAAAACGGATTCAGTAAAAGAAGGCATGTCATTCCCCGTAAGCGGAATCAAGCCTAACCTTGGATACTACTCCGTTGAAATATTTACTAAAGACAAGAATGGCGCAGAAGTAAAAGATCTTAAATATATAGAACTGTTTGATGAAAAAAGCAAGCAGTTGGGTCAGCCTCAGTACGTATGGACACAAGGCCCCAGGCCTATTCAACCCGGGGAAAATACAACTCTCAGGCTAGGTACTTCAGCCAATGACGTTTTCATTGTGCAACAGTTGGATAAAACCCTGCCCGGCAAAGACAGTGCTGATATCAACTATTCTTTCCTTAAACTGAATAACGAGAAAAAGGATATCACACTCTCTGCAACAGAAGCTGAGCGTGGCGGATATGGAGTAAGCTGGGCATTTGTAAAGCATAACCGGTCTTACTTTAATTATGTAGTTGTCCCTGTTCCCTGGAGCAATAAGGAATTGCAGATAGAATATGCCACTTACCGCGATAAAACGCTTCCGGGCAGTGACGAAAAATGGAAACTTAAGATCAGTGGGTATAAGAACGAAAAAGTAGCGGCGGAAATTCTGGCCAGTATGTATGATGCCTCACTTGATCAGTTCAGTGAGCATACTTGGGACAAGCCTTATATATGGACTTCATATAATCAGCGGAGGCTTTGGGAAAATCGTCAAAACTTTATAAGGATTGAATCTTTTCAACGGCCTGTTTCTTATACAACGAAAGATCTTATAAAAGATTATGACCGTTTATTCTTTGCGCAATCTGATATAGTCACTGTAGGATATGGAGTAAGAAGGAAAATGCGTGCTCTCGCTGCCACCCCTTCGATAGCACTTGAAGGTAAGGCTGCTGGGATCATGGTAGATTCTGCCGTTCAGGCAGATGATGGTGTAATGAAATACTCAGTAGCCGCTTCATCCAGGGACGAGGAGGAAAACGGTGAAACAGGTAAAGATGCTGCAAACCCTGCTACCCAAATCCGCACCAACTTCAACGAAACAGCTTTCTTCTTTCCCGATCTCAGAACAGACAGCAACGGCGATATCGAATTTTCTTTCACCATGCCTGAAGCCCTTACCAAATGGAAATTCCAGGCATTGGCCCATACCAAAGACCTTGCTTTTGGTTACAGCCAGAAAGAGATCGTTACGCAAAAACAACTGATGGTGCAGCCTAACCCGCCACGTTTTCTGCGGGAAGGTGATCAACTGGTGTTCAATGCCAAGATCGTGAACCTTTCGGAAAAACAATTGTCCGGAAATGCAGAGCTGCAATTGTTCAACGCCGCTACCAATGAGCCGGTGAACACTATCTTTAACAATAAAGAAAGCAGTAAAAGCTTCCAGGTAGCTGCAGGTCAGAGCACAATTGTTCTCTTTCCACTCTCTATCCCTTCTTCATTTACCGAGCCGCTGACATGGCGGGTGGTAGCCAAAGCTGATAATTTCAGTGACGGTGAAGAAAACAATTTGCCTGTATTAAGCAATCGCATGCTGGTGACAGAAACAATGAGCCTGCCCATGCGCGGAAATGGTACAAAGAATTTTTCTTTCGACAAACTGAGACAATCCGCCAGCAGCACATCATTAAAGCAGCATTCCCTTACAGTGGAATACACTTCCAATCCGGCCTGGTATGCAGTGCAGGCATTACCTTACCTGATGGAATATCCTTATGATTGTGCAGAGCAGACCTGGAATCGTTATTATGCCAATTCCCTGGCTTCTTTTATTGCTAATTCAGCACCGCGCATACGCCAGGTGTTTGAGCAATGGAAAAACACAGACACTGCAGCTCTGCTCAGCAATCTTCAGAAAAACCCTGAATTAAAATCCATTTTGCTGGAGGAAACACCCTGGGTACTGGCGGCAAAAACAGAAGCACAGCAAAAACAGAATATCGCATTGCTTTTTGATATGCTTCGCATGAGTGGCGAGCTCAACAGTTCCTATGAAAAAATGAAGCAATTGCAAAGCAGCAATGGCGGTTTTGTTTGGTTCAAAGGTGGCCCTGATGATCGTTATATGACCCAGTATATTGTTACAGGTATTGGTCACCTGATAAAGTTGAAAGGGATCGCTGCCGGACAAGAGGCAAAACTGAAACAGGTGTTGAATACAGCCATCCCTTATCTCGACAGGAAGATCAAAGAGGATTATGATAACCTGGTGAAGTACAAAACCGATCTCGCTAAATACGTTCCCGACTACAGCGTGATCCAGTATTTTTATATGCGCAGCTTCTTCCCGGATTATAAAATCCCCGCAGGATCGCAAAAAGCATATACTTATTTCAAAAGCCGGCTGCCCCAAAACTGGACCGGCCGGAATAAATACATGCAGGGGATGACCGCACTGACACTGCACCGTATGGGAGATATAAAAACACCTGCCGCCATACTTAAATCGCTGAAAGAAACATCCATCAACAATGAGGAATTGGGTATGTACTGGAAAGATGCCAACCGCGGCTGGTGGTGGTATGAAGCACCCATTGAGCGGCAATCATTGCTGATCGAAGCATTCAGCGAAATAAGCAAGGATACAAAAACAGTGGATGATCTCCGCACCTGGTTATTGAAAAACAAACAGACCAATAGCTGGGAATCAACCAAGGCTACAGCAGAAGCTTGTTATGCTTTACTGCTGCAAGGAAGCAACTGGTTGACCCAGGAACCCCAGGTAAGCATTCAACTGGGCAGTGCGATCGTACGATCTACCGATACTCAGCAGGAAGCTGGAACCGGCTATTTCAGCAAAACATTCCAGCCGGCAGACATTAAACCGGAAATGGGTAATATAGCTGTCACAGTTTCATCTGCCGGCAATAATACCAGCGCCACCTGGGGAGGCGTATACTGGCAATATTTTGAAGACCTGGATAAGATCACCGGTGCTGCTACCCCACTGCAATTGCAAAAGAAACTGTTTGTAGAAACGAATTCAGACAGAGGGCCTGTATTAACGCCGGTAAAAGATGGCGACAAGCTGAAAACCGGTGATAAGATCCGCGTCCGTATTGAACTCCGGGCCGATAGGGATATGGAGTATATGCACCTGAAAGATATGCGCGCCTCTGCCCTGGAACCTGTGAACGTGTTGAGCAGTTATAAATGGCAGGACGGCCTGGGCTATTATGAAAGCACCCGGGATGCTGCCACACATTTCTTCTTTGATAAACTGCGTAAAGGCACTTATGTGTTTGAATATTCATTGTTCGTTACCCATTCCGGTAATTTCAGCAATGGTATCAGCACTATTCAATCTATGTACGCTCCTGAGTTCAGCGCACACAGTGAAGGTGTTCGCATCACCGTTCAATAAATTATACCGGAAAAGAATACAGGATAAGCCATTCATTTTATGTGAATGGCTTATCTTCATTTTATGATGATCTGCCGCCTGATCACCGGACTCTGCTTATTGGCCTTATTTTCCTGCAAAACCACCAGCCATGTTACCGGTATTTATCACGCCGATAAAAATACCGGCGCGCAATTATTGTTAAAAACCGACAGCACATTTGAATGGATATACCCCGGAAGCAAAGCCGTTGAGATCGGCACGGACAACACTTCACGCAACCTGTTTTATTACACCGATGGTAAATGGAAGTTGGAACGGGGGCGACTGTTACTCAAATCTTTCCCGAGCGATGATCCGTACATAAACACTATGGCAAATGATTCAATCAGCCGGTTTACTTCCATTTCTTCTTTCAATTTCTGGAACCGTTATGGAGAGCAGGTAAATATCAGATCTATCCAATTGCCACGGGCAAAGCCTAAACCCCATTTTGGCAATACGCTTTACTTCTTTGCTCAGGATTTCCAAAAGAACGATACACTGGTCTTCTACCTGGATGGCTACCGCTCATTTACATATCCAGGCAGCATACCTGCAACAATAGGGAACAATATTCACAAGATCACATTGTACGAACCATATTCTGAACCGGGGAAAACAGTTGTGAAAATTAAAGGCAAAAGACTGTACGCAAACGGTGCGTATTACGCCAGAAAAAATAGATCGGAGTAATTCTCACTAAAATATCCCTTCCCGTCCTTCCCGCCTTACCGGTAAATTTTTACCGGTAAGGCGGGAAGGACGGGAAGGGTGGACTAAAATAGATTTTGTTTTATTTGTTGGGTATTTTTGTTCAATGACAACTGATTTCCTGATTATCGGACAGGGCGTATGCGGCACTTTCCTTTCTTACTATTTGCAGAAAGAAGGAAAGTCGGTGATAGTAATGGATGATGCTTATCCTGACAGCCCTTCCCGCATTGCGGCCGGCATTATCAACCCGGTTACTGGTCGCCGCCTTGTTACGGTCTGGAAAGTAGAAGAAGTATTACCGTATGCCTGGCAGGCATATACAGAGATCGGAACTGAATTGTCAATCAATGCCATTTCCCAAAAGAATATTATTGATTTCTTCCCCAATCCTTTTATGCGGGAAAGCTTTTTGCAAAAGATTGAAACAGGCGATCAATATGTTCATGCTTATCCCGAACAAAACCATTTCAATACTTTCTTTAAGTATGAATTTGGCTGTGGTGAAATAAGGCCTGTGTATACGGCACATCTCGACAGCCTGTTGCCTGCATGGCGTAAAGTGCTGGATGCTGCGGGCTTTTTGCGGGAAGAAAGTTTTGATATCACCGCATTAAAGGTATCATCTGATCATATTCATTACAAGGATATCACAGCCGGGAAAATCATTTTCTGTGATGGACCTGCCGGTTTCGACAACCCTTATTTCAAACAATTACCTTTTGCACCTAATAAAGGTGAAGCACTGATTGCTGAAATACCCGGCCTGCCTGAACATAATATTTATAAGAAATCCATGATGCTGGTGCCCCTTCCGGAAAAAGATCTTTTCTGGATCGGCGCCAGTTATGTATGGGATTTTGATGACCCGGGACCAACTGCTGTATTCCGCGAGAACACAGAAAAGGTATTGAAAGAATGGTTGAAAATCCCTTTCAAAATTGTTGCCCATCGTTCAGGGTTACGGCCGGCCACCCTTGAGCGAAGGCCATTTGCAGGTTTGCATCCATTGCATTCTTCCATCGGCATATTAAATGGCATGGGCACTAAAGGGTGTTCTTTAGCTCCTTTCTTTGCAAAGCAATTGACCGAGTATCTTTTGTATGATCTGCCAATAGCGAAAGATGCTGATGTTAGAAGGTTTGAGAAGATACTCAGTCGCGCTAATTAAGCAATTTTTCCTTTGTTCCCGGATCCTGGTTAAGCACCCTGCATAAAGCATCATACAGGTCAGGCATATTCTGTTTCAAACCGGAAGGATTTTCAAAAAAGGCCTCTACGCTTACAGCCCAGAACTCGTGCATATTACTGAATGCATAACTGCGCAGGTAACTGCGGCGACGTGTGATCACGTCTGCCAGTATCTGCCCGGTGCTGGTAGAGAACTTTTCGTAATTGAGCCGGAAATGAAGATCGGCCCCGTATTGAGCAAAGAAATTATTGTGCAATAACGCATGTGCCATTTCATGCACAGCTACATTGATATTATCATTCTTGCTTTTATAGGAATATCCATACAGGAAATGCTTCCAGGATAGATAAATTCCATCCGGCGCAACATGCCCTATGTACAATTCATCATCATTGTCCATGTGATAAGCATCTGCAAGTATATAGATATCCTTGAAATAGGAAAGATGATAATTCTTTAAACCGAACGTTACTTGTATAGCAGAAGAGCTGACCAGCACAGCCGTGTCTTCATTATTCTCCAGCCCGATATAATGAAATCGCTTTTGCGATCTGAACTGATATACCCTTTGTACGAATTTCTTTTTTGATTCAGGTGAAAGATCATTGAAGTAAGAGAAAACGCTTCCGATAACAAACGAATAATGATTGAATGTAGCTTCATCAACCTCCGCTTCCTCAGCCGGGGTGGCTGATACTCTTGGTGGTACACGCGCAAATAACTTATTCAGCCTTCGCAGGAGTGATTGCATAATAGCGTACGGTTGATTCATAAATGTAATCCACGAACGTGTTATATGCAAGCGTCCCGCAGTATTTCCACATCCGTAAATCTACGATACAGACAAGCCAACTGGTAAAGTGGAGCTGGTCATCTGCCTGGTTTACTTATAGATAACGGCGTTTCCCCGTCAAGATTGTTAAAGGCACTTAATATCCGTGATTTTGTTGATCATCCGGGCCTTAGAAGCCAAATTTGAAACGCCTCCTGTCAAAACGCCTGTCTTTCTTATCTTTGCGCCCATTAAAAGCCCGGCACCGGGCGTTTTCAACTTCTAAGCGTTATACCATATATATTATGTACAGAACGAACACCTGTGGCGAATTAAGAATCAGCGATGTTTCCAAACAAGTAACCCTGGCTGGCTGGGTACAAACCGTCCGTAAGTTCGGGGCTATCACTTTTGTTGACCTCCGCGACCGGTACGGTATTACACAGCTTTTATTTGGCGAGGAGCTGAATAAACAACTGGAAGAAAACCCTTTGGGAAGGGAATTCGTGATGCAGGCAACCGGTACCGTGCAGGAAAGGACTAACAAAAACCCCCAATTACCCACCGGTGATATCGAGATCATTATTACCTCTTTTAAAATATTGAATAAATCGGCCGTTCCTCCTTTCACCATCCAGGATGAAACGGATGGCGGTGACGACCTGCGTATGAAGTACCGCTTTCTTGACCTGCGCAGGAATGCAGTCAAGAAAAACCTGGAACTGCGTTATGCCGTGAACCGTGCTGCAAGAAATTATCTGCATAACAAGGGTTTCATGGATATTGAAACTCCTTTTCTCATCAAATCCACACCCGAAGGCGCCCGCGATTTTGTAGTGCCTTCCCGTATGAACCCGGGTCAGTTTTATGCATTGCCTCAATCGCCACAAACATTCAAACAATTATTGATGGTGAGCGGATACGACAGGTATTACCAGATCGTTAAATGCTTTAGGGATGAAGATCTCCGTGCTGATCGTCAGCCTGAATTCACCCAGATCGATTGTGAAATGGCTTTTGTAGAGCAGGAAGATATCCTTGCAATGTTTGAAGGCATGGTCAAATCCGTTTTTAAAGAAGTAAAAGGGATAGACTATACTGAAACAGTGCAGCGCATGAGCTGGGAAGATGCTATGTGGCAATATGGTAATGACAAACCTGATATCCGTTTTGGCATGTCGTTGCTCAACTTGAAAAAACCATCTTCCGTTTATACAAACAAACAGGACAATGCTGCACTGATCAATGGTGCAGACTTTAAAGTGTTTGATGAAGCAGAAACGGTACTTGCCATTGCAGTACCCGGTTGCAGTGAATACAGCCGCAAACAAACAGATGAGCTGACTGAATGGGTGAAGCGCCCACAGATCGGGATGAAGGGCCTCGTGTTCATTAAAGTCAACACTGATGGCACTTACAAAAGCAGTGTCGATAAATTTTATTCTGAAGAAAGATTGAAAGCGATCGCCGATGCTGCCGGTGCACAATCCGGCGATCTCATACTGATACTGGCAGGCAATGAAGAGCGGACCCGTAAAGCTATCAGTGAATTGCGTCTTGAAATGGGTAAACGCCTCGGCTTACGCAAAGACAATGAGTTTAAGTTGTTGTGGGTGCTCGACTTCCCCTTGTTTGAGTATGATGAAGAAGGAAATCGCTGGGTAGCCCGTCACCATCCATTCACTTCACCTAAGCCTTCTGATATTGAAACAATGATCTCCAACAACCCGGTGATCACCAATGCAGCAGAATATCTTAAACATCCTTATGCCAATATCAAAGCCAATGCTTATGATATGGTATTAAATGGTAACGAGATCGGTGGTGGCTCTATCCGTATCTATCAACGCGAGCTGCAGGAAAAAATGTTTGAAGCATTGGGAATGGACAAAGAAGAGCAACTGCATAAGTTCGGCTTCCTGCTGGGTGCATTTGAATATGGTGCTCCTCCACACGGCGGTATTGCTTTTGGCTTCGATCGCCTTTGCGCTATTCTCGGCGGTAGCGAAAGCATCCGCGATTTCATCGCTTTCCCTAAAAATAATAGTGGCCGCGATGTAATGCTGGATGCACCTGCAACGATTGATGAGAAACAGTTTGAGGAACTACAGATCAGGCTCGATCTAAAATAGCCCAAATACTTTCCTGTCTTTCTTCTTTCGAATAATAAGTCCGATAGAAGTAACCACGTATTCGTTCAACTGAAGTTTCAGGTGAACATCCTGTTTGTATGGATATACATCTACCATGAAATCTTCAGGAAGGCCGCCCAATGAATAATCGAGCTCTTCCACAAAATGTCCTTCTGCACGGAGTTGCTCAGCTAATTTTTCCAGGTCGCGCATACGGAAGATCACCGTATTGCCGGTATCCAATGTTTTTTCATTGGAAGAAATATTGAACTCGGTGGTATGCACAGCCCATCCGCCTGGCTTTAGGGTGTTCATCTGGTTGAGAAGAAAATCCAATCCTCTTTCAATGCTTCCCAGGTGCTCAAAGGAGCAACTGGACCAGGTAAAATCAAACTCTCTTAAACTGGAAGGGATATTGTTCATATCAACAGGGCGGTATTGAACATGCTCACGCAAAGTATTATCATCGGTGATGCCTCTTTTGTTAAGCGATTCAAGTCCGAAACAAAGCTGGTCGCCATTCTCCCACCCCTTCTCTTTTCCTTCTTCAGGGAAAATATCGGTAGCAGTAATATCACAACCATAATTGGCCATCACAGAGGGCAGAGGCTCTGAGCCTACTGCAAATACTAAACCTTTACGACCTTTAGCAATACAGCCTCTTTCCCAAAGTGATTGAAGAATATAAGTGTATTCCCATTGCTTACGGTGAAACCGCGGGACCTCATGTATTTCTGAAGCCCAGCGTTTATACCAATCGGTTTGCCAATCTTTTGCTTTGCAGAGTTCAGACCTGCGTCTTCCTGCATCAAATATGAGGGAGGTATTCCATTCGCGTGTTTCTATAGGTGTTGTAGTTTCATTCCACATATAATTACAAGAGGGTTTGGTACACTTCAAGATATTTTTTTGTATTCTTTTGCCAATCAAACAATTTACTTCTGTCGATCAAAGCGCCTGACATATTCTCCCGCTTATATCGTTGCATACCTTCGTGAAAAATCTTTCGCATATACTCCCTTTCAAATGATGAAAAATAAAAAGCAAGATCACCCCCGATCTCTGGTAATGATGTTCGATCGGAAAGAAATAAAGGTTTCCCGAATTGCATAGCTTCTACTACCGGAAAGCCAAAACCTTCAGCCAGGGAAGGATGTACAAAAGCGGTACAATTCCGGAGGTACCATGCTTTCTCTTCTTCAGATATCGGGCCAGGTAAATGCACCCGATGATCAATGCCCATAGCGATAGCTCCCCTGCGAATTGATTCAACATAGTCGGTCTCATCCAGCCGGCCGGCAATTACAAGGTCCATCTCGCTGTCCTTTACCAATGAAAGTAACACATGGTAATTTTTTTTCCGATTCACATATCCCATGCCAAACATGAAAGGCCCGCCGGGGCGACAGGAAGAAAGCGGCGGACGAGGGTCGAGCACACGCTGTGTTCCATTATGAATAACATATACAGGCCGGTTACCTACATCGCAATTTTTCAGCACATCATTCCTGCAAAATTCAGACACGCACACAATAGCATCGCTTCTGTCTATCAGCGACTGTGTATGTGCAATACTTTTCTGTTGCTCTTTCAGCGGCTTGCCTTCATGCAGTGAGTTAAGATCATGTATCGTTAAAAGGACCTTGATATTCCGGTATCTTTTTCTGTCGGGGATAATGCGGCCTGACTGAAAAGGAGCATGCCATATCCTGCATTGGTTCAGGAAAGGTTTATAATACCGGTGAAATGATCGCTCTACAATATTGTTTGTCCTGTACTTAAAAGTATTTATTTCAGAGCGTGGTATATAATGCCTGATCTTTATATCAGAGTTTCCGGCCACATGGTCCTGGACATGATTGCCCAGATTCAAACAGTAATAATATAATCCGGAATTAGGAAACCGCATTAAGTCGCAATCAAGAATTACTTCGTTCATAAAAATTTGATTCAATCAAGTGGCAGCAAAACTCATCATATTTCCTGCCACTTTCATTTTAACAAACCATTTTTTAAAATCTTTATGACTATAAATTTTTTTTATGATGACGAAGCAACGGTACATGTGAACTCGGTGTCAGGCTCTGGAATCTGCTGATCTGTACCTATGATACGGTATGGATTTTGCAAGGAGTTCATATCATGCTTGCAACCGGACTCCACTAATTTTATTCATCTCCAACTATCTTGTATGTTGCAGCGAATTGTGTTCGATTGTGAAAGAATGAAGTATTTCAATACCGGTCTTTATCATTACAGTCTTAACCTGGGTCTGCATTTACGGACACAGGCTGATCCCCGCAGAGAAGAGATCAACTTCTTTGTTCCTCAACAGATACATGGAAAGTTTGGTGATGCCACACAGTATATCAGGCAGCATTCGCTGCAGAAGTTCTATATGCCTCCATTAAAAGGTTTTGATATCTGGCATTGTACATACCAGAGTTCAGCTTACATACCCAAACGCAACCGGCGCATTAAGGTAGTGCTTACTATCCATGACCTTAATTTCATATACGAGAAAAAGGAAGAGCTTAAAAAAGCCAGCTACCTGCATCATCTGCAAAAAAATATCGACCGCTCCGACGCCATTGTATGCATATCGGATTTTTGCCGGCAGGATGTATTAAGATATTGCGATACGGGCACCAAACCTGTATATGTGATCTATAATGGTACCAATGAGCTCAAAAGCCCTGAACTGTACAGCTATTCTTATAAACCAGAAAGGCCATTCCTGTTTTCATTAGGAGTAATGTGCCGAAAAAAAAATTTTCATGTCCTGCTTCCTTTGCTGCAACAGGAACAGGACCTGGAATTGCTGATAGCAGGAAGACTGGATGATCCAAGTTATCTCGATTTCATTCAACAATCAGCCAGGGATATGCGGGTGGAAGATAACCTGCGGGTGTTAGGCAATATATCCGAACCGGAGAAGTCATGGTATTATCAGAACTGCTACGCATTTGCCCTGCCTTCCATTGCTGAAGGTTTTGGATTGCCTGTTACAGAAGCCATGTCTGCCGGCAAACCGGTTTTTCTGTCCAACAAAACCGCTTTACCTGAGATCGGTAGTTCTGCTGCTTTTTATTTCCGTGATTTCAGCGCACTGCATATGCAAAACGTTTTCCGCCAGGGTATGAAGCAATATGCCGCAGCACGTATGGAACCGATGATCCGCCAGCGAAGCGAATTATTCTGCTGGACCAAAGCCGCTAAAGCTTATTTAAATGTATACCGTTCGCTTTATTAATTTTTAAAACCGTACCATGAAGGTCTACCGGCGTTTGCTGAGTTATATTAAACCCTATCATAAATTTGTTGTTCCCTTTTTTAGCTTTACGTTGATAGGTGTGTTCTTTAGCGTGTTTCAATTCGCGCTCATCATCCCTTTGCTTAATTTTCTCTTTGATCCCGGCAGTGCTGCTGACAATGCTAAATACGCAACTGCGCCGGAGTTCAGCCTCTCCGCAAGCTATTTCAAAGATTATTTTTACCATCTCGTCTATAATTTTAAAACACATAATCCGGCCTATGCACTTTATTTCATGGCTGGCATGATCGTAGCTGCAGTAGTGCTGACCAACCTCTTCCGTTACCTTGCGCAACGTCGTTTGATCAATACACGCACGCTGCTGGTAAAAAGATTAAGGGAAGCCCTTTTTGACAAGATCAACCGGCTGCAACTGGGTTATTTTACCAAGGAGCATAAAGGCGATCTTATCTCCCGCCTCAACAGTGATGTGTATGGTATCGAAGGTGCTGCTGCCAGTTCACTGGAAGTTCTATTTAAAGAACCCTATGTAATGATCGGCTATTTCATCGCCCTGTTTGCGATCTCTGCCAAACTGACCCTATTCACTTTACTGGTCATCCCCATCTCTGCAGTTGCTATTGCAGCAGTAACCCGCAAGCTCCGGAAAGAAGCTAAAGATGTACAGGCTTCCATGGGCAGATTGCTTACGATCATTGATGAAACATTGCTCGGTATGCGCATCATCCGTGCTTTTAATGCTACGGGTTTTGTGTTAAAGAGATTCAGCCGTGAGAATGACTTTTACCGTAAAGCAAGCCTGGCCAGTTTCAATAAAAGAGAGCTGGCCCCTGCTTTTTCTGAAGCAGCCGGCGTTATTGTAGTCGCTTGTATATTGGTGTATGGAGGTGGGTTGGTATTAAGCAAAGACGGGGGATTGGAGGCAGGCGCTTTTATTGCTTTCATTGCTATCTTCTCGCAAGTGATCAGACCGGCAAAAGCCATTGTAGTGGCTTTATCCAATATACAGATAGGACAGGCCGCCGGCGAGCGCATCCTGGAAATACTGGAAAAACCCATTGAGATCGCTGATAAGCCCGGCGCTGTGCAACTGGATAGCTTTAATGAAAGGATCGAACTGGTGGATGTGTCGTTTCAATACAACGAAAAGCCCGTATTAAAGAATATCAATCTTACTATTGAAAAAGGAAAGACCATCGCATTGGTAGGTCCTTCCGGTGTGGGCAAGTCAACTATCGCTGATCTTATCCCCCGCTTTTATGAAGCCACTTCAGGAGAAGTGTTGATCGATGGAAAGAGTGTAAAAGATTACACGATGGAATCGTTGCGGAGCCAGATGAGTTTTGTAACACAGGAGATCATTCTTTTCAATGATACCATTTTCAATAATATCGCTTTGGGCCGGCCGGATGCTACAGAAGAAGAAGTGATACAGGCAGCCAAAATTGCAAACGCACATGATTTTATCATGCAAACAGAAAACGGTTATCAAACCAATATTGGGGACCGGGGCATACGCCTTTCAGGCGGGCAACGCCAACGCCTGAGTATTGCAAGAGCTGTTTTCAAAAATCCGGCGATCCTGATATTGGATGAAGCCACTTCTGCGTTGGATACCGAAGCAGAAAAATCTGTACAGGATGCACTCAATAAACTGATGGAAGGTCGCACCACTCTTGTGATCGCCCATCGCCTCAGCACCATTAAAGAAGCGGATGAGATCATCGTTATGCAGGATGGCTGTATCGTGGAAAGAGGGCATCATGATGAACTGATACAGATTGAAGAAAGCATTTACCGCAGGCTTACATTGCTACAGCGTATTGCCTGATGATGATACGGATCGTTTATCGGGAGTAGTTTCTCTTCTGGCGTTGTTGTTGCCAACGGTAATAGACGTATATCCCACCCAGTATCATCAGAACAGCAAGGATGCGGAAGACAAATTGCTGGGAAAAGCTTTCTTTATCTTCGCCGGATCTTATTTTCCTGTTGCTTTCTTCTATATAATAAGTAAGCAGGGGATAAGAAGGATTGAGCTTTGCAGCAGATTCAAACATCCGTTTTGCACGGAAATAGTAGCCTTCAAAGAAAAGACCAATAGCTTCATTGTAAACAATCGAAGCGCGGCTCATTTCAGGATGGATCATAGCAGAATCCAAAAATTCTTTCACTACCGAAACAGGGATAGCAAAATTAAATCCTGCAGCCAGGCTACCCGTCTTTTGTTCAAGGCTGCCAAATGTAGCAAGCCCTATCACTTCTCCTCTACTATCACACACAGGGCTCCCGCTGCTGCCATGCGTGATAATAGCATCCATTTGTATAACCGGCCATCCGCCAATGGAACGCTTGATCGCACTTACCACTCCTGCTGTCAGTGATGGCTCTATATTAGTTTCTTTTGCTAAAAAGGCATTGGAAGTAACTGGCTCAGGATAACCAAACACCAGCACCTGGCTACCGATCCTTACCATCGGATCGGCGCTAACCGGTAAGGTCGGCATCTGCTTCACACTGTCTATTTTCAGCACTGCAACATCTTTACCAGGCATGGCTTTACCACGAATAATAACAGATGCCGGTAAACGCCTGGTCACAAAATCACCTTTATCGCTATCTATCCTGAACTGAACAAAAATTTCTTTTTTCAGATCAAAAATGATCATGGATGATACCTGGGAATAAATAACACTGTAAGCATCGTTAAGCAGGCTTCGCTGCTCATCAGACAATGTCATTGCCCATGACCGCTCAAGAGAAAGGATATTTGCATCCGTCACATCCTTAAAAGTGGAAAGGATGAACTGGCGGCGGATATAGCCATTATCCCTATCGATAATATGGCAATTGGTAATGAAGTACCCATCCCCTGTAATAAAAAAACCGGTACCAGATGAAAAGATCCGGTGTTGCTGCCGGAAATATTCTGTGGTACGGGTAAAGAAACGGAAAGGGTTATTATATAAAGCTTTCACCACGATGTCGAGTTTTTCTTCGGGGGTAAACATCGTGCCTGAAGTATCCAGCCGTTTTACCGAATCGACCAGCCGGTTGAAACGGGCTTCATTCATCTCTACCTTGCTTACATACACAGTACCTGAAAAAACGGTCTGCACCATTCCCACCCCTGGTGAATTGGCAGCATAGCTCTGCTCTGCAGAAATAGTTTGAGCATTGATATACCCTGCTGCCATTAAGAAAAGCAGCAACAGGCATTTATATTGAATATTTCTAAATTTCATTACCTATTAAGAGTCAAAATACTAAAACCCTGCCATCTGGCAATTGCTGAATGACCGGATTTGTTGATATTATTCAGTATTTGTAATATTGCACGCTTTTCCGGAGGTACTCTCTTGAAACTATAACGCCGTTGCTTGCCAATTATAAACTGGCAAATCGCTTATGAAAAAATATTTTTATGGATTCCTGGCACTGCTCGTCCTCTCTGCCTGTGGAAAAGACAAAGAACAGGCGCCTCAACCTGAATACGCTGCTTCTATTACTCAGAATGTATCGTACGGAAGTGATCCTTTACAGAAAATGGATATTTATCTTCCTTCCCGCAGTCTTGATACTACCAAAGTGATTATTATGATACATGGGGGAGCCTGGATTGAAGGGGATAAAAGTGATTTTGACTCCTATGTGCTTTCCCTGCAAAAAAGATTGCCTGGTTATGCCATCTTCAATCTTAATTACCGTTTATATTCAAACAACAGCAACCGGTTCCCTACCCAGGAAGAAGATGTTAAGTCGGCTCTCAATTTCATTTATTCCGGGAGAAGTGAATATCATATTTCTGATAAATTCGTTTTACTGGGTGCAAGTGCCGGGGCGCATCTTACTTTGCTGCAAGGGAATAAATATACCACACCGGTGAAACCCAAAGCGCTTGTTTCTTTTTTTGGGCCGGTAGAACTTATTTCTTTATATAACTCAAGCCAGTACGTTGCATCAATTTTGCCACTGCTGACCGGCGGCACACCAACCACTGCTCCGGCAATGTATGAAAACAGCAGCCCTGCCAATTATATTACACCTTCATCACCTCCAACCATATTCCTTCAAGGCGGAACTGATCAATTGGTACCTCCTGCCCAATCCCAATTATTACAGAGCTTGCTTCAGGCAGCTGGTGTACCGAATCAGTATATTTTTTATCCAACAAAAGGGCACGGCTGGACGGGCGCAGAGTTGCAGGATTCATTTGACAAGATCGCAGCTTTTATTAAGACCTATGTTCAGTAACTGCCGCTGCTCCTTACCAGTACCAGAATTGATTTTCCTTTCCAGGTCTTTTGCTGCCAAAAAATCCCGAAATTTGCTAAAATTATTGGCAGACCCGGTTTGGATGGAGTATTTTGCCTAATACCTGGACAACTCCTGATTCCGGCTAAAAATTCCTGACTCAGAAATGGTTCCATTAGCAGAAAGAATACGCCCTACCACTCTCGATGAGCTTGCTGGTCAACAGCATTTGACCGGCAAAGGCAGCATTTTGCGGAAGGCCATCGAAAATGGCCGTATCCCGTCAATGATCCTTTGGGGGCCGCCGGGTACCGGGAAAACAACGATCGCGAATATTATTGCCAATACATTGAAAGTGCCTTTCTATACACTGAGCGCGATCAGTTCCGGCGTAAAAGAAGTGAGGGAAGTGATCGCAGAAGCACAAACAAAAGCGAGCGCCATTTTATTTATTGACGAGATACACCGTTTCAATAAAGGCCAGCAGGATGCCTTGCTCGGCGCAGTAGAAAAAGGGGTGGTGACATTGATAGGTGCTACCACGGAAAACCCTTCTTTTGAAGTGAACAGCGCCTTGCTCAGCCGTAGCCAGGTATACGTGCTAAAGGCATTGGATGAGAAAGATCTTGTTCAGCTATTGGAAACAGCTATTGAAAAAGATGAATGGCTGAAACAAAGAAATATCGAACTGAAAGAAACAGCAGCGTTGCTGAACATTTCAGGAGGAGATGCAAGAAAATTGCTGAACCTGCTTGAACTGGTAGCTGATTCCATTGTTCCGGAAAAATCAGACAACCGTGTGGTGATCACTGATGAAAAAGTGATGGACATTGCACAGAAAAAAATTGCCCTGTATGATAAAAGTGGTGAACAGCACTATGATATCATATCAGCTTTTATCAAATCCATGCGCGGCAGCGATCCGAATGCAGCAGTGTATTGGCTGGCAAGAATGATCGAAGGCGGTGAAGATGTAAAATTCATTGCCAGGAGAATGGTGATACTTGCCAGCGAGGATATTGGCAATGCTAATCCCACAGCGCTTGTAATAGCCAATGCAACATTTGAAGCTGTTAACAAGATCGGTAATCCTGAAGCAAGGATCATTCTATCCCAGTGTGCTGTTTATCTCGCTTCTTCTCCCAAAAGCAATGCTTCTTATGAAGCAATTGCCAATGCGTTGGCAGCAGTGCAGCAGTATGGTGACCTACCAGTGCCTTTGCATATCCGCAATGCACCGACCAAGCTGATGAAGAATCTGGGGTATGGAAAGAATTATGAGTATTCCCATAGCTATGCAAATAGTTTTTCACCGCAGGAATATTTACCGAAAGAGATAGCAGGAAAGAAATTTTATGAGCCGGGGAAGAATGCAAGAGAGGAGGAGCTGAGAAAGTTTTTGAAGTCGTTGTGGAAGGATAAGTATGGGTATTAGAAAGCATAGTAAAGAAGATGTAACGACTCTATTATTCTTAGAGTAAAAAATTGAATAAATAGAGTTCTTCAGCCTCTTTATATCTAAGAAAAAAAATAACCCGATACTTCTTTTCCAGGTAAAGGTTTTTGTTCTATTTTTACTTTGTGTCGGCGGCTGGATTAATAATCCCCCAACGATCAAGACTTAAACAGGATTCCAAGGAATCCTGTTTGCTATTTAATGACGCTGAGTATTCTTTTACTCAATATCTCATTACGGCCAAGCCGGTAAAACCTGCTGTTATAAAAAAGAAGGATTTCAATTAATGAATTACTTCTCTCTATACCGCTTCTTAATCCATCTATTAAATCTTTCCTGTTTATATCCGACACAATGTCTATCACAAGCCGGCTTGCCTGATCTGCGCCGCCCTTTATACGGTTAGCTATCAGGTCAGGAGTTTTAGTTGAAATGCTTTTGAGATCAGCCCTAAGAATTATATGTCCACGGATTAAAAAAACATCAAACTTCTTCTCGTTGCGAAGAAACATTGCTTTGGGCGCGAACAAAACGTCATATCCCTTTTGAGCAAGGGCTTTTGCAGTTTTTAATTCAGGTGCATGCTCAAGTTCTGCCTTTTCTGCATAAACAGAACATTTTGACCCTTTACCTTGATATAATAAAACCCACTCACAAGAAGTCAGTAATTTTTTTATAGCAGCTTGTTTCTGTTTTGCCCCCACTTCGTTAAAACAAAATTTCAGAAGAGAAATAAAGAGGGTTAAATCAAAAAAAAGTACCCGACCCTTATTTACAGGATCATATCCGGTTTCAAATACCCGGTTGTCCGAACTATCCTCTGGTGATTTTTTCATGATCAAGAAATATCTCAAGATAATTTCCTGACCTACCGCTATCCAATTAAATACACTCCTAAAAACACCGGATAAAAATGTTTTTTCCTGAAGAAAAATTGTGTTTTATATCAATGAGAAATAATTACAGGATTAATTCTCTAAACGACTATTTTGTATCACACAACCCTTTTCTAACTGCATTATCCTATCTACGCATGCCGGTCTTTTGTTCGCATAATGCGTCACATATATTAACGTCTTATTTCCCGCCACACATACTGCATTGATCAAATCCAGTAAACCATCTTCCGTTTCATCATCCAAACCCTGGCAGGGTTCATCCAGGATCAGCAACGGTGGATTTTTAATCAATGCCCTTGCCAGCAAAGCCCTTCGCTGCTCACCAGCCGATAGCTCATTCAATCTTTTTCTCGCCAACGATCTTATGCCCAACAATTCCAGCCAGTCATACACCCGCTGCATCTGCTCATCCGTCACTTGCCTGAAAAGCCCGATCGTATCAAACAATCCTGAAGCCACTGCTTCAAAAACACTGTTGCTGCTGTCAAAAAACAATATCAATTCAGGAGAAAGATAGCCGATCCTTTTTTTGATGTCCCAGATGCTTTCACCACTACCCCTTTTCCGGTCGAACAAATAAATTTCATTGGCATAAGCCTGTGGATTATCGGCCGTGATAAGACTTAATAAAGTGGATTTGCCCGCACCATTCGGACCAGACAATAACCATCTCTCCTCTTCCTTCACTTTCCAGTTTACCTGTTGCAATATTTTTTTATCGCCATAACTTACATTCACATTCTTCATTTGAATAACAGCACTGAACTGCCCGCCTGGAGCAATATTCAACACCCGTTTCAATAATGCTTCATTCAATGGTTGTCTTTTTACCGCTGATGATGGTAGTACCTGGTCATCGAAAGCTTTTCTTTCCATAAAAACAGCCGGCCTGTTTTTCTCCAGTGAGATCACTTTCGTGATGCAGGATGGTATTTCTGAAGGATGTGTTGCCAGTATGATCAGTATGCCTTTATCTGCCAGTTCATTGATCCGTTGATGAAGAAAGGCCCTCGCATTCACATCCAATCCAACAAAAGGCTGATCAAGCACCAGCACCTTGGGAGAGGCCAGCAATGCCTTTGCGATCTGTACTTTTTTATTTTCGCCATTGGAAAGCTGGATCAGGGGCTCATCCAACAAGCGGCCCAGGTCAAACGGACGAAGCAGTTCCAGTTCTGCAACATGCTTTCCACCCAGATATGCAGCTACAGTGATCGCATCTTCCGAATCCATTGAGTTGAAGCGCTGCTGGTAATAGAAATTGCTGGTATTGGAGAGATTTTTAAAATGATGCTCCTGCTCCACCCACACAATGCGTTCATTCAGCCGGCCGGCATATTGTAGCTGACCTGAAAAAAAGATTCGTCCTGCCAGTGCCAGCGCCAGGGAGGTCTTTCCGCTGCCTGCTGCTCCTGTTATGGCAAGGTGATCACCCTGCTTCAGCGAGAAAGAAATGTTTTCCAGCACCTGCAAAGATGCTTTGCGGACAGACAACTGGTTTACTTCAAGTATATACTCTGCATTTTCCATTCTTTACATCTTTTTCCCTGCTGATCACTCAATAGGTTGATTATTTGATACAACAATAGCGCGAATATCCTAATTTTAAAGTTCAACCACTGTTTATGAGAAAGATTATTCTGTTATTCGCCCTCCTGTTTTCTATTGCATTTTTAAACGCACAAACCATCGTTCACCGCGATCCGCAAATTGAAAAGATGGTAGCCCAGGTATCAAAGGATTCCCTTTCTTTCTATATCAAGCAAATGGTAAGCATGGGGACCCGTAATACATTAAGCACGCAAACCGATCCCAAGAGAGGGATTGGCGCAGCGCGCGGCTGGGTGCTGGGCAAATTCAATGAGTTTGCTAAACAATCAAATGGCCGGTTAACTGCTTTTATTGATACCGTAACTATTCCGGCCGATGGCCGGCGTGTGGATAAGCCCATTCTGCTGGGCAATGTGGTAGCTACCCTGAAAGGCAGTGATCCTTCAGATAATCGCATTTTTTTGATCAGTGGTCATCTTGACAATATGCGTAGCAGTGTGATGGACCGCACCGGTGATGCTCCCGGCGCCAATGATGATGGCAGCGGTGTGGCTGCTGTGCTCGAATGTGCACGCATCATGAGTAGTCAGTCCTTCCCTGCTACGGTCATTTTCATTGCCGTGAGTGGCGAAGAGCAAGGCCTGCTGGGAGCCAACTTTATGGCAGAGAAAGCAAAAAAGGAAAACTGGAATATTGAAGCAGTCCTGAACAATGATATTATGGGCAGTAATAACAGCAGTGAAACCAATATCATCAACAATACACAGGTACGGGTGTTCAGCGAAGCATTTTCTACACAGGACACTGGCCGTGCTATTTCTGCCATCCGCAATCTCGGACTTGAAAATGATGGTAAAGCCCGGCAACTGGCCCGCTATGTAAAAGAGATCGGCGAAAGATATGTTGACAACCTGCAAGTGGTGATGATCTATCGTAATGACCGCTTTCTCCGTGGCGGCGATCATACTCCTTACGTGAACCGCGGCTATGCCGCTGTACGCATCACTGAAATGAACGAGAACTATTATCACCAGCACCAGGATGTAAGAATGGAAAATGGCATACAATATGGAGATCTTCCGGAGTTCATGGACTTTGAATATCTGCGTAAGAACACAGCTATGAATCTTTCCAACCTGGCTAACCTGGCCAAGTCGCCATCGATGCCGCAGGAAGTAAAAGTGGAAACACGCAGGCTGACCAACTATACGATCCTGAACTGGAAAGCCTCCAAAACCGGGAAAGTGAAGGGCTATTATGTATTGATAAGGGAAACGACCAGTGCAGTATGGCAAAAGAAAATATTTACAAGCAATACATCTATTGAATTGCCGTATTCAAAAGACAATTATTTCTTCGGGATACAGGCAGTAAGTGAAGATGGAAATGAGAGCCTGGCAGTAGTACCTACTCCGGGCAGATAATGAAAGAAGGATATTATTTTATTTTAAATTTTTACCGGCTACATGATCAATTGGGTCTTAAAAAAATTTGAAGAGCTGACTGCCCCCGAACTATATGCCATGCTCCGTCTCAGAACTGAAGTGTTTGTGGTGGAGCAAAACTGTGTGTTCCAGGATATGGACAATAAGGACCAGCATTGTTATCACTTGCTTGGATGGAAAGGGGATCTGCTTGCTGCTTATACCAGGATAGTTCCTGTTGGTATATCTTACGCGGATGCCCCTTCTATCGGCCGCGTAGTAACATCCCCGCAGGCAAGAGGCGGTGGTTTGGGAAGATTACTAATGGAAAAGAGCATACATGAGCTGTTTGGATTATACGGGGTTTCCCCGATCAAGATAGGGGCACAGCTTTATCTTAAGAAGTTTTATGAATCATTGGGCTTTGAACAAAGCAGTGATATATATGATGAGGATGGTATAGACCACATTGAAATGACCAGGCAAACGTATATTCACTAAGTAGAAAACCTCTAAAATTTACACAATAAAAAAAACCTTTCTTAACATTTCATAGATACATTTTTCTTTCTCTATTTTGTTCCCAGTTATAATCCAATAGAGAAACCCGAAATCTGAATCTATGAGAAACAAACTTCTACACGCATTCATTGCGCTGCTATTTGCTGTCGGCAGCGTTTTACCCTATCAATCAAATGCACAATCCCTGGGCGGTGAAATTGGTCACGCAGAGTTTGGCATTGGCATTGGCCCCATGTTCTTCCTGGGCGACCTTGGCGGTTCTGCCGGCGAAGGCAGGCGTTTCGTTAAGGACCTTGATTTCCCTTTGACCAAACTGGCAAAAGGTCTTTACCTGAGTGTGTATCCCGCTGAGTTCCTGGGTTTTCGTGTTGCGATCAACCAGGGTGTTTTAGAAGGAAATGATGCACAGGCCCCCAATAAAGGTGGTGCGGAAGTGGACAGACTGAAAAGAAACCTGAGCTTTAGAACTTCTATACTGGAAGGTTATATCGCTGCAGAAGTTTATCCTACTTTTTTCTTTGAGAAATATGACGGCCTTAAAGGCAAACTGCGCCCTTATGGTGTGATCGGTTTTGGCGTAATGAAATACAACCCTAAAACTTTATACAAAGGCCAATGGGTAGAACTAAAGCCACTTCGTCTAGAAGGTCAGGGCATGGAGGAATATCCGGACAGCAAACCTTATAAGCTGCTGCAAAAAGAAATTCCCATGGGTGTGGGCGTAAAATATTACCTGAGTGATAAAGCTTATATCGGTCTTGAAATACTGCATCGTCAGTTGTTCACCGATTATATTGATGATGTGAGTCATGACTATTACATCGACCCTATTTATTTCGATAAATATTTGTCTGCCCCACAAGCAAAAATGGCGAAGGACTTATATTATCGTGGAACTTATGGCAACGGTTCAACAAGTGTGAATCCGCAGGATTTTCAACGCGGTAACCCTAATCAAAACGATGCATTTTTCTCTACTGTATTCCGTTTTGGTTTAAGGTTGGGCGGCACAGACGATCCTGCGAAAAGGCAATTGCGTTGCCCGGTATTCTATTGAGAATACCCCCAAACTTAGTCACCAATCCGTACCCTTATGAAGATAAAATCTACATTGATTTCTCTTACTGCTTTATGCTGTCTTGTTGTGATCAATCCATTCCACTCACAAGCAGCAGTATCTGCAAAAAGTCCGGTTAATCCTGTAGATGAAAAGAAACCTTTAGCAAAAGCAAAAACCCAGTCGTCCAGGAATAACCATGCCGTAAAGATTTACCCGGATGCCATAAAAAGGGTCATGCACGTAGTGGCCAGGGATAACGATGACAAGGAAATCGAATTCTTTGTTTTCGATCTGGACAGTACGCTTGTACAACATTTTAAAATGAAAGAAGGCGATCACCAGCGGCTGAGCGGCCTGCAAAGAGGAAAATATATTTATCATGTTTTTGCAGGGGATGAGGAGACGGCTACGGGCAACTTCCAAATACGCTAATGATGCGAATGGGGTTGAGAGTAGGGAGTTGTGAATGGAAGCCGCGAATGGTGCGAATCGCAAATGAATGACACGAATTGAATAGTTCTTTATATAGTAATATTCCAAATGCTGTTCCAATAAGCAGCAAAGGGCTTAATAAAATCTGATACCCGGTTGAATAAACCTAATCCGTTCTCTATTGGTACTCTCTATTTCTCATAGTATACAATTTTATTAATGTCCCTTTGCTGCTTATTGGATTTTTTTTGCCCTTAAATCATCCCTCATTTTAGGGTTGTCATATTTAAAAAAACTATCTTATATTAGATGACCATTTCCCGCATGGAGGTTTACAAAATCAACAGGGGGCGGATACCGAAAAGCCTTATGAGTAGGTTCAACTCTAATCAACCATTTTGTTATGGAACAACTGAACTTTCACAAGCAGAAATTATATTCTCTCATTTTTGCAGGCGTTGCATTGATTGCACTGTTCCTGCCATGGGTGTCTATCAGCCTGGGAATATTTGGCGGTGGGTCCGTCAATGGTTTCAGAAGTTGGGGCATCCTGTCTTTCCTGGGTGTGCTTGGAGTAGCAGCCGCCTGTTTACTGGGTAATAAAACACTACCCTTTGATGATACCTTTAAGAAAGTAGCTATGGGTTCCTTTGGCGCCATTGCATTAGGCGCCCTGATCTTTTTTATCCGCTTAAGCGATGGGTTCGGCGCCAGCTCAGGATTCGGTCTTTGGATCACCCTGATTGCCGGAATCGCAGGGCTTGTGTGGGTGTTGGGAAAAATCAATTTACCGGATATCAATAAGAAGGCTTAATGCTATAAGTTTAAAGGTTTAATAGTTTAAAGGTTAAATGTTGCCCTTTAAACTATTAAACCTTTAAACTTATATATCACAGCTCCGCTTCCAGGAACTTCGCTGTAAAGCTTTGCTTGTTCTTTACCAACTCTTCCGGCGTGCCTTCAAATAATATCTTACCTCCTCCATCTCCTCCTTCAGGACCAAGATCAATTACATGATCTGCCACTTTGATCACATCCATATTGTGCTCAATTACCAACACCGTATTACCTCTCTCCACCAATTTATTCAATACATCCAGCAGGTGACGGATATCTTCAAAGTGAAGACCAGTAGTCGGTTCATCCAGTATATAAAACGTTTTGCCGGTGTCACGCTTGCCAAGCTCCGTTGAAAGCTTTACGCGTTGTGCTTCCCCACCGCTTAGAGTTACTGCAGACTGGCCGAGGGTGATATAACCCAATCCCACTTCTTCCAGCACTTTTATTTTGCGGTAGATATAAGGTACTGGCTGGAAAAATTCCACGGCTTCTTCTACAGTCATCTCCAGTACATCCGCAATGGATTTACCTTTATAACGGATCTCCAGTGTTTCGCGGTTGTATCTTTTACCATTACATTTCTCGCAATGCACATACACATCCGGCAGGAAATTCATCTCGATCACCCGCATGCCACCACCTTCACATACTTCGCAACGGCCGCTCTTAACATTAAAAGAAAAACGCCCTGCGTTATATCCCCTGATCTTGGCTTCCGGGATGGAAGCAAACAGCGTACGTATTTCCGTAAAGAAACCGCAATAGGTGGCAGGATTGCTGCGCGGAGTACGCCCGATTGGGGACTGATCGATCTCTATCACTTTATCAACATGTTCCAGGCCTTTCAGTGATTTATATTCCAGGGGTGATACTCTTGAACCATAAGCATGATGTGATAATACAGGATAAAGCGTTTCATTGATCAGTGTCGATTTGCCACTGCCGCTTACACCCGTTACCACAATAAATTTTCCTAATGGGAACTTAACGTCAACATTCCTCAGGTTGTTTCCTTTTGCTCCTTTCAATTCCAGGAACTTGCCATTTCCTTTTCTTCTCTCTTCAGGAACAGGAATAGTTTTTTTACCATTGAGATATCCTGATGTCAGCGTATCAAGCTTCAGCAGGTCCTTTGGCTTGCCTTCTGCTACTACTCTTCCTCCATGATGACCGGCTTTAGGGCCGATATCGATGAGGTGGTCGGCCGACAGCATGATGTCTTTATCATGCTCCACCACCAATACGCTGTTACCAATATCACGAAGATTTTTCAATGCTTCTATCAGCCGGTGGTTATCCCGTTGATGGAGCCCAATGGATGGTTCATCCAGTATATAGGTAATGCCTTGTAATTGTGATCCGATCTGTGTGGCCAGTCTTATCCGCTGCGATTCGCCACCGCTAAGGGTTTTGGACGAACGGTTAAGTGTAAGGTAAGTAAGCCCCACATCGAGGAGGAATTTCAGTCGTTCACGTATTTCCTTCAGTACGTCTTTAGCGATCGTTCTTTGTTTGTTATCGATCCTCAATTCGATCCCATCAAGCCAGGCGGCCAGGTTGTCCAGGTTCATTTCGCTCAGCTCAGATATATTTCTTCCGTCCACTTTAAACCAGAGGCTTTCCTTTTTCAGGCGCGCACCTCCACAGCTTTCGCAAGGTTGCAATTGCATATACCCTTCGGCCCATTCGCGGAGGCCTTCACTGTAGCCATTGTTGAACCAGCGTTTCAGCATGTTCACAATACCTTCATAAGGAGCTTGCGGATCAAATTTCATATTCTCAAAGTCGATCTCTTCTTCCACTCCCTCTTCGTTGCCATACAATAAAAGATTGAGCGATTTTACCGGTATATCTTTTACAGGTTTAGTGAGGGATATTTTATTCTTTTTCGCGATCTCCTGTGCCTGCCTGAATACATATGCATCCCTCTCTTCACCCAATGGTGCAATCCCACCTTCACTGATGCTAAGTTCCTTATCCGGCAATACGGCTTCCATATTCACATGGAAAGTGGTGCCAAGCCCACGGCATACAGGGCAGGCACCATAAGGTGAGTTGAATGAAAATGCATTGGGGGAAGGTTCTTCATAACTGATGCCTGTGTCTTCACACATCAGCATCTTGGAATACTGCACCAGCGTATCAGCCGCACCATTTTCGCTGCTTTTTGTTTTCTTCTTTGCATCAGTTGCCTTACCGCCGGCCACCAGCAAAAACATCAGGTCCTTTCCTAAACGAAGGGTTTGCTGTACACTTTGACTCAGCCGTGCCCGGAAATCGTCCGTCACCTGCATACGGTCAACCACCAGCTCTATATCATGGATTTTATAACGGTCGACCTGCATCTTCGGCACCAGGTCCAGCACTTCTCCATCCACTCTTACTTTGAGAAAACCTTTTTTACGGACGTCTTCAAACAACTCACGGTAATGTCCTTTACGGCCACGTACCAATGGGGCCAGCAGGCTGATGCTTTTGCCTTCAAACCTGCGGAAAATATTTTCGACGATCTCTTCTTCGCTCCATTTCACCATCTTTTTGCCGGTGTTATAGGAGTAGGCTTCACCAACCCTTGCAAACAAGAGCCGGAAGAAATCATACACTTCTGTGATAGTGCCTACAGTGGAGCGGGGATTTTTATTCGTGGTCTTCTGCTCAATGGAAATAACCGGTGAAAGACCTGTGATCTTATCCACGTCAGGTCTTTCCATATCACCAATGAATTGCCGGGCATATGCACCGAAGGTTTCCATATACCTTCTCTGCCCTTCTGAATAAATAGTATCAAAAGCCAGTGACGATTTACCGCTGCCACTTATACCGGTGATCACCACTAGTTGATTTTTAGGGATGGATATATCTATATTTTTCAGGTTATGCACCCTTGCTCCAAATACCTCTATGTTATCATCTTTTTCTATCTGCTTCGCCATGCGCAATAAACTTGTTTTAATCTTGTTTTAGTAGGAGAAAGCGAAGATAAAACAAAAGAGAGCGCGTTCTTGGTGATACTTCTTCCTTCGTATAAACCCCATAATATCAGCCAGTTTTTCAATCAGTTATATCATTCTCTCAAAAAAATCACCCCCATTTTCCCCAAAAACAAATTTCTGGCACAATATTTAAAAGTAAAGGCGTGAAAACAAGACACAAATCTTTTAAAATAGAAACTTTATGAAAAAAACCGCTATGTTAGCAGGAGCAGCCTTCATATTACTGACTGCTTCAGCAAACGCCCAAACCGACACCGTACCTAAACAGCAGACAACAACAACAACTACAGAAATGACTGCTGTAAGCAAGGATAAATACAATAACTGGAGCCCCGAGACTTACAAACTCCAGCCCATGCCCGAAGCACTTACAACTGAAAAAATATTTCCTGTGATTGGTAAATACCAGGTAACAGATAAAGAAGGTGCTTCTTCAGAAGTAACTATCTCCCTTGATCCTTCCAATAAAGGACTTGTATGGGTTGAAGGTCTGCCTCAGGGAAGAATCAAAGCCCAGCTCAGAAAATCACCTGCAGTATATAAGATCCCTGCACAAAAAATAGGTGATGATCCTACAGCAAAAGATGCAAAAGACGTAGCTGAAGGTGTATTGATCTATGATAAAGATGCCAATACGCTGAACGTATGCCTTGGTTGCACTTATAATACAGAAAATCCTGCAGTAGCATTTGATGCATCAGCAGCAACAGAAGAGCCAGCAGCAGAAGCAGCTCCGGCTCCAAAGAAAACTGCAAAATCAGCAAAAGCTAAAGCCAAAGCACCAAAAGTAGTAAAGATCAAACCTGTTCGTTACTCTGGTACAAAGGTGATTGAGCAAACTGCTGCAGTTCAGCAATAATATAAATAACTACCAATATCACTAAAGGGGTTGCAGATAGCAACCCTTTTTTTATTAACGGCCGTTAGTAGTCCGGGTCTGAAAAATTAAATCTGATTGAAATTTGGGATTCCGGCCTGCCGCCTTATCTTTGCGCCAGTTCTTTGGATCCCGGATCAAATTCCGGGATAAACTTATCAAGAAAGGCAGAGGGTTATGGCCCGATGAAGCCTTGACAACCTGTTTTTCCGCTATCGCGGAAAGGCAAGGTGCCAATTCCATCCCGGAAATCCGGGGCAGATAAGTCAGAGCTCAGCTTCGAAATACTGTGTACCAACATATTCAAAAGCTCATCTGATTTATCGGATGAGCTTTTTTGTTTATCAAAAGCACTTCCGGTAATTAACCTACTCCCCTCTCCTGGTAAGTACAGCCCTTATTGAAATTATTGATGATCATTCTCATAAAGCCTGACAATGACAGGCAAAACATGAATGTTAAGAAGTACCAGAAAATTTAACAAAGAAAATTTTGGCAGATGAAACGGAAGTCCACTAAATTTGTAGAGCACTCGATTATACATGACAACAGTACTCCATACCAATTTCCCTCACAATTACTCAGGTATCTGTTGCATTTGTTGTATGCCGTAAGGCATCATAATCACCTACCCCAAAGGGGCATACAGTCCCGTTTTCAAATCCGGTTTCTTTTTATTCATTCAACAAAATCATTTTTATGAGCAACAAGCTTCATTTCGAGACTCTGCAGCTCCATGCAGGCCAACAGATCGACCCTACAACAAAATCAAGGGCTGTTCCCATTTATCAAACTACTTCCTATGCGTTCGACAGTACAGATCATGCTGCTGATCTTTTCGGTCTCCGCCAGTTTGGTAATATCTACACCCGGATCATGAACCCGACAACAGATGTTTTTGAACAACGCATTGCAGCACTTGAGGGAGGTGTGGCAGCACTTGCAACAGCTTCAGGCCAGGCAGCACAATTTCTTGCATTGAATAATATCCTGCAGGCCGGTGACAATTTTGTAAGCACTTCCTATTTGTATGGAGGCACTCACAATCAATTCAAAGTATCCTTTAAGCGCCTGGGTATAGATGTGCGCTTTGCTGATGGCGACAATGTGGACAGCTTTGTTCCGCATATTGATAAAAACACCAAGGCCATTTACCTGGAAACGATCGGCAACCCCCGCCTCAACATTCCTGATTTTGAAAAATTCGTTGCCCTTGCAAAAGAATATGACCTGCCCCTGATCGTGGACAATACATTTGGTGCAGGCGGTTACTTATTCAAACCACTGGAATGGGGAGCCAACGTAGTCGTTAACTCCACTACCAAATGGATCGGTGGTCATGGCACTACAATCGGCGGCGTGATCATTGACGGTGGTAATTATAATTGGGGCAATGGCAAATTCCCTCAATTCACCGAGCCCTCTGAAGGTTATCATGGCTTAAAATTCTGGGATGTGTTTGGAGAAGGCAATCCGCTCGGCCTGCCCAATATCGCTTTTGCCATCCGTGCAAGAGTGGAAGGCCTGAGGGACTTCGGCCCTTCACAAAGCCCATTCAATTCTTTCCTTACCCTGCAGGGATTGGAAACATTGAGCCTGCGCGTACAACGCCACGTTGATAATGCACTGGCCCTTGCAAAATGGCTGGAAGCAGATGATCGTGTTGAATTTGTTTGGTATCCTGGCCTGGAAAGCAGCCCTTATCACACACTGGCTAAGAAATACCTGACTAATGGGTTCGGTGGTGTGCTGCAATTTGGCATCAAAGGCGGTGTTGAAAACGGACGTAAGTTCATCAACTCATTAAAGCTGGTAAGCCATCTGGCCAACATGGGTGATGCAAAAACTCTGGCGATCCATCCTGCATCCACTACGCATGAACAATTAAGCGATAAGGAAAGAGAAGCTGCCGGCGTATTGCCCAATCTCGTCCGTATCAGCGTAGGCATTGAACATATCGATGATATCAAAGCCGATTTTGAACAGGCTTTTGAAAAAGTGTTTGCAAAAGAACTGGCAGTATAAAAGAGCAATTGAATTAAACCTATGGTGACTGTTTTTAAATACGAACATCCATTTCAGTTAGAGTCAGGGGTAACTCTTCCGGGTTACCACCTGGCTTATACTACCCACGGAAAACTGAATGCAGCAAAAGACAATGTGGTATGGATATTTCATGCACTGACCGCCAACAGCAATCCTGCTGAATGGTGGCCCGGCCTTGTAGGCGATGGAAAATTCTTTGATCCTTCCCGGTATTTTATTATTTGTGTAAACAAACCAGGAAGCCCTTATGGAAGCATTTCTCCACTGAGCACTAATCCTGAAACCAACCAGCCTTATTATCATGATTTTCCTGTGTTCACCATACGTGATATCATCAGGACCTACCAGCAACTGAAAAAAGAGCTGGGCATTAAAAAAATCCTGGTCGGACTTGGTGGAAGCACAGGCGGTATGCAATTGCTGGAATGGGCAATTGAAGAACCGGAATTGTTTGAACATATTGTTCCTATTGCTACCAATGCCGCGCTCTCACCCTGGGGTGTTGCATTCAATGCATCTCAGCGCATGGCCATAGAAGCAGATAGCACCTGGCAGGAAAGACGTGCCGATGCAGGTCAGAAAGGGCTGGCAGCAGCACGCTCTATTGCACTGCTTTCTTACCGGCACTACAATGGATATGATATCACACAGCCAAGGGATAAGGCATTTGTTCCGCTCGGTGGTGAAATAACTTATGCCGCTGACAATTACCAGCGCTACCAGGGATTGAAGCTTGTGAACAGGTTTAATGCTATCTGTTATTACCGGCTCACCCAAACTATGGACAGTCATGATGTAGGCCGCAACAGGATAAACGCAGAACAGGCATTGAAAACCATAAAAGCTGCTACGTTGGTGATCGGCATCCGTTCAGATGTACTTTACCCCATAGAGGAGCAGGTGTATCTGCAACAAACCATTCCCGGTGCCAAACTGTTAGACATAGCCAGTGATTTTGGCCACGACGGTTTCCTGCTCGAATATGAAAAGATAGAAACAGCCCTCAGGGAATTCATTCATATAAATACATCGCATCATTTAAAAATTGTGAATCAATAAAAACATGGAAACACATAAACAGTTAACGATCGGATTATTCGGATTCGGAGTAGTAGGTGAAGGATTATACAAGGTGCTGCAACAAACACCTTCTCTTAAAGCAAGCCTCAAAAAGGTATGCATCAAGAATCCGGAGAAAAAAAGGAATGCACCAGCAGATCTCTTTACTACTGATAAAGACGTTTTGCTGAATGATCCCGAGATCAACGTGATAGTGGAAGTGATCGATGACGCCAACGCCGCCTATGAGATCGTGTTCACCGCCCTGAAAAACGGAAAAGATGTAGTAAGCGCGAGCAAAAAAATGATCGCGGAGCATCTCCACTCTCTACTTGAACTTCAACAGGAAACAGGACAGTCATTCTTATATGAATCGGCAGCATGTGCTTCCATACCGGTGATCCGGAACCTGGAAGAGTATTATGACAATGATCTTTTGCATTCGATCAAAGCGATCGTAAACGGATCCACCAATTTCATCCTGACCAAGATGTTTGAGGAAGGATTGGATTTCAAGCAGGCATTGATCCTGGCGCAACAATTAGGTTTTGCGGAAAGCAATCCAAAACTGGATGTGGAAGGTTTTGATGCACTGAATAAATGGACATTCCTGCTGACGCATGCTTACGGCATCACCGAATCTCCGGATAATATTTTATTCAATGGCATCCAGAACATCCGCGGCAGTGACGCTACTGTTGCCAAAGAAAAAAACCAGCAGATCAAACTGGTGGCGCAGGCAAAAAAGCTGCAGAATGGAAAAGTCGCTGCTTTTGTTCTTCCACAATTTGTAAAGCAGGAAGATCCATTGTCATTTGTAAAGAATGAATACAATGGCGTGGTGATCGAAAGTGGTTTTGCCGACAAACAATTCTTTTATGGAAAGGGTGCAGGCAGTTTCCCTACTGCTTCTGCAGTGCTGAGTGATATTTCCGCTTTGCGTTATCAATACAAGTATGAGTACAAAAAGCTGTACCATCATCATCCACATGAATTGAGTAATGATGTGTTCCTCCGCGTGTATGTGAGCTTTGAAGACTGGCAATATATTCCCCGCGAAAAATTTGAATGGATAGAAGAATGGCATGCTCAGGAAGAAAGGAAATACCTGGTGGGTGTGATCGCGTTTGAAGAATTGAAAAACAATAACTGGTGGAAGGAAAATAATACTTCTTTGATCCTAACCCCTGATCCTGTTATTGAAGATGTAGAGATCAGGAAGCTGAAGAAGAAGAGTTTGGAACTGGCAGGAATCGTATAAAGTGGAATAATGTATCGCCAAGGATATGCAAAGTGCGCTACATTGCGGCCTTGGCATTCCTGGCGATACATTATTCTTTATGGAAGCATTTTATCTTCAACCAGCCTGTTATGGTATTGTTGAATAAAAGCTTTCATCCTTAATTCCAGGCTGTCTTTAACTACTGGCAATTCCTTCTGTAAATCCGTTTTCATCAACCGGTCCTTATCATAATTGAAAAGGCCGGTTGTTTTTTGTCCATCAAACTGCAACAGGTGATCATCCTGTATCCATTGAAACCCGCCCAGGTAGCTGGCCGCGAAATTCTTTCTCGATGGTTGAAAGATGCTTTCTCCAAAAGAAACCAGTTTGCCGTTATAATTAAGATAAGAAAGCACACTGGGCATGATATCTATCTGTTGCACCACACTACTGTCCACCTTCACTAATGAGCTATCCCCTGCATGATAAAAAGCAATGGGAATAGACAAATTGCCCCAACCTGTCTGATACTCCGGGAACTCAGATACCGTGGCATGATCGGCCGTGATCACGAATAGTGTATTTTTAAACCATTTCATCGTGGAAGCAGTTGCAAAGAACTTTCGCAAAGCCATATCTGTATATCCCATACATTCATGGATCGGCAAATCCCCTTTAGGGAAAACGCCTTCATACTGCTTTGGTACTTTGAACGGATGGTGCGATGACACGGAAAAAATAGTGGAGAAGAAAGGTTGAGGTATCGTATCCAGGGTTTTTGCAAAGAACTGGAAGAACGGTTCATCCCAGATCCCCCACAGACCATCAAAATCAGCATCGTTATTGTATTCGTCCTTACCGTAATAATGCTGGATATTTATCAGGTTGGCAAATGCTTTAAAGCCCATAGAGCCATTAGGCGCCCCATGAAAGAAAGAAGTGTTATATCCTTTATCCCTTAAAATGGAAGGAAGGCTTTTCATTTTATTGGATGCATATGGCGTTAGCACAAAAGGTATTTCTCCCGCCGGGATACCAGCCAGCACAGAGGGCATGGCATCAATGGACTTGCGGCCGTTTGCAAAAGAATTCCAGCAGATGCGGCTATTGGAGAACAATGAATCCAGGAAAGGCGTGAATCCTTTATAGGTGCCGCCTTTCAGGTCCCTGTTATAAAAGCCGATACCTTCCCTACCAAAGCTTTCCAGGATAATGATCACCACATTATCATAACGGAAAGGCTTATCGGAGCTAAGCTGCTGCACCGGTGTATAGACCTGCTCCACCTGCCCATCAGTAAAAAAGTTTTCCTTTTTATAGAAGCGCTGACCTGCTGTCCGGATAACGCAGAAAGGTGTATTCAGTACCAGGGGTATCTCTCCCGGATTGCTTACGTATTCGCCTGCATTGCTCATGGTAATGGGGCGGGTGCTGTATTTAAAATCACCCCGGATGCCGCCCACCATCAGCGTAGCGATCAAAGCCATTAATACAATACCGGATGGATAATAGACCCAGGGGTTGATCATCGCTGGCTTCCTGATCTTAACGCGATTATACAGCCAAACCATCAGCACCATCAAAGCCATATAGATCAGCACCACATACCAGTAATCCAGTAAAAAGCTGAAAAAGAAACTGCCTCCCCTTCCCTTCTCATTGGAAAATTCCCTTAACACATCCAGCGTTGAGCGGCGAAGGGTGAACCGGAAATAAATAAAATCGATGCAATTGATGGCAAATGCAAGTCCATTGGTTATAACAAAAACAATTTTTGCGGCCTTCTGGTAAACAGCATTGTAACGGACAGGCAATGGCAGTATATAGAGCAGGATGAACAATGCATTCACATAAAACAAAGCCGCCATGTCAAACCTGAAGCCACCCCTCAAGATATGCATCCAGTTTTCAAAACTGATCCCCGGGAAAAAGCTCCTGTTCAAGCCAAAAAAGATGAACCGGCTTATCAGGAAAAGAAAAATAATGATTGCCAGCCTGTATAAAAGGGCTATGTAAATATTGGCCGTAAACGAACGGCCTACCCCCGAAATCTTTCCCATTCTTGTTGATTTATCTTCTCATTATCCTTTACCGGCGATCGGCGTCCCTCCGATGCTTCAGGAAACCCTAAAAGTAAAACAATCTTTGTGAATCCTGGAAACAGCCAGGTAACCGGCTTCTAATAAGATTTTAATGCGGTTCCGGAACTATTCATGCCTGTTTGCTTGCATTTTCCCTGCTTATCCACATTCGAAAATATCTTTCCTGATTTTCCGTTTGAGGTAACCAAAAAGTCCAGGAAACCCCTATATTCACAGCTTTTAGACCCAGTGTAAAAAATATACATGAGCCGTAAGAAATTCTCTTCCTTCCGTTGGTCCGATGAAGTGGAACCACATAAAGCAAGGACTAAAGAAATTATTACAAAACATCCGGAGATCAGGCAACTGATCGGCCGCAACCCATACACCATACTGGTGATCATTGCTGCAGTAGGATTACAGCTTGCCCTCGCCTATATCGTTTCCCCATTAGGTTTCGATCTTTCCTGGATATGGACCGTTGTGCTTGCTTTTTTTGCCGGTGCATTTCTCTGTCATACGCTGTTCGTTTGTATACACGAAGCTTCGCATAATCTTATTTTCAAAAATAAAACAGCTAATATACTTGCCGGCATCCTGTCAAACCTGCCACAAGTATTTCCCAGTTCTGTTTCTTTTGCAAAATATCACATGAAGCATCATGCTTACCAGGGTGTGGAAGCACTGGATGCAGATATGCCGTTCCGCTGGGAAGCTAAACTCATCAATAATGCGCCGGTAGGCAAAGCCGTTTGGTTATTGTTCTATCCCATCTTCCAGATGCTCCGTCCTCTCCGTTTGAAAGAGATAAAATTGTTTGATGGATGGACTGTCGTGAACTTACTGGTACAGGTCGTCTTCATGACGGCTGTTATTTATTTCCTTGGAGGAAAAGCTGCCATTTATTTGCTGATCAGTTTTTTCCTGTCTGTAGGCCTGCATCCCCTGGGTGCAAGATGGATACAGGAACATTTCCTTACGCATGGCGATCAGGAAACAAAAAGCTATTATGGTCCATTGAACCTGACCAATCTTAATGTGGGTTATCACAATGAGCATCATGATTTCCCTTCCGTTCCCTGGAACCGCTTACCTAAAGTAAAACAGATCGCCGGCAGTTATTACACCAGCCTTGGCTATCATACTTCTTATGTAGGATTGCTATTCCAGTTCCTTTTCGATCGCAATATTTCTGTTTATTCCCGCACAGCAAGGGATAAAAGGGGAAAGCGTAGTGCCAAAGCACCTCATTTACCTGCAGATATGGCAACACCGGAAGAGCTTGGTTGATGAGAGATCGCTATCGCATCTTACGCATGCATCGCATACATAATAATGTTCATCCCAAATTTTGTATTATCTTCTGCCATAAAACGCTTGTTGCGGAAATCATAATCCCATTCGCAGCCATAATCCTTATTGCTGTAGAGCACAGCAATGCGGCCATTTATTTCAACGGCTTTTAAATAATCATGTATCAGGTCATCTCCCCATCCATTCAGTTCAAAGGAAGTGGGTGGAGGCCCTTTTTCAAAATGGAAAAAGGAACGATAGATCTCGTGATTGTTAGGGATCTTTTTTAAAGCCTGCGGCCCAAAACTGGCAGCCATCTGGGCTTCAAAAGATTTGGCAAAAAGGCCGTCAATATCATGATTGCAGTCGTCCACAAATACAAAACCTCCATTCTGTACATATTTCTTGAAATAAGCATTTTCCCGGGCACTGAATTGCACCAGCTTATGACCGCTCAGATAACAAAATGGGGATAGAAAAAGCTCTTCACTGTCCAGTTCCACAATGCGCTCCTGCGGATTTACAGGAACGGTAGTATACTCTACCAGTGAGTTCAATAGATTTGTTGGCATACGCTGGTCCGTATCCCAGTCGCCTGAATGATACCGTAATCGTGAAAATGTAAACCGGCTGCCCTTAATCATAGATGCTTTTGTCAGGAAATTCAAAAGTCAAAATTAAAAAGTAAAAAAACAAGATGCCTCTTATTGGACGTCTTTTTGCCTTTTTACTTTTTAATTTTGAATTATATAAGGCATTCGTTCTTAAAATTCCTGTTTTTTGCCCACAGGCAAAAGAAAATAAAGGGAATGACGTCAAAATATTCGAACTTTCATCCTCTCGCAGGATAAGGTTCTGAGCCGGGAACGGCCATACGGATTGCTTGAAGCGATCGCATTATTCTCCATTAAAAAAACTGCTTTGGAACTGACAGAAACAAAAGTTGACCAACTATTGCAGAAAGTATCATCGCTTAAGCAAGAGATACAAAAAGTGATCGTAGGGCAGGATATTGTGCTTGAAGAAATACTGGTGGCCCTGCTTGCCGGTGGTCACTGCCTGCTTGAAGGCGTACCTGGTCTGGCTAAGACCCTGATGGTTCGAACCATGGCGCAGGCCCTTCATCTTCCTTTCCGCCGGATACAATTCACTCCCGATCTTATGCCTACCGATATTATCGGCACTGAGATCCTGGAAGATGATCCTGCTACAGGGAAAAGGATCTTCACTTTTACCAGGGGACCCATATTCGCCAATATATTACTGGCTGATGAAATAAACCGTACCCCACCTAAAACCCAATCTGCCCTGCTGGAAGCCATGCAGGAGTTTGAAGTAACTTATGCAGGCAAAACTTACCTGCTCGACAAACCTTTCTTTATCCTCGCCACCCAGAATCCCATTGAGCAGGCAGGCACCTATCCACTTCCTGAAGCACAATTGGACCGTTTCCTGTTGTATGTAAAAATCGGCTATCCTACCGAACGGGAAGAGATAGAGATACTGGCCAACACAACCGGCACAAGGAAAAATAAAGTACAACCTGTTGTGAATGGTGATGAGATCAGGCAATTGCAATCACTCGTAAGAGAAGTATCTATCAATGACGACCTCACTGCCTATGCAGGTAAACTGGTAAGAGCAACACGTCCGGACACTACCACTGTTCCTTTTGTAAAAGAATGGGTGCGCTGGGGTGCAGGCCCAAGGGCAGGACAGGCTTTGATATTAACGGCCAAGGCAAGAGCTCTGCTGTATGGCCGCTATGCAGTGACCACAGAAGATATTCATACTATGGCTTATCCTGTGTTGCGTCATCGCATACTGATGAATTTTAAAGCAGAAGCGGAAAATATAAGTTCTGATAAAGTCACTGATGAACTGATCAAAGCGATTGAAAGGCCAAGAGCACTGTAAATTCAAAATTTAAAAATCAACGTTCAAAATAACATGCCTTTTGAACTTTGATTTTTGAGTTTTTACTTAATAGTATGAAATGCCATCTTTACTGGACCCATACATACTGACATCCATAAAAGACCTGTCGCTGGCTGCTAAAACAACCATTGATGGCTTTATGAGCGGTGCTAATAAAAGCGCTGTGAAAGGAACAGGTATGGAATTCAGTCAATACCGCACGTATATGCCTGGTGACGATCTGCGGTGGCTGGATTGGAAAATGTTTGCACGCTCAGACCGCTATTATATCCGCGAATCAGAAACAGAAACAAATATCAGCCTGCGACTGCTGATAGATACCAGTGCTTCCATGGACCATCGCGACGGCAATTATACAAAAATGGAATATGCCCGCTACCTCGCTGCCAGCCTGGCTTATCTCGCCAACATGCAGGGCGATGCAATAGGATTGTACACTTTAAGAGAGGATGGCATTTTCTCACTCGCAGCCAGGCAGGGATTTCAAAATTTAAACCGCTTATTCTACCAGTTAGAACAAGCCGGGCCAAAAGGCAAATTCACTCATCCTGTTTATTATAAAGATATTTATTCCGGTGGCAGCAGAAGAGAGTTGTTGATATTCATCACAGACATGTACCAGGAGAAAGACGAAATGTACAAGCTGCTTGATCTGCTCAATGCATTGCGTCATGAAATAATTGTTCTGCACATCATGGGGCGCAATGAAATGGAATTGGATTATGCAGGCTACACCACACTGGAGGACCTGGAAACAGGAGCCACTATACAGGTAGATGCCGCCAGGGCAAAGCAGGTATATACCAACCACCTGGATGAGCACCTGGCCAGTATCAGGCATGATCTGTTAACAAGAAATATTTATTACCGGCTCCTGGTTATGGATCAGCCGGTAGATGAGGCTTTAAGAGATTTTTTATATAAAAGAAGTAAAGGGTACTAAATATCCCTTTACTCAAAATGATTAGTAGGCTTGCTCCAATTGGTAAATCCCATAGCGCTTTTGGCTTTGGCAGCGGTGATCATACCGGTGCTGATACATCTTTGGAACATTCGCAAAGGGAAAACACTTAAAGTGGGAAGCATTGCACTGCTGGCAGAAAGCTCGAAGCAGCCTGCCCGCAGCCCGCGCATCACCAATTGGCCGCTTTTCCTTCTCCGTTGTTTATTACTTTTATTACTCGCATTCTTATTAACCAATCCGTTTTGGGAATCCGGGAAAAAGAATGGAGCAGCAGGCTGGGTGCTTGTAGCCAGTGATCATTTATCTACTGCATATCAGCAGCACCAGGTTTTGATCGATTCATTGCTGAAAAAAGGATTTGAATTACATAAGCTCTCGCCCGAGTTTGAAAAGATCAGCCTGACTGATACAAATTCCTTACATACATCCACTGAATCTCCCTGGACATTGATCAAACAACTGGATGCAGGCCTGCCTAAAGATTTCCCCGTCTACCTGTTTGCCAGCAATCAATTGAAGGATTATTATGAAGAAAGACCCGTAACGCAACTGGATCTTCACTGGAACAGTTTATCGATGAACATTGTTACAGGCCCGAGTACCGCACCAGACACCAGTGCCATAAGAATTACCATCTATCCGGGAAAAAACGGGGCCGATGCACATTATATAAAAGCTGCGCTCAAAGCAATTGGCCAATATACCGGCAGGGATATCATCATCAGTTCACAGCCAACCGGAGAACTGCAGCAACTGGTATTCTGGCTGCAGGAAGAAGAACCAGGTGAAAATATATTGTCTTCCCTCACTCCAGCAGGCACGCTTTTCCAATATGACCAGGGAGCAGGCATATCCATCTTCGCTCCTTTCAATAATGGATTATACACGATTGACAACAACAAAGGCAAAGCATTTTATAAATATACTTCCGGTCCTGCTGCAGGAAATTCCATCTGGACACTTTCTGATGGCCGCCCCTTGCTTACAACAGAAACCAGGAACGGAAAAAAGATCATTCATTTCAAAAGCCGTTTCAATCCTCAATGGACAGACCTGGTGTGGCAGGAAGATTTCGTAAAAGCTTTACTGCCTTTTGTATTATCCGGTGCTTCAGGAAAAGAAAGAGATCTGAGGCAGATAGACCCATTGCAGGCCTCTCCCCGAAAGATAAATGAGGAAGTTTATCGCCATACAGGATTGTCATTCTTTGAAAACAAGAAAGATCTCTCATCAGCCCTTTGGATCGCTATCGTTATTGTTTTTATTGCAGAACGCCTTTTAGCTCATCATCAAACCAAACAGAAAAATGCCTGAGCAGAAAGGTTTACATATCATCCATTCGCTCAGGCAAAACTGGTCGCGTAACTATTTAGTGGCATCCTTGCTGTATGTATTGGCCATATCTATTGTTATCGTTGCCGCAGGGAATTTAGCATTCCATTGGCCATGGTGGATAATAGCACCCTTATTTATTGTACTGGCCATACTCGTATACTGGATAAAGCCTTTCCGGAAAATTTCCCCGCTGGATATTTCGAGTTTCCTTAATCATACTTACCCGCAACTGGAAGAGAGCAGCCAGTTGCTATTGCTGCCTGCTGAATCATTGCCTTTGCTCCAACAATTACAGCAACAAAAACTGGAACGTTCCATTCAAACTATTCCAGTTCCTCCAGCATTGCACCGCCCTTTAAAAAAAGCTTTTATCTTCCTGGGCGCAGCAATAGCTATTTGTTTATCAGTGATCCTTTTAAAACCATTGCTCCAACATACAGGCGATACACAGGTAACTGGTACTAAAGCTGAAACACCCGTAGAAGAAACCATTCTTGCAGGTATCAGCCAATTCAATGTAGAGGTTATACCACCTGCTTACACACGGAAAGGAAAAAGACAGCAGGAACAATTCACTTTAAAAATAGAGGAAGGAAGTGTGGTGACATGGGAAATAAAGGCTAACAGGAAAGTTGCTGCCCTTCAATTGACCTTTAACAACCGTGAACACATTCCACTCAAACCCGTTTCTGCTGATAGCACTGTATGGACCTTACAAAGAACTATCAAAGAACCCGGCTTTTACCAGATGGAACTGGAAGGGAATTTATCCCCTCTGTACACACTGGAAGTGATACACGACCAACCGGCAACCATCAATATCATCACACCCCAGCAATACACTACTATCGAGCCGGGCCGCAAAGCCATTACTAATTTGCAGGCCCGTATTTCGGATGATTATGGAATAAAAGATGCCAGCATTATTGCTACCAAAGCAAGCGGTAAAGGAGAGAGCGTCAGCTTTAAAGAACAACAACTCAATTTCCCTGTCCGCTTCAATGAGCAAAAGGAAATGCTCCTTACCCGCCAGCTCGATCTTGCGTCAATGGGTTTGCAGGGCGGCGACGAATTGTATTTCTATATAAAAGCTACCGATAACCACGGACAGGAAAGCCGTTCCGACATGTATTTCATTTCCCTGCCCGATACGAGCGAACTGCTGAGCATGTCTGGCATGGAAGCAGGCGTTGACCAGTTCCCTGAATATTTCAGAAGCCAGCGCCAGATCATCATGGACACGGAGAAACTGTTGAAAGAACAATCCGGCATCAGCAAGGATAGTTTCAACAGTCGCAGCAATCAGTTGGGAATTGACCAGAAATTATTGCGATTGCGATACGGTAAATTCCTTGGAGAAGAATCGGAAAGTGGAGGTCACAGTCCTGACGATGGTCATGACCATGGTGGTGAATTCGAGTATGGCGATGTTCAGTCCATGATCGATCAATACACACACAAACATGATAACGCAGAAGATGCCACTTTCTTTGAGCCGGAACAAAAAGCACAATTGAAAGCGATACTGACAGAGATGTGGAACAGTGAGCTCAAGCTTCGTACGTTCATTCCTTCAGAAGCTTTGCCTTATGAATACAAAGCCCTCCGCCTGCTGAAAGACCTGCAACAGAAATCAAGGGCTTATGTAGGGAAAACGTCTATTAAAATGCCGCCGCTGAAACCTGAAAAAAGGCTGACCGGTAACCTGGAAAAAATAACACCTTCCAATGAGCCGTCAAAGAATCAAACCGGGGACGAATCGCAGGCAAACCTGCGTAAAGCAGTAGCCGCCCTGGAACAGCTAAAACAAAGAAAGCAACTGGCAATAGAAGATCAGCTTCTTTTATCTGTTGCAGAAAAAGCGATCAGCGAAAAAGCGATACAGCAACCTGGTGAGTTTCTGCCGGCATTAAGTGCAGTGCGGGCAATTGGTCAGGCACCGGCTGCTGCTGCTAAACAAGATATAGTGAAAGCGCAGGCTGCTCTGCAAAAGATACTGGCAACCACGGCAAGCTTACCGCAAAAGAAAAGTGAGCGGGCTGGCGGACTGGCACAATATTATTTTAAAAACCTGTCTGAATAAAACAGATGAAGCAGGAATATATCATCATTGTCTCATTACTGTTGCTTTTCTTTCTTATATGGAAAGAAATAAAACGGCCTGCACGTACTCATCTTACATTGCGGCTGGCTGCAAGCGTGTTGGCAGTAGCGGCATTGGCCTGCATGATCATCCCTGTCACTTATTCAACATCCGCTCCTCGATCTCCCTTTAACGAGATCCTGCTATTAACCACTGGTTCTTCAAAAGAAATTCCGGTGGCTTATAAAAAATCAAAAAAGATCACCACCGACCCATCACTAGCTTCAACTGCCATCAGCTTTATACCTGATCTTTCGGTATTCCTTTCAACACATCCGGACATCAGTAACCTGCATATATTGGGCAATGGGATAAGTGATCATGAATGGGAAAGCTTAACCGCCCGGCAGATCAGGGTTTCTTATCAGGCACCTTCATTGCCCTCAGGTTTTGTAAAAGCAGGATGGCCGCATGTTATCCGGCATGGCGATAAGCTGGACATCTATGGCACTTATCATAATATAGAAAATGATTCCATAAAGATTGTACTGACAGGCCTTGGTACTGCAATGGACTCAACCATTATTCACGAAGATAGCAGCCAGCATTTCCAATTGCATTGCCTGCCGGCACATACTGGTTCAACAGTATATGAATTGCAGGCATTCAAAGCAAATAAGCTGGTGGCAGAAGAAAAAGTGCCGGTGAATATTTTGCCCGGTTCGCGCACACGTATATTATTTCTTTCTTCTTCCCCTGGTTTTGAAAACAAGTTCCTGGCTTCCTGGCTTTATCAAAACAACTATCCTGCTGCCGTCCGCAATACGGTAAGCCAGGGAAAATATGAACAGCAATTCCTCAACCTGCCTGCAGTTGGCTTGCAGCACATCAGTTCTTCCCTTCTGGAAAATTTTGATGTGTTGATCGCTGATGATCTGGCCCTGGCTGCTTTGGGAAGCAATGAAGCTGCGGCTGTGAGAGCACAGCTCAATAAAGGCATGGGGCTGATACTGCAAACAGACAGTGCTGCTTCACTCAGTAGTTTCTCCCGGTCGTTTGTCATAAAAAAACAAGCCCTGCAACATGCTTCAACGCGTTCGCTTGTTTTGCCCGGCCCGGTAACCAAAACAAGATCATTACCTGCCGAACAATGGTTTTCAATTTCCAATGATCCATACGCACAACCATTGGTAACTGATGAGCAGGCAGCAGTGATCGTATCTTCCCGTCTTTCGGGCGAAGGCAGGATCATCTTGAATACGGCTGCATACACCTATAGTTGGATCTTATCAGGCAATGAAGAAAATTATTCGGCCTTCTGGTCATTGCTGATCAATAAAGCCACCCGGCAGGCAAGACCCCAAAGCAAGTGGCAGCAGTCAGTTGCTTTTCCCACGGTTGATATGCCAGCAGGCATTGTACTGGAAACGACCAGTGATCAACCACCCATCATAAAGACGGACGCAGGTGAACTTTATACCACGCAAACACCTTATCTTCCCGATACATGGATGGCCACCTGGTGGCCTGTGCACGCAGGCTGGCAAACCTTATCAGGTTCAGACACCGTTAGTATGTATGTTTTTGAAAAAGGCGATTGGTCTTCTGCCAAAGCCAGCGAACTGATCAGCAGGAATACGGTGCATGCAGCGCAGTATAAATCAGCTATAGAAAAACAAAGTGAAGTGAAACAGCAAAAGAAGCGAGTGCCGGTATTTATTTTTTATATCGCTTTTCTTGCAGCCTGTACGTATTTGTGGTGGGAGGGCAGAAGAGCTTAAACATTTATCATAATTTTTTAAATCACATATCACACACTAAAAAACAGGAGGGCCATACTTTGAAAAGAAAAGACTTTATTCGTTACACGGGCATGATGGGCCTGGGCTCATTGATTGTCCCGCAAATGCCGGCTTTCGGTCGTTCGATCGACCCGGCAGAAGCCCTGCAGGGCGTTGACGCAGCTCTTAAAAGAGAGCTTGCAGATGTTGCCCTGAATGCTGCAAAATCAAAAGGAGCTACTTATGCCGATGTGCGCATTGGCCGCTATCTGCGCCAGTTTGTAGCTACCCGCGATAAAAAAGTGCAGGGTGTCAGCAACACGGAGAACTATGGTATAGGAATCCGCGTTCTTGCCAATGGTTCCTGGGGTTTTGCAGCAACACATGTTGTTACAAAAGATGCGATTGCCAAAGCTGCAGAGCAGGCGGTAGCTGTAGCAAAAGCCAATGCAAAGATCCAGGGTGAACCTGTACAGCTCGCACCACAAAAAGGTTACGGCGAAGTAAGCTGGAAAGCACCGATCGAGATCAACGCTTTTGAAGTTCCCATCAAAGAAAAAGTGGACTTGCTGATGGAAGTGAATGATGCAGCTATACAAGGCGGAGCAACTTTTGTAAATGCAATGATCTCAGCGGTGAATGAGCAGAAGTATTTTGCCAGCACTGATGGTTCCTATATTGACCAGGATATCCATCGTATTTTCCCAATGTTCAATGTTACCAAGATAGACCGTGCATCGGGCAAGTTCATGTCTCGCGGCTCACTCAGCGCCCCTATGGGTATGGGTTATGAATACATGCACGCAAGACCTGAAGATAAACTGCAGGGTGTGGTAACCCGCTATAAGAGCCGTTATGATATGCTCGAAGACGTCAAGAATGCAGCCAATGATGTGCAGCAGAAACTGACAGCCAAATCTGTTGAGCCGGGCAAATACGATCTCGTACTTGATCCAAGCCATCTCTGGCTTACGATCCATGAATCAGTGGGGCACCCCACAGAACTGGACCGTGTACTGGGATACGAGGCTAACTATGCAGGCACCAGCTTCCTCACACTGGACAAATGGAAATCAGGCAAATTCAATTTCGGTAATAAACACGTGAACATCGTTGCAGATAAAATGCAAAAAGGTTCACTCGGTGCTGTAGGTTGGGATGACGAAGGCGTGCAATGCGGTGAATGGGATCTTATTAAGGACGGGATACTGGTCAACTACCAGGTTATCCGCGATCAGGCTCATATCCTTGGTCTGAAACAATCACAGGGTTGTTGCTATTCCCAGGGTTGGGATGATATCCAGTTCCAACGCATGCCTAACGTATCATTGAGACCAGGCAAAGAAAAGCTTAGCGTAGATGATATGATCAAGAACGTGGAAAAAGGGATCTACATCATTGGTGATGGTTCTTATTCCATCGATCAGCAACGTTACAACTTCCAGTTTGGCGGCAAGAATTTCTATGAGATCAAGAATGGTAAGATCACCGGCATGCTGAATGATGTGGCTTACCAGGCCAATACGCAGGAGTTCTGGAATTCCGTTGCAGCTATATGTGATTCGAGCGATTATGCACTGGGTGGTTCTTTTAGTGATGGTAAAGGTCAGCCAGGGCAAAGCAGTGCTGTATCACATGGTAGTTCTACCACACGCTTCAATGGCATTAATGTGATCAACACAGCCAGGAGCATCGGATAAGATATATGAGAAAACACAAGATCTTTTAACGCGATATTTAAAATCTATTCTATCATTATGGCAATTCTTAGTAAAGACGAAGCGCAGACCATACTGAAAAAAGTACTGAGCTTCTCCAAAGCTGATGAAACAGAAGTATCTCTCGGCGGCCAGCAAAGCGGTAATATCCGTTATGCACGCAATGCCGTGTCCACTGCAGGCGAAGTAAGCAATCTCAGCCTGAGCGTGAGTGCTTCATTTGGTAAAAGAACAGGTAATGCTACCATCAATGAATTTGATGATGCATCATTGGAAAAAGTAGTTCGCCGGGCAGAAGAGCTGGCCCGCCTTTCTCCGGAGAATCCCGAATACATGCCTTTGCTTGGCCCTTCCAATTTTAAGGAATCGATCGGCTTCCTTGACTCTACTGCAGCTATGACGCCTGCATCAAGGGCTGATATGGTGGCACAAAGCCTGAAAGTGGCAAAAGACAATAAACTCGAAGCAGCGGGCTTCCTGGAAAATTCTGCCGGCTTCCGTGCAGTGATGAATTCAAAAGGTCTTTTTGCCTATAATAAAAGCACCAACGTTTCTTTTTCTGTAACAGTGCGCAACCAGGAAGGAACAGGTTCAGGCTATGTTGATCATAGCTTCAACGATGTAAAAAAACTGGATACACTTGCACTCACCAAAATTGCGGCTAATAAAGCAACCAGTTCCGCTGGCGCCAAAGCAATTGAACCAGGCCGCTACACAGTGATCCTTGAGCCATTGGCTGCAAGCGATATGCTTGGCGGCATCATCCGTGGTTTCGATCTCCGCAGTGCTGATGAAGGCCGCAGCTTCATGAGCAAGAAAGGAGGCGGCACCCGGTTAGGTGAGCAACTCTTCGATGAAAAAGTAAATATCTATAGCGATCCGATGAATCCTGAGCTTCCCGGCTCTACCTGGAGCGGTGATGGATTGCCCATTGAAAAAACAGTATGGGTAGAAAATGGTGTGGTGAAAAACCTGGCCTGCAGCCGTTACTGGGCGCAGAAAAAAGGTGTGAACCCACTGCCTGGCCCTGGCGGCGGCCGCTTTGGTGGCGGAGGCATGATCATGACCGGTGGCACAGCCACTACTGAAGACCTGATAAAGAATACGGAAAAAGGCATTCTTGTTACCCGCTTCTGGTATATCCGCATGGTTGACCAGCAAACACTGGTGCAAACAGGCCTTACCCGCGACGGAACATTCTATATCGAGAACGGAAAGATCAAATTCCCTATCAAGAATTTCCGTTTTAACGAAAGTCCGATCATCATGCTCAACAACGTGGAAGAATTAGGAAAACCTGTCCGCAGCGGCAGTTCCATTCTGCCACCGATGAAGATCAGGGACTTTACGTTTACGTCTTTGTCTGATGCGATCTAATATCGTTGGCAGTTGACTGTTGGCCGAATGACACAACTGAAAGTGTCTAGCGATTCACTGGGATTGGCCACTCGGCCAACAGCCAACGAATATTATGAAGAATAATATTAGTACAACAAAACAACAAATGTGAAAAGAAGAGATTTTATCAGCCTTGCAGGCATGGGCACAACAGCAGCTTTTCTTACAGGCTTTTCCACGAAAGGCTATGCAGTTCCTGAACAACGCTTGCTGGAAGAGTTTATGGACGCTTCTCAAAAAAAGAGACTGGCAGACATTGCTCTGAATGCAGCAAAAGCAAAAGGCGCCACTTATACTGATGTCCGTATCGGCAGATACCTGAATCAGTCAGTAGTAACACGCGATAACCGTGTACAGGGTGTTGCCAACACAGAATCTTATGGCATCGGCATCCGCGTGATCGCCAATGGAAGCTGGGGATTTGCTGCTACAGAAAAAATGGACAATGCCAGCATCGCTAAAACAGCGGAACTGGCTGTGGCCATCGCAAAAGGCAATGCGAAACTGCTGACAGAACCTGTACAGCTTGCTCCTCAGAAAGGATATGGTGAAGTGAGCTGGAAAACACCGATCGAGAAAAATGCTTTCGAGATACCGGTAAAAGAAAAAGTGGACCTGCTGCTTAGTGTGAATGATGCAGCTTTGAAAGGCGGAGCCAATTTTGTAAACGCCACTATCTTCATGATCAATGAACAGAAATTCTTCGCCAGCAGCGACGGTTCTTATATTGACCAGGACATTCATCGTCTCTGGCCAACATTCACCGTTACTAAAATCGATAAAGCAACAGGGAAATTTGAAACCCGTGATGGATTGGGCTCTCCTGTTGGCATGGGTTATGAGTACCTGTTTGCAAGGCCTGAAGACAAGCTGAAGAACGGGCCGCTCACTTTATACAAAAGCCGCTATGATATGCTGGAAGATGCTATCGCAGCAGCAGGGCATGTAAATGAAAAGATCGGCGCTAAATCTGTTGAACCTGGTAAATATGACCTGGTGCTTGATCCAACCCATCTTGGATTGACCATTCATGAATCAACCGGTCACCCTACAGAGCTCGACCGTGTACTGGGATATGAAGCCAACTATGCAGGTACAAGTTTTCTTACATTGGATAAATGGAAAGCAGGCAACTTCAATTATGGCAGCAAGCTCGTGAATGTGCAGGCAGACCGTCTGCAACCTGGTTCACTCGGTGCTGTTGGCTATGATGACGAAGGAGTGAAAAGCGGAAGCTGGGATATTATCAAGAACGGTATCCTGGTCAATTATCAAACCATCCGCGATCAGGCGCATATCCTGGGGCTGTCTGCTTCACAGGGATGCTGCTATGCCGACAGTTGGGACAATGTACAATTTCAGCGTATGCCCAATATTTCACTGATGCCAAATAAACAGACACGATCTGCGAATGATATCATTAAGAACGTGGAGAAAGGCATTTATATCGCCGGCCGCGGCTCTTACTCTATCGATCAGCAGCGTTACAATTTCCAGTTTGGCGGACAGGTATTTTATGAGATAAAAAATGGCCAGATCACTGGCATGTTGAAAGATGTGGCTTACCAATCGAACACACAGGAATTCTGGAATTCCCTCACTGATATGGCCGATGAAAATGATTACCGGCTGTTTGGAACTTTCTTCGATGGAAAGGGACAGCCATCACAGGTCAGCGCTGTGTCCCACGGCTCTTCCACATCCCGCTTTAATGGAGTGAATGTGATCAACACAGCCAGGAAAATAGGATAAGCTTCCTGTACAACTGTTAATATCAATGCCAAACCCGGAGCAATACCAGGTTTGGCATTTTACTTGAACCTGTACCATGATATTACAGCCATGGGGACAGGATTCTACATCATATTGAATATCAAAACCGCCACGGGTTTTGAAAAATATGGCAAATTCTTTATCGGGGAAGACGCTACTATTGCCAACGCCATTTTCAAAACGCTGCACGGCTCCGAAGAACCAAACGAAAGAAACCTGTTACAAATTGATCTGATGGAAATAAGGCACGATCTGCCTGTAAATGTCAAACTCCTTAGCTGCACTCTCGATGAAATGACCGACAACTTCAGGATCATTACCAAGGAAATATTTAAACGCTTCAACCTACAGATTTAGTCACAGCAAGAATGTACACAATAGTTTCCTCCCACAAATAAAACAGCCCTGATCAACAAACTCCCTTCCCGTCCTTCCCGCCTTACCGGTAAAAATTTACCGGTAAGGCGGGAAGGACGGGAAGGGAAGATTTTCACATATTCTTAAAACTAAAAAATTAGTTGTACAAAAAATTCCCTTATTTTTAGCCCCGATTACAAAGTACAGCCATGAAAAAAACTAATCTGCTTTTTATTATTCTCCTAAGCTTTCTCTTACCGGTTGCAGCCTTCAGCCAATCCAAAGGCCAGCTTTCCGGTACGCTAACAGACAGCTCTGGGAAAAAGCCCATCGTTTATGCTACTATTACCGTCTTTGGCGCCAAAGACACTTCCATTATTACTTACCGCCTAAGTGATGAACAGGGAAAGTTCAAAGTTCCTTCCCTACCTCTGCAAACAGAATTGCGCGCAGTGATCACTGCTTCAGGATTCGCTGTATGGCGGAAGGAATTTACTTTAACCCAGGAATCTCCCTCCTTGGACCTCGGCCTAACCAAAATGGCTGTAGACGTAAAGGAGATGGAGGAGGTTTTGCTGGTAGCAGAAAGACCACCGGTGGTGGTCCGCAAAGACACCATTGAATTCAATGCTTCTGCATTCAAAACGTTGCCTACTGCCCTTGTGGAAGATCTTCTTAAAAAGTTTCCCGGTGTGGATGTTGACAAAGAAGGCAACATTACAGTGAACGGCCGCAAAGTGAACAAGATGCTTGTGGAAGGAAAGGAATTCTTCGGCAGCGATCCCAAAATAGCTTCAAAAAATCTGCCTGCCAATCTCATTGACAAAGTGCAGGTGACAGATGATAAAGAAGAGCTGCAACGCAATCCCGATCTTACTTCCGGAGAAGTGGGGCAGGTGATCAACCTGAAACTGAAAAAAGAGATCAGGAAAGGATGGTTTGGAAAATTATATGCAGGCGCTGGCACAGAAGACCGCTATGAAGGTGGCGGTATCGTTAATATGTTCAGGGACACTTTGCAGGTAAGCCTGCTGGGCTATAGCAATAACCTTAACCGTTCCGGCTTTGGCATACAGGATGTGATGAATATCGGCGGGTTCAACCGTAATAATATCTCCATGATGATGGTTTCCAGCGACGGGGGGTTTGCACTCAATAATATTTCATTTGGCGGTCTCTCATCAAACAGCATACAACGATCAAGCGGAGCAGGTATAAATGCCAACACTCTGCTGGGAAAGAAGACAACACTCAGCATGCAGTATTTCTTTGGTCAGAATAAAACCACGATAGGCCAGACCACCAATACGCAGCAATTCTTTAATGATACTACGATTACTTCGCGGAATGCCAATAATGGAGAATCGATAGACAACTCTCACCGCATGTCGGCCTACCTAAAAGTGAAATTGGATTCACTCTCAACATTTGAATACCGGCCTTCCTTTACATTATCCAAAACAGATAATAATAATCTGATACAATCCACGTCCTTCAGCAATTATGAACCCAAGCTGAATGAAAGTAAAAACGAACAGAAAAAATCAACCGATGGCTTTTCCACTACGCACGACCTGCTGTACAACCGGCAGTTCAAGAAGGCAGGCCGCACTTTATTCGTTAACCTGAATTTCCGGCTCAACTCAAATGACGGTGGACAATACAACGATGCAGAGAATATTTTTTACAAAATACCTTCCACTACCACTTTACATCAATTACGCAACCAGGATCAGAATGCTCTTAATACAAGATTCTTCTTTAATTACAACGAGCCTCTTTCTAAAGCCTGGAGCCTCCGCGTAACTCAAACCATTGAATATTTTGGCAACAAAGATTATATAGATACCTATGAATTTGATCCCTTAACAGGCGAATACACCACACCTGATCCAGATCTGACCAATGGCTTGAAGCGTACTGGTTGGAGAAACAATACTTACGCAGGGATTCGTTACAAGTACAAAAAGTTTTCCATCACCCCTGCACTTACCTTAAAAAATCTCGATATTGATAACAGGTTCCGGAAAGAACCATCAATCAAACAAAACTTCAATTATCTGTTGCCTGCCCTGGCAATTAACTGGGATAAATGGAACCTCAACTATAATATTAATGTTAACGAGCCGGAGGTTACCGATCTCCAACCGGTGATCAACAATACCAATCCCCTTTACCTGCAACTGGGCAATCCCTCATTGAAACCAACCGTTACACACAGTATATTCATCAGTTCCTACTTCGTTAATATAAAAAAATCGTTGAATTACGGTTTTAATTCCAGTTTAAACATCAGCAATGATGGTGTGATCAAGGAAAGAACGGTTGATGATGACGGTGTGCAAACCACAAGGCCAATCAACTCTGATGGTGTATGGAGCGCTTATATGAGCATGAACATACGCAAGCAGTATAAGTTTGGCAAGCAATGGAAATTTTCAGCGGGCGCTAACCTGTGGGGTAATTACTCGCAGAGCCTGCTTATTGTAAATCAGAACAGAAGCACATCCCGAAACTTTACTTTAACCCCTAATGCGAATATTTCATTAAACTGGAATGATAAAGTTGAGTTCACTCAGCGTTATGGCCCTTCTTACAACAAAAGCACTTATGAAAGCAATGTATATCCTTCTTTAAAAGTATGGCGTCATACCACCAGTTCTGAGTTGGTGGTCCGTATGCCTAAACATATTGTATGGGAAAGTACACTCGATTATAATTACAACCCGCAAGTGGCACAGGGCATCCAGAAAACAGCTTACCGCTGGAATGCGGCTGTAAATTTCCTTTTCCTGAAGCAGGATAAGGGACAGTTGAAACTCTCTGTGTATGATCTGCTGAACCAGAATATCAGTGTATCGCGGGTAGTCAGAGAAAACTATATCCAGGATACAGAATCGATTATCCTGAAACGTTACTTCCTGCTGACGTTTACTTATAATATCCGCAATTTCGGCGGAAAAGTAGGCGGCAAGGAAAGACTACTGCTCTTTTAGTTCTCACAAGAATTTCTTTGTGGTCTTCGTCGGCGTAGTGGGGGAATATTCACCCACTATTACGACGGAGACCCCAAAGGTGTATTTTGTAGCG
>JBQCHL010000006.1:0-354671 GCA_051954695.1 Chitinophagaceae bacterium
CGCCACCAAAACACCACCGCACTTTCTCTCCCCACACTTTTTTTTTGGGGCTGTCCGTGTTTCTCGGGGTAGAATATCCCCACACTACGCCCACGAAGACCACAAAGTTTTATTAGTAAGCTTTTAAAGAAATTACAGAACAGACTCTCCATCCAACAATTGCATAACATCTTCTTTCGAACCCTCAAACGGGCCTGAAGCGCAGATTTTCAGGCCTGCCATTGCGGAAGCAAACTGTCCGGCCATCTGGGGCGAAGCTCCTTTTACACGTTGATATAAATAACCGGCCATATAAGTATCACCGCAGCCGGTTGCATCCACCGCCGCTCCAACGATATAAGCAGGAATATCATGATAAGCCTGCTCATAATAAATAAGCGAGCCCTTGCTTCCTAATGTAATGATCACTTCCTTCACTCCCCAATCTGCCAGCAGCGCTGCTCCTTTATGAATTTCCTTCTCCCCTGTTAAAGCAAACATCTCATCTTCATTTGCCTTCAGTATATCAATGCAGGGAAGTAATTCTTTCTTCTTTGGCCAGTCAATGGCATGCACATCATTATTACGGGCTTCACGAAGCAAACCCTGAACGTCGAGCGACACAATGCCACGATCTGATAAATGGCGGATAAGTTCAGCAGGAATATCGCCCGGCAACATGGGGCCAAGATGGTAAATGGCTGCATGCACATCGTTGAACTGCTCAACCGAAAAAGTATCTGACTGCTGCCATACTTTCTGCACACGGTGGTCCATATCACCGCGGTAAATATTTTCAAAGAAAACTGTATGCCTGCTGGGAAAAACTTTCACCTCAATACCGCTTGCAGAAAGCGTATCTGCGAAACGCTTTTCAGTTTCTGCAATGGTCGTCACCAACACATATTGAAGCTCCATATTCCGGTAGGCATTGGAAAAATAGAAAGCAGTGCCGCCAGCCATTTCTACTACCCGGCCAGGAGTAACGATCTTATCAAGCGTAATAGGGCCAATACAACAGATATCGTACATGTTCGTAAGGTAAAAGGGCAAAAGTATTGAATTATTGCTGGAAAGCATTTATCTCGTAAACCAGCGATCCAATGCTTAAAACCTTTCCTCTATCAGTTCTTTGTTCAGCATTGCACCGGCTTTGGTGCCTGCTGCAGTAGCAATGGCCACAGACCGGAACATAGCACTGTTATCACCTGCTGCATATAATCCAGGGACATTGGTACGCTGAAGGTCATCAACTACAATAAGCCCCATCTTGCTCAGTTCACAGCCCAGTTGCTCAGGAATATTACAATGTTGCCTGGCTGCCGCCCGATAGAATAAAGCATTCAGTTTGTATTCCTTTCCATTTTGCAAAACAACTGTATCAAGATGACCATTACGGTGAACCAACTCTTTTATTTGCTCTTCTACTATGTTGATATGATGCTTCCTGATAGCTGCCAGATGCTCTTCGCCAATATCTGCTTTTCCGTTGGTAAATAAGATCAGGTCCTTGCTCCAGTGATGTATCATTCTACAGAACTCGAATGCCAGCTCTCCATTGGAGATTATTCCAAGCGGGCTGTCTTTCACTTCATAACCATGGCAATAAGGACAATGCAACACGGATATGCCCCAGCATTCAGCCAGCCCCTTAATATCTGGCATAATATCGGTCATGCCGGTTGCAAATATCAATTTATCAGCAGAGAATATATCACCTGCAGCCGTTGTTATCTCAAAGCCTTTATCAGTTCTGGTGCCAGCCAGGGCTGTTCCTTCCTGCAAATGGACGGTGTCATACTTTAATACCTGCTCCAATGCTTTTGCCTTGATAATGGCAGGTTTCTCTCCATCCTGCGTAATGAAATTATGTGAGTGTGGCGTTTGCCGGTTGCAGGGATTATTATCATCGATGATCAATACATGTCTTTTTGAACGGCCAAGTGTCATAGCTGCTGAAAGGCCGGCATAACTGCCGCCAATAATAATTGCATCAAACTGTTGGGTTTCCATTGATTGTTTTTGAAGATTGGACAAAGCTAAGTAAAAAATATTAATTGCAACTAAGTTGCAATTAATATTTGTATGTCAAATACAACATTTCTGCTTTCGCGACCAAAATATTCAGCCCGGCAGCTTCGATTTTACCGGCAAAGTCATCGGCTTTGCAGAATTGACATCCGGTGGGTTTTATGGGATCGGAAAGTTTAGCTACCCATTAACAAAAAAAGAATTCTTCAGGAGTGGACCGTCAGGCCGGCTGCACCAGCTTTATATACTAACGGATGAAGAGAAGAGGAAAACAAACGGCTATGATGCTATCCTGGTTGTAGCCAATAAGAATATCAAAGGAAAAATGAAAAGAATGAAAAGGGAGATTGTCATTGTCTACAGCTATAACGCATTCCATTGAGCTTTCTTATAGCAGCACTCAACAAAGACAAATAGCTATTATCGCAAATAATATCTTATTTCAATCCTGCCGATCAGTCAGATATTGCTTTTGCCCCAGCCCGATAGCAGGCAAGAAAAAATTTAGCCCCGGTTGATAATCATATCTTAATTTACATAATACATTCCGGTAATACAAGACGTTTGCCCAATGCTACCGGCTTACTATGAACTTAATTTTTGCATAATCACTATATGAAAAAAAATATCTGGCAAACCGAACCTGAGGAACATGATTTTCCAGCGGCACTGGATTTTTTAAGTTTATTATATCCTGACAATATCGCTGCTGAGATCACTGACCGTTTAAAACAGGTCAAAACAATCACTAAGAAAGCAAAAGACATTTTACGGGCAAGCCAACTGCCTTTGCTGCCCAAAGAAAATATCCATGTGAGGCAGGACCTGCAAAAAGTGAAAAAAGGGAAAAAGCTTTCACCCGTGTTGCTGGTCCGGGCCGAAAAATTGATCATCGCAGATGGTTATCACCGGGCCTGCGCTATTTATTATCTTTCAGAAGACCAGGAGATTCCCTGCCGTATTACAGATAAGATCGTTTAACTGCAAAACACGCTGATATGGACTATGAAATATTAGGTCGCTTTTTACTGGCTGCTTTATGGGGCGGGATTGTTGGCATTGAACGGGAGTACAGGAGTAAATCAGCAGGTTTCCGGACCATGATCATGATCTCAATAGGTTCCTGCTTCTTTACCATCATGTCGCAGCTCATTGGTGAAGGAAGCAATCCTGACAGGATCGCTTCAAACATTGTAACAGGCATCGGCTTTTTGGGAGCAGGCGTAATTTTTAGGGGCGATAACCGGGTAAACGGCATCACCACCGCCGCAACCATCTGGGCTGTAGCAGCAGTAGGAATGGGTATTGGTGGGGGGCAGTATTTTATTGCCGCCTATGCCAGCGTTCTTATTCTGATCGTTCTCGCAATTTTACCCTATGTCGAGGATCTTATTGACAAGATCAATCAAACCAAACTGTACATTATCCAATGCAGGTTTGATCCCTCTGCCAAAGAAGCCCTTGCAAAACTGTTTATAGAGAACAAGCTGAGATTCAAATTGACAAAAGAAGTCAAAGAGGGGCAAATTTTAGTTACCAGTTGGCAGGTGCAGGGCCATGCAGAAAGGCATAAACTGATCATTGCTGCCCTGGAGCAGGACAGCAATATAGAAAGGTTTGAATACTGAATGCATCGCTCTCCATTTGGTATATTTAACAGACCAAAACGCAAGATGCTATGGCCGAAAATAGCAATGCTAAAAAAAGTGTATGGCTGAATATCTATCGCCTTGTAAAGCCGTATAAAAGAAAGCTGCTTTCTGTATTTATCATCAGTTTACTGGCTACTGCTGTTACCCTGGCAGAACCGCTTATTTACCGGGTAGCAGTAAATGATATTGCCGGTCTTTTCGTGCAGCAGGCTAAAGATGATCTGAAGGACCAAAATGGTGAGCCTGCGGATATTGATGATTCACCTTCCATTCCTTTTTTCGACAAGCTGATGGGTGGCAGGGATACTGTTGGTACTTTGAGGGATACCACGATATATACCTATGATACGATACACTATGTAAAAGATACTATCGTATTAAAAATATTAAAGCATGGTGTTCCCGGAAGACACCACCGGGCAAAAATTGTTACTTATAAACAGTATGAAAAGATTCCTGGTCTGAAAATCATAAAAGAGCCGCACACCAAAACTTATGTAGCTCCCCGCACACCCAGCCAGGCTTTCAGTACCTTACTGTGGGCGGTCGTTCTTCTTTTCATCATCAATATTCTTGGGCTTATATTCTGGTGGATAGGTGAAAACCTAAATGTAAAATTATCCTGTACAATTGAACGGAATTTCATCCGCCGTACTTTTGGGCATGTATTGAAATTGCCACTCAGCTTTTTTGCCAAACGTTCCAGTGCTGCGCTTCATAAGCAGATCGATCAGAGTGAAGAGATATCAGGTACTGTAACCAATTTTACCAAGAATATTTTTCCTGAGCTGGTAAGCCTGGTAGGCATCATTGCTATCATGTTCTGGCAGAATTATGTTCTGGCATTACTATCCCTGTCTATAGTACCTTTTTATATTTTGATAACCATTCGCTCCACAAAAAAACTGGAAATGAGCCTGTCTGGTTATTATGAAAAATGGGAAGACGTTTCAGCAAAAATGCAGGACGCATTGGGCGGAATAAAAACAGTGAAGCTGTCAGGTGCTGAGCAAAGAGAAGTGACCCGTCTCGATGAACAAAGCGGCGCTGCTTATAAAGACTACATGCAACGCTCCTACCTGTCAAATAAATACACTTTCTGGCAGATCCTGCTCACCCATCTTGCCACAGCGCTGGTACTGAGTTATGGAGGTTATCTGGCGCTGCATCATAAATTGACACCTGGAGACGTGGTGATGTTTGTTGCCTATCTCGATATGCTATATTCCCCGATAGACAACCTGGCCGAAATATGGGCAGAAATACAACAGAACATAACTTCTGTGGCCAGGGCATTCAGGCTACTGGATACTGATGCACCAGTACAACAAGGGAATGAACTCCAGTTGAAAGAAGGTAAAGTTGAATTTAAACAGGTAACGTTTGGCTATACACCTGAAAGGCAGGTGCTCAAAAATCTATCCTTCACAGCCAATCCCGGAAAGATCACTGCTTTAGTCGGAACATCAGGTGCAGGTAAAACCACCACTGTTGATTTGATCCTCAAGTTATTTGAACCACAACAGGGAGAAATTCTCATTGACGGGCAATCCTTGTCCCGGGTTGATGAATCGTCTGTAAGAAGAAGCGTAGGAATGGTTTCTGCAGATGGAGCAATATTCAGGGGAACACTGGCTGATAATATCCGGTATAAAAAACCGGATGCTACCGATGAGGAAGTGGAATCAGCTGCTATTGCCTCCGGTATGCAAGCCACCCTGCAGCGGTTACCTGATGGGTTAAACACACTGGTAGGAGAAAGTGGCTTTGGCCTGTCTGTTGGCGAAAGGCAGCGGGTACAGATAGCAAGAATAATTGTTGATAAGCCCAAGATCCTGATCATGGATGAAGCCACTGCTAACCTTGACTATGCCACCGAAGCTGAAGTGAAGAGAACGATCGATGAGATCAGGAAGGAAAATACCGTGATCATAATCGCTCATCGTTTTTCGATGGTAAAGGATGCTGACCATGTGATAGTGCTGGAAGCCGGTGAAGTTGTGGAAGAAGGAAACCCGGACGAATTGATTGAAAAAGGTGGCTGGTTTGCAGATTTCGCCAAGGCAGGAGAAGAGGAGGACGAGGAATACGAAGAGGAAGAAGATGATAAGAGCGAAGACAGTGAAGAGGAAGATAACAATGCTTAAAGCAATAAGAATATGAGCTTAAAAATCTATCTGAAAGAAAAGCTCTGGCCTTTCCTGGCAGGAATGGGTAGCGCAGCGATAATGGTACTTGCCTTCTTTATTCCTTCTCTCCAGGATCAGTATGACCGTTATCAGTCAAGAAAGATCATCAATAAGTATGAACTATTGGGAAATGATTTTTCTGATGAAGAAAGATACGATATGGCAGAACAGGCTTATCAAAAAGCATTTGAATTGTCGGACAGCAAACGGCTTGACCTGGAAATAAAACGGCTGGAAGCAAAGATCAACCGCATCAATATGAATCCTCAATGGGGCGCAGCTCCGCCCGAAGACCTGGAAGAAATAGATTTTCAATATGTGCTTCACCTGCAAAAAGAAGCAGGTGATTCAAAAAAAAGGGTCGCTACACTAAACAGTTATGGCATCTTCCTGGTGGATTCCAAAAAAATAAAGGAGGCTGAAGCCGCTTTTAAAGAAGCTATGGCCCTTGATTCATCCGATGTGCTTGCTTATGTGAATCTCGGCAACCTGTATGATCAGCAGGGAAAGAAAACGCAGGCCATGCAATATTACCTGAAGGCAATCACCAGGGACAATGACAATGGAAGAGCCCATTATAATCTTGGTTTGCTTTATGTGGAACAAGGCAAAACCGAAGAAGCAAAAAAAGAATTTTCAGAAGCCATCAGGGCCGATTCTTCTGATGCTGATGCAAAGGCGCAATATGAAATACTGACAAAGCCTTCGAACCAATGATCATTTCATTCAAATAAACTTATTCTCTGAACTGCCAAGACCTTCGATTTCCACCACAGCAGTATCGCCACTGTGCAACCAATGCTGCGGTTTCATGCCCATGATCACGCCTTCGGGAGTGCCGGTCAGTATCAGGTCACCAGGCAGTAGTGTCATAAATTTCGATAGATAACTCACGATCTCTGCAACGGAAAAGATCATATCTGCCGTATTGGAAGACTGGCGTATTTCCCCATTCAGGTAGCAACTGAGGTCCAGGTTCTGTGGATCCTTTATTTCATCAGCCGTAACAACATATTTTCCTAATGGTAGAAAACCATCCAGGCTCTTTCCCAGTAACCACTGACTTGTGCGCATTTGAAGGTCGCGGCAAGACAGATCGTTTGCTACGCAGTAGCCGAATACATGCGATAAAACATCCTTTTCGCTGACATCTTTAGTTCTTTTACCAATCACCACACCCAGTTCTACTTCATAATCGAATTGCTCTCCCTCCTTCCCTAATGTTACAGGGTTGCCATAATCGATAAGGGAATTGGCAAATTTGGAAAACACAACCGGTGTGGTGGGAACGGGCATGCCACTTTCTTCTGCATGCTTCTTATAATTCAGGCCGATGCATATGATCTTTTGCGGCTGTGGCACGCAAGGGCCGATAACAAGCGAGTGTTCGTCAAGATAATCGAATGCTTTATCTCCTGCCGACCGTATGCTTTCTTTTATATGGGAAACATGTTCATTTGTAAACGGAGAGCCATCCCGTGTGAAAGCTTTAAAATAAGTTGGATGATCAACAATACTGATCACGCCCTTTTCTGTAAGGATTCCTGGCAATAACTGATCATTACGCCTGAAGTAAAGAAGTTTCATCTCGTGGTATTAAGTTCGGATCAATAAGTGGCTCTGCCGCCGGTAAGATCAAATGTAAAACCTGTTACAAAACTATTTTCCTTTGAAACGATATAAGTAACTATGCTGGCAGCTTCTTCCAGCGTGCCGCAACGCTTCATGGGTATTTTATCTGTCATGTATTTAACCTGTTCTTCAGGCAGTGCGTCTACAAGTGGTGTTCTTATCACAGCCGGGGCAAGCGCATTCACTGTAATTCCGGTATCAGCATACTCCTTACCCTGCACCTTTGTCATTCCGATCACTGCAGCTTTTGAAGAAGAATAAGCGAGCATACCGGCATTGCCTTCTTTTCCGGCAATGGATGCTATATGCAGCACGCGTCCATAGTTTGCCTGTAGCATATGTGGCAACACTGCTTTTGTAAGGTGGAAACAGCTCATGAAATTGACCTCGAAGACCCGGTAAATATCTTTACTGCTTACATTATGCGTCAGCACATTTGTTTCCCCAGTAATACCTGCGCAATTGATCAGGATATCTATTCTTCCAAACTCTGAAACAATTGCCTGCACAGTCTTTTCAATCAATGCCTGATTGGTAATATCGATGGGAAACAGCCTGCTTTTTTCTTTGAAACTGCCAAATTTTGATTCCAGGCCAGCCTTGTCGATATCCAGCAGCGCCACTTTTGCACCTTCATCCAACAGCCGCTTGGAGATTGCCAGGCCAAGCCCTGAAGCTGCGCCGGTTACAACAGCTACCTGCCCATAAAATCGATTGGCAGGCTTAGCACCCTCATTCTCCAAGATCTCTTTTTCATATTGATCGATCAATTGCTGTGTGTTTTGAATTTTCGAAGGATCCTGGTTTGGGTCAATACCATTCATTTTCATAGTTATGCTTTGTTATAATGATTTATATTTTTCGTATACTTCTTTAAGAGATTTTCCTTGCAGCAATTCCTTTCTTGAAAGATTCTCACTGCTTGCTTTTTCTTTAGCCTTTTCGAAGAACTGAAGCTCTGCCTTCTGCGGTATCACTACCACTCCATCAAAATCCGCGAATACAATATCACCAGGGTAAACCAGTACATCACCACATTTTACAGGTACATCGTATGCTGTTACTATTGCCCTGCCTTTTGAGTCAAGCGGTCGTATGCCGGTATAATACACGGGGAACTGCATATCCATGATCCGTACACAATCCCTGATCTGGCTGTCTACCACTGTACCAACCGCACCGTTCCGTTTAGCAACTGTCGACATCAACTCACCCCAGGGAGCATTGGTACCGGAATGATCGGTGGAATGGATCACAACATCTCCTTTCTTTAGTGAGTCCATCATCTCAATTTCCACTCCATAGGGATGATCGCTTATATGGTCTGTTTCCATCCAGCGCACCGTTCTGGCTCTCCCAACAAATCCGCAGTTCTTTGGATCGGGCAATAAAGGCCTTAAGCGGTGATGCATTGCCTGGTTACGATAACCGAGTTCATCCAGTATATCACAAACAACAGGGACGTACAGTTCTTCTTTCAGTTGGCGGAATAGTTCTTCGTCATTCATAAAAAGTCTCTTGCATGTTATACAGTAAACAACAAACCTTCTCTTATTTCAAATTTCTCCCAACAACTGCCACCCTTTCATTCAGTTCCCGCGCAAATGCCTTTGTTGCTTTATCCGGAGCATAGGAAGCCTGTCTTACCTGGCTGCTTTTGAGTACACCGCGTGCAATCAGTAATTCTTTTTCTATGTAATGGAACAGTTCCATGTTTTGCAAAGAGAAAAATATCTGGGGCATCACTTTCTCAAACAGTTGGAATGCTGCGTCATTTGATCCAGCCTTGCGCAGTTCGAACACCTTTTGAAGAATATCTGATACTCCCAGGCCAGGCATCACACCAGCGATACCCAATGGGATCAGTTCAAGCATATACAAACCACCCCACCCTTCCATAAGCCCTATACGGCCTCCGGTAGCTTTGAGGATCTCCTCAAACTTTGGAGCACATAAAGGTTCTTCCAGTTTGAGATATTTGAAATTAGGATGCTCGTCCATCAGTTCTTTAATGAGGCTTACGCTGATGGATGCTCCACCGGGATTAAAATCCTGCACCAGCACCGGCGTATTGGGCACCGCCGTAAAAAAGCCAGCGAGATATTCCTTGATAGATGCTTCGGGCAAACCAAAAATACGTGGCACTGCGAGTGAGATAACATCCGCTCCTGCATCAACATTGGCTTTCGCAAGGCGCGAAGCAATTTTTAAAGCAGGATGATTGGATTGCGCAACGATCTTCATGCGTCCCTTTGATTGATCAACGGCAATCTTTACCACCTTTAACTTCTCTTCATCCGTTAATTTGTAAAATTCGCTTGCATAAGCAGGCAGGCAGGCACCCGTTAAACCATTTCCGACCGCAAATTCCACGAGTCCGCGCAATGCCTGTTCATCAATTTCTTCATCAGCAGTAAAAGGCGTTGGAATGATAGGTACGACGCCAGAAAGTTCAAGTCTGTTCTCCATGTTATTGTTTTTGAATATCGGGTTCGTTAATCGAATTTGTTTGATCAGTATTCCTGTAGTCCATTATTGTTATTGCCAATGTGGAAATAAGTACCAGCAATCCACCTGCAATCGCCCAGTTGTTCAGTTTTTCTCCAAGCCAGATCGCTGCAACCGGCAGCCCCATGAAAGTGATCAGGTAATTGGATAAAGCCACCTGGATCGCATCCAGGTTTTTCAATGCCCGGAAGAACAGGATCATGGATAAGAAATTATGAAAGAAGGTCAGCAACAATAAGCCTGTCCAGGTTTGGTTGGTGAATGATGAGACCCTGCCAAACACATCAGGCTCATAATACAACACCAGCGGCGTCAGCAGCGTGATCAGTACGATATAGGTATAGAACACCATTTCCATTTCCGTATATCTCTCTGCCACTTTCTTGATGCCCACATTGTAATAAGCATTGCCGATGATCGCAAGAAATATCAGCAGGTTGCCGATCGCATAAGTGGAACCAAAGTTCATCTTCCTGAAATCGCCAAGTGAACACAATACCACACCGGCTATCGCTATTATAAAACTGAGCCATCTTGTTTTATTCATTCGTTCTTTCAGCAACAAGAAAGCAAACACTGCGGTTATAACCGGAAGGGCCAGCGTCAATATTGCTGCATTGCTGGCTTGCGAATATTGCGTTCCCCAGGTCATCAATACCTGCGCAGGAAAAGCACCAAGCAAAGCGAGTTGAACAAAAACCAGCATATCCTTTAACTGTTTGCCGGTTTTCCTGAAATCACGCACTACAAAAGGAAGAAGTAATAAAGTTGCCAGTAACATAGGTCCCCATACCGTCGCATAAGGCCCTACCTGGTCCTGCGTCAGTTTGATACAGGTAAACTGTAAAGCCCACATCAGGTTACACAAGATCAGCAATGACCAGGATACAATGGCTTTCTTCATATTTTTTCCTCCAGCACACGACCGGTAGCAAATTTTGCCATGGCCTTCTTATCGAGTTTTACACCAAGTCCTTCTCCCTGAGGAACTGCTACAGAACCGTTTTCAAATACCAGCGGCTCTTCTATCAGATCATCCTGCCTTACCAGTTCCCCAAACAGATCGGCAGGTAATGTACAATTGATGGAAGCTGCCGCGATATGCAGGGCCATTGTTTCCAGGATGCCTAGATCCACTTCAGAACCCCTCCAGCATTGCTTGCCTTCCAGGTTAGCGATCTCGGCCAGCAATAAAGAATTGTAGGCTGAACCGTTGAAATTATATCCATCCGAAGCATCTTTCCTGACAAACGTGATGATGTCTCGGATATCCTGGGTATAAGGCAATGAAATATGACGATATAAGGGAATGCCGAGATTCTTTTTCAGGTAAAGGAAACCTTCCACGTCTGCATGCAGGATCGGGTCTTCCAGTCCCAGCATGATCTCTTTCTCTACCCCTTCCATTAAACGCATGGTTGTTTCCACATCTGTCCAACGCTGATTAGGGTCGAGGATGATTTTGATGCCATCACCACATTTCTTTTTGATCTCATCAGTCCATAAACGAACAGGATCTTCATCTGAACATTTAAACTTGAAAGCTTTATGTCCTTTCTGCATGGCTTCATAGGCTTTTTGCGCAGCATCTTCAGGAGTGCGGCGGCCCGTCCAACCAAGACATTCTATCTTATCACGATAAGCTCCACCTAATAATTGATGAATAGGGATATGGAACAATTGTCCCAATGCATCCAGCACGGCTGTTTCAAAAGCTTCATAGATACGCTGATCATCAATGGGCAGCCTTCTCCAATTCAGTTTCAACACATCCTTTCCGGTAAATGTTTTTACAGCAGCCGCCAATGAAGGTTCGGATACGCTTCTATATGTTTCACCAATAGCAGTAATCCCATTTTTCAAACGCAGTTCCAGTATCCATTTTGATTGTACAGCAAAATCGGTCCAACTATTGCCCGTAAGGAATTTCTTTGCAAATGCAGTGTCCTTATCCAATACGTTGGCTGAGTTGAGGCTGTCGGGCTTGGAAGGAACAACTACCTCGGTAGCGGTTATAGATTGAATGATGGTTGGGTTCATGACAGGTCTCCGCAGTTTTGTGGGTATTTAAGAGATAACTTCCGGATCTCGAAAGCGAATTCGTTGAATAATTTTTCCCAGCGATGTGCTGATTCATTTGTATACGGGTAAAATCCTTTGGCATTGCTTACTCCTTTGGCACCTGCGGCAACCAGTTCTTCGATAAATTCAGGAGGAGTAGTGGCAGTATCCAGTTCAGGGAAAAGCCCCTTCATAACAGTAAGATAGGCTGGTATGCCTGTCAGGTCCATGAACCGGAAAGGGCCTGCGAAAGTGATCCAGTAACCAAAATCATTCCTGCAGGCCCGGTCGATATCTTCATAGGTGGCATAACCATTTTTTACCAGGAAGAATGCTTCACGCATCATGGCATACATCAGGCGATTGGTAATAAAGCCAGGTATATCTTTCTTTACCAGTGAAGGTTCTTTACCCCAGCCTGCTGCCAGTTCCATTACTTTCTCTGCGTACACTATGGCAGATTGCTGACCACAGATCACTTCCAGAAAGCGAAGTACGTGTGCCGGTTCGCCCCAATGAATACCCAGCAGGCGTTCGGGGTAACGCAACCCATCCTGCAGGATCGTTACGGGAATGGCAGAGGTATTGCTACCAATGATAGCTGTCGGTTTCAACACTTCCTCCAGTTGACGAAAGAGTTTCTTCTTTGCATCTATGTTCTCCGTAATCGATTCGATCACCAGCCCACAACCAGCAAGATCATTCGGTTTATCAGTGATCGTAAACCGGGATATCAGTTCTCCGGGTAAAGAAGTGGTCAACCCCTCATTATACATTTGCTGCAAAAATCCTTCGATCCTTTTTTTCGCTTCACCTGCTTTCTGCATATCCTGTATCAGCGAGATCACTTCATGGCCGGATGCCAGCAGGCAGGTAGCAATGCTGCTGCCCATAAGGCCGAGGCCAACCGTTCCAAGCAGTTCCTTATTTGCCATCAGCCGACTGTTTATTACGTGAAGAATTTATTTTTGCTATCGCATCTATTTCAACTTTTATTCCATCACACAATACGGATTGCACAGTTGTTCTCGCCGGCAGTACACCTGAAAAAAAAGATGCATACACTGCATTGTAGCGGTCAAATTCATTGATATCGGTAAGATGTACAGTACACTTTACGATATCAGTCATTGTGCCACCTGCTGCTTCCACTATTTTTTTTACATGTAATAGAGTGAGGGTCGTTTCTTCTTCGATTGTTCCTCTTACTACTTCACCGGTAAGCAGGTCCAATGGCCCCTGTCCGCTTACAAACAACCAATCGTCGATCATCACTCCGGCAGAATAAGCGCCAGTGCTCACCAGTTTATCAGGATGTTTTATTTCTTTTTTCATTGCTTCAATCATTTGGTGAGATCAGTAGAAAAAGGCCATGTTTTAAATGCGGTAGCAAAGCGGACCAGGGCGTCCACAGCATGTTTAAAAAGGAACTCCCCTTTTTCTGCTGTTCCCAATTGAGGTTCGCCGCTGCTGCCATTGCTGGAGATATAGCGGGTCTGCTTTACCATGGTTACGCCTTTGTATGGCTCATCATCTTCCCAGGGAATGTATCCGTTACTGGCTGGTCTTTTTGCCCGTTCAATGCTTTCAGGAAAAACTTTGTATGGATAAAGATGAAGCATTAGGCTTGTTTCATATTCGCAGGCATGGCTCAAAGCCGGTGTAGCCATTTCCTTATTGCCGGCGAAATAATCGCTTGCCAGTTCCCAATAAGTAGCCATAGCAATATTCGGGTTCAGCACTCCATCATACTTAGCTGATAAGATCGACAGCGCCTGACGGGCTGGTGTAATATTTCCGCCATGGCCATTCAATAAAATGATCCGCCTGAAACCATTGTCGAGAATGGAACCAACGAGATCTGCAAGGACCTGCGTATACAGGGCAGCAGATACACTCAGCGTTCCTCCTAGTGTAAGATGGTGATGGCTTGATCCAAATGGAAGCGTTGGGCAAAGCAGTATATCATTTTTGCAACGGGCTTCTGCTTCCTGTGCAACTGCAGTTACGAGGTCTGTATCAGTTGACACACTCAGGTGTGGGCCATGCTGCTCGATCGCTCCGATCGGAAGCAAAACCACCATGTTGTTCACCTGCTGGCTGATCTGGGAAGCACTGCTGTTAACGTAAAGCATAACTAATCGGTTGCTTTTTGAGAGTGAGTAAAATTAATTGGGAGTAAAAAAGAAAAATTCTCATTATCAATTTAATTCGTATACTTTTTTAACAATTTCACAATATTGACTTATAAGGGATAGATTTTAAATTCAACTTCATTTATAGCATGTTATGAACAGGCAAGAAAAATATTCCTGAAAAACTTTCATGTTAAATTTTAATTATTTCTTGTACATTCATATACTTTATTAGCAAAATAAAGCGCTCTATTTACCTTATTCGTTAAAATATTATATGAAAGCGAAACTGCACAAACTACCGGTTGACAGCGATGCTTCATTTCTGTTCAAAACATTAGACTGTAACTACTTTGGAAATCCCTGGCATTTTCATAAGGAGATTGAGCTGGTGTTGATCGCCAAAAGCAGTGGGACAAGGTTTATAGGTGACAACGTGAGCACTTTTGAAGATGGCGATCTATGCCTTATCGGATCGAATATACCACATCTTTACCGCAACAGTGAAGCGTATTATGCCAAAAACAGCAAGCTGAAAGCAAAGTCCATTTTCATACATTTCACTCGTGATTTTTTAGGGAATCATTTTTTTGATGTTCCTGAAATGAAACAGGTAAATAAGTTGTTGCAAAAGCTTTCTCTCGCTGTAGAAATTCAGGGAGAAACAAAACAAGTGGTAACAGAAAGTTTACACAGGATGCTTGATGAAACGCCAGTGCAACGCCTGTTGTCCTTACTCGGTATCTTAACCAATCTCGCATACAGCAGTGAATTAAATCCGTTGCTATCTCCTGGTTTCTCTGCCAATACCAGTGGTGATTCAGAAAAGATCAACACGGCTTTCCAGTTCATCATGAAAAATTATACCAACCAGATCTACATTCACGACATCGCTACCAAACTGAACATGAGTGTACCGGCATTTTCCAGGTATTTCAAGCATCACACCAGGAAGACCTTTTCCGATTTTGTAACAGAGATCCGTATCGGCCACTCCTGCAAAATGCTGATGGAAGACGACTATAATATCTCTGAGATCAGCTACCAGAGCGGATTTGATAACCTTTCCAATTTTTACCGGCATTTCAAAAAAATAACCGGCGTTATCCCCAAAGAATACAGAAGCCGCTTTTTGAATACGGTAGATGATTGATCATTACATTCCTGAAATAAAAACAGGCTGCTCTTTAAAGAAACAGCCTGTTTATTTTTATAACCTATCTATCACTGCTTATTTTTCCTGAACTTTCTTAAAAGCATTTACGATTGCTTCATGCGATCTTAATGCATTTGCAGGGAGTGGTTGCGCCGGACCAAATACACGCAGGTCATCATTCTTCAAAACGGTGATCTTTGATTCGTCTGGTTTGCCGTCTTTTCCGAAAACAGCTTTCTCATTCAGCCCCAAATATTTTGCAAAAAAATGATACACGGGTATGCGCTTGTTGATCCCATAATCATGTTTTTCATCAGGCAGATACACGCTTTCCACATTGGATTGCTTACCATAGAAACCATAGATCTTTTGCAGGTAAGGGTAATCAGTACCCTGTACATATTTTGTCCAATCATCTCCGTCAGAAACGACCAGCAAAGGTTTTGGAGCAACGATGGCAGCGATCTCTGTATTATTGGTGCTCCGGCCATTGCATTCTCCATGTATTGGCAAACCACTTTCGCAAGGGCAGCCACCGAAGAAACTGGAGCCCACCATTACCACCGGTGCACTGGCCTTAACACGATCATCCAATGCAGCCAACAGGAATGTTTGTGTGCCACCACCTGAAGCGCCAGACACTCCTACTCTTTTGCTGTCTGATCCCGGCAAACTCAACATAAAATCCAATGCGCGTATACTGTTCCAGGTTTGAATGGCTGAAGCAAATCCTGTTTCGTGGTATGATCCGCCACCGGTCATCAAAGCAGATTCACCCCAGGCATACATATCATAGCTTAATACCAATGCTCCCATTTTCGCCAGTGAAGCACATCGATATTGCATATCTGCACGATAACGGCTGCTGTCTTTTGGCAGTGTAGGCTGCTGTTCATTATAGAAGTGACCATGCGGGCTTAATATTACTGCATAATTTCCTTTTGCAAGCGGACGATACAGGGTACCCGTCACATAATAGCCAGGAATACTTTCAAACGCTACATTCTCTGTAGTATATCCATCAAACACCTTCTTCTGGCGGAGGATGGGGTTCAAAGGCGTACGATTGGAAAAATTATGAATACCAAGCGCATCCGCGATACAGGACTTCAACTCCGCTTTACGCTGATTAAAACTGGCTGAATCAGGAAAAGCTTTCAGCAATTCATTTAATTCGATCGCAGCTTCTTCGTTTGCTCTCCTGTAATATTCATACCACGTGATCACATAGGTTTTGCTATCCACCTGGCGATACTTCAGGTCAAGTGGCTTCAGTATATTGTCAAGCGTAGCAGGCAGGTTGCTTGTAAGCTTCCACTGTGCATACTCCACTTTCTTCTTCAAAAAGGAATCAGCATCATACCTGAACTCAACACCAAAGCGCTTTGCCACTTTTTTCATTATTTCATCCAGCGGCTGCCGATAAACATCGGCAGATGTTTGTGCATTCCCTTTACTGATCACCAGCAATAACAGAACCGCGGATGAAAGCCGGATAATTGATCTTAGACTAAACATAGTATTAACAATAGATCAGGAACGCCATGGGCCGGTAATAGCCAATGTCAATCCTGGTGATTGAATATTCACAAATAATGTTTTGCCGGAAGGAGAAAATACAGGTCCTGCAAATTCCGAATCACGATAGCCGATATTCTGTGCAATGATATAAGCATTGCCTTCCGGTGTGATCCCAATGATGCGGGCATCATCTGAATCCTCACAGATCACAACGTCTCCCCAGGGTGCAACGGTGATATTGTCACAATAGCGGAAAGTGTCATCACCTTTGGATTCGATAAACAGTTCCAGCGTAGCCGGCGCATCTTTTTCCCTCGCCTGGCCTTCGTACGGGCTGGGTTTGTAACGGAATATCTGGCCATTGCTTACTGCGCCACCTGAGCTTGCCGTAAAGAAAAGTTCACCTTTCCCATACACCATTCCTTCCCCCGAGGAAAAGACAGCAGCGCCTTTTTTATGACCACGTAAACGGAGATCGTTATCTGGCGAATCAATATCGTCCAGGTCGATCCAGGAAACGGTGAGAGGTTTCTTTTCAGGAAATCGGTCTGTATAATCTTTGTAATTACGGGTATCACCACTTTTCCATTCATTGATCACCAGGCATTGCAGCCGGCCACCTTTATGCAATGAACCGGGTTCATTAGGAAGATAGCGGTAGAATAAGCCTTCACCCTCATCTTCTGTTTGATAAACGATGCCGGTATCAGGATGCACTGCAGCGGATTCATGTACAAAACGACCCATTGCCTTGATAGGAACCGGCTCCGCCATTTTGATCGAAGCAGATGCAGGCACTTCAAAATTATAGCCATGATCTTTTTCCAATCCTCCGGCTTCCTTCTTGTCAACGGCCTCTTCACAAGTGATCCAGCTGTTCCAGGGTGTTTTTCCGCCAGAGCAGTTCCTCACCGTGCCTATCAGGCTGAGATATTCTGTTTCCACTTTTTGCAATGATTCATCAAACACCATCGTGGTGGTGCCTCCTACGCAGATCATATTTCCACCACTGGCAAAATCATAGAAGCGGTCTTTACCGATCTTATCGATCAGCTCACGTTGATGCTGAAACGCGCCTTCGCCAACAGAGCCTGGTGTCAGTTCATGGTTTCTTACCAGGATCATTTTGTTGTTACCAGCAGGAAATATGCCCATGCCGTCATGATTACCTGGCGAAAACAAACCATCGCTCATAACATCTCCTTTACGGGAGATCACTTTGGCGGTGAATCCTTTTGGCAAACTCAGTATATCACCTTCTTTCGGAAATAAAGGGCCAAAACCATAAGCAGGATTACTGTTCAATTTACATCCTGAAAGTACGCACTGGCTTAATCCCAGGAAGCCAAGGCTTGCCAAACCAGTGGTGCGTATAAAATCTCTTCTGCTGTTTTTCATTGCTTAAGATTTAACAATTATCTGTTTTATTTTCCTGCTTTATCCAGGACAAATACGCGGCTTTGATGCGGCGTCAGTTTTGCAGCGATCGACTGACTGTTTGCTTTTACAGAAGGATCACCGATTTCTTTTACATTGAACTGCGCTGCCTTATCCAGTTCCAGTTCTTCCCAATCTACCTGCATTGATTTTGTTTCTTCGCCGCGATTGAACAAGGCAATGGCATAACGATCTCCACTCAATGGTTTCTTCCATGCTTCCAGGCCATTCTTACTAAATACGCGGAATCCTTGCTTGCCTAATTTATCCTGGTTGATCGCGATCAGTTCTTTGTTCAGCAATATAGAGCGGGTAACGGTATCCATATCCCTGACATCACAACCGATCATCAACGGTGCAGAAAACATACACCACATATTCATTTGTGTACGGTATTCAGTTTCTGTGCAGCCTCCACCTTTGATAAAGCCTGAGTTTTTAAGTCCGATAACCAGCATATCAGGGTCATTCCAACCGCCGGGTCCGCTGAAGCGGCCCAGGTTGGCAACAGCATCGATAGAAGTCAGAATACCGATCGGGCTGCTTTCATTTCTCGGCATGTCCCAGATATCTGCTACATCATAAGAGGTTCTCCACATGTGGCCACCCACTTCTTTGCCCCAAAGCCAGGGAGACCTGGGCCCCCATTCGCAGATGCTATAGAGGATTGGCCGCCCCGTTGCTTTGAGTGCATTTCCCATAACCTTATACCTGTCAATAGCCATTTTATAATCGTTGTTAGTTGAAGGAAGATCAGGACAATAGCAATAATCATATTTCAGGAAATCAACACCCCAACTGGCAAACAATGCCGCATCTTTTTCTTCATGACCAAAGCTGCCCGGCATATCACCACAAGTGAGTGTGCCTGCGTCTGAGTAAATACCAAACTTCAAACCTTTGCTATGTACATAATCCGCCAGTGCTTTGATGCCTGATGGAAATTTTACAGAATCGGCATACAACTGGCCTGTTACAGAATCCCGGCCACCATGCCAGAGATCATCGATTACTACATATTCAAACCCTACCTCCTTCAATCCGGAACTGACGATCGCATCAGCCGTTTCGCGGATCACCTGTTCATTGATATTCTTACCAAATACATTCCAGCTATTCCAACCCATAGGAGGAGTCAATGCAAGACCATCGGAATTCGAGGTATTAGCGCTCGTGGGCTGTTCAGCGGCTTTCTCCTTACAGGAAAACCCAACAAATGTCAGTGCTGCGATACAGGCAATCAGTTTTGTTTTTTTCATGTCAAACAATTTCATGATGAGAGTTTACAGGATAGAAAATTTATACTTTAATAAATGTTTTTGTTTTATACATCCAGTACATGATCAGCCATATTACGGTCAATGCTGCTGCAGACTGGAGTAAGGGATACCAATCACCAAGCCACCTGGCAAAGCCACCTACAAACACATTTCCCAACAACCTGAAATCAAACAGATGTGTTGCTACATACACGGCGATCGCATTCATACCGATCACCCGGAAAGGAAAACTCCATTTTTCTATTTTCCATACATCGATTACCTGGTAAAAAACTGCCAGCAATAAAAAACTGATACCGCCGGCAAACAATACAAAGGAGCTTGTCCAGATATAATGGATGATCGGGAAAAAAGTGCTCCAGATCAACCCGGCAGTGATACAACCAATGCCAATAATCGTTAGCTGTTTCAATTTTGCTTTATGCGAATTGTTTTTTACCAGGATATCTCCTGCAAACACTCCCAGCATTACCGAGCAGATGAATGTAAGATTGGTCAGGATGTACGTCCAGCCAAAGCCTTCCTGGAAATGTCCAAGTATTGCGTCATCTATATAAAGAGCCAGGTTCATATCCTGGCGATAAACACCGCCTCCCACGCCGGGCACCGGCACAAAAGCCATCAGTAACCAGTACAGCAGCAGCAAACCAGCAACTGTTATCACCTGCATCCGTTTGCCCAGTTCCAGGATCAGCACAGTACTGATGAGATAACCAGCCGCGATAGCATGCAGGGTATCCGTCCACAAACGCAGCCTGGAAATGTCCAACTCCAGAAGATGGCCTGAAGCGATCAATCCTAATATATACAGCTTGAAAGTTCTTATCAAAACATGCTTATAAATAGATTGCTTTGATTCGCCTCTGTTCAATCGCTGTTTGAATGCAACAGGCATTACCACACCTACAATAAAGAGGAACAGGGGCATGATAATATCATAAAAATGGAAACTACCCCATTCGTGTTCAAATTGTGAAGCAAGCCATGTTCCCTGTTTTTCGGGTAATAACCTGGACAATTCTATCAGCAGGTCACCACCGCCAACGATCCAAAGCATATCAAACCCACGCAGTGCATCCACGCATTTGAGGCGGGGAGAAGCAGGCAATTGTACGAGGTTGGATTGTGTCATTATTGTTATTGAATAGTGTCGATCAGGATAAAATCATATTCACTCAGCACCTGTTTGAATGGTGCTTTATAGACCAGGGTTTCCTCTTTCTTTTTTTGCTTTTTCTTGTCCCAGATCTCTACATGGATCTTCACACCATCTTTTAAACCGGGGATCGTTAACTCCAGCTCTGTTGTTTCTATAGCCAGCAATGCTGTCACATTTTTGCCTGCTATCCCCCACACATTGGAAGAAGGCGCTGTGCCTGCTCCTGCTAAAAGATCGGAAACAGGATAGGCTGTTTCCCAGTTAAGGCTTGTAGTGGTCACCAGGTATTTATTGTTCTTTCCAATGATATAAGGCCCGCGTCCATATGTTTTATTCGGCGAACAAAGTTCCTGGCCGCTGATTGCATCCTTAGGAATTACCGTTCCTGCCCTCAGGTCGCGTCCACGCTGCATATCATTACCTGTAAAGCGTAAATATTTTCCTTTATAATAACCGGTATAAGGTATTTCAATCTCCTGGTTTTCCGGCAGTGATTGTTCTGAAGGACCATCGGTGCCGGCTGCATAACGGAATTTTTTCAATCCATTCACGCCGCATTGTTCATACGCCGCTTTCCACCCTGCCTTAAGGGCAGCTCCGCTTGGCAGTTCACCGCTTGCCTGGAGAAATACTTTTTTATTTGTGCTGAACAGATCAACCACCTCTTTGGGTAATTCCGTTTCATTTCCACCTGGTGTATATATCCAGTAAGCATCAGCAGGCACTACTTTATCGCTTACCACAATATTGTAGCCCGCATTGAAAGCTCCGGATGTGATAGCATCGCCTGAATTAAACAGGCGGTTCCAGGATTCTTCTCCCGAAGAAGGTTTATTCACGCCATTCCCCAGCAGCACTACAATATTCATAGTGGGGCGGGCCTCCTGTTTGTTTACGTATTTCTTTATCCATTCATCCGTCTGCCTGGGATCAAAAGCATTCCAACCACCGAAGATGATGAAATTGTCCATACGGAATTGCAGGGCTCTTATCATACAGAGATAGGAAATAACAGCAGGTGTATAATCATTATTGATCCCCCAGTTCCTGTTCATTGGAGAGATCAGCGAGGTAGGCTTATTCCAGTATTTTGCCCAGCCCAGGCCCAATGACCCATGTTGCGCCAGCGTAGCAATCCCGTATAATTTATCTCTTTTGAGGTAGTAGTTATAAATATTGATCGTTCCTGTTTCAGGCCATAGTTTGGTAAAAGTGGGCTCACGCAGCAGCATGGGATCAGTACCTGATATATAGTCAACATTATTTTTCTTCAGCGTACGCGCGAGTGAAATAAATACATCCTGGTCTGTTTCGAAACATTCTTCGAATACGGCATCCACTCCGGCTTTTGCAAGATCAGTTGCTGCCGCTTCAATAGATGAGGCTGTCCAGTGGTGTTGCTGCCAGTGATAAGTATTCACACCTTCCATATTCACCATCACTTTCAGTCCTTTCTGATGGGCAGCACTGACCAGGGGTGTCAGGCCATCCCTTTCAAATATTGCCCATGGCTGTGAAGCGAGGTAGGGAGACTTGTAGTAATAATTCATTTTATCACCGTTCCTGCTGGCGCCCCAATAGAGTAAACCGTTCCATCCCTTTTGAGCGGCTTTACTGACCATTTCATTCAGTTCAGCAACAGCCTGCTTATCCATCTCGCGCTGATAAGATGTAGTGCCTTCCAGCCAGTATGCCGGGTTATATGCGGCTGTTTTTGCGGAAGATTGAGCATCGGATCTCCCGGCAAAGCACGCTGCTAAGAAAATGGCAAGCGATGTGCGAATAAAATGTTTCATAAGCTCATGTAGTTCTTTTAAAAAAATCAGGCTTCTATCGCATCAATTTATATTCCGACACCACGTGTGCATAATGATCGGTAACATAAATATGACCGTTAGCTCCTACAGTTACACCTAATGGGAAATTTTTGCTGTCATCAAATATGTCGCCGGTCAGCCAGCTATAAACGAAATCATTTTTGCCATTTCCCTGCTGCACTCTGAAATTGTACCGGTCACACACATACATATCACCCGTTGAAGAGAAAGCAATACCATGAGGTTCGCTGAACAACCCTGCTTTTATTCCGCTTCCTTCTCCATAATCGCCGATACGGCGAAGGAGGTTCCCATTACCGGAGAAAATGGAAAGGCGGTGATTTTGCCTGTCGCTCATGATCACATTGCCATCCGGCATAATGGCAATCTCATGTGGCATATACAGTTTAATGCCGATAGATTCAGCATTCCCCCACGCAGAAATAAACCGGAGTTGATTGGTGAACTTCTGTACCCGGTAGTTAAACGCATCGATCACAAAAAGAACATCGTTCTTATCAAATGCAATACCATATGGATATTTGAATTCCGCATTAGCCGTACCATAACGGCCAACTGAGCGGATATACCGTCCATCAGCCGAAAACTGCTGGATACGGTTATTATTCATATCCGACACAAACACGTCTCCTTTCGAATCAATTGCAATACCAAATGGATAATTAAATTCGCCTTCAGCACTCCCCTGCTTTCCCCACATCAGAATGAAACTGCCTGAGGAATCAAATTTCTGGATCCGGTGGTTATGCTGGTCCACCACATACAGGTTGGATTGCTTGTCTGCCGCGATCATCGTGGGAAATTTCATTTCACCCGGCTTTGAGCCAAAGCCACCGGTCTTCCTGATCAGCACTGCCTGCGAATTCGTTTGCGCGTGGGTCAATTGCAAAAAGGCAGCCAACATTATTACCGATAAGAAAATGCTCTTCATATAGCTGTCTATTTTTTTGTGTTATCAATGACGGTGATAAATTCCTCAATCACTTCTTTCGGCTGGGTTTCATTTCCCATTACATAATCACGTCCAAAACCGCCGTTCTGGCTGATATGTTTATTCAGTGCTTTGTATTTGGTATCGAGGTATTTCTTTACATCAACATGTACATCAGGTTTTCCACGTCCACTTTTCTGAGCTTCCCTGTCGAGGAACCATCCGTTAACCGTCATCCATAGTTTACCAACAGGGATGCCTTGCTGCATGGCTCTTTTAACGGCGAGATAGATCATATAACCTGTATTACCATGATCCATCTTTTCACCACCTAAGGTATGTGTGATGATGATCTCGGGTTGATATTTGCGAAGCAACTCAACAACAGTATCCACATCCGAATCAGTATATGTTGCAATGGGTATCAGTTGCCTTCCGGGAGGATTAAAAGCATCGTATTCAGGTGTGCCATAATACACCATTTTCCTGCCGATAAAGAAAGTAGGTTCCTTAAAATTCAGAAAAATGGGAATGGAAGGATAAACTGCTGCTGCCGCACGGGCTTCTTCCTCTCTGATCTGGCTTGTTTCCAATGCATCCACGCGGTATTTATGAGGCGAAGATGAAACGGTAAAGTTCGGGCCTTTATCATACCATGGAGTACGTTCAAGGTTACAGCCATCGAGATTATTGATGGCAACCACATATACACCTTCGTATCCTTCTGCTACATATTTTGCCAGCGTTCCGCCTGCAATTTCATCCGCATCATCTGCATGAGCACCAAATACCATGATGCATTTGCGTGGCTTTGCAGCAACCTGCGAAAGCGACCATACCGGCAGGCAGAAAAAAAACAGCCCGGCAATAATTATCCTTGCAAACAAATAAGATCGCATGTTATCAAATTTTAAATAATGTAAACTTTATGATCAGTCGGTAAATCCAATGTCCTGTGCACGGAGATATGCCCGGTTGACCAGAACATCCCCCTCATCTCCGATTACGCTTACCGTAAAAGAAACCGTTTCATCACGCGGCCATTGCTTCAATAATGTAACAGGCGCCCATCCCCATTCATTCCAACTCAGTTCAAACTCCTCTTTAATACCTGCATATTCCACACGGATCTTCTGCGGCTTTTCCGATTTATTCATTGCCAGCAGGCATAATTGCAGGGAACCACGCTGATTAACGGGCAGATCAAATTTCAGTCCTTGCTTCGTGATCGCTAAGGCTGTTAACCCCTGAACATTATCAGCTCCCTCAAAAATCTTTTTTGATGATGCTCTGAAATCTTCAAAAGGCCCTGATTCAGGTAATGGAGCCTTATTAGCTATTTCCTGTTGCTGAGGGTATAGGAAATTATTGAATACGCGCAGGGAAGAAGCCGCATCCTGTTCTGCTTCGATCAATGAAGCCGTTCTGGCAAAACTCTGGCTATTGGAAACAGCAACACGGCTGCTGTTGCGGAGATAAACCACCGGTGATTTTTCATTCACAGCAGCTTTGATACCTGCAAGGGAAGCATCTGTTGTTTTATCCAGTAAAACAGCAGGCCTGACATCTCCTGCGGCAGGATGCATTGTTGCATTCTGTATAACCAGATTCTCTACACTTCGGCAATAAAGCGCATAAGCGGGAAGGTTCTCAAACATAACAGCAGCAGGATAATCGAACTCCAGGAAGGGTACCTGGTTCACTGCACGGGCATCCTGTTTTTCTGCATATCGTACTGTATAATCCGCTATCGTGATATTACTGATCTTCTTGCTATGCAAGCCAATGATACTGGATGGATATTTGGCATCTATTGCAGAAATATGATGCAGTTGTATATCACGCACTTCATCCACCTTCTGTACATATTGCCCAGATTCATAGGGCCGCAGCCGGAGACCCAGGCGAATGAATATCGGTGTGGCCACTTTTTCCATGGCGATATTCTCCAACAGTATGTTCTGCATCATTCCGCCATCCACTGTCATCAATTCGATGCCGGCATGTACGGGAATATCTTTGATCACGCAATTGCTTACTGTAATATTTCTGAACCCGCCATTGGATTCAGTTCCTGTTTTGATAGCCGACCCGCCGATCTCATGAAACACACAATTGCTGATGGTAATATCCCGGCAAAGCGTATCATTGGTTGCTTTCATCACAATGGCATCATCGGTGGTCGAGAAGCGGGAATTGGCAACGGTTACCCGTTCGCATGCATCAATGTCCAATCCATCACGGTTTCCTTCACCGCGGTTTTCGATCACCACGCCATCAACACGGACATCCTTGCAATTCAATAAATGAAATGTCCAGTTTGCAGCTTCCAACAGGCGAACACCAGTGACAGTTACATTGCGGCAGTTAACCAGCCGGATCATATACGGCCGGAGATTCTGCGGTCTTTCTTCCTGAAAATGCTCCAATCCATTACCGTGAATGGTTCCCAAACCGGTGATTGAAATATCTGAAGCTCCTTCAGCAAAGAGCATAAAATATTTTGCATAGAGGTCCCGGGTACGCGAACTCATTTGCTGCTTCACAGCAGTATAATCCCTGTAGTCAGGGCTGCCCAGCAACACAGCGCCCTGTTGAAGATGGAGCTCAACACCTGATTTCAGGATCAATGTGCCGATTTTATAAGTGCCAGCGGGTACATCCACTCTTCCACCCCTGGCAGAAGCTGCTTTGTCAATAGCCTGTTGAATAAACCTGGTGTCAAGTACACGGCCATCACCTTTCGCCCCAAAATTCTTCACATTATATTGTGCATGAAGCGAGATGACAGCGAGGCATAACCCAATTAAAGCAATTAATTTTTTCCGTTTCATCATTTTAAGGCGCTTAATTCAATCAGCATTTTCTTTCCTTTTTCTAATATCGCTGCGGCGGGTATGGTTTTCAGCTTTTCCATTTTAAACCCGGCCAATACCTGGTCGATCTTTTGAAGGGCCGCTTTATTGCCGCTGCGGGTAAACTGTTCCCTGAGCAACCTGATCTTTTCAAAATCCTGTATTCCTTCGATCAGTTTTTCAAATCGTACTGAAGTGCGTGGACCAGGGTAGAACTGGAACAACTCACCCGCAGGATACCTTCTCCAGCGTGTGTCCATCAGTGGATTCGCATTCCAGGTATTGTAAGCCCAGAACAAATAGCCAGTCAAACCACGCGATGCTGCAAACCAGGCCAGCAATACATTTTCCGCCGGAGGAGAAACAGTATAACCATTGGGATAGGCTTCCACACAGGCCGTATAGAACGTAGTAGGCTTACCTTGCTTTTTTCTTCTTTCCAGGATATCCTTATCAAAACTGAGGTAAGAAGCAAGACAATAATCATAAACATCATCAGCGATCTCCGGGTGATAACTATCCCCGGCCAAAGCTATTTTCCAGGAAGGGTCTACTTTTTTTAATAAGGCGATTACCGCTTGCATGCTTTCCACAGGACGCTCATCCATTGCAATGGAAGTTTTTTCAAACCAGCCTTTCGATTTCAGGAACCGGGTAAACTGGACCAGCATCGGCTCCCAGAATTGCGTGTATTCAACAGAACCTGGTTTTAAAGTATCAGTTTTATTTTTCCCTGAAGCTTCATCATAATAAATGAAACCAAGATCCCAGGTGATCATTGTATAGCAATTAATACGTTGAGTGATGCCGCAGCTCATTATAAAAGAGACATACTTTTCAAAAAGGCTGAAATCGTATTCCCATTTGCCATCTTTTTTCTTTGTCCATTTTATAAGAGAGGGATCATCAAAATGCACATGGTCCAGCCCCCAGGGTTGCTCAATGATATTTGCAGTGATCACTTTCTGGCCGGCACTGGCGAGATAAGTGAAATACTGGCGCATCAAATTAAAATGTTCATCACTCCACAAGGGAACATTATGTATGCGTGCGATCGGAGCCGGATATTGCCACATATCAAAATCGTATTTCCACTCCGAAGGTGGGGGCAACACGTGTTTGGAAACATTGACCGTCATCTTCAGTTGCACAGGTTTGCCTGCATTCACTGTTACGGTCCCGGTATAAATGCCTGTAGCTGCTTCTGCAGGAACTTCAACGCTTAACCATACGGGTTGAACAGAATTTGCTGCCACATCCAACTGGTCCACGATATCGATCGGGTCTTCTGCCAGCAATGAATCATGCCTGGATGATAGCTCCTGCGAACATCCTTCCACGAAACCATCTGCCAGTGTATACCGTACAAAACGGGCTTTGATCCGGCTTGCGCTAATAGTTTCACCACGTGCGTTTTTCAGATCGCTCAACTGGATATTTACAGCAGGCAGCTTCTTTTTTGTCCAGATCAATAGTTGAGTATGCACTTTTTCGCCTTTCCAGGCATTGGTTTGCCAGGATGTTTGCTGTATTACCTGCGGAACTTTTTCCCTGGCATATTTCGTATTGCTGCTGGCAAAACTGACATATACTTCACGCGGTAATTTTGACCAGGCGGCTGCATTGGTCTTCTTAGGATTGGCAGATTCAGTATAGGCCTGGTTGCCGGGTTGGCTATAGCTCAGATCCTGCGACTGTGCGGTAACTGCTGCCAGTAATAAAGAAAAAATGAGGCTTGTTGTTTTGTTATAAAAACGCATGGCTTAATCGTTTTCTATAGGGATAAAAATAACTCTTACCAGCAGTTATAACTCTGCTTATGTATTAAGTTTGTATACTTTTTTGACGCTAATCAGCCAAACCAGCCTTTTTGAGGGTTAATTGAACGAAGTTTTTACATGGCCTGGTATACTCTCTTGTCTGTAAGTGCCTGAAGAAAATCAATAATATTTTTGATCTCGACTTTTGTAAGCTGCAGCGGTTCCGGCGATAGGGTCTGATGCTCTACTTTTAGCCCCAGTCCTTCACCTCCTCCTTTATTGTAAAATTCCATTACAGATTCCAGGTCAGGAAAAGTGCCATTATGCATATAGGGAGCTGTGGCCGAAACATTCCTTAAACCAGGCGTTTTAAACGAGCGCAGGTAAAACTCTATCGGGTAATTTGTGAAGCGGCCGCTGTCGGCATCCAGGCGTGGAGCAGAAAAAACTGTGTCTGCGGTGGTGCCGATCACTTCCATAGCTGTAAGATCATACAGGGGAGGCACAAGCCCATTAAATAAAGGCAGACTGTGGCAGGTTGCGCAGGCGGCCTTACCCATAAACAGGTTGAACCCCTTGATCTGGCTGGCAGATAGTGCTTTCTTATTTCCTTTCAGATAGTGGTCAAATGGAGAATCGAACGGCGAAAGCATTTTCATATACGCTGCAAGGGCCGATGCTACGTTGGCTATACTGACAGCTTTGCCAGATGAAAAAGCTGATGAAAAGCTACGGAGATAAGCCGTGTCACGGTTCAGCCGGGAAACAATGCTGTCTTCATTTGCATTCATTTCCCTGGGGTTTTTCAGTACATCGACTACCTGTTCTTCCAGGGTCTTTACCCTTCCATCCCAGAACAGGGAATACTGATATGCTGTATATAATAAGGAAGGCGCATTACGCTGAACAAAAGAATGCCCATCCAGCGCAAGACTTTTGGGTAGCCCATCTGAAAAATATTTTGCAGGCTGATGGCAGCTTGCACAGTTCCTGTCTGAATTGCCGGATAAGATCTTATCAAAAAATAATTTTTTTCCCAGCAGAACCTGTTGGGAATCCACAGATAAGGAACCATTTATATTTAATGCATCACGGCTGAAAATACTTTCAGCCTGGTAGTTGATCACAGGGTTGGTATTGATCAGCAATCCTGACCGGTTGATAAAAGTACCGAGATGGCGTTGCAGGGGAATGGCGGCATTGGTCAGAAAACCCAGGCGGTCAAAATCGTTGAAGCTCACAGGAGCAGAGCTTAACCGGATTGCCTGGTCGAGATAGAATTGGAGGCTATCTGATCCTGCCAGCCGTACAAAATACGGTTGCAGCACTTCCTTTATTGTTGTCAGTGTCTGCTTTGCTTCAGTGATGCCTGTTTTCAATTCAGGTGTATCAAAGCCAGCAATGCCTAATGTCATTACATTGATCAATTCCAGCCTGATACTTTCAAGGATACGTGCATCGTCGATGTCCAGGTTATAGAGCAGCGAAGGGATATCCTTTGCAGATTCACTGACGATATAAGCCTGTTGCAGTAACTGCTTTTTTGATCTTGCGGCATCCTTTGCATACAGTAAAGCGGCAATCACCTGCAAGCCGGTAGGCTCACGGTATTCAAGGAAAGGCTCCTCTACTTCTATAACTGCAGGAGCATTATAAATGATCTTAAGAGTTGGGAAAAAATAATTGAAAAAGAATTCTATTTTTTTGAAATCAGTACGGCAGTTAACCAGGGCTTTTTTGGCAGCATCGATCGTGGTGGTATCGCCCTCATCTATCAGTTGAATTCTCTTTTCGAGTTCTACCGCTGTTTCTGCAAACTCAGCAGCATGCTCACGGAAATAGGTCAGCGTGCTATCCACACCGATCACCGGCTTCTGCTGCGTAAAAGGCCTCAGCCATAATAATAGCAGCCCTGCTGCCAGTAGTGATATGATGAGTTTCTGCTTCAACCAATACAAACTATTTCACTCTTACCTCAAATATATCTTTTAAATAGCCATAGTTGTCTTTTACAGTATAAATGGTTTTACCAGGAGAGGGTTTCACTTCTATGCTTCTTTCTTTCGCGTCCGATTTATTCCATACATAGCCATCTGTAACAAATGAAGCGGTCAGTTTTACAACCTCGCCTTTCTTCGCTTGTATCACCTGGGTCCTGTTCACATCTTTCATCATGGTAAACTGATCGCGGATCGTTCCATCAGCGCAGATCCATTTAAAGTCGAGCCGGTTATCTTTTACTTCCAGCATGCCAGCACCAGCATCCTTATCATTGGAATAATACATGGCTTTATGTGGAAAATCGTAATAAGATTTGCCTACATAAGAAGAAGAACCGGATACCACATACACAGTCCCCATTTCACTGGTCTTTTTAATATAAGGAGCGGCATGCGTTGCATCAGCATACGCACCGGATGATTGGCTCAGGTTATGCACAGCAGGATTGAAAGTGGAAGATTTTCCATAATGGCCTTTCATCATCTTCGACCTTTCGTACACATGGCTATGACCGCAAAGTATCAGATCAACATTGGCACGCTCCAGTATACCGATCAGGTTTTGCCTGATCTCTGCCATAGAGCCACCCTCTTCATCAGAATCATGTGTTCCTTTGGAATAGGGAGGATAATGCCAGAAGGCGACCACCCAATCAGTGTTCCGGTTAGCAGCCAGGTCTTTCTTTAACCATTGCACCTGTGGGCTGAGCGTATCATATACGAAGTATTGATTGTCTTCTATCCCGTATGAGTCCAGGGAAATAAAATGAATATTACCAAGATCAAAGGAATAATAAGCTGAATTGTGTGACGGCACACCGCCTGCTTCGCCATTCACCGGCATGGAGAAATTCTGGTAATAGGCTGTCGTGTGTGTCTTTTGTGCATAGTCAGCAGTAAAGTCTGCATCATGGTAGTCATGATTTCCCGGATTGGGAAACACAGGATATTTTTTCAGCAGCACTTCTTTATATGGATTGAAAAACTTTGCCTGGTATTCCATGTCATTCCCATCATTGTAGGCATTATCGCCCAGCAGTATCCAGGCATTCAGATCATTCTTGCCCAGGTATTGCAGAAACTGATCACGGACATTTGCCTGGTTGATGGATAAATAACCGCAATCACCAAAAACACCGATCCTGTAATCTCCTTTTTCTCCTGCAGGAGGCAAAGTGGAAAAATAGTTTGAGGGACCATATTGCAGGGTATCCTTTAAAGAACCGATCGAATAATAATAACGGGTGCCAGGCTTCAATCCTCTGATCTTTATTTCGTGTTCTGTTTTATATACCAGTTCATCAACAAACTGGTCGAGCTTGCCCAACTCAACTCCATATCTTACCCGGCTGCGGATGGCAGCATCTGTTCTCCAGCGAACGACCATGCTGGTATCCGTGGCAACCTGCAGATATGGGCCACGGATCAGTTTCGGCTTGTTGGTAAACTTTTCCTGCCCCTTCTCCAATGGCGGACTTGAGTTTTGCCCGATGCCCTTGAAGGAAATAAACAGCAGGGATACAATCAATGCGTTAGTAATTGTTTTCATTGGGTACGGTTATTTGATCTGTATTTCAAAACTATCTTTTAAGCAGCTGTTCGGATCAGCAACAGTATATGTCATATTCTTCTTTGGTTTTATTGTAATTGACCGTTCTTTACTGTCAGAATCGCTCCATTTATACTGGCCAACAAATGAAGCAGTGAGTTTAACAGCTTCACCTTTTTTGACCTTAATAACCTGCTTCCGGTTCACACCCTTCATCAGGGTGAAATGGTCCCTGACCTTTCCGTCTTCACAGATCCACTTAAAATCCAAGCGGTTCTCTTCGATCTCCAGTAAGGATGCACCCACATGGTCAATACTGGCATAGGGCAATGCATCATGCGGGAATGTTGATTGTGTATGATCGGTCCTGCTGGAAGAGCCGCTGACAACGTATATGGTACCTTTACCATCTTCTTCCTTTATATAGGGACATGAATTTTCCGAACCATCAAAATAGCCGGAGGAAGTGCTTAACAGATGCACGGCAGGGTTAAAACTGGCTTCCATTCCATAATGGCCATTCATCAGCTTTGAGCGTTCGTAGGAATGACTGTGTCCGCATAAAACAAGGTCTACCCCATACCGCTCAAGGATCGGGATAAAATTTTCCCGGATCTTTACCATCTGGCTCTCCCGGTCAGAATTATGCGAACCCATAGAATAAGGCGGATGGTGCCAGTAAACAATGATCCACTGTTTATTTTTATTTGCCTCAAGGTCTTGCTTTACCCATAACACCTGTGTGCTGGTAGTATCAAACAAACGTTTCCCATTTTCCTGTGAGCCTTGTGAGTCCATAGAAATAAAATGTGCATTGCCGATATCAAATGAATAATAAGCCGAAGTATGAGATGGTAATCCTCCTGATTCACCTTTGGTTGGCATGGAAAAATTGCGATAATATGCTATTTCCCCGGAGCGTTGGGCCACTTCTGCTGCATAAGGTTCATCCTGGTAGTCGTGATTACCAGGAGCAGGGAAAAGAGGTGATTTTTTCAGGAGGTCGTCTTTATATACATTGAAGAAATGACCCTGGTATTCGTAGTCCTTTCCGAATGAATAGGCATTATCTCCCAGTAAGATCCAGGCATTCAGATAATCCGTGCCCAGGTATTTAACAAACTGGTCCCTGGCATCGCTTTGATGGGTAGATATGCTTCCGCAATCACCATACACACCAATACGGTATTTCCCTGCCTTTCCCTGTGGAGGAAGGGTGGAGAAATAGTTGTTGGCATCTCCCTGCAATGTGTCTCTGAATCCTTCAATAAGGTAATAATATCTTGTTTCAGGCTGCAATCCGTTTAATGTAACAATATGCTCCGAAGTGCGGAAATCATTTCCTGCGATCTGATCAAGCTTGCCTGGTTGTGTTCCGTATCTCACAAAACTGACATCAAGCATATCCGTTCTCCAACGGATCGTCATGCTATGCTCGGTTGCTACCTGCAGATAAGGGCTTCTTACCAGCGAAGGGCGGATCCCATACCGGTTTGCCGACCTTGAAGCTGTGGTGGTCTGGCTTTTTGACTCGCTCACAAGAACGGCAATGAGCATACTGATCAGAAAACACTTTTTCATTGTAATACTTATTTTAATGGGATTAGAAAAACACCGGAATAAATATAGTCTTCCGGGGTGATCCATAAAGGCTTCCAGTAAAAAACAGAGGTTTCCCTTTTGGGAAGCTTATCCTCATCCCTGTAAGCCAGGTTAATACGAAAGCTATTGTCTGCTTTTTTTATGAATGATAAAGGTAGAGTGCATTGCACCTGGAAAACATTTCCCGATATTGATGATACGGCTTTGATCTCCCCGCTGTATTTATCTGTTTTATTAGCCAGTGTCTCTGCCCTTACGGGGATCACCAGGTTATGTTGCTTTGCATTTTTATCTTCATAATAAAACAGGATCGCGTCTCCGTTGTCAGTGTTACCGGGAATCCACTGATTATCCCTCACCTCTATATTTACATAACAATTTGTTCCATCGCTCGAAACCTGGAAACGGGTCTCGCTGTCGTCCTTTCCCGTCCAGTACCAAGGCCCCTTGATCAATTCCGGGCGATCCAGGTAAATCACATCTTTACCTCCCTTCATGTTAACTGAAGCATCTGAAGAAGAGCGGACTTTTGCAGCAGGACGTTTCCAGCTTAACAGCATTTCCTTTTGAAAAGGAATACTATAATTATAACCATTCAGAAGGTACGCACCTGTAAGTTCAACCGGTAATTGATACACCGAATCCAATCTGATACCATTGCTTTTACCATTTTTCAAAATAACAGTGATTGTATCATTGGTTCCGGGCTTTACTAAACGGTCAATTTCCTTAGGAATCCATTCAATACCATTTTGAGATGCTAAGCTACCGGTTACTTTTAAAGGAATATTCAGCTCATTGCGCAAAACCAGCTTACCTGAGAGCTGTGGCATATACACTGAATCTGAAACCACTGGCAATGGCTTGAGCCAGGTGCCATTGATCAGGCATTGTGTAACAGTATTGCTTGTGTCATTAACAATGTCTTCTTTAATGATCCCATCAAGTTTGAGATTGACGATCACAGGATCCTTTTTAGTCAGAGAAACAAGAGTGATATGATCATACTCGCCATATTTTTCTCCACGCAGATCGCTGCCGCCTCCGGTAGAACCCAATACAAAATGCTTTTTCCCGTTTTTAATGGAAGAAAGGTAGGTGTGATGGTGGCCAGAGAATAAAGTGTATTGACGTCCTTCCAATAACGATTCTATCTGTTCATACCCCTCTTGCTTTTGCCCCTTCCCTTGCCATACAGGCCGGTGCATAAAAAGGAAAGTCCATCTCACATTCTTGTTTTCCTCAATTGCTTTTTTGAAATAAGCGACCTGTTCCTTTTTGATGCCGCCGGAGCCTCCATCTTCAGTATTCACACACAGAAATAATGCGTTCTTATATACAAAGTGGTAATAAGGTTGCCCGAGACGTCTCCTCCATTCTTTTTCCATGACCTCATTGCTTATATCATGATTTCCCGGAACATAAAAGAACGGCATTTGCAGTGGTGCAATATCCTGGTCAAATTCGTTCCATTGACGGTTTATCTCAACACTGTCATACGATTTTCCATCAATAAGATCCCCAACAGAAATAACAAACTGAGGTTGCAGCAGATTTAGTTTGACAACAGCATCCTCAAAAATCCCTGGCCGCCTTCCTCCCCACAGATCTGTTATGATCGCAAAGTGAAGATCCGATGTGTCATCATTCCAGGACACATTGGTAACAGGAAGACGTTGCTGGGTCAATCCTTTTTGAAAAAGGAAGGTGTTGAAGAATATTAAGAGGAATGTATAAAATAATCTGAACCTGGTCACTTGATAAGTCTTTAGAGTTGATTACTGAAAAAGGAATAGTCCATGCAGTAAGAACCGCATGGACTACCCCGTTGATAATCTTGTTATGGTTTATCCCACCAAACGCGGGTGCTTGTCAGATCAGTGCCCTGCCGGGAAACAGCTTCATTTATATTTCCGGGGTTTGAGGCATACTCATCACGTGGATAGTAAAGCCTTCTGGGAAGCTCAGCACCTAAGTTGCTGCTCAGGGTACGGTCAAGCCCACTGTAAGTGTCAGGATAACCGCTTCTGCGCATGTTAGCCCATGCTTCGTAATAGTTAGGGAAGGTTTCAATCCAGTATTGCGTATTGATCTGCTTCAGGGCATTTGCCGGATCATAAGGATTGGCAGCAAGGTATGCATCCTGCTGAGCAGTAGTGATAACACCACCGGGATTCCAACCATCATTTCCAAAAATAGCCAACTGGGTCATCGCAGCTTTTACGCCATTTTCATAATATGCTTTGGCATCTCCTGTTACAATATTTCTTACCGCCAGTTCTGCCAATTGGAACTGGACCTGCGCATAACTTAAATGGATAAAGGGTGCAGCATATCTTCCAAAGGTCCTGATATTAGCTACAGAAGCACTGTCTCTGGGCACAGTTTGCGCAAACTGGTCCCTTCCTCTTTGCACGGCTGGATCATGGTTTCCTTCCTGGTAAGAAGACAAGGGAAGTTTCGCCCTCATGCAATACACAGAAGTGCGTGGATCATTGCGGAGTTTTAATGAATCAACAAAGGGCTGAGCAAACCTGTATGTGGTTATATAGCTTGAGCTGATCCAGGTATGTGCCGTTCCATTAGAAGTAGTACCGGTTCCGGAGATCTGGGTAGTGTAATTAACAACAAAGTTATCGCTATTGCTTGTCATCAGTCCCCCGGCAATAGCCTGCTCTGCATATTTCTTTGAGTTGGCTGGATCCACTTTTACGATCCTCAATGCTAGACGCAACATAAGGCTATTGGCAAACTTTTTCCATTTCGCAATATCTCCATTGTAAACGATATCTGCAGAACCGGGATTGGTCTTGGTGGGGTTAAAACCTGCAATAGCTTCTGTCAATTCCTTAAACATATCTTCATAGATCTTCTGCTGGGGATCATATTTAGGAGTTGTTATACCATCAGAATAGCCTTTGATCGCTTCGAAATAAGGGATATCTCCATAGCTGTCTGTCAGCGAATGAAAAAGATAAACTCTTAAAATACGGCCGATGCTGAGGTAATTGACCCTGGAAGGATCATCCTGGCAGCGCTCAATCAGGTCAACAATATTCTTGAGAGGGTTCCTGTAAATCCAAACCCAATGCTCGGACATTTCAGTTGATTTATAAGCCGTAATAGATGGAAAGGATACATTGGTATTTACCTGGCTTGCATAAGCCGCCGCATAATAAGTCTGCGTGTAATAGTTCTTGTCAACCATAGTGAGCTGAACATAAGGAAGCAGAAAGTCAAGTGTGGGTGTTGATACAAAGTCGACACTTGTATTCAGATCCTTAAAGCCTTTGTCGCAGGAGGAGAAAATTCCCGACACTGCTACAAGCACGATCAGCATGTATTTTTGAAATCTTTTTTTCATGATCTTCTATTTAAAATAAGGTGATAGAATCGGACGATCTATTTAATGGTGAATTTTATTGTAAGACCATAGTTCCGGGTAGCAGGATAGCCCATTCTCTCAATACCCTGCTGGTTATTAGCAGCAATATTGCTTTCCGGATCAACATTCTCCAGGTTCTTATCCTTATAAATGGTCCAGAGGTTTCTTGCCACAAGTGATACAGAGGCATTGGCAAAACCGATCTTATCCAGTATACGGTTTGTGAACCTGTAGCGCAGGGCAACCTCACGCAGTTTTACAAAGCTGGCATCATAGATGAATTGTTCAGAAATATTTCCGATCTGGTTATAATAAGAGCTCAGGTTATCAGGCATCACCATCACCGCATTCTTTGCGCCAGTCTGGTCCAATCCTTCTGCAATAAATCCTTCTTCCCTTCCAAACAAGGTAGCCATATGCTTTCCGTTCTTATATGCGGTAGCATTGGTTTCTGAATAGATATCGGCACCGAATTTTGCATCAACAAACAGGTACAATGAGAGATTTTTGTAATTGAAAGTGTTGCTGAAGCCAAACATTTTGTCGTAGGTACTATTACCTAAATACTTTGCTGTAGAGTTTACCACCGGGAAACCTCTGCTATCGTATATCTTTTGACCACTTGCAGAATCAATGGTATAGCTGAATCCATAGATACCACCATATCTTTCTCCCTCAGTCAGACGCACAAAAGCATTTCCGCTTTTTGATGTCGCCAGTACAATGGGAACACCCATTACTCCATCACCCAGGGCAACAACTTTGTTGTTGTTCTTAGTAAACGTAGCAGTTATATCCCAACTGAAATTCTTTGTTTTCACAGGAGTGCCCCTTACGAGTAATTCCACACCGCTATTCTCCATTTTACCAACATTAAGTACAGCTGTACTGTAACCTGTAGCACTTGATACACCTGTTCTAACAATATCATCTTTTATCTGACGGCTGTAATAACTCGCTTCGAAACCAATCCTGTTTTGCAGGAAATCCATTTCCAATCCCAGTTCATAGTCGGTAGACAGAAGCGGTTTCAATTTCTTATTAGGAATATTGCTTGTACCGATCAATTGAAGAGGAAGTGTATTGTTGTACGTAAACGCATCGAGTGAGTAGCTAAGATCAAGCTGATAAGGATCAGTGTCTCCGCTCACCTGTGCAGTAGAAGCTCTGAATTTAGCAAAGGAAATGGCTGCAGGTAACCTGAATGCATCTGAGAATACAAATGATACCGATGCTGCAGGATAGAATAAGTTGTTATTATCAAGAGGCAGTGTGGAGAACCAGTCGTTTCTTCCGGTCAAAGTCAGATACAGGAATTTGTTGTAGGACAATTCAAGGCTACCAAAAACTGAATTGGTCCTTCTCCTGCTTTCGCTGGTTGACGGCAGTTTGGTTTTTAGGTTATTGAAAGTATAAACATCAGGAACGATAAATGTATTTCCTGATTCGATCAGTTGAGAAGATGCTCGGGAGCTGATATTCCCACCCACGAATCCATTAACGCCAAACTTACCTTTAAGGCCGGGATTTATACCAACCAGCACCTCATATTCGTTTGCTGAACTCTCAACGGCACGTTGGTTGAATATTCCGCCGATATTGCTTGGTGAATTGTAAGGGAAGCTTGAAGAAGCGTTTCCGTCAGGGATATATTGCAATCTCTTGGATAAATAATAGTCACGGGTGATCCGTCCCCTTACATACAGCCAATTGGTTATTTCATATTTAAGCGTTGCTGAAGCCATAAGCCTGTTCTTCGAATCCATTTCCTTTTCTTTATTGACTATATAATAAGGATTGGATACGCCTTGTGTGTAAAGAAGTTCACGGCCCAGTGAATCATAGCCGGGTTTCAGGCTTTCAAGGCTGATTGTATTAGGAAGATATAATAGCGAATACAGGGAGTTGTCGTGATTTCCTCCGATGTAAGGTCTGTTGTTGGCCTTATCGAAAGTATAGTTGATCACAAGATCCACATCCATTTTACCAAATTTGGAATGTGTTTTTGTGTTAACGCTGGTACGGGCATATTTTGAGTTGGGAACAATATCCGTATTTCTTAAATCAGATACTGATATCCTGTAATCATGGTTGGCATTGCTGCCATACAATGATACAGTGTTGGTGATAGTACTACCTGTTCTGAAAAAGCTTTTATAAATATCTTTTACAGGGCTAAAGGGTCTTACCACGCCATCAAACTGGGGAGCAAGCGAACCGTCCATAATATGTCCCCAGCTATCAGATCCCCTGGCATTATCAGCGCTTGTCGGCAGTTCGCGACCATTCAACTGGTTAATTGAACTTTGACCATATACATTCTGGAAATTAGACAGGTCATAAAGTTTGTCGAACAACAGAGAGCTGCTGAAATCCACACTTGTTTTCCCTCCTGCAGATCTGCCGCTTTTGGTTGTTACAAGGATAACTCCATTAGATGCTCTTGATCCATACAGCGCAGCAGCAGCATTACCTTTCAATACGCTGATGCTTTCGATATCATCGGGGTTAACGCCGGTAAGGCCATCACCATAGTCATATCCTCCTTCTGGTGTGTTGCTGGCCAACCCGCCGAGAGAGCTTGAATTGATAGGAACACCGTCAATGACCCACAAGGGATTGTTGTCGCCGGTTAAAGAGGTAGCACCGCGGATAACAACTCTTTTTGAACCGGCCACTCCATTGGCAATATTCCCTACATCAACACCGGCAATTTTACCAGACAGTGCGTTAACAAGGTTGGGAGTTTGTACTGTGTTAACCCTGCTGCCATCAAGCTGAGCGACGGAGTAGCCCAGGCTCCTGGGGTTCTTTTTAATGTTCAGGGCAGTTACAACAACTCCTTCCATTTCTTTACCTGCAACAACCATTTGAACATTCAGTTGGCTGTTGTGGGCAACAAGCTCCTGTGGGGCCATGCCGACGAATGTAAAAACAAGCGTCGGTCGTTGGTTGCCAGCAGTAATGGAGTAAGCACCTTTTGCATCAGTGCTTGTGCTGGTTGAGGTACCCTTTACATTTACGTTAACTCCGGAAAGTGGAGCGCCTGCCGCATCGGTAACAACACCGGAAATTGTTATTGGGCGGGACTGCGCGCTGCTGGAAAATGTCCATAAAGTAGTGAACAGAATCACGAGCATTTTCAATGAAGTAGTCGCTAATCTCATTAGTAGATCAATTTTGTTGAATAAATGTAGAGTTACCCTTAGCGTCAAATATCTGCTTATTCGTCGATTTTGTATACTTTTTTAACGATGATGTACCTTAATTGAGATCAATAATTAAAAAATTTCAAACTAAAATTGCTGAATTATTAATTGAATGTTACGATAGTATTAAGAGGACAGATGTTGGAGGTTGCTGAAATTTCAATAAACTGATCAGGGCTAACTTTATTAGTAGATTATTGTTTGTTCTATTTTTAAAGAACATTACAAGCACTTACCGTACCCATTTAATCCTTTTTTCCCGGCATTTAATTCTATTCCATTCGGTCTTTTCCTTTTTATAGTCAATCTTGTACAAAATCCGGAGATGTTATATAAACGATCGGCGCTTATCATTCTTTTTATTATCAGCATAACCCTACAGCTTAATGCTCAAAGCCGACAGGTCATTATCCGGTTCAGGTTTGAAAACGGGCAACCAGCAGAAAAAGCCAGTGTACTACTGAAACCATTAACACGAGGCGGGGTTGCCAATGCCTTCCTTACCAGCGGGCAGGGTATTATAATACTGGCTACAGACAATATCCTGTATAGCCTGTCTGCCGCATTCACCGGGATGGAACCTATTAACGATACCCTTCTTGCAGATGGGAAAAAAGATACGATCTACTATACCTTCCGGCAACATTTCACTGAGCTGACAGCCGTGCAGATAAGCAGCCGTAAAAAAATACTGGAAGTGAAGGATGACAGGTTCATTTATAATGTGGGTGCCGACAGTTCGGCCCGTTCCAGGTCCATATCACAGGTGCTGAGCAACCTGCCTTTTGTAACAGTCGACGGCTCAGGGAATGTACAGGTAGCAGGACAAACCACTTATAAAGTATTGCTCAACGGCAAGGAAACGGCCTTGTTCGTGACCAGTGTTGCCCAGGCGCTTCGCAGCTTTCCCGCTGAAATCGTTTCCCGCATTGAGCTCATTACAGCACCTGGCGCCCGTTATGATGCAGAAGGAATAACCGCCATCATTAATATTATTACCAAAAAATTCGCCGGTTATAAAGGTTTCAATTATTCCTATCTCAGTGATCGCTCTCATTATAGCGATGGGCTTACCCTCACCGGGCGAACAGGGAAGCTGGGAATCACCGTTAATGGAAATATTGATGGGACTTTTAAGTCATTGAAGGGATATACGACCACCCTCACAAAGCCTTTGCAAACATCAGCCTACGAAGAAAGGATAGTGGGTGGAGAAAATACCAATAAAAGAACATCACTCACTGGTACGATGGAGCTGAGCTATGAGATAGACAGTCTCCATTCCCTGATCGGTTATGCAACCGCAGGTAAGAATACGACTGACGACGGGTTGCAACAGGATGTGAATACACGGCTATCTGCCAGCGACAATGAACAGGGATTTATTATAATGAACAGTACGGATAAGTCACCCAGCCTGACAGCAGGGCTGGATTATACACAAAAATCAAAAAAGAACCCTGCAAAGGAATTATCATTCCGTTTCAACTGGAATGGCACCCGTAATACCATCAATAATACCACAGCTCAGGAATATGATGCGTTCAATAAATGGATGATCAATCATTCAGTGGCAAGAAATGATGAATATACTTTTCAGCTGGACGCCATACCTGTAGCACTTCAAAAATTTACGCTGGAAGCAGGTGCCAAAACTATTCTCCGCCGCGCATCGACCGATTATACAAGCCTGTTCACTTTTGATAAGAACAGTGAATATGCAAAAGATGCAAACAACAGCAACAGTTTTAACTACCGGCAGCAAGTGTATGCAGCTTATTCTTCTATGTCTGCCAAAATAAAAAACAATAACCTGAGGGCAGGTGTTCGGCTGGAGCAAACGAATATTAAAGGAGTTTTCAGCAACCTGCCTGATCCGGTAAATGATGATTACCTGTCTGTGATCCCTAACCTGTACTGGAGCCTGAAAATAAACCAAACCTCCACTGCTTCCTTATCTTACAATCTTAACCTGCTCCGTCCTTATATCACCAATCTCAATCCTTATGTAAACAATACGGATTCTTTCAATATCAGTTATGGTAATCCCGGACTGGGCCCGCAGCAGATCCATAAAGTTGTTGCACAATTCCGTTATAATACGGAGAAAATGTTTGTTTCAACAACATTGACAGGTAGCTGGAGCAACGACAGGATCCTGTCTTATCGCTTGTTTGAAGCATCAACCGGTATTACCACCACCACGTTTGGTAATGTAGGTAAGGAGCAAATGATCTCTTTCGGAGCCAGTATCCGGAATCAATTCAGCAAGACATTTTCGCTGGGCCTCTGGGGCGATATCCGTTATGTGGATGTACGCAACCGCTTCCAAAAAAGCCAGCACAATCACGGCTATTCAGGAGTTGGTGGCGCCTATTTCAACTGGGAGTTCAGCAAAGGCATCTATTTGAGTGGCAGCGGTGGCGCTAATATAAGCGATGTAAACCTGCTGGGCCGCAGAAGTCCTTATTATTTTTACCAGATCAATTCCGGCTTTGACATTATAAAAAACAAACTTTATGTTACCATCAACTGGAATAATGTACATGCGAGCTATTTCACTCAGCATACCACGTTTGCTGACGATGCGGTAAGCAGTGTGACCACTACAAAGAGAGTGTACAGAGTAATCTTTTTAGGAATTCAATATACCTTTGGCAAGCTCCGTCAGGAAGTAGCAAGGAAAAAAGGCGTGGTAAATGACGATATCCTCCGGTAGGAAAACAATGTATGGGAGGAAGCATCAGCTCCTTTTATTATATAAGCCATTAATCCGATAATGAAACGTATTCGCTATATAAATCCCTGGTATTTTGGGCTGGCCTTTACACTGGCTTATTCCAGTTTTGTCTTCTTCCTGTTTGCAACTATACATCCGGAAGGAACCCCTACCAGCTGGGCAAGCTTTTTCTTCTTTATTGGTGCAGGGCTGGGAACGCTGGCCACCATCTATCTCTGCTACCGTTGCATCCGGAAAAAGGAGCCGCATACGCCAATCGTCTTTTTTTATGGCTTGTTGTTTCTGACCAGCTTCCTGTTATTCCCATTCTTTTATGGGCTGTATTGGGGCATACTTGTCAACCGGATCATATATGGCGGATGTGCAACAGTTACATCTGTATTGCGTGAAGCAAGGGTCATGATCGGCGTATTACAGGTGCCCATCTGCTTTGCAATATTTTTAGGCATGTATAACGAAAAAGTGTTCCGGCTTAACCAGGATATTATTGAAAAAGAGAACATGCTGTCTGAGACCCGGCTGGTACAATTGCAACAGCAGGTAGATCCACATTTTTTATTCAACAATCTTAATATTCTTGCCGCACTGATCCGGCAATCGCCAGGCCAGGCAGAAATATTTTCACAACGGCTATCGGAACTTTATCGCTATTATCTCCGGTCAGGCAGGCAACAATTGGTAACACTTTTCGATGAATTGCAGTACATGCAAGATTATCTTTACCTGCTCAAATGCCGGTTTGGAAACGCGTTTATTCTTGATATGCAGAGAACAGAATCTTTTTCGGAGAAGGAACTGTTTATAGTAACCGGCACGCTGCAATTATTACTGGAAAATGTGGTGAAGCACAACACAACTTCACTGCATCACCCCCTTACCATTATGGTACGGATAAACAGCAAGGAATTGATAATGGAAAATGAAATCCGGGTGCGGGAAGCGGCTTCTGAAAAAGTAGGGCTGAAAAACCTGGAGCACCGCTACCAGATACTGACAGGAAAAAAAATAAACTACGGAGCTGCAGACGGCAAATTCCATGTGCAAATACCATTGATCAAACAACTGAAACTCTCGAATGCATGAATATTGTTATTGTAGAAGATGAACTTCCTGCTTCAATCCAAATGCGTGATTTCGTAAGTTCCTACCGTGAGCCAGTAACTATTACGGGCATATACAGCACCTGTGCCGAGATCATACAGCATCTCAACCGGAATGATTCGATAGACGTAGTCTTTTGCGATATCGAATTGCGGGATGGAAATGCTCTCGTTGCATTACAGCAGATCGACCTGGAAACGGTGATCGTTTTTACAACAGCTTACGATCAATTTTGGAGTGAATCACTGCAACACAATGGCATCGATTACCTGTTAAAACCTGTCACTGTTGAAAAAGTGCATGCAGCACTGGATAAAATTGTAACGCTGAAACACATTTTCACCAAAAACAATCTCCTGTTGAAACAGTTGTCAGGCATGCTGCAGCAAAAGCCGGATATGAGTTACCGGAAACGCCTTCCGGTTCGCGTAGCCAGTGAGCTTTTCGTGATCGATGTGGCAGATATAATGTTTTTCCGCATTACCAACGGTGTCATTTTTGCCATACTTAGCGAAAAGAAAAAATATCCCCTGACAGAAGAAACACTTTCCGCACTGGAAGAGCAACTCGACCCACAGGAGTTTTTCCGGGTAAACCGATCCGATATTGTGAATATCCGTTTTATCAAATCTATCCGGATAGACAATGGAAATGATTATACTGTCTTACTTAAAAACAGCGAAGAGAAACTGGTAGTGAGTCAGTCAAGAATAGCCCAGTTCAAAACATGGTTTGTCTGATATCAAGCATGCACCTGGCAGGCTTCCAGTACATTTCCATCAGGGTCATAGAATAAAAAATAGGTTACCACGCCATCGTTTATCAGATCGCTTACTTTTACGCCTTCGCCCAATAATATTTCTCTCGTAGCGGTGGCGTCCGCTACACCGAATATTGGATAGGCAGCAGTATCACTGTTATTATTGATACTTTTATCCGTCTGCCATATCGTTAAACTAGTGGGACCGCCGGTATCTAATACAACCAACCTGAGATTGGTATCCTCCCATATGCCAGTGAACCCGAGTTTCTCTTTATACCATTTTGCAGAAGTGACCAGGTCCGAAACTCTTACAATTATTGTATCAATTCCAGTGAATAGCTTTTCTTTATTATGCATCATGCGATTGGTTTAGGCGAAAACAAACCTAAATATAAATGATATAAAGCATTGAACCTACGAAGCTGCTTATATCAGATTTCCATAACCACTGCCTGATCTGTAATACCCAGATCGGAAAGTTGTTTCAAAACCATGTCCATCATCGGAGGTGGGCCACATACATAGAACTTCCTGTTATCCTGCTGAACGTATTTTCTTAAAATATCTTTGGTGATATATCCGGATAAATACCCCTCTCTTTTTTCACCGGAAAGGATGCTTACCATGTTTTTTCCTAACATTTTTTTTAATTCTTCCTCTATGATAATATCATCCTTCATCTTATTGGCAAAAAGAAGCTGATTGCCATTGAGTTTATTTTCTTTTTCAAGGTGCCTGAAAATAGCGATAAAAGGGGTTATGCCTGCGCCGCCTGCTATAAAAACACCTTCGCCCTTATAGGAAATAGCGCCCCAGGGATCCCTGATGATCAGTTCATCTCCGGGTTTCAGTTTCAGCAACTCATTAGTTACACCTTTCCGGTCAGGATAGGTTTTAATAGTAAATTCAAGATGATCATCCGTTGGCAGACAGGTAAAGGTAAAAGGTCTTTTTTCAGTGTCCCAACCGGGTTTATTGATGGAAATTTCAGTGGCTTGCCCCGGGGTAAAGGTATAGCCTGCAGGTTTTGCCAGCGTAATTCTCAACACATCATGTGTGATCAGCCCAATAGCCAGTATGCTTACATTATATGGTTCCATGTAATTATTTTATCACAGTGGTTAAAAAATCTTATCGTATAAAAGAAAGAAATTCATTTTTAATTCCCTCTTTTTTGAAACGCCCGCCATACCATGCAGTAACAGTGCCGCTTTCCCTGTCTTTCACACCCCTCGAAGAAACACACAGATGGGAGGCATCCAGTACCACGGCAATATCCCTTGTGTTGAGTACTGCAGACAATTCATGCGCGATCTGTACTGTCAGCCTTTCCTGTACCTGAGGGCGACTGGCCAAATAATGAACAATGCGGTTGATCTTTGATAATCCGATCACTTTTCCGGAAGAGATATAAGCGATATGTGCCTTACCTATAATAGGAACAAAATGATGCTCGCAATAAGAATGAAAGCAAATATCCTTTTCAACCAGCATTTGATCGTAGGTATATTTATTATCAAACAGGGTGATATCGGGTTTATTGCGGGGATCAAGACCACTGAAGAGTTCCTTTACATACATATATGCAAACCTGTGTGGTGTATTTTTCAGGCTGTCGTCAGCCAGGTCCAATCCAAGCGTCAGCATAATTTCTTTAAAATGCGTTTCAATGATCCTGATCTTATCATTGTCATTGAGCTCAAACGCATCCGGCCTCAAAGGCGTATCATAATAAGCCGGAATGTATTGGTCTTCAGGCAATAGGGCCGGTTCACTGATCGAATGAAGGGTTTCAGAAGTTAATTTAGCATGTCCGTTCTTATACATATATGTTAAGCTTGGGTTTATGTTTAACAGGCTTAAAGCAGCATAAGTGACCGCCTGCCCTTTACCTGCCCCTATTTGAGATAAACCGTCTCTAAAAGTTACAAAAAATAAGCAGGTAGTTTTGTAACTTCTGGTTTAAAAAATACTCTAACCCGGTATTAACAGCAAAATGAACAAACAGGAAATATCTCCGGAAGGGGTCATTTCCGACCAGGAAGTGATCGGCCGGATCCTGAAAGGGGAAAAAGAACTATATACCATTGTAGTGCGCAGGTACAATCAGCGCCTGTACAGGATTGGTATGTCTATTCTTAATGATGACCCCGAAGTGGAGGACGCCATGCAGGTGGCCTATATCAACGCTTATGAAAACCTGGGAAAATTCGCTTTCAAATCAAGCTTCCCAACCTGGCTTACAAGAATACTGATCAATGAATGCCTGTTGCGGCTGAAAAAAAGAGGGAAAGCTATTCTTCTGAATGACGACAATATGGAAAACATGATGCATCAGCGGTCCCGGGAACCTCAAACGCCTATTGCGAAGGTCCTCAATACAGAGCTAAGCACCATCCTGGAGGAAGCCGTTCGCAAACTGCCTGAGAAGTACCGGGCAGTGTTCGTAATGCGCGAAATTGAAAATATGAATGTGGCAGAAACGCAGGCCCTTCTCGATATCAGCGAAGTGAATGTAAAAGTGCGCCTGAACCGGGCTAAGGCCATGCTCCGTGAAGAACTTGCCGGGTATTATAAAAAAGAAGATATACTTCATTTCCATTTGGTCCGCTGCGACAAAATGATTGATGCTGTGATGAGAAAAATATATCTACTGGATCAGGCAGTCCGCCCTCCTCACATTGTTTAATTAAAATGAATTCGTATCTCTTTTGAACCATACTTGTTTTTACCAGAAGCTTCACTCATCTTTAGTTTCAGAAAGATCAGGTTATTTTCCTGTTTTATAATTTCAGCACCGTCTACTTTATCAATATGCTGACGGGTGAAGATCTTCAAATCATATAACCTTTCCGGTGTTCCGGAAGTTTGTATCGTATAAATATTGCCTTCAACCCTTTCAGCAGTTACCTGCAGGTTGAAAGAGGAGTCTCCCGGTTTAAAATCTGTAAACACAGGCAGAACACCAATGCCTCCCAGCGTTTTTATTTCTACCGTATTCTGCCCCTTCTGTACAGGAAAAGAAAACGACAAGCTCATCCCTTCCGGTTTTACAATCTTTGAGTATTGAACTTGTTTTCCATTCACTAATACAGCAATGATGGTAGTGTGCAATGGTAGCACCGGGTTAAAATCAAGCATAAAATTTTTCCCGGAATTAAACGTATAAGTAGTGATGTCTCCATTCCGCTTCATATCCATATTCAACAAAGCATCTTTCATACGGATATTGGAAACATTACAAAACTCCCAATCCCAGGGAAAGTAAGGAGCCAGTCTCAATCTGTTTTTCATGGCATCCGGCTTTAGCCCAAGCATACCTTCGATAGCGGGTTGCACCACCATCCCCTCGCTCCATGCCTGGTTGCTGCAAACACCGTTGGGTCTGAATACCGCACCATTGATCGCTTCCTGGATACTGCCCAATGCCCAGAAACGATATTGTACCAGGCTATTGAAGATATGCTGATAACCTGACCGGTAATGCCCGGTAGTATATTCAGCCAGCGATGCAAGTCCTCCATCCAGTGAGCGGACTGTTCCATCCTGGTAATTGCCCGGATCATAAAAAGAACAACTGTCTTCTACCATCCGTATGCCCCAGGAAGTCGAGAACTGGCTGTTATTGAAACGGGCACTTACCTTTTCAGCTTTTTTCGCATCCGTCACCGCTCCCATATACACAGGGGCACCAGCCAACACTGTTACATAAGGCATATATGATCCATCGATCATTTTTCCATTGTAAAAGAAGTTCTCTTTAGGATTCCAGAAATCACGGTCGATGATCGCCTTTACTTTTTTAGCATCTGCTGCGTATTTATCTTTTCCAGGTAAGCCCAGATACCCGGCCATATAGGCACCGGCATCGAGTGCTGCGGCCCACATACCTGTAAGATAGATCTCCGAATGAGCGCCAAGCATTATCCCGCCTTCAATCCAACCATGACCAACATTGGTATTTTCAATCAGTCCATCATTGTCTGTATCAGTACTGTAGCAAAAGTCGAGCGCCTTTTTGAATGCAGGCCAACGTTTCCGTATGTATTCCAGGTCGCCGCTATATTTGAGATAATGAGCAGCCAGCATAACGAACATCGGGGTTGCATCCGATGCATCATAATGCACAGCCCCACTGGAAGTCAGTTCATGATAGATCTTTCCATTTACATCCTGGAAACGGATAAAAGTTTCAAGTACATCTTTTGTTACAGGGAAATCACCAAACGCATTTACCGCCATTGATGTAAACACTGCATCGCGTCCAAAATACCAGGCATATCCCGGCCTGCCGCTTATTTTCTGATTTCCGCCCCATCCGCTTCTCGTTGTTCCATATCCTGCCATCAAACTGTTGCCGATACCCGGCGTTGTTTGCTGGTATTGGTTTATACGGGCGAGCGCCCAGTTATAACCTGTATTGAATAAAGGGTCAGGAGTATGGATATTCAGATACCCCTTTAATAATCCACTGTAATAATCGCTTGTTTTTTCATGAAGATTATTCATTACAGCAGTATTCTTTGAATACAACTGCACGGCTTCATTCAGAGTAGAACTACTACCCATGATATAAATATTAAAAGCTTTTTCTCCTTTCAACGAAAAGTTTGCACGGACACTCACCAGGCCGGCCTTCTCATCTGCTTTGATCTGTTGAGTCAGGGGAGGTGCACTGTAAGCCACCACTGTATTCAATGCTCCCTTTTGACCACTTATCAGGTGTGCATTAATATTTGAATTATAACCATATTCTATCGTGCCGGTAGACTCTGAAGAATAAGGCCACATGTAGCGAAGATTTGAACCATAGGTAACCACCAGCTCATCGCAATCATCACCTCCGATCTCAAGATGAGCAACCCCATTAGCTTCATTTACAGCAACAGTGTAGACTTCCCTGATGATCGTATTCCTGAATTTATACTCACGACGGAAATACTCCGGCGTCACTTCAACAGAGGCGGGAATATCTTTAAGCCAGTAGACAGTATCGCTGTCATTCTTTTTAACTCCCAATTGCAGATCGCGCAAGGCCATAAACGGATGCATCCAGATTTCTTCCACACCCCCTTTCATTGTCCCCATCCACAGGATGCGTTTTCCAACCAGGTTATAAAAATCATGGCCTGCATTTTCTTTAGTAAGATTAAGGCTTGGCGGTCTCAAATTCCACCTGGTAGCAGTTGCCGGCTTCAGCTTTGGTAAATCAAAGTTTACCTGCTTGAATTGCCTTGGCTCATAATTCCAGTAATGTTTTTCATCCCTGGTCAGCAATCCGGCCGAATACAAAAAGACATTCTCTGTAAACCGGCGCAGATGCTCTTCATTATAATTGTCAGAATTGTAATAGAGGTAAGCTCCTGCAGCTATAATGGTTCCCTTTCCGATATTGTATTCCAGTAAGATCTTGTTCTTTTCAGAATAGGTAATATAAGTCCAGTCGATGCCCAGCACTTTTCCTGTTTCCGGAACGGCGTTATCAAAGAAACCGGTCTTTCTGACCTCATGATCAGATTTTCGTTTAGTAGTGTAAGCACCGCCATTCATTCCTTCGAAAACCGGGTGTGATTTGAATGCGTGGAAGCCGGCAGGCCTGCCGAAGCCATCATCCGTCAGAAGATTTCTTCTTAAACCGAACTTTGCGGTTTCAATGCCCCAGGGATTCAACAGGGCTACGGATTCCATCGACAAAAAGAGATTTCCACCTTCTTCAACGAATTTCTTTATTGGGCCTCCGGCATTTAATTCTTGCTGGTCAAAACCTGTAGTATCAGTACGGTGGTACCAGATATGTGTAAATCGCTTTAGTGCTGTTGCCGTAAATCCTTTCTCCAGGTCCAGTATTTCATAGTCCCAGTTTGTGCTTTTTTTGAGCAGCTTCAGCATAGCTGTGAACTCTTTCGTATCTACATGGTTATTAACCACACCGATATGAATCTTCTTTTTAACTACTCCTGCCTGTTGGGAAATCGTTTTCAGCGACAGAAGAATGAAAACGATCAGGAGTGCCTTTCTATTGATCATTAATATGGTATTATAAGTAAACTGATTCCTGGGTTTGCTAAGTAAAAAACTGAATGACTACCGGATAAAAATATTGCGTTTACTTTTAGTTTATGTCAAACCGGGGTGAAAACAGATGCTCCAACACCGGAAACGTTACCGGTGAAAGACGTGCTAAACAGTATGAAGGGCAGGTAGTTTATTCAGAAGACCGGGAACACCAAACTTCGTAAATTAGCCTGACAAGACTGTGTTTACTTACGTGAGCAGGAATTTTAAGACTGCGTCCAAATTCTAATTTCAAATTTTGACAAACAGAAAAAACTTACACCTGATTATTTCAACAACTCTTGTTACGGTTATTTCATTGGCATACGGTTTATTTCCCAATAGTATTCTGCCAGGATTCTTTGACTTCAACGTTGAGTCCACTGATCTGAAACACGTTTTTAGAGCAATGATGGGATTGTATTTAGGGATGGTTGTACTCTGGGTAATTGGTATTTTAAAACCACTTTATTGGAGGATCGCGACAATTTCAAATGTGTTTTTTATGATTGGTTTGGCATTGGGTAGGGTTATTAGTTTGATGATAGACGGGGTGCCATCCATTTTCTTTTCGGTTGGTCTTGTATTGGAGTTGGTGCTTGCTTTTTGGGGGATAAGGAATTTAAATAAATATAGGGTAGTAGTAAATCGATAAAACTTCTGTTAACATTACCTGCAATGGTACTTGCTAATTGTTTCCCTGAATAAGATGTAGATGTAAAACATAAAGACACTAAGTAATTGGTGCCTTTAATCCGTTGTCTTAACTGTACAACTTTTGGCTTCTGTTGGGGGGGGCGCCAGTGCTGTGGTTGCCGGGCGGGCTTCGTCGGGCTGCGCCCGACGAAGTTTAGGGTGTACTATAAATAAAAAGCCCGCCTTCGCTAAAGCTTCGGCGGGCGGGGTCGGGAAGACAGGATTCGAACCTGCGACCCCCTGGTCCCAAACCAGGTGCGCTACCGGCCTGCGCTACTTCCCGTATCAGCCGCCGAAGCTCGAAGAGCGAAGGCGGCTTATTCATTTATCAGCTTCCCAAAGTTACAACCAAGGAAAGCTTCTTGCCAGTTAAGAACCACTTTCGCTCTGTGGCTGCCATAGTGTTACAAAGGCAGCAAAGCTTAGCGGTCGAGGGCGGTGAGGGCGGGATTCGAACCCGCGGTACAGAGTTACCCGTACGGCAGTTTAGCAAACTACTGATTTCAGCCACTCATCCACCTCACCGGGCTGAATTACCCCTTTTTAAAGGGGTGGCAAAAATAAAGATTACCGGCAACATAACCCAAAAAACCTGCTAATAGTTATATAATAAAAAATCCCGGACTCAAGCCCGGGACTTTTATAATATTTTCAGCATCCTTACATCGCTGCCAACTGCACTTTTTGCTGGAGTTCCAGCACATTTTCCCTGAAAACAGTATCTGTATCCATCAGGTCTTTCACCGTTTGGCAGGAGTGGATCACCGTGGTATGATCACGGCCACCAAAATGCTCACCGATCGTTTTAAGAGAATTTTTTGTGAATGCTTTAGCTAAATACATCGTGATCTGCCTTGCCTGCACAATCTCCCGCTTGCGGGTTTTTTGCAGCAGTTTGTCATAAGAGACGTCGAAATATTCGCACACCATCCTTTGAATGGTATCGATAGTTATCTCTTTACTGGATGATTTGATAAAGTTACGTAGCACCTTTTTAGCAAGATCTAAATCTATCTCCCTTCTGTTAAGCGAAGATTGTGCCAACAGTGAGATAAGCGCACCCTCCAGTTCCCTCACATTGCTATTGATATTGTAGGCAATATACTTTATCACTTCCTTAGGCATTTCCAACCCGTCATTCTTCATTTTCTTCTCCAGTATCTCAATACGGGTATCGTAATCGGGTATCTGCAGGTCGGCACTCAGGCCCCAGCGGAACCGGCTCAATAATCTTTCCTGAACACCATCAAGGTCCTTAGGGGATTTATCAGATGTAAGGATTAACTGCTTATGCGATTGATGCAAATGATTGAAGATAGCAAAGAATGCATCCTGCGATTTTTCTGCCTTGGCAAAAAACTGCACATCATCTATAATAAGAACATCTATGAGCTGATAGAAATGAATAAAGTCGTTGATCGCATTGTTGCGGCTGTGGTCCATAAACTGGTTGATGAACTTCTCTGAGCTCACATACAGCACCACTTTATTAGGGTGCAATCTTTTCACCTCATTACCAATTGCTTGCGCCAAATGCGTTTTTCCAAGCCCTACACCTCCATATATTACCAGGGGATTGAAAGAATTGGCTCCCGGTTTTTCAGCCACTGTTTTACCAGCCCTGCGTGCAACCCGGTTACTATCTCCTTCCACAAAAGCATCGAATGTATATATATGATTCAACTGCGGGTCTATCTGCATCTTCTTCAGACCCGGGATCACAAAAGGATTTTTAACAGGATTATTTATTACAAGAGGAAAATCCATTTCATTATTCGAAAAAGTTTTGTACCCCTGTCCCGTCACATCCATCGTAAGCGGCTTGTTTTTGCTGTTCCCACTATCTACCATGATCCGGTACTCCAGGCGGGCTTCTTTTCCCAACTCTCTCTTCAAAGTCTTTGCCAATAAATTTACATAATGTTCTTCGAGGTATTCAAAAAAGAATTGACTCGGAACCTGTATCACTAAAACATTATTCTTTATGGAAACGGGGGTAATCGGCTCAAACCAGGTTTTGTAATGCTGCCATTCAACAATATCCTTGATGATCTTCAAACAATTGGTCCAAACTTTTTCAGCATTCTTGTCCATCAGTATGATAGCAGTTTATATCGAGTTAAGTATAGTCCTTTGAAAAATGTCCAAGAAAAATCCCCACACGATGTCAATAAAAAAAGTTGGACAGGACGGCGAATATCTATATTTCTGGGATAAAAAAAAATTTTTATTCACCCCTTTTTTCGATAATGATAATTGTATTGCATTTCATCAATTTTATTCGGAAAATTTAGATATTTCAAGGCTTAGAGCCTATAAAAATAGTTTCTCATTAAGCCGTTTTTGACGACTTATTTTTTGTACTCTTAGTTCCCAAAAAGTTAGGCGTAAAATGAAAATAGTGGCGGTTTCCCCGGATCGGATTTTTTACAGTAACCGGTCAAAAAAAATTCTTAATGTCCTTCAAATTCACTATGCAAAATTTCTTTAGCATCATTCAACCGGATATTTTGAAGGTATAAAGATTTCCTTATTGTTACAAACAAAAACTCATAATCTGCTCCTACTTTTTTTTATAGGTGAAAACACCCTCTCAAGGTGTGTATTTACCAATAGTTTTTCTTCAACTTATCTTCATCCCCAACTTGAGTGATATGTTTCCGTATCGTATTTTTGCGATGCAAATCATTGTTTCAGGATAAAAACCTGACCTCATGCAAAAACTTATTTCCCTCAAACTGCTTCCTTCCGAAGCAGCCAGCGAAACCACTGTAAAAAAATATATCGCCAGCGCTGCTGCTGTGAAACCTAACAATGTTTCCGGTTTCACTATTCTCAAACGATCCATCGATGCCCGCGGACGCCAGGCCTGGATCAATCTCAGCGTACAGGCTTTTATCAATGAACCTTATCAGCAAAGGGAATTAATGCCATTCCACTTCAAAGATGTAAGTAAAGCTGCCAATACGGCATTGATCATTGGTGCCGGGCCTGCCGGTTTATTTGCTGCACTTAACCTGATCCTTTCAGGCATCAAACCCATTATCCTTGAAAGAGGCAAAGATGTACGCGCACGCCGCCGCGATCTTGCCGCATTGAACAAAGAAGGCGAAGTAAACCCTGAAAGCAACTATTGCTTCGGCGAAGGCGGAGCCGGCACTTACAGTGATGGCAAATTATACACCCGCAGCTCCAAACGCGGTGATATAGCCAGGATCCTCAACCTCTTTGTACACTTTGGCGCTGAAGAAAAGATCCTGTACGAAGCACATCCGCATATCGGCACCAATAAACTGCCGCAGATCATCACGGCCATGCGTGAAACAATCACCGGCTATGGCGGTGAATTCCTCTTTGAAAAAAAAGTAGTTGACCTCATTATAGAAAACGGTGAAGCAAAAGGAGTACGAACAGCCGATAGTTCAGTATTCAAAGCCGGCGCTGTAGTGCTTGCTACCGGCCACTCAGCCCGCGACATTTTTGAAATGCTTCACCACCGCAACATACTGATCGAAGCAAAACCATTTGCCCTCGGTGTTCGCGTGGAACATCCACAATCACTGATCAATAACATCCAGTACCACACCACTTCCAAAGATGAGCTGCTGCCTCCAGCTTCCTACAGCCTGGTGCAGCAAGTGGATGGTCAGGGCGTTTTCTCCTTTTGCATGTGTCCGGGTGGAATCATTGCCCCTGCTGCCACTTCACCCGGCGAACTGGTAGTAAATGGCTGGAGCCCTTCCAAAAGAAATAACCCTTATGCCAACAGCGGCATCGTAGTCACCGTTTCGCCGGAAGATGCACTATCTTATATGAAGAAACAAAAACTGCCTGCTTCCATAAAGGACCCTTTATTATTAATGAAGTTTCAACAGCTCGTGGAACAAAAGGCTTTTCAGGCAGGTGGCGGCAAATTTGTAGCACCTGCTCAAAGACTGATCGACTTCGCCGAAAAAAAGCTTTCTACTACCCTGCCCGACTGCTCTTATCTCCCGGGGCTTCAATCAGCACCACTGGAAATAGTATTGCCTCCTTTTGTTCATAACAGCCTCCGGCAGGCATTCAGGGAATTCGGGAAAAAGATGAGAGGCTATTTTACCAACGAAGCAGTGGCAGTGGCTACAGAATCCCGCACTTCTTCTCCTATACGCATACCGCGCGATCCACAGACCCTGCAACACCCCCAGGTGAAAAATCTTTATCCCTGTGCAGAAGGAGCCGGATATGCTGGCGGCATCGTAAGTGCAGCCATGGACGGAGAAAGGATAGCACAAAAGATAAAGGAAATGGCCTGAACCAGGCCAGATGGTTATTAACGGGCCAATAACTCCTCTGACGGTATATTGCCTCTATGAAATATTAGTAAGGAGAGCACAGGACGGTTATTTTTGCTTCACAAACTACACACAATGCCAATTCTTGAGCTCCAACACCTCAGAAAGTATTTTGCCACGCAGAAAGCAGTGGATGATATCAGCCTCACTATTGAAAAAGGACAAATATTCGGCCTGCTCGGTCCGAATGGTGCAGGTAAAACAACCCTGATCCGGATGATCACAGGCATATTTTATCCTGACCAGGGCGAGATCATCTTCGATGGTAAAAAATTCGATCCGCTTAACGATATTGTCCATATCGGTTATATGCCCGAAGAAAGAGGCTTGTATAAGAAAATGAAGATCGGTGAACAGGCCCTCTATCTTGCCCAATTGAAAGGATTGAGTAAACATGATGCCACCACAAAGATCAAAGAATGGTTTGTAAGGCTCGATATGGAAAGCTGGTGGAATAAAAAAGTAGAAGACCTTTCAAAAGGGATGAGCCAGAAACTGCAGTTTGTGACCACCGTGTTGCATAATCCCAAACTGATCATTCTCGATGAGCCTTTCAGCGGCCTCGATCCCGTAAATGCCAATCTTATTAAAGATGAGATCTATAACCTGGCCAAAGGAGGCGCTACCATAATATTCAGTACACACCGGATGGAACAGGTGGAAGAGATCTGCGATCATATTGCCCTGGTGAATAAAGGACAGAAAATGCTGGATGGCACAGTGAAGGATATCAAGCATAATTACAAGGAAAACCTTTTCCGTGTAACCTTCTCCAACAAACTGATGGCTGAACATCTTGCCATTCATTTATTCCAGGTAAAAGAAAAGAATGAACATGAAGTAGTGATCAAGCTCGATCCGGGTTATACTAATAATGATGTTCTGGAATATTTCATCCATAAGGGATTGCATATTGAATCATTCAATGAAATACTGCCTTCGCTGAATGATATTTTCATCAGGCTGGTAGAAGACACTCCCGCCGCCCGCCAATTCCAGGAAATAACTGCTTAATGCCATTAACACCTAACACTAATTCGCAATTATGAATAAGATATTACTCATCATACAAAGGGAATACCTTACAAGGGTCAGGAAAAAAACATTTATCATCAGTACGATCCTTTTCCCCTTGCTGTATCTTGGATTGATATTCGGCTCCACGTATATCGCTTCCTCAACATCTTCCGTGCTCCGTGTAGCAGTGATCGATTCTTCCGGCTATTTTGATAAAGGAAAAATTGAAAGGGAAAATCTGAAAGACAGTTCCAATATTCTTTCCCTTGTCAATTACACTGCAGACAGCGTTAAAGCTAACTATAAAGCATTGGGCTACGACGGATTTATTGTTGTATCACCCGAAAGCAACTGGGAAGCAGGCTTAAAGCTTTCCCTTCAAACAGGGAGGACCCTGGGAATAGAAAGCTCTGCCGGTGTGCAGCGCAAACTCAACAATATCTGGGATGGCATTAAGAACGAAAAACTGGGGATCACCGACAGCATCAAAACAAAACTCCAGGAAAGTACAGTAACGCTGAGGCAGCAAAACTTCAATGATACTACTGCCAACTCCGGTGTTGCAACCGGTATAGGCTACGCTGCAGGCTTTCTTATTTATATCATTCTACTGCTTTACGGCAGCCAGGTAATGATGGGTGTGATGGAAGAAAAGACCAATCGCATTGCCGAAGTGATCGTATCATCCGTAAAACCATTCCAACTGATGCTTGGCAAGATCATCGGGATCGGCCTTGTGGCACTCACACAGTTTTTCATCTGGGTGCTCTGCATGTTCCTTATTTACAATTTCACATCCTCCCTTGGCAATGGTGTTACAGCCAACAATATTATTGGAGGAGTGCAAACCATTTTCACGAGCATTGACGTGCCGCTGATCCTTGGCTGTTTTGCATTTTATCTGCTGGGAGGATTTTTCTTCTACTCATCCTTATATGCTGCTATCGGAAGTGCAGTGAACGAAGACATGCGGGAAGCGCAATCATTAAGCTTCCCTGTTACGATGATCGTTATTCTTTCCATCGTCCTCCTGCCCGGAGTCATCAAAGACCCTTCCAGCCCGCTTGCAGTATGGGGAAGCATCATACCTTTCAGTTCTCCCATCTTCATGATGGCAAGAATACCTTTTGGAGTGCCTGGCACCGTTCCCTGGTGGCAGTTAGGTCTTTCCATGGTATCGCTTATCATCGGTTTTATCTTCACTACCTGGTTTGCCGGTAAGATCTATCGCACAGGCATCCTGATGTATGGCAAAAAGCCGACGTGGAAGGAGATGATAAAATGGGTGATCAAGAAGTAGTCGGGAGTCTTTAGTCGGTAGTCTATAGTCCCCTTTTCGGTAGCATCACTCCGCCCCTGACAGGTAAGTAAGCACACTGGTTTAAAGAGTAAGAACCGGGTTCTCAACGTTGAGGAGACTCCGGCTCTTAATGTACTATTCCTGTTAGTTATTCCAAATCAGGGGGAGTGATGCTACCGAAAAGGGGACTATAGACTACCGACTAAAGACTACCGACTCAAGAACACCCCCTTCTGTTAAAATTTCCCTTAAGCTGATTTTTATTTAGCATCATACGAAATCAGTCGTATATTTGGTACGAAGAATTTCGTGTAACACTATTTAACCTTAAATCAACAGTTATGAAACCCAGCTCATTTTTTGTCAGCCGTGTTGCGCTGGCGGCCCTTATCCTCCTTTCCACCGTAGCCCTTCTTTCATGGGACCGCCACCAGGCGCCAGGATATCAGCAACAAACACCTGACAAAGACACTATACCCCAACAAAAAGAAAGGAAGGTGCGTGATCTTGATGAAGCAATAGCAGAATTGGATGAAATAGATATGAAAGTGCATCTTGATAAAGCAATGGCCAGCGTGGCGCAGGCTATGAAGCAACTGGATGAGCAGAAAATCCAGCTTGAAGTGCAGAAAGCTTTGCAGGAAGTGAATATGGAAAAAGTGAAAGAGGAAATGGAAAGAGCCATGAAGGAAGTTGATTTTAAAAAGATACAGGAAGAAGTAAAGGCATCACTCGATAAAGTGAATTGGGATGAAATAAAAGCAGAAATGGAGAAAGTAAAACAGGTCGATATGGTTAAACTCCAGGAGGAAATGAAAAGAGTGAAGGAAGAGATGAAAAACATCGAGCCCAAGCTGAAAGAGGATCTGGCGAAAGCAAAAGTGGAGATAGAAAAAGCCAAAGAAGAATTACGCGACTACAAGAAATTTATTGACGGACTGGAAAATGATGGCCTTCTTAATAAAAAAGAGGATTATACCATTCGTCATAAAGACGGCAAGCTGACAGTAAACGGAAAAGAAGTTTCACCGCAGATCTATAGCAAATACAAGAACTTCCTGGAAAAACATAAAGAGATCAACATTAAGAAAAACGAAGACAATTTCAATATGGACAATGATCGGGAACTGTATTGATCCTTTGCTTACCAGTACAGCCATGAAAACAAATGGCCTTCTTTGCAGAAGGCCATTTTTAATTTCCTGTTGTTGCTGTCAATTAGAAATCGGCAAAATGCAGTGGGGAAGGAACAAGATCAAAATCTTTATTCTCGATCATTTCAATATTCAATTGAAATGCTTCATCTGTTTTGATCACGATCTTTTCTTTGGTCACTTTTCTGAAGCCGGCTTTCTCAAACACAAACTTATAGGTGCCGGGCTTTAATGCTTCAAATGAATAGCTGCCCAGTTCATCAGTATGAACGGCTTTTTCTTTTTTTGAAATAAGATAAGCAGTGATGTTTACATCTTTCAGCGGCTTTTTATTCTCCGCATGCACTACCAGCCCTTCAATATCATTTTTTTTGCCTTTTACATCGCAGCATAGAGGATCGGTGGGTGAGGCATAAGTTATTCCGGCACTAAGGAGACTTATGGCCATCAGGATAGATTTCGGTTTCATGAGACCCTATTTGGTGATTAATGGTTAATCGCACTACAACAAGCACACGGGCCATAATATAAAGTTAGGTCATTCCTATGGGATTTGCGAGGCCCTCAGTAAACTCCGCCCACACTTTTTTTACGATATCTGCGGCTGGTAAAATACGATCTACCAAAGCGCTCACCTGCCCTATTTCCAGTTCCCCTTCTTCCAGGTTTCCTTCAAACATCCCTTTTTTGGCCCTTCCTCTTCCCAGCAGGTTTTTCAGCTCTTCGGGCGATGCTCCTCTTTGCTCCGCTTCCTGTACCTGGTGGTAGAATGTGTTGCGGATCAGTCTGACAGGGGTGAGTTGTTTCATTGTCAGCACCGTATCACCTTCCTGGGCATCCACTACCACTTTCTTAAACGCTTCATGGGAGGAAGCTTCTTCACAAGCTACAAACCGGCTGCCCATTTGCACGCCTTCTGCGCCCATTACCATAGCTGCCAGCATTTGCCGCCCTGTGGCAATACCACCTGCTGCCAGCACAGGGATTTTTACAGCCGCTGCCACAGCGGGGATCAATACCATCGAGCCGGTTTCTTCCCGGCCATTATGCCCCCCGGCTTCAAACCCTTCCGCCACCACTGCATCGCAACCTGCATCTTCTGCCTTGCGGGCAAATTTGCTGCTGCTTACTACATGCACCACTTTTACGCCCTTTTCCTTCAGGGTGCCTGTCCATGTTTTGGGATTGCCCGCCGAAGTGAACACAATAGGTACTTTTTCCTGGAGTATTATCTCTATATGCTTATCAATATCGGGATATAGCAGGGGCACGTTCACCCCAAATGATTTATCCGTAGCTGCTTTGCATTTACGGATATGCTCCCGCAACACATCAGGGTACATACTTCCGCTTCCGATAAGTCCCAATGCACCGGCATTGCTTACAGCACTGGCCAGTCGCCAGCCACTGGCCCATATCATACCAGCCTGGACAATAGGATAATCGATGTTGAAGAGAGAGGTGATTCGGTTGGTCATAATGAGGCAAAGATAGCTTCTGAAGAGGTAGTTTTCTGGGTCGGGAGTCCACTTCCCGCTGTGTCACCCCGGCCCTGTTTGAAGAAAATAACTGGAATAGTACATTAAGAGCCGGGGGCCTCAACGTTGAGGAGACCCCGGCTCTTATATTCTTTAAACTATAAAGTGTCCTGAACCATGGCTGGGGTGGCAACAGGCGGGAAGGGACTTCTGAATCGGGAGCAACTCCAAATCATCTCAGAAGCTATCCCAAATCAATATTCGTATTATCCCCGATACTCAATGTTCTTGTTTCGCCTTTAAGGCCTGTATCACTACCGATGATCGAAGCTTCAAGAACGATATCGAAAAGGTTAGAGAAGGAACCGATAATAGAATTTCTTACAATAGAATAATTGATGCGAGTGTTTTCGCCAATAGTAACATCGGGACCGATGATAGAGTTTTTTATATCACAACCTTCGCCGATGCTCACAGGGGGGATGATGACAGTGTTCTCGAATTGATAATTCGTTTCACCATTTCCTTCGAACTTTTTCAATAATGTAGCATTGGAATCGAGCAGGGTGTCTTTACGGCCGCAATCAAACCAACTGTCCACTTTGAAAGGTTTGAATTGGATGCCTTGTTTCAGCATGCAGTCCAGTGCGTCTGTGAGACTGTACTCACCATGTGTACGCAATCCCTGGAGAAAGTTATCTTCCAGGCATTTAAAAAGCTGGCCGCTTTCCTTGATCTTATAAATACCGACCAGGGCCATATTTGACTTAGGAATATGTGGCTTCTCTACTACGTGTTCAATAAATCCTTTTTCATTGATCTCTGCTACACCAAACTCACGTGGATCATCCACTTTTCTCACACCAAGCATAGAGCAATCACTCTCTACAACGGCTTTTACATCGTATTCGCAAATAGTATCACCCAGCACAACGATCACTTCATCATCATTCACCACTTCACGGGTGATCTTGATAGCATGACCAATCCCCTGCCGGTCTATCTGCTGCACATAATGCGCTTTCAGGTCAGGGTATTTCGCCCTCACATAATCGCGAATCTTATCTCCCAGGTATCCTACTATAAAAACAAATTCATCTATCCCGGCTTCCTGCATCTGGTCAATAATGATACTCAACACAGTCTTGCCAGCCAGTGGGATCAGTGCCTTCGGTTGCGTATAACTATGAGGGCGCAATTTGGTGCCTGCGCCTGCTACTGGTATTATTGCCTTCATTTACCCGTTTGGGACTTTTAATAAAAAATTTAAAAGCCAACGAAAGTAGTGATTTTTACCGCAAACAAAAACTTATCTGCCCAACCGCGCTTTCAATTCCCGGCAGACGTAATTTTGCGGCGGCTGGCAGCAGTAGCCATCTCAAGGTTAAGAGACTAAGGTTTAAGTGTTTAAAAGTTTAAAGGTTTAAATAGTTTAAGGTTTAAAAACCTGGCGTTTAGAAGATCAGTGAATTTAACAATCAGTTATAAGCCATCGACTTTAGACTATTAAACTCTTCAACCTTAAACCATTAAACCTTTAAACTATTAAACTTAAAACTCTTTATACTTCGTCTTCCAACTTCTTAAACATTCTTCATGCAAAAAGACACTCAAATCTTCGATCTTATCAACCAGGAACTGGAACGCCAGCGCAACGGTATCGAATTAATCGCCTCTGAGAACTTTACCTCCCTGCAGGTAATGCAGGCGATGGGAACCGTACCCACCAATAAATATGCTGAAGGCTATCCCGGCAAGCGTTATTATGGTGGTTGCGAAATAGTGGATGAAATTGAGACCCTGGCTATTGAAAGATTAAAGAAAGTGTTTAATGCTTCATGGGCCAACGTACAACCTCATAGCGGTGCTACTGCCAATGCAGCCGTATTCCTGGCCTGCGTAAAGCCTGGTGATAAAGTATTAGGCCTCGATCTTAGTATGGGTGGCCACCTTACTCATGGTAGTCCTGCCAATTTCAGTGGTAAAAACTATCAAGCTATTTTCTATGGCGTGAAAAAAGACACAGGCCTCGTAGATTATGATCAACTGGAAGCAACAGCCCTGAAAGAAAAACCAAAAATGATCATCTGCGGTGCTTCTGCATATAGCCGCGACTGGGATTATAAACGTATCAGGGAAGTGGCTGATAAAATAGGTGCTATCCTGTTTGCCGATATCGCCCACCCTGCTGGCCTTATTGCAAAAGGATTGCTGAATGATCCGTTTGACCATTGTCATATCGTCAGCTCTACAACCCATAAAACCCTGCGAGGCCCAAGAGGCGGTATTATCATGCTCCGTCATGATTTTGAGAACCCCTGGGGCATCAAAGATCCCAAAGGCAATACCCGCACCATGAGCCAGCTCCTCGATCTGGCTGTATTCCCCGGCACACAGGGTGGACCGCTCGAGCATGTGATCGCTGCCAAAGCAGTATCATTCGGCGAGATCCTTTCAGACAGCTACACTACTTATGCAAAACAAATCATTACCAATGCCCAGGCCATGGCAAAAGCTTTGGTAAGCCGTGGATATAACCTTATCAGCAATGGTACAGACAATCACCTGATGCTGATTGATCTCCGTAATAAGAACCTGACGGGTAAAAAAGCACAGGAAACGCTTGATAAAGCACATATCACCCTTAATAAGAATGCAGTACCGTTTGATGATAAATCTCCTTTTGTTACTTCCGGTATCCGCGTAGGCGTTCCTGCCATCACTACCCGTGGCATGAAAGAAAAAGATATGGAAACCGTGGTAGCCATGATAGATAAAGTGCTGATGAATGCAGATGACGAAAAAACTATCGGTTCAGTAAAAGCAGAAGTAAAACAATTCATGCAACAGTTCCCGCTGTATCCTGAATTGTAAATATTTTAATAAGTTTATACTGTTAACCGGTTGTTCAAACCTAAACCGATCCATTATGATACAACGCCAGCAAACACTTTGGTTATTATTAGCCGCCGTCTGTTCGGTGCTGACCTTCCTGTATCCTTTTTATACAGGCCAGCGCCTGGGGGATAATAATATACCTACCATAGACGAGCTTATGGCCGGCAGTAATTTTTTCCTACTGGTGCTGACGGGTGCTGCTACCCTGGCCGGTGCCATTGCGATCTTTCTTTTTAAAGACAGGAAAACACAGGTAAAGCTCAGTATTGCCGGAGTGGTCATTGCTGTTATACTCGTTATACTGTACTTCACTGAAGTAAGGAAATTCCAGTCGGGCCGCTTTGCGCTGACATCCATTTATGTAGCCGGGATGCTGATCGGCTTTATCATGGCCACACGCGGAATACTGAAAGATGAGAAACTGGTGAAGAGCCTCAATAAACTCAGGTAAGTAAAGAAAATAAAAAGGCCCTCAGACATGGATGCACATTCAACCTGAGGGCTTTTTATTTTCTTTTATTTTTTAACCAGCAACTGGCTGGCTGTATATTCCTCTCCTTTTATTCTTACTACATAAACGCCAGGTCTTGTACCAGCAGGAAGACTTATTGCCTGTGAGATGCCATTACCCTGGTTGCTCAGCATAACCTGTTGAATACGCAGGCCCGAACTATTCACAACCTCCAGCATATACTTTCCTTTCCTTTCAGAAGCCAGGCTTATAGTGCACTCATCTCCTATAACAGGATTGGGATATAAAGTAAAACCCGGAGTTGCAAAATCCATTTCTGCTCTTAGTATGCGGCTGGTGATCATCCTGCCATTGATAATAGCGACCTTTATACGGTAAAAATTAGGACCGGTTACTGGCTTTGTATCGATGTAAGTATAAGAAGCTTTATCATCAAGGTTGCGGGAAGGCGGTTGCTGATAAATAGGCATAAAATCTGTTCCATTAACGGAACGCTCGATCATATAATACTTCACTTCCCTTTCAGTAAGATTGCTCCAGCTTATCTGCACCAGGTCATCCTTCACATTGGCCCTTACACTATCGAACATCACAGGCAATGTTCCTTTTTCTGTCGGGGTATTATTTGTTTGATTTTGCGCATATACTGAACACAGCGAAGCCAGCAGAACTGAAATCAAGCAAAATTTTTTCATCACAAGATATTTATCGGTGTACGTTTTAAATAACAAAACAACTCATGAGACCAGGACAATAGCCCTGACCAGGTTTGGATTAAAAAAACACCGGCATTACCTTGCTTTATCTGCAATGAACAAGAATACGTTTCCACCAGGGATTTGACGGTACGGATTTCAAAAGAATTGGATAAGATTGAACTAAGGACAACAAAACAACGGGGACAAACATATACAGCAGACCCTGAACCTGCAAGCATTTCAGGTATTTCTTACACTGTAATCGGGGTTTTACTATAGAAGAAAATGATTATATGCTGCGCTTCAACAGAAGCTAAGTGTTTCTATGTAGTGAATATTAAGGCTATAAAAAACTACCTGTATGACTGTTCTTGATTTTCTTCGCACCCTCTGGTTTACCGGCATACACAAGCGTTCCTCCACCATCACCTGCTTCAGGTCCGAGATCGATCAGCCAATCGGCGCTTTTGATCACATCCGTATTATGTTCGATAACAAGAATAGAATGCCCCTGCTCAATCAATGCATTGAAAGAAGCCAGCAGTTTTTGAATATCATGAAAATGAAGACCGGTTGTAGGCTCATCAAAAATGAACAGGATCTTCGAGCTCGCTCTTCCTTTGCCAAGAAAAGAGGCCAGTTTTACACGCTGCGCTTCACCACCGGAAAGTGTATCGGATGATTGTCCCAGTTTTACGTAGCCAAGACCTACATCACTCAATGGCTGCAACGCTTTAGCCAATGCTTTTTCTTCACTGAAGAATTGAATGGCTTCGTCCACACCCATTTCCAGCACATCATAAATGCTGGCGTCTTTATATTTCACTTCCAGTATTTCCTCTTTGAAACGCTTGCCGCCACAGGATTCACAGGTCAGGTGCACATCGGCAAGGAACTGCATCTCCACTACCTGTTCGCCTTCACCTTTGCATGTATCGCAACGGCCACCATCCACATTGAACGAAAAATGCTTGGGCTGAAATCCACGCATCTTACTCAATGGCTGCCTTGCAAAAAGATCGCGTATTTCATCATATGCCTTGATATAGGTTACAGGATTGCTCCGCGATGATTTACCAATAGGATTCTGGTCCACCATTTCTATCTGGCCTATGCTATCTATGTCACCGGTGATGGCTTTATGAAAACCTACTTTATCTCCAAACTCACCTTTTATTTTACGGAGTGCAGGATATAAGATCTGTTTTACCAGGGTGGTTTTACCACTACCGCTCACTCCGCTCACTACGCAAAGCACATTCAGTGGAAACTCAACAGTGATATCTTTCAGGTTGTTCTGCCTTGCTCCTTCAACAGTAATGGACCTGTTCCATTTGCGCACGTTTTTAGGCGGCTCTATCTTCAACTCACCGCTAAGATATTTTCCTGTCAGGCTTTTGGGATTGCTGACGATCGAATCATAATCACCTTCGGCTATTACCTGCCCGCCGAGATGGGAAGCCAATGGTCCCATATCAATAATATGATCTGCTTCACGCATCATCAGCTCATCATGCTCCACTACCACTACAGTGTTTCCCAGATCACGCAGTTCTTTCAGCACACGGATAAGATTAGTAGTGTCGCGTGAATGAAGACCAATAGATGGTTCATCCAGTATATATAACGAATCGGTGAGATTGCTTCCAAGGCTGCGCGTCAGTTGGATACGCTGGCTTTCGCCACCGCTGAGTGAATTGGCAAGGCGGTTCACTGTAAGATAACCAAGACCTACATCCAGTAAGGTCTTCAAACGATGATGGATTTCCAGCAATACCCTTTTCGCGATCTGCTTATCATGATCACTCAGTTTCTTTTCAAGGTTGTCCAACCATACTTTCAGGTCTTTTACCGGAAGCTCACTGAGTTCCCCAATATGTTTATCGCCCACTTTTACATACAGCGCTTCTTTGCGGAGGCGGTAGCCTTTACAATCAGGGCAACTGGTGCGCCCCCTATAGCGGCTGAGCAATACACGGTATTGAACCTTGTACAGGTTTTGCTCCACTTCTTTAAAGAAAGCATTGATGCCCAAAGCGTGTTCATTGCCTTCCCACAGTATCTGATATTGTTTATCAGTCAGATCTGCGATAGGTTTATGTACAGGGAAATTGAATTTCTTCGCTCCTTTAATAAATTGCTCACGCCACCATCCCAGTTTCTCTCCTTTCCAGGGAGCTACTGCTCCATCGTATACACTTAATCTCCTGTCAGGTATCACAAGCTCGCTGTCGATACCCAACACCTGGCTAAAGCCTTCACATGTAGGGCATGCACCGAAAGGGTTATTAAAGGAGAAAAGATTGGGGACCGGTTCTTCAAACTGCATTCCATCCAGTTCGAAGCGGTTATTATAATGCAGGAACTTATTGCCGGAAGGTTTTTCACCCTGTATCTCTATATACACATCTCCTTCACCTTCATAAAAAGCGGTACCTACTGAATCCGAAATACGGTGAATATCATCTTCTTCAAATTCTTTTACCACGATCCTGTCTACCAGGATATACAGTTGTTTACCTTTTGCGGTCAGCTTTGCTTTCAGTTCTTTATCGTTCATCTCCGCCAGGTCTTCAATACGAAGTGTTTCTCCGGCACCGCCTGTTGTTTCCCGGAGATAAACCCGTGAAAATCCTTTTTGCACCAGGATGTTCAGCTCTTCTTTCAGATCGCGGTTCTTATGCTGTTTGAAAAGGGCGAGGATAAAAACTCTGTTACCCTCTTCAAGTTGGGTAATAGCGCGTACCACATCTGTTACATCATCTTTTTTAACCTGTTTACCGGAAATGGGAGAAATGGTTTTACCGGTCCGGGCATACAGAAGGCGGAGATAATCATACAGTTCAGTCATACTGCCCACTGTGCTCCTGGGAGTGCGGGTGATCACTTTTTGTTCAATAGCGATGGCCGGGCAGAGTCCTTTAATATAATCCACGTCCGGTTTATTCATCCGGTTCAGGAACTGGCGGGCATAAGCGCTAAGGCTTTCTGCATAGCGTCGCTGTCCTTCAGCATATAAGGTATCTATAGTAAGAGATGACTTTCCGGAGCCTGAGACGCCGGTTACAACAACCAGGCTGTTCCGGGGAATTTCTACGGTAATATTCCTGAGATTATGCACCCTGGCCCCTTTGATCAGGATGTTTTCTGCGGAATTTACGGTCTTCTGAATTACGGGATTTTTCCCTTTTATTGTCTTTTCCATTATTCGCCTGGCAAATGTAAAGCCTTAACAGTCGCAAACTTCATGCAATATCCTTAACATTTTTTTTGCAGCAGATTTAATTCTTTGTGAAAGGATTTGTTGGCCGGATTATAAAAATGTTCTATTTTTAAAATACAATATCCCAAAAATGAAAAACCTAAAAACCACCCCGCCTATCGTACAATACTTCTACACTTTATAGCTTAACAGCTTTTATTGCTGATTTGTTCCATTAACTTTTTGTTTAACCAATATCCATTAACTACCACCTAAACCTGTAGGAGTATGAAAGCTTTAGTCAAAAAAACCGACCATGAACTCATCCAACTGTTCACGGATGGCCACCTTGAAGCGTTGGAAGCCCTTGTGATCCGTCACAAAGACAAACTGTATACCTCCATTTTATTTCTTGTAAAGGACAAGTACCTGGCAGAAGACATCTTCCAGGATGTATTTATCCGCATTATTGATACCATGCGCAGTGGCCGCTACACTGAAGAAGGCAAATTCCTGCCCTGGGCCATGCGTATCGCCCATAATCTTTGCGTAGATCATTTCCGCAAAGTGAAAAGAACTCCTACTATCCGCAACAGCGAAGACAAAGATATTTTCGAAGTGCTGAACTTCACTGATGACAGTGCTGAAACTGTTATGATGAAAAGGCAAAGCCATCACCGCGTACGCGAAATGCTGGAAAGGCTTCCTGAAGATCAGCGCGAAGTGATCATCCTTCGTCATTATGCCGACATGAGCTTTAAAGAAATAGCTGCTGCTACAGATTGCAGCATCAATACCGCACTCGGTCGCATGCGTTATGGTTTAATTAACCTGAGAAAATTAATGGTTCAAAAACAAATTGCCCTTTAATCTGTTCTATTACTATCTTTGCGTCCGCAACCATAACTGACAGTAAGTAATTGTCATTCTGTCTCTCCCGTTGCACTCCGGAAATATCTCTTCGAGATTCTTCCAGCTTGCCTGGCAACAGGTTGTTACAGAATGACACCAAATTGTCTCTACGCCCGCCGAAGCTTTAGCGAAGGCGGGTTTTTATTTGTGAGCACTAACCGCAAGCAAGCCCTATTATTTACTTTTTTTACGAAATGCTTCCAATCCGCATTCCAGCCATGCTGCAAATTCCTCTGCATTCGGCGTATAAAATTTAGTGCGGGTCAGTGCCACCTGGTCTGGAGTGATGATGGCATATTGAGGTTGAGAAGTAGCATTGAAATTTTCTGTCTGGAATGTAGCCCATTTATCCCCTACTGTAATAATTGATTTCTCTGTCCCGTTGTCGAGCACCACAGTCGATTGCTCGGCCAGGGGCAACTTGTTCCTTTCATCTACATATAAAGAAACCACGATAAACTCCTTTCTCATCAGGCTGTCTACCAAAGGATCGGGCCATACATTTTCTTCCATACGGCGGCAATTCACACAAGCCCAGCCGGTGAAGTCGATCAATACAGGTTTATTTTCTTTTTTCGCCAGTGCAAGCGCTTCCGCATAATTGTTATGCATGGGTTCAAACAGGTTTTTGTCCTGGCTGTAAAGACTGTAAGTACCACGAGGAGGTGGGAACCCACTGATCAGTTTCAATCTCGCCCAGTTTGTGTTGGTAAGGCCTGGTATAAGATAAAGCGTGATAGAAGCGAACAGAACAATGAACGCTATCCGTGTGAAAGAGAATTTCTTTACAGGTGAGCTATGCGCAAACCTGAGTTTACCTGACAGATACAATACGATCAGTATACTAATGATCACCCATAAACCAATAAACACTTCTCTTTTCAGCAATCCCCATTGTTTTACAAGGTCTGCATTGGATAAGAATTTTACAGCAAGGGCCAGTTCCACAAAACCCAATACCACTTTCACATCGGTCATCCATCCGCCTGATTTCGGCAATGACTGCAGCCAGTTGGGGAACATTGCAAACAATGCAAAAGGCAGGCCCAATGCCAAACCAAAGCCTGCTGCGCCTGCTGTCAGCGGCCATGCACCCTGGTCCACTACGCCTACCAGCAATGTGCCCAGGATAGGACCTGTGCAGGAAAAAGAAACTATTGCCAGCGTAGCGGCCATAAAGAATATGCCGCCGATATTGCCCATCCCTGATTTTGAATCTGCTTTATTTGCCAGGCCTGCCGGCAAACCGATCTCAAACAAACCAAAAAAGGATAAAGCAAAAGTCACAAACACTGCGAAGAACAGGAGATTGAGCCAGACATTGGTAGAAATATTATTCAGTATCTCCGGGCTGATGTTTGCAAGATGGAATGGTATGGTAATAAGGATATAGATCAGGAAAATAAAGAAGCCATACAACACTGCATTGGAAATGCCCTTGCGCCGGTCCTGCGATTTTTTGGTAAAAAACGTAACGGTCACCGGTACCATAGGAAATACGCAGGGCGTAAGCAAAGCTACCAGTCCACCCAGGAAGCCCAGCAGGAAGATGCTGAGCATGCTTTTATTTTCCGTGCCCTCATCACCGCAATCATTTACCGGCTTATTAATATCCAGTGAAGCCACTTTTATTGGTGTAGATGCCTCCACTCCTCCTTCCAGTTCTACAACAAATGGAAGTGGCGTGGATGGATAGAATTCATTATCGCGCCCGTAGGTATATAAAAGTGTGCCCTGCAATTTGGCAGGAACAGTGCCTTCGATCCTGATCAGCGCTTTCCAACCTGCCTTACCCTCATACACTTTTATTTTAGTGCCTTCGAAAATGGGACTGCTTATCTGTAGCGGCTCCTCATTCAATATAAATTCACCCTGTTGCTGTACTGAAGAATCACTGAACTGCAATTCAGTGGTTTTGATGTCCAGCAATACCTGGTTAGGGGCATATACCTGCCATTTTGCAACCGCAGGCAGATTGAAATGCAATTCATAGCTTCCTCCGCCTGTTTTACGGCTTTCCACTTTCCAACCGGGAATGGTATTGGTGGAATCCTGGGCGAATGAGCCGATGCCAGAGGAAATGAATAAGAAAAGAAGCGCTACTAACTTTTGCATGGTGATTTAGACGGGCAGACCTGGTTTAGTTGAGGTCAATCGTAAAGTTGACTTTCTTGGGCGGCAGACATTTTTCATCATTACAGGTCTGGAACTCTACTATGCCGGTCACATTCGTTTTTGCATTTGCTTTCAGCTTTACCACCTGCACAAAATCCACTTTATTGGAATATTGGTTAGCAGACAGTTCAAGCTTTGCATCATGGAATTTTTCCATTTTGCCTTCTTCTTTGATCTTCCCTTCAAGCGTCAATAAAGGGTTATTATTGATCTTGAAACCGGTTGGAATGGCGATCGCATCTTCCGGCTGGGTTTGGGAATAAAGGTGCCATCCTTTCTGGATAGTGGCAGTCATGTGGAGTTCATATTGCTTGTCGCCAACTTTCCTGGAAGAGAAAGTCCAGGACACAGGATTCTGCTGAGCCTGAAGGCTTAATGCGCCAAATACAATGGATGCAAACAGGAAAAATTTCTTCATAGTACTGTTTTTCTATCTATATACGCAAAGTTGTATGTTTTGCGCTATTCAGGATTGTTAAAATGAGGATTCTGAACAGATAACAATAAAACAGACGATCTGTTTAGTAAACAAGTTGTTTGGCCATCAACAGGTTTTCAATGATCTGGCGTCCGTCCGTATTGCCCAAAACCTCAGAGCAGGCCCTTTCGGGGTGGGGCATCATGCCAAAAACATTGCGTTGGGCATTGCAGATACCGGCAATATTCCGGAGGGCACCATTGGGATTGGCATCCGGGGTAATATGCCCGTTCTCATCACAATACCTGAAAATGACCTGGCCATTGGCTTCCAGTTCGTCCAGCAGTTTTTCATCTGCATAGTAACGGCCTTCACCATGCGCTACCGGGATCTTATAAATATCTTCAGAAGAGTTCTTTATATATACATTTTTACACACAAACTGCTGATTGGCATTTCGCAGCAGGGCCCCGGGCAGCAGACCTGATTCGCAGAGTATCTGGAAACCATTGCAGACACCAAATACTTTTCCGCCGTTATTGGCAAATTCTATCACACTTTGCATCATGGGGCTGAACCTGGCAATAGCGCCGCAGCGAAGGTAGTCGCCATAAGAGAAACCACCGGGAAGAATAATGCAGTCTTCCGTATTGAACTTACTGAGATCCTTGTCTTTATGCCACAGCATAGTAACATCCTGGTCCAGGTCATATTTCAATGCATCGAACATATCCCTGTCACAATTGGACCCCGGGAAAACAACAACGCCGAATTTCATTATATAGAATTGATGGTAAGAGGCAAAGATACAATAACGTCCTCAACTACCAACCCGGACCATAGTACTGATATGCAATAATAAACCCTGCCGTAACCCAGAAAAGGATGAGGGGGAAAATACGCCAGGTCGAATACAGGTAAGTACAGGCATGGAATGCAGCCATTGGCACCATGGCCATGATCCAGTTCTCGAATGTAGCACTGGTATTCACGAACGGCAGCAGCAGGGCTGCCAGCAGGAACAATAATAACAGGCTCCAGCCTTTGCGCACATTGATCAGCATGCGGCGAAGGTTTTCCTGCACAAAATATCCTCCTGTAAGAAAAGGTATCATGATCAGGAAAACACTACCGGCCAGCCAGGCTGATTGCTTCAGCGAAGGAAGGCCAAGTGTAATATGCGGCACAAATTCCTGCCAGTCCCATTTTCCATCAATGACAGTGTAGATAGCGTAGAAGTAAAATGGCGTGGTGATGCCCAGCAGGCAGATCAGCCATTCATTCAACCGGAAAGGGCGCATTACAGCCAATGCCAGCAATATCCATACAATGAATATCAGGGAAGAAATAAAGAGATAACCGGCAATACCCAATGCCAGGCCGATATTGAAAATGGCGGCTTTGGCATTTTGCTTATTATAAATATTGAATAAACCCGAAAGGATATACAGCAATATGCTATTGACCAGCAAAGGCGCAGAAAAATAATTCCACTCCGGCATCAACGAAGTGATCAGCATATACGACATGCCTGGCAGGTACGTGGCTTTGTTCATCATCCGCTGGTTATTGATAAAGCGGGTGAGTATCACAGCCTGTATAAATAACAGGGCAAATGCCAGTAACGGATAGAGCAGGCTGAAAGAACTCGCTGCAGGTTCAAAAAAATGGAGAATGACATTGAAAAGCACTCCATCTGCCGGTTTTGAAAGCGGCTGATGGGGATGCATGAACATAGGCAACTTGATCAGCACACCGGTGATCAAAAGCAGCAGAAGATTGGCTGGGCTTTTCTGTTTAAATAGACCCGTCACGGATAGGATATTACAGTTAGTTAATGATTATGTTAGTGCCGTTGGCCGGTTGGCCGACGATTCTCAATATTCCACTTTCGCAAAGCACACATAGTTCCTGTATATGCACGGAATGATCATCTGGCGGGCGCTCACCTGCTTGCCGTATTTCGGCATGAATTCATAGCCACGGTCAAGGTCTTTCAAAGTGGGGTTGCGGGTCAGTTGTCCATCTGGTGACAATGAGAAATCATTGAGCAATTGCACTCTTCTTTCCAGGTTATTGAACAGGAAATGGACCTGGCCTCCGGTGTTCATGATCTGGTAAGAAAGCAGGTCGTCCGACTGATCATCAAACTGTGCCTTGGAGATCACGCTGCTCCACTCACGTCTGCCGTTTTTATCAAAGGATTGTATCGCGATATTATCGGCCTGGTAGCGCACATTCTGGTAATCATAATAGCGGTTGCCCCAGAAGCTGTTATTATAATACGGAGAATAGTAATAATAATCGTATGAACGGAAATAAGGCGAATACATATAATTCCAGCGGTTCCACATATTGTTTCCTCTCGAAGTGGTGTAAAAAGCTTCGCTGGCGATCACAAACCCTCCGTCTTTCCGGGTTACGATCTGCCGGATGAAATAGTCATTGAAAGCAGCTTTCACACTGGCATTGCCACGGGCTTCACGACGTAGCTGCTCACTAAACGCAACGGTATCTTCTATAACAGGTTGCTGCGTCGCCTTATCCCATACATAAAAATAATAGCCTTCCGTGTTGCCTCTTTTCTGTTTAAAAAAGAAAGAAGTGAGAAAATACCTTTTGTTGAAATTATCGGGCTTAATACGTATTTCGTCGAGAAAGAATTTGTTTACGTTCAATTCCTTTACCATAAAGGAGTCAGCCTGGGCATATTTTACCACAAAAGCGGCATTGCCGATATTTTCATTGTTGACCCGGTTGAATTTAGAGAAGATCAGATCACCGTCATTGTCCAACTGGAATTCGCTGAGATAATCATCATCCCGGTCTTCCATCGGCATAGACAGCCTGCTTTTCTTTAGCAGGTTCAGTTTATCATCCATCAGCAAGGTAGTGATCATAAAAAGACGTTTATTCTTTTTATTGATCTTGAAAACGATGATCTTGCTTTTGTCTTCGCTGGAAAGGACTGTATATATTTTGCTGTCGCTGCCCCCTCCTACCTGTGTGGTGTCCAGTTCAATCAACTCACCCATTTTCTGCCCTTTTCCATCGATCTTGGCCGCTACGCAGTGGATGATATTCTTTCTCCGGTACTGGTAGATCATATAACAGAAATCGCTGTAAGGGAAAAAATCGACATTGATCACGCGATCATTATCAGGCAGGTAATTCTGATCCACCTTGGCGATCTGCTTCATGTCGTTGTCCAGGATAGCGATCCAGTTGTTATTGCGTATGCTTTTATAAACAAGAAAATTGCCATTGATCTTGCCGATGATCTCAAAATTCAGGCGGCGGGTATCATCCCTTTCCGGCTCGGAGTATACGATCCGTTGGGAACTCGCTGATAAGCCCGAAAGCAGTACCATTAAACATAAAATCCATCTTCCAACGGTCATAATATTCTGATTTTTTGCTCGTTAAAGTTACAGTTTGACTGCTAAAAAGGTGACTTTTTATTTGTCAAAGATGCGGGAAATCCCCGGATTACATGAACGGCTGTTAGGCGCGAAAATTGCTGAGAAGGTTGCGTATCCCCAATCTTTTAACACCTTATACCTTGTAATTGATTTTTGCATATACCTTTGCAGGCGTTATAGCCCCGAATGCAAGGTCTGTACCAGCACAATAACAAAATAGATAGTGAAAATACCCACTAACAGAGTCACCGCCGCAGGACTTATTATTGCTCTTGGAATTATTTACGGCGATATAGGCACCTCCCCCCTGTACGTTTTCAACGCCATTATCGGAGGAAGAACAGTCAGTGAGGAACTGATCATCGGGGCCTTGTCCTGTATTATCTGGACGCTCACCCTTCAAACCACCATCAAATATGTGATCCTGATCCTCCGGGCCGATAACCGGGGTGAAGGTGGCACTTTTGCGCTCTATGCGCTGGTGCGGCGAAGAAAGAAGTGGCTGGTGATCCCGGCCATGATCGGCGGCGCCGCCTTGCTGGCCGATGGTATCATCACTCCCCCCATCTCTATTACCTCTGCGATAGAAGGCCTGGAAGAACTGCCCAAACTGAGAGGCATGCCTACAGACACGATCATGATCATTGTACTGATCATCCTCTGTGTATTCTTCTTCCTTCAGCAATTCGGAACAGCTTCCATTGGTAAGATCTTCGGACCCGTAATGTTTGTCTGGTTCACCATGCTGGCAGTGCTGGGCGCTGTTCACGTATCGGACGATCTGGCGATCTTCAAAGCATTAAGCCCACATTATGCTATAGAGTTCCTCCGCACCTACCCGCATGGGTTCTGGTTATTGGGTGCTGTATTCCTTTGTACCACCGGGGCCGAAGCCCTTTACGGCGATCTGGGCCATTGTGGCCGCGGCAATATCAGGACCACCTGGGTGTATGTAAAATGCTGTTTACTGCTCAACTACTTTGGCCAGGGAGCTTACCTGCTGGCTAACAGGAACGGACTTGAGATCACGGAAGCGACCAAAAGAACATTAGGCATTAATGCATTTTATGATCTGATGCCGGAATGGTTCATTATCCCCGGCGTGGTAATCGCTACCACGGCTGCAGTTATTGCCAGCCAGGCCATGATCTCGGGTGCATTTACGCTGATCGGGGAAGCCATGCGACTGAATCTTTGGCCCAAAGTGAAGATCCGTTACCCGTCGGAAGAAAAAGGACAGCTCTTTATCCCGGCTGTGAACCTGCTGCTATTTATAGGCTGCGTAGGCGTGGTGCTTTATTTCAAAAAATCATCCAACATGGAAGCGGCTTATGGCCTCGCCATTATTGTGACCATGCTGACCACTACCATCCTTTTTGCCAATTACCTCGTATTACAACGAAAGGGCTCGCTATGGATATGGCTGTTCCTTATCGGTTATCTGACCGTGGAAACCGGCTATTTTGTAGCCCTGATGGATAAATTCGTTCATGGCGGTTATATCACTTTATTGGTAGGAGGCCTGATGTTCCTGGTAATGTATGTCTGGTTCCGGGCGCGGCGTATCAAGAACCGCTACGTGGAATTTGTCCGGATGGAGCACTATATTCCCAAGATACAGGAATTGAGCAATGACCGGGGCGTGCCCAAATATGCCACCCACCTCATATATCTTACGAGTGCCAATAACCCAAAAGAAATTGAGCATAAGATCATTTATTCCATACTGAATAAAAAGCCCAAGAGGGCAGATATTTACTGGTTTGTGCATGTAGACACACTCGATGATCCCTATACCTGCGAATACAAAGTGGAGCATATCATACCCAATGATATCATCCGCATTGATTTCCGTTTGGGATTCCGGATGGAACCACGGATCAACCTGATGTTCCGCAAAGTGGTGGAAGACCTGGTGGCCAATAATGAAGTGAATATCATCAGCCGGTATGAAAGCCTGGCCAGCAGCAATACAGTCGGTGATTTCCAATTCATGGTGATGGAGAAATACCTGAGCCAGGATAATGAATTACCTTTCACGGAGCGGGTGATCATGAAGCTGCATTTCTGGCTGAAAGAACACAGTCTTTCTGAAGAAAGAGGTTTTGGCCTGGATGCTGCAAATGTAACAGTGGAAAAATTCCCGTTGATAGTAGCTCCGGTAACGAATCTGCGATTGAAACGGGTGGAGGATTAATTAAAAAGTCAAAAATCAAATTTAAAAAAATGCCGGAAGGTAGGAAAAGCCTGCCCTTTATGGTTATTTTTAATTTTGATTTTTGACTTTTTAATTATTTCCATTTGCCTTCCTTTATCTGGTATATTCTGGGTGGTATTGCCCTGCTTTCCATCCTGGCTTATCTGCTGCAGGAAAAATTTATTTTCAAACCGGAGAAGCTGGCGCAGGATTTCCAGTTCAAATATGATATTCCTTTTCGTGAATATTTCTTTGATGTGGAACCGGGTGTGCGGATCAACGGTCTTCATTTTTACCGTGAAGCTCCGGCAGGGCTGATCCTGTATTTTCATGGCAATAGCCGGAGCATCAAAGGATGGGCAAAATATGCCAGGGATTTTTACCGCTATAATTATGATGTGGTGCTGGTTGATTACCGCGGATTTGGCAAAAGCACGGGTAAGCGCAGCGAAAAGGAAATGATGGATGATATGCAGTTTGTGTATGAAACCCTGCTGAAGCAATACGATGAGCATCATATAATCGTTTACGGCCGCAGCATCGGCAGCGGCTTTGCCAGCAAACTGGCTTCAGACAATAAACCCAGGTACCTGATCCTTGATGCACCGTATTATAGCTTCCGGAAAGTGGTGGAGCGGTTTCTTCCTATTTTACCTGTAAAATATGTGTTGCGGTATCACCTGCGCACAGATAAATGGATCAGGAAAGTAAATTGCCATACTTATATTATCCATGGCACACGCGACTGGCTGATCCCAATCCGGCACAGTGAACGTTTACAAAAACTTAACCCGCATAAAATAACTTTGATCAGGATACAGGGCGGAGGACATAATAATCTCCCTAAGTTTGATGAGTACCATAATTTCGTGCGGGATATCCTGAAAGAATGAGCAGCGATGCTGTTAAGATTTTTCTAATTGACCATCATCCTGTTAACTATATTCCGGCCCGGCCGTCCAATAAAAAACCATGTGTATGCAAATGAAACTCTACTCTTTCTTTTTTCTTCTTGCCATTGTTTTTGTTTCCTGCAAGAATGCAGAAAAACTTTACCGGCAGGGTCGCTATGATGAGGCAGTGGAGCAGGCTGCCAAAAAACTGTCCAAGAAACCAGGTGATGCTGCCACACTGGATATTCTGCAAAATGCTTATCGCTTTGCAGTAAGCGATCATGAAAAAAAGATAGAGAACTATGCCAACAGCAATTCAGACCTGCGCTGGGAGAATATTTACAGGGAATATATCAGCCTGCAAAGCCTGTATGAAGCTATTCGCCGCTCTCCTTCCGTATATGAAGTGGTACACCCTACCGACTATTCATCTTTTGTAACAACCTATAAGGATGAAGCGGGCAATGTCCGTTATGAAAGAGGTCTGGAATTGATGGACCAGAATACAAAGAAAGGCTATCGTGATGCATACAATGAATTTCAAAAAGCATTATCATTAAAACCCGGCGACCTGTCTATCAAACAAAAGCTGGATGAAGCATTTGCCAATGCGGTTACCAATGTGGTGATATTGCCACCCAGCCGTTTTGGGTTTCAGTACAGTTCTTATTTCTATGATTTCAATAGTTTCAATTATGATATGCTGCGTTACCTGAATAATAATAATCGCAGCCAGTTCCTCCGGTTTTACTCACCCAATGAAGCCGTTAATATGCGGGCAGATAATGTTGCTGAAATGCGTTTCAGCGATATCAACATCGGCCGTTACCGCGATCAGCGTAGCACCAGGGAAATAAGCAAGCAGATCGTTGGAAAGGAAAGGGTGATCAAGGCTGACTCGGTAGTTAAAGAATACATTACCGTGAAAGCGAAGATCACTACCATCAGGCGGGAACTGCAGGCCGATGGTCTTTTACAGGCAACTATCCGTGATATAGATAACCGCTATTTATGGAGCGATACTTACCGCTCTGATTACAGATGGGTATACAGTTTTGCCATTTACACTGGCGATGAAAGGGCTTTGAGTGATGAAGATAAGAAGCTCATCAATCAGCGGGAGCAATTCCCTCCTTCCAATGATGAGATCATCCGCGTTATCATGAACGATATCCTGAATAAAGCACAATGCGGAATAAGTGATTATTATAACATGCGGTATTAAGCCCGGTTTTTAATTAATTTACGCTTTCATATTTTCATTATCTATGCAACAAACATCTTCCCGGGTAGTGCACCATGTTTTTTTCTGGCTAAAGAACCCTGGCCTGGAAGCAGATCGTAAGCAATTGATCGAAGGACTAAAAACCCTGTCGGCCATCAAAGAAGTAAAGGACCTGCTGATCGGCACACCGGCTTCCACGGAAAAACGGGAAGTGGTAGACAACAGCTATGATGTTTCAGAACTCATGTATTTCGATTCTGCAAAAGAGCAGGATGCTTACCAGGTACACCCCATCCATAAGGCTTTCGTGGAAAAGTACAGCCATCTGTGGGAAAAGGTAGTAGTGTATGATATGTTGGTGATCTAAACAGTGTAATTCTATCATGCAAAAAACAATCATCCGTAAGCTTTGGAAATGGCTGCAGATCGTTGCAGTTGTTTATATAGCCTGTGGCATAGCCTTATATTTTCTCCAGGATAAATTCCTGTTCCATCCCAGCACCCTGCCTGCGGAACATGCATTCAAACTCAATCAGCCATTTGAAGAAATATATCTTCCGGTTGACGGCGAAAAAAACCTGAGCATTGTTCGTTTCACAGTTCCTGATTCCGTTTGTAAGGGGGTGGTATTATACTTTCATGGGAACCGGAAAAACATAGAACGTTATGCGCCTTACGCAAATTCTTTTACCCGTAATAATTATGAAGTGTGGATGATGGATTATCCCGGCTTTGGTAAAAGCACCGGTGAGCTGACTGAACAGATCCTGTACAAGGATGCGCTCATGCTTTATAAAATGGCAAGGGCGCGTTTTTCGGATGATAGCATTATCCTTTATGGAAAATCATTGGGGTCGGGGATTGCGGCACAACTGGCATCTGTAAGAGAATGCAAACGGCTGATGCTGGAAACACCATATTACAGTATAGATGCACTTGCTTCACATTATGCTTTCATGTATCCCGTAAGCCTGATGCTTCATTATCATTTTCCTACCAATGAATACTTCAGCCAGGTAAAAGCACCGGTCACCCTCCTTCATGGCACAGATGATGAAGTGATCCCTTTTAATCAATCCGAACGCCTGCTGAAAATAGCTCCGCAGGGATCTGAACTGATCGCAATTGAGAAAGGAAAACACAATGATCTGGCTGATCATAAAAAGTTCCAGGAAAAAATAGATTCAGTGCTGAAATTTTAAGCGCCTTAAACCGGTAGCACATTCGCTGCCCTGTTCTTTCGGATCTTTTCAGGAATGGTCCTTAATATCTCTTCTTTGAGCGCATCGATCAATGCTTTTTTTACAAAATTCCGGTGCACTACCAGGCTCACTTCACGCATGGGTGAAGGCTTTTTAAAATAGCGAATCAATTGGGTCTGGCGGGCAGGCATATCAAGTGTGGCAAGTTCGGGAATGATGGTAATACCGTCGTTCATTTCCACCATACGGCGCAGGGTTTCTATACTGCCTGCTTCATAATCGAATGAACTTCCTTCCTTGCTCATTTTGCGCAGTTCGCAAAGGTTGGCGATCTGCGAGCGGAAGCAATGGCCTTCTTCAAGCAGCCATAATTTATTCGGATCTATATCCTGTGGCAGGATATAGGATTTTTCATATATGGCATTCTTTCTCGAAACATAAGCCATCAACTCTTCGTAGAACAATACGAACTCTTTGATACCTGCTTCCTGTAAAGGGGTAACTAGAATGCCTGCATCAATTTTCCCTTCCCGCAGGCGGGCAATGATCAGTTCGGTCATCATTTCATGCACGACCAGTTTTACTGAAGGGAATTTTTTTGCAAATGGCTGAATGAAAAGCGGCAGCAGGTATGGGGCCAGTGTGGGAATGATGCCGATCCGTAATTCGCCAGTCAGTACGCCTTTTTTGCTTTGCAGTTTTTCCAGCAGCACGTTTCTTTCTGCCAGTATTATCCTTGCCTGCGCAATGATCTCGGCACCTGTTTCTGTTGGCACAACGGGTTGCTTGCTGCGGTCAAATATTTTTACGTCCAGTTCTTCTTCCAGTTTCTGTATCTGCATGCTTAGTGTGGGCTGGGTCACAAAGCAATGATCGGCAGCAGTGGCAAAATGCCTCCAGGTGTCTACGGCGATAATGTATTCTAACTGAACCAGGGTCATGATATAGATTCTCTTTATTGGAATGCAAAATTAATCAACTGAATCTATATATAGACCACTTACTCTTCCAGGAGAACGCGGCTTTTGGTAATCTTCAACTTATATCCAGCCCCTATTTTCAATGCATAATTTTCTTTGTCGTGGCTGACAGGGAATCCAAAGCAAACAGGATAGTCATATTCTTTTACAATATCCCGGATAATCCCGTATACATCCATGCCAAAAGGTCTTTCCGTGTCCTTCATATCCGTAAAACCGCCAATAATAAGCCCTGCAAGATTTTTCAGCTTGCCGCCCCGTTTCAGTTGATACATCATCCGGTCAATATTGTAACTGTATTCGCCAATATCTTCCAGGAAAAGAATGCGGCCTTTTGTTTTGATATCAGAATCGGAGCCGATAAGGTGAGCGATCAGAGAGAGGTTGCCGCCGACCAATTCGCCAATAGCTTCACCGGTCCTGTTGAACGGATGCGGATCACAGGTATACCTGGCCCAAATACCCTGCAGGGCTGACCGCAATGATTGTACGTAGCGGTTGATATATCCTGCTTCATTGAAAGCTGCCGCCATGGGTGCATGCAGGCTGGCAATATAATAGTTGCTGTAAAGATGTGAGTGGAGCACGGTAATATCGCTGAAGCCAATGACCCACTTTGGATTCTTTTTGAATTTTTTAAAATCCAACTGCTCGATGATGCGGCCTGTACCATATCCACCCCGTCCGCACAGTATAGCTTTCACTTCATCATCATCCAGCATGTGTTGCAGATCGGTCAACCTTTCTTCATCTGTGCCGGAGAAATAAGTGGTGGAAGCACCACCCAGCGTTTTCCCGATTTTTACATTGTAGCCCCATTCTTCCCGGAGCACACGGATACATTCGGCTGCTTTTTCAAGGCTCATATATCCTGCCGGGCAAACGATGCCGATGGTATCGCCGGGTTGCAGGTAAGGAGGAGTTTTGATCATAATCTATCTGTTAAGGTGCTGGCACCGGTTTGCACAATCAGTTTATGCTGTACGCCGCATTTCAATGCAAAATTATCGCGCTGATGGCCTACCGGAAAATCAAAACATACCGGATACCTATATTTTTTCACTTTTTCCAATACGATTTCTTGTAAGTTCTTTCCAAATTCCTCGCCGGGATCATCCTGTTTGATCTTAAATCCGCCAATGATCAGACCGGCAAGATGCTCGAGCTTGCCCGTCCGGGCAAGATTCCAGAACATGCGATCTATACTGTAAAGATATTCACCGGTGTCTTCCACAAATAAGATCCGTTTTTGCGTATGTATATCTGAAACAGAACCGGCCAGGGTTTCCAGTGTCTTTAAATTGCCGCCGGTCAGTATACCAGTAGCTGTTCCGTTCCTGTTTTGCGGATTTGCCGCCACTGTATACTGCATCTCATCTCCTGACAGTGCCCGGCGGATGGATTCAATCGTTTCCTTTTGTACCGGATCGGCCTTTTCCCAGATCTCCGGGAAGCTGTTGCACATTTTGGAATGAATGGAAGCGATCCCAAAATTGCGCAGGATATGGGAATGCAAAACAGTGATATCGCTGAAGCCAATGATCCATTTCGGGTGTTCGCGGAACTGGTTCCATTGCAAATTATCGATGATCCTGAGGGAGCCATAACCGCCACGGGCACACATAATGGCTTTGATCTCCTTATCATTCAGCATCTGTTGCATATCTGCAAGCCTTTCTGTGTCCGTGCCTCCGAAAGTGCCATCGCGCCTGCCAATGGTTTTGCCAAGCCGGATCCGATAGCCCCAGCTTTCCATCAGTCTTGCTGCCGGCAGAACCTCTTCATGCGTAATATAGCCAGCCGGTGAAGTAATCCCGATCATATCCCCTTTCCGCAGATAGGACGGAATAATTGCCGGGGCACTCTCATCCACTGCCGCAAAGGATGGAATAGCGGACGAAGCAAGAAGGGCACCGGCAGAGGAAAGGAAGTTTTTGCGGTTCATCATTGAACTAAATTAATTCAAGTTGTTGGTTATCTCAAAGGGAGAGTCATTTACCGATGTCCAACGATCAACAGCCAACGTTTCGCTTTCACCCGTAATTCCGGTATTTTTGCAGACTATGACGACCCCGAAACGATACCTGATCACGTCTGCCCTGCCCTATGCCAATGGATTGAAACACGTAGGGCATCTGGCCGGCGCTTATATACCTGCAGACATTTATGTCCGTTACCTGCGTGCGCAGGAAAGGGATGTAGTGTTTGTATGCGGCAGTGATGAGCATGGAACCGCTATTCCCATCCAGGCAATGAAAGAAGGCACCACGCCGCAGGCAATCATCGATAAATATCATGAAGCGATGAAACAGGATTTTGAAGACCTTTCCATTTCCTTTGATATTTATCACCGCACCAGTTCCCCTTTGCATCATGAAACAGCCCAGGAGTTTTTCACATATCTCAATGACCGTGGCGAACTGGAAACAAAAGAGACTGAACAATATTATGATGAGGAAGCCAAAACATTTTTGGCCGACCGTTATATAAAAGGCACTTGCCCCAACTGTGGATATGAAAATGCCTATGGAGATCAGTGTGAACGCTGCGGTACTTCCCTGAGTCCCGATGAACTGATCAACCCTGTAAGCACATTAACCGGCAGCAAGCCCATAAAGAAAAAAACCACTCACTGGTATCTTCCATTAGGCAAGCATGAAGATTTTTTACGGAAATGGATACTGGAAGATCATAAGGATGACTGGAGGCCAACTGTGGTAGGCCAGTGTAAAAGCTGGATCGAAGGCGGACTGCAGCCAAGAGCCGTTACCCGCGATCTTGACTGGGGCGTGAAAGTGCCATTAGCCGATGCCGCTGGAAAAGTATTGTATGTATGGTTTGATGCCCCGATCGGTTATATCAGCGCCACTAAACAGTGGGCACTTGACCATGATAAAGATTGGAAGCCTTACTGGCAGGATAAGGACACAAAACTTGTGCACTTTATTGGCAAAGACAATATCGTGTTCCATTGCATCATCTTCCCGGTGATGCTGAAACTGCATGGTGATATATTACCAGCCAATGTGCCGGCCAATGAATTCCTGAACCTCGAAGGAGATAAAATGAGCACGAGCAGGAACTGGAAGCTGGAAATGCGTGACTACATTAACGATTTTGTGAAAAAGGAAAATGGTGGCGGGCAGATGGTAGATGCATTGCGTTACTATTTAACGCAGATAGCACCGGAAACCAAAGACAGTGAATTTACCTGGAAAGGTTTTCAGCAGGCTTACAAAAGTGAGCTCACAGATATATTCGGCAATTTCGAGAACCGCACTTTTGTGCTGATGCATAAACTATGCAATGGGAAAGTGCCTCCATTCCATAATGAGCTGATCGATGAAGAAGATAAACAACTCATCACGGCTATCAGCAACACTAAAGACACGGTAACTTCCCTGCTGGAAGAATACAGGTTCCGCGAAGCACTGTATGAAGTGATCGACCTGGCCCGCAAAGGCAACCAGTACATGCAGAAAAAAGAACCCTGGATACTGGCGAAAGAACTGGCAGCCAAGCCTGAATTGCAAAAACAGATCGATAACTGTTTGCATATTTGTTTACAGTTAACAGCCAATCTCGCCATACTGATCAATCCTTTTCTGCCCAACACTGCCAAATCAATGCTGCATAAGATGAAAGTGGTAGACAGGATGCTGGAATGGAAAAATGCCGGTAGCATGAAATTGCTGAGTATAGGATATAGCCTGAGAGAACCCCAGTTATTATTCAGGAAGATCGAGGATAGCGAGATCATTGCACAGGTAGAAAAATTAAAAGCAGGATTAGTTAAACCCGTTGAAACAGTCGTGAACGAACAACCTAAAGAAACACCCTCGGCCAAGGCGGAAATACAATATGATGATTTTGCCAAACTTGATCTTAAAGTTGGCACTATCACTGCAGCAGAAAAAGTGGCTAAAGCAGACAAGCTGCTCAAATTGGAAGTGGACCTTGGTTTTGAAAAGAGGACCATTGTATCCGGCATTGCTTTGCATTTTGAGCCTTCCGCTATCATCGGGAAACAGGTGGTAGTGGTTGCCAATCTTGCTCCCCGCAAAATGAGAGGCATTGAAAGCAATGGAATGATACTGATGGCTGAAGACAATGGAAAGCTGAAGTTTGTGAACCCGGATGAGTCAACTGCAAACGGATCGCCTGTAAGTTAATTCTGTTGTAAAAGCCAGGGGCCGGACAATAATTTGCAGCAATAACTGTTTGCCTTGCATAAAACCTTAACCAGGCATTTATGACCTCTATCGAAACAGTAAAACAATACATCCGGCATTTGTGCGCCGATATCGGTGTAAATGCTGACGATATTTACAACCAACAAACAGGTGCCTGGTATTTCGTGCAAGGCAGTTCTACCATTGAAGTATTTCTCACTGCGCAAAAAAACCCGGAACAGGAACAACAGATCTTTATCCGATGCATGTCACCACTTTGTGCAATACCAAGGGACATTCCCAAACAATTCATGCTGTATAAAACCGCATTGGCCATCAATGCCACTTATCTCGGCTATAAACTCACTGCCGACGAATCCAGAGGAATATTATGTGCTGTAACCGAAAGGAATATTGAAGGAATGGATTATACTGAAATGATCAATCTTATCAGGGACCTGGGATTCTGGGCAGGCAAGCTCGACCTTTTCCTCAAAAAGGAAATGCTTGCCTCTTAAACCTTCAAAACCACACTCTATCAACCATTAACATTCCCTTGTCACTTCACTATTGTTTAATGCACGGGATTTGAGTAAATTCATGTAAAATGTCCGCCTCTTGACGGCAATAGGTATATCCCGAAAACTATTCAAAATAATCGCCATTGTTACTGGCTCTGTGGTTGGTATACTGCTGGGATTTCATTTCTGGTTTGTAAATCATGCTGAAGATATTCTTGCTGAACTGGTAAGCCGGCAATCAAACGGGAAGCTGAAACTTCAAGTGGAAAAGTTCAGCTACAACTGGTTCAAAAAAAGAATGGAACTCCGGAAAGCTGTTTTTTATACCACGGACGACTCCACATCTCCCAACAATTACCGCATCGAAGTGGAGCGTTTACAATTGCGGTTGAAAAAATTTTACCCGCTTATCGCTGAAAAAACGTTTCTGATCGATTCACTGAAACTGGTGAACCCTGTGATCACTGTGACCAGTTTACGTGTTCCCGGCAATAAAAAAGATGGAGAAGCCCTTTCCATTCCCCAGGAGATGGGAAGAGTATACAATTCTATCCGCGACGCATTGAAAGTATTGGAAGTAGACAGGTTCCAGATCAATAACGGGAAGTTTTCCATGGTCAACAAAGCCGATCCTGCCGCTGATGAAAAGCCGGTCACCATTTCCAATATTTATTTCCACCTGGATAACCTGCGGGTAGACAGTGCGCAGGGACAAAGCCGGAATAAAATACTCTTCAGTGATAATATTGCACTGCAAACTACCCACCAGGATATCTTTTTCCCCGACGGACGACACCGGCTTAGCTTCAGCAATTTTCGCATCAACCTTCAACACAAACTGGCAGAGTTTGACAGTTGTACTATCACAGCGAATAAAGGGGATAGCAGCAACAGTTCCTTCACTGTATTCTTCGATAAACTGAAAATGACCAATATCGATTTTGACACTTTGTATAGAAGTGAATTGATCAAAGCCGATTCCGTGTATTGCATCAATCCACGATTTGCATTGAATGTAAACCTGAAAGATGATGAGCCAACGGTAAATACTCCAAGGCTGGATGAGTTGGTACAACAATTAACAGGTGATCTGCAATTAAAATTCGTGATAGTGGAAAACGGCTCTTTTGATATCAATACCGTTCGCCAGGGACATCCCAGTTCCTTTGTTTCCACACACAACAATTTTGAGATGCAGGGATTACGCATCAAAAAAGATGCGCCAAGGCCATTGACAGTAGAACGCTTTGCTATGGCCATCCGCAATTCTGAAAACTTTGTCCGTGACAGTGCTTTCTCTGTACAGTTTGACAGTATTCTTTTAATAAACAACCGTATCAGCCTGAGCAATTTTGCCTATAAAGAATATAAAAACGGAAAAGGGTTAAACCGGGTTGCCATGCCGCAGTTTGAATTGTATGGTTTGTCGTGGGACCACCTTGTATTTGACAGGCGGTTGAAAGCAGAACAGATCGTATTGTATAAGCCAGTCATCAATTACGATCTCAGCCGCAGCGGAAATGATAAGGGAGATGTTTTTAAAGCCTTACAGGAAGTAAATAAATTATTGCAACTACATAACCTGAATATCATCAACGGGCAGTTGAACCTGGATTTCAGGAATAAAGCAAAACTGCAGCTGGATAACGTAACAAGTTTTGTTACAGCTCAGCAACTAATGAAATCCCGCAATCTTACAGGCATACAACAAGCTGTGAATATGCTGACTTTTAAGAAGGGATCTTTCACAATGGATGGGTTGGATGCCGAGCTGGAAGATATGGCATTGACCAGGGCAGGCAATCAACTGAAAGCAGCATCGATCAATATCAGGAAGAAAGGCCGGTTGGCAATACAGGCAAAGAATATCTCCATTCTTTCCATGCTGGTAGATGAAAAGCAAAAACAACTATTGCTTGGAGGTGTGAAATGGGATGGAGCTTCGATGGATATTACAACACAGTCATCTTCTTCCGACCAGCAACCAGGTGATATTACTATTCAAAATATCAATGGATCAAAAACAACACTCAATATCCATTCTCCGCCCGGTGATATTTCGCTTTACCTGCAGACAGTTTCTGCCAAAGCATTTTCAACAGCAGGAAAGAAATGGCAACTGGATGGCTTTGCAGCAACAGGCAATGGTCTTACATTGAAAAATAAATATTCTTTGTTGCAGGTTGACCAGTTCGATATTACAGATAAACAACCTTCTTCACTGGAAAATATCCGGTATACTCAGAACGGCGACCATGATTCTGTAAGTATACAAATTCCTTCTGCCAACATGGTGGCCGATATCAATTCCCTGGTCAATAAAGATTTCCGGATCGAGTCTCTTACCATCAATAAGCCTTTGGCAAATATGTACCTGGCAGGTGAGGCAGAAGAGGAAATGGATAAGGAACCAGCAAAATGGCCAATGATCAGTATTGGCAAACTGCGCATACAGCAACCCGATATTTACATGCGGAAGCGGGAAGAAAATGAAACAGGCTGGCTGGTATGGAAAGGTGCTGATGACAATTTCCTGGAGCTGGATCAATTAACGACCAGTAACGAAGGCCCTGGCCTTAAAGCCGGGCGGCTATCTTTTTTAATAAACCATTTTTCTTTCAGGAATAAAAAAGGAAAAACCTTCGATACACGGGAAGGACAGCTATCAGCAGAAGCAGAAAAACCCGCTTTTCATAAAAATGAAGCAGGGGCCTGGGACTGGAAAGGCAAACTGGCAAAACTTTCTGCCAGGAATTTCGTTCTCGACAGCATTGATAAGAATGGGGGAAAGCTGGTTATCGCTACTGCAAAGCTGAATGATCTTACTATCAGTTCTTCGCTTCTGCTGAACCTCTATGAGCTTGTAAAACACAACACGAATTTTACGCTGAAAGAAATTACAGGCAATTACCAGAACAGTCATAACCGGTTTGAATGGCACAATATCAATTTTGATAAGAATACACAGGGTCTTTCTTTAGATTCATTCTCTTACCGGCCTGTGCAAAGCCAGGAAGATTTTGTAAAAACACACCCTTACCAGATCGACTATGCCATTGTAAAAACCGGCAGCGTCAATATTAAGGGGGTGAACCTGGAACGGTTCCTAAAAGACTCTGTCCTTGACATGCGCAGCATTTCAGTTGATAATGCGAGGCTCGATGATTTCCGTGATAAACATCTTCCCAGGGAGCCGGGCATTGTGCGCCCGCTTCCTGTTGAACATCTGAAAATGTTCCCGGCAAAACTATCCATTGACTCATTGCTGCTTCGCAATGCCTGGGTCAAATACGGTGAGTACAACGAAAAAACTGAAGCATCGGGTTGGATACACGTGAACCGTTTGAATGGACTGATCACTTCCATACGTAATTATGGGGCCACTACTTCCGACAGCCTTTCCATACAGGCAACTGCTTACCTCGAAGATTCAGTGTTCACGGCCTTGCAAACAAAAGGATCATACACAGACACAGCAGGAGGTTTCATGATGCAATTGCAAATGGGAAAAGCCGATCTCAAAGTATTGAATCACGCATTGGGCCCTTTGGCCGGTGCAACGCTGAAATCAGGCTATCTTGATACAATGACCATGCAGGTTACGGGAAACGACCAGGTGGCGTATGGAGAAATGCTCATGGTTTACCGCGATCTGAAAGTATTATTGGACGGAAAACCTAACCAGGAAAAGAAATCCTTTTTCAGAGGCGCTGTCAATTCACTGGTGAATACCATTTTGAGGAATAAAAACACGGATAGAAAAGGAACAGTTTTCTTTATCCGTTTGCACGACCGCTCTGCATTGAACTATCTCGTAAAGATCACCCTTAGCGGCGTGGGAAGCAGTGTGGGCCTCGGAAAGAACAGGCGGCAACTGAACCGGTATATGCGGCGGCATAAATAACCCACTATTCATTTTCTATATAGTTTAAAAAGGCCTAACTTCGGTACCGAAAATAGTTGTTTAGCTAACTAATTTTAAAAATGCTATATGAACCGGATCATTAAAAAAGTGGCTATACTCGGTAGCGGGGTAATGGGATCAAGGATCGCCTGTCATTTTGCAGGTGTGGGCGTGCAGGTTTTATTGTTGGACATGGTGCCTAAAGAAGCAACGGAAAGCACCAAACCTGCAGAGCGGAATAAACTCGTGAATGATGCCCTCGCTACAGCAGTGAAAAGCAATCCATCGCCGGTTTACACTAAAGATGTTGTCAAAAAAATTACTACTGGCAACTTCGATGATAACATGAAGGATATTACTTCCTGCGACTGGATCATTGAAGTAGTGGTGGAAAGGCTTGATATAAAAAAACTGATCTACGATAAAGTGGAGCAGTTCCGGAAGCCAGGAACGCTTGTTACCTCTAATACATCTGGTATTCCCATTCACCTGATGGCAGAAGGAAGAACCGATGATTTCAAAAAGCATTTTTGCGGTTCACACTTCTTCAATCCTCCGCGCTACCTGCGCTTGCTGGAAATTATACCCACACCGCATACAGACCCTGAAGTGATCAGTTTCCTGATGCATTACGGTGATCTGATCCTCGGCAAAACAACCGTGCTTTGTAAAGACACGCCTGCTTTTATTGCCAACCGCATTGGTGTGTATGGCATCATGGCAATATTTGGATTGGTGGATAAACTTGGGTTGAATATTGACGAAGTGGATGCATTGACCGGACCTATGATCGGCCGTCCTAAATCCGCTACTTTCCGTACTGCTGATGTAGTAGGTATCGATACATTGGTGAAAGTGGCCAAAGGTGTGTATGATAATTGTCCATCTGATGAAGCACGTGATTCGTTCATTATTCCTGGCTGGCTGAATAAAATGGTAGAGAACAACTGGCTGGGAGATAAAACGGGACAGGGATTCTTTTCCAAACGCAAAAACGAAAAAGGAGAAACAGAAATCTATACACTCGATCTTAAAACCTTTGAATACAAGCCACGGGCTAAAGCAAAATTTGCTTCGCTGGAAGCAGCCAAACCAGTCGATGATCTTTACCAGCGCCTGAAGATGCTGGTAGGCAGTCCTGATAAAGCAGGTGAATTTTACCGCCATTTCCATTATGGCCTGTTTGCCTATATCTCTCACCGCATTCCTGAGATCAGCGATGAAGTGTATCGTGTGGATGATGCTATGATGGCTGGCTTTGGCTGGGAGATCGGTGCTTTTGAAAGCTGGGATGTGCTGGGACTGGAAAAAACTGTGAAAGCCATGAAAGAAGCCGGTTATCAACCTGCCTCATGGGTGGAAGAAATGCTGGCTGGTGGTAATAAAACATTCTATAAAATTGAAAATGGAAGAAAACTCAGTTATGATCCTTCTTCCAAAACCTATAAGCCTATTCCTGGTGGTGAATCGTTCATCATCATGAGCAATTACCAGGATAAACTGGTTTGGAAAAACGGCAGTTGCAAATTATACGACCTGGGAGATGATGTACTGGGTCTGCAATGGTCCACAAAAATGGGCAGTATCGGTGGCGATGTGTTATCCGGTATTCAAACTGCGATCGACAAAGCGGAAAAAGGGGCCAAGGGTTTGGTGATCGCCAATGAAGGCGCCAATTTCTCCGCTGGTGCCAATGTGGGAATGATCTTTATGCTGGCAATTGAACAGGAATATGATGAGCTGGACATGGCCATCCGCCTGTTCCAGAATACGATGATGCGTGCACGCTATTCAGCAGTACCGGTAGTAGTAGCGCCACATGGTCTCGCATTGGGAGGAGCTTGCGAATTAAGCCTGCATGCTGATAAAGTCTGTGCGGCAGCAGAAACGTATACAGGACTGGTAGAACTTGGTGTAGGATTGATACCTGGCGGTGGCGGCACCAAAGAATTCGTGTTGCGTGCTTCTGACGAAATGCATGAAGATGAACCTGAAACTATTACCCTGAAAAACCGGTTTCTTACTATTGCCACTGCTAAAGTAGGCACTTCTGCAGCCGAAGGATTCAATATTGGCGTGTATCGCAAAGGCCATGATGAGATCGTGATGAACCAGGGAAGGCGTATTGCTGAAGCAAAAAGATCAGTGATCGAAATATTCGATAGCGGCTACACCACACCGGTGCAACGCAAAGATGTGAAAGTACTGGGCCGTTCTGCATTGGGTGCATTATATGCCGGCATCAATGGCATGTGGAGAGCCAACTACGCAACAGATCATGATGTGGTAGTAGCAAAGAAACTAGCCTATGTAATGTGTGGTGGTGATCTGAGCGAACCTACATTGGTAACAGAGCAATACCTGCTCGACCTGGAAAGAGAAGCATTTCTTTCGCTTTGCGGAGAGAAGAAAACCCTGGAGCGGATACAGAGTGTATTGAAAAGCGGTAAACCTGTAAGGAACTAAAAAGACAATCATGGGGCATGCTGAGATCATCAACAATCAGCTCATTCTTCATTCCCATATCATTACTTACGGCAATGCCGCCGATGCGGATATTACGGAGTATATCAGGAAAGAGATCGAAACGATGTGGAATGAGCCACAGGCTCTTGTTCATATAAAAGGCAGGGAACTACGGCTTATTTTTCAAATCACCGGCAGCTTTCACCCTACCATTACTCCGGAAGAAATATTTGAGAACACTGATCCGAAGAATAATTATTTCCGTATCGAGGAGTTTGCCATAGGTAATATTTCGTTTGTTGATGGACTGGGTTGCAATACCGGTTATTTCAAACGTGATAATTTATACGAAGGTTCTACCACAGCAGCACACGAATACGGACATACGATCGGATTGGATCATCCGAGCAACCTGGATATAAGAGGAACTGGTGTGCCGGGCATTATGTATCCCCGTGGCACTATTGTAGATCCACCCTACCAATACAATCCTTCAGCCCGGGCCGGTGATAATACCAATGGGGGCACGATGAGCCCCATATTCCGGCGGGTAAGAGAAGAGGATATTGCGTTATTGAAGCTGCACCGGCGGGACTGGAAAAACGGCCAGGCTGTTATTGGAGAATTCAGCAGTATCTGGCATCCTGATCATGCAGGCTTAGCCTGAAATATCATTGCTAAAAACCGGGCATCCAGCCTATTCACCGCTATTAAATTTTCTGAAAATCTAAGGCAAAAACAAGGGTGAATTATTTCCGGGGCTTATCCAACTTATGTACCTTCCCAACAATCCCTTAACCAACCTGCAATGCAGGTTCAAATTTTTTCTATGAATAAAAAATTACTTGTAGCAGCAATGCTGGCCACCAGTGTAACTGCATTTTCACAGCCGCGGCTACCCGATAATTATTATTGGCAAAAGCTGGACAACGGACTCGAGGTGGTCGTGATCGAAAATCATAAAGTACCGCTTGCCACTATCGAGATCGCCGTTAAGAACGGCGCCTATACAGAAGGACCTGAATACAGTGGCCTCTCCCACTTGTTTGAACATATGTTCTTCAAAGCAAACAAGGATTATCCTGACCAGGAAAAATTCATTAAACGTACTGAAGAGCTGGGTATGATCTGGAATGGTACAACTGGGGATGAAAGAGTAAACTACTTCTTCACCTTTGATAAGGACAGCCTTAATGCAGGATTGAAATTCATGAATGCAGCGATCCGCTTCCCCATTTACCGCACAGAAGACATGCAAAAAGAAAGACCGGTAGTGGATGGAGAATTTCAGCGTGCAGAGAGCGACCCTTATTTCCAGTTGTGGATCACGGTAGGTAAAAAAGTATGGGGCGACCTGTTTACCCGCAAAAATCCGATCGGTGATCACGACATCATCAATTCGGCCACACCAGAAAAAATGATGGTGATCAAAGACAAATACTATTTCCCCAATAACTCACTGCTGGTGATCACGGGTGATGTTAAACCTGCTGAAGCTTTTGCTAAAGTCAAAGCAATTTTTGGCGATTGGGCCAGCAGCGGTTTTGATCCCCATGAAAAATATCCCATCCCTGAGTTTAAACCCATTGAAAAAACAGAATACTTCGTTAAAGAATCACCTATTGCACAAACACCTTACGTGATGTATGTATGGCAGGGACCAGATACAAGAAGGGATTCTGTTGGCACACTGGCTGCCGATGTATTCTCTACCATTCTTGGATTGAACTCTTCCAAATGGCAGCAGGCGTTGGTTGATAAAGGACTGGCCAGCTATGCAGGTGTTTCTTACCAGTCAGCAGCGCATGTAGGGCCTGTTCAGATCCTTGCGGTACCCAATCCGGGCAAGCTGAAAGAATTCACTGCAGAGGTGCTTAACCAGGTGAATCATTTTGCAGATGCTGATTATTTTACTGATGAGCAATTTCAGACTGCAAAAGACATCCTGCGTCGCAATTTCATCCGCGCCAATGAAAAGCCTTCTGCCCTCAGCAGCACGCTTACATTCTGGTGGTGCAGTGCTTCACTGGATTATTACACTGACTATATGAAGAACCTGATGAACGTGACTCGTGCAGATATTCAGAACTACCTCAAAAAATACATTATTGATAAGCCCTACATTGCTGGCATGATCATCAATGAAGATATGAGCAAGCAACTGAAAGTGAATGAATTCTTCAAGAACTGAGCCTCTATTGGTTAAACTAAAACTATTACGGATGAAAAAGATATTTCAATATACAATATGCCTGGTTGCTCTGGCCCTGCCATTTGCAGGTTCAGCTCAAAAACAGGCTTCCCCTTACGATATGACCATTAACGGGGTAAAAGTGATCGTTCAACCCAGTGGTAATGATATCGTGGTGATACAAACCATTATCAAAGGTGGTGTGCAAAATTATCCTGCTTCCAAAGCCGGCATTGAAAACCTTGCGATCAATGCACTTACTGAATGCGGTACGACGAAAGATGATAAAAACAGTTTTAAAGACAAACTGGATAAAGTAAGCGCACAGGTTGGCGGTGGCTCCGGAATGGACTTCGCTTCCTTCAGCCTTAACTGTATCAAAAGTGATTTCGATGAAGTATGGCCTCTCTATACCGATGCACTCACTTCTCCACGCTTTGATCCGAAAGAATTTGACCGTATTAAACAGGATGCGATCAATAATCTTCGCGCGAGCGAATCAAGCCCTGATAACGCGATCAATAAACTGGCAAAGCAGACAGCTTTTGCAGGTACCAATTATGCTAAAGAACCGCAGGGTACTGTAGCTTCCATTACAGCACTGACACCAGCGGAAACAAAGAAATACTGGCAGTCCATCTTCACCCGTTCACGCATGGTGATCGTTGTAGTGGCTGACCTTGATAAAGCTACTATTGAGCAAAAAGTAAAAGCCCTGCTGAGCAAAGTACCTGCAGGCGCCCCATTTGTTGAGCAAAAGAAAAGCTATACACCGGCAACCAATTCATTCAAGGAAGAGCAACGCGCCAATGCCACCAACTATGTAAGAGGTATAGCCAGCGGTCCATTGCCGGGCTCTCCTGATTACAATGCGTTTTCACTGGCAATGAGCATTTTTGCAAGCCGCCATTTCCTGGAGGTAAGAAGCAAACATGGGCTTTCCTATGCACCACAAGCCTGGTTCAGCGGCGGTACTACACCTTATGCCAATCTTTCTGTAACCACTACCGAGCCTGATAAATACATTGCAGTAGCCCGTGGGTTGATTGACAAAGTAAAGAAGGAAGGTTTTACTGCCGACGAGCTGAAAAATGAAAAGACAGGCTTCCTTACCGGTATATACTATCGTAATGAAACAAATGAAGCACAAGCAGCTTCACTTGCTTCCAATGAAGTGTTGCATGGCAACTGGAAAAGATCGATCCAGATCAAAGAAGACGTAGATAAAGTAACATTGCAGCAACTGAATTCTGTATTTAACAAATACATCAACAATATTACCTGGGTGTACCAGGGTGATCCTAAAAAAGTGACCCCTACAATGTATACACAGAAGGAAACACCGAAAATGCCGGCAGAGAAGAAAGCATTCTAATGATCTGTTTTAAAATAAAAAAGGGAGGTGATGATCACATCCCTTTTTTATTTCATTATTGCAGGAGCAATCGAGGCTATTGCTGCTTCAATAGTAGGATACATAAAAGTAAAATCTACAATACGAACTTTATTGCAACTGACTGTCGCACTTTTTAATACTTCTATACTCATTTCTCCCAATACCAGTTTCAAAACAAAAGAAGGGACATACATCGGGATATAAAATTTTCCTTTTACCTCTTTGGCCAGTTGCAGCACCAGCTCCCTGTTAGACACAGGCTTTGGCGCTACAGCATTGAATACACCATCCATTTTTTCATCTTCTATACTCCGGATGTAAAGTCTTACCAGGTCATCGACATGTATCCAACTGACCACCTGGTTGCCGCTGCCAAGGATAGTTGCCACACCAAGTTTTAAAGGCTTTTTAAATTCTTCCAAAGCACCGCCTTCACTGCTGAGTACAATACCGGTACGAAGCTTTACCAGTCGCTTGCCAAGTTCCTTTACAGGATCGATGCTTTGCTCCCATTGCAGGCAGGTGCGGCCAAGAAAACCATCATCTGCTTTATCTCCTTCCGCAAACGGATCTGGATTGGGAATAACAGGATCAGGTCCATACCAGCCGATAGCAGAAGCACTGACAACAGAACGGACCTGGTTGGGCACTTCCTTCAATGCTTTCACCAGGAGTTCACTGCTTTTTACACGGCTGTCAACTATCTCTTTTTTCCGTTTATCTGTCCAGCGTTTGTCTGCTACGCCTGCACCGGCAAGATGTATTATATGATCGCTGCCTGCAATAGCATCGTGATCAATATGCTGTTGCTCTATATCCCAGTGGGCATAACGGAGATTTCCTTTTGCAGGCAGATTCTGCTGCCGGGTAAGAATGATCACATGATGCCCTTTATCCTGCAAGGATTTGCTGAGTGCGGTACCAATAAGCCCCGTGCCACCGGTTATAAGAATTGTTGCCATAATCTCCGTATTTTAGTTCTTCATACCAATCGAATTCTCACATGAAAGGGTTTATTGCACTCAAAGCTAATCAAGCATTTTTGATTCTTTGCCTGTTCCTTGTTACTATTTCAGCATCGGCTCAGTCAACTGATACCATCAGAGCTGGCAATCCCGTATTTCCCGGTTGGTATGCCGATCCTGAAGGAACTATTTTTGATAATAGGTACTGGATCTATCCCACTTATTCAGCACCATATAATAAACAGGTATTCCTGGATGCATTTTCTTCGCCCGATCTTATCCAATGGACCAAGCATCCGCATATACTCGACACTGCTTCTGTGAAATGGGCCAGGCGGGCGATGTGGGCCCCTTCCATTATTAAAAAAGATAAACAGTATTTTCTTTTCTTTGGAGCAAATGATATACAAAGCGATGCAGAAAAAGGTGGTATCGGGGTTGCTGTTGCCGATAAACCCGAGGGACCTTTCAGGGATTATTTAGGTAAACCACTGATTGATAAATTCCATAACGGCGCTCAGCCGATCGACCAGTTTGCTTTTAAAGATGCAAACGGGCAATACTATCTCATTTATGGGGGATGGAGACATTGCAATATTGCCAAACTCAATAAGGACTTTACGGGATTTGTTCCTTTCGAAGACGGAACAACCTTCAAGGAAATAACACCACAAGGCTATGTGGAAGGTCCTTTTATGTTTATCAGGAATGGCAAGTACTATTTTATGTGGTCTGAAGGAGGGTGGACTGGCCCTGATTACAGTGTAGCTTATGCCATATCAGATTCACCTTTCGGTCCTTTTAAAAGGATAGGAAAGATATTGCAGCAAAACCCTTCAATCGCTACAGGCGCTGGTCATCATTCTGTGATCCATGAAAAAGGTAAGGATGCCTGGTATATCGTGTACCATCGCCGCCCGATCGGGGAAACCGATGGCAACTCAAGGGTCACCTGTATAGACCGCATGTACTTTGATGAAAAAGGATTGATACAGCCAGTGGTCATTACCAAAGAAGGGGTTCAGCCAAACAGGTTGGATTGATCTTTATAACATTATCCATTTCATTTGGTTCCTGGTAGAATTGCATGCCTGGAATGTAACCGTAAAGTTTTTCTGGATTTTTTCATTCCCTTTTATTAGTTTCATGATAGCGTTACTGGTCTTTTGCCGGAAAAGGAAATATCTTCAATAGTAAATCAGGTGCTGCCTATGTACGATAAAGAATTCGACGCCATCAGGCAAGCGGTATATGATAGGCTTAAACTGCTCGATCCCAAACTGACGTATCATAACATCGCACATACAATGGATGTGCTGAAGCAGGCGGAACGCATTGCCAGAAAGGAGGGTATCAACGAGAGTGATATCCGGATTTTGAAAGTAGCGGCATTGTATCATGACAGCGGTTTTTTAAAGACCTATAAGAATCACGAGGAAATGAGCTGTTCCGTTTTTTTTGAAGACTCAGCTAAATTTCATTTTACAAGTGGGGAAGAGGAAAAAATAACAGGGCTCATACTTGCCACCAAGGTTCCCCAGGAGCCTGGCAATCTCCTGGAACAAATCATTTGTGATGCAGATCTGGATTACCTGGGGCGCGATGATTTTTTTACCATAGGCCAGGAACTCCGTAAAGAGTTTATGGCTTTTGGTATTGTAAAAAGTAATGTGGAATGGGAACAATTACAGATGAACTTCCTGAAGAATCACCAGTACCATACCCAAACCTCCAGGCAGGAAAGAGAACCTGTAAAACAGAAGAATATACAGCAATTAGCTTAAGAGTGTACGCCTTTTGTCAACTCCACATTGATCTTATCCTGCTCCCTCAATCTCTTGCACAGCGTTTTCATGATCCCTTTTAAAATATCAGTGTTGGTTGCCACAACATCATAAAAATCTTCCTGTTCTATTTTTAGCAAAATGCAATCCGTTAATGCTGTAGCACTGGCTGATCTTGCTTCTGAATCCAATAAAGACAATTCTCCGAAAAGCTCATTTTCTGTCAGCACCGCCAGTTGATGTGTACCATCGTGAATCGATACCTCACCCTTATAAATAAAATATACACAATTGCCGGTATCATCTTTTTCAAAGATTTTTGTTCTTTCGTCAAAATGGTTCTCATGGCAAATGGAGGCAACTTCAATTAAATCCGTTTCCCTGCAATTCTGGAAGATCGTGGAATTTTTAAGCAGCAATACTTTTTCAATGATTAACATAAGTGGTGGATTGACTTATCTTAAGAACATAGTTTTTGGTTTCAGAAAAAATTGGACTTTCTGCAGTATCATCATTGGAAGACAACGTTTGTAAAAAATCAAAATCTTCATTACTCAGGCAGGCGTATAAACAAACCGATTTTGTCCAATGGTTAAATTTTTCGCTTTTATTATAAATGACCATGTCATAAAAATCGGTCGCCGGTAAAAGAGTGGCCCCTTTTTTTACAACTCCAGGGTCCAATATATGATCCATAAGAATATTGATCTGTTTGGAAACATGCTTTGGCAGGATCAACTCTATCATTTCCATAGCATTGAAAATCTTATCACGGTTGGTATTCTCAAACAATTCTATAACCCTGTTGATATTTTTTTTGCTATAAAGAATGGCGCAGATCTTCAATGCAACGGTCAGGTCGTTTTTGATTTCACTCTGTAACGACCCCTTGATCAATTTTTCTGAAAATTCATTTCTTACTGATGGTAATAAATTTATTTTTTCGATACCGTTGTTCAAATACAGTTCAAGTGTCTTTCGGAGCTGATCCCTGATTTCAGTACTTTCAGCCTGGTAGCCTTTTGTCCATAAAGCATTTACTGCTTTTTCCACGCTATCGGGATACTGAAGGCAGTCAAGCAAAAACCCAATTGATTTAGGCCCTTTTATTTTTGAGGTGATCTTGATCAGATTGAATTTATGTTTCTTCAGTTGTTGCTCGCCTAATGAATCCACATCTTCAAAAAGCGCATCTCCGTACTGCACCAATCCTTTCAGAACAATGTACTTGTGATCAGTTTCCAATAAATCAAACATGAAAGGCAAAAGGCCTTTACTTCTTAATTTGCAGGCAGCCATAATAGCGGACCTTTGTACTGAAGGATCTGCATCATTAACCAGTTGTTCAATAGCCAGGCTAAAACGGATATTTTTAAGCTCGCTGATAATGTTCAAAGCAAGTTCTCTTTCTTCGGGTAAAGGGGATTTGATCAGGTGATCAAGCTCTTTTCCGGCAATGTATAATTGTTCAAATTCAGGTTGGTTCAACAAATGAATAATAATTATTTTCCGGATGGAATAGGGCTGTTCTGATATATGCGAGGAAAGCTGCTGTAAAAAAAGATTATCGATTTTACAGAGAGCATCGATTACTTTTTCACGGATGCCTGGTGCCGTTTCTTTGTCAAGTAACTGTTTCAAATCTTCACTGTTCAATTTCCCTCTCTCCAGCAAACGTTCAAGTGCGAAATTTCTAACCCGTGGAGCAGGATGGGTAAGCTGCTCAGTCAATACCTGGTCCAACTGCCCGTAATGAGCATTTTCCAGGAGCTTCAATGCATAAATACTTTCTGCTTCATTTTTGTTTTGAAGTTTTTCCAGTAAAAGCTCAATTGCTTTCTGGTCATAAATAGTCAAGCCGCTAGCTGAAAAAGTGCCCTTAGCAATGGATGAGTGAAGGGCGGTCAGGTATTCTCTTCTTACGAAGTAAACCATTAGGGCCCATAAGCCAAGATTGAGCAGCAATATTTTAACCGTGAACGAGATATGTATGGTGATATGCGCATCTTTCATGATCAGAAGTGAAAGACCGACAATGATCAGAGAGGGGGGCAGCATGTAACCCTTGGCAATAATATGTCCCTTTAACCGGCTTTGTTCATTAAGTGGCTGAAACAATATAAAGAAGGCTGGCTCCTGGATAGTGCTGCGCAGTACTTCTGTAATCATAGCCATGATGCCAAAAAAATACAGTCCGTAATAACTGTAATCACTAAAAGCCAGTATGGCAATGGAAAGAACAAACAGCAGGAAGGGAGTGATGAGCAAACAGGAGATGATGCCTAGTCGTTCGATGAGGCGGCTGGTAAATACGAGTTTTAAGATAAGGGCCACAAATCTTCCAATGGCAAAAAAGACGGCAACAAAAAAGGCCAGTTGTGACATGTCGTTATACCGCAACTTGATCTGCGATATAAAAGTGAAGTCAATGAAATTGAAAACATTATAGCTCAGTATGGCAAGAACAGAGATTGCGAATATGAGTTTGTTCTTAATAAAGAAATTGTTCCGGAAAAAATCACTCCATCCCCTGGAATGATGATGTGTTTGATGATCATGCTGCCACTTGATATCTCTAAACCGGTTTTTCCTGATCAGGTTATTGACAAGAAAAAAACCAATACCGAGGGCTGCAAGCGACAGAAGAAGTAGATTGTTGATACCTATAAAAGGGATGAGAAGAGGCGCGCATAAATACCCGATAAGCTTTGCCGGGATATCGCCTGAGCCTACGATCGAAAACACTCTTTTGCTTTCCCTGATATTGAACAGCAGGGATACAAGCCCCCAGTAGGCATAGCCGGTGACCATATAGAACAACAGGCTCCACACTGCCAATAAAAAAATGATCGTACCTGTGTCCCATGCGAGCAGACCCAACCAGAGTATCAGCAGTATAACTGCAGATACAGCAATAATCCATTTCAGTAAATGCAATGGCGACATCCTGTGTTCCAGCTTCTCGTACACAAGATTCAGCAGCAACAGACCTCCGGCTATACTTAGATAGAGATAAGGCAATCCGTCCACCGAAAAATGGTGGATAAAGAAAGTGAAAGCAGTAATATTAATGAACGCATTTGCAATGCCTATGAACAGTTGTACCTTAAACAGATCAAGTACACGACCAGACTCGGATAACTTGATGTTCAGGAGGCGGTGTATCCGTGCATTCATATGCTAAATATAAAAAGTAAATCGATGAAGAAACCGGGGAAAGCATCAATGGTCTTAAGGCAATTTAGGTAATATTAATTTGGTTTCTTCAAAATTGTCTTTATCTTTATAAGAGCTACCGACACATCTTTTTCTTCTTCCTATACCCCGTAAATTCTATTTTAATTCTGCTATGATTTCTTTTCGTACCTGGTGTACGATCAATTTCGCATGGAAGATATATCCGCATTTCTTTCCTTGAACACTTATCCTGATACGGGAGACCACCACTAGATATGAGAACATTTCAGAAGTTTACTTGCCATCTTACCTTCCTGGTTTTAGTATTCCTGTTAAATACTCTTTGTGGGTATGCGCAGCTAAAAGACTTTGTCATCTTTGGAAAAGAGGGAGTGCAACTGGGTACCTCTACAGCTATTCAAAATGGCAAAGTAGGAAGTTACCGGTTGATCAAGTCAACAGGTAACGCTTCTTTCGGAGGCGATATCATCAGTTTTGGAACGATCCAGTTTTCCAATAATAATACCGTAAACGGCAAGATCTGGGCGGCCAACTCAACCACACCTCCCGGCGCAGGCACTATATTTTCTACCGGCTCAAATGCCAGGCTTACAGGAGAGATCAATGTTAATGGCAATATCGTTATCGGAGGAGGAATGGTAAATGGTCCGGTGTACACTACAGGCACTTACAGCGGACCTGTTCCGGCAATTAGCCCTATAAGAAATAATCCGGCCTTTCCCACACCTCCAACCCTTCCCATTTTTTATTCTTTAGACCCTGTAAGCAATGGAAGGACCATCACAGGATCAGGAAGGATCAATCCAGGATATTACAATTCCCTGGCATTAACAGGTGGAAGAAGTGATACGTTCTCATTACCAGGTGTATATGTTTTTAACTCCATCAGGAACTCCGGAAATGTAAACAACCTCGTATTTGATTTCAATCATGATCCAACGGCGAAGTTTAAGTTCTATATAATCAATGATGTAAACCTGTATAAAGTAAACATCAGTTTTATCAACCTAACACTTCCGGGTGGTGTAACTCCTACGCCTGCCGACGTGGCTTCCCGGATCTATATGCAGGTGGGAGGCACAGGAAGTACCTCTGCTACAGGTGTTGATGCCTGGTCGATCACTAATGGAGCATCAGGCAACAATCAATCCAGTTGGTTCGGAACAGTATGGGCCCCTAATGGCAATATTAACGTAGGCTCCGGCTCCACACCTCCAAAAGTGATAGGTAATCTTTGGAGTGGTAAACAGGTTATCATACAAAGCGGAGCCTCGGTCATGTATGCTGCTTTCAACGATTGCATTCCTTCGGCCAGCGCCGGTGCCGATCAAAATATTGACTGTGATCATCCATTGGCTACTTTAACAGGTTCTTCTTCTAATTCAACAGCTCAATTCAGTTGGAGTAAGGTTGGGGATATTATACCAGGCAATACCAATACGGCGAGCATCCAGGTGTCGAAAGCCGGCACCTATGTATTAACAGTGACCAGCATAGATTGTATTAGCCCTGCAACAGATACTGTTGTTGTTACCTCTTCACCCTGCATACTTCCGTATTATCCGCCGCCTGTAACAGGCAAGGTTACTACTAAGATCGGGTCGGAACTGACTTCACTCAAAGACAATTATGGCAATGTTACGGATGATGGAAGAACGCTGTTCATTATTCAAAATGACAAGGTACTCATCGATATTATTGTTTATAGCGGCAAGTACTCTACCGTCAAATCGACGCTGCTGTCGCCGGCTTATGGTTTAACCGATACGATCACCAACGGTCCGGGTTCTTTGATCATTACCGGCTTGTATCCTATTGCACATCTTGACCTATTGAACCAGGACCCCATTGCGAGCCTGATCAATTTTGTAAGACCATCCTATCCCCCGGTAACGAATAGCGGACTGATCCAAACGCAGGGCGATATGTCCATGAGATCGGACCTGGCCCGCAACGGATTTAATATTGCCGGCGATGGAATTAAGATCGGAGTCTTGTCTGACAGTTATAACACCTTGAACAGGGCAAGCCAGGACATGGATAACCGGGACTTGCCAGGTCCGAATGATACCGTCAATACAACACCTGTTTCGGTGTTGCTGGATTATCCATTCGGAGCAAGATCAGATGAAGGCAGGGCGATGCTGCAGATCCTGCATGACGTTGCACCCAAAGCAAAACTGGCTTTCCGTACCGGCTTTCTCACACCAGGTGATATGGCACAAGGCATACGGCAATTGGCAGACTCCAATTGTAACGTTATCGTGGATGATGTTACATTCATCACCGAGCCATTTTTCGGTCCGGGCGTTATTGCCAATGCCATTAAGGATGTATCAGCACTTGGCGTTCACTATGTAACAGCAGCAGGCAATTTTGGAGATAAATCTTATGGAGCAGTGTTCAACCCGGCTACAGCGGCCCTCCCCGCTGGTATATATGGCCAGCCGCATGATTTCGGTGGTGGAACTATTTACCAGATCGACTCGGTAAAAGGCAGCGTAACCCAACCTGGCATTTACACGGTTGTGTTGCAATGGCAGGATGATTTCTATTCATTGGGAGGCAGCGCAGGCACCAGTACCGATCTCGATGCATATGCCGTCGATAATCTCGGTAATGTGATCGGCTTTAATCGTATAAATACAAATGGCGACCCTACTGAGGCACTAACATTCATAGCTACGCAAAATACAGTCGTAAAAATATTGATTGTCAAGGCAGCCGGCACTTCGTCAACCGTCCGTTTTAAATATGTAGTGTTCAGGGGCGACTTAAAGATCACAAACTACCAGCAGGATGCTTCTACGATTGTTGGACAGGGAAATGCACCTGAAGCGATAACAGTGGGTGTGGCCCTGTATTCCAATACACCTGCATTCGGAGTTCAGGACATTACAAAAGCTTCGTTCTCTTCTGTAGGAGGAGCGATCTATAATGGCAGTCCTTCGCAGAAGCCAGATATTGTTGGGCCAAACGGTGTCAATACATCTGTCAGCTTTGGCAGCATTGATCTTGAAGGTGATGGTACACCTAACTTCTTCGGAACATCTGCAGCAGCTCCTCATGTGGCCGGTGCACTTGCCTTAATGATGGAAGCAAGGAAGAAGTTTTATGGACAGAATCTAACACCAATCCAGGCAAAGCAGCTTATCGCAGCCACTGCTATTAACATGGATGCTCCCGGTTTTGATTACAATACAGGTAACGGGTTTATACAGGTAGATTCGGCAATCCGCTCAATGGCCAATCCTACTCCAAGAATTGATAGCATCCTTCTTTCCGATACAACTGTTCCGGCAGGGTCTCATCCTATGACCTTAACTGTTTATGGCGATTATTTGACTTCATCTACTAAAATTTTGTTGAACAACGATACCTTGCAGAGCCAGATCATAGATGCTCATAAGGTAACTGCAGAACTTCCCTCTTTCTCTGGCGACAAGAGCTTGTATGCCTATAATAGCCCAAAAAGCCTTTTAGGTAATGACGGTGGTTTGTCAAACGCATATTCGATAACCGGCTTTGCCAGGGAGATAGTGACGATCACAGCCGACAATAAAACAAGAAAATATGGAGAGCGCAACCCTGCGCTCACTGCTACAGTACTGGTCAACGGTCAACCTACAGACCTGACCCTTCCGGATCTTGGTCTTACAGGATTGACTTTATCCACCCTCGCCACACCTGCGTCTGATGTGGGGCAATATTTTATTCGCCCGGCAAAAACGTTTGATTCTACAGGTGTAGATGCGCCATACCTGGCGCTGTATGACTATACTTTTACCGATGGCATTTTAACGGTCCAAAAAATGCCTTTGACCATCACACCTGTCGATAAAACCATCATCTATGGAAATAGTCCCGGCATTATAAGTAACAATTACCTGTTCCCTACTGCTAATATCGATAACGTAGCAGCCTTTACTGACAGCATCAACAAATACTATAAAACGTTTACACCCGATAATGTGCTGGCTGTAGTAAACGGTTTTGCTTCTCCAGTAGCCAACGGCAGTACGCTTACAACCAGCGATATCAACGGAATGAATTTGATGACAAGCTTCAACTCTGTCAGAAATTCGCGGAAATTCCAGGTGATCAATAACCAACTGATCCCTGCATCTGCCAGCGACAGTTCATTCAATGCCTATTACCTGATGGATGTGGCTGCGCAATCCATTTATAATTACAAGCAAAACCCGGCTCAGTCACCTTTTGTGACCGGGCTGAACGGATACTCTGCCAAAGCGCTTTTCAGTGAGAACGCTTTGACAAATGGTGTCGCTAAGGCCCAGGTGAACTCGCAACTGGTTCCCTTAGTAAATGGCTCATTGGTCAACATGATAAACGGACTGATGGGTGCAATGGCTCCTGTTTTAAATGCACAACTGGTACAGATCGTCAATGGTCAGCTTGTACAATTGGTTAACGGGCAATTGGTCCCGCTTGTCAACACACAACTGGTGCAGCTTGTCAATGGCCAGTTGGTACAATTGGTGAACGGAGAATTTATGCCGATTGCCAACAATCAGTTAGTGCAATTGGTGAATGGACAACTAGTGCAATTGGTGAACAACCAGTTGGTACAGCTTGTCAACAATCAATTGGTACCGATCGTCAACGCTCAACTGGTACCGATAGTTAATGGATATGCACAGATCATTAACGGTCAGTTGGTGCCGCTTGTTAACACACAATTGGTACCATTGGTCAATGGTCAGTTAGTGCAATTGGTGAATTCACAGCTTGTGCCGCTGGTAAATTCACAACTTTCCCAACTGGTCAATTCCCAACTTGTCCAGGTGGTGAATGGTCAGTTGGTACAGTTGGTCAATTCAGCAACGCTGGGAGGAGCAAATGACCAAACCGCTGTTATTACCGACGAAAGCGATGCAACCACTCAAAATGGATGGCTGGGAGCAATGTTTGGCATCAATATGATAACCGGCCTGGATGTGGGTACTCAAAAGTTGATCCCGGGTGTATTTATCAATAATAATTTCGATGTTACATACGGGCTTGGCACTGCAACCATTCAACCCAATCCCTGCCTGCTGACGCATAATATTTTCAATAATTTCGGCAGCACACCCAAGCCCAATACGGACGCAAGTATGTGGTTGAATGTGGAAGTGAAAGTGAGCGGACAACTGGCATCACCGGGCGACTACCTGATATTTACAGGGGGCACTGTCAGTTTCAACAATGTCAGCAGCACACCAACAGTGGATAATTTGCCTGTACCGACAGGTAAGATCATTGCGGATCCTCTTATGAGTTCCCCTGTTACTTATTTTGATACATCCGGCAAGATGTGGATTACGAAGGTGCCTGTTGGCTTTAGCAGTACTTCTGATATTTTTATTACTGGCGCAATTATCAATTCTTCAACAGGCTTTGTTACGAAGAAAGGGGCCAGTTCATCGTTGAAAGGAATTTTCTTATCAAACAGGAACTATTCAGACCAATGGTCTTATGCCATGGCTGGCTACAGGCCTGTGTTCGGCTATGAAAGTATTTCAAATGCAGGCAATGTGGCTTCCATGAATGGCAACTATAAGGCCGGAACACCGATCCCGATAATCAAAAATCTGGTCGGCGGTGGAAGTAGCGGCGGAGGCAACAACTATACAGGAAGCTCAAGCTCATACGATAATTTTACCGTTTGCAATAGTGGCAACAGTGCTACACAAGCAAATTCTAACCGAAGCGTAGTAGTAGGTGTAAACCAAGGGGCGGAAACGGAGGTAAAACCATCAGTTTCCGTTTATCCTAATCCTGCATCTGGAGAAATAGAGATAGCTCTTGTTCCAGAATATACGGGTCACACTTCCATGCTTATCATGAATGCGGGAGGTAAGATCATATATCAAACAGGGTTAGGCATACTGGAAAAGGGAAAAGCTTACAGGAAGAAACTGGACCTGACCCGGTTCGGTCCGGACATATATTTCATCAAGATCCAAAATGGATCATCCGTTACAGTTAAAAAACTACTGCTTATCAGGTAATGAATAAAGCTCAGCCTTACCAGCCTAAACAACCTATGCTATGAAAAAGAAACAGCTATTGATCTGTATATCGTTCTTAGCAGTGATCTATTCACAGGCACAGCCTAAAGCAACGCTGAAAGACTCTGTCAGGGTCAATGTACTTTTGGATAGCAGTAAACATTATATCAATACAGAGCCTGACAAAGCCATATCTATTGCTACCGAGGCCCGGAATCTATCACAGGAAATAGGTTTTAAAAAAGGAGAGGCACTCGCATTAAAGAACATAGGGCTTGTTTACTATTACCAGGGAAAATTTGTGCAAACGCTTGAATACTGGAATCAATCCCTGCAAATTCTTCAAAGCATTAACGATGAGCTTGGACAAGCCAATCTCCAGGGCAATATCGGCGCGGTATTTTTCAGGCAGGGTGATGAAGTGTCTGCTCTTAAGCACCATCTTGAGGCCCTTGCGCTGGCTGAAAAATCGGGCGATCAGATGCGCATTTGCTTTACTTTAAACAATATTGCCGGTATCTATTTTGAGAAGAAATCAACAAGGGACAAAGCTTTGGATTACTTGTTAAGGGCTTATCCTATTGCAGAAAAATTAGGCGATACAGCAACCATTGCGCTGATCTCAGGAAATATAGGGCAGATCTATTTGGAAAGAAAGGACGATGCGAAAGCACTGGAATATTACAACAAATGCCTGAAGGCAGGTAGCAAAGAAAATGCAGCGTATGCATACATAGGCCTGGGAAACATTTATCTCAATGAAGGAGACGTTGATAAAGCCTTCGCCTATCACTCCAAAGCTTACGAGTTGGCAAAACAATTGAACGAGGTATATGTGATCCCATCGCTTATGGGATTGGCTAATACATTTATCGCTAAAAAAGATTATCGCTCGGCGCTGGGTTATTATGAAAAGGCAGAAACTGTAGCACTTGGGCAGGGGTCCGTTCCGGCACTGAAAGATGTGTACGACTCCCTGGCCGGCGCCTATGCAGCTATGGGAGACTTTGAAAAAGCATTCCGCTACCAGCGTAACCTCGACCAGGTAAAAGACACTTTGTTCAACGTAACCACTCAAAAAAAATTAAACTCATTACAATTTGAATTTGATCTGCAGAAAAAGGAAGGAGAGATCACGCTGCTCACTAAAGACAAAGCATTGCAGGAAGTAGAGATCAAACGCCAACGCATTGTAAAAAATGCGTTTGCAATAGGATTGGCCCTGATCGCTATTATCCTGCTGGTTATTTATCGTGATTATCGCATTAAGATCAGGACCAATAAAATCCTGGACATGCAGAAGGCCCAGATCGAACAATTGCTTCTTAATATTCTTCCAATGGAAGTAGCCAGGGAATTACAAACAACCGGCAATGCCACCCCAAAGAGTTATGAAGATGTAACCGTAATGTTTACTGATTTCAAAAGTTTTACCGCAATTGCAGATCAGCTTTCGCCACAGGAACTTGTACAGGAATTGAACAATAGCTTTATGGCCTTTGATGAGATCGTTGGCAAATATGGTTTGGAAAAGATCAAAACCATAGGGGATTCCTATATGTGTGCAGGCGGGTTACCAACCCCAGACGGCGATCATCATTATAAAGTAATAAGAGCAGCTCTCGAAATCCAGGCATATGTATTGGATAACATTGAAAAAAGAAAAGCGCAAAATCTACCCGTATGGGAGATACGCATTGGCGTTCATAATGGACCTGTGGTGGCTGGAGTAGTTGGCCGAAAAAAATATGCATACGATATATGGGGAAGTACCGTCAACATTGCAAGCCGTATGGAAAGCAGCGGGGTGCCGGGCCAGGTAAATATTTCCGAGACAACGTATGAAAAGATCAGAGATAGGTTTGTCTGCAATTACCGCGGCAAGGTATATGCAAAAAATGTAGGGGAAATTGATATGTACCTGGTAGATCACGAAACAGGCCATTTGGAATCGACCACAGAAAGCCCGGCAAAAACTTCTACTCCACATATATAATCTAATCCCGGGGAATCAGGAGTATATCTGCACGAATTACCGGCAGTCAAAATTCTGCTTTGAAAAGTCCCATAAACGCTTATCTTGAGGTGATAATTTCCGCTTATGAGCGCTATCCTCAATATTGATAAGATCTCCAAGTCGTATGGTCCCATCAAAGCTCTGGACAATGTTTCTTTTGAAGTGCCGAAAGGCAGTGTATTTGGCATACTGGGGCCAAATGGAAGTGGTAAGACCACTTTACTAGGTATTATTATGGACATCCTGAAAGCCAGTTCCGGCACTTACCTGTGGGATGGCCAGCCCGGTTCGGAAAAGATCCGGCAGGGGATCGGCACTTTGCTGGAGACCCCGAATTTTTATCATTATCTCAGCGGAGAAAAGAACCTGGTGATAGCCGCGGAAATAAAACAAAGAGGAAAGGAAGATATTGCCAGGGTCCTGGACATTGTAAACCTCACCCAAAGAAAAGATTCCAAATTCAGTACTTACTCGCTTGGTATGAAACAGCGGTTGGCCATAGCTTCTACCCTGCTTGGCAATCCTGATATACTGGTATTTGATGAACCGACCAATGGCCTGGACCCTGCAGGTATTGCAGAGATCCGCACGCTTATCAAGGATCTGAACAGGCAGGGCAAAACCATTATCATGGCAAGCCATATCCTGGATGAAGTGGAAAAGGTTTGTACCCATGTTGCCATTATCCAGAAAGGACATTTGAAAGCTGTAGGAAGTGTAAAGGATATATTGAATACCAAAACTTCCGAACAAACAGTGCTTGAAATAGCAGCAGATGATCTCGCCTCGCTGGAAAAAATGGTTGAGCGGATGCCTGGGGTGGTTCAGGTAGAGATCATGGATGATTATGTGCAGGTGATCAGTGGTGATGGCATCACGGCTACTCAATTGAACCGCTATTGTTTTGATAACGGCATTGTGCTAAGCCGGCTCAATATGAAACGTAAATCGTTGGAGTCGACTTTCCTGGAGATTACGGGTACTAAGAGCGAACGCTGACAGCACGAATGGTGCGAATGGATACGATAAGCGCAAAGAATGTTGAGAGGCGCGAATGATGCTAATAGACGCTAATAACGCTAATAACACTAATATATAAATTTTTTATATGCTGCATTTCTTACGTATTGAATGGTTGAAAGTAAAGAATTACCGGGCGTTCTGGATCTTCTCTGTTTTCTACCTGTTAAGCATATTCCTTATCAATTATATCGCATGGTATATTGAACAACGTACTAAATCGGAAGTGCCGCAAAGTGCGATGGTAATTGGTGATTCTTTTGCTTTTCCCAAGGTGTGGCAGACAGTTGGTTGGCTGAGCAGTTGGTTGCTTTATTTTCCGGGCATGATCGTTATCATGCTAATGGTAAATGAATTCAATTTCAAAACGCACAGGCAAAATATTATTGATGGATGGAGCCGGAGGCAATTCATTGGGGTTAAGTTCGCAACGATCGTTTTGTTTTCCCTGCTCATAACATTGATCAATGCCATTACTTCTTTATTCTTTGGCTCTCTGTCTTCCGGCAGCTTTACATTTGACGGTATTGAATATCTCGGGTATGTTTTTATTCAATCACTTGCTTATTTATTCTTTGCGTTGATGCTGGCTGTATTGTTTCGCCGGAGTGGTTTGGCCATAATCATCTTCTTCCTGTATGGCCTCATCTTTGAATGGCTGATCACAGCGTTGACTAATTTCCAGTTCAAGCTTACACCGATCGGTTATTTTCTGCCGCTGCAGGCTTCAGACGTTTTGATACCGATGCCATTTGGTACAAAAGTGTTCTATCCGGATTCGCCTTCAACCATTGCTTTAATTATTGCTGTACTGGTTTATATATCTGCTTATATCTTCTTTGCCCGGAAGAAATTCCTGGTGGATGATCTGTAAAGAAAAAGCTTCTTTTCAGAACATATCTGAAACATTTTTTCTTTGTGCTCTTTGTTGTCTTTGTGGGATAATTTCCCACAAAGACAACAAAGAGCACAAAGAGTTTTATGCCGTAGGCAGATGCCCTAAAAAGAAAAACCCCTGATGAAAACATCAGGGGAACAACTAAAAACACGTTCCTTACGTTGGCTTCATTGGAACGAAAATAGCTAGTCAGGCTTTTTGCCGTCTAAGAATGTATTGATCGTGCTGATTTGAGTTTGATTATTCTGGTCGGTTTTGACCTCGTAATTGCTGTAGAAGTTCTCTATATGGGAGCTGCTGTTATACAATTCCATATTGCGGCGGATATAGGCCGGCACTGTTTCAAACTCATTATTCGGGTCTGCCGCATTGACATTAAACGACAAGTTGCGCAACTTGTGCAGTCTCTCGGCTGCCTTACGTTTCTGCTCCTCTGCTTCGTCCAGCATAGCCGGCTCCTCAGCTTGAGAAGATGAAGGTAGTTGAGTATGATGGGCCAACGGCTTATCCGCCGCCGGAATGTCATCCCTTTCTACCAGTTGCATTTGCAAATCAAGAAGTTCTTCTTCCTCTTTGGTGGCAACGATCGGTGGAGGGACCGGCTCTTCGGCAGAAGGCTTTGAGGCTGAAACCTCGGGCTTTGATTCTGCGTAGATATTGGATGGTCTGGCCAGATAACCTCCCGATGCTGCAGACAGCGGGGTAGTACTATCTTTCGTTGATTCCTGTTTTTTAATAAATGGGGATAGGGATTCTGAAGTAGAACCAGCAGAGGATTGAGGTTTCGGTTGATGGGCCGAATATAGAATTTCCTGTTGCTCGATGCTTATTTTTTTGTCAGAAGTATTTTTACCGGATGCGTGAATCGTATTTTCACTAGGTAATTCTACGTTTTTCTTCTCTGCCGGCTCACCTGTCGATAGATCAAAATGAACAACCGGTCCTTCTTCTTCAACATAATCCCGCTCCATCATTTCTTCCAAAGCAGGCATGGGAGCATCCACTATTGTATGCTCATCCATCAGCTTCGGAGCTAGTGAATCTACTTTCTTTTCTTCTTCTTTTACAGGTTGTGCCTCTTTTTTAACCTCAGGTGCCAGTCCCAGTGTCATCACGATCTTCTCTTCCTTCTTCGGCTCAGTTTTTTTAGCAACCGGTTTGGTGAAAGGATCTTTGTACTGGAAGCCTGTTGCAATAAGCGTAATGCCCAGTTTATCTCCCAGTGATGGGTCATAACCCAATCCCATGATCACGTCAGTGCCTTCACCAGCCTGCCCCACCAGGTGTGTTTGAATGATCTCTACTTCATCCATAGTGAACTCATGTTCACCTTCAGCAGAATTGATATTGATAAGGATCCATTTAGCACCGCTGATATCATTATCATTCAGTAATGGAGAATTCAAGGCTTCTTCTATTGCTTTATGCGCACGGTTCTCACCAGACACTGCTGCATTTCCTAATATCGCCACACCGCCATTGCGCATTACAGTGCATACATCCGCAAAGTCAACATTGATCTGACCAGTGCTGCTGATCACATCCGTTATACATTTTGCTGCTGTTGCCAACACATTATCGGCTTTCTCAAATGCTTCACGCATTTTCAGATTGCCAAACTGGTGGCGCAATTTATCATTGCTGATCACCAGCAATGTGTCAACATACTGTTTCAGGTTCTTGATGCCTTCTTCTGCCTGCAACTGGCGTTTTTTTCCTTCATAGGCAAACGGAGTGGTCACAATCCCAACCGTGAGTATACCAAGGTCCTTACATATCTTGGCAATGATGGGGGCACCGCCGGTACCTGTTCCACCGCCCATGCCGGCAGTGATAAAAGCCATCTTGGTATTCACTTCCAGGATGCCTTTCAACTCTTCCAGCGATTCTTCCGTTGCCTGGCGGCCGATCTCAGGATTGGCGCCGGCACCGAGACCCTGCGTGAGATGCGGTCCCAGTTGCACACGGTTAGGGATACCGCTGTTGGACAATGCTTGCGCATCGGTATTGCATATTATAAAGTTGACGCCATCAATCTCCTGGCTAAACATGTGGTTAACTGCGTTACCACCACCACCACCCACACCAATTACTTTGATGATGGATGATTTTTCTTTTGGCAGATCAAAATGTATCATTCGCTTCGTTTTTTATTGTTTAAAGGTTTAATGGCTTAAAAGTTTAAAGTTAAACGTCAGGGTTAACGTCAAACTTTTAAACATTTAAACTTCTGAACTCTACAGGTGTTTATCCTCCTCTTCTTTGAAAAGATCTATTATCCCGTCTTTGAATTTTCCCCAGAAATTGCTGAGGCCTTTGCGTTGTTTTACTGAATCCTGGATAATCACTTCATCATCTGTTTCCATTTCTTCTTCAGGAACCTCGTTCTTCTTCAGCCCCTGGGGCACTTCTACCTTTTTATATTCCCTTTCAAATTGTTTACGGTTATGTTCATAATCATCATAACCTTTCAGGATAAGGCCGATACAGGTAGAATATGTTGGCTTGGCCAGTTCTTCAATATGACCCGCTGCCAGGTGTTCATTCGGGAAACCGATCCTTGCAGGCAATCCTGTTACATATTCAGTCAACTGGATAAGATGACGCAATTGCGATCCACCACCTGTTAATACCACACCACCATTGAGTGCCTTATTATCAAGGCCGACCTGTTTTAAATGATAGGTCACAAAATCCATGATCTCGCTCATGCGTGCCTGGATGATATTTGCCAGGTTCTTCACACTGATCTCCTTTGCTGGCATACCACGCAATCCCGGGATAGTGATATAAGCATTGGCTTTTGCTTCATTAGCAAGTGCACTGCCAAACTGCACTTTCATTTGCTCAGCCTGAGTTTTTAATACTCCCAAACCGGTCTTGATATCATTGGTGATATTTTCACCTGCAAAAGGAATTACTGCAGTATGTTTCAGAATGCCTTCATAGAATACAGCAAGGTCTGTAGTACCACCGCCAATGTCTACGATAGCCACACCGGCTTCAAGATCTTCCTGACCCATTACAGCAGAAGAGGAAGCAAGGGGCTGCAATACCAGGTCTTTGGTATACAATCCTGATTTTTCCACGCTGCGGTTGATATTCCTGATCGCATTCTTATCGCCGGTAATGATATGGAAGTTAGCGCCGATCTTCACACCACCATATCCTATCGGGTTTGGAATGTTCTGGAAATTATCTACAGTAAATTCCTGTGGTATCACATCAATGATCTGATCACCGGCAGGAATATAGGTTTTATACTGATCGCTGATCAACTGATCGATCTCACGCTGAGAGATCTCTTCATCGGTTGCCTGGCGAACGATGTCGCCACGGGTTTGAAGGCTTTTGATATGATGCCCTGCAATACCTACATATACTTCTTTAATGTCGAGATTAGGATTGGAGGCAAAGCAATTCTCCAGTGCGGTACGGATCGCTTTAATGGTTTCATCGATGTTCAATACCTGTCCATGCTTCACACCATTGGAGTTGGCTTTGCCAAAGCCCAGAATCTCCAGTTTGCCAAACTCGTTCTTGCGTCCGGCTATCACCGCAATCTTGGTTGTCCCAATGTCAAGACCAACGATAATGGGTTGTTCGTTATTCATTGTATGTTGTTTTTAGTTGTTCCTTAATTTTTACGCATTACTGCCTTAGGTTGTTTTTTTCCGCCCGATGTTTTTACATCCTTCTTATCTGTAACCTTACGCTCTGTCTTTGTTTCCTTTTTATCTGCAGTTTTATTTTCAGTTCTGCTATTGTCTGGCTCCTGATCTTCCAGGGCATTCAGTTCATTATATTTTGAACTGTCTGTTGGCGGCATCACCGGTTGCACCGGAACAGGTGTTGGTAATAAAGCCTGCTTATCGTTCAGCTCCTCCATTTCCTTGATCTGCTTCAGCAGTTTCTCCACATTCTTACGAAGCTGCACCGAATCCACTCTTGGATTTTCACTCTTCGCTCCTACTACCTGGCCATCAAAACGTACATCAATCGTTTTGTATTTATCGAAACCTGTTTTGCTTAATACCTGCTTATAAAAAACAAACAGGCGGTCGAATTTTTTATCAATATTCTCGCCATTACCAAGTTTCACCACATGATTGCCGATAAGCGGCACCATTTCCATTTCCCGGCAATCTGCACCACAGCTAAGATCCAGGTTGATCTGTGCCACTTGTGAGGACCAGAAAGGATTTCCGTTTATATATTGAGCAGTGGTCACGATATCCTTCATCAACAGGCTGTCCTTGTTAGTCAGCATCTTCTTGTCAGGGAAACCAGTGAACACTGGCAGGCGCACGCTCAACCGGTCAGACAAACCCATCATCTGTGCATGCTCATCCAGGTAGAAAGATTTTCCGGCTGCGGTAAATATCCTGGCTACCGGCTCACGCTCTGTAACGGATACGTGCAACACATCCCGGCTGTCGAAATATAATTGCGCATCTTTTACCCATTGATTGCCTTCCAGTAATTCTTCCATCTGCTGCAGGTTGAAGGCTGATTTAGGCTGTCCCTTGATCTTTCCTTTTGTAGCCACTTTCAGCAAACGCAGTATATCAGCTTCATCAAGGAAAAAATCATCTCCCCGGATACCCTTTACTGTAATTGCGTAATCCTTGCAATTATCCTTTTTCTGCTTGCCCATCGCAGCAATCAGCAGGGTAAGCATACCCGCCCCGATCACCACCCAGGTGGTAATGAATAAAATTTTCCGTATCGTTCTCTTCGTATTCAATTTATATATCTGTCAACAGATCTTTAATTGGCATCAGCAGTGTATCAATATCACCTGCACCTGCTGTGATCAGCAAGCTTCCGAATTCACTGTTGATCCCTTTTTTATAATCATTCTTTATCCAGTCGAGTAATTGTTGCTTATCCATTATCTTCTTATTCTCATTCTTCATCTTATCCAGTATCACCTCACTTGTCACACCTTCTATCGGCAATTCCCTTGCGGGATAGATCGGCAACAGTATCACTTCATCTGCGAGGTCGAGCACTTCCGCAAAGCCATCGTCAAAATCCCTTGTGCGTGTATAGAGATGCGGCTGAAAAATGATCGTACATTTTCTTTGCCTGAACAATGTTTTTGCTCCATTGATCAGGGCCCGCAACTCTTCAGGGTGATGAGCGTAATCATCCACAAATACCAGTTTCCTGTTCCGGATGAGATACTCAAACCTCCGCTTCACACCGCGGAATGATTCAACCGCTGAGCGGATCTTATCATGCTCTATTCCCAAAGAACTTGCAACAGCTATGGCGGCGATGGCATTTTCCACATTATGCATACCTCCCATATTCAACCGCACATTATCAATCCGGTCATCCTTCATTACCACGTCAAAATCATATCCGCCATTGTCAAGCCTGATATTATCGCCATACACATCTGCATTCTCATTTTGCAGACTGTAAGTATACTTTGTATCTGCCAGCCCTTTAGCCAGTTCCTTTCCCCTTTTCAATCCAAACTGGCGGAACAGCAATCCGCCTGGCTTTATTCTCTCACTGAAATCAATGAACGCCTGCTCCACCGAATCGGCTGTACCATATATATCCAGGTGATCAGCATCCATGGCTGTGATAATGGCTATATCAGGACTTAATTTCAAAAAACTTCTATCGTACTCATCTGCTTCTATCACACATACATTTTTCGGATCGCTCCAGAAATTGGTGCCATAGTTCACTGCAATGCCTCCCAGGAAAGCATTACATCCAAAACCGCTATCCCTCAGCAAGTGCGCTACCATGGTCGTGATGGTCGTTTTACCATGCGTGCCTGCGATACAGATATTAAAAGAGCTTTCCGAGATCAACTGAAGCACATCGCTGCGCTTCACGATCTTTGTTTCTTTTTCCCGGTAATACTGCAGTTCTTTATTGCCTGCAGGTATGGCCGGTGTGTAAACTACCAGATCGGCATTTTGATTCACCAACGAAATATCCTCTTCGTAGTGAATGGGAATGCCGCTTGCTTCCAACTCTCTGGTAAGAGGAGTGGATGTTCTGTCGTACCCACTTACTTTCACACCATTTGAGTAAAAGAACCTTGCTATAGCACTCATTCCGATACCTCCAATACCTATAAAATATACTTCACGGATTGAGTCAAGCCCCTTGAAGGGGGAATTCATAAGGACAGTATTGGCTATGGTCTTCATTTCGCATTCAGCTTTTTTAAAATCGCCTCTGCAATTATTTTATCTGCATCAGTTATAGCTAATGCAGCAATATTCCTTTTAAGTTCGGCCTGTTTGTTCTCATCAGCAGCCAGCGCGATTGCCATCGGCACCACTTTATCGATCGCCTCACTGTCTTTTACCATCAATGCAGCCTGCTTATTGACCAGTTGGGTTGCATTCACGGTTTGATGATCTTCTGCAGCATAGGGGTAGGGAACGAACAAAACGGGCTTTTTGACCACACATAATTCTGCTACCGTCATCGCTCCGGCACGGGCCACTACAATATCAGCAGCAGCATAAGCATATTCCATCTTCGTAATAAAATCATTCACCCATACGGCAGATTTACCGGCCACGCTTGCTTCTGCTTTTGCAGCATAAGGTTTACCGGTTTGCCAGATCAGTTGCAATCCTGCACCCAATAATTCATCCAAATGCTTATCAATTGCTTCGTTGATCGATTTGGCTCCAAGGCTTCCTCCGATCACCAGCAATGTTTTCTTTTTTTCATCCAGTGAAAAATGCTCACAGCCTTCTGCTTTGCTGACCGTTGATTGCACAATGCCCGCCCTCACAGGATTGCCGGTAACAAGGATTTTTTCAGGCGGGAAGAATTTTCCCATGCCATCCGTTCCGGTAAACACGACTGTTGCTTTTTTCCCCAACAGGATATTTGATTTTCCTGCAAACGAATTCGATTCATGGATGAAACTGGGTATTCCTTTTGATTGTGCAAGACGTAAAACCGGGAAGCTGGAATATCCACCCACTCCTATCACTGCATCGGGTTTGAATGCCTTGAAAATGGAACGCACCTGGAAAAAGCTTTTGATCAGCTTGAATGGAAGGCTGGTGTTTTTTATCAAAGAGCTTCTGTTGAACCCTGCTATATCCAATCCCACGATCTTATATCCTGCCTGCGGCACTTTTTCCATCTCCATTTTTCCCTTCGCTCCCACAAACAAGATCTCGATACTGCTGTCTGCTTTTTTCAAAGCGTTCGCAATAGCGATTGCAGGAAAAATATGTCCGCCTGTACCCCCGCCTGCTATAATGATCCTTTTACCCAATTGTTCATTTTTTTAATTACTGTTCTTCATCTTTTTCTACTGTTGCCATTGCAGCGCGTCCTTCCAGTTGTTCCACATTCCTTGCCACACTGAGAATAATACCAATTGCCAAACAGGTAAAGATGAAACTTGATCCACCCATGCTCACCAATGGCAATGTGACACCGGTTACAGGAAACAGGTTCACTGTTACTGCCATATTCGCAATAGCCTGTATAGCCAGCGTAAAACTCAGCCCCAATGCCAGGAAGGCACCAAAAGCATAAGGGCATCGTTTGAAAATCCTGATGCACCGGTATAAGAATACGAGATAGATAAACACAATGAATATGCCTCCTACAAAACCATATTCCTCTATGATGATCGCAAAAATGAAATCGTTATAGGCCTGCGGCAGATAATCACGTGTAGTGCTGTTGCCCGGTCCCACACCCAGTATACCCCCTTTGGCAATGGCGATCTTGGCCTGGTTCACCTGGTACATTTCATCATTATCTGCTTCCTTGCTGCTGTAAATAAAATTCTCCACACGGCCTATCCAGGTGTCTACGCGTGCAAACAAACCGGAAGAAACAGCTTTCTTTTCAGCAGTAGCTTCATCATCTCCCTGCTTATGCCTTACCATGGCTGCAATGATGAGAAAAGCGATAGGAATAAGGGCCAACCCCATGGTGAGCAGAATGTGTTTGGAACTGGCCCGTCCTATAAAGAGCAGCAGCAGACAACTTGCTCCCAGCAACAGGGCAGTAGACAGGTTAGCCGGAGCAATAAGGGCACAGATAATAAACACAGGGGTGATCACAGGCAGATAACCCTTTTTGAAAGATTTAATAACGTCCTGCTTCCGGCTAAGCATCCGTGCGATGTACATGAAAAGCGCGAGCTTGGCCAGATCGGATGTTTGCATGGTCATATTGATGAGCGGCAGCCTTATCCAGCGGCTGCCTTCATTCATCCTGACTCCGAAGAAAAGGGTATAGATCAATAAAGGAATTACCAATAGAAATAATATCGTGGCAATACGGGAATATAAAGTGTAGTTGACAAGGTGAGCAAAATAGATCACCAGTATGCCCACCATGATAAAAGCAACCTGTTTAAAAAGATAAACCTCAGTATTGCCTTTATAATTTTTATAAGCAAGAGAGCCGGTGGCGCTATATACAGCCAACAAGGAGACCAGGGCCAGCAATACTACCAGTGCCCAGATCACCTTGTCACCTTTTGTTTTGTTCAACAGGTTACGGGTGTTGAAGCTTCCTCCAAGTTCGTTGAATCGTATGTCCTTTGTTACGTCCATTAATAATATTAAGTCTACAGATCTCTCACGGCCTGCTTAAACTGGTTACCCCTGTCCTCATAATTCTTGAAGAGGTCGAAGCTGGCGCAGGCAGGGCTCAGCAATACAACATCTCCTTTAGCAGCGAAATGAAAAGCAGCATGTACGGATTCAAGGGCGCTGCCGGTGTTTACGATAGGGCTAACAATATTTCCAAAAGCTTCATGGATCTTGCGGTTGTCGACACCGAGACAAATGATCGCTTTTACTTTTTCTTTTACCAGGTCTTCGATCAGGGAATAATCGTTTCCTTTATCCACGCCGCCCAGTATCAGTATGGTCGGCTTGGTCATGCTTTCCAGGGCATACCAGGTAGAGTTTACATTGGTTGCTTTACTATCGTTGATAAACTCAACTCCCCGGATCGTTGCCACCGGTTCCATCCGGTGTTCCAGGCTTTGAAAATCCTGCACTGCCTCACGGATCTTTTCCTTTCGGATGTCCATGGTGGCGCCGGCTACACAAGCTGCCATGGTATTATATTGATTATGTTTTCCTTTCAAGGCAAAATCGTATACACTCATACTGGTAAATTCTTCGCCTGTTCTTACGTACATATCGCCGTCCTTGATAAATGCTCCTTTGTTTACTTCTGTTTTCATACTGATTGGCAGTTGGTTTGAGTGAATATCGAACTGGTTAATATATCTCATCGTAATCTCATCGTCAGCACAGTAAATGAAATGATCATTTGCCTGCTGGTTCATCGCTATGCGAAACTTGCTGCGTATATAGTTCTCGAACTTATAATCGTAACGGTCAAGATGGTCTTCCGTGATATTGGTCAGGATGGCTATATCCGGCCTGAACTCATGGATATCATCCAACTGAAAGCTGCTGATCTCTGCTACATACAATGGTTTGGGATCTTCTGCCACCTGCCTTGCAAAGGAGTAGCCGATGTTCCCGACCAGGGCTGCATCCAGTCCTGCTTTTTTACAGATATGAAATGTCAGCGCCGTGGTCGTCGTTTTTCCGTTGCTGCCAGTGATGGCAATGATCTTGCTATCTCCTTTAAAGCGGTAAGCCAGTTCTATTTCGCTGATCACAGGTATTCCTTTTGCCCTGATACGTTTTACCATATCATTCTTTTCCGGAATGCCCGGGCTTTTCATCACTTCATCGGCCGACAGTATTTTGTCTTCACTGTTCTTTCCTTCTTCAAAATCAATCCCTGCCTGTTGCAGTTCGCTACGATAATTAGTCTTCAAAGAACTTCCGTCGGAAACGAATACTTCATATCCCTTCTGCTTTGCCAGGAGAGCGGCTCCAACGCCGCTTTCTCCACCTCCTAATATGACTAAACGTTTCGCCATAAACATCCGCCCGCTCTTATATTTTTAAAGGAGGCAGTTTTTTAAAATTGGTTCTTCACAAGCATTAGTCTTGGTAGTGCACCACAATCTTTTCGGGTTTGGGCCGGTGGTTGCTTCTCAAAGGGTACTTCTTCTGCGATAGATCTTCAGCATACAAGCTCACGCAGTGTCTGGTTTTTCAATAAGTCCGTTCAGTAGGTTATCCTATCTTAATTTCAATGTTACAATGCTCAATACCACACAAAGCACAGTGATGATCCAGAATCTCGTTACGATCTTAGCTTCATGATATCCTTTCTTCTGGTAGTGGTGATGCAGCGGACTCATTAAGAAGACCCGTCTGCCTTCACCGAATTTGCGTTTGGTATATTTGAAATAACTCACCTGTATCATTACGCTCAGCAATTCAACCAGGAATACACCGCAGAAAATAGGGATCAGCAATTCCTTATGCACGATGATGGCAATGGAAGCGATGATACCACCCAGTGTTAAGCTTCCTGTATCTCCCATGAATACCTGTGCCGGGTAAGAATTATACCACAAGAACCCGATACAGGCCCCGATCATAGCTGCAATAAAAATCGATAGCTCACCTAATCCGGGTATATACATGATGTTGAGATAATCCGCGACAAAGAAATTACCACTTGCATAGGCAAATATGCCCAGGCACACACCGATCAAAGCAGACGTTCCCGTGGCCAATCCGTCCAGCCCATCCGTTATATTCGCTCCATTCGATACTGCTGTAATAATGAAGATCACGATCAGGATGTACAACAGCCATGCATAACCTCTTACAGATTCCGGCAACAGTTTGGTATAATTGAACTCATGCCCTTTCACAAAAGGAATGGTGGTGATAGGCTCTTTCGTTTCTACAAAATGTTTTACCTTATCATTCACCTGCCGGCTGATCACGGTTGTATCACCTGCTTTTGGAATGCCCTGGTATTCTCTCCAGATCTTTACATCATTATTGAAGTACAATACAGCCCCGACAGTGATACCCAATCCTACCTGTCCTAATATCTTGAACCAGCCAGCCAGTCCATCCTTATCACCCTTCACATATTTTACCCCTTGCTGCTGTGCTATCTTCTTTGCCCGGAGTTTCAGGTAATCATCAATAAAACCGATTATGCCTAACCATATCGTAGCGATCAGCATCAATATGATGTACACAGAATTCAGCCTTGCAAACAATAGAGTAGGTATGATGATCGCGAGAATGATCACAATGCCTCCCATGGTTGGCGTTCCCTTCTTGGTTTGCTCGCCGGCCAATCCAAGATCCCTCACTGTTTCACCCAATTGCTTTTTTTGCAGGAACCTGATCAGTTTTTTACCATAAAATGCAGTAATAAATAAAGACAACAGCACAGCCAGCAGTACCCGGAAGGAAATGAACCTGAAGAGTTCGTTTCCCGGAAACTTGATTCCCTGTTCTTTAAACCATTCAAATAAATGATATAACATGTTGGCTTTGTTTATTATCGATACCTGATCATTTTCCTAACAACTCAAACATCTCCCGCACTACTTCTTTATCGTCGAAATGATTCTTTACTCCTTTTACATCCTGATACTTTTCATGTCCTTTTCCCGCTACCAGGATAATGTCTTCCGGACCTGCCAGGCTGATCGCTGTTTTGATCGCTTCCTTCCTGTCTGTGATCGAGAGATATTTCCGTTTCGCCGCCGCAGGTAGTCCTTCTTCCATATCCCTGATGATCTGCGCCGGATCCTCACTTCTCGGATTATCACTGGTGAAGATCACTTTATCACTATGCTCGCAGGCTACTTCACCCATCACCGGCCGCTTTGTTTTATCACGGTCGCCGCCACAACCCACTACCGTGATCACCTGCTCAAATCCTCGCTTCAGTTTTTTGATCGTGGCCAGCACATTGAGCAATGCATCGGGCGTGTGCGCATAATCCACGATCGCTATCAACCTGTCTTTTGCCGACACCATATAATCAAAGCGTCCTTCTGCACCGGTGAGAACACTCAGGCACCTCAGTACTTCATGTTTCTCCTCGCCCATGCAGATAGCTGCTCCATATACTGCCAGCAAGTTGTAGGCATTGAACTCACCGATCAACCGGAAGTGTACTTCCTGATCGTTCACACTCATTACTAATCCTGCCAGGCTGTTTTCAATGATCTTTCCTTTAAAATCCGCCAGTGTTTTCAGGCTGTATAAATACTTCCTGGCACTGGTATTCTGCAACATCACCGCTCCGCGTTTATCATCTGCATTGCTGATCGCAAAGGCAGACGAAGGCAATCCATCAAAAAATGCTTTCTTCACCCGGATATATTCGTCGAAGGTTTTGTGATAGTCCAGGTGATCATGCGTGATATTGCTAAAAATGCCGCCATCGAACTCCAACCCTGTTATCCGGTGCTGGCTGATAGCATGCGAACTCACTTCCATGAACACATGTGTGCATTGCTCATCGGCCATTTGCTTCATCAGCTTATTCAAACTGATGGCATCGGGTGTGGTATGCGTAGCAGGCACCACTTTTTCACCGATATGGTTATCAACCGTACTTAGCAACCCGCATTTATATCCCAGTGCTGAAAAGAGCTTATATAATAAGGTAGCGATGGTTGTTTTCCCATTCGTACCTGTTACGCCTACCACTTTCATTTTTGAAGATGGCTGGCCAAAAAAATTACTCGCTATATAACCTGCCGCCGCTGCACTGTTCTCAACCTGCAGCAGGGTTACCCCTTCCCTCGGTGAAATCGCCGTTTCACTCACAATAGCTGTTGCACCGCTTTCAATTGCTTTTTCAATGAACTGGTGCCCGTCTGCCGCTGCGCCTTTGATGGCGATGAACACAGTGCCGGGCTGCACCTTACGCGAATCGATCTGAATATCCTTTACCTCAATGTCTGTGCTTCCGCTTACAGACCGGATACTTACCTTATATAGTATATCGCGTAATAACAAAATCAGTTATTGGTTCTTATCGTTAGCTCAATTCAAGTACAACAGATGCTCCTTTTGCAATCGCTTCACCGGGAGAAACAGACTGACTGCTTACTTTACCCTTTCCTTTCACAGAAACCTTAACCCCCATATTTTCCAGCAGGAACAATGCATCTTTCAATCCCATTCCCCTTACATTCGGCATCACCTGTTGCTTTACGGTTGCACTCCTGATCACCGGTTTATAGTTGGCTGCGTATACACTGCTCCAACTTCCCTGCGCAGCAGAATCCATATAACCAACATTTAATGCCTTATACACTGTTCTTATATCTTCTGTGTTGCCTGCATAAAAGAAGGCAGCACTGTCTTTTTTAGGTATGTATTGCGCCGGTTCTTTTTTATTCACATACATTGAATAGAGCTTCGTAGCGATCTCTTTGAAAACAGGTCCACTCAATGTTCCCCCGTAATGAATGGCTGCATGAGGTTTACTTCTTATCACCACTATGCAGGTGTATTGCGGGTCGTTGGCAGGAAAATATCCTACAAAAGATGCCTGATACACGCCATCATAATATTTTATGTTCCCATCTGCTACGTGTGCGGTCCCGGTTTTCCCAGCTATAGGAAAAGGCATGTCCTGAAACACCTTCTTGCCAGTTCCTTCCGATATTACCGCTTCCATGCTTTGCCTTGCTGCTTTTACTACTTCCGGCTTAGTAATGTTTTCATCCAGCACAGTCGGCTCAAATTGCTTAACTATGATACCATCCTGGCGGATACTGCTGACCAGGTAAGGCTTCACCATTACACCATTATTTGCGATTGCGTTGTATAATGCCAACGTGTGTAATGGACTCACCTGAAGGGCATAGCCAAAGCTCATCGTGATCATGTTCATCAATCCGCCACTGTTCTTTTCAAGGGGTGCCAGTCTTGGTTTGGGGATATTGGATAAGTCGACCGGTACGGTCACATCCATGTGATATTTATGGAGGTATTCACGGAATTCTTTTGGATTTTGCGAGAATGCTTTTAAAGCCAGCTTACTCATTCCCACATTGGAGCTATGCGCAAAACATTCTTTTACAGTCAGCACAGGCTTGGGAGAACGCTCAGCATCATTCACATTCCTCGGACCAACGATCATATGCCCTGCACTTCCCACTTCTACGAGATCATCCAGTTTGGATGTTCCTTTTTCAAGGATGGCCATCAGCGTCACGAGTTTGATGGTCGATCCCGGTTCTGTTACACGCAAAGCGTAGTTATCATCTTCCCAGTAGCTTCCATCGGGCCGGCGGCCGAGGTTCGCCATGGCTTTGATCTTACCGGTCTTTGTTTCCATCACGATGCAACTGCCATACAGGGCTTCACTGGTTTCCATCATCCGCAGCAAAGCATTTTCAGATATGTCCTGTATGTTCACATCCAGTGTGGTGAAAATATCTTTACCATTTTCCGGTTCCACCTGGAAGCCTTCCACAGGTATAGCGCCTCCTGAAGCGTATCTTACCAGCCTTTGTCCTTTTTGTCCTGTCAATAAACTATCATAGCTTTTTTCAAGCCCCACATTCTGCTTTTTCGCTTTGCCATTGCTGGCAATGTGTTCGCGTGAAAGGCCGATCGTTCTGTTGGCCAGCAAGCCGAATGGCAATAATCGTTTGCTGTTTTCTTCCACTATCACACCGCTCTTGTTCCTTCCGAGCTTTACCAGCGGGAATTGCCGGAAAGCTTTGTATTCTTCGAACGATATTTTTTTCTTTAATGGATAATAGCGGCTTTTTTTCCGGTATCCTTCTTTCAGTTCCGCTTTGTACTGGTTCACGCTTTTATCCCCGAAAAACTTTGAAAGAGCTATAGAAAATGAATCCACATTTTCCCTGAACACTTTTCCGTTCTTATCGCGCAGTCCATCTGCCTGGAAATCGAGATAGATATCAAACTGCGGAAGGGAGGTGCTCAGCATCTGTCCGTCTTCACTGTAAATTGTTCCGCGGTCAGCATCCAGTTCCACAATACGCTGGTGCATACTGTCGCTCATGCTTCTCCAATGATCTCCTTCAATGCGCTGGATATAAAAAGCCTTTCCCAATATCAGCAGGCTTAGCACTACGATGCCAAGAAAGCTGAGATATACCCTCCACAATATGTCGCGCCGTGTTTCCAAATTCCGCCCGCTTATTTACTCTTCTTACTTATTCATTTCTAGTACCACTGGTGGCTGCAAGAGTTCTTTCAACCCCAGCGGCTCCACTGCTTTCGCCATCTCGCTTTGCTTGCTGCGGAACATCACTTCACTCTTCACGGTTTTGTATTCATATTGGAGCTCTTTCACCTCACGTGATGTCCGTCCAATTTGCCGGATGGTTTTATCTGCATAGTGACCATTATATATATAGATCACTGCGAGGAACGTCAGGAAAAGAAAAAAGGGGATCTGCCGTACTACCGACTGGTAATTCAGCCAACGCTTCCATCCCGGCGAACCGGGATGTTTTTCAGTTGAAGGCGTTGTTTTTTCTTCCATTTCGTTCCGTTTATAATAACTCGTCCAGTTATTGTCTGATATTAAGCGTTTAATGTTTAAAAGTTTAAGGGATTAAAGCCTGATCTCCTAACATTAAATCTTGAAACTTTAAACTTTTAAACCATCATTACTTTTTCTGCTACCCTGAGCTTGGAGCTCCTCGAGCGTGAATTCCGTTTTAGTTCTTTGTCTGTTGGCACCACTGGTTTTTTGGTGATCACTTTCAGTTCATTCACCGGTTCGTCATTGATAAAGGGATTTGTTTCCGGCTCATCGAAACTGCCACGGCGGAAAAAGTTTTTGACCAGCCTGTCTTCTAAAGAATGGAAAGTGATGATGGCTGCACGGCCACCTGGTTTCAGTAGTTTGGGAAGCTGTTGCAACATTTCTTTCAACGCACCTAACTCGTCATTCACTTCAATGCGCAAAGCCTGGAAAACCTGGGCAAAATACTTATGAGGATTTCCTTTTACCACTTCACGGAGGGCATTCTTAAAAGCGTCGATTGTTTTGAGCGACACCTGGTTTCTGACAGCCACGATCTTGCGGGCCAGTGTTTTTGAATTGGTGACTTCACCATACTGCTCAAATATTTTGTGTAGTTGAGCTTCGGTATAGGTGTTCACTACTTCAAAAGCTGTAAGCGGCTGCCGCTGGTCCATACGCATATCCAGGTTGCCATCGAAACGGGTGGAAAATCCACGTGCCGCTTCATCAAACTGGTGACTGCTTACGCCAAGATCGGCCATGATGCCATCAACAGCACTTACCTGGTGCAGGCGGAGAAAACGTTGAAGGTGGCGGAAATTATGCGGCACAAAGATCACACGCGTATCATCGGGCAGGTTTCTTTTGGCATCTTCATCCTGGTCAAACACGATGAGCTTGCCTTCAGGTCCCAGCTTTTCCAGTATTGCCCGCGAATGACCGCCGCCGCCGAATGTGCAGTCTACATAAATGCCTTGCGGCTGTATATGCAGGGCTTCAATCGTTTCTTCCAGCAAAACAGGTATGTGGTATTGCTCTTCCATAGTACGCTAATTACCATTCGGGTTGTTCGCGTTATCGACCATTACCTGCTTGGCCAGCTTGCTGAATGCTTCCGGTGAGAATGAATCAAAGAACTGTTTGTACTTATTACTATCCCAGATTTCAATTTTATCGCCTGCCGCTACCAACACAATGTCTTTCTGCAGATCGGCATGAGCTTTCAGGTTGGGCGGTACCAGCAGCCTGCCTGCACTGTCCGGCTCCACGTAAGTGGCACCATTCAGGAAATACCGCCGGAACTCTCTCGCCTGGGGATCAAAATCGTTCAGGCCTTTAATCCTGGCGAACAGAGGCTCCCAATTTTTCACAGGGTACAGACTCAAACATTTTTCAAACCCCCTGTTGATAACAAAGCGGTGTTGCTCTTCTTCCGGGAGCTGCTTTTTGAAGCCGACCGGTAGAAGAAAACGCCCCTTCGCGTCCAAAGTAGCCTCGAATTCTCCGAGAAAGTCCATCAGTATCAGGGAATTGAATCAATTTTTCTGCTAATTCACACAAAATAACACTTTTTCCCACTTCAGACCCAAATTTTCACTCTTTTATTTTTTCCACAGCAAAATTTTTCTTATAGACGGTACCAGTAGAGGCTTTCAGCGGTTTTTGGTAAAAAATTGATCGAAATGCCGTGGATTACCTGTGGATTACGGTGGATAACCGGTGAATTGCAAAACTAGAGCAGGTTTATCGCCTTTAAAAGGACTGTTTATACACCGGTCTGCATAAGCTTACTACCTTTGCAGCTCACTAAAGCAACAGTTAGTTGCACCCCTGAACAATGCATCCAAAAAATCTATCCATTGCCGGATTCAGCTATGAGCTTCCTGCTGACCGGATCGCAGAATATCCGCTTCATCCCAGGGACCTTTCCAAACTCCTTATCTATAAAAAAGGAATTATCAGCGAAAGCAGGTATTCGGATATCAGTTCTCATTTGCCGGAAAAGTCATTGCTTGTTTTCAACAATACCAAAGTGGTGGAAGCACGCTTACTGTTTCAAAAACCTTCCGGTGGCATCATTGAGATATTTTGCCTCGAACCGCATGAACAGTACAGCGATATCAGTACTGCTTTGCAACAAAACGGTAAAGTGTGGTGGCAATGCCTGGTAGGTGGCGCTTCCAAATGGAAACCAGGACAGGTGCTGCAAAAAAGAATAAGCAGCAACGGAGAAGAAATTGACCTGGAAGCACGGTATATTGAAAAGAAAGCGGGAAGCTTCATCATTGAACTTTCCTGGCAGCCGGCTGCAATGAGTTTTGCAGAACTGTTGCATCATGCAGGAGCAATTCCCCTGCCACCTTATATCAAACGAAAAGCGACAGCAACAGATAGTGAAACCTATCAAACGATCTATGCAAAGATGGATGGCTCTGTAGCTGCGCCTACTGCAGGACTTCATTTCACAGAGAACATTTTTCAGCGACTCCGGGAAAAAAAAATCAGCACAACTTATGTTACGCTGCATGTAGGTGCAGGCACATTCAAGCCTGTGAAAGCCGATATACTGGAAGATCATGAAATGCATGCAGAGTTTATAGATGTACCTGCAACATTGATCCGTCAATTGATTGAAAGCATTGATAAACCTGTTATTCCTGTTGGCACTACATCCATGCGCACTATTGAAAGTTTATACTGGTTGGGAGTGAAACTGGCTGATGAAGAAGAAATAAATGGCCTTGCTCAATGGGAAGTATATGATCATCCCATACAGGATATGCCCGCAAAAGAAGCGTTGGGTAATTTATTAAAATGGATGGAAAAAAATAAGATGGAACGATTGATCACAAAAACACAGATCATTATCGCACCAGGCTATAAGTTCAGGATTGCAAAAGGATTAATAACGAATTTTCATCAGCCGCAATCTACTTTACTATTGTTGATCGCTGCATTGATGGGAGATGATTGGAAGTCAATGTATCAGTATGCACTGAAAAATGATTTCCGGTTTTTGAGTTATGGGGATGGATGCCTGATTCTTCCTTAGAGTATCAATGCTTTTTCAACGGGAATTGCAACGTGAATATACTCCCCTTACCCAGGGTGCTATCCACTTTTATCTCTCCTCCATGCGCCTGCACCATTGTTTTCACATAGCTTAATCCCAGTCCAAACCCTTTTACATTGTGTAGATTGCCTGTATGTGCACGATAGAACCGTTCAAACACTCTTTTCACTGTTTCCTTGCTCATACCAATACCATTATCTTCTACCCGCACAAACAGGAATTTATCATTTGATTGTGTGCTGATCTTCAACTGTACCGGTGTATTTTCCTTTGAATATTTCACCGCATTATCCACCAGGTTATTGATCAGGTTGGAAAAATGCACTTCATCAGCATTGATCTGATCGTTCTCTGCATTCAGCAAAATTTCGGCCTTGCCTTGTTTTTCCTGCAATTGCAATGCGAAATTGTCTACCACATCCTTGATCACATCATGCACATGCAGCGGTTGCAGGTTCAGGTTCACTTCCTGCTTTTCCAGTTGCGATGCTTTAAGAATAGTTTCCACCTGCCGGTTCATCCGTTGGTTCTCTTCTTTGATGATAGAACTGAAATAACCGATCTTCTCCCTGTTCTGCAGCACTTTTTCATTCTTCATTGCATCCACGGCCAGTGATATGGTAGCGATCGGCGTTTTAAATTCATGCGTCATGTTATTGATGAAATCATTTTTGATCTCACCCAGTTTTTTCTGGCGGAGCATGGTATGCACAGTGAGGTAGAATGCTGCAATGATGATGATAGTGAAAAGGATTGCCATGGCAATTGGCATGCGCAGTTCTTTCAATGCAAAATTTTTCCAGTTGATGGCCAGTACGGTCAGTGTTTCATCCACGGCCAGGTTTTCTGCAGCAGATCCGCTTGGCGCCAGCAGCAATACTCCCCTCGACCAGTTGTTGACCGTGTCTTCATATTCCACAGAAAATCTTTTGGAGATGCGTTCAACTGTTCCTATGACAGAGTTATTGCGCATGCTTCCTACAGAAAGCAGGAATTCAAACTTCATCCCGTCCAACTGCACAGCATGAAATGCTGCAGTTATTTTACTTTCCAGCTCCACAGCAGTGAACCGCTTGCCGATCGTTATCGGCCGGAGCATTTCCATAGTAAACTCTTCGGGAAAAAGATTATTTGACTGGGAAGATATCCGGTTGTTCCAGTAGCTGCCTTTATACTGATTCAGCTCTTCTCCTACAATGCTGACAGCTTTTTCTATCTTTTCCTTTACCTGCTCCTCTTTCAGCAGTATCATATTCTTAAGCCAGGATAATTGTATAACGATGATCCCGATCAGCGAGATGCTGATAAGTATAATGATAATGGTAAATATTTTTTTCAAGACAACTGCTTATTTAGCGGAAAGATAAAAGGTTTTACTTATACAATCCTGCAAAAATACTATACATGCGGTGCCTGGCTAAGCCTGTTGTGCTCCGACAGCAGATTTTAACTTGGCTTTTACTTTGCTGGGTAGGACTGGCGGTTTTATGGCAAAATATCTGCCCGCTAACCAGGATTTTAAAAAAAGATTTTATATCCCTAAATTGAAGAATGATTGAACCCGGCCCAGGCATATTACTGATAGCAGACCCTTTTTTAAAGGACCCTAATTTTCTCCGTACGGTAGTCTTCCTCTGTGAGCATAATGAAGAAGGCAGCTTTGGGTTTGTGATCAACCGGCCTTACGACAGTACGCTGGATGAACTGATCCCTGATATGGAAGGGTACTCTTTGCCGGTTTACTATGGCGGCCCGGTGCAGATGAACACCATTCATTTTTTGCATCAATGCCCTGAAGAAATCCCCGGCGGTGTGGAAGTGATGAAAGGCCTGTATTGGGGCGGTGATTTTGAAAAAGCGATGGAACTGGTGAGGTCAGGTAATGCCGAAACTTCGAAGATCCGTTTCTTTATCGGTTATTCCGGCTGGGGAGAAAGTCAATTGCAGGAAGAGCTTAAAGAAAAATCATGGCTCACTGTCAATGCCACCCGCAAACTCGTTTTCCCTGACAAGATCGAAGATATCTGGAAAGATGCGCTCAAGCACCTCGGCGGGGATTATGAAATGATGATTCATTTTCCGATCGACCCGCAACTGAATTGATTCCCACTATTTAGTTTATATGCCCATCCAAATATTTTCTTTGTGTTCTTCGTGTCTTTGTAGGAAATTATTCCCACAAAGACACGAAGAACACAAAGATTCCTGGGGGGATACTTTGCAATTATGCGAAATTTGTTTTTTCTTTCCAGCTAAAACACTAACACTATGAAACGGCTTTTATTCAGCCTTTGCCTTTGCACCACTGTTTTTCTTTCTTCCTGCGACACATTAAAACAAATCGGTTCTGCCCTGATCCCTTCCCAGGCAGAAATGGCTACCGGTCTTAAAGATGCGTTGACACAGGGATTGTTCAGCGGCTTTGATGCCTTTGCCAATCCCAATAGCGGAAATCCCCTGTTACGCTTTGCATTTCCCGGCGATGCTGCCAAGATCGAAAAAACATTGAAAGATCTGGGCATGACCAGCCTGGTAAATGAAGTAACCGGCAAATTCACCAATGCGATGTCTTCAGCAGTAGTGGCCGCCAAACCCATTTTCCTCAATTCAGTAAAACAAATGAGCCTGAGCGATGCAGCCAGTATATTGCTTACAGACAATATGCATGCAGCAACAGATTATTTCAAGAACTCAATGTCGCCGCAACTGATGACAGCCTTCAGGCCGATAGTTGACAGCACTGCCAACCTCAACGGTGCCAATAAAGCCTGGAGCAACCTGACCAATGTGTATAATAAGATCCCGCTGGTAACGAACAAACTTGAAACCAATCTCACTGATTTTATTGCAGCGCGTGCTATTGATGCCATGTTCAGTTCGGTTGCTAATGAAGAAGAGAATATCCGCAGCAAATATGAATTCCGCAAAACGGATATAATGAAAAAAGTATTTGGCTATGCAGAGCAGGAAATGAAGCGAAGGAAAGCCTGAGGAAACGTTGGCCGATGATCGAATGGCCGTTGGCCGACTTCGATTGTGTATTACATTACAAATAAAAGAGACTTCCAAACTCAGGAAGTCTCTTTTATTTTATGCTTTGCAATTTAAAATCGGCCAACGAACACAAACTCCATACTCTTCTACAAAAAAGAACCCTCCCGGCTAAAACCAGGAGGGCTGGATAACAGTTTTCACAATCCGGATAGGCTGGTTTTTCCCCAGTCTATTTTATCCCCTCAATTCTTTCTCACTAAACTAATCGTTATAAGAGAGGGGCTGCTGTGGTCAGGCAGCGTCCACCGGTGTTGCTCCTTCTACCAATACAGTAACCTTGTCATGGAGGAGTTCAACAAATCCGCCCTGTATATCGAAGAAAGCAAAATGATTTTGTTTATCCTTTAAGACCTTTACACGGCCGGCTTTCAAAGCGCTGACCAGCGGAGCGTGCTTATCGAGCACTTCAAAAGAACCACTGATGCCAGGCATCTGCACTCCGAATACCTCGCCACTGTAAAGTCTCTTTTCAGGAGTTAATATCTCTAAATTCATTGTGCGTGTTTAGCCGTTAAAAAATTATCCCTGAGCCTGAGCCAGCAGTTTCTTTCCTTTCTCAATTGCATCATCAATTGTACCCACAAGGTTGAAGGCTGCTTCAGGATATTCATCCACTTCACCGTCCATGATCATGTTGAAGCCGCGGATTGTTTCTTCGATCGGCACCAATACACCTTTCAGACCGGTAAAGGCTTCTGCCACGTGGAAAGGCTGCGACAGGAAGCGCTGCACTTTACGTGCACGGGCAACGGTCATTTTATCTTCATCGCTCAACTCGTCAAGACCGAGGATAGCGATGATGTCCTGCAATTCTTTATAGCGCTGCAACATCAGCTTCACACGGTTAGCGCAGTTATAATGTGCATCACCTACTACTTGTGGGCTCAGGATCCTTGAAGTGGAATCCAGCGGATCCACCGCAGGATAGATACCCAAGTCAGCGATCTTACGGCTTAATACGGTTGTTGCATCCAGGTGAGCAAAGGTTGTTGCCGGAGCAGGGTCAGTCAAGTCATCCGCAGGTACGTAAACCGCCTGTACGGAAGTGATAGAACCATTTTTAGTAGAAGTGATCCTCTCCTGCATCAGGCCCATTTCTGTAGCCAGTGTAGGTTGGTAACCTACCGCAGAAGGCATCCGTCCCAGCAGGGCCGATACTTCGGAACCAGCCTGGGTGAAACGGAAGATATTCTCAACGAAGAAAAGGATATCACGTCCTTTGCCTTGTCCGTCACCATCGCGGTAGTATTCAGCGATAGTAAGGCCGGAAAGGGCCACACGTGCACGGGCTCCGGGAGGTTCGTTCATCTGACCGAACACGAAAGTTGCTTTGGAATCAGCCAGTTCTTTCATATCCACTTTGCTCAGGTCCCAGCCACCTTCTTCCATGCTGTGTTTGAAAGCGTCGCCGTATTTCATAATGCCGGCTTCGATCATTTCGCGCATCAGGTCATTTCCTTCACGGGTCCTTTCACCTACACCTGCAAACACGGACAAACCGGAATATGCTTTGGCGATATTGTTGATCAGTTCCTGGATCAATACGGTTTTACCTACACCCGCACCACCAAACAGACCGATCTTACCACCTTTTGCATAAGGCTCGATCAGGTCGATTACTTTGATACCTGTGTAAAGCACTTCAGAAGCCGTGCTCAGGTTTTCAAAAGCCGGGGGTTTAGCGTGGATTGGGCGGCCGCCTTCTTTGGAAACGACGGGCAATCCATCAATAGGGTCTCCGGTTACATTGAACAGGCGGCCTTTAATGGCTTCGCCGGTAGGCATTGCAATAGCCTTTCCTGTATCCACTACTTTGGTTCCACGGACAAGACCTTCGGTTCCGTCCATCGCAATGGTACGAACACTGTCTTCACCCAGGTGCTGCTGCACTTCAAGGACAAGGATATCCCCATTTTCCTTTTTGATTTCCAATGCGTTATAGATCTCAGGGAGTTTGCCATCAAACTGCACGTCAATTACCGCGCCGATGACCTGCTTTACTTTACCTACGTTTGCCATATATAATGGAGAGTGTTTATTTTGGCCGCAAAGGTAAGGGTGGCAAGCGTATCTGCCAATTCGAAAATCCGGAGTTTTTTTGAGGGTGAAAAGTATCACAAAGGGCGCAAAGGGGTTCGCCAGGAACACAAAGAATTTTACAAGACCCGCGTTGCGACCCTGGCGGCCTCTTTGCGCCCATTGCGATCCCCATACAAACCCTGAGACAGTTCTTCACATCATGAAAAAAACTATCTTTCCTCCATGAAAACTTTATACCTATCCTTATTCTTTGCATTTTCTGTTTTTCTCGTCTTTTCCTGTAATTCCCCCTCTGCCCAATTACCGGAACCTGTAAAAAGAGATACCTCCATCTCCGTTACCAACTCCTACAGCGAACTGTTTTTCGACAGCACTCAACTGGAAAATTTTATTGACCGGGAAGACCTTCACGATAGCCTCGCCATATCACTCCGCAATTTCTATAACCAACGCAACTATCAATATGCCTGGTTCTTCCCACAGGGAATGGCAGATTATGCCAATACTTTTCTTAACCTGCAAAGCGATTACTTCCACTACTCCGGCGACAGTTCCATATACACACCGTCCCTGCAGCCATTAATAGATTCACTCAGCGATTCCACTACTTACAGCCATGCTCCCGATTCGCTGAAACTGAAAACAGAACTTTTGCTCACCCGCCAGTTCTTCCGCTATGCTTCCCTCGCCTATGCCGGCAGAAGGGATATCAATACTAAAGACCTGGGCTGGTTCATTCCCCGCAAAAAAATAGATGCAGTATTATTCCTGGATTCATTGCTGAAAAATAAAGGACAGAACCTATCTGCCTATGAACCGGTGAACCGCCAATACAATCTATTAAAAGATTACCTGCTGAAATATTATGCTATTGAGAAAGGGAATGGATGGACACCCATACCTGTTCCCACCACAAAAAAATCCCTTCGTGAAGGCGATTCATCTGAAACCATCGCCCTGCTTAAAAAAAGATTATTCCTTTATGGCGATCTGAAAGAAGCAGACAGCAGCCAGTTGTTCAATGCCAATCTTACTACAGCCCTTAAAAATTATCAGCACCGTTTCGGCTTAAAAGAAGATGGCATTGCCGGCCCGGCCCTGCTCACTCAAATGAATAAACCCGTAAGCGAACGCATCAGGCAGATCCTGATCAATATGGAAAGGATCCGTTGGGTACCAGCCGAGCCGGCCGGTGATTATTTACTGGTCAATATCCCTGAATATCGCCTGCATGTATATGAAAACGGAAAGTATGCCTGGAATATGGATGTTGTGGTCGGTTCTGCAGCACACAACACTGTTATTTTTAACGGGGATATGAAATATGTCGTGTTCAGCCCTTATTGGTATGTGCCTCCCGGCATTCTGAAAGCGGAAGTGCTTCCCGGAATGAAACGCAATAAGAACTATCTCGCCAGCCACAATATGGAATGGAATGGCGGCAATGTGCGTCAGAAGCCAGGCCCACGCAATTCACTGGGATTGGTCAAATTCCTTTTTCCTAACAGTTATAATATTTACCTGCATGACACTCCATCGAAAAGCCTTTTCAATGAAAACAGCAGGGCTTTCAGTCATGGTTGTATCCGGCTGGCCGAGCCCAAAAAGCTAGCCCAATATCTTTTGCGCAATGACCCGGCCTGGGATTCACTCAACATCACCAAAGCCATGAATGCAGGGAAAGAAAAATATGTTACCCTCAAAAAAACCATTCCTGTATTCATCGGCTATTTCACAGCCTGGGTTGACCGGCAGGGCCAACTGAATTTCAGGGATGATGTGTATGGACATGACAAGGAAATGGCAGGAAGGCTTTTTGCCAAATAAGCTATCTCAAAAATAACTTGAAACATTTGTCCGGAACCGAAACACCCATTCGTCAGATAAGAAACCTATTCTTCATCTAAAACTATTTGTATGGAAAAGTTCATGTTCATTTTTCATGGTGGCATACCAACAAATGCCAGCCCCGAAGAAATGCAAGCCAATATGGGCAAATGGATGGCCTGGGTAGAAAAATTGACCAAAGGCGGCCAGTATGTTTCCGGTGAACCCTTACTGCCTGGCGGCAAACTGGTAAAAGGCCCTAAAGGGAAAAGCGTTACCGATGGCCCTTACACAGAAGGAAAAGAAGTAGTGGGCGGATATTTTATTGTGAACGCTAAAGATTACGATGAGGCTTTATCCTACACAAATGATTATCCCGATTATGACCATGGCGGCAGCATACAGGTACGCCAGGTAATGAAAGTGGAAATGTAAATTTCTGCTGATGGCTGATAAAGCACCAGTGAAGCAATTGGTTGATCATCTTTTCCGGCATGAGTCGGGAAAGATGATCTCCGTTTTGTCGAGACTGCTCGGTTTGCAGAACCTTGATGCAGCCGAAGATATCGTACAGGATACCTTGCTGCAGGCTATGAGCAGTTGGACTTACGGGGCGCTTCCCGACAATCCGCAGGCCTGGTTGCACAGGGTAGCCAGGAACAAAGCGATCGATCTTCTCCGGCGGAAAAAGAAATTCCGTGAAATAAGCCCCGACTATGCAAGGCTGGTCGAATCCGAATGGACCCTTGCCCCTACCCTGCATCAATTATTCATGGAAGAAGAGATCCGCGACAGCCAGCTCCGCATGATCTTCGCCGCCTGCCATCCTTCCATCCCCGAAGAATCACAGATAGCTTTTACATTAAAAACATTATGTGGACTAAGCGTTGCTGAAATAGCACCGGCATTTTTATGCGCTGAAGAAACTATTGCCAAACGCATCTACCGGGCCAAAGAAAAGATCAGAACAGAAAAAATAGAATTGCAGGCGCCGCAGGGAGAAGAACTTGCTGCAAGGCTGGATGTAGTACTGAAATCACTCTATCTCTTATTCAATGAAGGATATAATTCTTCTCAACCCGACCTTCTTATCCGCGAAGATCTTTGCGATGAAGCGATGCGTCTTTGCCATTTGCTCACGCAACATCCGCTCACCCGCCTGCCACGATCCTATGCATTGCTTTCATTGTTTTGTTTCCAGTCGTCCCGTTTAAAAGCAAGGCTGGATGACAACGGGCATATCATCATCCTCAAATACCAGGACAGGAATAAATGGGACCGCTCCCTGATCCGCCAGGGATTTGATCAACTGGAATTTGCTGCCGAGCCGTTTGAGATCTCTACTTACCATCTCGAAGCCGGCATTGCTTCCATACATGCGGCAGCTCCTTCATTTGAGCAAACAGACTGGCGCTCTATCCATCATCTTTACGAAATGCTGTATCAGTTGCAACCCAATCCCATTATTGCGCTGAACAAAGCCATTGCCTCCGCTTATGCCATCGGCCGGCAACATGCCTTGCAGGAACTGCAAAAGATAACCGGTCTCGAAAATCATTACCTGTATTTTGCCAGCCTGGGTGAAATATACTTCGATATGAAAGACCTGGAAAAAGCAAAAGAAAACTTCAGGAAAGCTATAAATCTTACTTCTTCCCTCCCCGAAAAGCAGTTGCTGGAAGAGAAGATGGGCCGATGCCTGAATTAGCTACATTTGCTTCTCAAATTTTCTTATGCAACTGGTAGAGGTCACCGATGAATCAACAGCCCGGGATTTTCTGAAAGTGAATGTGCTCATTAATAAAGGGAACCCGGATTATATTCAGCCGCTGGATAAAGATATTAACGATGTATTTGATAAGAACAAGAACAAAGCTTTCCGGCATGGCGAAGTAATACGTTGGGTGTTGCGGGATAAGGACGGCCAACTCATCGGGCGGATCGCAGCATTCGTCAATAAAAAATATAAGAACAAAGGAGATGATGGGCCTGTAGGCGGTATCGGCTTTTTTGACTGTATCAATGATCAACCTGCTGCAGATATGTTGTTTGATGTAGCCAAACACTGGCTGCTGCAATATGGCATGGAATCAATGGACGGGCCTATCAATTTTGGAGAACGCGACCGCTGGTGGGGGTTACTGGTGCAAGGATATGAACCACCGGTGTATTGCCTTAATTATAATCCACCTTATTATAAAGAACTGTTTGAGCATTACGGATTTAAAAATTATTTTAACCAGGTATGTTTTGCATTGGACGTAGCCAATTACCTCCAGGAAAAATTTTACCTGCGCCATGCGGAATGCGCTGCCAATCCTGATCTGAAGGCCAGGCATATCCGTAAAGCCGAACTGGACAAATTTGCCAAAGACTTTACGACGGTTTACAATAAAGCCTGGGCTGGTCATGGTGGTATGAAGCAACTCGAAGAAAAAGTAGTCCGTGCCATGTTCCGCTCCATGAAGCCTGTAATGGACGAAACCCTGTGCTGGTTTGTTTATCATAAAGAAGATCCTATTGCTGTATGGATCAATCTACCCGATCTGAATCAGTGGTTCAAACACCTGCATGGAAAGTTTGACCTGCTGCACAAGCTGAAATTCCTGTGGCTGAAAAAGACAAAGAAGATCGACAAGTTCGTGGGGCTCATTTTTGGTGTGGTTCCCGAATGGCAGGGTAAAGGTGTGGATAGTTTTATGATCGTGGAAGGTGCCAGCGTGATACAGCGAGGCCGCTTTGAGAACGGTAAATATACTATAGGAGATCCCTTCTATAAAAAATATGAAATGCAATGGATAGGCGAATTCAATCCTAAAATGATCAATGTGGCAGAAGCACTGGGAACTTACCGCAGCCGCATTCTGACCACGTACCGTTACCAGTTTGACAGGACGAAGGAGTTTAAGCCGCATCCGCTGGTGTAGTGGTCGTTGGTCAACCTCCAACTCAATCATTTTTCCTAATTTAGCCGTTCCGCATTATGGATAAATTCATTGTTTCAGCCAGAAAATACAGACCACAAACGTTTGATACTGTTGTGGGCCAGTCGCATATAACTACCACTCTCAAAAATGCGATCAAAAACAACCAGTTGGCGCATGCCTTCCTGTTTTGCGGTCCCCGCGGTGTAGGCAAAACCACCTGTGCACGGATCCTGGCCAAAACGATCAATTGTGAAAACAAGACCAAAGACGGGGAAGCCTGCAATACCTGCAATTCCTGTGTTTCCTTTAATGAAGGCACTTCGCTGAACATACATGAGCTGGATGCTGCAAGTAACAACTCAGTGGATGATATCCGCACCCTGGTGGAGCAGGTAAGGTTTGCTCCCCAGGCCGGCAAATACAAAGTGTATATCATCGATGAGGTGCACATGCTCAGCTCATCTGCATTCAACGCATTTCTGAAAACACTGGAGGAACCACCTTCTTATGCCATCTTTATCCTGGCCACCACAGAAAAACATAAGATCCTTCCCACGATATTAAGCCGTTGCCAGATATTCGATTTCAAACGCATCACAACTAATGATACAGTTGAGCATCTGCAGGAGATCTGCGATAAAGAAGAAGTGAGTGCAGAAAAAGCCGCGCTCCAGGTGATTGCACAAAAAAGTGAAGGCTGTATGCGCGATGCCCTAAGCATCATGGATAAGATCGTGAGCTTTACCGGCGGTGAACTGAATTATACCAATACGCTGGAGCATCTCAACATACTGGATGCCGATTATTATTTCAAATTGCTGGATGCTATGCTGCAGCAAGACCTTGCCGGTGCGCTTTTATTATACGATGGTATCAACCGGAAAGGTTTTGAAGGCGACCTTGTGCTGAATGGTTTTGCAGAGTTCATCCGCAACCTGCTTGTTTGCAAAGATGAAAAAGCCGCTGTTCTGCTCGAAGTGGTGGAAAGCTTCAAAGACAAATATGTTGAAACAGCCAAGAAGGTATCGTCTGCCATTCTGATCAGCGCTCTCAACATTCTGAATGAAGCAGAGATCAACTATAAATCGGCCCGCAATAAACGCCTTCATGTTGAACTGGTGCTCATAAAGCTATGCTACCTGCAACAAGCCATTAACCTGAGCGCCGAAGGAAACGGCCTGAGTAAAAAAAAACTGATTGATTCTGCAAAACCCGTTGCTTTCCGCCAGATAGCGCCGCTGGAATTGCGTGAAAACAATACTGCATCAACAGGATCAGCCAAACTGCTGATCCAGACAACGGATAACGCTCCTGTCAGAAGCATATCAAAAGAAGCATCTTATCAGCAGCCTGCAGCAACAGCACCGGTGAAACCGGCCACCACCACAACTACCGGCACCGGCAAGATCTCTGCACTTAACAAGATCAGGCAGCAATACCAGGGCAATAGCATGCCTTCCGGCGCTACTAATCAGCCATTGAAGGAAGAGCCATTGCAACAATCCTGGGAAGCATATATCCAAAAGCTGAAAGAAGAAAAGAATCCCGCAACCCAACCCTTTGCACTGGCTAAACTGCTGATCAAAGACGGCAATACGTTTGAAGTGATCACAGCCAATAATATCGAACAGAAATTTATAGAGCAGGAACGCAACCAACTCTTTGCCTTTCTGCAACAACGGCTGAAGAACCGCTTACTGCAGTTTTATGTATTAGTGGTCGAAAACACAGAGCAACAACCAGTAACAGATGCGCCTCTTTCATCCAAGGACCAGTTCCTTAAAATGGCAGAGCAATATCCGCTGGTAAAAGAATTAAGAGACCGGCTGAGGCTGGACCTTGATTACTGACGAAGTTGTTTTCAACTGGACCTCCAGCAGGTTCTTGAATTTTCCAAACATCCAATTGTGAATGGCTACCCAGCTATTCCTGCATACAGCATCCAACTCTGCTAATTCCGTTTCAAAAAAACTGTTCCCGCTGAAATAAGCATAATTGGCCTGGAGGTATTTCCGTACCTTTTCTTCACCTGTTTTATCCTGGCTAAACACGCCACGATCATGCCACTGCTGCAATTCTTTTTTTAACCATGGCTCGTGTTTTTGCTTCAATGCAGAGATCATTTGTTGTATGTTTTCGATCTGCAGGGTTTGTCCTTCAAAAACAGGAACAAGCATGGTCAGCATACTGTTGACACCTTCGAGGTATTGATCGGCTTCCCGGCGAAGCAGGAAATATTCTTTATATAGAACCTGTAATTCTTCCCTGCCGGATGTATGTGTTATAAAGTAACGTACTGAATCAAAATCACACTGTTGCAGGTCTGCTGTCCATTGCTTTATTTCCTGCTCCACCCTGGCAGCTATCTCACCTGCACTCGCCTTATCATATTTAATACCATCAAAATCGAAGGTCTTGGCAGGAAATTCATTATTGGCGATCGCTTTTAACAACTGCAGCTCACCGGAAGCAGTTTGTATTTGTTTGATCAACCCTGCATTGGCTACTGAAAATATATCTTCAAACTTCTTATCGCTGCTGATAGCAGATAAGATATCCTTTTCTTCTTCTGCTGAAGGCAGGTGAAAAAGACGGCCATGATAATAACCATTGTACGCTTCCGGCAGGCTGTAATTCTCCACACCAACCTGCAGCCATGATTCAAACTCCGTATCATTTATCGCCTGCATTTCGCTGGAAGCATTGGTGTCTCCATAAACTTTTTGCGTAAGCTGAGCCTGCAGCCCTTCTTTATCCTGAAACAAAATCCAGGCTGATTCATCTATTGTTACCGCTTCCACTCCCAGGCTACGCAAATGCTTTTCGCGATCTTCCAGCGAAGGATGCGATGCCCATTGATTTTTTACATTCAACCGGGATGTATTGTTTTGCAACGGATAGTCATCACTTACTACAGGAAGGCCATGTTGTTCCTTCAGTTTGAACTCGGTCATTAATTGTTTCAACACTGCCTGCTGGTTATGAAATATATTGCTGGAATATTTTTTCTCGCGCAACAGATCATTGCATTTCTCAATAGCCGTATCATAGCTCATCTGCCCCAGTTCCACTCTTCGCAGGGCAGTGATAAGACTTTGGCTACCGCTTACGCTGGCGGCCACGGCATCTGCATGAAATTCCATTTCCCTCGATAAGCTCATGTAGCTTTTATTGATAACGCCATACATCTGCCGCAACACCCATTGAATGCCCTTTGCTATTTCCACGGTGATATTGGCGAAAATGGCGAATACATCATGAATGCTGGCCCAACCACCAAGTGCGTTGGAGTAGCTGCTGTTTTCATACAGCATATTATATATGATCTTATTAAGATTATATACTGCACTGCCCAGTTTCATGCTCCGCTGTGAGAAATGACCGAACTCGTGGGCGATCACAGCCTTGAATTCGCTTAGGTTAACCGTATTGACCATGCCCAACCCTATCAGAAGGTTTTTTCTGACTGGAAAGAACATGCTCCAGAAGCTGGAGTTGTAAAACACGGCAGCATTCACATCAGGGCTGAGCAATATCTTTTTAGGTAAAGGCGCTTGTGTGTCTTTGGCCACCTGTTTCACAAAAGCAAATAACCGGGGCTGTTCTTCTTCCGTGATCTCGATGCTGCCCTCTTCGTTGAACCGGGAAACGGAGAATAAGAACTTGACAAGGAAAACGAATACCATTATGCCAACACCGATCAGCCCTAACCCTGCAAGGATCCCCCATAAGCCCTTTAGACCTGTTATGATCGCAAAACCGGCGTACACACAGCCTGCAACAAGGGCCAGTGAAAGCAACAGCATCAGCAGATAAACGACCAGGAATAAAACAATAGAGCCCATTACACGGCCTACCTGCGCTTTGAAAGCAGGGGACGGCTCGGTAATAGAAGACGATACATTGGACGGCGTAGCCGGGTACGGAAAGTTGTGGGACGACATAAACGATTGGTGGTTGATAGCCTGTAAAATAGAGTTTTCTGGCATAAATGAAAAGCCGGCATCCAAATATTTGAGCTCGTTTCTATTCAGCATTTTATCTTAATTTCGGCCAAAATTTAATCCTACATGGCTGAAGAGATATTGATGCCCCGCCTGAGCGACACGATGACAGAAGGTGTGATTGCCGCCTGGCATAAAAAAGTGGGTGACACTGTAAAAAAAGGAGATTTACTGGCTGAAGTGGAAACCGACAAGGCTACCATGGAGCTGGAGAGCTATAAAGACGGCACCCTGCTGCATATCGGCACCGATAAAGGCGGCAAATTGCAGGTAAATGACCTGTTGGCTATCATCGGCAATCCCGGTGAAGATATTTCCGGGCTGCTGAAAGGTGGCAGCTCTGGCGCCGCCAGGCAGGAAACGCCTGCCCCGGCCAAAGAAGCCGAAACGCAAGCGCCTGCGGCCAAAGAAGAAACTAAAAGCCAATCTGGCAGTGCTATAGATATTTCCAAAATGGAAGAAGTGGTGCTGATGCCCCGCCTGAGCGATACCATGACAGAAGGCGTGATCGCCGGATGGAATAAAAATGTTGGCGACACGGTAAAAAAAGGTGAGGTGCTGGCAGAGATCGAAACTGATAAAGCCACAATGGAACTGGAGAGCTATAAAAATGGTAAACTCCTGTACCAGGGTGCTAAAAAGGGTGAAAAGATCGCTGTAAACGACCTGCTTTGCATTATCGGCGAAGAAGGAAAAGTGGATGTAAATGCTATTGTTGCCGCTGCAAAAGGCGGTGGCGGAGCAGCTCCTGCCTCATCTCAGACTCCTGCCACCACGCAGGCGCCTGCGGCCAACGCTGCTGAAACAGTTGCACAACCAGAAGCTTCCACCACAAATGGCCGCGTGAAAGCATCTCCTCTTGCTAAAAAACTGGCCGCTGAGAAAGGCATTGATATCAGCAAAGTAAATGGCAGCGGTGATGGCGGAAGAATTGTAAAATCAGACGTAGATAATTATAAGCCTACCGCGGCGCAGGCGCCTGCAGCTAAAGCTGCTACTGCCACAAGTCAGGCTCCGGCTGGAGTAGTGAGCTTTGATGAAGTGCCGGTTTCACAAATGCGTAAGGTGATCGCCAAACGCCTGGCGGAAAGCAAATTCACTGCCCCCCATTTCTACGTTACTGTTGCAATTGATATGGATGCAGCCGTTGCAAGCCGCGCCAAGCTGAATGAAGTAAGCAAAGTAAAAATATCTTTCAACGACCTGGTATTGAAAGCCTGTGCAGTTGCACTGAAGCAACACCCTGCAGTAAACAGCAGCTGGCTGGGTGATAAGATCCGCGTGAACCACCATGTAAACATTGGTGTGGCAGTGGCAGTGGAAGACGGGTTGCTGGTACCTGTAGTGCGTTTTGCAGATACCAAATCCTTGTCGCAGATAGCAACTGAGGTAAAAGAATTTGCACAGAAAGCAAAAGATAAAAAACTGCAGCCGGCAGATTGGGAAGGCAATACCTTCACCATTTCCAACCTGGGTATGTTTGGAGTGGATGAATTCACTGCCATCATCAACCCGCCAGATTCCTGCATACTGGCCATTGGCGGTATCAGCCAGGTGCCTGTTGTAAAAAATGGGGCCATCGTTCCCGGTAATGTGATGAAAGTAACTCTTAGCTGCGACCACCGCGTGGTAGACGGAGCAACAGGAGCAGCCTTCCTGCAAACCCTGAAGAGCCTGCTGGAAGAGCCATTGAGGATGCTGGTATAAAACAGATCAGTAATAACAATTTTATAAAGCCTGTAACAACTGTTGCAGGCTTTTCTTTTACCCTCAACCCGTTGAATTGCTTATCTTGAGCTTCTAACCGAACCAATCAAATATGAAGCTGCTTGACCTTTCTACCTGGTGGCAGGCCCTATCGTCTTTTGACAAGATTTTCTGGGCAATTGCCTTATTGTTTTCCCTGCTTTTCCTGATCCAGACCATTCTTTCCTTTGCAGCCGGCGACGGTGACATCGCAACCGGCGATGCAGACCTGGCAGTGGACCACGACGGCGGGATCGCTTATGGATTTTTCACCATAAAAAATTTCATTGCTTTTTTTACCATCTTCGGATGGACAGGCATTGCCCTTTCCAAAGGAAACGTAAGCAAACCTGTCATTATTCTTGTAGCCCTGCTCGCTGGTGTCGCCATTGTAGCCATCATGGCATTTATCATGCGCTCCATGAGCAAACTAAAGCAGAGCGGCACTTTCCAGATAAGGCAAACATTGCATAAAACTGCTGAAACATACCTGATCATTCCTGCTTCCCGCAATGGATTTGGCAAAGTACATATCCGCGTGCAGGGTTCCCTCCGCGAATTGAAAGCGATCACTGATGATGAGGCAGATATACCAACCGGCAAACTGGTAAAAGTGACCGGTGTGATTGATGAAAACATTCTTCTCGTTACCTCCCAACTTTCTTAATCAATAATTCATTCGAACATGGCTGAAAATCTCTTACTGGTCGTCGCTATTGCGATTGTATTTTTCTTTATTCTCGTCTTCTCGATGTTCCGGCGCTACAAACGTTGCCCTTCAGACAGGATACTTGTAGTGTACGGAAAAGTGGGTAAAGGGACAGACGGGACACTGACCGCAAAATGTATTCATGGTGGTGCAGCCTTTATCTGGCCTATTATCCAGGATTATTCATTTCTTGATCTTACACCTATATCACTGGAAGTGAATCTTACCAGTGCACTCAGTAAGCAAAATATCCGTGTGGATGTGCCTTCCCGTTTTACTGTGGGTATTTCCACAGAACCTGCTGTGATGCAGAATGCAGCAGAGCGCCTGTTGGGTATGCAGCGTCCGCAGATACATGACCTTGCAAAAGATATTATTCTCGGACAGATGCGCCTGGTAGTAGCCATGATGGATATTGAAGAGATCAACAGCAACCGTGATAAATTCCTTGCCAATATAGCCGGCAATGTGGAAGCAGAGTTGAATAAGATCGGGTTGAAGATGATCAACGTGAACGTAACAGATATCAAAGATGAGAGCGGTTATATTGATGCATTGGGTAAGGAAGCAGCCGCCAAAGCCATCAATGAAGCAAAGATCCGTGTGGCAGAACAAGAACGTACCGGTGATATCGGTAAAACCACAGCAGAAAAAGAAAGGGATATCAAAGTGGCAGAAACGCAGCGGGACCGTGATACACAGGTATCATTTGCCATGAAAGAAAAAGAGATCCAGATCGCTAATGCCAACCGGGATGAAAATATCGGTAAAGCTGAAGCCGAAAGGGACACAAGGGTAAAAATTGCAGAAGCCAATGCTATTGCAGTACAAGGCGAAAACCAATCGAAAATACAGATCGCCAATTCCGATTCGCAAAGACGTGAAAGAGAAGCAGAAGCATTGAAGAAAGCGATCGCTGCAGAAAAAGTGCAGTCCGCCAAGGCACTGGAAGAAGCATACCTGGCAGAACAGAAAGCAGAAGAAGCCCGTGCAGAAAGAGACCGCGCAACACAGAACGCAACAATTGTAGTAGGTGCAGAAATTCAAAAACAGAAACTGATACTGGAGGCGCAGGCAGCAGCAGAACAGGTAAGGGAAAAAGCAAAAGGTGAAGCGGATGCCATTTTTGCCAAACTGGAAGCTGAAGCAAGAGGTATGTACGAAATACTGACCAAACAGGCAGAAGGTCTTGACCGTATCGTAAGAGCAGCAGGCGACAATCCAAAAGATGCTGTATTGTTGCTGATCGCAGATAAGCTGCCGGAACTGGTGAAGATGCAAACCGAAGCCATTAAAAATATTAAGATCGATAAAGTAACAGTATGGGATAGCGGGCAACAGGGAGAGGGTAAAAATTCAACTGCCAATTTTGTGAGCGGGCTTTACAGATCTGTACCCCCTTTGAAAGATATTTTCAATATGGCAGGAATGGACCTTCCTACTTACCTGGGTAAACAGAAAGAACAGGAAGGAAACATGGAACCAGATGTTAAATGATATGAAGGCAGATTTCTGCGTTGAATAAAAACTTAATTTTAGAAGTACTTACAAAGACCTTGCATTCAAGGTCTTTTTTATGAAAACCCTGATCGTCATATTATGCCTGTTAAGTTTCCCTTTGTTGGGAGGAGCTCAATATTATAATGCGGTAAATGGCACTTATTATATCGGCTCGCTGAGCATGCATAATAATCCCGCTGCTATAGTGAATGTTCCTTCTAAATGGGACCTCACGATATTGGGTGTGCAGGACAAGCATACAACCAATATCGTTGATATCCGTAATTACTCTTTGCTTACCAACCCTGCCAATTCTGAATATGCCATTTCACCAGGTGAGTATAAAAGAAAAGGAGATGTGAACGTTAATCTCAACCTGCTCAATTTCCGCCTGGCACTTAATCAAAGAAGCGCTATTGCTCTTGGCTTTAATTTTAAATCATATACCCGGGTAAGAAGCAGCCAGTATAACTTTTATGATACACTGGGATCTTTCAACGATTTTTTTGTGCTGAATGAAAACAACCGGGAAATGAACCTCGATATGGTTAGCAGTAGCTGGACGGAATTTTATGTCGCATACGGGCAAACCCTGATTGACAACGACAGGTTCAGGGTCAATGGTGGTGCTACTTTAAAAATAAATAAAGGATTGTCTGGTGCTTTTGCAACAGTTAATAGTGGTTCATTTTCCAAAACGGGAAGCTCTCCAAATACCTATGAGATTAATGGGGCCAATATGGATTTCTCTTATTCCGCCAATTATGATCAATGGGATGATTCCAAGAATTTCAACACCAATTTCAGGAATTTTTCTTCCGGTACAAAAACCGGCTTCTCACTGGATATGGGATTGGAATTGCTGGTCAAGCGCAATTACTGGACGAATGCAGAGAGAGAGGAAAACTATTTTGATTACGACTGGAAGATCGGTGTATCTCTGCTCGACTTAGGTTATTCCGCCTACAAGCATGGAAAGTACAGTACCCGCGTAAACAACGTTCGGCCTGGTGTGACGGATGAGGTACTGGATCAGAAATTTGACAGTTCCATCACTTCATTTGGGCAGTTCCGCGACAGCCTGATCACTTTATATCAAAATGCAGCACAGTATACCGGTGATTTCAAAGTAGTTCATCCGGCCAGGCTGGTAATAAATGTAGACAAGTTCATCAATGAAGCTTTTTTTGTGAATGCAGATCTTTCTATTGGTGTTGCTTCTTTATTTCCTGTCAAAAGCCGATATCTGAAAGATCTTAGCTTGCTGACAGTAACACCACGTTGGGAGACGAGAAAGAAAGGTTTTTATTTACCGGTGCAGTACAGCAGTGCCAATCAGTTATGGATTGGAGGTGCGGTAAGACTAGGCCCGGTTTTATTGGGAATACATAACTGGGCGAATCTGTTTTCAAAAAAGAAAATGCAGCGGGGTGTGGGTTATCTGGCTTTTATATTGAAAGCTTCGGATATAACAGGTAAGAAAGGAGACAAAAGACTAAACTGCTATTGGTAAATACTCTCACATATATCTCTTCGGTTAATTTCATCTGCTTATAATGTTTTTTTCGGTTAATAGCTGAGGTTTTTCCCAAGGTTAGGATTTCCTGTTGGAGGAGATTCGCCTTAAATGAACCTTGAACGATATAAATTAATTGTCTCCCAAGAACAGGGACAGTACGAGTTCCTTAGCGAGGGCCCCAAAGGTGTAATCAGGAAAGTAATTCATTATCTCCCAATAGGTAACAGCATTTACAACCTTGGCTTTGGTGATTGGGATGAAGTCACTCAGAAAATAGATGACAAATCCCGTAGCAACAATGGAGATCGCGAAAAGATTTTAGTGACGGTGGCTGACTCAGTCATGCATTTTATGCAATTGCATCCTCATGCTATAGTATTTTCGCGAGGAGAAACGCCTTCGAAAACCAGGCTATATCAAATGGCAATTGCCCGGGAATGGAAGACCATTAGTAAATTATATAAGATCAAAGGCTTCTATTTGGGTAAGTGGGAGGAATTTACTCCAGTAAAAAACTATGACGCATTTACTCTTGAAATCCTACAATAATAGTAAATCAAGTTTGGTATTTTTATTAAGTAAAAAAAATTCTATGTCAGTAGCAAGAAAAAAAAAGGACGCGATCAAGGTCACTATTGTTAAAGATATGAGGGATTATAGTGAAGATCCGTTTTTTAAGAAGAAAGCAGAATCTGCGAAGGAGTTTTTGAAGAAACACCCTCTTCCGGAATCCTCAAAGAAAAAATAAGTTCGAAAAGCAAACGCCTTCCAGTTGGAAGGCGTTTTTATTTTACTAATTATTTCTCTATCATCTTTATCCTCTCCATCAACAACTCCGGCTCATTCGTCGTAATCAGGTCAAACTTATTCTTCAGCAACCAATCCATCGTAGTTGTATCATTCACTGTCCAGGCATTCAATACAAGTCCGTTCTTCTTCGCACTTTCAATCCATTCCGGATGCTTGGTAAACGCAGAATAATGATAATCGATACCACCCATACCATCTGCTTTCACCTGGTCAGGAGTTTGATTAGCTTCAAGATATTGTGTATGCGCTTTAGGATCCAGTTGAAGTACCTTTTTTAAAATATCATAATCAAAGCTGATATAGGCCGACATGGATTCAGCATGTAATTCCTGTACAAGCCTGACAACCCTGACTGCAGTTTCCTGCCCACGCTCCTTACTGATGGCAGACGGCTTTATCTCCAGTATCAAACGGGTAGATGTATTGTTTTGCAATCCAGCCAACAGATACTCCCGGAGCGTCGGTAACTTTTCTCCATTAGACAGCCTGTTCTTTATCAGCGTGGCATAATCTGTTTGCTCAATAGGAAGTTTGAAAAAATGAGGATCATGGTTGATCACCAGCGAATCATCGGCCGTGCGGTGTATATCAAACTCTGAACCAGTGCAGCGAAGAGCGATGGCTTCCCGCAGTGAGGCAATAGAATTTTCGGGCAATTGTTTTGCCTTCCAGGCACCCCGGTGGGCCACTACAGGGTTATCAGCAAAAGCAGGTTGATGATTGCTTGCTTTCCGGCTGGCAGAGCAGGCACTGAACAGCGATACCATAGCTACTAAATAAAATCCTTTTTTCATGCTCGCAAGTTAATAAATAAAGTAGAAGCTCGGCGACACCAAACATTAACTTTCAAAATATTTTGAAAATACAAAAATGAGTTACTACCTTTATTATATGAAACTTACAGAGGCAAGGCAACAATTTATCAGCAACTGGGGGGCTTTCGGTACTCATTGGGGGATTAACCGCACAATGGCGCAAATACATGCGCTTCTGCTTGTAAGTCCTGATCCCCTTACACAGGATGATATAATGGAAGAGCTAAATATCAGCAGGGGCAATGTGAATATGAATATCCGCGAACTGATCAACTGGGGATTGGTAGAAAGAGTGTTGCTGCCCGGCGAACGGAAAGAATATTTCTCAGCAGAAAAAGATATATGGAAAGTGGTAAAGCAGATCGTGAAGGAAAGAAAGAAACGTGAGCTCGAACCCATGCTTGGCCTGCTCGATAAACTGGAAGATGTGGAAGGTGATAAACGGGATAAGAACGTAAAAGCTTTCATCGACACAGTTAGCAATATCAAAAAATTAGGCAGACAGGCAGATAAAACGCTTGATGTGATGATCAAAGCAGAAGAGAACTGGTTTGTGAACAACCTGGTCAAGTTCTTTAAATAAACCAAGAGCTTAAAACCAAAATAAAACCGGGTCAACCCGGTTTTATTTTGGTTTACAATTTTCATTTATTTCTGAAAATTTAAAACAAATTATATGAAACTATATAAAGAACTGGATTTCTGGATACAGGTAGTACTGATCCTTAACTGTACCCTCTATCCATTACTGATCGATAGTTATTTTCTGCTCTACTCTTATTTAATCGTAGGTAGCTGGCAATTGCTCAGCGCTGGTATACATTGGGTTCTTCCAAAATCATATTTCCCTGTTCCCGGAAGGCTCTATTATTTACGCACTCTTTTGGGGCTGCTCATTGCTGGTATTTTATCCCTGTTTACCAAATTGATATTCATCTATGGCGTACTGCTATTGATCGTATCGCCCATGCTTGCCATCTGGTATGCTTATATCTGTTATGCTGAAAACAGGGTGATTGAACATAAATCCCTCATACACCTAAAATAATTGTTTATGAAAAATAAAAAGATCATCATCGCCGGAGGTTCCGGTTTCATTGGTGAAGAAATGATCCGCTATTTTGGAAAAGACAACGATATTTGTATCCTTACCAGGAAGATCAATAACAGTAACAATAATCGCAATCATTATCAATCGCTTCGCCCTGAAGATCTGAAAAGGGTAAGTTGGGCAGAATGGGATGGTATTACCACCGGTGAATGGGTAAAAGAACTGGATGGTGCCGACCTGCTGATCAATCTGACTGGCAAATCTGTCAACTGCCGCTACACTGAAAAGAATAAACAGGAGATCCTTTCAAGCCGCATCAACCCTGTAAATGCACTGGGTAAAGCGATCGCCCTTTGCAAACGCCCTCCTGCCTGTTGGATCAATGCATCTTCTGCAACCATTTACCGCCATGCAACTGATCATGCACAGGATGAATACAACGGTGAATTTCATGATGGGTTCTCTGTTGATGTTTGCCGGCAATGGGAAAAAGCCCTGTATGATCAAACAACTCCACATACCAGGAAGATCGCTCTTCGCATGGCCATTACATTAGGCAGTGGCGGTGTACTGATCCCTTATTTCAACCTGCTGAAGTTCGGTCTCGGCGGCCGCCAGGGAAGCGGTAAGCAAATGTACAGCTGGGTACATGTAGAAGATACCTGCCGGATGATTGAATGGCTGTATGAACAGCCGGAACTGGAAGGTACTTTTAACTGCTCCTCTCCTTTTCCTGTCACCAATAGTATGTTCATGCAAACATTGCGCAAACTGACAGGCTACCGTTTTGGTCTGCCCGCTTACGAATGGATGCTGAAGGCAGGTGCTGTTCTTATTGGCACAGAAACCGAACTGGTATTGAAAAGCCGTTGGGTTTTACCGACCCGGATAAAAGAAACCGGTTTTAACTTTCGCCATCCTTTCCTGGAAGAAGCACTGGAAGACCTGGTCCGGAACATACCCCGTAAACAATATCACCTGTTTTGATGTTATATGTAGTGTAAATTTGCATGATGAGCGATAAAAAGAAAACACTGGTACTTGGAGCTTCGGATAATCCTGCCCGCTATAGCTACCTGGCCATCCGTAAACTCCGCAGTAAAGAACATCCTGTCGTAGCCGTTGGTAAATCCGATACACAGGTAGATGATGTCAGTATCACTAAAGAAAAAACACCTTTTAAAGATATTGATACAGTAACGCTTTATCTGAATCCTGCACATCAGCGTGAGTATTACGATTATATTTTTTCCCTGAACCCAAAGCGTATCATCTTTAATCCCGGTGCAGAAAATGCAGAACTTGCAGAACTGGCCAAAGAAAAAAATATAGAACCGATGGAAGCATGTACACTGGTACTGTTAAGCACTGGGCAATACTAATAAAACAGTTCCCGGTTATTTCCCATCCCACCCAATAGAAGAATTACGATCACTTACCCGTACTACCACTCTATTTATTCATTTATGCGGCCTGCGGCGTTGGCTGAATAAAAAACTTTACTCAATCTTGCATTACCGTCCCCACTGAAAACCAGGAGCAGTCAATTCCAACTGCCCTGTATCACCTTGTCATAATTTATATCCAATGAACAACCGTCAAATGCCAGGCATTCGCCTGTTATATATTTTATGCCTGTTTTGCAGTTTTTCCCTGCAAGCACAGCAAATAGAAGAAAAAGCCCCGCTCAGGGAGCCTAATTACAATAAGCCCAGACTTTTTAACAGCCTGCCAGCTTCCATCCAGGTAGATAAGCAGGACCTACAGAATATCTTTTCTGCTGCCAGCACCCAAAAGAACCAGGAAATAAAACTGACACTTGCCACTGGCAAGGCCCTCCCTTTTACCGGCAAAATGGAGGACGTTTATAGTGAGAACAATGGACAGGTTCGTACCATAAACATCCAATCCACCAATTTCAAAGGGGCCATGCTTATCCTTTCTTCTGTTACCGACACTGATGGTACGGTCAGCTTTGTTGGCCGCATCTTCAGTTACCAGCATGGCGATGCTTTTGAACTGCAGGAAAAAAACAACCAGTATTTCTGGGTCAAAAAAAATCTTCATGAAATGATCACTGAATAGTGTCTGCCCGTTTTTATCCGTCCCTGAAAAACCCATGCTGCTATGAAACCACTTTACCGCTTCCTCTTCGCACTGATCCTGCTGGCCTTCCAGGTGAAAGCTGGTGCACAAGCCGTACCCGTACTGAACAGTTATCCCGCTGCTTCAGCCGTCATCTTCCTTGATTTTGACGGGCATACAGATTTTTCAACAAACTGGCTTCCCAAAGCTTTCGGTCCTCTTGTTTGCGGCCCATCAGGAATGAATAATACACAGATCGTTGAAGTGTTTAACCGCATAGCGGAAGATTACCGCCCTTTCAATATTAATATCACTACTGATTCTACCAAATTCTGGGCAGCTCCCGTTAAAAAGCGTATACGTGTTGTATTTACTGTTACTTCCAGTTGGTATGGCAACGGGGCCGGAGGCGTATCATTGGTTAATTCATTCACCACAGGCACCAATGTTCCCTGCTTTGTGTTCACTGCTTTATTAAACTATATACCCAAACGAGTGGCAGAAGCTGGCTCGCATGAAGCAGGCCATACACTTGGATTGCAGCACCAGACAAAATATGATGAGAGCTGTAACAAGGTCTCTGATTATGATTCAGGCAAAGGCACCGGTGAAATCGGCTGGGCTCCGATCATGGGAGTTGGTTATTATCAGAACTTCACACTTTGGCATAATGGCACTACCATCTATGGTTGCAATTCCTATCAAAGCGACCTGGATGTGATCACTTCAACCGCCAATGGCTTTGGCTACAGGCCGGATGATCATGGTAAAACTTTTGCCACTGCCACTGTGCCTGCATTCACCGCAAACCAGTTTGATGTTACCGGTGTAATAGACCGCAATACCGACCAGGACGTTTTCCGTTTTACCATGCCAGCCAATGGCCGTTTTCAGATCGATGCAGTACCTTATAATGTAGGCACCGGCAATGCAGGTTCAGACCTGGATATGCAGGTAAGCCTATACAGCGAACAGGAAGCTCTTTTAAGCATTTACAATCCCGGCAACCTGCTAAGCTCTGTTGCTGATACATTGCTGAATGCCGGCACCTATTATCTTAAAGTAGAAGGAAAAGGCAATCAGTATGCACCGGCTTATGCAAGTCTTGGTTCTTATTCCATGCATGCGACTATTGAAACAACCGGTGCTGGTGTGCTCCCGTTACGTAAACTTGATCTTCGTGGTACTGTTAATGGTAGCAAACACCAGTTGAACTGGCAGGTTGATGTAGATGAAACGATCGTGCAACAAACAGTGGAGATATCAGTAGATGGAAAAAGCTTCCATACACTGGCTGATCCCGGCACAGAGGTCCGTTCCTATGTATATCAACCGGTAGGCTCACCCACAGCCAGGTACCGCGTGAATATAAGCCTGGAAGATGGTCATCGTTATTACTCCAATGTTATTACCCTGCAAAACGATGAAAAACGGAACTGGCCAAAACTTACAGGCAATCCTGTTCAAAGCAATACGATCCATATCAGCAGCCCTGGTAATTATGGCTATATCCTGCTTGATGCAAATGGAAGCCATATCAGCAGCGGCAAGCTGAGCAGTGGGCTGAATACAGTGAATGCACCTAATCTTTCACCAGGCATGTATCTTATCCGTTATACCGGCCAGGATGGTCAGTACACGGAAAAACTCATTCGTCAATAAGCTATTCTACGTTCTCATAACAGAACATTAATCCGTACCCTGCTTGATTATCGGAGGTTTTTCTATAACTTAGGAAAACCTTTTTTTATATGCGTTGGAGAAAATTTAATGGCGACCCGATCGATCTCCCGATTATCCATGCTGTTGAAAATGCCATCAAACGCGAGACTGCAGCCGGCTTCAGGCTGAAAGTCTGTATTGGCACTGACTCTCAGGTAAAAGGGAAAGAAACAGAATTTGCAACGGTAATTGTATTCCTCCGCGAAGGGCATGGAGGCTTTATGTTCATTCATAATGAAAAGACCCGTCAGCAATTCACCATCAAAGAGCGTATGCTCACTGAAGTAGCCAAGAGTATCGAAATTGCGTATGAATTGTGCAACCTGTTCACTGTTTACAATGTGGACATGGAAGTGCATGCGGACATCAACACCAATCCGCATTTCAAAAGCAATGATGCTCTCAAAGAAGCCATGGGCTATATCCTCGGAATGGGCTTTGCATTCAAAGCCAAACCTGAAGCATTCGCCAGTAGCAGTTGTGCTAATAAAGTAGTGAACTGATCATTACTTTACTGCCGATCTGCCCATTGATACAGGGAACTTCTCTGTACAGGGCATTGTCTCCTCCAGATTTTTTGGCTCCCCCGATATTTATTTTGTTTCCCACCAAGACAGCAAAGAGCACAAAGAAATTTTTCAAAATGTATTTCTTACGTTCCTCTTATAATAGAACGATAAGACATGTCCGCAAAATTTCTTTGTGCTCTTTGCTGTCTTGGTGGGAAAAATCCTTAACGGACAATAATAGCTGCAGGGACCGGTTGATCCACTACTCGTGTAGAATCAGTGCGCAATGAACTGGAAACTAGTTGATTACCTTGTTCTATCCCATTCTGCCTTGTATATCGCTGAGCAAGCACGAAAATGAAGAACGTGAACACAAAAAGCACAGCAGCAATGTTTCGGTAGGATAGCAATTTTCGCATGATTCAAGGTCAGATTACCTGCAAAGTAAAGGAATTAATATTGAATAACTAAATGCGTATACCCTTGTTTATAAATGCCTTATTCAGGTCATCTATATAGTCAAGCACCAGTTCCCGCCCTTCTCCGGTTTCGGAAGAAGTAACAAAAAATGGTGGGACTTCTTCCCAGGTCTCTTTCAACTTGTTCACGAATGCTGTTACATTTCGCAGCGTAGCCCCGGGCTTATTCTTATCCGCTTTAGTAAAAATGACGGCAAAAGGAATTTCCCAGTTGCCCAACTGGTTAATAAAAGCCAGATCTATTTTCTGAGGCTCATGCCGGCTGTCTACCAGCACAAACAAACAGGTAAGATTTTCTCTTTTTCGGATATAATTTTCGATCATTTGCTCCCAGCGCCGGCGGCTACTTTGGGAAACCTTGGCATAGCCATAACCAGGAAGGTCAACCAGGTACCATTTCTGTTTTGCTCCCGATATCACCTCGAAATGATTGATTAACTGGGTTTTCCCTGGTGCAGAAGAGGTCTTGGCCAGGGCTTTTTTGTTGCAGAGCATATTGATCAGCGAAGATTTGCCCACATTGCTCCGGCCAATAAAAGCGTATTCCGCTTTATCGGCTGGGGGGCATTGCTCATAGTTGGCATTGCTGATCAGGTATTTGGCGTCTATTATTTCCATCCTGTAAACCTGCAAATTTACGGGATGAAGGGCATTGATCCAGCCAGTTGCAAATACAAAAGCCGCCCGGGAAAGGGCGGCTTTAAAAATCATAACTGGTCTTTATTCAGATAAATTGGGTTTTACCCTCCAGATATCATAGTTATCATATCTTTTATCGGGTGCATTACCCGCATTGGAACTGAAATAAATATATCCATCAGGACCGAATGTAGGGCACCAGTTCCAGGTGCTGCCGGTAGTAAGCTGCTTCACATTTCCTCCTTCTGCATTCATCACAAAAATGTGGCTTTCTGTCCCATTCGTTTTATACCTCTGGAAAACGATCCACTTGCCATCAGGTGATATTGCACCTGAATCGCCGTTATAATCACCACTTGTCAACTGTGTTTGCTGACTGTTGGAAAGATCATACTGGAAAAGCTGATGAGTATCGCCGACTTTTTTAGTAAACACAAACAGGTTCTTCTTGGGGTGAGGATTAGGAGAAAAACCTTCGGTCAGTATCGTAAAATTCAAACCATTGTTTTCAACGGTAGCCACATGATTGGTGCCCCCGATATTGGTAAAGAATAATACTTTATTCTGCGCTGCAAAGAAAAAGGGTTCGCTATCATTGGTACCATTTGCATTTGCAGATACATAGTTGATACCCATTTGCTCGATTTTGGATTTGGCGATAACGGGCTTACCTGGTTTTGTGTACGCGAAAAGAAAACCTTTTCCATCGGGAAACCAGGAAGGAGTGGTACAACCTTCAGACAACAGTGGCGACACACCGGCCGTACCCAATGTTTTCATTGCAATGCTGTACCTCGCATTGACATCGGTTTTGGACGGATCGTAGATGGTATACAGCATTTTCTTACCATCAGGACTGATCTGTGGTTGCTGCTCCCGCAGCTTATCATCAGTGATCCTGGTAAGTTCTTTTGCATCGGCCGTTACACCGGGCGTAAGATCGATCTTAGTTAAAGGAACGACAGGAGTTACTACTCTTTTAGTGCTCGTGCTGGCCCAAAGCAAAAACGCAAAGGCCAGGATACCCAGGCTGCTGAGCAGCCATTTAATTGTTCTCATACTCTAGTGGTTTATTGGTTTTATAATGAATAATGAATGCAAACAGGTAGGCCAGCACATCGAGCATATCTCCTGTGCCCTGCAACACATGCCAGTATTGCAGCAGTTCCGTGAATGGAACAAACACATAGATCAGCCCTTTTAATAAAGCGGGCACCCGCTTCCAGCCTCCCCAAACCAGTTGCTGGAATGAAAGAAGCGAGTAGCACCACAAAAAGTCCGGCAGAACACCGGTCAGGATTGAAGGAAGTTCAAGGTTAATGGTTGTTGACCAGCTTACCCATCCTTCAAAGAGGGAATCCTCTTTGCGAATGAACAGGTAAAACGCAAGGCCGGTTAATATTGGCAGGAGAATATGCAGTAATATGTAGCGGCAACGGTATTGTTGCCGGTGTTTTATTGACCCGGATATTGGCATAATCGTGGACTGGTTCGGGCGGCAAGATATTCAGCAACAAACTCATATTATATACCCCTTTTTCGGTACAAGTGATTTGTTGGTCGCCCAACGAACAACCAATAACTCCCCAAGCCTCCTTAACTTTGCGCACCATGGCAAAACCCTTACCCCACGATCATGTCATTCCTTTCAAGGATTCTGAAAAAGGAAAGAAAGAGCAGGTAGCCGAAATGTTTGACCGCATTGCCTGCCGTTACGATTTTATGAACCGTTTCCTTTCTGCCCGCACCGATGTGGGTTGGCGGAAAAAAGCTATTTCTTTTCTGAAAAAAGACCAGCCCAAAACCATCCTCGACATAGCCACCGGCACCGGTGATATGGCCATCATGGCCTGTAAAATGCTTGAACCTGACCATATAACAGGTATAGATATTTCCACTCAAATGCTGGAAGTAGGGAGAAAGAAAATTGAGAAAGAAGGACTTGTGGATAAAATCCAGTTACAGCACGGAGATTCCGAAACAATAAACTTTGCGGAAAATACGTTTGATGCCGGGATGGTGGCATTCGGTGTAAGGAATTTTGAAAACCTGGAAAAAGGACTTTCTGAGATATTGAGGGTATTGAAACCCGGTGGTCAGTTGGTGATACTGGAATTTACCAAACCGCCGCAGCCCATACGCGGTTTATATAATCTGTATATGGGGATTGTGGCTCCGCAACTGGCCCGGTGGTTCAAACAGAACAAAGAAGCTTATCAATATCTGAACGAGTCTGCCAATGCATTTCCTGCCCGCGCGCACCTGAGGGATATCCTGACCAAAGTTGGTTTTTCCGATACCCGTTATAAATCGCTAAGCTTAGGAATATGTTGTATTTACACCGGCAGAAAGCCTGTACGCTAAAGATTGGATTGTGTTTACTGATTGGCCTGGTTAGCTTGGCGCAAACTTCGGTGGCGCAGGAGCGCGAGCTCAATCTATACGACCACGATTTCAAACCCTACTATTTCGGTCTTACACTTGGCGTTAATTCAAGCCGGTTCCATCCGCAAATGCACCCCTATTTCCTCCAGAGTGATACGGTGCTTACTGCAGAACCCATGAACTCTACAGGGCTGAACCTTGGACTGCTGGCTACCGCCCGCCTGTCTGACCGCTTCCAGCTGCGTTTCAACCCGCAATTGATATTTACAGAAAGAAAGATCGCTTACCGTTTAAAATATCCTGACGACAATAAAACAGAGGTCGTACAAAGCATGAACCCTATCATTGTTTCTTTTCCGATCCAGGTAAAACTGCAATCAGACCGTATCGGCAATTTCCGGGTGTATATGCTGGCAGGCTTCAAAGCCGATCTCACACTCTCGGGAAATAAAAAAACAGATGGCACCATTCAGATCAAAGGATCAGATTTCGGTCCTGAGCTGGGTATTGGTTTCAACTTCTTTCTTAAAAGCTTTATCTTCTCTCCGGAGCTGAAGATCAGCAATGGCATTCCCAATATTCATAGCCGCGATGCAAGTGTGAAATATTCAAGCGTGTTTGATAAGATACAATCGAGGATGATCATGCTGAGTTTCCATTTTGAAGGGTAAGTATCGCAACGAACTCTAAGAACGCAAAGAACAGTATGAAAGTAACGTTGCGTTCTTTGCGTATCCTTTGCGTCCCTGGCGATACTCTATATAAACTAAAAATCAAATTCCCTTCTGTGCATATTCCATCTTATACCCAGGGAAACAACTGCTGTATTGTTTGAAGTAACAGGCGGCGTTTTTGTTTCCTGCTTGCGGTACACGCCAAACAATTCGATCAGCAGGTTTTCTTTCCATTCATAAGACACCAGCAGAGATGTATAAAGCACATTCGTTTTCCAGCCTGATCCAACATTAAACCCACGGTCTGAGGTACGGTAAGGAGGAACATTAGGCAAAAAGATATTGCTGCCGAAGTTAGCGCTGCTGGAATCCCTTCCTTGCTGATAGTAGATCGCCTTGGCCTGTATCATCCATTTCGGAGCAGGCTGATACCTGGCAATACCGATATACTCCTGGAAATTGGCCATCAGCGGATGAGCCAATGGCTGATTATAGTGTGTGTAATTAGCTACAGAATCACGATGGGAATAAGTGAAAGGGCGCACACGGTTAGCCTCCACCTGAAGGTCAAGGTTTTTGATCCCGAATGCATCAATGTATTTACCACCGAGCTGATACCCCCATTTATTGCCCCACCATCCGTTATTGGCTTTTACTTCAGATAAATTGAATTCATCGAGCAGGAATTGTCCATACACCTGGAAGCGTTTGGCGATATTGGCTTTGAAATCGAGCCCTGCCAAAGAGTTGTCATTACTTCCATTTTGCTGCTCAATAGAGCGGTAAAAGATCACAGGGTTCAGGTAGCTGAAGTCAAACCGGTTCACCCTTCCGAATACCACGCCTTCAAACAAGCCTATGTTCAGCCATTTTGTTACGTTCATATCCAGATGGTGCATGGCTGCATATTTCTTTCCCAGCAGCTTATCCGTTACACCTTGATTATCGGCATTGGCCAACTCCATAAAAAGGTTCTGGTAATTGAACTTCCAGATCCTTGTATTGAGCTTGAGAAAAAGATTGCCGTTGCCAAAGTCGCTCAGGAATAAACTTCGGTATCCATTGCCGATAAAATTCTTATCATAACCGAATGCCACATCAATGTATTTGGTAACATTGAACGTGATATAACCGCGTGCATCAAAATAATCCACGCCGCCAGCCGCTTTAAAAGGTTTATAATAACCCTGGCCCGGCACTGCCAGCCTGTCGCTGATCCATTGTTGCACATATAAGGGATCACGTTCCTGGTTATCGGTAAGATAAGCAGAGAACCCGATCTTATTGGCGATCCTGCCCCGCAGGCTTATACCCCGCGTGTTCAGGAAAAGCGTTTGATCATTATTCTTTTCCTTGGAAACCACGTATTGTACTACAGGATTGATCATCAGGTCAAAATCCTTTACATGCACTTCATAGAAATTGGCCGGTGTGGTGTACAGCTTTTTCCAGATCGGTTTTTTGCTTGCATATTGTTGCCTTTCTTCTTCCGTCAGCCATTCCGTATTATTGTAGTAGATGCTTCGCAGATTGTGGAGGTCAATGCGCGACAGTTTCCCTTCTCCATTATTCTGCAGATAATTCTTCACTCCATTGATCACGTACTTGCTCCGGTTAAAGGGTCTGATCTTTGAAAAATTGAGTATTGAATCTGACTGGGCTTTTATTTCCAGCCTTTCCAGCAGCACAGATTGTTTATCCCCTTGTGGCAAGTAGGTAGATTGAGCAGAAGCAATGAACGGGAAAAGAAAAACGAGCAGTCTTACAAGGGTTTTTATAAATTGCATTGCCAGTTATTTTGGATAATATTCAACAAAGTATGCAAATATATCTGATAAAAAATATCCGTATAGTCAACGAAGGTCTGATCCAAACCGCCGATATACTGATCAAAAACGGGCGGATCGAAAAAATAGCTCCCCTTATATCTTCCACCGATGCTGCAACCATTGAAATAAACGGGGAAGGCAAATTTTTGTTGCCCGGTGCTATCGACGACCAGGTACATTTCCGGGAGCCGGGCCTTACCCATAAAGCCACTATTTACACAGAAGCCAAAGCCGCAGTGGCCGGCGGCGTTACCAGCTTTATGGAAATGCCCAATACCGTGCCACCTTCTTTCACTGAAGAGCTGCTGGAACAGAAATATAGTATTGCTGCCCGCGGCTCGTTGGCCAACTATTCCTTTTATATCGGCACTTCCAATGAAAATGCCGCCGAAGCATTGAAGGTAAATGCCCGCAAGAATGATATCTGCGGCATCAAGATCTTTATGGGCTCTTCCACCGGCAACCTGCTGGTTGATAATCCGCTTACCCTCGAAAAAGTGTTCAGTGAAAGCGAACTGCTGATCGCAACACATTGCGAAGATGAAAAGATCATCAAGGCTAACCTTGCAGCATTGAAGGCAACAGGACGAGAGCTCACTGCAGCCGACCATTCTGTGATCCGTAATGAAGAAGCCTGTTTTGAATCTTCCTTTTATGCCGTCCAGCTCGCAAAAAAATATGGCACCCGGCTGCATATCCTTCATATCAGCACGGAAAAGGAATTGCAACTTTTCGGCAACATGTTACCGTTGAAAGAAAAAAGGATCACTGCGGAAGTGTGCGTACACCATCTACATTTCACCAGTGATGATTATGCAAGGCTTGGCAATAAGATCAAATGCAACCCGGCCATCAAAGCACCACATAATAAACCCGCACTATGGGAAGCATTGCTGGACGACCGCCTTGATGTGATCGCCACAGACCATGCGCCGCATACGATAGAAGAAAAGAATGAGCCTTATGAAAAAGCACATGCAGGACTTCCCCTGGTGCAGCATTCATTGTTGATGATGCTGCATTATTTTCAGCAAGGAAAAATATCGCTGGAAAAGATCGTGCAGAAAATGAGCCATGCAGTAGCCGATTGTTTCCAGATAAAAGATAGGGGCTATATCCGGGAAGGTTATCATGCAGACCTGGTGATCGTTGACCTCGACAGCAGCACCACGGTGAGCAAGGAAAATATATTGTACAAATGCGGCTGGAGCCCGTTGGAAGGCACCCGCTTTCCTGCAGCCATCACCCATACTTTTGTGAATGGGCATTTAGTGTATAAAGCAACGGAAAAAAATGTATGGAATCCTGAATGGAATGAATCTAAGCAGGGCGAACGGTTAAGGTTTGAAAGGTAAATGCTAAATAACACCTCACATGCAGATAGATAATATCTCCTTTAACGACATTTCGATTTTCCATACCGAAGAAGAATTTTCTATTTTTCATAAACTCAATTTTACCCGCACCACCGGCGGAAAGGAATGGCTGCGCCGTTTTTTTACCGAACCGCATAATGATATTAAGAAGATCATCGGCACACAAAAGGTGATCCGCACCCTGATGGAGCATGTGAAAGACTGGCCCACCGATATCACCAATGGCACCATGCTGGTGATGGACAAATTCATGGATTATGCGCTTGATCCTATCAGCGAGAATACCAGCAGCATCAATAATTTTTTCTATCGCTGGCTGCATAGCGAGGATTATTCCATGCTGAAATATTCCATGACGCATTTCGCAGATTTTTACCGGGGATTAAAAAAGATAGCCATGCTGCTGGAGGGACTTGATTTCCCTCCGCATATCAGGATCTATATCGAACGCATTACACAAGTACTGAAAGAGCCCGCATTGCAGCAGCTTTCAGCCACCACACCCGGCACTCCCTTTACCAGGCGGCAGAATCTTTATTTCGGTTATTACCTCCGCAATCCCCTTCGCCTGAAAACCCTGGAGCTGATGGATATTTACAGCCGGCTGGATGCCTGGTATTCGATGGCCGTTGCAGTGAAAACATATCATTTATCATTCCCGGAATTCATAGAACAGGAATCACCGCTTGTGGAAGCAAAAGGTCTTTATCATATTCTCATTCCCAACCCGGTACCTTATGACCTGCAGATGAACCCGGAACATAATTTTCTTTTCCTTACCGGCGCGAATATGGCTGGCAAGAGCACACTGATCAAATCAGTTGGTTCTTCAGTGTTCCTTGCTCATATAGGTATGGGTGTGCCTGCAACCAGCATGCGGCTTACATTGTTTGACGGCTTGCTTAGCAATATCAATGTGGTTGACAATATCGCCAAAGGCGAAAGCTTTTTCTTTAATGAAGTGCAGCGGATAAAAAACACGATCAGCAAGATCAATAATGGGAAAAAATGGCTGGTGCTGATCGATGAACTGTTTAAAGGCACCAACGTCCAGGATGCGATGAAGTGTTCGCTTACCGTGATCAAGGGGCTGATAAAGATCAAGAATTCCCTTTTTATCCTTTCCACCCATCTTTATGAAATAGGCGATGAATTGCAGGGTTTCCCCAATATCTCTTTCCGTTACTTCGAAACAAATGTTCAGAATGATCAATTGCAGTTTTCCTACCAGTTGAAGGAAGGCATCAGCAACGACAGGCTTGGTTATGTGATCCTCAAAAGGGAAAAAGTGGTGGAGATGCTGGAAAATTTATAATGCCTATCTTCATGCAAAACCGTTCAGATGAGATCATTTGCCGGCTCCCTGTTGGTGGCCATTTGTTGCTTTCCGTATTACTGTTTTTCCCAGTCGCCTTCCCCATCATCTTTATATGACGTGCAGCATTACCGGTTCAATATTGAACTGTCGGATATGTCTGATACCATTAAAGGGAAAGCTGTTATCACCCTGAAAATACTGGAACCCGTATCGAATGTCCTGCTCGATTTCAGTACAGCCCATACCGCCGGCAAAGGGATGCACGTACAATCATGCGAAATGGATGGTCAGGCTATCAGCGCCACAGTGAAACAGGAGAATGAGAAACTGGACCTCGCATGGAAAGATGCTTTACCCGCCGGAAGCACACATACATTCACGATAAACTACCGGGGTATACCTGAAGACGGTCTGATCATTTCCCGGAACATGTTTGGCCATCGCAGCTTTTTCGCCGACAACTGGCCCAACCGCGGGCATAAATGGATACCCTGCATAGATGACCCGGCAGATAAAGCTTCCGTAGAGTTTGTTGTTACCGCACCGGAGCATTACCGGGTTGTATCAAATGGTGTACTGGTAAGCGAAACGGGACAGGAAGGGAATAAAAAAATAACTCATTGGAAAGAAGAAGTGCCGATAGCTACGAAAGTGATGGTGATAGGTGTGGCTGATTTTGCGGTCGACCTGGCAGGTATGGTGAAGGATAGCATACCTGTATATAGCTGGGTATACCCAGAAAACAAGGAGAAGGGATTTTATGATTATGGCCAGGCGAAAGATGTACTTCCATTCTTTATTGATTACGTGGGGCCTTATGGTTATAAAAAGCTGGCGAATGTTCAATCCAAAACCATTTTCGGTGGATTGGAAAATGCCAATACCATTTTTTATTCAGAAACCTCGGTAACGGGTACAAGAAGATCGGAAAGCCTGCTGGCACATGAGATCGCGCATCAATGGTTTGGCAACATGGCTACGGAGAAAAGCTTTGCGCATTTATGGTTGAGTGAAGGGTTTGCCACTTACATGACGATCCTGTATATGGAAAATAAATACGGGAAAGATACAGCAACGTATATGTTGAAAGAAGACCGGCAGCAGGTGGTAAAAGCGCCGGTCACTTATAAGCGTTCGGTGGTTGATGAAACGGATAATTACATGTCATTGCTGAATTCGAACAGTTATCAAAAAGGCGGTTGGGTTTTGCATATGCTGCGCAGGGAATTAGGAGATGCTGTTTTTCATAAGGCTGTCCGTGCTTATTACAGTCAATATGCCAACAGTAACGCGGATACAAGGGACCTGCAGAAGATCTTTGAGAAAGTATCGGGTAAAAACCTGGCAGTGTTCTTTGATCAATGGTTGTATTCGCCGGGTGTTCCTAAAATAGAAGTCAGGTGGTTTACTGCCATGAAGACGGGAAAAACAGTAGTCGCAGTAAGGCAAACACAGGAAAAGGGATTTGTGTTTCCGCTGACATTGAAATTTACGGAGCGGTCTGGTAAATCAGTTATTAAAAAGGTGGATATCGTCAATCGTTATACAGAGTTTGAATTTGATCTTGGTTCTAATATAAACGAGCTTGAACTTGATCCGGAGGTCTCATTGTTGTTTAGTGCCGATGTAGCGCGTCAATTGACCAAATGATCTTCTGAAGAAGATTTAATATCATGATAACGTTTCTAAAATTGGTAAAAGCTGTTCGAATTCACCTGGCATTTTTTGGCTTTTCTATTTTATGCTTCAGTTTTCAGCCTATTGGTGACTCTGTTAAAGTATTTGGATATATCAAAGGAGCAAAGTCCGGACAAATAATAGTTACACTCAAGGATCTCGCAATTACAGTCCGGGAAGACACGATCAATGTATACGCAGGTAATTTTTCATACGAAGCGCCACTTAAATATCCGCATATCATTGAATTCAAGTATAACAATCAGGCTATAGAATCTTTCATCGATCCGGGAACGACCCTTAGATTTTTAACTTCAGTGGATTCTTTTTCCAGTGGAAGTTTTGAGGGATCAAAAACCGAAAATGAACGGAAAGAAAGAGAGCATCAGAAAGTATCCCGGTTCGCTGTTGAAAAACCGATGACGTCGATTGACTCTTTGCTTCTGTCTTTCACGATAGATAGCCTATGGTCAATGGAACATCGGCAATCTTATCTCACTTTGATGACGCTTGTAAGTAATATATACGATTTCAGGTTTACTGATGTATTACAGATTTACAATACGTCTCCTGATAATTATAAGAAAAGCATTCTTGGTCAAAAACTTTTGGCTCTTATCCGGGAATTAAAACCGACACCGGTAGGGTCTTCACCTCCAGGACTTATATGGAAAGATGTAAACGGGAAAAAGAAGAGTTTAAAAGAATTACGAAACGAAGGAGTAAAATATGCATTGCTTGACTTTTGGGGAAGCTATTGTATACCATGCATTGAAAATATTCCATTACTAAAAAAAATCGATGACAAATACCGGCCTATCGGCTTAAGAATAGTCAGTATTTCAGTTGATAAAGATGAAGCGGCCTGGCGTAAGCGTATGTCTGAAGAAAAGATGGATCAATGGATTACCGGGATCGAAATAGCTCAAAACACGATCGAAGAGCAAATGGGTATTGAAATAATCCCGTCCTATTTTATTATTGACTTGCGTTCATGGATAATAATCGGAAGATTTAATACAAGATCCCTTCGTCAGGGGCGAGCCGAACGACTGCTTGATATCTTATTAGAATAGTTTCTTATTAATTCGCTCCCTCCAACCGTTAAAACATCTTTTTTTATCCCTATTTCACGATCCGAACAACGGGACAATACTTAATCAAGATGTTTTAACCCCCTTATCACCCCAATCCTTTTCTCTACCTTTCCTCCATGTTAGTCAAAACCTATGGCAGCGCTGTATATGGCGTGGAAGCCATCACTATTACCATTGAAGCCAACTGGATATCTTCTTCCGGAAAGGATTCTACTATTGTGGGGTTGCCTGACAGTGCCGTTAAGGAAAGCCTGCAAAGGATGGAAAGCGCCTTTAAGACTAACGGCTATATGGTGCCGCGAACTAAAGTAGTGATCAATATGGCGCCTGCGGATATCCGGAAAAGCGGGACTGCGTTTGACCTGCCAATAGCATTGGGTATATTAAGTGCATCGGAACAGATGCGCAATCCCGAGGCTTTAGCTTCCTACCTGATCATGGGAGAATTGAGTTTGGATGGGCAGGTGAGGTCGATCAAAGGGGCATTGCCGATTGCCATACAGGCACGCAAGGAAGGTTTTAAAGGATTGATCGTACCAAAAGCCAATGCACGGGAAGCAGGCATGGTCAATAACCTTGCTGTTTATGGTGTAAGCCATATCAATGAAGTGATCCGTTTTTTTGAAGATGATGAAAAGGGATTGGAGCCTGTTTTCGTAAATACCCGCGACGAATTCTTTCACTCACAATATGATTTCGAAATTGATTTTGTTGATGTAAAAGGCCAGGAGAATATTAAACGGGCACTGGAGATTGCGGCAGCCGGAGGTCATAATGCAGTCTTGATCGGTCCGCCGGGAGCCGGCAAAACAATGCTGGCAAAAAGATTGCCTACCATATTACCGCCTTTGTCTTTACAGGAAGCATTGGAAACAACCAAGATCCATTCTGTAGCTGGCAAGCTTCCCGAAAATTCTTCACTGATCTCCAGGCGGCCATTCCGTTCACCACATCATACTATCAGCGATGTAGCACTGGTGGGTGGTGGAGGCAACCCTCAACCCGGAGAAATTTCTCTCGCACACAATGGGGTATTATTCCTGGATGAGTTACCGGAGTTTAAACGCACTGTCTTAGAAGTAATGCGTCAACCGATGGAAGAAAGGAAAGTAAGTATTTCCCGTGCCAGGATAGCCCTGGACTTTCCGGCTTCATTTATGTTGATCGCTTCTATGAACCCCTGCCCTTGCGGCTATTATAATCACCCTGAGAAAGAATGCACTTGTCCGCCGGGAGCTGTTCAGAAATATTTGAATAAAGTCTCTGGGCCGCTGCTCGACAGAATAGATCTTCATGTGGAAGTGACGCCGGTTGCTTTCAGTGAACTCTCATCAGCAAAACCACAGGAAAATTCCTCGCAGATCCGCGAGCGTGTTATTCTTGCAAGGGAAAGACAGACTGAACGATATAAAAATTACCCGGGTATTTATTCTAATGCACAAATCAGCAGTAAGATGCTGAAAGAAGTTTGTGCAATAAACCAGGTAGGGCATAACCTGTTGAAGGCCGCCATTACCAAACTAAACCTGTCGGCCCGTGCTTATGACAGGATATTGAAAGTGTCGAGAACAATTGCGGATTTATCGGGAAGTGAAGAGATAAAACCGGAATATTTAGCAGAAGCGATCCAGTACAGGAGCCTGGACAGGGAGGGATGGGCTGGATAAAATAGTAGTTATCAAAATATTAAATATGCGCCCATTCAACTGACAGCGAGTACCGGTCAGGATTTTTCTCAAAATCTCCCTGCCTGCCTCTGGCGGAAAATCTGAATTACAGCTCATTTTGACACTCATCCAATTTATTGTTTAAGTTCAAAACCGGTAAGGGAATCCGATTTCTAAACCTCCGTGCTCAAACTTTTAAACCGGATCGTTACGGGAACCTGCTAAGTTGTCATTTTTTCCGAACTTGTACGCTGTTTGCTTGTTCTTATTCTTTTACTGATTTCCCCACATTTATGAAGATACTTTTCCATTACCTGAAACCATATCGATGGCTGGCTATTCTTACGTTAGTACTGGCAGGCATTAACATAGGCTTTTCTCTGATTGACCCGATCATCTTTGGCCGCCTGATCAACCTGGCAGCCAATTACTGGAAAGACCATACCCCCTACCAGCCTTTCTGGTGGAATTTCGCAGGCCCGGTATTCGGGCTTCTCGGCCTTTCCATGGGCGTTGCTATGGTAAGCCGGATTGCTAAAGCGTTCCAGGATTATTTTCTCAATCTCATTACCCAGAAATTTGGCGCCAGTGTATTTACCGATGGCCTGCGCCATGCCATGCGCCTACCCTATCATGAGTTTGAGGACCAGCGTAGCGGTGAAACCCTGGGCATTCTGCAAAAGGTAAGAACAGATACAGAAAAATTCATCACCGCCTTTATCAATATCCTTTTCCCGGTGATCGTTGGTATCGTCTTCGTGGCCATCTATGCCGTTACCATTCACTGGAGCTTACCGATCATTTATTTCGGTGGTATCGTTTTGCTGATTTTGATCTCCAACCTGCTGAGCAAAAAAATCAAGTCCGTTCAAAAAACCATTGTAGCCCAAACCACCGCACTGGCAGGAGCTACAACAGAATCACTCCGGAATATTGAACTGGTAAAAAGCCTGGGCCTTACTCACCAGGAAATAGAGCGGTTGAACAAAAACACTTTCAAAATATTAGGGCTTGAGCTCACCAAAGTAAAACGCATCCGCAGCATCAGTTTTATCCAGGGTACGTTCGTTAATACCCTTCGCCAGGTTATCCTGTTTATGTTGCTGTGGGTTGTGTATCATGGTCAACTGGATGCAGGGCAACTGGCCACTATGCAGATATTTTCCTTCTTCGTTTTCGGACCATTACAGGAGATAGGCAATATCATCATGTCTTACCGCGAAGCCGAAGCTTCCCTGAATAATTTTGAAAACCTGATGAAGAAGGAACCAGAGCCCCAGGCTTCACATCCCAAACACCTGGGTGATATCGAAACACTGGAATTCCGTCATGTCGGCTTCAAACACCAGTCAGCACAACAAAGTGCGATCAGCAATATCAGCTTCAAGGCAAAGAAGGGAGAGACCATTGCTTTTGTCGGCCCCTCCGGTGCAGGCAAGTCCACCCTTATGAAATTGCTGGTGGGCCTTTATCGCCCGCAGCAGGGAAAGATCCTGTACAATAGCCTGAATGAGGAAGAGATCAATTTTGATGATCTCCGCCGTCAGATCGGTTTTGTAACGCAGGACACTCAACTCTTCTCCGGCACAATCCGTGAAAATCTTTTATTCGTTAATCCGGAAGCTACAGAAGAAGATGTTCAGGATGTATTGCAAAAAGCATCCTGCCAAAACCTTCTTGCCCGTGCAGAAAAAGGACTGGACACAACGATCGGTGAAGGCGGATTGAAATTATCAGGAGGTGAAAAGCAACGGATCTCTATCGCAAGGGCCTTGCTGCGCAAGCCTAAATTATTATTGTTTGATGAAGCCACTTCTGCATTGGATTCGCTGACAGAAGAAGAGATCACGGATACCATTCGTTTCATTTCTGCTGAAGGCAACCAGATCACGATCCTGATCGCCCACCGCTTGTCTACCATCATGCATGCAGATCGTATTTATGTACTGGAAAAAGGAGATGTAGTGGAAACCGGGAATCATAACAGCCTGCTTGAAGAGAAAGGATTGTATTATGCCATGTGGAGGCAGCAGATCGGAGAGAGAAAGGCTAAGCTACAGCTTGGGTAGATTTTTCTCACTAAGTTTATATAGCACCTGTTGAAGAATTTATGTCCCACTAAGACAACAAAGACCACAAAGAAATTAAAACGGAAGTTCTATTATTTCTTTGTGGTCTTTGTTGTCTTAGTGGGATACCCGTTTTCTACCGGAAAAAAACGCAAAAAACTGAGGGAAACCACATTTTCTTTACCTGAGGAGTTTTTAGCTTGCTTCTTATGACGGAAAATGAATTGGCAACTATCGCAGTGGATATCTGCTATAAAATACATTATGCACTTGGCCCGGGCCTGCTGGAGAGTGTATATGAGGCTGCGTTTGCTTACGAACTCGATCAGCTTGGTATCCCCTATAAGAGACAACATGGAATTGAAGTGGTTTATGAAGATGTTATCATTGATATAGGATTCAGAGTAGATATTCTTATAGAGAATAAACTCATTATCGAGTTCAAATCAGTTGAGCACCTGGAAAAAGTCCATCACAAAATCGTACTTACCTATTTAAAACTTTCCCACATAAAGCTCGGCCTTCTTGTAAACTTTAACGTCCCACTCATTAAAGAAGGGATTTTCCGGAAAATAAACGGTTACCTCGAAGAATAAAACTTTGTAGATTTGACTCCTTCAGAAAAAAAGCCATCTATGTTCCATTTCCTTTTCGGCATCAGCAAGCTAAAAAATGCCCTGCGAAACGGTGCCGTCATCATTGACCTCCGCTCACCCCGTGAGTTTGATGAAGGCCATATACCCGATTCCATCAACATCCCGGTAGACAGGATCCCTATCAATGCTGCCAGGATCAAAGCGATGAACTGCCCGGTTATTCTCTGCGGCCATTCAGGCTCTATAGGCAATGCCCGTAATTACCTGCTCAACCATGGCGTTAAAGAAGTATATAATGGCGGCAGATGGACGAAAGTGCTGAATCTGAGCCGCTCTATTTAAAATTTCATTCAGATCATTTAATAAACTAAAAGCCGGATCAAGATTGATCCGGCTTTGTCATTATAGATTCATTCTTCCTATATGGATCACCACTTAAACTCCAATGGCACGCTCAACTTCACACCAAAATTCCTTCCCACATTATATACCCCCTGGCGGCCTGTAGCATTATTCACTGCTGTATATTTCAGCCGGCTCAGGTGATTCTGATAAGCCACATCACCAAGGTTCATCCCACTCAGGTTGATGCTGAACAAAGTTTTTCCCCTGCTCACAATATCTGTACCCACAGATACTCCCACCAGCCAGTAGCTACCGGTAGCAGTTTCTGTATTAAAGCCGGTAAAGGCTTTGTCTTGTTTGAAAGTGTAATCACTTTCCAGGCTCACGTACAGGTTGCGGAATGATTTTCCCTTCGGCAGAAAATTGCCTTTCAATTGCGACAACAAACGGGCTGCCGGCATATTCGGTACATTCTTCGAACCGTCCACTGCATCGGTGAACTGAGCACGGGTATAGGAAAATGTATTTTCAAAATGAAGCCAGTCCAGCGGATGAGGGTGAATATCCATATTGAACTCTACTCCATACAGGTTGGCGCTTTGCTGATCAAACCTGAACACATTCAGCTCATTTCCATTATCGGGGTCTACAATAATGGAATCAGCACCTGCTCCGCTCAACACTTTCTCATAGTAAATAAAATTGCTGACCCGGTTGTAAAATAAACCTGCTCCGAGTGTGATATGCTCTGTATTCAATTCCACGCCGCCATCGATCTGCAAACTGGTTTCTGATTTCAGGTTAAGATTACCTACTTCATAACGGTTGGTTCCTTCGTGCGCACCATTGCTTGATAATTCCGCCAGTGTGGGTGATCTGAAACCTCTTGCCACATTCAACTTCAGGCTCAACTGTTTGGTTGCTTCATAACTAAGCCCGGCACTTCCGGATACATTGGAAAAGTTTTTAGAGAACTGATCAAACTTTATATCTGTTCCCTCCATCATTTCCTTTCCATTCACATGGCGGTTATCAAAACGAAGCCCGCCACTCAGTGATAATTTATCTTTATGATACTGGGTAAATACAAATCCGCCGATATCGAACAGATCATAATCCGGTATCAATGCTTCTTCGGCGCGGTTCTCATTTTTTTGTGACATACCTGTTACGCCTACACTGGTTCTCCAGGAGCCTGTATACGGCAGGGTCAATTTTGCAGAGTAATTAACCGTCTTCAGATCAAAATAAGCTTCCGGCTCATTGATATTATCCGGATCACCAAATTCCCTGCGCTGATTGCGCTGATATCCTACCAGTACGTCCAGCTTGCTTCTGCCGATATTGAAACTGTTGTCCGTATTGATCTTGAAATGCTGTATATGCTGGAATGGAACAAATGGTGTCACTTTATTAAAGTCTTCGCTGGTTGCGATCTCTTCATCACCGCCTGCTACCGGTTTGAGGAACTGCCCTGTTACAGGATCACGCTCTCCTTCCACCATACCTGTATGCTGGTTAAAATTGCTGGCCCTCAAATAAGTATGGCCCCAGGAACCGCTATAACCGAGCATCCCGCCAAAGTTCTTATTATAAAATTTAGAGTTGAAAACATTGCCATCGTATTTGTTCTTATAATCAGCCGCTCCTTTATATGAGCCATATGCATTAAAACTGAATCCGTTCTTTGTGCCGCTGATATCAGCATAAGTACCGCGGAGCTTGCTGTTGCTCTGGTATTCGCCCAGCACATTGGCCCTGATCGTTCCTTCCGGTGCAGGCATCAGGGTTTGAATATTGATCACACCTGCCAGCGCGTCTGATCCATACATTAGTGAGGCGGGTCCTTTCAGCACTTCTATTCTTTGTGCGCTGTAATCATCTATCTCTATTCCGTGCTCATCGCCCCATTGCTGGCCTTCCTGGCGGATGCCATCATTTACCACTACCACGCGATTGTATCCCAGGCCACGGATAAAGGGCTTGGAGATGGCAGGGCCTGTGGTCAATGCGTTCACACCCGGAATATGTGTCAGCGTATTGATAATATTGGATGAACTGATCTTCATCAGCTCTGTTTTTTTCAGAATTGCGACAGGTTGGGGAGATTGTTTCAACCTTGTTGCTGTAGATACACCGGTTACGGTCACGCCCTCCTGTTCTACTACAGCATCTTTCAAAATGAAATTCTTTTCAGTATTCCCATTGATCTCAACAGTTTCTACAATGCTTTCATGCCCGATATAAGATACTTCCACCAGGTATTTCCCGGCAGGTAATGAAGTGGTTTTGTATATGCCATTTGCATCTGAAATAGCGTCCCTGTTCACATCATGTATACGAACAGTAGCTCCGGCCAGGGGAGTGCCATCACTCTCCTGTGTAATTTTCCCTGTAAGTGTTGATTTGGTTTGGCCCCATGCACCCATTCCCAGGCACAGGCTGATAAAAGAAAATAATACAACTTTCATAAATAAATTAATTACGCTGGTACGATAAAATGAATAATAAGCAGTGGCAGGCATAAACAGCCTCGCCAATACAGCAATCAAAAAGAAATCTTACAGTACCAGTGCAGGGGGGCCGCGAAGAGCAGAAGAAATTACAGGACGGAAGGAAATGCTGGCACGGAAAAAAGAAGTTGGAGTTTGATATTCCGTTACCGGGGTTGGGAGTACGATTTCCTCTGTCTCTGTGAAAGGCATAAGGAAATCATCAATACAATTACAGGCAAAACTTATTTCCTTGGTGCCTTCTTTCTGAGAGGGCAGTAAGGGACGGCTAAGGTCCTGGCCATGAAACAGGTTATGGAGGAAAAGATCCGCCCCCACTTTCTGTGAAAAGACCAGCAATAGTGCAAAAGTTGCACAGCGCAGTATAAACCGACGAGCCTTCATTGAACTTGCAAGGTAAGGAAATTTGCAACACCAGTTCATTTTTTGTATGAACGGGAACTACTCTTCCTTCGCTGCCCGGATCTTGTCCCATCCTGTTTTCTTGATGCCGCCTATCATCAGCCAGGTAGCTAAAATTGAAAGTGCAGCGCAGATCCATATTACTACGGGCATATTAAAGATCATATAATGTGCAATGGCGATAAACCCGGAAAACATCATCACGCCAAGTGTCCGGATAAAGGAGCCGGCATTATTGTTCGTATTCTGCTTCCGGGAGAATGGAAGATGGCGGTAATTGATATACACCATTAAAGTGGCGATCAGCAATTCATTGAAAAGGCCCAGCAGAATATTGGGCAAAATAGATATCCCTCCCAATCCTACACCTGCAATAGTGATCAGCAGCACGATCGGTATATAAAATTTGAGGACCGTCGCTTTCACTGCACCCATGATCACTTCGCCAGGATAAGCTACTGGTGCTGCATAAAAAACCCAGGACGCTTTATATTTTTCTGAGTAGATCATTTGTCCCAAAGCGGTGATCAGCAACAACGACATAAAATAGACCGCCGAGATGATCATGATACGGAATTTTTGTCCATCGCCGTCCTGCATATCCGCCAAAGAAAAACCTTTGGCCCGCATAAAAAAGATCACTACCAATACTACGAGGTAACCAATGGATGGATATACTTTCAACCTGAAATCGCGGCTGCGACCAGACATCTTCCAGGCAAAAGAAAATCCTGCAGCTTCTGCTCCTGTGCTTGTCACAGCCTTTCCGAGCTTGTCAAATATGCTCCGTTTCCGGACAACCGTTGTCTTTTTCGCTACACCCTGGTTGTTGTCTGCCGCATTATTGATAAGCGCCAGTTTATTGTTGAACGAAGGCGCGAGAAAACGGATCACTAGCCAAATAGATACCAATGGCAGCAATATACCTGCTACTGTAAAAATGAGCGCATTATCCGTAAACTGAAAACTGCTTAGGCTTTCCCAGCCCACGGCCATCCAGAACATAGGTAAGAATGCGGCCCATGAATACTGAGTAATATCAAATGTAGCCAACCCGCTTGTATCCATCATCCTTGGCAATATCTGATAGCTGGCATAGATGGCAATAGCAAAGATGATCTGGAAATAACTGATCACATTCTGAAACTTTTGCGGCGTTGTTATCCGGAGAATGAGAATGTAGACGGCATTAATAAAAAATATAGCCAGCAATGTGAGCAGGAAGATCATCACCAGCATCCATAAAGACGAGGGCAAGCCATATTTAACACCTATAAAGATCACACCCGGCAATGCCATCGGCAATACCAGTTTACTGATATGAATAAAGATATGCAGCAGCCGGGCCATCAGTACGGTCCGGTCATTTACAGGCTTGGGTAAAATGATAAATGTATCCCTCACATCTATCAACACTGAAGTAAAGTCTGAGATCAGTGTGGCTGACAGCATAAAAAAGAACATGAAGAAGTAAAAGCTCATGCCTGTAACAATATTGCTGCCGATATAAAATGAAATCAGGTACAAGGCACCGAATACAGCGCTGATCAGCATGGTAAAAACAGTAGCAGAGGAAACCTGCTTATCAGACCCCTGGTGCCTTGCTTGCTGTAAAGTATTTGGCCGGCGGTCATCCATCGTTAATTTAATACGAAGAATAGCCGACAGGGCGCGTTGATCCACTCCCAGCTTTTTATACACCGGTGAAGGAAGCAAAGCAAGTTTCAGAAATCCTTTGTTGATGATATTCATAACCGGCTCTCCATTGCTTTAGCCAGTTCTTCTGCAGTGGCAGACAATGAATCGGTGGCGGTGAGAGAAGCAAATATCTGTTCAAGGCTTTTATTGCCTTCCTGTTGTTTCAACTGATCGAAACTTCCATCGGCAACGATCTTTCCTCCGTTGATCAGCACGATCCGGTCACTTACTTTTTCCACTACATCCATCATGTGGCTGCAATAAAAGATCGTTTTTCCATCTTTGGCGAGGCGGCTGATCAGTTCTTTCATGATGATCACACTATTCGCATCCAGGCCACTCAACGGTTCATCGAGGATAATGATACCGGGGTTATGCAATAATCCGGAAGCGATCAATACTTTCTGGCGCATGCCTTTACTGAAAGTGTCCATACGCTGATTGATATTTCCCTCCATTCCAAATGCCGACATGATCTTTTGCATCCGCTCAGTACAGGTTTGTTCATCCAAACCATAGAGGGTGCCGGTAAACTGTAAATATTCATTCGGCGTTAACACATCATACAACTCTGCCAGTTCAGGTATATAACCGATCTGCTTCTTTACTTCCAATGTATTTTGTTTCACATCAAAGCCCTTCACCGTCACCGTTCCCTGGTAATCGGTAAGAAGTCCGCATAAAATTTTTACGGTAGTGCTTTTACCTGCTCCATTCGGGCCGATATAACCGATCACCTGGCCGGGATAAACATCAAGGTTAATATCCTGCAGTACTGATTTGGTACCATAATTTTTGGAGAGATGGCGAATGCTTATGATGGGTTCCATGACTGCTATATTACATAATTTTCAGCAGCCTCATCTTCTCTTTATTATGAACGGCCATTCCTGCTTATCTCACTTTTAGCATCGGTCTCACTTGCTGCACTGCCTCGTTCTGCAACCTCGCATAATACACACCTGCCGGCAACCCTCCACTGTCAAAGGTGGTGGTGAAACTTCCTGTTGTCCGCAGATCACTGTCCACCAGCGTGCGTACTACCCGCCCCAGCATATCAATCACCTGCACCAGGGTATGACCGCCTTTTGTTTTGTATTTAATTGTAGTAGAACTGGTAAATGGATTAGGATAATTCGTGATCAGTTCATCGCCTGCTGTTTGGTTAGGATCATCGATGCCTGTTCCTTTACAGCTTGCATCGCTTACGATATTGAGGCTTTGAAAATTCCTGAACAGAATGGTTTCCAGTATCGATGGTGGCACACAAAACCATTTTTCCAGGATAGACGCATACACACTTCTGAAATCATATTGAAAAGGAATATTATCCTGCACAGAAGCGCCACCAGGGATGGAAGGATTATTTCCAGTTACGCCCGGTATCGCCTGCCTGCCAAAAATAAACATTGGCGCTGCAGCACCATGATCAGTACCCATGCTGGAATTGGATTTGATACGGCGTCCGAATTCTGAAAAAGTTAAACCCATTACACGGTCCTGCACACCCAGAAACTGGCAATCATCCACAAAAGCCTTTACAGCATCCGACAAAGTTTTTAATAAACTGGCATGCGTACCAACAGATGTATCAGCGGCTTCTACTTGTGAAGAGTGCGTATCAAAGCCACCCATTCCCACCATATAGATCCGCGTTTTCAAACCACCTTTCACCAGCCTTGCCACGATCTTCAATTGATCGGCCAGCGAGTTGTTTTGCGGATAAGCCGCCTGCTGCGTCACCTGGCCTGCCGCTGCAATGATCCGTTGCGCGAATTTGTTGGTCTGATTGGCGATTGTGCGGATATACGTAAGCTCATAACCCATGGGATTATCCGGTGCAGGATCGATCACGTTATTGATCAGGTTATAAAAACTGGTTGGATTGGTAATACTCATACCCATATTCATTGCCGGACCCTGCATAGTAAGCGAAGTGATGGAACCGATCTGGATTGCCAATGGGTCGGGCATAGTGCTATTGGGATATCCTTCGGGAAAATTGGGATATTCGGTATTAAGATAACGCCCTGCCCAGCCCGTGCTCACTACTTCATCACTGGCAGAGCCGCTCATCCATATATCTGTGGCGCGGAAATGAGAAAAGTTGGGAGATGGATAACCTACTGCCTGTACAATATTCAATTTGCCCGTATTATAAAGCGCCTGCATTCCCGTCATGGCTGGATGCAAACCTGTATTGGCATAGCCATCCAGTTTCAATATTTTATTTTCTGTAATAGCCACGTTGCTTCTTGCATTATAATAATTGTTGTAGTTAGCAACAGGTATCACCATGTTCAATCCATCATTGCCACCGCTCAGTTGCACAATCACCAGCACATGGTCGGTATCTGTAGTAGGGTTCATCAAAGCCTGCAGCAAAGGGGAATCTCCAGCAAATGCTTTGATGGAATAACCATCAACCACTGCAGGCAATACAGCTGCGGCCGGTAGGGTATTTCTCAGGAAATCTCTTCTTCTCATAAGATGGTTTTAGGATAATTGGTATTCGGACAGGTTCATCAGGTATTGATAAAAACTTTTCAGCCGGTTGCCGATGATCGTCATCGCCTGCATATTGGTTGGGTCAGCCAGGTATCCATTCCATGCATTCGTCCAGTAATAATCCTGCGTTTGTCCGCTTAGCAAAATGGATTGCTTAATGGTTTGCCTGGACGCATCCGAGACAGGTACCCGATACAGCACAGCCAACGCATCACTTACCAGCGCATTGGGATCACCGGGATTGGGAAGGGTTTTGGTAAAAGCGATCACATCGATGATGATCGTCTTTTCATTTTTTGTATAACCATTCCATGTCATTACATCGGTAAACTGGTTGCGTTTAGGAAGTGTATCATGATTGATCCACATTTCATGAAAAGCGGGTTCCTGGTAATAAGCCGGCCAGCCAGATACATCAGGCGGATCGCCGATATTCTGTCCCATTAATATCATCCAGTTGCACAGATAGTTCCACATGGCATATGTATCGTTATACTCTGTTGCTGCCGGAGGAAATACCACATTGAACTCGCGCATGCATCCGATCACCTGGTCAACAGGGCTTTTGATCAAACATCCCTGGTTCAGCACATCGTAAAAATGTTCGCTTTTAAAAAGGGCTGACAGCACGGGTTTGATCTCGTAGTTGCCTGTGCGGAAAATAGCTGCCAGCGGCGTGATCACATTTGCTTCTGTAGCTGCATCTATTTTATAATACACAAACCAGCGATAAAGGCAACGGCAGATATATTTTGATACTTCCTGCTTGGTAAAAAGCATGGTGATCAGATCATCCGTTTCCTGTACTCCATCAGCTCCGGCGCGACCTGTGATCGTTGTATTGTTATAGTAAGAAGAGAAGGTCTTATTGGTAGCATCGTGTGCCGTATTATCAAAATATACTTCAAATGTGTCGGGATTTATTCTCCAGCCTGTAAGTACTTTAGCAGCTTCTCTTACATCAGGTTCTGTATAAGCAACGGTAGGGCCTTTCCCCAACGTAAACAACTCCATCAATTCACGTGCATAGTTTTCATCCGGCGCCGATGCGGCATTCAAATAGCCATTCAGATAGATCAGCATGCCCGGATCGATGGTCACATTTTTTACCAGTTGCCTGAAATTGCCTAGGCAATTTTTGCGGAGAAGATCATTATGCCTGTAAATAAAATAAGCGGCCCTGATGGTATTGGTTTCTGTGCCAAAATGATCAGCCCAAAACAAAGTCAGTTTTTCCCTGATGCTGCGGTCCTGGTTAAGCATTACCCCTGCCCACCATTTTTTGAAAGAAAGCTGGCGGGCTATGTTCAGCTCTTCATCTTTACTGAGATCATTGATCCAGGTAGTGCCGGTAGCTACGGCAGGATCAGGAGTGTCCTGCGAATAATCATTTACAGGAGGTGCAGGTAAAGCAGCTATAGGATTGAGCAATTCATCCACTGCCTGCTCCATGCTAAGCGAAGCGAAATGATCGATATCTGTTTTTACAGAACCAAACATTGTCCGCTTTAATAAGTGCTGGGCTTCATTATGTGTCCAGGGGCCTTGATAAGGATTCAATCCGGATTCGGTGCGGAAACTTACAGCAGGTGGAAGGGCGATCTTTTTTACACGCCTGGCAGTGAGAAAGGCTCTTCTGTCCATTTTAGTTGGTTTTGGCTTCTTATGGATATTGAACAAAGACTCGCTCGCTTTGTAACAAATATTGCGCCCCAATCCCGTAAATCGGGAAAATACAATGGACAAATAGTAGAAATTCGTGACTTTATTTGAGTAGTATACAACAACTCTTTTGCAGTAAGTAAATCACTACAAAAGGAAAGAAGGCCTAATGTTCTTTACTATTATAAATTCTCAATCACTCCGGCAATTCCCTGGCCACCACCTACGCAGGCTGTTACCATTCCGTATTTCTTGTTCAGCCGTTTCATATCATTCACGATCTGAATGGTCAGTTTGCAGCCGGTACAACCTAAAGGATGTCCCAGTGCAATGGCACCGCCGTTGATGTTCACTTTTGCAGGGTCAAGTCCTACTTCACGGATCACGGCCAGTGATTGAGAAGCGAATGCTTCATTCAATTCGATAAGGTCAATGTCATTCAGGCTCATGTTCACCTGCTTCAATGCCTTGGGAATTGCAGCTACAGGCCCAATGCCCATGATGCGGGGATGCACGCCGGCTGAGGCACAGGCAACCAATCTTGCGATAGGTTTCAAACCCAGTTCGTTCATCATTTTTTCACCCATCACGATCACAAAAGCAGCACCATCGGATGTTTGTGATGAGTTACCTGCCGTTACCACTCCACCTGCTGCAAATGCAGGTTTCAGTTTGGCAAGCACTTCCACGGATGTATCAGCACGCGGACCTTCATCCGTATCCACTACATAATTTCTTTTTTGTTTTTTACCTTTTTCATCAAGGTATACTTCTTCTACATTGATAGGAAGAATGCCTGATTTGAAATAGCCGTTCTCGATGGCATGAATGGCTTTACGGTGCGATTGGTAAGAAAACTCGTCCTGATCCTTGCGGCTCACGTTGTACTCTTTGGCCACTGCTTCAGCCGTGAGTCCCATGCTCAGGTAATAATCGGGATCATCTTTTGCAATAGAATAGGCAGGCACGGTTTTCCATCCTGCTGTAGGTACCAGGCTCATGCTCTCGGTGCCGCCTGCAATGATACAGTCAGCCAGCCCTGTGCGGATCTTGGCAGTAGCCATGGCAATAGTTTCCAGGCCTGACGCACAATAACGGTTCACCGTAACACCCGGTATAGAAAACCCTAATGCCCTTGCAGAAATGATGCGCCCGAATTGCAAACCCTGCTCTGCTTCCGGCACGGCATTGCCTACGATCACATCATCCACACGACTGGCTTCCAGTTGCGGCACAGAAGCCATCAGGCCTTTGATCACTTCCACTGCGAGGTCATCCGGACGGTAAAAACGGAATCCGCCTCTTTTGGCTTTACCAACAGCAGTACGGTATCCGGCGATTATATATGCTTCTTGCATATTTATTATTTTAAATATTTCAATGGTTGTTTATGCAACTTTCTATCCCAAATTTACTCACAGTTTTCATACTAACCAAACGCAGCACTCAACTTGAATTATCTTCGCAGCATTATGTACAATCTGTTCAGGCGTTTCCTGTTTTTATTTCCTACTGAAGGGGTGCATTATTTTACCATGAACTCCCTGAAGCTGTTATGCAGTCTCGGCATCGGGCGCTCGCTCCTTGCTGCTGCCTTCAGCCCTAAGCCAATGGGCAAGAGTAAATGGTCTGTTGCCGGACTTCACCCCAAAAACCCTGTTGGACTTGGTGCAGGTTTTGATAAAAACGCCCGTTATCTCCGGGAACTCGAAGCATTGGGATTTGGTTTTGTTGAGATCGGAACTGTCACTCCATTGCCACAGGCTGGTAATGATAAACCCCGCTTATTCCGCCTGCCCGAAGATCAGGCATTGATCAACCGGATGGGATTTAATAATGATGGAGTGAAACGGGTGGCAGAACGATTGAAAAAATGGAAACAGTATGCTGAAAACCGTTCTGCTGATAAACCCCGGCTTATTATTGGCGGTAATATCGGTAAGAATAAAGTGACGCCAAATGAAGAAGCCTGGAAGGATTATGATATCTGCTTTCGTGAACTTCATCCTTATGTTGATTATTTTGTGGTGAATGTAAGCAGCCCAAATACTCCCGGCCTGCGTGAGTTGCAGGAAAAAGAATCACTGGGTAAAATATTGCGTCATCTGCAGATGATCAACAATGGGAAGGCTGTTGCCAAACCTATTTTGCTGAAAATAGCGCCTGACCTTACTATGGACCAGGTAGATGATGTGATCGATCTTGCATTGGAAATAAAACTGGATGGATTGGTTTGTTCCAATACTACCATCAACCGTGCAGGATTGAAAACTCCTGCTGATCAACTGGAAGCCATTGGTGCAGGTGGCCTCAGCGGAAAGCCGGTGAGACAAAGAGCTACCGACCTCGTAGCCTATATTTCCCAGAAAGCAGGCGGTCAGATCCCGATCATCGCTTCCGGAGGTATTTTTACAGGCGACGATGCAAAAGAGAAACTGAATGCCGGAGCAGCCCTCGTACAGGTATGGACTGGGTTTATTTATGAAGGCCCTGCGATTGTAAAAAATATTTGCCGTGTATTGAAGTAATTCAGCCAGTACATAGAGTTTAAGGTTTAAAAGTTTAAAGTTCTTTAGCCACTAACCTTAAACTTTTAAACCTTAAACCATTAAACTGTTAGATTCCACAATGGAACATTTATTTACGAGCGAAAGCATTATCAGTTTTTTTATCCTGGTTATCCTGGAAGTAGTACTGGGTATTGATAATGTCATTTTTGTCAGCATCATTCTCAATCGTCTTCCTGTTAAAGATCAAAAATCGGCACGCCGCCTTTGGATGATCACAGGCATCATTTCCCGCAGTCTTTTATTGCTGGCATTGGGATGGCTATTGAAACAAAAAGGTAAAGCTGTATTCACCGTATTTGACAAAGGCTTTGATCTCGCGAGCCTCGTGATGCTGATCGGTGGTCTATTTCTCATTTATAAATCGGTGCGTGAAATCCACCATAAGCTAGAGGGTGGCGATGATATGCATGATTCGGCCATTAAGAAAAAACCATTGAGCTTTAGCCAGGCTATTGTACAGATCATGGTAATTGATGCCGTGTTCTCATTCGACAGTATCATCACCGCTGGCGGTACTGCTCAGCATGTTCCTATCATGATCGCAGCGGTAGTGATCGCTATGGCCATCATGTTTCTTTTCAGTCCTGCTATTTCTTCTTTTATACAAAAACACCCTACCCTAAAAATGCTAGCCTTATCATTTCTTGTAATGATCGGCCTTAGCCTGGTGATCGAAGGTTGGGATAGTGAGAGCGCGCATGAGCTGCACCTGAAAAACTATATCTATTTCGGTATGGCTTTCTCCTTCATCGTAGAGGTACTGAATATGGTGATGATGAAAAAGGCTGCAAGAAAAGTAGTGAAACTCAATGAACCAAGGTTGGAAGAAAGACCTGAGGACATCGATTCAGACCAGGCAAAGTAAAGTAGCTGCAACTACGCCAGCTGTTTCGGCACGCAACCGGGTTTCTCCCAAACTCACAGGTTTGAAATGAGCAGCCAATGCCAGGCTGATCTCCTCAGGTGTAAAATCACCTTCAGGGCCGATCAGGATAAAGCGGCTGTCGGTTGTATTGGCTAATACATCTGTCAGTTCCTGTTTTTGCTCTTCTTCGCAATGAGCAATGTATTTATGTTGAATACCCTGCAATTCTTCCTGGCGGAATAATAGTTCATACGCTACCGGTTCATGCAATACCGGCAACCAAACCTGCTGCGATTGCAGCATGGCGCTTACAAGTATCTGCTGCAGCCTGTCGTGCCTGAACTTTTCTTTTTCAGTTCTTGTACATAATAATGGAATGATCTCCGCTACTCCCAATTCGGTTGCTTTTTCCAAAAACCATTCAAAACGATTGGTATTCTTTAATAAGGATATGGCAATAGTCACTTTCCTGGCCGGCATATTTGCCAGGTCTATTTGCTCCACTTCCACCACGCAGTGTTTCTTATGATTGTCTTTTATTACTGCTGTAAGTAAATGCCCTTTACCGTCTGTAAGATTGAGCTTCTCTCCGGCGCTCATCCGCAACACCTGCACCACATGCCTTGAAGTATCTTCATCCAGCACGATCTCTTTTTGTGCTGTATCATACTGGGATATGTAAAAAAAGGGTAAAGCCATTGCTGTAAAAATAAAAAAGTCCAATGAATCATTGGACTGCGATCAATTATCTTTTGTATCATCTAAAAAGGTGCATCTTCATCATCCTGCAGGTCATTCATGCGGCTGCCGGTTTGGATGTATAATTTTTCACCACCGCCACCACTGTCTTCTACAGGGCGCCAGCCGCCGGATGGCAACCCAACACCACTGTAGGGATCTTCATCCCAGCCAACGAATTTCTGGATATGCAACAACGCTTTCAGTTTTACTGTTTCCAGTGAACCGTTACGGTGTTTAGCGATCTTTACTTCAGTAAGACCTTTGATATTCTCACCATCTGCGCTTTGCGTCACATCATAATATTCTGGACGGTAAAGGAACATTACCATGTCTGCATCCTGTTCGATGGCACCTGATTCACGAAGGTCACTCAACTGGGGAACACGGCTTCCTTCTTTCGCTCCCCTTTGTTCCACTGCCCGGCTTAACTGTGAAAGAGCAATGATGGGAACATTCAACTCTTTTGCAAGGCCTTTGAGGTTACGGGAAATATTACTGATCTCCTGCTCACGGTTGGTACTCTTTCCTTCACCGGTTCCGCTCATCAACTGCAGGTAGTCGATGATGATCATGCCGATATTATGCTTGTTTTTCAAACGGCGGCATTTAGCACGCAGTTCAAAGATGTTGAGCGCAGGTGTATCATCAATAAACAAAGGTGCCTGGGCCAGTCGTTGAATACCGCGGGCATACAGTTGTTTCATTTCATGCTCTTCCATTTTACCACGCGCGATCTTTTCCAGCCATATTTCGCTTTCTGCAGAGAGTATCCTTTGCACCAACTGGCCGGCGCTCATCTCAAGTGAGAACAAAGCAACGGGTGTTGGTTTGGTAGGGTGCATTGCTGCATTACGCGCAAGGTTAAGTGCGAAAGCTGTTTTACCCACCGCAGGGCGGGCAGCCAGGATGATAAGGTCTGTGTTCTGCCATCCGTAAGTAACGCGGTCAAGCCCAGCAAAACCACTCGGTACACCGGTCACATCTTCATTACGCTGACGCAGGTCTTCAATCCGCTTGATGGTATTTACCAGTACGGTATCAATGGAGTTATAATCCTTACGAAGGTGATTGTTGGTGATCTCAAACAGTTTGCTTTCTGCATCATCCAGCAGATCGAATACGTCTGTAGAATCTTCATATGCATCACCAATGATCTCACCACTGATGCGGATCAATTCACGTTGAATGAATTTCTGAAGAATGATCCTGGAATGCGCCTCGATATGCGCAGCAGAAACCACGGAGTTGGTGAGCTTGGTTACATAATAAGCACCGCCGACCATTTCCAGTTCATCTTTGCTGCGAAGCTCTTCTGCTACGGTCAGGATATCGATGGGCTGACTTTTGTTGGCAAGGCTTTGAATAGCACTGAAAATGCGCTGGTGGGCTTCCACATAAAAACATTCGGACTTAAGGATCTCGATCACTACATCGAATGCATTCTTTTCGAGCATAATAGCACCAAGCACGGCTTCCTCCAGGTCTTTTGCCTGTGGGGGTACTTTACCGTATACCATTGTGCCGAGGTCTAACGAAGATCTTCTTTTTTGCTTGCGGTCTTTATTCAGGTTGGTCAGGTCCATCGTTCAGTTATAGCGATAAAAAGTTTAAACCATTAGTTGTGCACCAATGACTTTGGGGGCGGTATTCCAGCCTTGCTTTAAGAAAATGTTATCTCTGTGTTATCGGAATGTTCCCGTAGTCAGAAGGCGAAAATAGACCCCAAACATGAATCCCCGGCCGTTTTATTCAGATTTTTCTTTCTTCACCATCTTTTCACCGCCAAACGGGGGTTATCCACATAATGGCTTTGACGCGCCCCATAAGCCTTTTTCAATTTAAGGAAATTAAGTGGGTTATGCTTTGAAAAGTATAGCACATCAGTTAACATCTTTATAGTTGATCGCCAACAGCTTATTTTCCTCAGATCGGCACAATAAATGCCGTGCTTAATCAGTTCTATTTTCAGTTCTTCCCTATCGGCCAAGCTGCCCCTATGGTGTTTTATTTAACTACTTAAAAAACAATAGATATGGATACAGTTAAAACTGGCAGCCATCCCCGCCCGGTGCTTACACAGGTGGAAAACAACACGACCCTATGGATCGGCCATCTTCATACCGACCCAACCGATCATTTCGGAGGACAAACTTTTACCTGCCCTGCTGAAGGTCAATTGGACAATATCCAACTGTTTGCCTCCGCTGTGCAATACCCCGGGGATATCCAGCTCAGCCTGCATGAATTTGACCCCATCAACAAAACCTGGGGCCCCTCACTCGGCCAATGCACATTGGCAGTAGAAAAAGAAGATCATCATAAATGGATCCGGTTTTCACTTCCGACCCTGGAATTGAAAAAACAATCTACTTATGGATTCCGTGTTAAGACCAACAATGCATTGGTAGGGCTTGGAGAAGCCGCCTGCGACAACCAGCATCCTTTTACTTTCGGACATGAATGGAATGCAGATTCGATCGACCAGCGCGGACATTATCTTTCTTATTTCAGCCTTGCTTTTAAAGTGGAATTGCGGGCATGATCATTTAACTGCAAGGACCATTCTTTTAAATCCTTATTTGCAGCCACCAGAGCCTGGATGCGTTTTACTGAAGCGGCAGAAGTGAATTCATCAGCCGGAGTATTGATCACATAGTCAATCAATGTATCCAGTGTGGTAGTAGCCGCATGCATGCGCGTATCGGAAGAGGCATAATAAATGAATACAGTGCCGTCATCATCCAGTATCCAGCCATTGCTGAAAACAACATTTGAGACATCTCCTATCCGTTCCATTCCCTCAGGGGCCAGGAAATAACCGGCGGGTTTATAGATCACTTTTGTGAGATCATGCAAATCAGTCATGAATATGTACAACACATAACGAAGGCCTGCGGCTGTGTTGCGCACACCATGTGCCAGGTGCAACCATCCATGCGAGGTACGTAATGGGGCAGGACCGGAACCGTTTTTCAATTCATATACAGTATGGTACACTTTCGGATCAACAATAAATTCCTCATTGATTATTGCCCGGGTGATATCATCAGCCAGCCCGAATCCGATACCACCTCCTTTGCCGGCTTCAATAAAGCCATCCTGCGGACGGGTATAAAAAGCATATTTACCATTTACAAATTCCGGGTGCAGCACCACGTTCCGTTGCTGAGGAGATGGCGTTACAAGATCAGGCAAGCGTTCCCAATTAATAAGATCACGGGTGCGCACAATACCACACTGTGCTACGGCAGACGACTGATCTGTTTCAGGAACATCTTTGGCCCGGCGCTCTGTGCAAAACAACCCGTATACCCAGCCATCTTCATGCTCTACCAACCTGATATCATAGATATTGGTATCCGGCTCATCTGTTTCAGGAATGATAACAGGTGAATCCCAAAACACAAAATTGTCGACACCATTAGGACTTTCTGCAATGCCAAAAAAAGATTTGCGGTCATACCCTTCTACACGTGCCATCAGCAAATACTTTCCATTCCACTTGATAGCTCCTGCATTGAGTACGGAATTGATCCCATTGCGCAGCAACAGGCGTGGATTGGTATCCGGATTAAAATCATATTGCCAGGTCAGCGGCACATGTGCTGTTGTTAATACCGGATGATAATACCGGTGATAAAGTCCATGTACAGATTCAAGTTTTTTATTCTCCCGTTTCAGAAGCTGTTCATAATCTTCCACCAGCATCTGCATTCTTTCTTTAAACTGCTTATTCATGTAATAAGGTTATTTAGTTTTCAAGTTTATTCCACCAGGTTCTTTTAAGGATAATAACGATAACTGTGAGTATCGCAATCGTGATCAAAAGCGGAAGTTTCATCCACAATACGATATACATAGGTAAAAGGGTAAGGCAACATTGAGCGATAATGCCCAGCACCACATTAAACATATCGAGTTTGAATCGCTTGTTTGGCGCAAACGAAGGATCTTCAGCAACCACCTGTTCATGCACCGGCTTCCAGAAGCCCCATGGCTTTACTGTTTTGTAAAAAGATTTCAGCGTTTCCATATCTGTAGGTGGTGCTGTATAAGTACCGATCAGGCATCCGGCAACAGATATCAAAAACAATACGGGCCAGATATAGAGGAAGAGACCATCAAATACTTTAAGGAATACCAGCGCTCCTGCAATACCACTTGCCATACCCCAGAAGAAACCATGCGCATTAAAACGCCACCAGTACCATTTGAATAGATTGGCAGCTATATAACCACCATATAATCCACCTACGATCCATTGCAGCACACTATTTACATCATGTGCGAAAAAACCCAATATGATACCAATGGCCACTACTATGATCCCTACCAGATAGTTGGCCCTGATCACTTTTTTGTTGCTGGCCGAAGGGTTGATATAACGCAGGTACACATCATTGATTATATATGCCTGTGCTGCATTGAGTGTTCCTGAAAAAGTGCCCATAAATGCACCGAGCAAGCCGGTAAGTACAAGCCCCATAATACCTGCGGGTAAAAATTCATTGATAGTTGCAGGCAGGATCCGTTCAAAGTCGGTACCATTAGCACCGGTCAACTTCATTTGTTTGTAATACAGCAAAGCCAGTACCGTCAACCCGATGATCATGGAATAACGTACCGGCAACAAAATGATCGATACAAAACCTGTCATTTTACTGGCTTCTTTGGGCGAGCGGGTAGACAATATCTTCTGCATATCATAGTTGGGCGCCGGACCTGCAAGACTGGCAAAAATGCCTTTGAACAGCATCATCATAAAGAAAATGCCAAACATGCCGAAACCATCATCTGCAATTTTTTGATTGGCTTCGGGTATAGTTGCGCTCCAGTTGAGTCCCAGTTCCCAGCCAAAAAAAGGATTGAGCCAGCCATCAGGGACTGGTAGTTGCCCACCATGCTGATGCAAATGCATCATTGCGATCACGGCTATTGATACGCAAGCGACGATCATGATCATATACTTGATAAAATCACCGAGCACTATACTGTGCATACCGCCTATAATGGAATAAAACATCGCAAACAGGGTGAACACGATGCCGTAAAAATGCGGAACATAGGCAGGAGCTATATCAAAAGGAATATAACCGCTTACGGCTTCCCAGGGCACAAAGATCTCGATGAACTTTCCCAGCCCGATAAACCCATAAGCCAGGAAACCAAAGCAACCAATGAGTGCGAATATCACCACTACACTATGAGCGCCTTTCACACCTTTGCCGGTTGTACCAAAACGTGTGTTCAACCATTCTGCTCCGGTATTGGCATTGGAACGTCTTAACCATTTTGATAAAAACATCATCATGAATACCTGGTTGAATACCGGCCATAGCCAGGGTATCCAGATACTCTTCATACCATATACAAAGCAGAGGGTTACCATCCACATGGTGCCACTGATATCAAACATATCGCTGGCATCACTCAATCCCAGCATGTACCAGGGAAGCGATTTACCTCCCATCAGGTAACTTTCCTTATTAAGCCTGGCTCTTTTTCTCATCCAGAAGCCCACCACTACCATCGTGACCAGGTAGGCGAGCATGATCAGCATGTCAATCAACTGTAGCTTCATATCATTGCCGGTAAATGTGCTGAGCCCGCAGCTTACGTTCAAACATTATCTGGGGATCGTTATAGAATTTTATAAAATCGGTGGAAGAGAGATGTCCTTTGTATGGTGCATAATGGTGCATCTTTTTTTCTTTTGGCATATACCCATGATTACGCCAAACAAGTACCCAGGCCACCGGCAATCCACGCAGGGCAGGCAATAATGCTTCCGTCCACCAGGTGGCATCTGGAATAGCTTCATACCCTGTTTCTGCAAAAGCAGCTATCTTTTTTTTGTCTTTGGCCAGTTCACTGATGATGGCTAAACGACGCCGGGCTTCATTGCTGAAAGTTGCGCGGTTATCACCATGCTGATACATATCAAAGCTGAGCACATCCACCACATCGTCTCCGGGATAACGAAGCAGGAAATCAGCAGCATCCTTAAACTCAGCAGTATTGTATACAAATAGAAGCTGGTGCAATCCTTTTGTATCACGCAGGTATTGTACAGTGAAACGCCAGAGAGCAATAAACTCTTCAGGTGTGCAAACATTACGGCACCACCAGAACCAGTTGCCGGTCAATTCATGGAATGGGCGAAACAGAATGGGAATGGATCTTCCATTACTTCCTTTTAAACTTCCCAGGTAATTCGCCAGTTTATCCAACCAGCTTCTGTACACTTCATGCTTTGCATTTCCCGGAAGTATAGCACGTACACTTCCTGCAGCAGTATCCCAGGCTGATTCAAGATTGAACGGATTGCGTAAGTGCCAACTGATCGTGATAACTGCCTCACGGTCGTAGCCCTGCCTGATATAATCACGCATCAGGCTAAACGGAATACCGTCGAGATTGCGGGAAGAATCCAACTCCAGCAGTCCGAGGTCCCAGCCATACACAGCAGGATAATCGCCTGTCACATTCTTTATATCGCTATTACCACTGATCCTTTTCCACCCAACACCATAAGCCAGCGCATCCTGGTGTCCAAAAAGAGTATGTGCTTTACTCAACCGGTCAAGGCCCGCATATAAATGGCGTGCTTCCTGTGTGGCTAATGGATCAGAAGGCTTTTGCGCCTGCAGTGAAATGATACATAACAGCATTGCTCCTGTTAGCAGGAGCCTGATACTGTTTGATCGCTTATTCCCTTTTTGCACCATGCTTATTGATTAGATACAATTAATAAAGCCCAATATCGTCAAAGTAAACCAGTTGTTTTATACCACTGAACTCCTGGAAAGTGAGTGTACTAAGTGTAGTTGGATTTCCCAATGATGAAAGCGGCAACTGGAAATCGGTCCATTGGCCGGCTTTAAGTGTAACGGTATAGCCTGTAGTTGTTACACCATTGATCAGCAGCTTTATTTTCTTGGCTTCTGAACCTGCGCCTCCATAGATAGAAAATTTCACACCACTAAATCCGGCCAGATTAATTGCAGTTGCAGCTTTGGTAACACGTACTGCGCCCCAGGCTCCTGTAAATGGCGATTTCAGTGCATAGGTCCCTCTTTTTACGGTATCGGCATGCGCATAATCTGTGGCTGTGCTCCATGATGTATTGGACCAACCACTGGCAAGTACATCGTCATACACAACTAATTTGAAGCCGAATACTTTTTCTGATTTCGCTGTACCTACCGGCGTAGTTACATAAACATAACCGTATGTCTGCCCCTGTGGTACCTGTACAGTAATGGTTGATTTGGCTTTTGAAATGATTGGCACTTCCACATCGTTGAACTTAACACTGGTAACACCATTAAAGAAATCACCAAGAATATTTACTTGTGTGCCTTCAGGGCCGGCCACAGGATCAAACCCTGTGATAACAGGGGGCGGTTGCAGGATACGGAAATTGTAAGTAGCTGTTCCGTATTTGGTAGATACAGTAATGGGATTATTGATCGGATCAGGAAGTGTTTTAGGGATTTTTACAGTAATAATGCTGTCATTGGCATATACCAGTGAATCGGATGCGATCTCTCCATTAAAATCCACTTTAAAAGTGGTTGCAAGGTGCTGGCCTTTGATGATGATCCATTCATCAAAATCGGCTGACTCCAGCATATTGCCCCTGTCAAGCAGATTGGTCACACCCGTGATCACAGGTGGATTGGTATCTTCCTGTTTCTCCTTTTTACAGGCAACTATCAGCAGTGTCAGCAGTAAAACTGCCAGTGCCGCAGAAGAGAAAGAGATTTGAAGTGTTCGTTTCATATAACAAGTGGTTATTGTTTGAAAAGTTTTGGTTTACCAGCCGGGATTATTGGCAGTAATGGCCCGGTTGCTATTAAGTTCTCCCTGTGGGATGGGCAATAGCAGGTTGCGTGCTGCCCTCACCTTGGAAATATTATTCTGACCTACCTGGATTTTATTCATCACATCAAGGTAAATGCCCCAACGAACGAGGTCAAAGCGACGAACACCTTCCAGGGCAAATTCGCGCGCTCTTTCCGCGATCACAAAACTGCGGAACTGATCGCGCGTCATACCAGCAGGAGCGTCAGTTGCATTGGCCCGATCACGTACTTCATTCAGATGAGTATATGCTTCAGGTGTTGGGCCATTGGATGCCTCATTGGCTGCCTCTGCATACATCAACAGCACTTCTGAATAACGCATGAGCGGATAATACGCATCGCTGTTGGCAACTGTGCTGTCTGCTACAGACGCATACTTGATGATATAAGCCCTGTTATCTGTATTACCGTTATTATTATACGTTACACCGTTTACCACCTGGTAAAGACCGGCCTGCCAGGATGGATAGTAGTAAGGATAGTTGGTATTGGTGCGGTAATTATGAGCCACTCCATCCAGCACACGCTTGTCCTGGTCTTCATAATCCATGTAATGATTATTAGTCATCCATACAGCCCCACGACCGAAACTGGAATAAGCAGAGAAATAGTTATGCAGGTTATTGATAAATGCAGTGCCGGCCAGTGATTGGACTTCCCACATATGTTCCTGCTTGTTGCGGTTGGCTTTATTCCACAGGTCTTTCCAACTGGTAAACAGGCTGTATTCCTGGCTTTGGATCACTTCCATTGCCTTGTCACGGGCAAGAGCGAAATAAGATTGAGCATCGACGCCTTCCAGCCCTGCCACTACATTTTTAGGATAATCGTAGAGATTGTTGTTCTGACCACCACGTACAGTAATGGTCCCACCAGTTGCAGCACCTGAAGCCATCGTAAGATAGGCTTTGGCAAGAAATGCTTTAGCCAGTCCCTGGGTTGCACGCCCCAGTTCACCCGCTTTTTCATGCCCACGGGGAAACAAGAGAGTCTCTGCCTGTTTTAATTCGTCAAAAACCACTTCATAGGTTTCCACTACTGAAGCGCGGGGCTTGCTTGATTCCTGATCGATCTCCAGTGATTTCAACCTGATCGGCACACCACCATACAATTGCACCAGTTGGAAGTAAGCCCAGCCACGCAGAAAATGCGCTTCACCCATAATACGGTTCTTGATATCGGGGTCAATATTCCCTTCCATTTTACTTACATTTTCCAGTACGGTATTAGCTCGTGCGATCATAGAATAACAACCTACCCAGGGACCATCCACACCCCAGTACCCCTGCGGGTTGCCGGCACCTGATGTGCCCAGGTACCAGTCGGCACCAGACACATGGTCATCATCCAGCACTGTCAGGTTCCAGAAAGGCTGCATATACATATCCCATGAATACAGAACATTATATACACCATTGATGGCTGTTTTTGCATCACTCTCCGATTGATAAAAATTTTCAGGAGAAAGGAAAGAAAAAGGCTTCTCTTCCAGTGCTTTTTTACACGATACTCCCAGCAGCATCGTAAAAAGCAGGGCAGAAGCAATCAGGTATTTGATACTATGTTTCATGATCATTTCTTCTTTTTCGGTTTGGCATTAAAAATTGCAGCGTATGCTCAGGTTGTAAGTGCGTGCATTGGGATAACCACCCAGGTCCACACCAAATAAAGCAGGATTGTCACCATAACTATTCATCTCCGGATCAAAGCCTGAATAATTGGTAAACGTGTACAGGTTATTTACACCAAATGCAACACGCATGGATGTTACTCCCTTGAGAAATGAGACAGGTACATTATAGCCCAGTGTTATATTCTTGATCCGAACGAAGCTACCGTCTTCAATGAACCGGCGGGAGAAGAGCATATTACGCCAGAACTGACGCATGATCTTTGGGCCAGTGGCTTCACTGTTGTCTTTGCCAGCTTCCCAGGCTGTTTCATACATATCATAGGAAATATTTTTGAATGAACCCAGATTGCCATTGAAGCGGGTGTTCATATTCACAATATCATTTCCCTGTACGCCATTCACGAAAACACTGAGATCGAAACGGCCGTATCTGAAATTGTTGGTAAAACCAAATGTATAATCAGGATTTACATTGCCGATAAACGTGCGGTCGGTTACAGAAATAGAAGTTGGATCGTTATCCAGGTTGCGGTATTTCACTTCACCGATCATACGTTTGATAATGGCGTCTGATTGATTTGCATACACAGGATCACTACGTACTTCGGCTTCATTATCGTAATAACCGTCTTCTGCATAACCATACAATGCTCCAATGGGCTTGCCTGCCACCTGGATAAAGGGCGCATCACCGGTTGAGATATTACCGGCATACTGCTCCAGCACATCACTACCGAGGCTAAGGATCTTGTTACGGTTGAACGCAATATTGAAATTGGCAGACCATTCAAAAATTTTCCCTTTAATGATATCACCGCCAAGCTGCACTTCTATACCACGGTTCTGTACAGATCCGGAATTGCGCAACTGACGCTCGAATCCTGTAGAAGCAGGAGTAGTGATAAACTGCAGCAAATCTTCTGTCTTCTTCTGATACACGTCAACACTCAGTGTAAGCCGGTTCTTGAAAAGGGCCAGGTCCAGACCGGCATTATAAGCCGATGTGGTTTCCCATCTAAGGTTTTCATTGGCAGCACCGGCAAACACATCATCAGCAAGACCGGTTTGCAAAGCGCCATCAAACACATAATTATATACAGCCAGCTTGGATAAAGAAGCATAGGAGCCGATGCCCTGGTTGCCGGATTGGCCATAGCTGAAACGAAGTTTCAGGTCGCTGATGCCACGCACCCGGGACATAAAGTTTTCCTTCGACAGCTTCCAGGCTACACCAAAGGAAGAGAACCCTGCCCATTTGTTTTCACGGCCAAACTTGCTTGATCCATCACGACGGTAAGAAGCATTCAGCAGGTATTTGTCTTTATATGCATAATTCACCCTGCCGAGGAAAGAGATCAGTGTTGACTGATACCGGCTGTTAATAACCGGCATGATCATTTCACCAGCAGCAAGGTTTTCATTTTTCAGCAGATCATTAGGAAATGTTTTGGCTTCTGCTCTTTTCCATTGACCGTCTGTGCGCTCATAGGTTGCAGCAACCATGCCTCCGATGCTGTGATCATCATGAATGGTAGTATTATAATTCAGGATACTTTCTGAGATCAGGCTGTTCCAGAGGTTGTCTGCTTTAAGTCCCCAGCCTCTTACGCTATATCCTTCATAAACTGTACGGGGATAATATTGATCACGCGTAGTAGTGCCATAGTTGATACCTACGTTCTGGCGAAACTTCAAGCCTTTCATCAATGCTACTTCCAGGTAATTGGATGAAAAGATATTGATGCCATTTACCTGGTTGAGCACATCGCGGGAATAGATGACAGGGTTGGTAATAAAATATCCCTGCCCTGCTTCATCATATCCTTCCACATCGGAGATGCTGGTGGGATAGGTTGTAGCAGAACGGATCACACCTGCACTTGCCGCGTCAGATTTATCAGTACCCGTTTTCACTCCATTGGTAATGGTTTTGGAAACAGATGTGCTGGTACCCAGTTTGATCCGTTTGCCCAGGTTGCGGTTCAGGTTGAGGCTGATGCCGAATTTTTTATAATTGGAATTGATCACCGTTCCTTCCTGGTCCATATAGCTGAAACCAATGCGATGATTCCCCTGTTCATTGCCTCCGGAAAAGTTGGCAGTATAATTCTGATACATTCCTTTCCTGAAAATGGCATCCTGCCAGTTCACATCCTTGCTGAGGTAATCTTCGGGAGTGGGGAAAGGGATCACATAATTGGTGCCTTCATACAAGTTGGAGTTTTCATAAGCCAGGTTCTGGTATTTCACATAATCGTAGGCAGAAAGCATATCGAGTTTCCTGGATACTTCCGCCAGGCCCACGCTGGCATTAAGTTCTACCCTGTCACGGCCGGAGCGGCCTTTACGTGTGGTGATCAGCACCACGCCATTGGCACCGCGTGATCCATAAATAGCCGTAGCTGATGCATCTTTAAGAATGTCGATTGATTCTATATCGTTCGGATCAATAAATGCCAGTGCATTGAGGGTTTGCTTTTCATCGCCACCAATTGCCTGCGGTGTTGTGCCGCTGCTATTATTATTGAAAGGCACACCATCTATTACATACAATGGTTCTGTGCCGCCGAGTACTGAATTGGAACCGCGGATGCGGATGCTAAGTCCGGCACCGGGCGCGCCATCATTCTGTGTTACATTAACCCCGGCCAGTTTACCCTGCATGGCTTGCAGGATATTGGTAGGGATATCTTTTACCAGGTCGGCACGATTGATACGCTGTACTGCACCGGTAAGATCTGTTTTGCGGGCAGTGCCATAACCAACTACTACCACGTCTGATAAAATACTGGATACCGAAGTCACCAATTGCACTTCATAAGTGGTTTGACGGTTAAGTGCAACTTCCATTGTTTCCATGCCCACATAACTTATCACCAGCAGCTTTGCGCCATCGGGCACTGATAGTGAAAATTTACCCTCAGTATCTGTAAGAGCAGATAGTTTGGAGCCTTTCACCGCTACAGTGGCACCCGCAAGCGGCAACCCCTGTTCTGAGAGCACCGTACCCGAAATGGACCGGGTTTGTGCCAACACTGCCGTCACAGTCAAAAACGACAGAAGAAAAACAAGCAGCAATTCTTTTCTCATATAGCAACAATTATTATTTGGCCAAAAATAGGTACCGCATTCAAGCAAGATATAATACTATTATATCTATTATCAATACTTTGTTTGTACAAATTTGACCGGAGTAGCAAATATTATTAGTTTTAGCCTACCCGACTCCCTAGAAAATCAAATATTTCTGGATCATGAATAGAAAACGGTCAGGGGCTTTTTTTTAGAAAAAATCAATACTATTTTATCTCTTTTTATGCAAAACATCCTTAAGGAGATCACCCCACTGACCAGCAGCGATTGCTTTACACTCTTTTCCCGGACCAAATCAGAGTTCGATTTCCCGCTTCATTACCATGAGGAGTTTGAGCTCAATTTTATTGAAGGGGCGGCGGGCGCCCGGCGGATGGTCGGCGACCATATTGAAGAGATCGGCAACCTGGAGCTGGTGCTAATCGGTCCCAACCTGCCCCATGTATGGCAAACGCATAAATACAAAAACAAACAGATCCACGAAGTCACCATCCAGTTTCATAAGGACCTCTTTGACGAAAAATTCCTTCGCCGTAACCAGCTTCATTTTATGCGGGAAATGTTTGAAAAGGCCAAAAGGGGCATTTTATTTTCCGACACCACAGCAGAGCAGTTGGCCCCGCGACTAAAGCAGCTTAAATCCAAACAAGGGTTCGATTCAGTATTGGAACTGATGTCAATTTTCCACGATCTCTCCATCTCCCGCAATATGCGGATACTTTCGGACGCATCTTTCAGCAACCTGCAACCTTCTTACAACAGCCGTCGTATAGAAAAAGTGATGGAATATATCAATCTCAATTTTGATAAAACAGTCTTGCTGGCCGATGCAGCCCGGCTTACTAATATGACCGAAGTATCTTTCAGCCGTTTTTTTAAAACACATACCGGCATCAGCTTTATCGACAGCCTTATAGAAATACGGCTTGGACATGCTTCCCGCATGCTGATAGACACCACGCAATCTGTATCAGAAGTAGCTTATAATTGCGGCTTCAACAATATTTCTAACTTCAACCGCATTTTTAAAAAGAAGAAAGGCTGTACACCCAAAGAGTTTCGTGAAAACTATACTTATGACAGCCGCGTATTTATTTGATACCTATTTTTAATCATTGAAATAATACACTAATGAAACTACGCTTCCTGATAGTAGCCCTGCTTTTGATCAACAGCTTTCTTTCCTTTTCACAAAACAATGAACAACCTTTTATCAATGAGATCCGGTATTTCAAAAAGCTGGACTCACTGAATGCCCCTCCGGAGCAACCCATTCTTTTTATCGGTAGCTCTTCTTTTACCTTATGGAAAGATGTGAAAGATTATTTTCCAGGATATCCTATCCTTAACCGCGGATTTGGAGGTTCTTCACTCCCTCACCTGATCATGTATGCAAACGATGTTATCTTTCGCTACAATCCCAAACAGATCGTGATCTATTGTGGTGAAAACGATCTTGGTGATCCAAAAGTGACCGGGCAAACCATCCTGAGCCGCTTTAAGGAATTATATAGCCTTATCAGAAGTCATTATCCTAAAATCCCTGTTGCTTATATCTCCATGAAGCCAAGCCCTTCCCGGGAAAAATACCTGAAGACAATGGAGGAAGGCAATAAACTGATCAAAAAGTTTATCCGTAAAAAAAAGAATACTGCTTTTATTGATGTGTTCCATCACATGCTGAATAAAGACGGCAGTATTATGACTGATATTTTCAAATCAGACAACCTGCATATGAATGCTAAAGGATATGCTATCTGGAAACCCCTGATCGAACCATACCTGTTGAAATAATAACGGTAGTTATCTCCTGTTGCCAAAACCTTTCAGGAAGTTCAATGCGGCGATCACATTTCCGCCTTTGGTGATAGTGCCGCTGAAATGCCGTCCGAAAGAAAAAGTAAGCCGCTGGTTATTTCCCAGGTCATATTCGGCGTTCATGACAAGCCTCCAGGAAGGGTCGATGGTATGCTTATTGAGCACACTCCGGTATATTCCTTCACCACTCAATGCAAAACGGCTCATCGGGCTGTTGTAGATGATACGTGCGCCGGCATCGAATGTTGAAATATTGGAGGTCTTGATAACGCCTGCATTATCGGCAAATATCTTATCGGGATTATACAGGTATCTTGCCAGGCCCAATATGGAAAAGCCGGATTCATAGTTGCCGCCGAATGTGAGCCAGGCTCCGCCATTGTGCACATTGGAACGGCTGAATAGTTTATCTACAAACTCAAGGGTAAGTCCTCCGGCAAAATCGATGAAGAAGCCAAAGCGTTCTATTTTGAAGCTTTGCGCTTTTTGTTTTAGTAAAGCCAGCCTGCTCCGCAATAGCTCTTTCTCTCCTATGATCTTTGTTTTGAAAGATTCCTGCAGGCCCGTCATCTTCTTACTGATGGCAACCACTTCCGGGTCATCCACATTTCCTCCGTTTGCGATCAGCTTGTTTCGCCGGGCTTCTGCAAGCGCCTGGTATTCGCTGCTGGAATCGAGCGTTGCTTTCAGTGTTGCATTCACATCGCTTGCAACCTGGCCTGCAAGCAAGGTAATAGTGTCGAGTGTTTCACTGGTTTGCTTGCTGAATGATCCGCGTTTGATCGAAAACTTTATCCCGAAAGAACTGTAAAAATTAGCAGGATCATATTCTTTTGAAGAGGAATCTGAGCCGCGCACAGCAGAGGAAAACACAAATGTTTGCCTGAATACATCACTGAATTTCCTAGAGTCCATTTTATCTGTTGTCAATCCTTTTCCCCTGAACAACCAGAAAGGGGCCAGGTCAACCGCATAATGGGAAGGCAACAGTGAATTGCTGTTTGTCGCGCTTTGCAACGAGGCCATGAATGCAGAAACATCGCTGGGCTTTTCAATATCGCTAACGGCAAAATCCAGGAGATTGGCTGCAGGAGAACTCGGCGCGCGAAGCAGATCAAGTTTTATTTTGGTAGTATCATCTTCCTGCGAAAAAGCAGGAAATGATATGATCACTGCTGCAATCAAAAAGCAGATAGTCTTCATTAGGTTGAATTAAATTTTGAAGAATTCAATTACTGAAGTAAAAATAGCGCTGTCACCTTCTTCCTTTACGATCTTGAACAGCTTGTACTCAATAAACATTAATCCTCCGCGCAACCGAATGATCTCTTCCGCATTGTTGGTATCCTTCGCCGTGTCGGTCACTACCGTTGTAATAAATATTTTTTTGCCGTTCAGGGCTTTATTAGTGCCGAGTGGGAATTCTTTAATGGAACCTTTCTTTCCTTTTACAATATTATCCTCCTGCAAAATAATATCGGTTACGGCTGTTTGTCCAGGTGCCCCGATGATGATCTCCAATGTAACATCGCGGTTACTGCCGTCGATAAGGTATACGGTGTCGAGGGTTGTTTTCTCTTCAAAATCAGCATCAATAGTTTTGGCGATGCTTTTTGCAGATTTTGCCATGAGGTTAGTTTTATGCAATTTACTGATTCCCACAGGCAAAAGTCAAGGCTCAAATCGGCTTGTTTTCCCACTGTTTGAGTATTGGTTCGGGCAGAATGTTTCCCACAAAGGCGACGAAGGCCACAAAGAAATATTTTAATCTCACTTAGCCGTCGGTAAGAAAACACCCGGATAGTAATTTCTTTGTGGCCTTCGTCGTCTTTGTGGGAAAACATTGATGATACGAGGTCATTCACCCTTTATAGGGCCATGGTCTTATTTTGCGGGCAATTTTTAAACCGGAACACCAGCAGGCATTATCTCTTTCCTGCTTTGCTTATCTTTGGCCGTAATTTAAAAGAACTCTGACTATACATGACGATCTCTTACAAATGGCTGAGTGAATACCTGCCTGTAGCAGTTGAGCCTGAAAGACTGAGCCGTATCCTTACTTCTATTGGACTGGAAGTAGAAAGCCTCGAAAAATATGAAGAAGCAAAAGGTGGCCTGAAAGGATTGGTCATCGGAGAAGTGATTCATACAGAAAAGCATCCCAATGCTGATAAACTTACCCTGACCCGCGTAAATATTGGCGCTGCCGAACCCTTACAGATCGTTTGCGGGGCGCCTAATGTGGCTACCGGCCAGAAAGTGGTGGTGGCCCCGGTTGGCACTACTATTTATCCTGTCACTGGTGAACCTCTCACGATGAAGATCGCAAAGATCCGCAGCGTGGAAAGCCATGGTATGATCTGCGCAGAAGATGAGATAGGGCTTGGTAATTCACATGCCGGTATTATGGTGTTGCCGGCCGACCTGAAACCCGGCACGCCGGCCGCTGATTATTTCAAGCCTTACGACGATTATATTTATGAAATAGGCCTTACCCCCAACCGGATGGACGCTATGAGCCATTGGGGCGTTGCCCGGGATGTATGCGCCTATCTTTCCCATCATGATAAAAAAGACCTGAAACCAAAACTGCCTAATGGCAATGGTTTCAAAACCGATAACAACTCTCTTCCCATCCAGGTAAAAGTAGAGAATGAAAAAGCATGTCCCCGCTATTCAGGCGTCAGCATAGCCAATGTGCGTATTGCACCATCACCGCAATGGCTGCAGCAAAGATTGAAAGCGATCGGCCTGCGACCTATCAATAACCTGGTAGATATCACGAATTTCATTCAGCATGAAACCGGCCAACCCCTGCACGCTTTTGATGCAGATAAGATTGCCGGACGCACAGTGATCGTTAAAAACCTGGAAGAAGGCACCAGCTTTATCACTCTTGATGAAAAAGAAAGGAAGCTGAGCAGCGAAGACCTGATGATCTGCGATGAAAAAGAGGGAATATGTATCGCCGGAGTTTTTGGCGGCTTGCACAGCGGTGTTACCAATGAAACAAAGAATATCTTTTTGGAAAGTGCCTGCTTTGATCCGGTTACGATCCGTAAAACGTCTTTCCGTCATGGATTGCGTACAGATGCAGCAACCCGTTTTGAAAAAGGAACGGATATTTCTGCAACAGTAAATGTGTTGAAAAGAGCAGCCAACCTTATCAAAGAAATATGTGGCGGAGAGATCGCTTCAGAGATCGTGGATATTTACCCGGAAAAAAATGAAAGGGCACAGGTTGCCATTAAATATCATTACCTGAAAAAACTGAGCGGGAAAAATTATCATCCTGATGCAGTAAAAAATATCCTGATCAGCCTGGGCTTTGAGATCGTAAAAGAAGGAATTGATGAACTGCGCGTGGCAGTTCCATATCATAAACCGGATATCAGCCTGCCGGCCGACCTGGTGGAAGAAGTATTGCGTATAGATGGTCTCGATAATGTAACGATCCCTGATGCCATCACCATTACGCCATCTACTGAAGAGAATTATGCTACAGAAGTGTATCGCGAAAAGCTGGCTAACTATCTTACCGGTCTTGGATTTTATGAGATCATGACCAATTCCATCACCAATTCAGCTTATTTCAGTGACGCAGAGCTGGAAGGATCGGTGAAAATGCTGAACAATCTCAGTGCTGAATTGAATATCCTTCGTCCATTCATGCTGGAAACGGGATTGGAAGCTATTGCACATAACCTGAACCGCCGCAACTATGACCTGCGTTTCTTTGAATACGGGAAAACATATCATACTACCGGCAGTGGCAAATACACTGAACCGGAACATCTTTGCTTATACATCACGGGCAAAAACCTGGAAGACGGCTGGCGCAGTAAAGCAACCCCTGCCGATTTTTATGTATTGAAAGGAGTGGCAGGCAACCTGCTGCAATTGCTGGGTGTGAAAGATGCCAGTTGGCAGCCATTGGAGCATCCGAAATTTGAAAGCGGGCTGCAGGCAAGCATCAATGGACAGGTGATTGTGCAAGCGGGCGCAGTACATAAAAAATCGCTGGCCCGGTTTGATATCAAGCAACCGGTTTTCTTTGCCGACCTTAACTGGGAATTGCTTTCCCGTTCGGCAGCCGCTTATAAACCCGGTTTCCAGGCTATTCCCAAATTCCCTTCCGTGCAGCGCGACCTGGCTATCGTGGTAGAGCGGCAGCTTAGTTATGGTGAAGTGGAAAAGGCAGTTCAGAAAATAAAGCTGGGTAAACTGCAACAACTGAAACTGTTTGATATATTCGAAAGCGAGAAGCTGGGTAATGACAAAAAATCAATGGCGATCAGTTTCACTTTCCTGGATGAGGAAAAAACGCTGACAGATAAAGAGATCGATGGCTGGATGAATAAGATCATGACCACTCTTGAGAAAGAATTGCAGGCCGAGATCAGAAAATAAGGGCCTGGTTTTTGACAACCTGGAATAGATTTTATTGAAACAAAAAGTTGATGGCCGAAATGTCTTCCGGTGAAGAGCAAATAAAACGCATTTATGATAAGCTGCAGCAATTGCTGAAGCAACATACTTCCCTGCAAAAGGAAAATCAATTGCTGAGGGAAGAGCTGGAAACGGCGCAGAAGCAGGTGGCCCAGTACCAGGAAACGGCAGAAGCGTTAAAACAGCAGGTGTCGATTCTTCAACTGGGCAATGGGCAAATGAGCGAAGAGGATAAAAAGGAATTTGAGAAGAAGCTGACCACTTATATAAAGGAGATAGACCGTTGTATAGCGATGCTATCTGAATAAGTGTTCTAGACTCTCTTCACCAAATTGAGCCGCATCTCATCCCCACCTTGAAAAAGCTCTAAGGTATAGCGACCATAAGGCAGGTCATTAAGGCCTTGCCAGGTAAATTCTTTTTCAGCGTCCAGGTTTTTTTCCATTACGCTGCAAATACTACCGCTATCATCTTTGAGAACGCCTCTTAAAAGGTTTCCCTTGAGGGCTATGAGTTCGAATTGGAGGGCATCGATAAAGGTCGATGATTTAATTTTGGCGAACATGTGGTTCTAGTTTGGTTTTACATCACTAGGGACGAATAGGATTTGAATTTCGGAACAGGTTCTTGCCTGTAAACAAACAAGGAAACTAATATAGACACTGTTTTTTAAAAATGCAATAGTATGGATCAATTAATTGCAGCAACCGTAGTGATCGGCGACCGGAATTACCGCATCAAGCTGGACCCCAAAGACGAGGAAGCTGTGCGCCGGACTGTTAAAACCATCAACGACAAGATCCTGGAATATAAGACCCATTTCGCCGGCAAAGACATGCAGGACTATATCGCCATGGTACTGGTGTGGCTGGCTACAGAGCAGAGCGGGGCAGCAGCGGCCGATCTGAAACAGGAGGCGTTAACGGAAAGGCTCTCATCCCTCGAAAAACTTCTGGACGCGAATATTGCGAATGACTTATGACAGCGGGAAGCCTCTGGTTAGCGCCACGAATTACACGAATAGCCTCCGATTGCAGAAAATACGCGTTGAATTACGTCTCGCTTCAGTAATTCCCGGAAAAGAATTTAGAGCGCTCCCAACCCCTTTCCAAAAACCAAGAGGCTGATAAATCAGTTACCAACTTCCTGCTGGTAGAGGCGATTCGCATAATTCGTGGCGCTAACCAGAGGCTTCCCGCTGCCATAAATTATTCGCATTATTCGCCTTGAACCAAATTCGCGTTCACTTTTGTATCTTCGCCCGTTACCTGTCATAAACAGGTGGCTGCTAACTTAATGGACCGCAGCATAAACCATATCAAACCGGATTATTTTAAACTACAAATTCATGGATTCAAATATCATATTCATTCTCATAGGCGCCGTGGCCCTGGTAGTGGGCATCATAGCGGGTAAGTTCATTTTTGCTAAGGACACATCGAAGAAAGTACAAGAGGCTGAATTACAATCACAAGCCTTGTTGAAAGAGGCAGAACTGAGAAGTGAGACTATCAAAAAGGAAAAGGAGCTGGAAGCTAAGGAGAAACTTGTGCAATTGAAAGCTGCACACGATAAGGAAGTGAATGAGCGCAACCGCAAGATCAATGACAGTGAGAACCGCATCCGCCAGAAAGAGCAGAGCATTAACCAGAAAGAAACCAATCTCGATAAGCAGATCAAAGAAAATGAGGCGATTAAAGATAATCTTAACCGCCAGATAGATCTGGTGAACATCAAACGTACCGAACTGGAAAAACACCAGGAAGAGCATATTCGCCGCCTCGAGAAAATCGCCGGCCTCTCTGCAGATGAAGCTAAAAATCAACTGGTGGAAAGCCTGAAAAGCGAGGCTCATACACAAGCTCTTGCCCTTCAGCAGGAGATCATCGATGAGGCTAAACAAAAGGCTAACAAAGAAGCCCGCAAGATCATTATTCAAACCATACAACGTACTGCTGCTGAACAGGCCATTGAAAATTCTATTACCGTTTTCAACCTGGAAAGCGATGAAATAAAAGGCCAGATCATCGGCCGTGAAGGACGGAATATTCGCGCCATTGAAGCGGCAACAGGAGTTGACCTGATCGTAGATGATACCCCGGAAGCAATTCTTTTGTCGAGCTTCGACCCCCTTCGCCGTGAGATCGCCCGCCTGAGTCTTCAGCGCCTTGTGACCGATGGCCGTATACACCCTGCCCGTATTGAAGAAGTGGTAGAAAAAACTCGTAAACAGATCGAAGACCAGGTGATGGAGATCGGGGAAAGGACCGTAATTGAACTGGGCATCCATGGCCTGCATAAGGAACTGGTAAGAATGGTAGGCCGTATGCGCTTCCGTTCTTCTTATGGACAGAACCTGCTGATGCACAGCCGGGAAACAGCCAATCTTTGTGCGACTATGGCAGCAGAGCTGGGATTGAATCCCAAACTGGCCAAACGCGCAGGCCTGCTCCACGATATCGGCAAAGTGCCTGATGAAGAAAGCGAACTGAGCCATGCCTTGCTGGGAGCCAAACTGGCTGAAAAATATGGTGAGAACCCTGCCGTAGTAAACGCGATCGGCGCCCACCACGATGAAATGGAAATGCAATATGTGATATCCCCTATTGTTCAGGCTTGCGACGCTATCAGCGGTGCAAGACCCGGAGCCCGGAGGGAGATCATGCAGCAGTACCTCCAGCGGATCAAGGACCTGGAAAACCTGGCCATGACCTATAATGGAGTGGAAAAAGCCTATGCTATCCAGGCCGGCCGCGAGCTGCGGGTGATCGTGGAAGCTGATAAAGTGACCGATGGGGATTCAGAAAAACTGTCTTTCGAGATCGCTCAGAAGATCCAGACTGAAATGACGTTCCCTGGCCAGATAAAAGTGACTGTAATACGCGAGAAAAGAACGGTTAACGTAGCGCGGTAGGATTGACCGATGGCCGATGTTCGAATGGCTGTTGGCCGCGTAGCAGTCAATATATGAAAACCGGAAGCCAGTAATTCTTTTCAATTGTCACCCCGGCCGTAGTTTAGGACACGCACAAGTTTAAAGAATATAAGAGCCGGGGTCTTCTCAACGTTGGGAAGACCCCGGCTCTTAATGTACTATACCGGCCAAATTCATTAAACCAGGGCCGGGGGTGACAACAGAAAATGTTCTCCGTTCATTGGCTACCCGAACATCGGCTATCGAGCAATCCTTCTTCCTAAACAACTAACTATCAGCTTTAAAAACCGGATTCGCAAAAAACTTTCCACTTTAATCCGTAAAGCTTAAACTTTTTCCCTACCTTTGCCATCCTTAAAAATCAGAGTCATGAACGCTATTGCATTTGTACATGAGCAGTTGAGCAACAAAAAAGAGTTCCCCGCTTTCAAAGCCGGTGATAATATCACTGTTAACTATAAAATTATCGAAGGTAACAAGGAAAGGATCCAGTCTTTCAAAGGCGACGTGATCAAAAAACAGGGAACAGGTTTTACTGCCAGCTTCACTGTGCGTAAGATCTCTGATGGCGTTGGCGTTGAAAGGGTTTTCCCCTTTGCTTCTCCCAATATTGATTCTATCGTATTGAACAAAACCGGTAATGTACGCCGTGCTAAACTGTTCTACCAGCGTAGCCGTAGCGGTAAAAGCGCCCGTATCCGTGAAAAGCGCATGGCCGTTACTACTGAAGCCAAATAAAAAAATTTCAGCATATTTGAAAAAAGTCCGCCAAAGCTTAGCGAGGGCGGGCTTTTTTATTTTGGGGTATTGGTTGCTCTTCTGTTAACGTGCTTATTTTAGCAGCACTTATTTATTATCTTTGACCTCTAATCTCATAATGACTATGATACAAGCTAATTTACTGGGCGTGTTGGGAACGAATGAAATCATCATCATCCTGATCATCGTACTGTTGCTTTTCGGTGGCCGCAAAATTCCTGAACTGATGCGTGGTCTGGGTAAAGGTGTTCGTGAGTTCAATGACGCAAAAAGCAATGTGAAAAAGGAAATCGAAGAAAGCGCTAGCGATATCAAGAATTCCTGATCATACGCTGTTTAGTAGCGGACTACTTTCTAAAGCGAAAATAAAAACTCAAAAAAGCCTGGCTTCATGCTATGCTTTTTGAGTTTCTGTTTTTGAAACAGAATACGAGTACCCTCATCTCATTGTTTCTACCTCTTTTTTCATCGAAAAGAATTATTGCTTTTGTTTGAGTTTTCTTCTATCGGGCAATATCATGCTTCGCTGCAGGAAGGAAAGACGACCTGTTTGCAGGCAGTTGAGCATTATCTTCAGAGAATTGCCGCAACCCGCCGCCTGAATGCATTCATTGAAGTGTATGCTGATGAAGCATTGCAAAAAGCAAGGGAACTTGATGAAAAACGAAAGACCGGTCAGATCACCGGCAAACTCCATGGTGTTGTTATCGGGTTGAAAGACGTGATCTGCTACAAGGATCACAAAGTATCTGCTTCTTCAAATATCCTCCGTGATTTCACTTCTATTTATTCAGCTACTGCAGTAGCCCGTTTACTGGCTGAAGAGGCCATTATCATTGGCAACCTTAATTGCGATGAATTCGCCATGGGTTCCACCAATGAAAACTCTGCTTACGGCAAAGTGCTGAATGCAAAAGATGAAACCCGTATACCCGGCGGCTCTTCCGGCGGTTCAGCAGTAGCTGTACAGGCCGGACTTTGCATGGTTTCCCTGGGAAGCGATACCGGTGGCTCAGTTCGTCAGCCGGCCGATCTATGCGGTATTGTAGGGATGAAGCCCAGCTATGGCCGCATTTCCCGGTACGGCCTGATCGCTTATGCGTCTTCCTTCGATCAGATAGGCATATTCGCCAGTAATATTCCGGACATCGCCCACCTGCTCCAGGTAATGGCCGGCCCGGATGAATATGACAGCACCGTATCCCAGAAGCCGGTAGAGAACTACCCTGCTTTATTGCAAACCGATCAGAAATACCGGATCGCTTATTTGGCCGAAGCCCTCGACCATCCCAGTCTTGACCCGGAGATCGCTTCTTCTATAAAAGGCTTGCTGGAGCAACTCCGGCAAAAGGGCCACCAGGTGGAGCCTGTGGCTTTTGACCTGATCGATCATATTGTGCCGGCCTACTACGTACTCACCACGGCTGAAGCATCTTCCAACCTTTCCCGCTTCGATGGCATTAAATACGGCTACCGGAGCACGGAAAAGGGGATCGACCTGACCGAACTCTATAAGCAAAGCCGGTCAACAGGTTTTGGCCGGGAAGTAAAACGCCGGATCATGCTTGGCACTTTCGTGCTGAGCGCCGGGTATTATGATGCTTATTTCACCCGTGCCCAAAAAGTTAGGAAATTATTATCAGATCAGACTCAACTGATTTTCAAAGACTTTGACGTAATTCTTCTCCCTACCACCCCTTCAGTGGCTTTCAGGATCGGCGAGAAAATGGACGACCCAATAGCCATGTATCTCGCTGATATTTATACCGTTATGGCTAATTTAGTTGGCATTCCGGCCATTTCCCTCCCTCTCTTTACCCACAGTACTGGCATGCCTTTTGGCCTGCAGGCGATGACAAACCGCTTCGATGAATTATCTTTGCTGCGCTTTTCGGAGCAAGTGATGAGGCGATAAACGAGCAACCATACACTCCTGCGGAGTACATTAATTAACCTGATCTGTGCGTTAACCTGTTGACCCAGATTAAAAAAAGGCGGTTCAAACCTGCCTGGCATTAAAACAATTCGCTGTGATGTTAAAACAATTCGGGATCACCTGCATGCTTTCTATTGCATCTTTCGGCTTTGCTCATGCAGGCGCGGATAACGGTACCCATATAAAGCCATCCTTCTCAGATACCACCGATCTAAACAAAAAAGACTCACTGGAAAAGCCGGCAATAGCCAGCCTTCCTGCTGACCCAAAAGAAGGTTTTAAAGACCTGTTCGCTTCCACTACCCTTTCCAATGGTATCAATACAGAACAACTCAATCCACAGGCGATCGATTTTGTGGAAGATTATATGGAACGGTTTGGTAAAAGCATGGAAGATCTTCGTACCACGGGCAAGCCGTATTTCGATATGATGGATGATATTCTTGAAGAGCATGGATTACCAAAGGAGTTGAAATACCTGGCCGTCATCGAATCCAATCTTAAGACCAATGCCCGCTCATGGGCAGGCGCTGTTGGTCCCTGGCAGTTTATGCCAACCACAGCACGTAATATGGGATTAAGAGTGAACCGTAAAGTGGATGAGCGCCGCAATTTCAACAAGAGCACTCATGCAGCTTCACGTTATCTCACCAGCCTTTACGAACTATACGGCGATTGGCTGCTGGTGATCGCTGCCTATAATGGCGGACCTGGTAAAGTAAATGCGGCCATTAAAAAAAGCGGCAGCCAGGATTTCTGGACCCTTCAGAGATATTTGCCGGCCGAATCCCGCAATCATGTAAAGAAATTTATTGCCACTCACTATATCATGGAAGGAGAAGGCGGCATCACCACTTTAACGAAAGAGGAAGCCAGCCAACTGGCAGCAAACCCTGTTAATGCTGCTTTACTGGCAGATGCCAAAGCCCATACCATTACCGGCCGCTACAATGCGGCAGTGATCGTTAAGCATCTTTCAATGGATGCAAAAGCATTCAGCAAGATCAATCCCGATTTTGATAAGCTCATTGCGGCCAATGGCAAATACGAATTGCATTTGCCTGCAGAAAAGATGGACCTGTTCATGGCAAAGAAATTAACGATCCTGAACGAGTGCATGGAATTGCTGCTTAACCCTGACGGCATCAACGTACAGGCTTCAGCATTGCCCCGCTAAGCATATTGTGTATCCCACGAAGACACGAAGACCACAAAGAAAACTTAATGCTTTATTACTTGCATAACTATTCTTTGTGGTCTTCGTGTCTTCGTGGGATACCCATCGTACTTCTCCGCAAAAGAGTACGCCCATAAGCGCAATAAACACCTAAATAATAAAAGATAAGCGTATATTTCTGTGTGCCTTGTGAGATCAATTATGTGGCCGGAAAATCAGGCACAATATTTCCTATATATGTATACGAACATCATTCAAATTAAACATCTGATTTTATGGCACAAATTACACTGAAGCAAATTGTCCCATTCCTGGCAGCCGCCCTATTGGCAGCGTCCTGTTCTTCCAGCAAGAACGCAGTATCCGTTCCCAGCCGCGATAAAGTAAAAGGCAATTGGGTATTAAACTCGATCACTTATGAAGGATTATCTTCGGGTGAAAAGATCAAAACAACTTTATTGGATGAAGGGGATGAAGCATGCCTGACTGGCAGCACCTGGGTGCTTCCTTTTAACGGATACGGCTCTTATATGATCAATTCCTCCGGCACAGGTTGCACACCAGGCCAGCGTAACATCGTTTGGTCGTATCAAAAAAATGGCGATCAACCCATTTTCCAGTTCAAGAGACTTGAAGGCGGTGTAAAAGCCAAGAATATTACAGAGGGTTATCGTTTCAAAATACTTTCAGCAGACGGCACTACCATGAATTTGCAGTCTGAAGTAAGTTTTAACGGAAAACCTTTGTACATCAATTATTCGTTCAGCAAACAATAATCAACGCCGGTATTTATAAACGAAGAGGCCGCACAGATACTGTGCGGCCTCTTTCTTATTTATCATGAAATGTCAAAAGCGATATCCGAGGGACACACCAAAGCCGGTGTTCTTCCAGGAAGTTTCATCATTGGATACTCCATCAATTTTGGGATTGATCTTTACCAGGCCTAACTGCGCATTCAATTGCACAGAGAGGTTATTACTCATTTCATAGCCGAATAAAAGGTTACCACCGGCATCGATCCTTTTGAAATAAGTGCCATAACCTGTAGCCGCTTCTGTCTGTGAAATGGAATTCTTGAAAGTTATATCCACATCATTGCCGTTATCAGGTTTTATTTTGCCACCAACGCCAAAAGCAATGTATGGGCCGATGCCTAATAACACACGGCCTGTGCCCACTTCCGGTTTATAAAGAAAGTTGACCGGCACTTCAATGTAAGACAGATTCACTTTAGCATCTGATCCCTTGTCTTTTGCTCCTTTCATTGCATACACAACACCAGGTTGCAGATAGAAGTCAATACCCACGGGTATTTCAGCATTTACACCAGCCAGAAAACCAACTTTCAGCTTGTTGTCCATACTGTTGCCCTGAATATCATCTCCTGTAATATTCTGAAAATTTACTCCTGCTCTTACTCCAAACGTCGTTTTTGATTGTGCTGACACGGCAAGGCTTAATAATGACCCTGCTGCCAATGCCAGAAGTTGTTTTGTTTTCATAAGTCCTATTTTAGGTTAGCATTATTTGTGTCATCATTGGCACCATTCGCGCCTAATCTCATTCATTCACCTCTTTAGTTCCCATTAGCGCCATTCGTATTAATTACCGGCTTCCTTCTTCGCATCAGCCTTCATCTTTTCATTAGCTGTGATCAGGAATTCAACCCGCCGATTTTGTGAACGGCCATTCTCTGTTGAGTTATCATACTTTGGAGCAGACTCTCCAAATCCTTTGGTAGTGATCCTTCCAGAGCTGATGTTATGGGAGCGCAGATAGTTTGCTACAGAAACGGCTCTCCGCTCAGAAAGACCCATATTATAGCTATCTGTTCCGGTATCATCTGTATGACCCTGTATCTCTATGTTAGTGTCAGGATATTTATTGAGGATAGTTACCAGTTCGTCCAGATTGCCTTTCGCGCTTGCTCCAAGATCTGATTTATCAAAACCAAAAAGGATCTGGTTGTTGAATTCAACAACGATACCTTCTCCCACACGTTCTACTTTAGCACCTGGAACTTCGTTCTTGATCTCTTCCGCTTGCTTATCCATTTTTCTACCGATCACAGCGCCGGTTACACCGCCTACCGTAGCACCCAGGATCGCACCGAGGGCAGTATTACCAGTAGCTTTACCGATCACTGCACCAATGGCCGCACCACCACCTGCGCCAATCGCTGCTCCTTTTTGGGTCTTGTTCATATTTTTGCAACTACTCATGACTATTGCAAAGGCCAGTATACCTGCAGTTAACTTTTTAGCGTATATCATATTTTAGTTTTTAGTTTACTGCGTGTTAATTTCAAACTTCATACCATAAGTTTTTGTTGCTGGTAAACTCTTAAAAATTAAGGTAATAAAGGCAAAATGGCAGAACTTAATGTCACGAATCCGGGTGGATGAGGAAAGGATTCCCGCTAAAGGTCAGAAAATACCAAGTGCCTGCCGGATTGCCGCAGCTTTTAACAGGCATTCTTCCCATTCGTTTTCCGGATCACTGTAGAATGTAATAGCAGAACCGGTCTGAAAAGATAAATACTTCGCTGTTGCATTGTAGAGTATACTTCGTATAACTACGTTGAAATCAAAGTCGCCTCCAGGTGATATATAACCAATAGCGCCGGAGTACACTCCACGCTTTGTTTTTTCATACTGCTCTATCAGTTCCATTACCCTCTTCTTAGGCGCACCCGTCATGGAACCCATCGGGAAACTTGCTTTGATAATATCGGCAAACGATACATCTTTTCTAAGCTCTCCGCTCACTGTAGAGATCATCTGATGCACCTGTGGAAATGAATAGATACCATATAACTCATCCACCTTCACGCTTCCTTCTTCACAGATCTTTGCCAGATCATTCCTTACAAGATCAACCACCATTACATTTTCAGATCTGTCCTTGGGATTATTGAACAGGTCCTCCCTGATCTTTTTATCACCCGTTTCGTCATCCAGCATCCGCTTAGCCGTTCCTTTTATCGGTTGTGATAATATTCTTTTCCCCTCTTTTTTTATAAACCGTTCCGGGCTTGCACAGATCAGCCATTTATCCTGCTGCCGGTAAAATGCAGAAAAAGGATTGGGAGATACTTCGCTGAGATGCCTGTACACCTGCAAGGGATCAATTACTGCACCGGTTGAATAAAACTCCTGGCAAAAATTGATCTCATAACAATCTCCGTGCAGGATATGCTGCTGCAGTTTCCGGATGATGGAAAGATATTCCTCCCGCGTAACCCGCTGCTTTATTGCAGTAAGTGATGCAGCAGCTGCAACTGATGTTGCAGGCCTTGCCTGTATATCATTGTATACGGTTAAAGGATCAGCAGCTTCAATCACCAGTGCTGTTTCATTCAACCGTATTACAATCGCCGGTTCAAAAAAAGAGAGATCAGAAAATCCTATCTGATCGGGGAGTGAGGAAGAAAGATTTTCCAGGCTATTTTTCAGATCATACCCGAGATGGCCAAACAACCAACGGGAATTTTTATTGGTAAACCGTTCCAGCTGCTCCAAAAAATCGCTGCCGAAAATGTCCAGCCTGTCTTTTACACCCGCTGCCAGCAGGCATTCCTCTGTATGCGGCCCAATTTGGTACTGGTGATTATCCAAAAAACAAAAAGTGTCGAACTGTTGTACCCAGTTCAACACCTTTTCCTTTATCTGCCGGAAATCATTTACCGGAAATATAGTGCTAGTTGGAATAATAATTACAAATGAAGGGTTGTTGATGAATCAATAGTCGTCTTCTTCGTCGCCGAAATCATCATTGTCATTGAACATATCTTTGAATTCGTCATCCATTTTGAAATCGTCGTCCTCATCGGCTGCTTTTTTGCCGCCAGAGCCGGTTTTTTTGCCTTTGGATTTAGGCACATCGAATTCATCGAAGTCAGGATCCCAATTATCCTCTTCTTCTACTTTATCCCAATCATCTACTTCATCGTCCATATCATCATCATCGTCGTCATCATCTTCATCCTCGTCTTTTTTCTTCTTGGAAGACGCAGCAGTTTTAGCTCCTTTCTTTGCAGGAGCTTCATCAAATTCTTCATCCAGCTCATCATCATCGTCATCTTCCTCTTCCTGTTTCTTGGGTTTGGGAGATGGTTTTTTTGCGGATGCTTTTTCGGAATCGCTGTTCGCTTTTCCAGGAACTTTCTTTTCCTTGTCGGATTTTGATGCCATATCAAACTAGGGTTATGGGTGTAAAATTTCAGCGAAGTTTTTAATTCGCCAAATTTTTAAAATACTTTTTTCCTGCTTTTTTTAGTCTACCGAAATGATCTGATCGCGGCCCGGCCCATTTGAAATGTAACGGACTTTTACGCCCAGATATTCATTAATAAAAGATACATAACTCTTCATGGTTTCAGGCAATTCTGCCGCTGATTTCGCTGCACTGCTGGGGATGTCCCAACCCGGGAATTTCTTATATGTTGGCGTCACTGCCAGCCTGTCTATCCGGAATGGAATTTCCTGGCGTTCTTTTCCATCAATATTATAACTGGTACAAACCTCTAATTCTTTAAAAGCATCGAGCACATCGGCCTTGGTCATTACAATTTTTGTAACACCATTCACCATGCAGGCAAACCGGAGTGCTACCAGGTCAATCCAACCACAACGGCGGGGACGGCCTGTAGTGGCACCAAATTCGTTCCCTATCCTTCTCAGCTCTTCTCCTGTTGCATCTTCCAGCTCGGTAGGGAAAGGACCACTGCCCACCCTGGTACAATAAGCCTTGGTAACGCCGATCACTTCCCTGATCGTTTGCGGAGCCACACCCAAACCGCTGCATACGCCTGCGGAAATAGTGTTGGATGAAGTTACGAATGGGAAAGTACCAAAATCAATGTCCAGCATGCTTCCCTGTGCACCTTCAGCCAGTACTTTCTTACCTGCACGCAATTGCTCATTGATAAAATATTCTCCATTCACAATATTCAACTGCTTCAGGAATTCCACTGCTTCAAAAAACTCTTCTTCCCATCCGGAAATATCTTCAGTGAAATTATAGTTATCGAGCAATTTCTGATGTTTTAACCGAAGGCGGATATAAGAAGTTGTGAAATTTTTATCCAACAGATCGCCTACGCGCAAACCATTCCTGCCGGTTTTATCCATATAAGCCGGGCTGATACCTTTCAGGGTTGAGCCTATTTTTTGAGAGCCTTTGGATATCTCTGCTGCTTTATCCAATGCACGGTGTGTTGGCAGAATGATGTGAGTGCGTTCTGATATAAAAAGATTTTTACGAAGATCAACCCCGAAAGAGGCTACTGTATCGCATTCTCTTTTTAAGGTCACGGGGTCAAGCACCACACCGTTACCGATCAGGTTGAGCTTATTCGGATGGAATACACCGGAAGGTATCTGGTGCAACACCACTTTTTTGTCGCCGATGTAAAGGGTATGGCCGGCATTGGGTCCGCCCTGGAATCTGGCTACTACATCATAGTCCTTTGCGAAATAATCCACGATCTTTCCTTTTCCTTCATCGCCCCATTGGAGGCCAAGTAAAACGTCTACCATAAAATTGGATGGTTATATTAAAATCTTTAACTGCTTTTTTATGTAAGTCGCGGTTCCCACCTGCAACCTGGTTAGCCGGCGCAAAAATAAGCCCTCAGCAAAGAGCCACCGAATAAATCCGGTGGCTAATTATTTTTTTTATGCCCAAAGGGCCATAATTTATTAACGTATAAGGGTCACGGTGCCTTTTTTCGTGATTTTCCGGCCATCATGCGTAATGGCTTCCACCATCCAGGTGTATACACCGCTGGGCTGGTCCTGCCCCGCCAGTTTCCCATCCCAGCCCTGCTGCAAAGTGGTAGTAAAATACATCATCTGCCCCCACCGGTTAAACACCCGGAAATATTTCAGCTCCCTGATCCCAACGGGGAAGGGTATAAACACATCATTTTTCCCGTCCCTGTTAGGTGAAAAAGCATTTGCAACATAAATATCCGGCCCTTTATACACTCTCACGATGGCCTGGCCCTCTCCTTTGCAGCCCGCAGCCGTACTTGCTTCCACTTCATACCGGATAATAGCCCCGTCAACCGAAGGTGCTGTCACTACAGGATCTGCAACAAATGGGTTGCTGAGACCAGCAGCCGGTGTCCATGAATAATTGCTGGCAATGGATGAGGCGACCAACTGGAACCTATCGCCCGCATACACCACTGTATCTGCAGGCGATACCTTTATTTTGATAGGAGGTATTACCGTGATCGTAATTTCATCAGGCATTAAAGAAGAGCAATTATTGATGTCGGTAACGGTGAGTGAATAAGTGACCGTCCTGTCTGGCTGCAAAACCTGCGAGCTGCTGTTGAACGGATCAGAAAGGAAACGTTGTGGTGTCCATTCATATCTCACACCACCACTGGCCCCCAACTGATAATTCTGACCGAAACATATTTCTCCATCAGGCCCTGCATTGGGAACAGGGGCAGGCAGCACCTGCACATTCACTTCATCCTGTGCTGTGCAAGCACCTAATCCCATGGTAACATGGAATAGTGTAGTAACCACAGGACGCACTACCGGGTCTGCTATATTAGGATCATTGATCAAGCCGGGTTGATCAGGCGTCCAGTTAAAACTGGTTGCGTTGGTTGTTATCTGCAAACGGGTGCTGCTTCCTTCACAGATAGGCGCAGGATCAGCAACCGGTGTAAAGCTCAGGTTATTTGTTAATCCTACAGCTACGTCCGGAACAGTAAAGAGGCAACCGTTCACATCTTTCACCGTAATAGTGTATGTGCCCGATAGCACCTTTAATACATTGGACGATTGAAAAGGCCCACCGCTGCTGTATTGATAATTTCCTGAACCGCCTGCAGCTGTTACCGTGATGGTGCCATCAGCGCCACCATCGCAGGTAGCATTGGTAGTGCCGCTTATTGCAGCAGATAAAGCAACAGGTGCTGTCACTATTATATTGTTGTAAAAAGCATCGCAGTTCTTTGCATCCAGCACTCTCACTGAATAAGCACCTGCGCCAACTTTAAATGTATTGGATGATTGAAAAGCTCCTCCATCAAGGCTATAGGTGTATGGTGGATTTCCACCAGTCGGGTTCACCGTGATCATCCCATTATTATCGCCACTGCAAAGCGGAGCCTGCACGGTGGGAGGCGGAATAGCCAATGCCTCGGGCTGTGTTACAGAGATAGTCAGGTCAGTGGTACATCCAACATTATCTTTTACAGTAACAAAATATTCACCCGCATCAAGTCCGCCTACAATCAGAACATCAGTAGTAATGGTCATCGTAAAGGTCAAAGGCCCGGTTACGGATATTGTATAAGGTGCTGTACCATTTGCTATGCTTATTATCAGCACACCATCCCTTGCGCCCAAACAGGAAGCGGGGTTTGATTTGGAATTAACAACCAATCCTGTTCCTGCTGTTACCGTAGTTGTAAGTGGCAGGGAAGTGCAGACGCCTTCTTTTATCAGCACAGAATAATTTCCGGAACCAAGATCATTGAATGTATTCCCAGTCTGCCAGGTTTGCCCATTATCAATGGAATACTGGTAAGGCCCGCTTCCGCTGGTAGGCGTAATGGTAATTGATCCATTATTAACACCCGGGCAGGTAGTGCCTGTTGCAGCCAGAGTGCCGGTAAGCACACCAGTCCCGGCAGGGATTACGGGAACAGTTACAAGAGCTTCGCAGGTAGAGCTGGTCCAGACCCTGATCTGGTGAGACCCACCCGCAGGCAGGCCAGTGATCACATTGGTGGCCGGGTTTCCGTCAATGGAATAATTATATGGCCCGCCCCCTGCCGGAGGTGTAAGTACAATGCTCGCATTCTGCGCACCGGCGCAACTGGGAGGGTTAACGATATACGACACATCAAAACTGCCCGTGGAAAGCACTTCGATATTATCGATCGTCCGGCTGCATGAACCTGCTCCTGTGGCAGTGATGCTGTAAATACCCGGAGCAAGATCATTAAATATAGCTGATGGATCAGGACTGTTAATAGTAATTGCTCCCGGGTTTAACTGATACGTATAAGGCCCTGCTGCTCCCGCTGCAATATTCGCCGTGATACTTCCTGAAACTACTGCACAATTGCTCTTCGCCGTAGTAACAGAAAGCGGTAACACGCCTTGATTGATAGTGATCGTATCATTAATGATGATTGGAGTAACAGGATCACAGATAGAGGAATAAGTAGTTCGGATGATATATTTCTCTGAATTTCCTGAAGGGCATCTATCCGAAAAACTGATGTCTTTAAACCCCGGAGTAGTTTCTGTAGCAGTGGCTGTTTCAATCACCTGTCCTGAAGTATAATTTACAAGTTCCGCTTTAACAAACCTTGAAGTGTTCCCGGAAGGAATGAAACGGTATGCTTCTTTTTGTGCAGTCCACATCGTACTGTTCTTGCCTGGAGCTGCTACTCCTTTATCCCTGTCCCAGTTTTGTATTCCGAGGATAGCATTGCCTTTGCTGCCATCAAAACAGATCTTTTGTTCTACGTATACATCGATCACAGAAGTAGCTTCATTGACAACGATCTGGAATGTGGCCGGTGTGGTCATACTGCAGGTAAGATTGTTATACACGCCTACTTTGTTCCAGCTTGCAATAAACCGGCGAAATGGAGCAACACCTTCAAAGCGCCATTCAATTTTCATATCAGCCGGACTGTCTTTTGGTTTCAGGTCTGAAAAAGCAGCCATGATAGCGGAGCGGGGATAATAAGGCAACTGCTTATCTCCGGCGGCTACAGCACAAGGGATACCTGTGCCAACAGCAGGTATGGGAGGAACAATAGCGTATCCATTAAAACAATTGGCATTGCTTGCATCAAATGTTATCAATCCATTTGATCCTACTACTACCTGGTTAAAGGTTTGCCCATAAAAACAGATCGGGAAAGGCAGGTTGATCGCATTGCTGTATATATCATCTTCATACAGTCCGGCCAATTCATTGCCGCTGGCTGTAGTAAAAGCAAAGGGTTTGAAGGGAATGGATACCACCTGGTAATCCTCGCTCGTTTTCAGGTGTGGCACTTTAAACTTTAATGAAGCACAGGTTTGGCCGCAATGGAGATTGATCACAGAATCATTGATACCCGTAAAGTTTTCCTGCGCAGGTACTAACATGTTCATACACATACAAAAACTCCATAGCAATAAGAGTTTTCGTGTGGCGTGTTTCATGGTGGTGTGTAGTTTGTATTGATACGGGAATCAGCTCAACAAGATATAATAAAATATCTTCCCTGCAATAGGCACACGCTTACTGTTGTTACATTGGGGAAAACAGGAAATATCAGTTAAACATCTTCAGTATCATATCGTTCCACCGATTCAATACCCGGCAGGGCTTTCAAGCGCTGCACAAGGTTGTCCAGCTCTTCCCGGTCGTGAACGAATACTTTGATATTGCCTTCAAACAAACCTTCTTTTGCCTCCACGCTCAGTGCACTGATATTGATCTTCATTTCACCAGAGATGAGGTTGGTGATCTTATGGATAACTCCCACATCATCCATTCCCACGATCTTAAGACCGGTAAGAAAGGATATCTCTTTATTTTTTGCCCATTTGGTTTTAACCACCCTGTGTCCATAATTGGCCAGCAATTTGGCTGCATTGGGGCAATTGGTACGGTGAATGGTAAGTCCTTTTCCTGTGGTTACAAACCCGAATACGTCGTCGCCAGGGATAGGCTTACAGCAATTAGCGAGGGTATAAACGATCTTATCGCTGCTTTCGCCAAAGATGATCAGCTCTGCATCTTTTTTTGCCGAAGTATGCTGTGGAGCAAACTCCTGTTTGAACTCATGAACCGTTTTCACAGGTCTTGGCGGTTCCAGTTTATCACCTACAACAGTGAATTCCTTCAGGTCTTTCAGATCAATATTCTTGACCGCTACCTGGTAAAAAAGGTCCAGTTGGGAAGGGAGTTTATACCAGTGTACCAGCTCTTCAATATTGTGCTGGTTAAGCGCTGCGCCCAATCCTTCGAGCTTGCGCTGCACGGTGTATTTACCTTCATCAGCAATAGCTCTTTTCTCTTCTTTCAATGCATCTTTGATACGGCCGCGGGCCTTGGCCGTAACCACAAAACCCAACCAGTCTTCCGAAGGTTTTTGCTTATTGCTGGTAATGATCTCCACCTGGTCGCCACTACGCAGCTTGTGGCTGATAGGTACCAGTTTATGGTTCACTTTTGCACCAATAGTTTTTACACCAATGGCACTATGAATAGAAAATGCGAAATCAAGTGCAGTTGATTCCACCGGCAGCATTTTCACATCCCCCTTCGGTGTGTACACATAGATCTCTTCTGTCAGGAAGCTTGTTTTGAATTCCTGTAAAAAATCGATGCTGTCTGCTTCCTGGTTGCTGATCACTTCACGGATCTGCTGAAACCATTTATCAAAGCGGCTTTCGTCCGGTGTTCCCTCTTTGTATTTCCAGTGTGCGGCCAGACCTTTTTCTGCGATCTCATTCATCCGCTTGGTGCGTATCTGCACCTCCACCCATTTTCCCTGCGGGCCCATTACCGTTGTATGCAGGGCTTCATAGCCGTTCGATTTGGGATTGCTCAGCCAGTCGCGTAACCGCTCAGGCGAAGGAGTGTATTCATCCGTGATCATGGAATATACTTTCCAGCAGTCTTCTTTTTCCCTTTCAGGTGGGGAATCGAGGATAACTCGGATAGCAAACAGGTCATACACCTCTTCAAAATCCACTCCCTTTTTCTTCATTTTGTTGGAAATGGAATGAATGCTTTTCGGGCGGCCATAGATCTCAAACTTGAAATGGTTTCTTTCCAGTTTTTCCTTGATCGGCCTTATAAATTCATTGATGTATTTGGAACGTTCTCGTTTTGTTTCCGCCAGTTTTTGGGCGATATCCCTGTAAGCCTCGGGCTCCATGTATTTCATGGCGAGGTCTTCCATTTCTGTCTTGATATTATAAAGCCCCATCCGGTGGGCCAGCGGAGCATATACATACACGGTTTCGGAAGCGATCTTCAACTGCTTTTCCCTTTTCATGCTTTCGAGGGTACGCATATTGTGCAACCGGTCGGCCAGCTTGATCAGGATCACGCGGGGGTCGTCCGTCAGTGTCAGCAGTATCTTTTTGAAATTCTCTGCCTGGGCAGAGGCATTCACGTCTATGACATTGGATATTTTGGTGAGGCCGTCCACAATACGGGCGATCTCGGCTCCAAACTCCCGTTCGATATCTTCCAGGGAAATATCGGTGTCTTCCACTGTATCGTGCAGCAGGGCGCAGATCGTGGAGCGCACGCCCAGCCCGATCTCTTCCACGCAGATCTTGGCCACGGCCAGGGGGTGAAGGATATAGGGCTCCCCGCTTTTCCGGCGCATGGTCTTATGCGCTTCGGCGGCCATTTCAAAGGCATTCCTCAGCAAGTCCTTATCACCAGGCTTGATCTTAGCTTTCAATGACCGCAAAAGTGAACGATACTCCCTGAGAATCAACTTCCTCTCCTGCTCCTCATTCAGATTATACTTGGGCGTCTGCGCGATTGTCTCCATCCGTGTAGTTATAACAACGAATTTACGAAAAAGCGGTCGCTTTCTTTCATTGAAAAGGCCTACATTTGCAACCCGTTTCGAAGCAGCTCCCGGGTCAAAGCCCGGGGATGGCAATCCCGGATGTGGTGAAATTGGTAGACACGTCAGACTTAGGATCTGATGCCGCAAGGTGTGGGGGTTCGAGTCCCTCCATCCGGACCAACAGAAGTTCAAAGGTTTAAAAGTTTAAGGGTTTAATGTTTCAAACTTTTAGACTCTTAAACTTTTGAACTTTTAAACTTTTTAAACCGCGATTATGGCTACAGTTACAAAAGAAAACATCGGCTTACTCCACGAGAAGCTGACCGTGAAGCTGGAAAAACAGGATTACCTTCCTTCTTTCGAAAAAGCCCTTAAAGATTATAGCAAAAAAGCCAATATACCCGGCTTCCGTAAAGGCATGGTCCCTGCCGGGTTGATCAAAAAAATGTATGGCCCTTCCCTGTTCACAGATGAAGTGCTCCGTTCTGTTGACCGCGAACTGATCGGCTACCTGCAAAATGACAAGCTGGACATTTTTGCCCAACCGCTGCCGCTGGATGCCGATATCCGCCAGTTGGACGTAAACAATCCCGCTGATTATACTTTTCATTTTGAAGTAGGCATGAAGCCTGAGTTTGCGCTGTCTGACCTTGGCAGTGCAAAAATTGACCGCTTCGTGGTGGATGTAACAGACGAAATGATCAATAACGAGATCGCCCGTTTGCAAAACCGCTATGGCAACATGCAGGACCAAAGTTCTGTAGCCACAGAGGAAAACGTACTGAACGTGATCTTCTCCGAAGTGGATGAAAACGCCAGTGAAGTGGAAGGCGGAATTCACAAAGACAATTCATTGCTGGTAAAATATTTCAAAGAAGATTTCCGCCCCAACCTGATCGGGAAAAATGTGAACGATTTTGTGGTGGTGGAACTGAAAAAAGCATTCGACGAAAAAGAACTCGATTTCATCCTGAGCGATCTTGGTCTCGACAAAAATGATCCTGCTTCTGCAGAGAAACATTTCAGGATACAGATCACCAAGATCGGCTTGCTGGAAAAAAGAGAGCTGAATGAAGAATTCTTCAACCAGCTTTATCCTAATGGCGATGTAAAATCAGAAGCCGATTTCCGCAATAAGATCAAGGAGGAAATACAAGCTTACTGGAACAGCCAGGCAAGGAATCAGATCCATGACCAGTTGTTTCACCAACTGACTGACCATACTTCCATTAAATTCCCTGAAAGCTTTTTGAAGAAATGGATCAAAACACAGGGATCAGAAGGAGAAGGTGCTGAAAAAACAGACGAGCAGGTAGAAAAAGAATTCCCCACTTTCCTGAACCAGTTGAAATGGACACTGATCACCGATAAGATCGTTCAGGAAAATGGTGTCCAGGTAACCCCTGATGAGATCCGCGAGTTTGCGAAACAGCAATTACTCGGCTACATGGGCGGTATGGGTGCAGGCGTGGAAGATCAGCCCTGGGTAAGTGATTATATTGAAAAGATGATGAAAGACCGCAAGTATGTGGAAGATGCATACAACCGCATCCAGACACAGAAAGTATTTGAATGGGCTGAAACAAAGATCAACCCTACCGATAAACCAATAAGTGCAGAAGACTTCACGAAAATGGTAGAAGATCATCAGCACCACCATCATCATTAATAGAATAGAATTGAATAATAAAAGGCCTTCTTTATCAGAGGGCTTTTTTTATTACTCGCTGCTTCCCCTTTTCTTCTTTTTTGAATACAACAATTTTGCCTGCTGCACCAGGGTTACAAACTCCGATTGATTAATATCGTTCAGGTTGGCCGTGGTATTGGCAAGCAGAACAAGTTCATTCCAGTTAAGAACTTTGGCAAGAGAAGCAGCTCTGAGCAGGGAACCAAACATGGCTACTGTAGCAGAAAACCGGTAGCACTGTTCCAGCTTTTCAAAAGGCTCGAAATTGTAATAGCTGTTATGAACAAATTCCCTGGTTATAGTATCATGCGGCAGGTTGTACCGTAATTTTAACTGTGCCAGTTTTTCAATCGTAATTGTATCTGTGCGTGGCATCGGTTCCAATTCAAAGATCCCCATCATGGAATAGCCTGATCCTATTTCACCACCTTCAATCACTGCCAGGGTATCGCTTAAAGCACCGGCCTTATTATCAAAACCGATCAGTTTGTATTGCTTTACATAATGAGGGTTGAATTCCACATTGAGATAAGCATCATCTGCTACGGCATACAATGTTTGTGTAAACTCTTTCAGCAACACTTTCTCTGCTTCACTGAAATTATCCAGATAAGCAAAATTGCCATTTCCTTTCCGCGCCAGTGTTTGGATCTTGGAATCTTTATAGTTGCCCATTCCTACTCCCAGGCAGGTGAGATAAATACCTGACTGACGATGCTGGGAGATCAATTCATCCAACTCTGTTTCTGTACGCAGCCCTACATTAAAATCGCCATCTGTAGCCAGTATCACGCGATTGTTGCCGCCGGGAATAAAGTGTTTTTTGGCCACACTGTAAGCCAGTTTCACTCCCGATTCGCCGGGAGTGGTACCGCCGGGCGTAAGTTCATCGATCGCTTTATATATCTTTTCTTTTTCTGCTCCGCTCGTAGTGTTGAGCATAATACCCGTTACACCTCCATATACTACAATAGCCACTGAATCTTTTTCCCGCAGGTTGTTGACCAGCATGCGGAAGGCTGATTTAAGCAGGGGTAGGCGGTTGGTCATATCCATCGAACCCGATACATCAATCAGGAATACCAGGTTGCTTGGTGGCAGCGTATCAAGGTTAAGTTTGCGGGCGGAAAGATTGATATAGAATAATTGGTTATTGGAGTTCCAGGGGCAATTGGTCAGTTTGGTTTGAATGGCAAACAGGTCTTTCTCCTTTGGCTGCGTATAATTAAGGTTAAAATAATTAAGCATCTCTTCCACCCTCACTGCATCAGGCGGCACAATGGAGCTTTGTGTGATAAAGCGGCGGATATTACTGTAAGAAGCGCGGTCCACATTCAATGACACACCGGTGGAGGGATATTTTTGCGCATTCACAAAATGGTTCTCTACAATGCTTACATAAGTTTCATCACCCGCAAACCATTTACGATGATCTTCTTTAAACATGCCCTTGGTAAGTGAAAGCAATTTGTAGGGCCGGGCAGAATTGGCTGCTGCGGGCATTAATTTCAACCGGACTGAAAGAAAATCACCGGCATTGGCTACTACTCTTTCGGGCTTATAGCCTGTCAATGAAAACTGGAAAGTATCTATAAGAGCATTAGTAGTGATACCGAAAGTGCCGGTAGTGCCGCTTTTATAAATATAACCGGTGCGGGGTTGCAGGATCACCACATTTTGCAAGGCATTGCCCGATTCATCTTTTACTTCGCCACGGAGATAGTATTGCTGGCCGAAAACAGATGAACCAACACTCCAGATCAGGTAGAATAATATGGAAGTTGTGGCTTTCAATCGGATATATTAACCCCTAAAATATAAAAAATACACAAATAGCACGAATATGGCATGTTGATGCAAATTATGCTTAAACAGGCACAGGTATTCCGTCTTCTTGTAGTACTTCGCCAGAAGATTATACCAATTGATAGATTTCCTTCAGGTTACGGCCCAGTCCATCATAGTCGAGCCCATAGCCGACTACAAATTTGTTGGGTATCTCGAATCCGGTGTATCCAAGGGTCAGCGGGTATTCGGTGGCTTCGGGTTTATGGAGCAAGGTGGCGATCTGAAGCGATTTAGGTTGCTGGTGCATCAGCCGGGGTAAAAAATGATGCAGGGTCTTTCCGGTGTCCACGATGTCTTCCACAATGATCACATCTTTGCCAAACAGGTCTTCATCAAGCCCGATGGTAGTGAGCACATTACCGGTTGATTGGGTGCCTTTGTAAGATGCCAGCTTGATAAAACAGATATCAGCATCCACAGTAAGGTGTTTGAAAAGATCGGAAGCAAACATGAATGAGCCATTGAGAATGGCTACGAAATAGGGACGCCTTCCTTTGTAGTCGGCATTGATCCTCTCTGCCAGTTCCTTTACACGTTGCTGGATAAGTTCTTCCGGGAGATAGGTTTCAAAAGTCTTATCATGTACTTTGATCAAAGCCATCAGGATGCAGTTTCGTTTTAATTAGTTCCCTGGTTATCTCTTTTTGCCAGCCTGGGCACTGAAGGAGCGGCACCACGGAGATACAATTTTTCCCCGATCGCCGGTTTCATATATTCCTTGAGCTGATTGTATTCCAGTAAAGATTCCAGTCGTATCGCTTCCAGTTGGGCAATATCACGCAGCGTTTCTCCTGCGCGCACAATATGGAATTCATTATTGCCTGTTCTTCTTTTACGTTGCAGGTATACCAGTTGATCATTTGGTAAAGCTTCTACCTGCTTCATTTCATTAAACTCAAACAAACGGTTAAGCGGTACATTATATTGTTGCGCAATCACCAGCACAGGAGTGCCTTTGCTTCCAAATATCACACGGGTCTCATTTATCCTGAATTCACCGGAAGGATAAACAACAGCGGGTGCTTCTTCTTCAGCAGCAATTCCGGTATCTGCATCTCCATCAGCAACTGTATCTGTTGTTTGGTCACCAGGTTGTTTGGCTGCAATAGCTATATCTTCCCTTTGCATTTTGCCCATTGCGATTAAACTATAATCCTGCAGGTGATAATCTTCGATAAGCCGGATAATGATAACAGGGTATTTGGGGTTGGTGGCATAGCCAGCTTTCTTAAGCCCATAAGCCCAGGCTGAATAATCCAGTGGATCGAGGTTGAACAAAGTAGCATAACGTGGGCTGTTCTTTAAAAAATTGGAATGATCGCGGTAAGAATCCTCTGCCTTAGGGTATTTGCGGAAGCATTCTCCGCGGGCATCATCGTCGTGCGAAACGGATTCACCTGCCCAGTTGGATTTACATTTAATGCCAAAATGATTATTGGATTTCTGCACCAGCACGCTGGTTCCTGCCATGGTTTCGTGTATACCTTGTGCAAGCTTGATGGAAGCCGGAACACCGGTCCTCTGCATTTCTTCAATAGCCAGCTCTTTGTAGGTATCAATGTATTGTTTCACAATTGCAGCATCTTGCGCTTTTACAACAAACGTGAACGCAAGCAATCCTGCAATTAAAACAATGCGCATTTTGTTCATGAATATCTTTTTATCACAATTTTCTTATCAGGTACAGGCCATCCCGGAGGGTGACCATCATCTTATCAATATCTTTTCTTTCCAGGATCATTTCATTAAAAGCCTGGATGGCTTTAGCATTCTTTCCTTTTGCCGGATTAGCCAGCACTTCGCCATGAAAGAAAATATTATCTGCTAAGATAAACCCGTTTTGGCGCAATTTGGGGAAAACCAATTCAAAATATTCTATATAAGAAACCTTGTCGGCATCAATAAACACAAGGTCCCAGGTTTCATTCAGGGTAGGAATCACTTCTTTGGCAGAACCGGTGTGCTGAATGATCTTATTACGCAATGAAGAGCGATTGAAATATCCCTGTGCCAGGGCTGCATCATTTTCCCTTAATTCAATGGTATGTAACTGACCATCGGGTTCCAATCCTTTTGCAAGGCATAAAGCACTGTAACCGGTGAAAGTACCGATCTCCAGGATGCGGCGCGGACGGACCATGCGGCTCACCATTTCCAGGAATTTTCCCTGCAGGTGGCCACTCAGCATCTGGGGATCTGCATGATGATGAAGAGTATACTCAGCTATCTCATGTAAAAGCTCATCCTCAGGAGAGGAGAACTTTTCTGCATACGCCTGTACATCGGGGTTAATAAGGTCCACGTTCTTGCTTTTTGCAAAGGTAGCCCCGTTAAGCGGTTCTTTACGCGGAGGCTTCCTGTTTTTTGGAAACAAGCATCAAACCAATGAATGTTAATAAGCCATTAATGATCAGCAGTTCAAGCCCTATTTCAAATGAGCCCACTATTTTTTGCTGGTATTTCTCAAGGAGGTAACACAACAAAGGCGCTATGATGCAAACAAGCGGTACCCATTTATCAACCACCTGCCTTTTGGTGATGATACCGAAAGTGAATAACCCAAGCAAAGGCCCATAAGTATATGCAGCTACTTTAAGTATCACATTGATCATACTCGGGTTGTTCACCTCATTAAATACCATCACGAAAATGAGGAAGATACCTGCAAAAACAAGATGCACCCGCTGACGCACTTTTTTCTTCTGCTGGTCTGTCCATTCCTTCTTTCTCTGCATGCCAATGATATCAATGCAGAAAGACGAAGTAAGCGCAGTGATAGCTCCATCAGCACTGGGGAATAAGGCAGAGATCAGGGCGATAATGAAAATGACAGACACTACCGGCGGCATATGCTCCAACGCTATTACGGGGAACAATTTATCAGCCGATGCATTCTTCCCATCGAGCATAAAGCGGGTCACTTCCTGGCCACCTTCAACTGTGGTCACGTAGTGCGCACCAAGGCTTTCTGCATAGGTAAACAATAAACCGCCCAGCACCAGGAACAGCAGGATCACAAACAACATGATCACAGAAAGCGTGATCACATTCTTTTGTGAATCCTTCAGCGTTTTAACCGAAATATTTTTCTGCATCATTTCCTGGTCCATGCCGGTCATAGTAATAGTAATAAATGCACCGGCCAGTATCTGCTTCAGGAAAAACAATTTACTGTTAGGGTCTGTAAAGAATATTTTGGAATAGCCTCTTTCTCCCATCTCCGTTAATGCGGACCCCAGGCTGGTATCCATCGCATTTAATATATAGACCACACAAACCACGAGGCCGGTGAGCATGAAAGTGGTTTGCAGGGTGTCTGTAAACACAATTGTTTTTACACCTCCTTCATAAGTATACACCAGGATCATGACCAGGATGATCAAAGTGGTAAGCCAGAAAGGAACACCAAAACTGGAAAGGATCGCATCCTGCAAAATTTTTACTACGAGATAAAGCCGTGCAGTTGCCCCCAGGGTCCTTGACAGGATAAAAAAGGAAGCACCGGTTTTATACGATTTAAAGCCCAGCCTTGTTTGCAGGTAGTTATAAATGGACGTGAGGTTGAGTTTGTAATACAGGGGCAGCAATACATAGGCGATCGTTACATACCCGATCAGGTAGCCGATCATTATCTGGAAATAAGCAAACGACTCCTTGCCTACACCGCCAGGTACGCTTACAAAAGTGACGCCGGAGAGCGAAGTTCCGATCATCCCGAAGGCCACCAGCATCCAGTTGCTGTTGCGGTTGCCAATAAAAAAGGAATCATTGTTGGAGTTTCGGGAAGTGTACCAGGCTACTATCAGCAAGAGAACAAAATATCCTATAACAAAAGAAAATAACAATCCGGCGGACATATTTCAATTTTTAGTGAACCCTTGTTGTGGGTTAAAGATTTTTTGAAGGTAAACAAATTTGTATTCCCTTTGCGCCTGAAATTTATTTGTTATGTCTATCAGGTCTCTTGCTGTTTTTTGCGGGTCCAAAACGGGGAATAATCCGTTGTTTCTTCAGCATGCTTCAGAGTTGGGTCTGCTCTGCGCCAGTCATGACATCCGGGTGATCTATGGCGGCGGCAGTGTCGGCATCATGGGCGCTATTGCCGATGAAACCATGCGTCATGGAGGAGCGGTTACCGGCGTTATTCCCCAGGTACTGGTTGATTGGGAGCGGCAACATAACCATCTTTCCCAATTGCTGGTAGTTGATAATATGCATACGCGCAAAAAGAAAATGTATGACCTCTGCGATGCAGCCGTTGTGCTTCCCGGTGGGTTCGGGACCCTGGATGAACTGTTTGAGATGGTGACCTGGAACCAGCTCTCCATTCATGACAAACTCATCTTTATCCTCAATTCAGGAGGTTTCTACAAACACCTTATCGCACATATCAAACAAATGCAGGAGGAAGGCTTTCTTTATGAAGAAGCTCAAAAGCGTTTGATAGTACTGAACGAGCCTTCAGAGCTCATCAAAAGGATCACGCATTAACGGTACCTGCCCTGGAACAAACCGATATTCACACCAGCCCTTACGATCGGGACCATATCCACACGGGGTTTTGCTGATGGGTTGGAGGGATTATACGATACATCCACGTATGGAGAATTCTCATTCTTCAACACATCAAACAATACGGAAATATAAAAGAATGAAGTGGAGCCAGGCTGCCTGCCGGATGCAAAGCCACCACCAAGAAGCAGGGAACCTGCATTCTCATTATTCTTATATGCAGTGTAGCTGGTGCTGCCGGGAGCAGGTGTATATTTTATTGTACTGAAGTTTTGCTCATATTGCGCCTGCACAAACAGAAAGCTGATAGGATACAGGCGGGTGAACACACCCGGACCAAAAACCGATTGTCTCAACTTATCATCATACTGGATATAATCCTTGGTGCTGCTATGTACATAGTTGAATACAAGACCTGCATCCACCCATTCAGCCAGTTTGTACCCAAACATGGGATTGGCCCCTAAGATGGTTTGCCCGTTAAAGAATGACACCGTTACACTACCCCCTGTAAAAAGATTTTCCTTTTTAAAGCCTTTCTCTTCCTGGCCTTCATCCTGCGCGCTGGCCGATACCGCAACAAGCGATAATGCTATTACGAGATAAGCGATTCTCTTCATCTTTGTGGTTTTATCAGTTTATCAAAATTATTCCTGGGATCATTGCAGCTGACTGATCACTTTTTCTTTCCGCGGCATGGCCGGCAACATAAACCCGATCAACACGGCTGCATACACCTGGAACACAAAATTACCGGTCAGCAAAGAAAGAATAATGCAAAATATAACAGGCAATTCAGTGATGGCAAGATAAACGATTAACGATGTGCGGTACATCGTTAATTTCCCTTCCAGCGGATTTAGGGAAGTTTTAGCAATTTCCACTCCTTTGGCAAACTGCTGCCTGCCCCATATAGAGCAGGCAAAAGAGAAGATCGCTGCACCACCCAGCAGCCAGTTGTAATAGGTTTTTATTCCCGGCGCCAAAGGCCCGTGGGACTGGCTGAATACAATAGCTCCCAGCAAAAACAGTAAAGCGGCCGTTGTAATGCTGACAAAAACAATCTGCATTGCTTTCAGCTCCTGCTGTTCTTTTGCTGATAACTCTGATATGCTCATGCATTAAATATTTTCCTCGCTGTAAAAATCGGGAAAAAAATTTAGATCAATATGCTTTAAACGAGGGGCACATTGATTCACGGCGGTTACCCTTGTATTGATCAAACATCCCTTCTTTTACAAGAGAGAGTTCAAAAGCACCGCGGCTGTTGTTATAATTTTTGAGGGTTGAAATAGTAGCATCATAAGTAAACGTGAACACGAAATCCTTATATCCAAGACCTATCATAGGAATGATCGCATCACTGCTCCTGTAGTAAAGACCGCCGATCAGGATGTTTTCGCCATCACCGGAAAGATTGTAGCGGGCATTAGCACCTATCAACCACTCATACGATTTTGTCTGCAAGGAAAAATAACTATTGGGATTGATGATCCATTGATCATTCAGTTTAAAACTGCCGTTGATAAAGGCTGTATGCCGCATCGGGATACGGTTGCTGATCCCCGGCTGTTCATCAAAAAAAGATTCACGCGGCCGGTTGATATGCATAGTAGAGAAGCCTATGTTCACATAAGTCCGGTCGTCAGGGAAATAAGCATAATTCAACCCTGCCTGTATATCCAGGTAGCTGATATTGTTGGAAGCAAGTGCTACGCTTGTGGGAAGATGGTTATCAAAAAAATGGCCATCGAACTGATCAGGGAATTTAAGATTGGTGACATTGATCTGTTTGTTGGACCAGCCTACATTAAAGCCAAGGCTTAGCAGGCTACCGAGGTTAAGCATCTGGTGATACGCTACAGATCCATATACTTTCGTGGAAGTAAGGTTTCCGCTGCCGGCCACATCACGCAGGATCACACCGCCAATACCCATCCAGCCGTTATCTTCATTCCGCATCACCTGTACATCCCCAAAAGCACTAAAGGTTTTATAGGGAACAGACATGATCGCCGACCATTGATTCCTGAAGTTGGCACCTATCCTGTAATCACCTTCCGGTATAAATCCTGTATTGGCCGGATTGGTTACAAGCGGCGAATTCATAAACTGGGAAAAGTGCAGGTCCTGCCCCATAACAGCCGGAGCCAGACAGCATCCTATGACTGCAAACATCGCTATTCTCTTAATTTCCTTCATGTCGGTTCCTCCTTTTCCCGGTTGCTGCTATCTGAACTGGCCGGATCTTTTATTGTGAACGATGGTTTAATTGTTTAATGACCAATGTTAAACGTTTAAACCATTAATTTTTTTAGTCCTTTATCTGATCAACGTGATATCGCCTTTGCGGCTGGCTTTTGTGCCATCAAAAAATTCCACTTCCAATGTATATGCATATACATCCATCGGCTGCACCACTCCTTTCACACGGCCATCCCATCCCTGCAGTCGATTGGCTGTTTCAAACACTTTTTGTCCCCACCGGTTCCAGATGATGAATTTCATCTTTGCAATACCAAAGCCTCTTACCATCACTATGCTGTTCACATCACCGCTATTGGGCGTAAAGGCATTGGGCACGTCCAGCGCAGGCACTATCAGTGTGCTCACATCCATGCATAATGTATCAGTACAACCAAGTTCATTAAAGGCAACCAGGCAGGCATTGAATGTACCGGTTGAGTTGTATTGGTGGGTCACATTTGCCCGGGATGTAGTAACCAGCGTATCGCCATCACCAAATATCCATTTAAAGCTGACTGCATTGGCCGAAGAAAGATTGGTAAATACATTCGGGGTGTTCACTACAGGCGCTACCGGTGTGTAACTGAAATTGGCGGTAGGTTTATCATATACTATAATAGTGTACCTGAATGTATCTGTTTTATTACAGGTGTTCGGATCATTTGCGACCAGCATTACCTGGTATGTACCCGGCAAAGCATACTCGTGTGTAGGATTGGCCTCGGTGGAGGTATTATTGGAGCCTGAACCCGTATCGCCAAAGTTCCATTCAAAACTAATCCCGCCTACTGATGTATTGGTAAATACAGCCGTATAAGGCGCGCAACCTGTAGGTGGTGTTTCAAACAATGCATCTACATTGGCTGCTACGCGGATCACTGTATCAAGTATTTCCGGATTATTACAATAGTTGGTATCGTTCAATATCAATTGTACGGTATAAGAGCCTGGTGCAGGGAAAGTATGCGGAATACTGTTCAGACCGGCCACCACCCTTGGACTGCCATCACCAAAATCCCATATAAACGATGTATCTGTAAATGGTTTGCTGGGATCGGTGGTAGAGTTATTATTGAATTGATAATCCAACGCAGTACATGCCCCGACCTTATCAAAGCTCATTGCCATATTTGCCCGCAGGTCACCAACACGGATATGTATATAAGAAGTGTCCCTTTCATTACAGCTGTTGGGATCGATAGCGATCAGCATTACCTGGTAAGTGCCCACTGTCATGAATGTATGGCTCTGAGTATAACCTGTAGCTGCAGGCAAAGGCCCTACATCACCCGAACCATCACCAAAATTCCAGATATATTGCTGTGCATTCCTGATACGGTCGGTAAAATCCACTTTAAGCGGGAAACATCCTGCTGTATCATTGGGTACGCCATCAATCGCTGCTCCAACAAGAGAGCCTACACCGGCGAGATTGAACGCCATCTTTATCATACCAAGGTTACAACCATCCGGTAAGGCGCCATTCACAGGTCCCCATACACCGGGTGTTACAGGGAAAACTGCTTCACCTCCGCAATTGGCACACACTCCCTGGTATATCACACCGTTTGGATCAAAGCGGCTGGTACCTCCATCCACGTGATCTCCATACCGGCCTCCATTCTGACCAAAGAAGCTCGCATATAAACGGCCTGTTGCATTACGTTGTAAAACGAAGAAATAAAAATCATGACCATCCGTGGTCGGCTTATACGCATCCGGTGTAACACCCAAACCGCTTGTACCTGCACTATGATAAACATTGGCCTGGTCATTTGCACCGCCCCAGCCGGAAACATAAACATTCTCACAACGGTCAACCAGGAATGCAGTCGGTGATATATCCGGTGTTGTTTGTCCTTTTCCAAATACAGTACTGTACACATACGCGGAGAGATCGGGTTGCAGCTTGGCAATAAACTGCTTGCCATTCGCTTCTGAATAGGTCGCATTCATCACAGGCCAGGCACCTTCGGTTTGGCCGGTAATGTAAGGGAACCCCAGCCGGTCAAATTTTATTCCATATATCTGGTCAGCATTCACCGTTCCCGCATAAGTGGAACGGATAAGGGTGCTGCCGTTATTACTTATTTGTGCTATGAACCCATCAATACTGCTATCATCAGAAGTACCGGGATGAAAGTCCGGCCCCAGTGTTCCTGCTTTATTGCCAGGGAAATCGCTGCTCTGAGTGCCACCTGCCACATATATATCACCGGAAGGAGAAAGATTCAATACATAGGCAGCATCATTCTTGCTGCCGCCGAGATAGCTTGAAAATAACAGCACGCTCAGATCAGGATTAAGCTTCAGCACCACTCCATCCTGTCCATCGCTGCTGGGGCGGGTTGAACCGGGATTACCAGAGTTGGGTTGAAAAACGCCAGGCGTAGTAGGGAATTTGGCCTGGGGGTCAGCGCTATTGGATTGAGTACAGGAAGCCACATAAATATTGCCAGCGCCATCCAGTATTACTTCACTACGGCCATCGTCACCATAATTTCGCTGGAGTGACTGAGTGCCTCCGCGGGAAGCCGCAATATTCACTCCATCATTACCACGACCACCGATCTTTACAGAACCGATAATATCGGAACCGGTCGCATTCAACTTTGTAACTACGATATCATAACCGCCACCGCTTCCAATTTGCCGGCTTTTGGGATAGTTGCTTGAGCTTGACCTGCCGGCCAATACCAGGTTGCCCTGCGGATCACAGAAAAGACTGTGAGGTTGCTCATTACCACTACCTCCTATATAAGTTGCATAAAGACGGTTGGTACCATCTGATGATAATTTAATGATGCCGATATCGATCGGCAGATCGCCGGCACTATTATCACCTCCCTGAAAAACAGTCTGAAAAGCACCGGGTGATACTGGAAAAGAACCTCCGCTGAATACAATGCCGCCACCAAAAAAACTTCCATCAGGCCCATAAGTAGCAGTGAAACCCCAATTGGTAGCAGTGCTGCCGGAAAGCGAACAAAAGATCAGTGTGGGATCAATGATCAATGTAGCAGATGGATCATATCCCTTTACATCGAAGCGTACCACATTATCTTTTACTACATATTTGCAGCTTACATCAGAACGGCCTTTGGCACTTGACTGATAGGTATAAGGATAAGATTCTTTCTTTTCGCCAACAGAAGTGCTGAGCACAAGCTCTTTATTTTTTACCTGGATCTTATCTATTCCATTATAACGAAGGGCGATCTTGCTGATATCTGCACCTGGCTTTGCAATGATATCATACTTCAGGGAGCCATTATAGGTATAGTAACGTACATCTACATTCGGATACACGTCCTGCAGCGTAATAGCCTGGTACAAGCGGCAATCGCGTCCCCATTTGGAAGGATCATCGCCAATAAAGTAATTATTGACGGATGCTGTTTTCATTTTATCAGGTATCACCTGCATTTTTGGAGATGCACCAATAAAATCAACATCCCATGCATGGGAGCGCAGTATTATCTTATTTGAATTGACTGAACGCTGCGTTCCTCCATGCGAATCACCATGCATCATGGATTGAACAGCTTCAAAATCCTGCTGATTATGTTGTAAAATGGTAAAGCCTGTAGATCGGATAAATACGGCACCTGCATTCACGTCTCCTTTAAACTTAACGCGGCTGTCCCACTGTCCTTTATTCTCCACAAACTCAATGTTATCATAGTTCTGCGCTACAATGTCAAGACTGATGGTCAGCATTAGTACAACGACTATAAAAGGTTTCTGCATCAACATCGTTCTATTAAAATACACAATAATTCTGGTTAAAAACTGGAAACTTATGTTAAGATATCTTACTCCACGCCATCTTTCCTTTCTGCTGAAGCAGGAAGTTTTTTAGCCGCAAATTGTCTGCCGAAACAAGTTCCGGATCCTCTTCGAGTAATTCTGCTACCAGCAGCCGGGCTGCTTCCACCAAAGGGCGGTCTTCCACGATATTTGCCAGCTTGAAATTCAACATACCGCTTTGCCGGGTGCCTTCTATATCGCCGGGCCCTCTCAGCTCAAGGTCTTTTTCTGCTATTTCAAAGCCATTATTCGTGGACGTCAGTATCTTGATGCGCTCGCGGGCATCATTACCCAATTTTGAACCCGATAAAAGTATGCAATAGCTTTTTTCGGCTCCGCGGCCAACCCTTCCCCGCAACTGATGCAATTGTGACAATCCGAATTTTTCGCTGCTTTCAATCACCATCACAGAAGCATTGGGCACATTCACCCCTACTTCTATCACTGTGGTAGATACCATGATCTGAGTATCTCCCTCAACAAATCGTTGCATGTTTTGTTCTTTTTGTTCAGCAGGTTGTTTGCCATGCACCATACTGATCCAGTATTTGGGTTCCGGAAAATATCCTTTCACTGTTTCATATCCCCGCATCAGGTTCTCATAGTCCAGTTTATCGCTTTCTTCAATGAGGGGGAAAATGATATATACCTGGCGTCCTTTGTCAATTTCGGCTCGCAGGAAGCTCATCACCTGGCTTCTTTGTGTTTCATAGCGATGAACGGTGGTAATTGGTTGCCTGCCGGGCGGTAATTCATCAATCACGCTGTAGTCAAGGTCTCCATAAGCCGTCATGGCCAGGGTTCGGGGGATCGGGGTTGCTGTCATCACCAGCACATGCGGTGGTATTTCTGCTTTTTCCCAGAGCCTGGCGCGCTGAGCCACTCCAAAGCGATGCTGCTCATCGATGATCACCATTCCGAGCCGCTGAAACTGCACTACTTCTTCAATTACAGCATGTGTACCGATCAGGATTTCCAATGTTCCTTCCGCCAGTTTTTTAGCCAGTTTTTTGCGGGCGGCTGTTTTGGTGGAGCCAGTCAGCAATTCCACTTCCACCGGCATTTCTTTTAATAACGAACTGATGGTGGCAAAATGTTGTTTGGCCAGGATCTCTGTGGGTGCCATCAGGCAGGCCTGGTATCCGTTGTCGATCGCGAGCAGCATGGTGAGCAGTGCCACAATGGTTTTACCGCTGCCCACGTCCCCTTGCAGCAAACGGTTCATCTGCTTGCCGGAGCCGGTATCAATCCTGATCTCCCGGAGCACCCTTTTTTGTGCGCCGGTCAACTCAAAAGGAAGATATTGTTTATAAAATGTATTGAACTGATCACCTACCTTATCAAATACCACTCCTTTGGAAAACCGGTGGCGGCGCGAACGGAGGAGGTTCATTCTTAATTGTGCCAGGAAGAGTTCTTCCAGTTTCAGCCGTTTCACTGCTTCCTGATACTGAGCTGCGGTGGTGGGAAAATGGATCTGGCGGAAAGCCTGGTAACGGCTCATCAGCTTCAATTTACTAATAACGGTATCCGGCAGGTTTTCCGGTATATCTTTTTCATGCAATTGGCCGAGAAGTACCTGAGTGAGCCGGGCGATCTGCCGGCCACCCAAGCTGCGGGCCTTTAATTTTTCGGTGGTAGGGTATACAGGTTCCAGGAATTCCCTGCCTTCTTTTTTTTCGGGTGTCCAGGGTTCTGTTTCTGGGTGAACGATCTGCGGGGTTTGCTGAAAAAAACTAAGACGGCCATATACGAGGTATGACTGGTCCGGCAATAATGTTTTCTGTATCCAGTTGATCCCCTGAAACCAAACCAGCTCCATGCTTCCTGTAGCATCTTTTACCTGGGCTACCAGTCTTTTGCCCCTGCCTTCACCTATCACGTCGAGACGTATCAGCTTAACCGCAACCTGCACAAATTCCATGGCAGGTGTGATCTCCTGTATGAGATTCACCTTTGTTTTATCGACATGCCGGTAGGGAAAATGCTCAAGCAGGTCACGGAAAGTGAAAATATTCAATTCCTTTTTCAGCAATTCTGCCCGTTGAGGTCCCACACCTTTCAGATATTCGATAGGACTGGCTAATATGGCCGGTGAAGAAGAGATAAAAAACAGTTTTGGCAAAAATAACGGAATCAGGTTAAGCTGCTTGGTTACAGTATCTTAACAAAAAACTAAAGACGCCGCTTTTTTCCCCGTAATTTTTCAGAAAAAAACCAGCTTAACACAATAAAAATCCTATTGTGCTTTATTTTATTTCCTACTATTTTGCAGCTTTAGAACCAATAACCTATCAGAAACCCGGTCTGAATGAATAACCAACTCTACCTGCTGCAGGTCCACCTGCCATTGCTGGATTATAAATTCCCTTTACTGAGTTTTGTTACGGCTTTTATTGTTACGCTGCTCAGCATTCCACCGCTTATTGCTCTCATTAACCGCTATAAGCTTTACGATGTTCCCAATGCACGCAAACTGCATCAATCGCCTGTGCCCACGATGGGAGGCACTGCTATTGCAGCAGGCATGGGCATGTCCATTTTATTATGGTTGCCGCTCCATGCCGAACCAGCGCAGGTGGCTTTCCTCTTTGCCGTGATGGCGTTGTTGATCATTGGAGTGATGGATGATCTGAAAGACCTGTCTGCAAAATATAAATTCGCAGTTCAATTCGCTATTGCCGCGCTGATTGCACTCTCGGGTGTGAGGATCACTTCTTTCAATGGCTTGTTTGGGATTGAAACACTGCCCCTGTACAGCCAGTATTTTTTTACCATTCTGGCTATTGCAGGCATTACCAATGCCTTCAACCTGGTGGATGGGATCGATGGGCTGGCAGGCGGGTTGGCTTTTATGAGCCTGATCACCCTGGGTCTTTTCCTCAACCTCAGTGGAGATGTAAATACAGCTTTGATCGCTTTCGCACTTGCAGGAGGAGTATTAGCATTTCTGTATTTTAATTTCAATCCGGCACGGATATTCATGGGTGATACCGGCTCGCTGGTCATAGGTTTTATCATCGCTGTCTTATGTGTCCGTTTGCTGCAGGTAAACACATTTGCCAATCATCCTGTATTGCCTAATGCTCCGGTGTTCGTATTAGGTATTGTGCTGGTGCCGGTGTTTGACACGTTGCGTGTATTCACTTTACGTACCTGGAGAGGGGGCTCACCTTTCCTGGCCGACCGTACGCATATTCACCATCTTCTTACGAATAATGGATTCAGCCATGCATTCTCCGTTCGGGTGATCTGTTTTGTTCATGCACTGGTGCTGATAGAAGTATTCCTGTTGCGGAATATAAAACAGGAATACACATTATTACTGCTCATCGTTCTTATGTTACTGGTTTCATTCGTATTAAAAAAGAGTAACAGCTTTCTCCGGTTTTATAACAAAAATAAAAGCAGTATCATTCATGAAAAGGGTGCATGAATAAGAATCCATGCACCCTGTTTATTTCCAGCGACTCATTGATTACTTGCTTGCAATAAATACCAGGAACTGATTTTGGAGGAAATAAAAATCGTCCGGCAGCTGATATGTTTGCAGTGCTTTGGCAATGATGTCTTCCACTGTTTTTCTGCTGTTGTTGTCCATGGCAGCAGCAGCAGGGCCAGTACCCATAAAGCTTTTAATACCATCTGAAAGGTTTGCATAAAGGAATGGACAGTTTACTGTCGTTTTAAATTCAAGATTCAGCCCGTTATTCTTCAATGTATTTTCAATCTTCCCATCTTCAGAAAGGGCAAAGGGGCCGGGAGTGCCTGGCGGTGGCGGTGGCAATAAGGTCCCGATCGCTTTTAATACATTGGTAGCATCACTGAAACCGGGTTTGTCCCAGATGCCGATCACCAGTTTTCCGCCTGGTTTTAAAACACGTTTTGCTTCCACCAGTGCTTTTTCAAAATCACCGGCATACTGAAATGAGTTGAAACCCGTCACCACATGAAAAGTATCTTCTACAAATGGTAATGCTTCAAGGTCTTCTTCGAGAAAGTTGTTTTGTGGGTTGCGTTGCTTGGCCACTTCCAGCAAACCGGGCGCAGCATCAACGCCTACTACCTGTGCGCCTGCCTGTATGGCCATGTAGCTGAAGAGCCCTGAACCACATCCGGCATCCAATAATAATTTGTCGCCCGATAATTCCAGCTGCTCCAGCACTTTCCTGTACATCGGCAGAAACCAGGGCTCAAAATGCTTTGACCAATATTGCGGTGCAATACTCCACAGTTTTCCCTGGATTGTTTTTGTGCTCATTGAATAGGTTTTAATGGTTATTAAAAAAGCAAAACTAAACGGGCAGGGAAAAGAATGCCTTTCTTAAAAGCCCAGAGATCTGACTGTGAAGTTCATCCGTGGAGATTGCAGGAGATTATCGGATATTCTTAATTCATTTGAGCAACCTGTTGCTTTATTGCTCCGGGAGGATATCCAAAACGTTGGCGGAATGATCTGCTGAAATGTGAGGGGCTTTCAAAACCACTTTCAAATGCAGCTTCGGTAACTGTTCTTCCCATATTGGTAAGAAGATGAAGCGAATGGTTAAGGCGTCTTTCCATCAGCCATTTGCCGGGAGGCATATCATACAGCTTTTCAAAATCTCTTTTGAAAGCAGAAAGGCTGCGGGAGCAAAGCCGGGCAAATTCTTCGAGCTTAAGATTGAAACAGAAGTTTTCTTCCATCACACGTTGAAGGGATACAACCTGTGGCTCCTGTAATAAGGAACAGAAATAAGATAAAAGCTCCTGGTTCCTGGGGTTATCAATAAGAGCAAGCACCAGTTCCCTGAACTTTAATTCCAGCAAGGACTGATCGGGCTCACGCTCATCATCAAAATATGGAAGCATGGATTGAAAGTAAGCCTGGATGGTAGCGCTGTTATGAATGGGAATGATCTGATCAGGCTGCTTCACCGTTCGCATTAATGGCTTTGTCCTGCTTTTTAAGACTTCACAGATAAATTCATCCGGTATAAAAAACAGGAAAAAGCAAAATTCAGTATCGAAGAACTGCTCTACAATAGCAGCTCCTTTTCTTACAAATACGCAAGTGCCACTATGCAGATCATACGCTCCACTGGAAGTATGCCAGACTTTCCGGCCTTCCACCACATACACAATATAGTTATGGTGGCTCCAAAGATCCTGATACCTGTTCTGAAGCCTGCAATTGAAAATAGTGAAAAGTGAATCTTTACAGGTAAGCCGGCGGCAACGACCAGGATTGGTTGCGATATGCGTATATAAATTATACAAAGGTTAACAACGGCGGTTAAAATTATGATTTAGAGGGAATACCATATATACCCTATAAGTGGTATTTATTCCCGATAACGCTTCATCAGTCCCTGTACAGTTCCCCATTCAGATACTTCAATCCAGAATCCGGTACTATGGTAACGATCTTTTTTCCAGGCCCGATGATCCTTGCCCGTTGAATAGCGGCCCAAATGTTTGCACCCGCTGTAGTGCCGCCAAATACACCTTCTTTCCTGGCAAGATATCTTGCAGCAGTATAAGCATCTCCGTCTTTAACCGGGATGATCTCATCAGCCAGGTCGAGACGGCAGATTGAAGGCACAAAACCTGCACCTATACCTTCCAGCCTGTGTGTGCCGGTGATATCACCACCCGAAAGCGCACGCACATAGAACGGCTCGATCGCAATACAACGGATATGTGGAATTTCCTTTTTCAATACCTCTGCATTTCCGGAAAAACTTCCTCCGGTGCCAACTCCGGTAATGAACTCATCGATATCATTTCCTAACACTGCAATGATCTCACGGGCCATTGTATGATAGGCATTACGGTTATCGATATTATTGAACTGATCTGTCCAGAAAGTGTTTGGTTGCCGGCTCAATTCCCTTGCACGTCCTATTAACAGATCAAACAATCCGGCAGTGATCTTTCCATTTTCACTGGGTATGATATCCAGGTTAGCTCCAAAGGCTTTCATAGTCTGCAACTTCTCTTCAGCAAAAGCATCGGATGATACGAAATGGGCTTTATATCCCTTGCTGGCGCAAACCATGGCCAGGGAACTGCCGGTGCTGCCGCCGGTATATTCCACTACTGTGCCGCCAGGTTTCAGATCACCACGCTGTTCTGCCCCTTCGATCATGGAAAGGGCCATACGGTCTTTCATGCTGCCAGTAGGATTGGCTCCTTCATATTTAACATAGATATCAGCAGAGCCGGGTTCTGTAAGGCGTTCCAGTTTTATTAAAGGAGTATTGCCGATCGCTTTCATGCCATGATATTTCTATAAAAAAACAGAAAAACTGAATAGGAATGTGATTTTAGTTAGTAGATGGTTGTTTTTGCAGTGGGAATGGATATTGGAGACGATGAAAAGAAAAAAATAACAGGATTATAGGGGTAAAAAAGCGGGGTGGGGTGTTGTTTTTCCGATCTGGAAGTTAATGACACGCGCAGAAATAAAAGCTTTAAACGCTATTGCCACCAAGGTAAAAGATAAAGTACTTTTTACCGAGAAAATTGAAGACGCCAAAAGACATCTTCAACAACTACGGGATTCAGCATCTTAACTATCCTGCCATCAAAATGTACTGAAACATTATATAATTTTGGTTTCCAAAACTCCTTGGAAGTTCCGGAAACCTTTTTTTACATTTCTTCATTTACTCAATCCTTCCCCTCTCTTCCTCCATCGCATCACTCTTTCTCCCTTTCACTGATTTCTTCCCGAACCGGTACGTGAATGCCAATCCAAAACGCTGCGTCCCAGATTCACTGGTCTGAATAAAATCTGCCTGCTTCAAACCCATCGACCGGTTATGATAAACCCAGGAATGAAAAATATCATCCATCACCAACCGGATACTGCTTTTTTCGCCGATCTTCTGCTGAATAGCCGCGTTCACTCTGTACATGCCACTGGTTGAAGTTTGACCATTCATATCCGCACTCGCATAATAACCGCTGAGCTCCGCATTAAGCCTGCGATTAATCGTGAAATAATTGTTCAGTTCCCATCTCAGTACATTCGTATTCGGACTTAGCTGCTCTGTGTAGATCATTCCTCTTAAACCAATACGGGACAATCTGACTGTTGAATTCATCGACCACCATTTTGCAGGCGATACGTTCACGCCAACACTCAATAAGAACATGATCCCTTTTGCATAATTGCCCGGCCGGGTAATAAAGAGACTGTCTTCTGCCCTGGTTGTTTGCAAAATAACCTTGCGGAAATCATTATAGCTTAATTCCGCCCATAAAAACTGACCATGCCGGTACTTCAGTTCATAACGGGTCATGAACTGAGGGTTCAGCAAGGGATTACCTCCACTGTAAGAATAATTGTCCTTGTAAAAAAGGAAAGGGTTCAATAACTGATAGTTGGGGCGGCTCACCCTGCGGCTCACCATCAAGCCGAGAATATCCTTGCCTGCACTGTCAAGTTTATAACTTACTGCTACAGAAGGAAACCAGTTCACATAATTCCTGCTGAAACCCGTATCTTTTGATGCTGCATTGGCAGGTTGCTTTCCATTAATATATGTATGTTCCATACGCAAACCAGCCTGTGCAGAGAATCGCCCCCAATCCTGCCGGCCATTGATATATGCCGCATTGATATTCTCTTTATAGATAAACCTGTTCGACAAAGCCGGGTCATACACAGGAGCTATTCCAACTTTATCATAATAATCCGTTGTATTGTCATTTTTCACAAAACTGGATTTAACACCGGTTTCCAGTCTTCCGCGCTTCTTCAATGGCTGCACATAATCTGTTTTTGCAGTATAAATGCGGATGGAAGAAGGCAACTGATAAGAAAAACGGGATACTGGCTGTTCATCCAGGAAGTTTATCAGTTCCTGTTGACCATTGAAACGGTATTGCAGATAATTAACATCTGCACTTAGTTCCTGTCCCGTACGTGAGAATTTATGCAGCAGGTTAAGATTAAGCCCGTAATTATTTCTTTTGTCCTCACTAATAGTATTGCCATATCCTTTTCCTGTCAACTGTTGAAGCGAATCAAATGTTTCACTGAAATAATCAAAACGTCCGTCTCTGTTGCCGTGATTAATATTGGCTACAAAACCAAGGCTTGTTTTAGCAGTTACTTCATAATCCAACCCGCCCATAAAATTGAGCGATTTGCCTATCCCTACCTGGTTATTATCCAGTAATACAGAAGAAGAAAGGCTCCCGTCTTCCTGAAAATACCGGCGGGTATATAAATCTGTTGTATAATTCTTGTCCACGTTATAGCCGACATTGGCAAACAGATTGATCTTTTTATAATTATAATTCAGGTTCAAAGAATAGTTTTGCCGGCCATATTTTCCCTGCGCATATCCTGCAGCAACATTGCCTGTCAATCCTCCCACCCTACTCTTTTTTAATTGCAGATTGATGATGGCATTGCCGGCCGCATCATAGCGTGCAGATGGGTTATCGATCAGTTCGATCTTATCCAGTATAGCCCCAGGTAAAGATTTGAGGTAAGCGGCCAGGTCTTGTGCAGACATATAAGTTTGCCTGCCATTGATCAGCAACAGTATTCCGGTCCTACCCTTCAAACTGATATTTCCCTGGTTATCTACACTTACACCCGGTGTGCGCGACAACACCTCCAGCACATTGCTGGCTGCACTGCCGATCATCACATCTGCATTCACAACTGTTTTATCAAGCGAATGTTCCAGTAAAGGCTTTTTCGATTTTACTACTACCGCCGTCAATTCCTTTGCAGTGCCGGGATGTAAAATGATTTCCGGCAATTGTAAATCATTTTGCATGCTGTCTATGGTGATCAGTTTTTGATAAGGTTGCAGCCCGATCACATCAATAGAAAGAATGAAGCTGCCGGAATGCAATTGCCGGAAGCTAAAACCTCCATTCATTTCACTGCTGGTTGTTTGCACCGGCAGGGAATCCGATTGATTCAATAAACGGATGGTAGCGCCAGCTACAGGTTGCAGGTTGCTATCTTTCACTTTACCGGTGATGATCTGTGAAAAAGAAAGGGTATGGATCAGTAAAACTGCGAAACAAAGGGTAAAACTTTTCATGATTAATGGTTTGTTCCGCAAATATTGCCAGGGCTCAACCGCTCTGGAAATAATAGTGTCGTACCTTTCCTTTCTGCTGACGGAAACCGTGGAAAGCAGGACGAACAAATTGGTCATGTTTTAAAGCCTTTCTGACAGGCAAAGCAGCATGTCCATCAGCAAAACTTACCGGGGATGCAGATACAACAGATATTTACCGGTAAGCAAAAGATCACCTATGAGTGCAAGCAATTTTAAAGACTTTTTTGGCAACCGGTATTATTTCCTGTTCTCTTTTGTGCTGGGCATTCCCGTCTGGATCACAAACCTCACTTATGTAAACTCACTGAATATATCTGAACCGGAGACAGTAGCCACCGGGCTAACCATCTGCTTTTTCATTGGGGTATTTGCAGGCCGATATTTTGCCCATGCATGGACTACCCATTTCGACAGATCACCCAGGCACTTGATCATTGGCCTTTCTTTAATAATTGTAGCCTGCATTTCCTGGATGATCTTTCATGTACGTTCTCCCAGGAGAGGCCAGGACGCCGCCAACCTGTTTTTATTTGCACTGCCATTTATCATCATTAGCCTGGCCATTGGCATGACCATAAAATTGATCCGTTCCATTACACAGAAACAATTGATGGAAGCCAGAACAGCTGCAGCCCAAAGCAAGGGCGAGCTTCAATTGCTTCAATCCCAGTTAAGTCCGCATTTCCTTTTCAATACACTGAACAACCTTTATGGATTGTCCATCACACAACATGAAAAGATACCTCCGCTATTACTTCGCCTGTCTGAACTTCTGCGTTATTCCGTATATGAAGCAGGCGAAACTTATGTGCCGCTGAAAATGGAACTGGACTATATCAACAATTATATCGAGTTTGAAAAAATAAGAATGGGCAGCCGGTTGGTGTTGACAACAGAAATACAGGGTCCATCAACAAACGATATAAAGATCGCACCTATGCTGCTGATCGTATTTGTTGAAAATGCATTCAAATATGCCGGGAACACTGCTGCAAAACAATCATTCATTGATATAAAGCTGGCGACCGAAAGCGATCTGATCATTTTCAGGGTCAGCAATTCTTACAGTAAGGAAAAAGTAGAACGCAAACTGCCGGGTAAAAACAGCGGCATGGGTCTTAACAATGTATATAAGCGGTTGGAACTATTATATCCTGCTGAACACATACTGGAAATACAGGAAGAAGAAGAAAAATATACGATCACCCTACAATTAAAAACCAGGAAATGACCTATAAATGTGTAATTGCCGAAGATGAGCCAATAGCACGTGAGATCATTCAAACTTATTGCAGCCATCTTCCTTATCTTGAAGTAGTGGCTTCCTGTGGCAATGCGCTTGAGGCCAAGATTGCGCTGCAACAGCAGAATGTAGATATTCTCTTTCTCGACATCAATATGCCGGTGATGGACGGCGTTTCCTTCCTGAAAAGCCTGAAAAGCCAACCACAGGTTATTTTCACTACAGCCTATAAGGAGTATGCTGTGGATGCATTTGAGCTATCAGCAGTTGATTACTTGCTTAAACCATTTTCCCTCGATCGGTTTATGATGGCAGTGGATAAAGCTGTGGAACGGTTACAAGTCGCAACCAATAACATACCTGCTCTCAGGATAGCAGAAGAAAAGCCATCTGAGGATTTTATTTTCATCAAAACTGACAGGAAGATCTTCAAAATAAAATATGATGAACTGCTTTATGCAGAAGCCAACGGCAATTTCACAAAGATCGTTACTACCACACAAACTTTTTCGCCGGGTATGACCTTCACCAGTGCAGAGGAGTTGCTACCCAGGCCAGTATTTTTGCGGGTGCACAGGTCATTCATCATCAACAAATCCAAGATCAGTCATATAGAAGGCAACAGGGTTTTTATTGGGCAGAAAGAAATACCGATCGGGAATAATTATAAAGAAGAATTCCTGAAAGAGATCGGGTTGGACCTGTGATTAAGCCCTCTTAAATAGATTATTTGTTTTTTACTTTCAGCATCCCGGCATTGATAGCAACTATTACAGTGCTTGCACTCATCAGCACTGCTCCCGCTGCAGGACTGAGCAATATACCTGCCTTATATAAAACACCTGCAGCCAGGGGGAGAGCTACCACATTATAACCGGTTGCCCATGCAAGATTTTGGATCATTTTCCGGTAGGTTGCTTTTCCGAACAAAACAAGGTTCACAATATCTTTAGGATTACTGTTAACCAATACAATTCCTGCAGTTTCTGCAGCAATATCGCTGCCACTTCCTACTGCAATCCCAACATCTGCCTGAGCCAGCGCCGGTGCATCGTTAACACCATCACCTGTCATTGCTACAAACTCGCCCTTTTCCTGTAGTTCTTTAATCTTTTCAAGTTTTTGATGAGGCAACACTTCTGCATAATAAGTATCAATTCCCAGCTTTTTGCTTACACTTTCTGCTACTTTGGAATTGTCGCCAGTAAGAAGAACAGATTTTATTTTATTATCATGCAGTGTCCGGATCGCAGTTATTGATTCAGGTCTTATCTCATCCGATAAAGTAATATAACCAGACAGTGCATCATTTATCAAAACAAATACCACTGTTTCATCTCCTTTTGCTTTAAAATCCGAGGGCAGGACAATATTCTTTTCCTTCAGGTAACCCGGGCTCACCACTTTGACTTGTTTGCCTTCGACCGCCGCTTCAACACCTTTACCTGTAATAGCATTGAAATTCTGTGGCGAAGGAATAGAAACCGATAGGTCTTTTGCTTTTTGTATAATGCCTGTGGCAATCGGATGTTCCGAATTTTGTTCCAAAGCGGCAGCCAGGCGGATGAGTTCTTTTTCATCCAACTCTTTTACTATAACGACAACTTTTGATACTTCAAATTTTCCTACAGTCAGCGTACCTGTTTTATCAAAGACAAGCGTGGTCACTTTCCGGGAATTTTCAAAATCCGTTCTGTTTTTGATCAGCAGTCCATTCTTCGCAGACAATGCCGTTGACTTGGCTACAACCAATGGAACAGCCAGGCCCAATGCATGCGGGCAACAGATAACAATGACTGTAACCATGCGTTCAATTGCAAACGCTAACTCCTTTCCATTGAAATACCAGTACAGGAAAGTACCAATACCGGCTACAATTGCGATCAAAGTAAGCCATTGGGCAGCTTTATCAGCCAGTGATTGCGTTTTTGATTTTGATTGCTGAGCATCCTGCACCAGCTTGACCACCTGCGACAGATAAGAATCTTTGGCTCCATGTGATACTCTAACCTTTAGAGATCCATTACCATTCAACGCACCGGCGATCACTTTATCTCCCTTGATCTTTTGCACAGGCTTTGATTCTCCTGTCAGCATACTTTCATTCAGGTAGCTTTCGCCTTCAATGATCACGCCATCAGCCGCTACTTTCTCACCCGGTTTAATCAGGATCACATCATTTTCTTTTAATGATTCGGTTTTAACATCCATCAGGTGATCACTATGCATTAAATGCGCATCTGAAGGCATTAATTGCACCAATAGCTCCAACTCCTTCGATGCTCCAGCCACAGACTTCATTTCAATCCAATGCCCCAATAGCATTATCAGGATCAGGGTTGCCAGTTCCCAGAAAAAATCCATTCCTTTTAAGCCGAGAACCGTTGCCATGCTATACACATATGCAACCGTGATAGCAAAACCTATCAACGTCATCATACCAGGTTTCCAGGTCTTCATTTCGGTGAACCAACCCTTTAGAAAAGGCCATCCACCGTAAAAAAACACAATGGATGAAAGTACCAGCAACACATACTTCGATCCCATAAAGCTGATATGTATATTCAGCCAGTGCTGTATCATTTCTGACAGCAGCATGATAGGAATTGTCAATACCAATACAACATAAAACCGCTTCCTGAAATCACTGATCATCATTGCATGATGATCGTGTCCCTGATGCCCCATTGGTGGATTCTTTCCATCATGTTGGTGTTTTGCTTGCTGATGTTGATGATGATGTTCCATGCATTTATTTTTAATGGTTATCCATGTGATCTGCTATGGGATCGGTTCCTTTTTTCAGGATATACTCGCTGTATAATAAATACGTTCCTGTAACAACAACTTTCTCTCCTCTTTTAACCCCTTCGGTTATTTCCACAACATCCGCATTTTCAAGACCCGTTTTCACCGGGCGGGGAATAAATTTCCCCCTGCCCTTTTCTACCCACACATGCATCCCTTTTGCATCTCTTATCACTGCACCAGCCGGCACAGTGAGCGCACTGCCGGTGTTTTTGACAGGAACCAGGATATTCGCCTGGAGGCCTGGCTGCCATTGGGTGTCCGGGTTGGGAATGGTGCCTCTTACCTGCATTAACTGGCTGCCGGTTTGCAAGGACGGATTAATAAATTGAATGGCCATATCCTGCGGCTCATCTTCCCAACCCGGAATGATTACTTTTACAACCTGTCCTTTTTTTATGCTGGCCGTTTCATTAGGATAAACATCTGCTTCCACCCACAAACTGTTATACCCTTCAATACGCATAAGTGTGCCACCTTCACTTACATACTGCCCTTCGGTCACCTGCAATTCGGCTACAATACCACTTGCAGGTGCCGGGTAGGTAACATAAGGATCTGTTTTCTGCAATTGAATGAGCTGTTGTAACTGCGCTTCCGTTTGATCATATAACAACAATTTTTGCTGGGCTGATCTTTCTATCTGTTGAAACCGCTCATCATTGGGAAATTGGCTGGCCTGTGCAACTGCCAATAGGTATTCCTGTTGAAGTGAGGCAAGTAGCTCAGAGTATATCTTATAAAGAGGTTGCCCTTTACTTACTTTCACTCCGGTTTCTTTCACATATAAAACTTCTATACGGCCGGCAACACGGCTGGAGATGAAAGCTGTTTGTTCAGGATTGATTGCCAGGCGGCCATTTAATACAATATTATTATTTAATGAGCCATTGCCAATCGCTACTGTTGTAATATTCGCAAGCACTATCTGGCTTTCGCTTAATAATAAGCTGGCATCCGTATTATTTTTATCGAAAGGAACCAGGTCCATTCCGCAAATAGGACAGGTGCCAGGGCTTTCCTGTATGATCTGCGGATGCATAGGGCAGGTATAGGTCTTCTTTGCTTCAGCAGACTGTTTTTTCGTTTCTTTACACGCAGCCAGTACCAAGCTTGGCATCAGCGCTGTCCAGGCTGCAACTCTCAAAAAATTTTTCCTTTCCATATTATTTTGATTGGCCGGTTGTTTTAATAAAACTTTCACTATCTATAAGATACCAGGCATTCTCCGCCACTTTCCAGTTTCCAATATCAGTAGTGATCATTACCATCCCTTCGGCTTCTGCGCCTGTCTCAACCGGTACGGGTACAAAAACATCGTCTTGTTTTTTAAAAACAAAGGCTGTGTTACCTGATTGCCAGACTGCTTTTTTGGGTAACCACCACCCTGATTTGTATCCGACAGGAATATTGGCAGTAATGAGTTGCCCCGGCAATAGATCTTTGTAATTGATATAAGTTCGGACGAGAGTGAAATTCTCTCCACTTCTTACTACAGGTTGTATCAGGCCGATCTTGCCGGAATACTCTTTTTCCCCACCCATAACAGTATGAAAAGTCAATCCCTGTCCTTTTTCAATTCGTGCTGCGGTTTCGGGTTTTAAAGCAAACTCTGCCACCAGCTTATCTGAACGATAAACAGTAAATAAAGATTGGCCGGCATTGACATATTGTCCTTCACGGATCAGAAGAGGAGTAGCTGGCGCAGGAAATGTAACATTACTTTGAGATCCAGCGGTTGCCCCACCCGTGCCCATATTATCCATTCCTCCACCGCTCGCCTGAGATGCAGGAGCAGCCTGTGTAGCAGCGCTTATAGCTATCTGTTTCTCCAGTATATAACCACTGGTTGTGCTATAAACCGGCATCCGGTAAAGTGCTTTACCGGTTTTTAATACCTGACTGATCTGCGCAGGTTGCATTCCCAGCAATGACAAACGCTGTTTTGATCTTGATAACATATCATCATCATTACCGGTTTGTGCAATAAAAAGCAATTCCCTTTGAGCCGCTACCAGATTAGGAGAGTAGATCTCCATGATCAGTTGTCCCTGTTTCACCGGCTGGTAGTTATATTTAATATACAATCTTTCGATCCGGCCACTGACCCTGCTCGACAAACTGGTTTGATCGCGGGAATCATAAGTAATCTGTCCTTTTACCGCTGTTGAAAAAGTCCGTCTGCCTGATTCAGGTGAAATAGCAGGAAGGGTTGAAACCACCTGCGCATTCACCGGTTTTGCCAGGATTGCAAGACTGCTGTCGATCACCAATTCTTTGCCGGAAGCGTTATGCTCAGCATGAATGTTCTTGCCTGGTTTATTATTGCAGGAAATAAACACCAGGATTAAAAATCCGGCTACAGTAATATTAACGATACAATTGTTTCTCATAATCTACTATCATTTCGTACAATTTTAATTTTTCATCCAGCACATTCATCTGCATCATCGTGAGTGTTTCCCAGGCATCAATTACCTGTGTCAATTGCATTTTATTTTCCTGGTAAGAAATAAAGTTTGCATCCAGTATTTTTTGTAAAGCAGGTACTATCTTTTCCTCCATGCTTTGAATTCTTTTTTGCATTGTCCGTATCTCATATTCCATTCCATAAAGCATCCCCTGTGTTTCCTGGAGCATGGCCGCTTTCTCTTTTTCCATTCCCTGGATACTGAACTGCATAGCTTTGATCTCAGATCTATACATTTTAGATGACCATGGCACAATAGGAATACTGATCATACCCATAATGCTGTAAGCGTTTGGCATGGAAGATCCTAAAGGGAACATCTGATCAAACCGGATCCGGAACTCAGGTTTCTTCTGCATTTTCATGCTTTCTATATTAAGCTGCATCACCCCGATGTTTTCATTCATCTTTAACACATCTTTCCGGATAAGGGAAAGCGAAGCTGTATCATAATTGTTGGCACGTGCAAATACTGGTGTATGAGTAGTATCTATCTCGAAGAGCTCATTTCCCTTTGCATTCATCAAACTATTCAACCAGGCTCTTGCCTTACCGATCGTCCCTTCCTGCATGCGGATCATATTGCGGTTCTCTTCGATCCTGGCTTCTGCCTTAAATGAACTTCCAAGCTGAGATTGGTTATAGGGATACCTTACTTCTTCTATCTTTTTCATGGTTATCATGATCTTCTCATTCTCCTGCAACACATTTATCCGTTGCACGGCAATAAGCCAGTTGAAGTATAAACGCTTTGCCTGTGCTTTAAAATCGTTCAGCGTAATATCCCTGGTAGCTCTTTCAAGATTTCCCTGCGATTCAATATATCTTTTACGTGCATTAAGCTTTGCCCTGTTGGGAATATCCTGTTCAATTTGCAGCATGATATTCCCTTTATCCCGCGGGTCCATGATCATTTGGCCGGGATAGGGTGTCATAAAAGTTCCCACTCCAACCATTGGCGCCATCCAGGCCGTAGATGCATCGGCACTGTATCTATAACTTTCTGCTTTGAGGCTATACGACTGAAGTAATATGTTATTCCTGTTAATCCGTTGCAGAATGGTATCTAATGGCAGAACGGGTGTTTGCTGCGCCACTACACCAGCAGGCAACCACACCAGCAAGCCTATACTATATTTAATGAGCTGTTTCATGTATTTCCAGTTTTCCGTATTTGCGCAATTCATACTCTTTGGTCATTAAAAAAATAAGTGGTGTCACCAGCAGGATATGTGTTGAGGAGGTAAGCACTCCTCCGATCATCGGCAACACGATCGGCTTCATCACATCAGTGCCTATCCCGCTGGCCCAAAGCACCGGCACTAAACCAAACAGTGATACACAAACTGTCATCAGTTTGGGGCGCAGCCGCCTGGCAGCACCTATGATCACAAATTGACGCAGGTCCTCTTTAGTGATCTTTTCCGCGGAATTGCCTTTTAATTTCACAAGTTGTTGCATTGCATCATTCAGATAGATCACCATCACAATACCTGTTTCCACAGCAATGCCAAACAGAGCAATAAATCCTACAGCTACTGCAACAGATAAATTCACTCCCCAGAACCAGATCATATAGGCCCCGCCGATGAGTGCAAAGGGAACCGTAACAAGACTAAAGAATGCTTCGCGGATGGATTGAAAAGCAAAATAGAGGGAGAAAAAGATAATGACCAGTACAACCGGTGCGATCCATAAAAGTGTTTGCTGGCCACGGATAAGATTTTCATACTGTCCGCTCCATTCCACATAATATCCCTGGGGCAAAACACCTTTTGCTTCATTCATTTTTTGAATGGCCTCTTTAACCGTACTACCCAGATCCCTGTCTCTTACATTGAACAAAACGGCTCCCCTTAGCATTGCATTCTCGGAAGTAATCATAGGAGGACCGTCCTGGAAGGAAATATCTGCTACGGCCGATAAAGGCAGTTCTCCGAAAGCAGGAGACATAAGCGGGATGCGTTTGATCCGTTCCACACTATTGCGGTAATCCTGTGCCAGCCTGACATTGATAGAGAAGCGTTGACGGCCTTCCACTGTATTGCCAATAGATGCTCCGCCTATAGCCGATTCGATCGTCTGGTTCACATCGTCTATACTTAATCCATACCGGCTTAGATCTTCCCTTCTCGGATCAATGCTCAGGTATTTTCCGCCAGTGATCGGTTCAACATACAGGTCTTTGATCCCTGGTGTTCCTTCTAAGACTTTTCTAACCTGATCGGAAACAACAGCGAGCGTGTCAAGATTCTGTCCATATACTTTTACACCAACATCAGTGCGGATACCGGTCGACAGCATGTTGATGCGGTTGATAATAGGCTGTGTCCAGCCGTTCACGACACCGGGTATCTGTAATTTTGCATCCAGCTCATCAATTATCTCTTTTTTGGTAATACCCTTTCGCCATTCAGACCTTGGCTTCAACATGATGATCGTTTCAATCATGCTGATCGGCGAATTATCTGTTGCAGTGCTGGCCCGGCCGGCTTTACCCAATACTTTGTCAACCTCAGGCACCGATTTAATGATCTTATCCTGTACCTGCAATATCCGCTTAGCTTCTCCATTGGAAACATCCGGAAGAGTGACCGGCATAAACAAAATACTTTGTTCATCAAGCGGTGGCATAAACTCCGTTCCGAGGCTTTTCAATAAAGGAATGGTAGCCACCAAGGCCAGGATGTTTATCGCCAATACAGTCTTGCGCCACTTCAATACCACTTTGATCACCGGTGTATATATTTTCTCCAGCACCCTGTTTACCGGGTTCGCATTATCAGGTCTGAATTTTCCTTTCATAAAAAAGGAAATAAGCACAGGTGCCAGTGTGATAACCAACAGCGCATCCACGATCATGATAAATGTTTTCGTATAGGCCAATGGATGGAATAACTTTCCTTCCTGCCCGGTGAGCATAAACACCGGCAGAAAAGAAGTGATAATGATCACAGTGGCAAAAAACACTCCCCGGGAAACCTGCTTGCTCGAACCCTCAATCACTTTTAATCGTTCTTCTTCCGAGATCCAGGGTGCGGGTTTTTGAAATATCTTTTTAATCCGCTTCATACTACGCTCCTTGTTTGTTTTGTTTTTGCCATATTTCATACCGCTCGGACAGATGCTTATAAGCATTCTCGCTCATGATGATGCCATTGTCGACAATAACTCCTATTGCCAGTGCAATACCCGTTAGCGACATAATATTGGATGATATCCCAAATGCATTCAGCAGAATAAAACTGGCAGCCAGGGTAATAGGGATCTGAATGATGATGCTTAAAGCACTTCGCCAGTGAAAAAGGAAGATTATCACAACAATCGACACAACGATCATTTCTTCAATAAGCGTGGTCTTAATGGAACTGACTGACTCTTTTATCAATTCGCCACGGTCATACACAATATCGAATTTTACTTTTTCGGAAAGCCCTTTGGCAACCTCTTTCATTTTCTTCTTCACTTTATCAATAACCGTCGCCGCATTTTCCCCATAACGCATCACAACAATCCCGCCTACGCGCTCTCCTTCTCCGTCCTGGTCAAAAATCCCCAAACGGGCTTCACCGGTCATTTGCACCGTGGCAATATCAGCAACCCGGATGGGGATACTGTTCTGGTTTTTGACAGGAATATTTTCAATCTCTTCTATTGATTTCAGGTAACCGGAAGTTTTAATGATATAGCCGATATCGCTTAACTCAAATTTTCTTCCGCCCGATTCATTATTATTGCTGCGAACAGCATTAATAACATCCGAAACGGAGAGACGGTAATACAATAGCTTATTGGGGTTTACTGTTACCTGGTATTGCTTCTGAAAGCCACCGAACGAAGCGATCTCACTCACTCCTTCCACATTTTGCAGGGCAAATTTTATATACCAGTCCTGCAATGCCCTTTGCTCACCTAAATCCATTGCAGGTGCATCAAGCGTGTACCAAAGGATATGTCCCACACCGGTTCCATCAGGCCCCAACTGCGGAGCAACACCTGCTGGCAGAGAACCCGACACAGTGCTCAATCTTTCCAGTACCCGCTCCCTTGCCCAATAAATATCTACTGCATCATCGAAAATGATATAGATGAAACTCATTCCGAACATGGATGTACCGCGCACATATTTTATCCGCGGCAATCCCTGCAGGTTTGTCACCAACGGATAGGTGATCTGATCTTCGATCAATTGGGGTCCTCTTCCCATCCACTCGGTAAATACGATCACCTGGTTTTCCGACAGGTCAGGAATTGCATCGATCGGGTTTTTCTTTACTGAAAAAATGCCCCATATAAACAAACCGGCTGACAGCACCAGTACAATGAACCGGTTGCGGAGCGACCATTCTATAATTCTATGGACCATAAACTGATTTTAAGAAACTGCTTATTCTTTTTCTGCTTCCATTAAATGACGCGTATCATCTACCCATTTCAATACAGCGGCTTTTTCTGCATCGGTGAGTTTTGCTCCAGCATGCAAAAGGCGATAGGACTCCAGGGGCATGGTGCCTTCTTTAAGCGTTTCCCCGATTGAACGGAGCTTGTTGAATTTTTTTTTCTTTGAATAGGACCCATACTCGCTGAAGTTCAGTTCCTTTTTACCATCGTTCACATGCCCGTCAATCCACAACCTAAAGGGTTGTACACGGGCATACCAGGGATAGTTGGTGTTATTGCTGTGGCAATCATAACAGGCTTTTTTCAATACAGATTGAACTGCTGAAGGAACAGGGTACTGAGCTGTTATATCCATTCCGGAATCCTTTGCTGTTTTGTTCACACTTGCCGGAATAAATTGCAGCAACACCAGGACGATCAATAAACCCCATACTATTTTTTTAATGATACGCATGATCACCCGGGAGTTTATTGGATTTTTTCTTCTACAGTTCCACATCTAAGCATTTTGCTGCCCATGTATGGGTTTTTGATCTCCATTGTTTCACTTAACCAGAGAGCTCCTTTGTCATTATTATACATTGGGCAATAGTCGTGGTAAAGCGTTTTTCCTGCACCGAATGCTTTGGTCAATGCATACACATCTTCACTCATCATCGCAAAATGCTCTCTTTGATGATCAATTTTGCTTTTACCGATATGTTCGGCGTGTTCTTTTACATCCTCTTCATTTTCTTCATAAAGCTTTTTTTGCTCAGCAGTGAATAAGGATTTGTCAAGCTTATTTAGTGCAGCAAACATCGCAGTGCCACCACTTGCGGCTTCCTGCTCATTGTCGTTGGTCAATGCGTTCTTGATATGGAGATAATGATCAACTATTTCCTTTATGGAAGAAGTCAGTTTAGGATCAAGATTTGTGTAAGTAACCGATACGGTCTTGATATCTTTATCGTCTGCGGAAGCACTTGCTGCTACCGTATCTTTACTCATACCCGCCATGTCATGGCTTTCAGATTGTTTGTCGTTGTTACAGGCAATAAATACGAGGGCAGCAGCAATCACTGCAAAAAATGCTTTTTTCATAAAAAATTTTAGTCGGGTTATTAATGTCGAGACTCAGTGGGTCAATAAATAGAACGGCCATGAAATGCCTATAGCCCGGCAATCATTTGCCCGGCTCATGTAAAAAAGCAGGATTTAAATACGGAAAACGCAGTTGCGGATATAAACAGCTATGTTACCGGCCCTCGGGGGAGCATGGCTCAAAGGATGTTGTTCGGTAACAGTTGGAAAGCTGACCTGCAGTAATTCAAATTCATGGACAGGGAGGGCAATAGAGACCAATCCAGCCAGTTGAAAGGCTATAGTTCCTTTATGATCATTTTCAAGCTTGACCTGTTTATGTTCGTCCTTGCAGCAGCCATTGTCTTTTTCATGGCTTTTCTCCATGCCGCATTTGTCGCAGGTTTTATCATTGCTGTGCTCAAGCCCCCAATCCACCAGTTTATCCATGCAATAATGGAAATGAACTGTGGCACCTACCGAAGCAGAGAGGTAAAGAAGGGCAAGTATGGTGACAACAATTTTTTTCATCCGGGGCAAATATATGGGGAAATAGTGCGGACGAGTTTACATAATTTTAAGATTGAGTTATATCCTATTGTTAAGCAGCACTTAATTCAATGTGTTACAACACTACATGATCAACCTGTCACCACACAAGTACCGGTTTTTAACAGTTGATTAAAATCAGGAAGGCTTCTGTTCAAGATCATTTCATGGTTCATAGCCACATATACTTTTGTAGTATGGTTAAAGAACCGACCCCAATAAAAAGAAGTCCCCAACTGGCGGCCCTTAGCAGGGATCACAACGACAGTTTATTGTTTTGCTGGAAAATAAAACAAGGGCTTGGGAATGGCACAGATGCTGTTACTCTCCGGGACTATATACTTTGGTACTGGCGTCATTATATGCGTACTCATTTTATCCAGGAAGAAAAGGTATTGTTGCCCTATATAGCCGATCCCTCGCTTGCTTCCCAACTTCAGCAGGAGCATGCAGATATAAAAGAACTTATCCTGGCGTTGGACAATGATCCGGATAACAACCTGTTCTCCATACTGGCACTATTTGTCACTAATCATATCCGGTTTGAAGAGCGTTGGCTGTTTGGCTACCTGGAAAATGTTTTATCGGATGATCAACTTAATACAATAGCTGACAAACTTTCGGCAACCTCTCATTCAGATAAAGAGTGGGCTCATCCTTTCTGGAGCAGGAAATAAATTTGCCTGCATTATAAACCTAATTTAAAAGCCCTTTCTTCTGAAAGGGCTTTATCATGCTTACTATTAACCGGGTTTCCCATGGATATTTTTATAATAATCCCTGAAAGTGTTTATAGATCTTTCTTTTTAAATGCCCGCACTGCCAACCATAAAGGCACGGCCATCCAAACAAACATGATCCCTATAGTGTACAGCATTCCGGATAAGCTGCCAAAGAAGTCCTTGTATAAAGCACCAGTGTAACCCATCAGCGCGCTGACGTCCATCTTAAGCATAATGAAAATGCGTCCCAGATCGATGGGATTCAGGGAAGAAAGCAACAAGGTCAGCTTTTCAAGAGGGTAATCGCTGAAAGCAAAAAGTATCAGCATGATCAGTCCATCGAAGATCAGGGCAAAATAAAACCAGAGCAATAATGCAGCACCAATACCTCGTGCCTTATCTCTTGATTTTACCGAAGCGAAAAAAGCAATGGAAGTGAATATCATGGTTAATGCGCTCCCCGTAAACAACATAGCCATACCTGTGGCATCAAATGAATAGATCAATACAGGAATGCCCACACCTATAAGGAAAGAGGCCAGCAAGGATAAACTTACCCCGCAGTATTCACTTAGCAATATTCTTGCCCGACTCATCGGCTGGGATAGCATCAGCTCAATAAACTCGTACGAGTTGTAATAATGAATGGTGGCAAAGATCAGGCTGATCAAAGGCACTACGATCAGTACAATGCTCAGCAGGCTCAACATCGCCTTACTGCTGTTCTCTTCCATATTGAACAGGCTTACCGAGATAAGGAACAAAAACAAGGTATATCCGATTATTACCTTGCTGCGGAAGATATCATACAGAACGTATCGCGCCAGCTTTATCATAAAATTGTTTGATCGATAATCATTTTTTTACCATTACCCTATCATCCTCGCTTAACAGGTTAAGCTTCTCACTCTTCATGATCCTTGCAATAGCTTTGCCCAACCTGGCTTCGCCTGTTTCATCCTGCAGGGTTTGCATATCTTTTAAAAACCGGAGCTTTCCTTCCTGCAGGTACATAATATGAGTGGTAAGTTCGTCCAGGTCGCTTAAAACATGGGAAGTGATCAATATGAGCTTGTTCTTATTCTTTTCTTCAATGATCTTTTCTTTTAAGATCTCGGAAGATAAAGGATCCAGTCCGGCTGTTGGTTCATCAAGGATCAACACATCCGGGTTGAAAAGAAAAGCCAGGCAGGCACTTACTTTTTGTCTTGTACCTCCCGAAAGTGTCCGCATGGGCTTATCATAAAGGGCGGGCAGGTTAAATTTCTCCACCAGGCCATGGTCCAGTTCCCGGTCTTCCTTATTTCGGATATGCTTCAGCATTTTAAACAACTGACCGATCTTCAGGTTATCGGGATAGCGGCCGATTTGCGGCATGTAGCCAATATTCTTCCTGTATCCAAAATCGCTGTCAACCGCTGTATTATTAACATATATCTCTCCGCTATCCGCTTTCACCATTCCGAGTATGGCTTTGATCAGCGTGGTCTTTCCTGAACCGTTTGGACCGATCAGTGATATAACCTGGCCTTTTGTAAAAGAAGCGGACACATTATCCAGTACCTGCAGTCTTTTAAATCTTTTGCTTATATGGTCGATCCTGATCATAATTTGTTCGGTTTGATCATGGGTGAATTATCTACAAGATTTTCCGGCGTCAGGCTGGGTATGGCTTTCTCTGCCTTATCCAACAGTGATACCATAAAACTTCGCAAGAGCATCAGGGAGTTAGGATTCTGCTCTACAATCATTGAGTACATGCTGACAGGGTGATAGGGAACATCCCCCATTCCATCCCTGTTCATATCATAACCATCATATTTATCCCAGTAGTTATTGTAAAACTTATTAAGTGTTCTGGAACCATTGGTGGCTATATCAAATGTGTTACCATAAAAATTGTTATTGTGAAAAGTATTATCATCGCAGCTTGCCTGCACTTTTACAGCCCATCCATTATTTTTAAAAATATTTTTTCCTATCTCGATGCGGCTGCTGCCTTCCATATGTATTGCCACAGTATTTTGAATAAATTTGTTGTGTTCGATATGACTGTCGGTAATATCTTTCAGCAAGATCCCATACGCACTTGCACCGGCATTCTTATCAAACTCATTGTTTTCCATTCTTACATTCTTGCTGTACATAACCGCCACTCCTGCTCCGTTGTTACGAAAGATGTTGTATTGGTAAGTATCGCTATGGGAGAACATAAAATGCAAACCATACCTGACGTTCATCTCGCTTATATTACCACGGATAAAGGACCCTGTAACAAATTCAAAATAGATCCCGTCGCGGTGCCCCCTGATGAAATTGTTCTCAACCGTCATTCCATCACATTTCCACAGGTGTATGCCATTGCCGGATGAGTGTTCCGATTTGTTGGTCCCGGCGATTATATTATTCCGGATAATGGAGTGGGTGGAATTGGCAAAATGAATAGCAAAGGAAGCATTGCTGATCGCATTGTTTTCGATCAGGATACTGGTAGCATCAATTATCTTGATAGCAGCGTAATCATTCATGGATGAATAGCCGGCGTTGGCAAAATGAATACCGCGGACAACTATATCTTTCCCGGTCAGCTTGAGTATCTCATTTTTGAACTCTGCATCCAGCACCGGCCAGCCTTCGCCTTGAAGATACAGTGGCTTATCGATAACGATATTGCATTCCTTATAAACTCCTTTACGCAGCAAAACAGTATCTCCTTCCTTTGCAAGTTGTATTCCCCGGCTTAGTGAACTGATCATTGTATGTTTTTCAACAATAATCGTTTTACCAAAGGCATTGCCCGCTATCAGCAAGAATAATATAGTCAATACGTTGTTCACTTCACCAGGATATTATAAAGAGTGGCCCAATTGGTGCGCTTGCTTCCTTCAATTTCTGCTGATTTCTTTTCTGCCTCTTTTTTATTCTTAAATGCAGCAGCATTGCCGCCCATAGGGCTTTTCAACTGGCTGCTTACTACAAATTCTGCGTCGTTCACTTTTATAAACTCTCCATTATTATTGTAATCTGTAAACAGTGTTTGATGAATATCGTTCATTTCAACACCACGACGTTCCAGGAAAGTTGCGATACAATGCACATCGTCAAACTTATACACCTTTCCTTTCTTGGTTACGATCTCACCGCCGAATTTGGGATCCATAATAGTCATTTTACATTCGGCACAATTATCCTTTCCCAAACTGATCTTTTCGGGTTTGGGATTGCACCCGGTGAGAACGAGGGCAATAACCAGGATTGCAGAAACAGAAGTCATTTTTTGTTTTGATATCATGGGCTTTTGCTTTTTATGTTTGCGCCATTCGATAAACCAGGTAAGAAAAAAGATACCGGTTACTGCAACCACCACCCATCCGCCGGTGTCGGGATATGAATATGAATCAAAGTTCAGCAGCTTTTTATGGCCGATAAGAGGAGGCTGGTAAGACAATCCCGGAACCTGGATGGCAGCGCTTGGGTCCAGGTCATGACCATAATCATAACCCCACATATAAAAATCTACCATGGCTGCTATGCCGCCGATCACGGAAAGTGCAAGATAGATAAACAGCCATTTGCGGTTGCCCGAAAGCGCGATCATTAACCCGAACAGAACAAAGAAACCCAGGATATAAACGAGAAAGCTGAATTCAGGGAACATTTCCGCCTTGATATGCTTCATGCCGATATAATGGTTCAGGCCATTGATGATTTCTACCTGCCCGGTGATCTTATATAACCATATCTGCATCGATAATCCTTCAGGATATTGCGGAGCTATCAGGTAAATAGACCATGCCGGTACGAAAAAAAGAATACACATCGCTAAAGAGCCGATCGCTATAATGATCCTGGATCTGAGACTCATCTTGTTCATAACCTTCGGTTTTAAATAACTTCCGGGGTTTTCAGGCCCCGGAAGTGTGAATGCAAACAAAAACACCGACTAAACCTGAACTTCTTTTTATTTGGTACCCGGAGCTTTTTCAGTTGCCCCTGCTGCATCAGTGCCGCTTACTGCCGGCTTATTGGTACCTGTACTGAAAAGCAGTGCCACATTGGAGTTCACGGGTGATACTCTTAAATAACCAGACATTTCCTGGTGCAAGGCGGAACAGAAATCGGTACAGTAGAAGGGGAAGATACCAACCCTGTCTGCCACCCATTTAAGGGTTTGTGTTTCGCCAGGCATGATCAGTATCTCAGCATTGTTTGCTCCTTTTATTGCAAACCCATGCGGCACATCCCAGTCCTGCTCAAGGTTGGTAACGTGGAAATATACTTCATCACCCAGTTTCACTCCCTCAATATTATCCGGTGTAAGGTGGGAACGGATGGCAGTCATCCAAACATGCACCTGGTTTCCTTTACGTTCCACTTTGGTCATACCCTCGCCTTTAGAAGCATAGGGGTGAGCGTTCTCTTCAATTTTATAGATCTTCCTTTGCTTGTCCATCAGCATGCTGGCAGGTATTGCTTCAGCATAATGCGGTTCACCAGTAGTTGGGAAATCAAGCAGCAGTTTCATTTTCTCACCACTGATATCATACAGTTGAGCACTTTGTGTAAGCTCAGGGCCGGTAGGCAAATATCGGTCCTTGGTGATCTTGTTGTAAGCGATCATATACTTGCCATGAGGCTTGGCTGTTGGTCCTCCGGGTATGGACAAGTGACCGATTGAATAATAAGTAGGCACACGGTCCAGCACCTGCAGATCGCTGATACGCCATTTTACTATTTCAGAGGAAACGAACATGGAAGTATAGGCATTTCCTTTCCCATCAAACTCTGTGTGGAGCGGTCCGAGACCGGGTTTTGCTACTTCTCCATGCAATGCTGCTTCGTATTTAATTACGGGAATACCGTCATATTCTCCATCAAATGCTTTATCTGCAATTGCTTTCTGGATCTTGGTGTAAGAAAACACAGGGATGCTTGCAGCCAGCTTACCTGATGCCACAATATATTCGCCGGTAGGATCTACATCAGTACCATGCGGTGATTTAGGGCAGGGGATCAGGTACAACATATCAGGACAATCAGCAGGGTCCAGAACAAGCACTTCATTTCTCATAGTAGAGCTGGCAGTATGTGTTTTTTCGTCATACACGTTATGTACATATTTGACGGATTGCTTTTTGGCCTTGCCTGCTTTTAAATATTCTTCTGCCTTTTTCCAGTTCACAGCCATTACAAAGTCCTTATCTTTTTGAGAAGCATTTACTTCCAGCAGCGTATTGGCTTTTTCTGAATTATAGCAACTGAAGAAGAACCAGCCATGTGATTTTCCTTTACCGGCACGGGAAAGATCAAAATTGACTCCCGGAGTACGGATCTGGAAAGCGATATTCATTTCCCCGGATTTTGCATCAACAGATACAAAACTTATCGAACCTTTAAAATTCTCTTTATAAGAATTGATAGGTACATCGCCGTTCTGATCATCCAGTGGCACGCTGAAGCGGGTAGCTGCAACAACATATTCAGAATTTTCTGTGATAAAAGGTGAAGCGTGGTTGCCGGCGCTATTGGGTATTTCCAGGATCTCTGCAGTCCTGAAAGTGGTAAGATCAATACGTGCCAGGCGTGGTGTATTATTCGCGTTGGCGAAAGCCCAGCGGCCATCATGTTCACCTTTGGTTTCGGAAAGGGCGATATGGTGCTGGTCATCCCAGGGCACAAATCCATGGGAAGTGTTCAGCATGGGTTTGGTTTCCTCGCTGAAGCCATACCCGCTTTCGGGCGACTGGGAAAATACAGGTATGATACGGAACAGGCGGCCGGAAGGTATTCCATAAACGGATACCTGGCCATTGAAGCCGCCCGAAACGATATTATAGAACTCATCATATTTACCGGGCGCCACATAAGATTTTGCAGCATCGCCGGTTGCAGCAGATTCAGCAGTTTTGGGTTTGCAGCTCTGCATATATAAAAGGCAAGCAGAGGCCATTATCAAAACCATAGAGGTTTTGAAGTAACTGGATTTCATATTTCTGTTTATTTAATTGAAAAGAAGGTTGTTTTGATTACTTAGCACCATCATTGGACCGCATAAATTCAAGCACCCGGCGCGATTCATCTTTAGTCAGATTCTGGTTAGGCATACGCACCAGACACTGTTCCAGTAATTTTTGTGCTTCAGGATCTTTTTCCAGCATCATGTCTACATTGGTGATCATATTCATGATCCAGTGGGGTTCTCTTCTTTTTGTTACATCTTTCCAGCCGGGGCCTACCAGCCTTTCATCTGTCAGTTTATGACAGCTCTGGCATTTCATTTCATAAATGCTTTTACCGTATGTGACCCATTCCTGATTTAAAGGAGTTGTCAATTCAATTTCACCGGGCTTTATTTCTGTGCCGTGCACTTCAGCCTGTTCTGTAGCAGTTTCCTGCGCAGGAGTAGTGGTGTTTTCAGCAGCAGGTTGTGGATCGTTATTACAAGCTATCAAGAACGATAAACCTGTAATTAAAAAAGCAGTGGCGAGCAGCGATTTAGGTTTCATTATATTGAGTTGAAGGTTAATCAATAAAAGACATTCTTATCTTTTATTAATCAAAAGTATCCCTCCCAAATCACCCGTCGGTTGATCAACCTCAATTGGGGAAATGATGTTTGTCAATCGGCTGAATGCCCTACTGAAGATTATATAACTATTTTGGAGTCAATACTGTATCACCACATCTCCTCCAACCGGATATCCCTGGCAGGTCAGCACTTTTCCTTTTTTGATCTCGTCATCCATTAATACTTCATTGTAAGCCATCCAGGTAGTTCCCTGGACACAAGTGGCAGTGCAACTTCCGCAGTTACCTGCTTCACAGCTATAAGGCAGTTGTATTTGCAGTTTTTTAGCAGCAGCTAAAATAGTATCGGGATACTGAACAGTAAATTCATACTGTGCATTATTTATAGAGACTTTTACCCTGTGAGCATCAGTATCAGGCGGCAATGGCTTTATATGATGCTGCCTGGTATTGAAATTTTCTTTCCGGATATGTTCTCTCGGTACGCCAACCGTAATCAGGCTGATGCTGACGACCAGCATATAATTTGCCGGTCCACATACATAAAACAAGGTTTCCTGCAGGGGAATTCCATGTTCTTCCAGTAGCGCATGCAGCAGGAATTTGCTCAATCTCCTTTGTTGAATTTCAGATTGGCTGAACAGGAACTCAATTTTAAGCCGTCTGGGAAATTGTGAGCGAAGCTCTAAAAGCTCTGAATGGAAAATAGTTTCTTCTTCAGAGTAGTTGCTATAAATCAGAACAACAGGCAGCGCGGTGGTATGCAATACTGTTTTGAGTAAAGAATAGATCGGTGTAATGCCGCTGCCAGCGGCAAGGAAAACAAACTGGCGTACATGATCAAGCTGATCAGGCAGGCAGAAGAAACCGGAGATACCCGAACTAATGAGTGTATCGCCAGGCTTGAGACGGTTAAAGAGTTGCCTTGAATATTCACCATTCTCAATTCTTTTTATGGTGATACGCATAGGCTCGTCCAGAACAGGAGCTGATGAAAAAGAATAAGAACGCCTGTCTTCTTTATCTGTTTTAGGGAATACAAGGGTGATGAACTGGCCGGCCTGATAGGTGACAGGGGTATTATCGGTTGGCCTTATCTCAAACGACTTGGCATTGTTTGTTTCATCAATAACTGACGTAACAGTGAATGACCTGTAGATGGAAGTGTCATTAATCATGGGTGTTTGCCGATAATGAAAAAATCTATCGATATTCAAATTTAATTCTTTCATTTCAGTAAGAACACGAAATCACAAACCGGGTTACTCAGACTGCCTCATTAGCTATTACCAGCACCACCAGTTCTCGCGCACCATGTGCGCCAATCACAAGTGACTGTTCAATATCTGCAGTCTTCGAAGGGCTGGCAATAAACACCCCGAAGCCGTCGTCATCTATTTTTATCTTCTCATATGCATCATGCATGGTTGATACAAGTTGCTTTTCGTATATTACGAGATATAGCTGGTCGCTGATAAAAGGCAGGATCCGGTTGATCATTTTTGATTCGGTCACCCATACCGCTCCATTCTCGGCTACCGCCACGGATCCAGAGATAAAAACCTGTTGCAAACTATCAAGTGTTTCCAGTGAGGAGGGAATGATATCTATATCGCCGGCCTGCAAAATAAGATTCAGCACCAGCCCACCGGCTGCTCTTTTTTCATTTATTATCTGTTGCACAGCAGCCATATCAGGCAATCGCTGCATGGACCCTCCGCCGGCTTCAAGGTTTTGCGAGAACAATGCAGTAAGGTCTGCCCTATCATCAATCAGGTTGTGATGATCTATAACCGGCAGAGGTGCCGGTGCAGGCTGATTCGCCTTTATTGCAGCAAGTATGGTTTCCCTTGCATTCATGATCGCCTGTTTTTAAGATACCATTCACGAAAACTTTTCTCCGGTGCGTCGGGCATTTCGCGTTGTTTATACCAGGGATTGAGTTTTTTTGATTTCGCTATAAAACTAAAATGCCGAAGCATCCACCGGGCAACTGATCCTGCAAAGCGGTAGATCTTTGGACTTGCGAGCACATACCCCATCATCTTCATACCTGCTTTTTTTGATCCGCTTATATATCCTTCTGCGGCAATCACCTGCCGCCATTTCCAAAGCTGCTCGTGGATATTGATCTTCACCGGGCAAACATTTGAGCAGGAGCCGCAGAGTGTGGAAGCAAAAGGGAGATCGGCATTAGCTTTCATATCAAGATTTGGATTCAGGATAGAACCGATCGGGCCTGCAACTGCCGTGTGATAACTATGTCCGCCGCTCCGGCGGTAAACCGGGCAGGTGTTGAAACAAGCGGCGCATCGGATACACTTTAATGAGTTACGAAAATCGTTACGGCCAAGTTGGCGTGAACGGCCATTGTCTACGATCACAATATGCAATTCCCTGCCAGGCCGTGGCCCGTGAAAATGACTGGTATAGGAAGTAATGGCTTGCCCGGTGGCGCTGCGTGCGAGCAACCGCGTGAAAACCGCCAGGTGTTCAGCCTTAGGAATTATCTTTTCAATACCCATGCAGGCGATATGCACCGGCGCAGCATGTGCACCCATATCTGCATTGCCTTCATTGGTGCAAACAATAATCCCTCCTGTTTCCGCAATGGCGAAGTTGACGCCTGTTATTGCAAGATCAGCTTCAAGAAATTCCTGCCGCAGATGTAACCGCGCACTGGCAACAAGATATTGGGGATCGTTATTACCTGGTTCAGTCCCAAGATGTGCATGAAACGTTTCACTTACATCCTGTTTCTTCAGGTGTATAGCGGGTAGTACGATATGACTGGGTGGTTCACGACGCAACTGAACGATACGTTCACCGAGATCGGTATCGATCACTCCGATGCCAAATGATTCCAGGTATTCATTCAAATGACATTCTTCGGTAAGCATGCTCTTGCTCTTCACGATTCTTTTCACACGATGCCTATCTGCAATTGCTTTGATGATGCGGTTGTGATCTGCCGCATCGGCTGCCCAATGCACCTGCACGCCGTTGGCCATTGCATTTTTTTCAAACTCCAGCAGGTATTCGTGTAGATGGGATAGGGTATGCTCTTTGATCTCTGATGCCCATTGCCTGAGTTGCTCCCATTCAGGCAGGTTATGAGCTGCCTTGTCACGTTTTTGCCGGATCCACCAGAGTGTTTCATCATGCCAGTCGGTCCTTGCCTCATCCTGGATGAAATCCTTTGCTAAAGCGGCATGGTTTCCTGTTTTCATACTGCTGCATTAAGTATTTCGGCGATATGCATGATCCGTATTTTGGAGCCGGACCGTTTCAGTATTCCTTCGAGATGCATGAGGCAACTTACATCTCCCGCAGTGATCACTTCTACTTCATTGCGCAAATGTTCATTGATCCTGTCTTTTCCCATTTTTACACTCACCGCTTCTTCAAATACACAGAATGTGCCGCCGAAACCGCAACATTCATCCTGCCGTGCAGGTTTTAGCAACACGAGGTCTTGCACCATACCTAACAGTTTTTCGGGTTTGGAAAAAGAAGGCAATACCTGCTCGGTCATTGAAGAAGTATGGAGGCCACGTTGCCCATGGCAACTTATATGCAATCCTACACGATGAGGAAAACGTGAAGGCAGGCTGTCGATCTTTAATACATCTACAAGAAATTCTGTCAATTCATAAATGGTTGAACGGATCTTTTCTGCTTCAGTTGATTTTACATTACTGTCCAGGTGTTCCTTCACATGCAATACACAACTGCCGGATGGCGCAACGATATAATCAACCCCGGAAAAATTATTTATAAAATTGATATCGCATCCTTTAGAAAGATTGGCGAAGCCGCTGTTGGCCATGGGTTGCCCGCAACAGGTTTGCTCCAGTGGGTATACCACTTCCATTCCCAGTTTTTCGAGCAGTTGTAAAGTGGCTATACCCACAGTTGGGTAGAACTGGTCGATGTAGCAGGGGATAAAAAGTCCAATCTTCATTGGTCCATAGGTTTGATAATTCTAAAATGACGTAGGTTCCAGATCGAACAACACAAACTCTTCTATCTCAAAAACGCCATTGCAACTCCGCCATCCACATTTATCGCGTTCCCGGTTGACTTATTCAGCAGTCCACCTGCAAATGCAAAACACGCATTGGCAATATCTTCCGGCAAAATGATCTCATTCAGCAATGTACGTTTTGCGTAATAAGCTGGCAGTTCTTCTACCTTGATGCCATATGCTTTCGCCCGGCCTTCGGCCCATCCTCCGGCCCATATATTACTATCAGCGATCACTGCATCGGGGTTCACAGTATTGACCCGGATCTTATCCGGCCCCACTTCGGCAGCCATCAATCTTGTAAGGTGCGCCTGCGCGGCTTTCGCTGAGCCATAGCCAGCATTATTCGGACCCGCTACTACTGAGTTCTTTGATACAACATTGATGATATCACCACCAAAACCCTGTGCACGCATGATCGCAATACCCTTCTTGGATGTGATGAACTGACCTTTTACCAGGATTTCATACAACCGATCCCATTCTTCAAGCGAATGATGTTCGATGCTTTTGGAAATACTGATACCGGCATTGTTTACTACGAGGTCAACACCACCGAAAGCAAGACTGGCAGCATTAAAAGCTGCATCAACAGACTTCTCATCAGTCACATTCAGCACCACACTATCCACTGCATCACGACCAAACAGTTTTTTAAACTCAGCGGCAGCATTATCCAGCCTTTCCTGGTTTACATCATTCAATATTATGCAGGCACCTTCTTCCGCAAATTTTTTCGCGATAGCTTTACCGATTCCACCGGCGCTGCCGGTAACAAGTGCGATGCGGCCACTCAATGATTTTGGTTTTGGCCTTCGCTGGAGTTTCGCTTCTTCGAGCAACCAGTATTCAATATTGAAAGCTTCCTGGCGGGGAAGTGATGTGTATTCACTCACTGCTTCAGCTCCTTTCATTACATTGATGGCATTGATATAAAACTCGGCAGCAACACGCGCAGTTTGTTTATCAACAGAAAAACTGAAGAGTCCCACCCCCGGATAAAGAATGATCACGGGGTTTGCATCGCGCATTGCGGGGCTGTTGGGATGCTTGCAGGTATCATAATAGTCTGCATACATCTTCCTGTATGCATCAAACGCAGGGGAGAGTTTTGCTTTTATCGCTGATGAATCAGAAAGATCTTCGTCTGGTGAGATCCCGAGCACCAGCGGACTGATCTTCGTACGGAGGAAGTGATCAGGGCAACTTGTACCAAGAGGTGCAAGCCTGTCCAGATCATTCGAATTGATAAACTCCAAAGCGCGTTCATCATCCGTAAAGTGACCGATCATCTTTTGCTGACTGCTGCAAAGCCCGCGCAGCACAGGAGCAAGTATTGCTGCCTGTTTTAGACGGGCTTCTTTGGAAAGGGATTGTATTTTCTGTCCGCCAAAAACAGGGCGGCTCACACCAATGTTCTTCTCAAGGTAGTCGGCACATTTCTCAACCACTTCAAGCGTATTCACATATGATTCAAAAGCGGTTTCACCCCAGGTGAAGAGGCCATGACTGCCAAGCATGATCCCGCGGATACCCGGATTCTCATCAAGGCACTGGCGAAGCTGCAAACCAAGGTCAAAACCCGGCTTCTGCCATTCCACCCAGCCCACCGTACCATTGAATAATTCTGCGGTGATCTTCTTTCCATCTTTTGCCGCTGCAATAGCAATGGCAGCATCTGGGTGCAGGTGATCAATATGTTTGAAAGGGAGGAAAGCATGCAAAGGCGTATCAATAGAAGGCGCTTTGCTCGCCAGGTCATAAATACAATGGTTGAAAAGCTCTACCATTTCATCTTCATGCTCGATACCCCGGTAAATATTTTTTAGGCTGCGCAGGCGGTCGACATACAATGCAGCAAGTCCTGATTTTTTTAATGTACCAATGTCACCACCTGAGCCTTTTACCCACATTACTTCAGTGTCTTTACCGGTAAGTGGATCTTTTGCAGTGACTTTACAGGATGTGTTCCCTCCTCCATAGTTAGTCAGTCGCAGATCTGCGCCCAAGAGGTTGGAACGATAGATCAGCAGTCCCACTTCATCACCAGCCAGTTCGGCCGCTTTTTTTTCATCCCACAGATAACTTACATGCTTAAAGCGATCGGTAACAGTACTCATATAATTATATTTGATTTCTTTATGAAAGATCTTATACAGACAATGTAAAACTAGATAGTAAAAGAAAAATATCTATCCTGCCTTATCCTAAGATTGAGGTTATTTATTGGCGATTACACCAGTATGGAATCATTCCCCATCAACGATTTAATGACCTGGCTTTCCCCGGCGGCCGGTAATGCCGGTAACTTCAGACTTCTTCCAATGTTTCAACTGTATCAACGATCCGGGAGCAGGTTCATCATTCCAATGATCATGTATCGCAAGCGCTGCACCCAGCGCAGTACCCTGCACCATTGAAGTAGCATATACTTGTAAGGAAGGGAATGCATCGGTAAGCAACTGCATATAAATTTTATTCTTGCAAAAACCTCCATCCACATACATATTTCGTACAGGCTTACCTGTCAGCACCATACTTGTTGCTATCTGCTGGCGATCGATGATATCAACCAGTAACTGATGATATGCATGTTCAGGTGATTCAAAACCAGCCAGGTCACGTGTGTGGAATATGCACGGCGTAGTAGGAGATCTGAGGCTTTCCGGTTGCATTTCTTTGACCCCATCTGTATAACATATCCATTTCGCATCGTATTCCAGTGTGTGGAAATATGCAGGCTTTAACCCAAAGAATGCTGCAATACGATTGACCTGCGTATCATGATCATGCCCTGCAAAATTCATGGAAGCCTTTACAGGATCGCCTTCATAAGTAAGATAACTCAGGCATCCGCTCGCGAGTTCCCCGGCATCAGGTATATCCTGGTTGAAAGGATTCAGGCTGATCGTCCATGTACCTGTTGATACAATTACGAATGGCTCGCTGAATGAATTGAGATAAGGAATGACGGCAGCGGAACTATCATGTAAACCAACACCAATAGCGATCTGTTGATCACCATCCTTCACTAATACGGCCGTATTGCCTTTCACCACTTCATTCACCTTTTCACGGATACCTTCTTTCTCCAGCCATTCATGGTACGTCTTCTTACCAAAATTCCACATTGCTGAATGACAACCCAGATTGGTCATTTCTGCAAACGTCTTGCCGGTAAGAAGAAAACTCAGGTATTGCGGAAAATGCAGTACAGAAGAAAGTTTTGCGAACAATTCAGGTCGTTGTTTCTTTAGCCAGTAAAGCTGAAGACCTGCATTAAGATGACCCATCATCGGTGAAGATGTTTCTATCGCTATCTTCTCTTCACCGCCATACGTTGATGTAAACTGTTCAAGCAAACCAGCCGTATATGGCTTGAGGTAATTCAGTAAAGGCATGATCCGCTCTCCCTGCTTTCCGATAAGCACAAGTGAAGCGCCGTAAGTAGAAAAGTTGATCGCTTTGAGTTGAAATTTATCAGATCGTTTCAGTGCTTCCACATGAAGACGTATCCAATCCGTTAACCTGTCAATATCCTCGCATGGAAATCCGTCCTCATCTATTATCTCGGGAAAGTTTGTTGCTTCTTCTGCTACTACTTCATAGCGTTTATTGAACAACAATAATTTCTTGTTCGTTTTTCCAATATCAAATACTGCTATGACGGATTCTTTCTTTTCCATACCGATTAGTTATGCAAGGAGTTTCCATATCCAACTACCACTACCGCAAGGATAATGATGAAGATCCCCAAAACGATTGTATTCCTTGTTTTTTTGCTTACGCCACTCCATTCTTTCAGTGCAAAGCCCCAGCAATTAGCCACCAGGATGATAAAGGCCATATGCAGTATCCATGAGCTGGAACCATTGCCCAGTTTACTTTCACCCATTCCATAGAATAAATATTGCAGGAACCAGGTAGTGCCGGCAATTGCACAGAAAATGAAATTACGGAGCAAGGGTGTTTTCTTATTGGTATAATCACCAAAACTGCGGTTGCGGAAATGTAAGACCAGGCACCAGATGAGATTCGTGGTAAGGCCACCCCATAGTAATACAATATAGATCACATTATTCCGGAAAAGAAAATTGATATTCTCCGTTGGATGAGCTGCTTTCCAGATCTGGTTTGCTGCATCAGCCATTGGCGCACCGGCTTCGATACCATAGTTAAAACCTGCACTAAGAATCCCCGAGAGGATACAGATGATCAATCCTTTTTTCAGATTGAATTCCTTCACACTTTCTTTTTTCTTTTCCTCAGGCAATTCTTTTTCCTTCTGATAACCCGCCTTACCGCAGATATAAATCCCAAGCAGGCAAAGCACTACCCCTATCAGTACTACATTTCCCCAGGTGTTTGCAAGCAATTCGCTGAAGGTGATTTTCCCGGGAACATTTGCAAGGTCATAATAGATAGGTGGAGCAAGCGCACCAAATGCAGACGTGAACCCCAGTAATACGGAGTTGCCAAGCGACATACCAAGGTAACGCATCCCAAGTCCGTACATCAATCCACCAATGCCCCAAAGGCTTCCCCAGAAAAACGTCCAGAACAATGTATCAAAGGATGCCTGGGAAATAATGTCAGCGAATCCGGGAATGGTCAGCCAGGCCGCAAGCGGTGGCACGATCAGCCAGGAGAAGAGACCGCCGGTGAGCCAGTAGGTTTCCCACGACCAGCCCTTTACTTTTTTATAAGGCACATAAAAACTTCCCGACGCAACACCACCAATGAAGTGATAAATAATACCAAGGATTGCCTGCATGATTAATCGTTTACTTTTTTACCAGGAATTTATAAGAGCCAGAGCCGATATGAAGCACGAGTTTATCTTTCCCGTCAACTCCCTTACCGGGGCTAAGTTGCTGGCTGATAGTTTTACCGTTTTCCGATATATCTCCCGCATTGCCGGTTGGGAAATAAACATCCGCTGATGCATTAGCAGGGATGGTGATGTTCCACTCAAGTCCTGCCGTTGTTTTCTTCCATTCACTCTTTACCAATCCGTACTTCGTTTCCAGTGAAGCATTCACAAAATCAAGCCCTTCCGGGAAATACGGGTTCATGATCACCTTTTTAAATGCTACTTCTTTTACATCTGATTTGATGCCTGCAAGGTATTCGTAATACCAGATCAGGAGATCACCTAATAGCATCTGGTGGTTACCGGAGTTCATCATCGGGTTGGCTGCATCACCATTCCAGAGCTCCCAGATGGTAGTAGCGCCTTTTTCAACCATATAACCCCAACTAGGATAGGTTTTGTTGGTAGCAAGACGGTAAGCCAGGTCACCCGCCCCATTATCTGTAAGCCCTCTCATCAGCCACATGCCTCCAATGATCCCCGAGTTTACGTGATCGTCGAACTCTTTGAGACGGCCCCGGATATTTGTAAAGATCGCGGCTCTATCAGCTACAGGTGCCATACCAAAGCTCAATGGCAGCAGGTTGGCGGTAACTGTATTGTTGGCATAACACTTTTTCTCCGCGTTGTAATATTTTTTATTGAAGGCGATGTTAACTTTTTCTGCGATGGATGCAAACTGTTCTGCATCGGTAGTATTACCAAGTATTTCAGCATATTGTTTCAACAGCTTGAGACAATAATAGTAATAAGCAGATGCAAGAAGGCCACCTTCTGTGATCCGGTTGGGATCTTTTGACCAGATCATGTCTAATTTCTCAGGTGGCACACACCAGTCACCATAGTTATCTTTCAGCACAAGATCATTCTCGCGGTAAGTATCCCACATATACATCATCCATTTTTTCATTGCGGGATATTGTTTGCGCAGGCTTTCCTGGTCGCCATATTGCTTACGCAACATTTCCGGGATCAGGATAAAAGCACTTGGATAAGTAACGTTATCGGCATAGCGATCCCAGTAGGACGGCGCAATATCAGGAATACTTCCATTCACCTTTTGCGCATCGCTGATATCGTCGAGCCATTTTGCATAAAGACGTGAGTTATCGAAAATGAAGCTTTCGCCATAGGAGCTCATCACGCGGTCGCCGAGCCAGCCAACGCGTTCATCGCGCTGTGGACAATCGGTTGGCATACCACGATAATTTCCGCGGATGGTCCAATATGCATTTTTAAAGATCTGATTGATGGTTTCGTTGGAAGTTTTGAATGAACCGGTGGTAGCTACATCATCATAAATCACTTTCCCTTCTATATCACTGATCGTTGGCGCTGATCTCAATCCTCTTACCTCCACATAGCGGAAGCCATGGTAAGTGAATCCAGGTTCCCATTTTACGTCGTTACCATTGGAAATATAATTATCCGTTACACGTGCCTTACGTACATTGTCGAGATAGATCGAATCGGTTCCTTTCTTCATGGTCTCTGCGAAGCGCATACTTACCGTATCTCCTGCTGCAGCTTTTATATGCAGTGAGATCCAGCCGACCATGTTCTGCCCCATATCAATAATATAAGTGCCACGTGAGGTTTTGTTAACAGCGATCGGTTTCAATATCTCTTTTATACGGATCCCTTCATTGGGTTGGGATACTATCTGCACGGTTGCTGGTAGCGGCATCAGGTTTACAGGTTTCCATCCCTGAGCATCAAAATTTGTCTCTGCCCAGCCTTTGAATTCGCGGCGTGCATCATAATCTTCACCATCAAATTCGCTATTGGCTATTATCGGCCCCTGGTCAGAAACTTTCCAGGTTTCATCAGATACCAGCAACGAACTGCTACCATCATCATAAACCATACGCACTTGTAGCAGCAATCTTGGCAACCCATAACTCACCTGCCCTATTTGCGTCAATGGATCCGGTTGGCCATGATAATTACGCATTCCGAAATAACGGCCATTACCAAGGATCACACCAACGGCATTTTGCCCTTCCTTCATATGCGAGGTAACATCAATGGTATTATAATAGATCCTTTTGTTGTATTCGGAAACAGTTGGCGCCAGCACATCTTCACCGGCTTTTTTTCCATTGATATAAAGCTCATAAAGGCCCATGCCGCTGACATAAGCAGTGGCTGAGACCAGTTTCTTTTCTATTGCAAAATCCTTACGGAGATATCTCGCAGCAAGACGCGTGAAGGTACTTTCCGGCTGATCGCGGTCATTGAAACCATCCAGACCGATCCAGCGCGCTTTCCAGTCGGAGGAATCAAGCAGTCCGACACTCCAGCCGGCAGCCTTACTCCAGTTTTCTTCCTGGCCATTCGTCACCACTTTCACCTTCCAGTAACATTGCTGGTAGCTGCTGAGGGCTTTGCCTGCATAAGCGATATTCAGAGAATTGCTATCCTTTACCAAACCGGAATCCCAGAGATCCCCCTTTCCTGCTTCGAGGTTTTCCGGTGTACTGGCAACGATCACCTGGTAAGCCGTCTGTATTATATCACGGCCATCGCCTGCTATCTTCCAGCTCAGTCTTGGCCTGGTAATATCTGTACCAGCTAAGTTCGTTCGTCCTTCCACCGTCAAATCTTTCACTTCAATTGCCTGGCGATTGCTGCCGCAGGACAGGAAGAGAAGAAAAAGGCCAGCGGATAATATTTTTATCAATCTTTTCATTATTGGAGTTTTGAAGGTTTGGACCTTTAAACTTATTTAATCTGATACAGATAACTCAATCGCCCCATAGGCATCACACTTCCGGAAAGATAACTATCCATAAGATCTTTAGGATGCTCTAACCCATCAGCCACTTTGAAATAAATTTCTTTTGTATTACTGCCAAGACCGGTTTCCTTTCTCGGGATCTTGACCTTCACTGTACTTCCTTCAACGGTATAGCTTGCTTTGGCGATTACTTTCATATTGTAAGAAGAATCCAGCCGGCTAATATTGAAAACTTTGCTGCCTGCATCCTGCCTTAGCAATAACTCATAACCTTTCCATCCTTTGAGTGAAGGAGTGCCGCTGCCGATATAAATATGCAGTCCTTCGGTGCCTGTACGTGGCGCTGCAAAATCTTTAAGCGCTTTGATCTCAAAAATGATGTATGATGGGTCAGATGATACATTTACCTCATCCAGTACATTTACCGGTGCAGGTCGTTGGTAAGTGATCTTCTCTGTTACACCATGAAAATCGCGGGCATAGGAAGTTGCGTCAACGTTGCGGTACGATTTCGAGGAAGGCTTGCTCTTAGCAGCAGGCAATCCTTTATAACGCCTGATATTTTTGATCAGTTGGAGATAGAACGCATCTTCGTATCCACCTTTCATCGGTTCCACATCGCGCGAATATTCACGGTTAGCAGCATCACATAACATGTATTCATCACCGTATGGTTGCTTATAAGCAATCCATTCATTCCAGCCACCGACAAAGACTGTATCAGGATCCATTTTGATCGCATGATCCCATTGACGCTGGAAGAACGTGCCTTTGTCCACATCTTCCGCAATATTTTTCTGTTTATCCGGGTCCCAGCCACGGCCCCAATTGATCCAGCCTGAGGTGATGGAACGAGACATCGGAACTTTCGGATGGCTGGCAACGGTCACGCTCATAACACCGCCGTGCAGTGGTTGCGGAAATTTCCATTCCACCCAGGGAAAACCATTTTCGTAAGAAGGATCAAACGGCCATTGAGGTTTCTTGAAATAAAAGAAGTCGAGGATCTCTTTGCTGTAGGGCACAGGCGTATAGTTGGTATCGTTTCTTGACCTTGCTTCTGCAAGATCATCGGCCGTTTCAGTATAGGCAATGATCATGGGTTTGCCATTCACTTTATACCAGGCGCTTTCAAAACGGCGGGGCTTATAAAGATCTTCATACAATACACGCGCTGTCTCCATCGATTTGGAATGCGTGTAGAACACAACTTTGGGTGCATTCCAGCCATGCCGCTGAAAGTCCACGATCGTACTAAGCACCTTATCGTAAACTTCTTTGTATGTAACGCGGTTGGTAAGATCAAAAGCTATAAAATCGATACCAGCAAGCGTAAGCATTTTCATCTGTCTGCGGATGACCCATTCATCGGCTGAATTGTAATAGCCAAATAGAGGTTCACCCCAGAAGTGCGCCTGCCCGGTAGGACTTATCGTTTTGTCAGTCGATTTCAGATCATACAAAAGCTTTAATCCGTCCGGCATAGCCGAGATCTTTGTGGCATCATATACTCCGGAAGCAAAAGGCTGACCGATCCAGGGCCAGTAAAATATGCCCACCTGCTTGTTGGGCTTGTATCCTTCGATAGGCGTCACGGTGCGGCCAAACTGGTCCACTCCTACTATATCCAGGGACCCTGAATTAAGCGTTTGCGCCTGTGCAGTCATTACACTGCCAGTCAGTAATAAACCGATCAAAAATTTCATGCTCTTACCATTTGGATGTAAATGAATAATCACCTGAACCAACTTCATAAACCGCTGCATCACCTTCCATGCGCAGGAAGCGGAAATTCCTGTCTCCTTTTATTTTCTTCTTTTTCTCAGTAATAGAGGAGACATCTTTTGTAGGAATGAATACCGTTGCCACTGAATTGGCAGGAACAGTAATATTCATCTCCAATGATCCTTTGCTCTTTTTCCAGGAAGACCTGATCAGACCTTTCACTGATCTGTATTCACCACTGGCGAACTGGAGATCAGTAAGGATATATGGGTGGATGATGAATTTATCAAAGCCGGGAGAACTGAGATCCGGCAGTATGCCGAGAATATATTTATAAAGCCATGAGCCAACAGACCCCATCATCGGGTGGTTGTGTGAATTCATTGAACCACCAGTTTCATATTCCCAGCGCTCCCATAATGTAGTAGCGCCTTTTGACAGCATATAACCCCAACTGGGATAGGTTTCCTGCGTAGCGATGCGATAGGCTATATCACCACGGCCATTCTCCGTCAATGCTTCCAGCAAATATTTTGTACAAAGATTTCCTGTAGTAAGATGGTAATTGTATTTCTCTACGTTCTTTACCAGGTTATCGATCACTCTCGGTAAACGTTCTTTGCTTACCACGCCGAGGAATACAGCAAATGAATTGCATGATTGATTGTTTGAGCCATAGCCGCCCACTTTCTCATCCCAGAATTTATCATTGAAAGCCTTCATGGCTGTAGCCGCCATACTTTCGTATTTTACCTTATCATCCGTTTTGCCAATGATTGCCGCCAGTTTTGAAAGAAGGCTGGCGCTGTAATAATAATAACCGGTTGACATCAATGGCCCTGGTGTATTTACTGAAAGCGCACCATAAGCCGCTCCTTTCGCTCCGAACTCCGCGGGCGGCGACCAGTCGCCATAATAGCTGTATTCAACAATACCGTTCTTGCTGCGGCTGTTCAGAAAATCAACCCAGGCTTTCATCTTTTTATAATTCTGTGTGATGATCTCTGTATTGCCATAGTATTCATAACTCTTCAAGGCAAGCAGCAGAAAACTTGCTGATACAGGATCAGCAGGAACGCCGCCTACTTTATACGGTGCAGTGTCCTTGATACCACCATCTTCTTCCTGTGTATCGCCAACATCCTTGATGAACTTGGCATATAAACGATGCAGGTTGAAATTGTAAACGGCCTGTTCTATCCGGACGGTCAGATCATTCATCCATCCCATACGTTCGTCGCGTTGCGGACAATCTGTGGGAATGCTGTGCAGGTTACTCGCTTCAGTACGCGCCACCATCTGGTTGATCCGGTTCAGGAGTTCATTACTGCAGGTGAATTTACCTGCAGGTTCCACATCCGAACGTACGCGGCGCAATGTATAGTCATCAATAGAAGGCGCTGACGTCAATCCTTCCACCTGAAAATACCGGAAACCATGATAGGTAAAACGGGGCTCCCATTCCTCTGCTCCACCGCCTTTCATGATATACGTGTCAGTTGCCGCTGCTGTACGCAGGTTTTCCTGGTTCACGGTACCGTTATCATATAATGTTTCGGCAAACCGCAACGTGATCCTTTGCCCTCTTGATCCTTTAACACGGATGCGCACCCATCCTGCCATATTCTGCCCGGCATCAAAAACAAATACTCCTGGTTTTACTTCCTTTACGCTAATGGGTTTGAATGATTCAACTACTTTGATCGGCTCCAGTTCCGCCGCCGTCATAATACCGCCTGGTTTTTCTACCACCGGCGCCACACCCCAGATCTGGTTGGGCAATCCTTTGATGATGGTATCTGAAGGCAGATTCCATTCCGGTTTTTCCATGCGCGCATCATAGACTTCCCCATCGAGAATGCCGGCAGATACGACCGGTCCAAGCGTTACATTCCGGACTGATGTGGAATTGATCACTTCTTTGGTGCCATCCCCAAAAGTGATCTCTACCTGCATACGCAGTTTAGGCATGCCATACCAGCCCGGCGCCACGGCGATCACCATTACATTCTCCTTGTTGAGAAAAGGCTTGATATCATAAGTGGTATAGTAAACGCGTTTGGAAAAATCGCTCGTGGCGGGATCAAGTACATGATCGCCAACTTTCTTTCCGTTGATCTCCATTTCATAATAACCGATCCCTGCCATGTAAGCACGGGCTTTCGCTACTTCTTTATCAAAGTGGAATACGCGGCGGAAATAGTGAACCTTTCCGATCCATCCGGAAGGAAACCCAACCCAATCGCCGCTCCAATCCGATTGATGCAGCAATCCCATTTCAAATTCAGCATTTGCAGCAGGTCTTATTTCTGCTTTATCCGACCAGGTGATCACCTTCCAGAAATATTTTTTGCGGCTTTCAAGGGCCGGTCCTTTATATACGATGCCTGATGATTGTGATGATATGATCTTACCGCTGTTCCAGGTATTGCCTTCATCTGCTAATAGTTTTTCCGGCGAATCCGCTACCAGTACCTGGTAAGCAGTTTGTCTGAAGTTGCGGGCGCCGGTATTGTATTCCCAACTGAATTGCGGATTGGGAGCATCAATACCGAGCGGATCATTTGCATTGTCGCAACGCAGATTTATCAATTGTGCCGGTTGCTGCGCATTGATCACAAAGGTGGTAATGGAAAGAAAAAGGCTGAGCAACAGAGCCCGTACCGCAGGCCGCTGGAGATTAATAATGGTCATGCAGAAAATTTATATGGCAATAAAATAGATCAGGCGATGAGCTTGCGTAAGAACCGCGAAGTTTTTACCGCATCATTTTCTTTGATGAGTGATTCTATTTCGCTGTAATATGTTTCAACGATCTGTTCAAATTTTTTCACCCATAAGATACTTTCGGAGATCGCGTCTACAGCGTCCTCACGGTAGGGATACTGATCCATGGAGATCCATCCGCTATAGCCGGTCTTCTTCAGCCAGAACAATAGTTCTACATAGACAGTGAAGTGCACACTGCTTACGATCATATCATCATCCCAACTGCCATGGTTATCGTTGAAATGCATGTGATAAAGCAGATCTCCAGCCCTTTTGGCGAGTACTACAGCTTCGGCAACGTTCTCACCTGCGTAGAAGCTGTGACCGGTATCAATCGTTACACCCACATTATCGCAGCCGGTTTCTTTTGCAGCAAGAATAGTATCAGCCATTCTTGCGTGATAGGAAAAATTACGTGGTTCTTTGGGTTTGTATTCGAGCGCATATTTCAGTGCAGGGAATTCTTTTGCGAGTGTTCGTGTGGCATCGGTAAGCCAATTGCGTTCTTCATTATAATCAGTGGCCAACAGGTAATCGTATCCATCCTGGCCAAGCCAAAGGTTGACGATGCCACAATTCATTTCCATTGCCACTTCGCTCATCTGGCGGAGGTAAGAGAGCGCTTGTTTGCGGATACCTGCATCGATATTCGTGATGCTGCCTTTACCATATTCGGGAACAGTAAATGTATCAGGAATGATGCTGGCGCAGGCAATGCCGGCGTCAGACAAACGGGCCTTCATATCTTTTACATTATCCGGGCGTATGTCCCAGGTGCCAACCAGTTCGATCCCTTCAATATGCGGCACACGCTCTATAGCAGCTTTCAACATCTCTTCGGTGGATGGGTTATTCTTGTAACCTGGGCAAAACCTGTCGCGCGTGTTTCCAAGGTTTCCAAGAATAATAGCATATTTATTTTTCATATCAATCGTTTTTAAGTGGTATAAGCGTCTTATTCAATCAGTATGCTACATGCGCCATTCATAATTTTTCCATTTGCTCATCACTTTGCCAAGGTCTTCTACCTGGTTATCGCTGATCGGGACCATTTTCCCGAGCGTTGTGGAAAGTACCAGTGATTTGGCACTGAACTCAGCCACTTCAAGATAATCGAATGCCTGAAGTAGTTTGCTTGCAGCTACGATCACGCATTCGTTCTTCACTATCACTACAGGTGTTTCAGCTGAAATGATGTTAGGAATTGTATTCATGCCGGCAAATTGTTCACCAAACTCCACCATTTGCACATCCTGCAGGTAAATCCATGTTTCAGGAATGGTCCTTACATTAAATGTCGCACCAGTCACTGCAAAGGACGTAAGATAAGTACTCTGCGTAAGGATGATGGCATTTATATCAGGATGTTTCTCATATATCGCCTGGTGCAAATGAGCTGACTTGCATGGATACTTTCCTTTTTCCCTTTCTCCAGACCGTACCTGAACGATATCTTCCGGGCGAAGATCGGATTTGGAACAATTATCAGGTGTGATCAGGAAATCATTATTCCTCCATCGGGTAGATACCGTGCCGAATGCGTCGAGCATCAATCCCTGTTCGCAGGCACGCTTTACAATCTTGATGATATCAAGCCTGCGTTCGCGCTCGTCTGAGGGATAAAGCACTTCATTCATCTCCGGTAAATGGTCCGGCACTTGCTTATTGTAAGCTTCAATACTTTTATTTGACAGATAATTGGGTTTACCCATCATATTTCCATAAAGGATAGCACGTGCGCTCATCTCCATTGATTCAAACTGCTGATAGGCATGCGAGATATTTTTGCCTCCTATTACGGTGCCATGGTTTTCCATAATCACTGCTGAAACTCCCTGGTGAAACTGCTGAGCGATATTTTCACCCAGTTCTGCACTGCCGGGGAGCGCATATGGCGCATAACCGATCGTGCCGCAAAGTGCTTTCAATTGCGGTAGCAGGTTTGTGTCAGGCACTTTCCGTACAATGCTGAAGGCTACCAATGCGGGGGGGTGCGCATGCACGATGGCTTTGATATCCGGCCTGGCTTTGTATATGGCAAGGTGAAAAGGAAATTCGGAAGAAGGTTTGTGCTGACCTTGTACGGTCCCGTCGGCACGCATGCAAATAATATCTAATGGTTTTAACAGTCCTTTATCAACACCCGTTGGTGTTATCCAGATATCGCCATTATCGTCTATGATTGATATGTTACCTCCGGAAGTAGTTGTCAGCACACGTTTGTAAATCCTCTGCATAACAAGGACGATCTGATCCCTCGGATGCATGTGCACAGTATTAAGCAAGCTGTCCATAAATTATAGGTGTATGTTATTCTTATATCTAAACAAACTTAGAGATCAATGCCAGCATTCCTATCCTGTTTTGACCTGAAAAAGAAGATTATTTTTATTGCCTGAAATAAGTGCTGGTTTATCCGGAATTATTTTATCTTGAACACGGTTATACGTAGAAATATCCACAAATTAAACCTGTCCTGCCAGTTCAACCTTTCAACACTCAAACCGATTTTTGCCATGAAAGAGTCCAGGATAACCGACATCATTACGGTTGACCCTTATTCCAGCACTGCGAAGTATCTTCAGATCGCCAATGCCGTACTGAAAGAGATCCAGAAAGGGAGGATCAAGGCGGGAGATAACATGCCTTCCATCAATGAGCTAAGCATTGAACTTGATATTGCTCGTGATACTGTTGAACGCGGTTATAAACACCTGAAAAAACTAGGTGTCATCAATGCTGTTCCCAGAAGAGGATATTTTATAGAAAGCACAGAATTCCGCCGCCCGCTGAATGTGTTCCTCTTATTCAACAAACTCAGCATCCCCAAGAAATCCATTTACGATGCATTTGTAAGTACACTCGGCGAGCAGGCAGGAGTTGATTTTTACGTATACAATAACGACTTCCATCTTTTTAAAAGGATGCTGGGAAGTAACAAGGAGCACTATACACATTATGTGATCATCCCGCATTTTGTAGAAGGCGGGGAAAACGCCCATGAGATCATCAATACCATCCCGAAGGATAAACTGGTAATGCTCGACCGCATACCTGCAGGCGTTACCGGTGAGTTCTCTACCGTACTGATCGATTTTGAAGATGATATTTATAAAGCGCTGAATGACGCGATCGATCAGCTGGTGTAATACCATACCATTACGATCATCTTTCCAAATGCAAGTTATTATCCAAAAGAGATCCTGAAAGGGTTTACGCATTTCTGCCAGGACTACGCTTTTCAATACAAGATCCAGAGCGATGTGAATGCACTGGAAATAAAGAAAGGTGAAGTTTATATTAACCTGATCGAGGATGATCTTGTCACATTGATTGAGAAGATCAATACCACATCGTATATAATTGGCGAAGACGTTGGCATTATTTCTTACAATGAAACTCCGATCAAAAAAGTAGTGCTGCGGGGCATTACTACGATCTCTTCCAATTTCCAGGAGATGGGTGTGATGGCGGCGAATGCTGTATTATCCGGTACGATAACAAAAGAGAAAGTTCCATTCGGGCTTACTGTGCGGCATTCGCTGTGATCCGCCACCCCGCTTATTCTATTGGAAAACTACTGCAGCGTCCTTCATAACCTGATCAAACATTCTCTTTCCGCCCTTTTCATTCGGATGATGATACACCTGCCAGCCATAGCTTCCGGTATAATCTTCCCAGTACATAAGAGACTTGTCTACCTCTTTACCATCACCGGCAATTGAAGTAGCGAGATCAAAACGGCAGCCGTTCACACCCGTCTTCTGGCGAACGGTATCAATGAGCGCATTTGCCGCAACCTGCGAACCACTTTCATTAGCCGGGATATTGTTCAGGATTGGAATAGCGCCACGCGATTTTATATAGTCTATCAATTGAGTAAGCTTCGCCTCTGTATTACCTCCGTTTGTACCGATCGTTACCATTACATATTTTACTTCAATAAAAGGCAGCTCGTTTTTGATATAGTCAAGCACCATATCGATCTGCGCACCGCCCCGGCCGCTCGACATCGCATTACCGCCCATCCTGGCAATCACCTGCTGCGTCCAGGCTTGCGGAAAATCCTTAGCCGGGAAATATCCTTCCGGTTGGGTGATAGAGTCACCATACATCAGCAGCTTCACTTTCTTTTTCAAGGCATATACGTTTATTGATCTTACCAGCATTGAAGTACCAGAAACCAATGAAAAGCAGTAATGGTCCCATTGCATGCCTGCCGCAAAACCCGGTTGCAGTGAGCCTTTGCCCACACCGCCCTGTCCATCATGCACGGCTTTCACTTCTGCTGACTCATTGGTCTGCAGGTCGGTCAGTTTTACTCTTGCTTCCTGGTACACATGATAGATCTCCACGAGATAATCGTGATCTGCATTGAGAAAAGGAACGGATTGGTCTTTCACAGGGTTGGTAGCAATGGATATTTTCTTCGCCGCTACGTCTACATACGCATTAAAATCGCCCTGGCTGCTACGGAAAAGTGCTTTTGCATCGGGAGAGAACCGGATACGGTAAGCGACCTTCCGTTCAGCAAGCGCATAGAACTTATCGAGTTTGACGAGCTTGTCTTTCACGGTTACATTTAATCCTTCGGCAGTATAACTACCTGCATTATTCACTTGCAGTTCGGGAATGGAGCTGCTATTGTTAAGGACCCTGCCATACATTTCCGCAGGTTTATCAGCGCCCACCTCATTACCCGGGTTTTTACAACCGGTGCCGCCGGTGATGGTGAGCAATGAGAATAAAATAGCGATCATCGCAGTCATCTTCCCTTTCATTTTGTGTAGTGGATTATTGTTTGTGCCGAGGCCAGGTTAAAATGATTGACCGTTCGTACAGCCAGCGTGGCATTTGTTGCTGCTGCGCCACTGAATACATATTTCATTGCCGGCACTTGTGGCCGGATGGTATTATCGCCATTCGTATCAAAGTACTGATAATTGCCGGATTCAGGGACTCGTCCAACGCGTACGCCGTTACTGAATATTTCAAAGTACTGGATCCCCGATTCAATATCAGCGTCGGCAGCCCAAGTAAGTTCGATCGCGTTATCTTGTTTTTTAACTGCAAGATTGAACGGAGCTGGTGGAGGTGTTTTATCAGTCACTGTCCCGGTTGAATAATACTCTTTCCATGTTTTTGCAGTTGCTTTATCAGGGAAAAGGCAAAGTCCTTTTTTATCCCCCTTATAAGTTGATTCTTTATACAGTTGCAGGGTGAGTGTATCACCCAACCATGCTTGTGAACGATCAAGATCTTTCATGACGCCGCCACTTGTTGCAGGAAGACGTTGCTTTAGTGCCGCTTCATAAAAAGGGATGGCCATGTAACGGATATAGCTCAGGTTATGGTTTTGAGATTCATTCAGCACGATACTCACGGGTGCATCAAGAGTGCGGAGTTTTTGAAAAGCATGAATAGATGTGGCCTGGCAAAGCACTATGCTGTCGTTTGCATCATTCTCTCCTGCATGACGGGTAAGCACAGGTATCTTGCTGACGGCAGGGGGATAATCCCATTGCGGATCGAATGCAGGAGAATAGCAGACTGCGGCAAGGATCCTTTCAGGATAATCGCGTAGCATACCAAGCGTCCAGTAGCCTCCGCCTGAATGGCCCCATAAAAGCCAGGGCACCGTGTTCAGCTCATCGTGTGAAATAGCTGTAGCTGTTTGCCGAAGAACTTTCAGCAAAGCAGGGCCTGAGCCGGACTTTGGATCACGCCATCCGCCACAGTTTCCGTACAATGCTGTTTCAATAACAGCCAGTTTCCATTTACGCGCAAAAGCACGGTATTGAAAATCATAAGGCTTTGTAATACCAAACTGCTCCATGCCACATCCGTGTTGCAATATCAGCACTCCGCGAAGTTGTTCTTTGCGGGTGGGAATGTAAATACCATAATCTGCATGATCTGCGAACTGGCAATCAGCGCCCCGTAAGGTTAGTTGCAATACCGTATCGTCATATACACTAGTGACAACAGGATTTGCATTTGCCCTGATTGAAAAAATGATCATTAATGCAAGCAGACCTGATATTTGGCTTTTCATAACTCTTCCTTTATTGCCATGCTGCAGGTTGCGCCATTCCCGTCATTTTCTTCGCATCTTCCAGCGGAATCGGCATTACGAGATACTTATCGGTGTATGACTGGTAATCGCGAATCTTACGACGCTGATAGCTAAAGCGGCCGTCATTGCCTTTCGTAATGCGCATACCGGTTACAAGACGGTTCGTTTCATTCAGCACTTTCCAGCGGCGCTGATCGTCAAAACGGTACTGGCCTTCGAGGCAGAACTCGACGCGGCGTTCATTGCGGATGCGCGCCCGGATAAATTCCTGCGAATTCACAAAGCCCGGAACGTCTTCCAGTCTGGGCTGATTAGCGCGTTGACGGATCACGTTCAGTGCAGTCAATGCACCGCCGAGATCACCGGTTTCACAAAGTGCTTCGGCTTTCTGCAGGTAGAATTCAGCAAGGCGGAAGAATACCCAATACGTTCCTTCGGCGCCAGAGCTTCCGCCCGGTCCCCAAAACTTCACTTGTTTATCCTTTCCACTGTAATAGCCGGTGCATGAACGTTGTGTTTCCTGGGAGATCACATCATTAAAACCATTGCGGCCACCCACAAATGTTTCGATGATGTAAGGTTGGGTGCAGTTATACGGCACGCCATAGTTTGTCATGTTGTGTACGATATTGATATAAAAACGGGCATCACGGTTTGCATAAGGATCGCTGCCGGTAGCTTCGCTGTAGCCTGCTGCTGCAGCTCCGGGAGTAATGGTCACATTTGTATGAGTAGCATCATTGTAAGTAACAGGCAACGAGCCATTGGTCATTTCAAAACAGTCTACCAATTCCTGTGTAGGTGATTCACCACAGTTCCAATTATGGTTGATAGATGCATAAGGATAACTTCCCACATCTACTCCATTGGTATTATTGATTCCTGAATTATCAGTCCATGCACGCCAGATGATCTCATCCACCTGTGTGGTGAATGCTCCAACAAACAGTTTTTTGTAATCGGCCATGTTTACGAGATGATAGGAATTCAGCGCGATCACATCCTGTGCGGCATCAGCAGCGCGCTGCCATTTAGCTTTATCATTCTCAGGATTATTCAGAGGGCTGGCATTATACAATAATACGCGTGCACGGATGGCATAAGCAAGACCATTGCTTGCACGGCGCGCTTCCTGCGAAGGCTGACGGTCGGGCAGGATATGGGAGTTGATCACCTCAAGCAACTCCTGTTCGATCTTGGAAGAGATATTATCGAACGTAGGCCTCGCCAGTTCATTCCATCCTGCATAGGTTGGTTCAAAAGGCACATCTATCCAGGGCATTGCTCCGTAAAACTCAAGTAGATGCATATAATACCAGCACCGGAGTATGCGTGCTTCCGCGATCCATGTTTGGCGCTCCTGATCAGTGATCGCAGTTGATTGTGGCAAGTATTTGATCGCATTGTTCGCAAGCCGGATCCCCCGCCAGAAATCAGGCCATAACTGTTCACTCGGAGATGACCATGGCCAGTTGATCACAGGGTTTGAAAGTGACAAAGCGCCATTGTGCCAGTCATACGCATTGTAAGTAGCTGCCCAGAAAGCATTATCAGTAAGGCTTTCCATCGGGTTCATAACGAAAGATATCTGGTCACGCGCCTGGTATACTTCACCATATACAGCGTCGATCAGGCCTTTACTGCGATTATAATTATTAAGTACTTTATCGATGGTAGTTTGACCATCAGGTGTTTTCTCCAATACTTTTTCACAACTGGACAGGACCATTATTCCTATCGTTATCATTATGGTCAGGCAAATATTTTTCATAATCATTTTTTTCAATGAAGCTCGTTTAGAATGATATGTTCAATCCTACGTTATAGGCTTTAAATACAGGATACAGCAACTCATTATTTTGTTCGGGATCCTGGTACTTGACCGGGTAACGGTCAAAGGTGAGCAGGTTGAGGCCATTCGCATAAATGCGTACAGATGATGCGCCGATCTTACGTGCCAGCCGTTCGCCAAGTGTATAACCAACTTCGACGTTACGCAAGCGTATATAAGAAGCGTCAACCAGCCAGAAGTCAGAAACCTGTTTGCTTGCGCTGCTTCCTGGATCGAGCCTTGGATAGGTGATAGGCAATCCTGCATCATAACGTTCCTGGCTCCAGGCTTCTTTATGCCATTCGTTGAAGTTGTATGTTTCAAAAATACGTTGACCAGTCAGCAGATAGCTTCTGCCAGACACGCCTTGCCACATCATGCTGAAGTCAAAATTTTTAACTTTCAGGCTGAATGCGCCACCGAAAGTCCATGAAGGCATTTCAGGCTTGCCGATAGGTGCCTGGTCTTCTTCTGTGATAACACCATCGCCATTCATGTCCAGGTATTTCAGATCACCCGGTTTGGGTGCAGGTCCGATTGCGGTCTGGTCATACCAATCTGCGATCTCTTGTTGTGAATTAAAGAAACCAGCGGTCTTATATCCAAATGGCTGACCAAGGCTATAGCCGGTACTGCGTTGGCGGTATGCATATCCTTCGGGCAATAATACTTCACTTAAATAAAGAACTTTATTATGATTGTATGCGCCATTCAAACGAATGTCCATGCGTACGCCGCTACCCAGGTTCTTAGCCCAGCCACCTACCAGTTCAAAACCTTTGTTCTGGATTTGACCGGCATTTATTTTCGGAATGATCCCGGAGTTGTATACACCACCTGTACCAAACACACCTGTTGGAACAAGGCCTGTAGCTGAGATCAGGATGTTGTCGCGACGCTCATAGAAAAGATCGGCTTCAAAAGTAAAGTCGCGGAAAAGTTTTGTTTCCAATCCCAGGTTAAACTTTTTTGCTTTCTCCCATCCCAGTTGGTCATTCCCGATCTGTGACTCATAACTTCCATTCCAAAGTGTAAGGAAAGCAAAACGTGAACCGTTCATATTGTCGTTACCAACCTGGCCATAGGAAGCACGAAGCTTGGCAAAGGTCAGCCATGGAAGGGCATTGCTTACAAAATCCTCGTTTGAAGCCACCCAGCCAACAGATACAGAAGGAAAGAAGCCCATCTTGTGGCCTGGAGCGAACTGTTCTGAACCGTTATAACCAAAATTGGCTTCTGCAAGGTATTTGCTAGCATACGAATAGGTAGCGCGGCCCACAAACCCTATATAATTATACGGCAATTCGATATTGATAGTACGCTGATAACGGTTAAACAATGCCATACCTGAAACTGCATGTTTACCAAAGCTGCGGTCATAATTGATGGAAGCGTCCAGGTTAAGCTGATTCCATTGCGACTGGGCCTGTGCATCGGCCAGTGAACTATTGGTCATTGTTCCTGTTGGCTGGTAAATAACCTTGGTAGCATCGTTTGGATCAGGCATAGCTTCATAAAGCTGGAAAGAACGTTGGCGTACCTGCTGGTTAATGGATGTTGCATCATAAGAAGCGATCACCCTCGCAGAAAGTCCCTGCGTGATGAAACTTAGTTTCTGCTCCAGCCCAAGTGATGTTGTAACCTGGTTGGTCATCGTATTGCGGAAACCGGAACGGTTCAGCATGCCATAAGGAACATTATTGATATTACCGCCTTTAAGCGCGGTAGAAAGCACTTCACCGCTTGGGGTCAGATCATTGTGATAATTGCTCGGTGTCTGGATGAGTGAACCGATCACGATAGAATAGCCGGCCACATCATTCAGATAGTCGCCATTATTTGGTACGATCACCGGGTCATTTTTCTTCTGCATATAACCGCTCACATTGAGAAACATTTTGAGCGATTTGTTGATATCAATATCAAAGTTGGAGCGGAAGTTAAACCGGTTTGCCTTTGATTGAGGGTCATAGTTATATTCAGAAAATTTTTCCGACTTGAAGATGCCTTCCTGGTACAGGTAACCGACAGTAGTGAAATAGCGCATCTTGTCAGTACCGCCGCTGAAATTCACATTGGCCCTGCGCATAGGGAAAGCATCACGCATGAATTCATTTACAAAATCACGCGTAGGGTACAGTTCCTGGAAATCACCGGTACGATAATGTTCCAGAGCTTCGTCACTATAGATCGGCGCGCGTCCGTTCTGTACTTCTACCTGGTTTCGCAGTGTTGCATAGTCATAAGCATTTACCATTTTCGGTAAACGGGTAGGCGCTTGCCAGCTTTGTTCAAGCGTTACATCGATGACCGGTTTGCCTACATGGCCGCGGCGTGTGGTGATCATAATTACACCGTTGGCACCACGCACACCATATACAGCAGTAGCGGAGGCATCCTTCAGGATAGAGATTGACTCCACTTCGCGTGGATCAAGGGCGGTAAAATCCCGCTGTACCCCATCTACGAGGATCAGTGGTTGCTGGCCATTAATGGTGCTGCGGCCACGGATATAAAATTCCATCTGTTCACCGCCAGGTACACCTGAACGTTGAAGCACACTCAACCCCGGCAAGCGGCCTGCAAGCGCAATACCGATATTGGCTGCAGGAGTCTGTCGCAATCCTTCCGCTTTCATAGTGGAAATGGCGGCAACAACGCTTACTTTTTTCTGGCGTCCATAACCAACCACCACTACGTCAGACAGATCGCCAACGCTGGATGTGAGGCGAACGACGATATCAGAAAAAGAATTTACCCGCACAGTGGCAAGATTAAACCCGACATGGGTGATGGTCAATGTCTGTCCAACCTCAACGCTGATAGCAAATTCGCCATCAGTTCCGGTTTTTACAGAAACTGCAGAGCCCGACACATTCACAGTTGCGTCGGTAACCGGGTTGCTGCTGGCAGAGTCGATCACTTTACCATGGAGGATAGATGATTGAGCGGAAAGCTCTGTACTAAAGAAGATAGATAGTACAAATAAGACAGTCAGTAGGTGGAAGCTTCTCAGCTTCGGGCAATCGTTTAGCATGTAACGTTTATTAACTTTTGAAAAATCGAAAATCTTTCAATTCGAGATAAATGTAGAGGAGTCTTTTTTTATTCTTGACCTGAACTGTACTGAAAAAAGAAAAAATAATCTCAGACTGCTGTCCTGATCTGTCATTATAAGTATTCTTTATGTAATACAATCCAGTGAAAAAGGCAGAAACGTAATTGAGTGATATTTTTTTTCCATGCCTGAAAAGACAAGGATACATCGCAAAAAATATTGCCAAAAGGATTTCAATTTGTGGATCTGAGTGCTATCGGATATACCCCGGACGAAACAGGATGTTGCCGATCTTTCAGCTTTAACGAGGATAAGGTTAAAAAAGGGGGAATTAATACGTATTCAGTTCTAATGCTTTCATATTTCTACAACGCGTATATTTTTACGGTCTTCAACGATCTTTCCGGATTTGAAATATTTGTCCATTTTTTTGTGATTGAATAACAGATCCATGGTTCGCTTAAAAGTCCATTCTTTCGTATAGTAAGTTTTACCTTTATCAATATCTGATTGAGGAACGCTTTTATAGTATCCCTTTGAAAGGTAATCAAGCGCTTTTAAGTAAAGTGAATGAGCATGATCCATTACCTTGATATGCAATGTCAACAAGCTTTCATTACCATTTAACTCTGTAAATTCTGTTGTCAGAATATTCCCGGAATCTATTCCACGGTCAATCCACATTATTGTATTCCCGATCAGATGAAATTGTTCTGTTGCGATACACCAATTGGTACAGTTTGGCCCTCCTTTGATATAAGGCGACAACCCTGTATGAAGATTTAATATCCCGATTTTAGGATTAATGGACAACATTTTATCTTTTACAAGCCTGGTTCCAGATACAAGTATCAGATCCGGGTTTATTTTTTTGGTAAAAGCATAGGCTTCTTCGGAATTTATATCTTCTACATTTAAGCGTTCTACCGGAGGGTATTCAGGATAAGATTGGAAGTTATGCTTTTGCATACCTTTCCAGGCTTTGCCAATTGAGCTGAGGAAGATCTTTTGGATTACTTTCTCCATAACCTTCTTTGCTGTAATCCTTTTCTTACTGACCCTACTTTCGGTAATAATCCCGCTTATTGGAAACAGATTATTAATCTTATTGGCTAAAGCCTTTTGATTAGGCTCATTCCCTATCCAAAGTACAATTCTCATTTGTAGCGAATAAGTGATTTAATATTTTCCAAAGTGTTCAATATTCTTAATTTGGTCTTCCACCACGACTCATTATACAGTTCTATCCTCGATATCTCATAAAAATCGTCTTTCCCAGGATTATAAATGTTCTGCTTTACTGCCAGTCCCAACTTATATCCAGCTTCTTTCGCCAGTCTTTTGGTAGTTTCATTAAAACTGCCGACGGGGTATGAAATTGACACGGGAAAGTAGTCGAGCTCTTCTTTAATCCTGGAACCAGACTGCACAAGTTCATCCATTATTTCCTTCTCATCACTCATCGTTCCCAGCATGCTATGCGTAACCGTATGAGAACCGATATAGTGCCCCGCATTTCTTAATTCCTTTAAATCTTTCCAGTTCATCATCAATTCCGGAAGAGTTACATCATTGTAAGTTTCTGTTATCCTCTTTAATATTTCATTCCTCCGTTCATGGGAAATCTTTTTAAGATAGGGCTTTAGCTTATTTACATACCTTATCCTATCTTCCACGTTTACCAGATGTTTAATTTGTAACTCGGCTGGCAGGAAATCAAAATCCATAATAATTTCGGATTTGCCGGTAAACTTAAACAGATGTTCCAGGATATGCGTCCAGGTTGGAACATTATTATCTATGCTTTCTGTAACAACATAAAACGAGGCCTTGCATTTGTATTTGTCTAAAATAGGCGCGGCATATTCAATATTATCTTTGTAACCGTCGTCAAACATTATAGTAGCATACTGATGCCTGGTATGCAACTTATCAGAGAATGCAAGATCCTCCAGCAATACCACTTTATAGTTTTTGGAAATATACTTAATGCACTTATCAAAAAGCGATACATCCATGGGATCCCATAATCTATCTCTTTCAGGATTAACCCGGTGGAATAGAAAGTTTCTTATCATTTAATAATATTAGGCATTTTAAAAAAATAAACGCAGCATTAATTGAGGTTTATCTACTTCCCAATACAAAACTTACTAAACACATAATCCAACATATCCTCATTACTCACCTGCCCCGTTATCTCTCCCAAATAATGCAACGCCCTTCTTATATCCGGCGCCAACAAATCTCCCGGCAACGAACTATCCAACCCTGCTTTTATATCCTCCAATGATTGAGCCGCCTCCTTCAAAGCCTGGTAATGCCTCGCATTCGTCACAATACTGTTCTCCGCCTGCACCTGCCCTTCCAGCACTTTCTCCGTCATCTCCTGCTTCAACTCATCAACATGCAAATGCTGTCTTGCCGAAATAAAAATAATACTCTCCCAACCGGCAAACTTTTCTTTATAAGAAGAAAGCTGATCGATCTTATTGGCCACAAGCAGATAATTCGTTCCCTGCATTTTCAACTCATTTACCCTTTGCTCTATCTCTGCTATATCATCCGATGCATCGAACAAATACAACACCAGATCAGCCTGTTTCATTTTTTCCAAACTACGCTCCACACCTGCGCTTTCAATTACATCACTCGTATGCTGGCGAATGCCGGCCGTATCGATCAGGCGAAACAGGACACCTCCAATATTGATCACTTCTTCAATGGTGTCGCGGGTGGTGCCAGGTATATCGCTGACAATAGCACGGTTCTCATTAAGCAAAGTATTCAGCAAAGTGGATTTACCTGCGTTAGGTTTACCAATGATCGCTACACTCACGCCGTTACGGATCACATTCCCCAAACGGAATGAATCGATCAACTGACCGGTTGATTCCCGAAGCTCATTAACAAGACTGTAAAACGCCCCGCGGTCAGCGAACTCCACATCCTCCTGAGAAAAATCAAGCTCTAGTTCTATCAATGCTGCAAAACGGATCAGTTGTTCTCTCAGATCACGAAGTTTGGCAGAGAAACCTCCGCGCATCGCATGTAAAGCAGCTTTATGTGATGCAGCCGTATTACTGGCAATAATATCGGCTACAGACTCAGCCTGCGCCAGGTCCATTTTACCAGCCAGGAAAGCCCGTTGGGTGAATTCCCCGGGTTTAGCCAGTCGCGCCCCTTTACGGATGCAGGCTTCTATCACCTGCTGATGGATATAAGGCGAACCATGGCAACTGATCTCGATCACATCCTCACCGGTATAAGAACGCGGGCCGCGGAAAAGAGAAAGCACTACTTCATCTATCGGCTTTCCGCTCTCCTGCAGATAACCCACGTGTAAGGTATGCGATGGCATCTGTAAAAGGTCTTTAGAGGGGAATAATTCATTGACGATCGGAAAACTGTTTTTCCCGCTCAGCCTGATCACTCCAATAGCACCAATGCCTGGCGGAGTTGCCAGGGCTATAATTGTATCATCCCAGCCTGAAAGATTGTTATTCATCTGCTCCAAAAATAGATTTAATCAACTAGCCTGTAAAACAAAAATCCCCTCCCGAAGTTCGGGAGGGGATCCATTCGCTCTATTCGCGGCTTATCAATGTCATCCGCGATACGAATGCCTTATTCGCACCATTCGCGTTAATATTATTCGCCAGTCACCTGGAACGTAATCGGCTGTTTCCGATAAGCATTTACGCTACGTCCGTTCTGCACGGCAGGTGTCCAGTTGGGGCCTTTTTTAATAACCCTTACTGCTTCCTGCTCCATGCCGAATCCGTGGTTTGTAAGAGCTCTAACATCACTGATAGAACCATCTTTACTTACTACGAACTGAACATATACAGTGTAAGTTCCTTCCGGAGCACCGTTATCAACGGGTGTGTTACCGTTCAGGTTTCTTTCGAGGAATTTTCTCCAGGCACCTTCACCACCTTTAAAGGAGGCTTCGATTTCCACTTTTTCGAAGATCTTGTTTTCGTCTTCTACTTTTTTCTCTTCTACCACACCTTTACCGTCGTCGATAACGGCAGGGGCTACGATACCTTCGTCTTTGATACCTTCCTGGTTCACCACGTCAATTTTAGCTTCTTTCAGCTCTTCCTGGGCGGGTGGTGGTTCCTGCACTTCCTCATCCTTTACGATTTTGGGAGGCGTGAACTGTTTCATTTCAATTTTCGGGGGATCTGGTGGCTTGGGCGGAGGAGGGGGAGGCAATTCCTTTGGTTCCTCTTCCTGCTTCAGGTCCTGGATAGTAACTTCCTTGATTTCCAGCTTTTCATTGCTATTACCCTTGAACTCACTGGCTACAATTGAGCCAATCAGGGCAAGGAGTGCAACAGAAGCAGTGATGATCAAAGCCATCGTGATCCGCTTATTATAACGCTTGCGTAACTCATAAGCGCCATAATCCTTGTTCCTGCCCTCGAAAACGAGGTCAAGAAGATCGGATGATAATATTTTGTTGGCTTCCATTTTTGGGTTTGTTTAAAATTAGATGCTTTGCCTGCTCTTTTCCATAGAAAAAAACAGGATTATTTTACGCCTGAACTAGCCTCAGTCGCTTTTACCAGGTCTCTTTCCGTGTCGGAGATCTTTACCATGGCAAAACGTTTTACTGCGTTGATAGTCATCTCGTCCAGGATATCCACCGTATTTTTATAGGTAGCTTCCTCCATGGGTTTGATCACTACTACGAAGTCCTGGTCCTGGCATTCTGCACGGGGGTCTTTTTTACCTTTATCCCTTGCTTTTTGCTCACAGGCAGGGTCAGTGACGTAAGCAGAAATCACCTCTTTCTTTTTCCTGATGATTTCATCGCGGATACCTTTGAAGGTTGTTTGCTTAAAATTAGCGCCGGTTGGCTCCAATTCCCCTTCATAATAGTATACCTGGTCGCCTTTGCCCAGCATAACGGTCAGGGCACCAGACTGTTTTACCTTGGTTTCCTCTTCTTTCTTCTCTGTATCCTTTGGCATGTTGAGGTCCATTGTTGTAGGAGAGCTCATGGTAGCCGTGAAGATAAAGAAAGTGATCAGCAGGAATCCCAGGTCCACCATCGGTGTCATATCCACGCGGGTAGACAATTTTTTGGCTTTCTTCACGCCCGGGCCTTTCTTGTGGCCACTATCTCCGCCTCCACTGTCAATACTTGCCATAATTATTTAATTTACAGGTTGTTAAATTATTTATTTCTTAAGCCTGTCGAAAAACAGCTCAGTACCTTCAGGAGCTCCTTCCTGTGCTGTGATAAGGTTGTATTTAAACTCCTCATTACGGCGCAGTGCATTGATTACCGCCTCAAAAGTGGGGTATTTCGAATTGTTGTCTCCTTTGATCAGGTAAAGCAACTTACCGCCAGCAAAAGTCTTTTTCGCTTCTGCTATCCACCATACCAGTTCATTATTCAATGAATCCAATACAGGGATACCGGGTTGTGTTACTTTCCCTTGTTGCTCTTTTGGAAGGTCAAGAAAACCTTTCAGGCTTGCGAAAGGCACACCAATAATGGGCGCATTCCGGAAACTCTGCTTTTCAGCGTCAGTCAATCCGAGGTTCCTGGAAGTATTGATCCCGTCGATAATTTCTCCCAGTTTTGATTTGCTCTCATCCTTCACAGAAGAAATATTAAGATAAACCTTGCTGTCTTTATCAATGGTGATCAATAACGCGTTTTCTTCTTTCAATATATCTGAAGAAACGGAATTAGGAGTTTCAACTTTTACAGGTTCCTCTGGTTTGAACTTCGTTGCCATGATGAAAAAGGACAGGATCAGGAAGGCGATGTCCACGAAGGGCGTCATATCCGTATCCGTGCTTTTCCGGGGTATTTTAACACTTGGCATTTCTTACATTTTAGTATTAGATGAACGATTGTTGAAAATCCACAAAACTGCTCCTGATTATTTGTACAGGGAAGCGAAGCTTTGTGTGAGTGTGAAACCAGATTCATCAATACCGTATGTGATAGAGTCAATCTTAGTAGTAAAAATGTTGTACATGATCAGTGCCAGGGCAGAAGTACCGATACCTAATGCTGTATTATACAGAGCTTCGGAGATACCTACCGCCAGTGCACTTGAATCACCACCACCACCAGTGTCACCCAGTGCAGCAAATGATTTGATCATACCGATTACCGTACCGAGCAGGGCTACGAGGGTACCTACTGAAGTAATAGTAGACAGGAATACCAGGTTTTTCTGCAACATAGGCAGTTCCAGTGCTGTCGCTTCTTCTACTTCTTTCTGGATAGATAATACCTTTTGTTCTGTGTCAAGACCAGTTTCATTGATCATTTCTTTGTAACGACGCAGACCAGCTTTCATTACGTTAGCTACTGAACCACGTTGTTTGTCGCACTCTGCCAGCGCAGCATCCACATTGCGGTTAGCCAGGTGATACTGTACTTTACGAACGAAATCAGAAATAGAACCATTGCCCAGCGCTTTGCTGATAGTCAGGAACCTTTCAATAGAGAACACGATTACCATCAACAGCATACCGATCAGCAGGGGAACGATGATACCACCTTCATAGATTCTGTGCAATGCATCTTTAGGATGTTTATGCTCGGGCCAGAACCATCCATCTGTAGCTGGATTATTAAATCCGCTTGCAGCGCCGAGAACAAAACGCCAGATTAAATAACCGGCCACAATACAAACGATAGGTGCAATCCAGGAAATAGCATTGCCGCTCTTTTTAGGTTGAACAGAAGTAGCCTTAACCGATGCGGAGGCAGTTGGTTTAGTCTCAGCCATGATCTTAATTTTTAGTGTTTTTAAATGTTAAATGAGCCTTAGTTTAAGGCTACAATTCTACTGAAAAAGTTTATACAAAAATCTACCCGACAATGATTTTTTCAAAGCAGGGGGGTCAAGGTAAGAAATTTTTTAACTGAATAACAAGTTCCTGTGAAGAAATTAATGCCATAACATTCTTATAATACAGAACAGACATTTGTTTATTCATACCGCAATGCCTCAATAGGATTCAATCTTCCTGCCTTCAGTGCCGGGTACAATCCCGCCACCAATCCAACAAGGCTACAGATGAGAATGCCCATGAATACCCAATCCCAGGGAACCACAAAACCAGTATTTAATACCAATGAAAACAAATTACCTACGATCACCCCCAATACGATGCCGAACAGGGCACCCATTACACTGATAATAATTGCTTCCAGCAAAAATTGCCGTCTTACCATCTTGCTCTTCCCTCCGATCGCTTTCACCAGTCCCACTTCCTTAGTCCTTTCAGAAACAGATACCAGCATTATATTCATCAGCCCGATAGCTGCACCGATCAGGGTTATAAAACCGATCACAGTTGCCGAGATGGTCAAAAAGCCCAGGCTGTTCATCGCCGTTTCGGCTACACTGTCGCTTCTCTCCAATACAAAATTGTTCTCCTCTGTAGTGGTCAGCTTCCGGATAGGGCGGAATACGGCTTCAGCCTCTCCCATCGCTATGTTTACCTGGCGGATATCATTGGTCATCACCGCCATAACATAGGAGTTAGACGACGGAAATACTCTATCCATGTTGGTATAGCTCGTAATTATTACATTATCACGGCTAAATCCCATGGAAGCACCACGGCTGGCCATTACGCCTAACACCCGGTAGGGAATATTATTCACCCTGATCGTAGCATTCGGAGCAATTTCAATCCTTTCTTCACCAAATAATTTCTTTGCCACATCATATCCAAGCATACAAACGTTGGCACCAGATTCCACTTCAGCATGATTGATATTCCTTCCCACAGCCATTGTAAAGCCATTCAGCAATAAATAATTCTCATCCCCTCCCATCAACGTAAGATTGGGACTTGTTTTCTTTTCTTCATAAGAAGCAATAGTATTCCTGTTCCCAAAAATGGAAATGCTCGTGATCGCCGGAAAATGATAGGTATTTACAAAAAGCTCTGCCTCCTTCTTATCGATCTTCTTTCCCAAATTTGATTTCTTTTCTTTCCGGTTTGTTTTCTTTGACAACTTAACATCATTGCCACCCCCACCGAACCGGATATTTCTTTCTTTAAAACGTACCGTGAAAGCATTCGCCCCCATCGTGGAAAAACTTTCGGAGAATTTCTGGTTCATGGCCTTAATGGCAGTAATGATACCGATCAATGCCATGATACCAAAAGCAATGATGGCAACAGTCAATCCGGTCCGTAAACGGTTGTTACGGACAGTGCGGAATGCCAGCGAAAAAACATCGTAGAAGTTCATGTAAAGGGCTTGCCCGAAATTAATGAAGAAAACCGATCAGGCGGGAACAATTTCCCACTGTGTGATAATCAGTAAAAAGGGAGTTCTGATGAGGGTTTTTTCCCACAAAGCCACCAGGAGCACAAAGAAAATATATGTATGTATCCAGGTTTTCAGAAAAAGAAAAAGGAAGCAATAGTGTGTTTGCTTCCTTCAAAATATTCTTTGTGCTCCTGGTGGCTTTGTGGGAAAACCTACCATAGCGTTCGCCAAACCCTATTTCTTTATTAGAAATACAGCCAGTAAATCAATAAGTTAGGGAAAATTCCGAGTAAAATGATCAAGGCTGCCAGCCCTACCAGCGACCATTTAAAACCGCCCGAAGCAGCGATAGTAGCATTACCTTCCTTGAAGTACATAGCCTGGATAACACGGAAATAGTAATATACGCTCACAGCAGCCATCACCACAGCAAAGATTACCAGCCAGAGGCCACTGCCTGTAGCGATCACAGCTTTCAGCATAAAGAATTTTGCAAGAAAACCCGCTGTCAGCGGAATACCTGCCAGTGACAAGAGAAAGATCACCATTGCAGCAGCGATCACCGGTTGCTGCCTTGCCAGGCCATTAAAGCCCTCGAATGTGTAATCATTAAGTTTATTTAATACAGCAAATATGCCGATCGTAGCAAGGCTATAGGCTGCTGCATATAATAAGATACCTTCTTTGGCAGAAACGTTCATTGCATAAAGGCTCAGCAGCATGAAACCTGCCTGGGAAATACTGGAATAAGCCAGCATCCGCTTTACACTCTGCTGGAACACGGCTGTGATATTGCCAATAAATAAAGTAGCCGCTGCAATAACTGCAAACCATATCTGCCATTTTTCCTGCGACACACCAAAGGTTTCGTCAAACAAACGGATGAAACCAATGAACACTGCAGCTTTCACAATAGTCGCCATAAAAGAAGTGAACGCCGTAGGAGCTCCATCATATACATCAGGTGTCCAGAAATGGAATGGTGCTGCAGAAACTTTGAACGACATGGAGAAAAGCAACAGCAACATGCCGGCAACAGATAACACACCAGGAGTAGCGATCACCCCTCTCATACGCTCCACATCAAAAGTGCCGGAAGCTCCATAGAGCAGTGCGATACCCATCAGCATAAGACCAGTGGAGAAAGCACCCATCAGGAAGTATTTCAGTGAAGCCTCATTGCTTTTAAGGTTTCTTTTATCAGCACCTGTAAGGATATATAGAGGAATGGAAATGATCTCGATACCCAGGAACAATATCAGCAATGATTTGAATGAAGCTACCAGGATGATGCCGCAAGTGATAAAAAAGATCAATGCAAAATACTCTCCATAGTCAGCACCTATCTTTTCCATGTCTTTGGCAGACAGGATAAAGAATACCAGGGTAGCAAACAAAGCAATAGATATCGACAGCAGGGCAAAACGATCGAAATGCATCATGCCCGATACATCAATTTTAAAAAATGAGATGCCGCGTGATTCAAGAATGTTAACAAGCAGCAAAACGGCCAGGCCGGTAATGGCTATGCCACGCACAGCGCTTTTTTGCTTTAGCAAAACGCTGCTGAACATCATGACCACTCCTAAAACTGCCGATAATATTAATGCGTTCATACCTTTCTCTTACTTCTTTAACAGATGATGCACATCTGATATTTTTAAAATCGAATCGCTAATGTCGTTTGTTAAGTCAAGCATTGGCTTAGGGTACACACCCATCCAGCAGATCAGTATCACGATCACACCCAGCGCCAGTTTTTCATTCAGGCTGATATCTTTTGCGTTTGCTGTTAAAGCATTCGCTTCTCCATAAAATATCTTGCGTACCATGTTCAGCGTATACACTGCTGCAAAAATGATACAGGTAGCAGCCAGCACAGTAAACAGGATATTGTACTTGGTAACAGTAGAAGTGAACACACCTGTAAACATCAGGAACTCTCCAACAAATGCGTTAGTAAGCGGCAATGCAATATTAGCCAGTGCAATGATCACGAAGAAAATGGCCATCGTTGGCGCTTTCTGTGCAAGCCCGCCCAGTTCAGACAATTTGCGGGTACCAAACTGGCGCTCTATCAGTTCTACCATGATCCACAACCCGATAATGTTTACACCGTGGTTGAACATCTGGATCATCACCCCCTGGAAACCTATTTTATTTTCTGAAAAAATAGTCAGGCACATTAAACCGATATGCGCAATAGATGAATAAGCGATCAGCCTCTTCATATCATCCTGGCGGATAGCGATCAGCGATGCATAGATCATTCCGATGATAGCCAACCTGGAAACAGTGTCGCCATAAGAATAAGAAGCGATCGGCAACACCGGCAGCAACCAGCGAAGCAATCCCAGCACACCCATTTTCACCATGATGCCGCTCAGCACCATTGTAGTGGCAGTAGGCGATTGCTCATAGGTATCAGGCTGCCAGGTATGGAAAGGGAAGATCGGCATCTTGATCGCGAAAGCGATAAAGAATAACCAGAACAACCAGCTCTGCGAATTGTAAGGCAGGTCTGCTTTATAAAAAGAACTGATGGCAAATGACTGGTCGGCAGTATGTGAATACACATACAGGATCCCGATCAGCATCAGTACAGAACCCAGGAATGTATAGACAAAGAATTTGAAGGTGACCTGGATCCTCCTTTCTCCGCCCCATTGAGAGCAAAGGAAGTAAACAGGGATCAAAGCCAGTTCCCAGAAGAAATAGAACAGCAGGGCATCCATTGCCAGGAACACACCCATCAATCCTGCCTGCGCCAGCAACATCAGGGCAAAGAAATTATGCGCTCTTTTATAAGAAGAGTTCCAGGTAGACAGGAAGATGATAGGGTAAGCTACTGCCGTTAAAAGACAAAGCACCTGGCCCATTCCATCAAGGCCTACCGCAAAGCTGCTGCCCAATCCCTGCATCCATTCACATTCATGGGAAAGATATTTTGCATCCTTGAACACGGTCAATCCCAGTATAGAAACCGCCAGTGTTGCTAAAGATGAAAAAAGGGCCCATGAACGCACTGCTTTTTCATTCCTGAAAAAGAAAGCCGCTAACCCTGTCAACAGCGGAATCAATATCAATAAAACTGCAATCATAATTCCTGTCCCCTGCTTTGCAGGGTTTCTGTTTAATAATTATTTATATCATCCCGACCTTCGAGCCGGTGTTATCCGATCCTCAGAACCGGTTGTTATCCCGGTCCCCGAACCGGGGTTATTTCCGGAGGAAAAACTGCACTACAAAAATCACCAGCATACCCAACACCATCAGCAGTACATAGCTTCCTACCTGCCCGCTTTGCAACAAGCGCAACTGCCGGCTTCCATAGTTCACCAGTTTGCCTACACCATTCACCACTCCATCGATCACTGGCTTCTCCAGCATATTGTCGAGGAAACCTCCCAGTTTATGCAAAGGCCTCACCACGGCCGCATCATACAGTTCATCAACATACCATTTGTTGGCCAGCACTTTTCCAAAACCTGTTGCCTCTTCTGTATCCGGCTTCTTGCTGAATTTGGTCCAGGCAAATATTACCACGATCAGGATCAGCGCTGTTGAAACGCCTGTCAGCACCCATTCTGTTGAATGAGATACTTCATGCACGGGCAGATGTGGCTGCGATGCCGCAAATATGGGTTGTAAGAATGTATTGAGTGAATGTGCGCCATGAGCAAGGAATTCAGGAACGCCTACATAGCCGCCGATCACGGAAAGGATAGCCAGGATGATCAACGGAATGGTGATCGCAGCCGGGCTTTCATGCAGGTGATGCTCCTGCTCATGCGTTCCCCTGAAGCTTCCACGGAAAGTAGTAGCGTAGAGCCGGAACATATAAAAAGCTGTGAGCAATGCAGTGAACAATCCTACTGCGTACAATACAGGCGATTTACCAAATGCACCGGCCAGTATTTCATCTTTGGAGAAGAAACCGGACAAGCCGGGAATACCGGCAATGGCCAGGCATCCTATCAGGAAAGTGATATTGGTAATTTTCATGTATTTCGACAGGCCACCCATTTTGCGGATATCCTGTTCGCCACCCATTGCATGGATCACACTACCGCTGCCAAGGAACAAAAGGGCTTTGAAGAAAGCGTGTGTCATTACGTGGAAAACAGCCGCTACATAAGAGCCGGTTCCCAGCGCAAGGAACATATATCCCAACTGGCTCACGGTTGAATAAGCCAGCACTTTCTTGATATCGTTTTGCTTCAAAGCAATGCTGGCAGCCAGCAGGGCTGTGGCAATACCGATAATGGCGATCACATTCAGTGTAAGGGGAGCCAAAGAATATAAGATATTGCTGCGGGCGATCATGTAGATACCTGCTGTTACCATCGTGGCAGCGTGGATCAGTGCTGAAACAGGTGTAGGACCTGCCATCGCATCAGGCAACCATGTGTATAAAGGTATCTGCGCACTCTTACCGGTAGCGCCTACAAAAAGCAGAAGAGTAATACCAATGATATCTGTTTTGCTCAGTTGGGAAACATTGGCAAATACATCACCATAGGAAACAGAGTCGAGCCTCCATACCAGCCAGAAGATCGCGATCAGGAAAGCAAGGTCACCAATACGGTTCATGATAAAGGCCTTATTGGCTGCCTGGTTATATTCGGTTTTCTTAAACCAGAAACCGATAAGCAGGTAGGAACACAAACCAACGCCTTCCCATCCGATGAACATCACTACATAGTTAGCGCCCATTACCAGCAAGAGCATGGAGAAAACGAACAGGTTGAGATAGGCAAAATACCTTCCGTAATGTTCCGGTTTCTCTTCGTGCATGTAAGAAGTGGAATAAACGTGTATCAGGAAACCAACGCCGGTAATGATCAGCAGGAATAGGGAAGAAAGCTGATCGATCTGGAAAGCAAAGGGTATGCTGAGTTTGCCTGCAGAAATAAAATCGAAATAGTTGGCTACATAAGTATTGCCACCTTTCACCTGGAGAAAGATCCATACACTCACAACAAAGGAAGCCAGCACAGCTCCGCTGCCGATAATACCGATCATGGATTTGGGCAGGGTCTTTCTTCCCAGTCCGTTGATCAGGAATCCCAGCAAGGGGAAAAGCGGAACTAAATAAGCCAAATGTAAAACGTTGTTCATAAAGAAGCCCCTCCAGCATCCGCTATCGCGGAGTTTTGAAGTTTCTGTTTTATTGGTAAATATTTATATACAGCACTGCTTGATTTATTTGATCATCAGGCAGATCAGTGTTTCAATCTGTTCAGGAAGTTCACATCCACAGAATGGATATTCCTGTACATCATCACGATGATGGCCAATCCCACACTCACTTCAGCAGCAGCCACCACCATAATAAAGAATACGAATAGCTGGCCATCAGAGCCTGCATTGGCTACAGCCCCTGGCACAGCATGGTGCATTTTTGAAAATGCGACCAGTAATAAGTTCACTGCGTTCAACATCAATTCTACGCACATAAAAATGATGATCGCATTACGGCGTGTCAGAACACCAACAACCCCGATACAAAACAGGGCAATGGCCAGAAATATGTAATAATTAATTGGCATGGTCTTATGAATCTTTTTTTCCGATCACTACAGCTCCTACCATAGCGCTCAGGAATAAAATACTGCTTATCTCAAACGGCACTACATAAGTGCTGAATAATTCTTTTCCTAAATTTTTGATGAGCCCGATATCCCCGGTATTCACCATAGCGGTCTGGCTCTTGATCTCTGTATTACGAAGCGCTGCTACCAGCACCAGCAGAAGACAGCCGCCTGATATGGCACCGGCAAATTTCAGCCAGCGGTTTTTCTTCGGCTCTATCGTTTGATTCAGGTTCATGAGCATTATCACAAAAAGGAATAATACCATGATCGCCCCTGCATAAACGATGATGTTCACTACTGCCAGGAACTGTGCGTTCAATAATATATAATGTCCGGAGATAGCAAAAAACGTGAGGATCAGCCACAATACGCTGTACACGGGGTTCTTGCTGGTGATCACCATCATAGCCCCGAACAATGCCATTACGGAAAGAAACCAAAAAAGTACTTGTATAATCATCTTCTCTAAGCTGTTGGCTGAGCTATCGCTTAAGCCTTTTCGTTTTTAAACCATTTAACTATCCGCGCTTATGCTTTACTGCTTTTTTCTCCTAATGCTTTCTGATATCCTTCCGGATCTTCTTTCGGATTCGGGATCAGTAAGTCTTCTTTTTTATAAATAAACCCCTGGCGGCCATAGTTGGCCGGCGCAAAAGTTTCTGTCAGGTAAATAGCATCTTTCGGACAGGCTTCTTCGCAATAACCGCAGAAAATGCAACGCAGCATATTGATCTCATATTTTGCTGCATATTTTTCTTCCCTGTACAGATGCTCTTCACCAGGCTGACGCTCGGCTGCTTCCATTGTAATGGCTTCAGCAGGGCAGGCCACGGCACATAAGCCGCAGGCTGTGCATCTTTCACGGCCTTCTTCATCCCTGTTCAGTATCTGCACTCCACGGAATACTTTAGAAAAGGTTCTTGTCTCTTCCGGATATTTGATCGTAGCCTTACGCTTGAACAGGTGGCGGATGGTGATCAGCATACCCTTCGCAATGTTCCACAGGTATATCTTCTCCAACAGCGTCATCGGCTTACGTTCTACCTGTTTTGCTCTTTGTGTTAATTGCATAATCTACCTCCAAAAGGAGATTTTAAATTTTCGCAAATATATATTTATGTTCTTAGCAACACGAATTCTGTTGCGCTTACTCTCTATCACTTTTTCAACCACAATACAATGGCCGCAGTCAATACCATGTTCAGCAATGCCAGTGGTATCAGTGTTCTCCAACCCAGTTTCATCAGTTGATCATAACGGAATCTCGGGATCGTCCACCGTATCCACATAAACACGAATACGAAGAAGAATGCTTTTGCCAGCAGCACTGCAAAGCCAATAATAGCCAGCAGGTTCTGGTTGATATTCCAGCTTGCTTCATTCACAAACGGTATATCATATCCACCGAAATACAATGTCGACATTACCACACCGCTGATAAACATGTTAATGTATTCAGCAAAGAGGTAGAAGCCGAGTTTCATGGATGAATATTCCTGGTGATAACCAAAGTTCAACTCGTTCTCTGCCTCAGGAAGATCAAACGGTGTACGGTTACATTCTGCCAGTGCACATACAAAAAAGATAATGAAGCCTATTGGCTGATACACGATATGCCAGTAGTTCTCTATCTGGTTATTCACGATCACGCTCATCCGCAGATCTCCGGCAAGCATCAGCACTGCGATCAGGGCAAGGCCCATCGGCAATTCGTAAGACACCATCTGGGAAGCACCGCGGACTGCAGCCAGCAGGGAGAATTTATTATTCGAAGCCCAGCCACCGATCATAATGCCGTACACACCCAGGCTTACTACACCGAAAATGTAAAGGATCCCGATATTGATATCTGCTACCTGCAGTGGAATATCCTTATCAAATAAATGAAGAGGAGTACTCCAGGGGATCACCGCACTGGTAAGCAAAGCAGTGATCATTGCCAGGCAGGGACCGAGAATGAACAGGAACTTGGAGGAGATCAATGGAATGATCTCTTCTTTAAAAAACAATTTACCACCATCGGCCAGCGGCTGAAGAATACCGAAGGGACCTGCGCGGTTAGGGCCGATACGGTCCTGCAACCATGCAGCCACTTTTCTTTCGCCATAGGTAGCATACATCGCCACTACCATCGACAGGGTCACGATCAGGCCGATCAGCAAAAACTTTTCCAGTATAAAAAACCAGTCTATTGCCAGTAAATACATGTCCGCTATTGTTGCTTTTTGTTATTAAAAGTTGCACCCGTTGCCGGCCCTGGTATCACACTCAGGTCAACCGAAGGATCATTCACATCACTCACATCATGGATATCCATCAGCAGTTTGGGCTGACGGCCTCCCATCACTTCAGCAATGGTTTCCTGAGGTTTCTTTCCTTTCACATAATGATTGGTAGAGATCACAGAGTGACGGCTCACATTTGTAGGCCCTTCGATCACCCAATCGCTCAGTTTCTTTTTATCAAAGCGGCAGGTGTTGCAGATCCATCCGGGTTTGCCATCATAGCTTTCCACTTCGCCCCATTCATCCTTTCTTGCAGTTACACGCAGCACTTCATCCCCACGGTTCCAGAGTGTTACTTTTCCGCAGCATTTATCGCAATCACGATGTGCCTGCACAGGTTTGGTAAACCATACCCTGTTCTTGAACCGGAATGTTTTATCGGTCAGTGCACCAACAGGGCAAACATCGATCATGTTGCCACTGAAATCGTTAGTGATCGCTTTGGAGATATAAGTTGATATCTCTGCATGATCTCCACGGTCAAGCACACCATGCACACGGCTATCGGTCAGTTGTGCTGCCACATAAGTGCAGCGGTAGCAAAGAATGCACCTTGTCATGTGCAACTGTATATAAGGACCGAAATCTTCTTTATCAAATGTGCGGCGGGAGAACTCATAACGTGTTCCTTCCTTGCCATGCTCATAACTCAGGTCCTGCAGATGGCATTCACCGGCCTGGTCGCAGATAGGGCAATCGAGCGGATGGTTGAGCAAAAGGAACTCCACCACGCCGGCTCTTGCATCCATCACTTTGTCGCTGGTAATATTCTTTACTTCCATTCCATCCATCACGGTAGTGCGGCAGCTTGCCACCAGCTTAGGCATCGGGCGGGGATCTTTCTCTGATCCTTTGCTTACTTCAACGAGACAGGTACGGCATTTACCACCACTGCCCTGCAATTTGCTATAGAAGCACATTGCCGGAGGTGTAACATCACCACCGATCTTGCGGGCAGCCATGAGAATGGTTGTTCCCGGCTCCACTTCAACGGTGATGTTGTCTATGGTTACTTTGAATAATTGTTTTTCGTCAGCCATTGTTATAATTCAAAAGTCAACTGTAAAATCATTTGTTTCGAACTTGCCTAAGCAACGGTCATTTCCAATGGGTCTGCATAATGTGCGAGACCATAATTCCTGCGGGTACATTCTTCCGGGTTCAGCACATGCCATTCAAATTCATCCCTGAAATGCCTGATCGCTGCAGCTACAGGCCATGCAGCCGCATCACCCAATGGGCAGATCGTATTGCCTTCTATCTTACGCTGTATATCCCACAGCAGATCTATATCACTCATCTTGCCCTGTCCCCTGTCTAAACGCAGCAGCAGTTTTTCCATCCATCCTGTTCCCTCACGGCAGGGTGAGCATTGTCCGCAGCTTTCATGACGATAGAAGCGGGCGAGCGTATAAGTATGTTTTACCACGCACTGGTCTTCATCCAGTACAATAAACCCACCGGAACCCATCATGGTGCCGGTCGCAAAGCCGCCATCACTCAGGCTTTCATAATTCATCATGCGGGTTTCACCCTTTGCCGTTTTCAATAAGAGATTGGCAGGCAGGATGGGAACGGATGAACCGCCGGGGATACAGGCTTTCAATCTTTTTCCATTAGCAATACCACCGCAGTATTCATCACTGTAAATAAACTCTTCCACGCTGATGGTCATGTCTATCTCGTATACGCCGGGTTTGTTGATATTGCCACAGGCAGATATGAGTTTGGTGCCGGTTGATTTACCTACACCTATTTTAGCATATTCCTCACCACCTTCATTGATGATAGGCACAACTGCAGAGATGGTCTCCACATTGTTAACCACGGTAGGACAATCCCATACACCTTTGATCGCAGGGAATGGAGGTTTGATCCGGGGATTTCCTCTTTTTCCTTCCAGTGATTCGATCAGCGCCGTTTCTTCACCACAGATATAAGCACCTGCTCCGCGATGTACAAAAATGTCGCAGTCAAATCCTGATCCAAGAATATTCTTGCCGAGGAAGCCATTGTTCCTGGCTTCTTCGATCGCTTGTTCCAGGATGTCTACGATCCACCAGTATTCACCACGGATATAGATATAAGAACGGTTGCTACCCAAAGCAAAGGATGCCACGATCATTCCTTCGATCAGAATATGCGGAAGAAATTCCATCAGGTAGCGGTCTTTAAATGTACCGGGCTCTGATTCATCTGCATTCACTACCAGGTAGCGGGGCACACCTTCAGGTTTTGCGAGGAAGCTCCATTTCATACCTGCAGGAAAGCCTGCACCACCGCGACCGCGCAATCCGCTTTTCTTCACCTCTTCCGTTACCGCATCAGGGCTCATTGTCTTCAATGCTTTCTCCACGCTGCGGTAGCCTCCTTCACGGCGGTAAACATCAAAATGCCTGATGTTCTCTACGTGTGCTTTTTCCAATAAAAGTTTTCTTCCCATCTATTGTAAATTCAAAAGTCAAAATTGAAAGTAAAACAGGCTATTCCGTTTTGCTTAGTTATTTGAAGCCGCGTTCCTCCTGCATTCATCCACGATCTCATCCACTCGTTGCGGCGTCAGGTGTTCCTTATAATGTTTTCCCATCTGCATCATAGGTGCATAACCACAGGCGCCGAGGCATTCTACAGTTTTTAATGTGAACATGCCATCAGAAGTGGTTTCGCCCGGTTTAATGCCGAGTTTCTTACCGATATAGTCAATGATATTATCTGCCCCGTTTATCATGCAGGGGCCAGTCTGGCAAACTTCAAACATATAACGTCCTACCGGTTTCAGGTTGAACATGCTGTAAAAAGTAGCCACTTCATATACTTCAATAGGAGTAATACTGAGCAAAGACGCTACATAGTCCATCACCGGCACATCGAGCCAGCCGCCAAATTCCTGCTGTGCCAGATGAAGCACGGGGATCACGGCACTCTTTTGTTTTCCTTGCGGATAACGTGCAATGATCTTCTCTACTTCTTTTAGTTTACTATCTGAAAACTGTATCATAATTCTTTAATTCTTCTTTACTACGCATCCATTTCACCGGCAATAAGGTTCAGGCTGCTCATTACAATGATCGCATCGCTGAGCATGGCACCCCTGGTCAATTCTTCATAAGCCTGGTAATAAATGAAGCAGGGCCTGCGGAAATGCAATCTGTAGGGAGATCTTCCTCCATCACTGATCAGGTAGAATCCCAACTCACCATTTGCACCTTCCACTGAATTATATACTTCGCCAGCCGGCATATCGATCTCACCCATGATGATCTTGAAATGCCAGATCAGGGCTTCCATTTTAGTGTACACATCTTTCTTTTCAGGCAGATAATATTCGGGTACATCTGCATGATACACTTCTGCTTCAGCACCTTTGAATTCCTGCACTTTCCGGAAAGCCTGTTCGATGATGCTGAGTGATTGCCACATTTCCTGGTTTCTTACCAGGAACCTGTCGTAGCAATCTCCTGTTGTTCCAACAGGTATTTCAAATTGAAAATCTTCGTAGCTGCTGTAAGGAGAATGGATGCGGACATCATAATCCACACCAGCGGCGCGGAGATTAGGTCCGGTGAAGCCGTAATTAAGTGCTCTTTCTGCACTGATGGCTCCTGCACCGATCGTACGCTCCATAAATATCCTGTTGCGGGTAAACAGGTTCTCGAATTCTTTCAGCACCCTGGGATATTCATCCAGGAATTTCTGGATCTTGGTGAAAGCTATATCGTTGAAGTTTCTTTCAAATCCTCCGATACGGCCGATATTGGTAGTGAGCCTTGATCCGCAGATTTCTTCGTATATTTCATAGATCAGCTCACGGTATTGCATCACATAAAGGAAGCCGGTGTAAGCACCACTGTCAACCCCTACGATAGAATTACAGATCAGGTGGTCGGAGATGCGTGCAAGCTCCATAATGATCACGCGCAGATAATCCACGCGCTTCGGCGTTTTCACACCCAGCAATTTTTCGCAGGTCAGGTGCCATCCCATATTATTAATGGGAGAAGAACAATAGTTCAACCTGTCTGTGAGTGGAGTGATCTGGTAAAGGTTGCGGCGTTCCGCGATTTTTTCAAAAGCCCGGTGGATATAACCGATGGTCTGCTCGGCAGACACTATACGTTCTCCATCCAGCTCCAATATATTCTGCATCACACCATGGGTAGCCGGGTGCGTTGGCCCCAGGTTAAGCGTGGTGGTCGTTTTTTCAATACTACCTTCCGGTAATTTTATATGTTGTTCTGACATGATTTACAAATTATCTTGACAACTTATACAATCTCTTCTCCCACATCCCCTTTTTCCAGTTCTGTGATCGTTCCATGATCGGTCTTCTCTGTACCAAAACCGATGGTGCCTCCGCGGCCAAACATTTCATCGTCCTTATCTACACGGCTCTGATCTTCGAGAGGGTATTGTTTTCTCAGCGGGAAATAATCCATTTCATCCACGTTGAGTATGCGTTTCAGATTAGGATGACCGACGAAGTTGACGCCGTAGAAATCATAGGTTTCCCTTTCCATCCAGTTGGCCGTAGAGAATAAAGCTGTGGCGGTGTACACATCGGGTTTGTTAGAGTCCGTGAATACCTTAAACCGTATGCGAATATTATCTTCCAGGTTGTGGAGGTGATATACTACAGCCAGTTCGCGGCCGGGTTGGTTGGGGTAATGTACAGCAGTAAGATCAGTCATAAAGCGGAACTTCAATTCTGCATCATCGTACAGGAAGTTCAGCACTTTCAGGTTCATGTCTTTGGGCGCTTCAAATGTCAGCATGCCGTAAGGCTCTTCAAAACTGCTAACCTGTGTGTCGAATTTTTCTATCAACCTTTGTTTGATATGCTCGTTGGTCAATGCCATAAAGTCGAAAATTAAAGCCAAAAGCATTGCTTCTGACCTTTGCTTGCTTATTGTATTCCGTAACTTTCTAGTAAAGCTTTATATCCCTCACTGTTTCTTCTCCGGAGGCTTTCTTTTCCTACCAATTGCTGGATGCGGATAACACCGTCAAGAATTGCTTCCGGACGGGGAGGGCAACCGGGAACGTAAACGTCAACCGGCACTACCTGGTCTATTCCCTGCAACACACTGTATGTATCGAATACGCCGCCACTGGAAGCACAGGCGCCTACAGCCATTACCCAGCGGGGTTCTGCCATTTGCAGGTATACCTGTTTTACTACAGGGCCCATTTTTTTGGAAATGGTACCCATTACCATCAGGAGGTCGCACTGGCGGGGGGAAAATCCTACACGTTCGCTGCCGAAGCGGGCGAGATCGTAGTGGGCTCCCATCGTAGCCATGAATTCAATACCGCAGCAGGAAGTGGCAAAAGGCAGGGGCCAAATAGAGTTTTTTCTTGCCAGGCCGATAACGCTGTTGAGCGTTGTAGCGAAAAATCCCTCGCCCTGGTGACCTTCAGGCATTTCAGCCATGCTGATATCCTCGACGAGTTTTTTTTCTTTAATATTATATGATACTGGACGTGACATAACTTAAAATACTAATTACGCGAATGATACGAATAAATACAAGTGGCATTTATTGGTCGCGAATTACACGAATTGCGAATGTCGCGAATGCCGTTAATACTTCTACAACAACCCTGCCCCGGTGCCTGTTCTGCAAAGTTAGACTGCTTTTTGAAGATCAGTCCTCCCATTTCAAAGCGCCTTTTTTAATAATATAAGTGAACCCGCAAAGGAAAAACCCTACAAACATCAGTACTGCCCAGAAACCACTCCATCCCAATTCTTTGAAGTTGACGGCGTAAGGATAGAAGAAGATCACTTCTACATCAAAAAGAACGAATAAGATTGCTGTGAGAAAATATTTGATGGCCATTGGTTGACGGGCATCACCGTGCGTTTCGATACCACTGGCAAAATTTTGCAATTTGTCACTTGTTTTCCTCTTTGGCCCGAGCAGGTGGGTCACTATCATCAGCAATACGACCAGACCTACGGCAAAAACAACCTGTAATGCTACTGGCAAATAGGAACCCGCATCAGAAGCGGAAGGATTAATCTGGAGGAGATGGATCATAATTTTTAAGCCTAATGGCAAAAATAAGGTAGCAACATCAATTATCCTACTAGAATAATATTCGGGGAAAGAGGTTGAGAGATTTGATGGCCGATGGCCGATATCAAATTGTTATTTGTGGTTCTGAGATGAGAAAGGATAATCTTACCATGTGTTTCTTCGGCCATCGAACATCGGCCATCGACACCATACACAAAGAGGCCCCTTTCGAAAAAGGGGCCTCTTTTATCAAGATTACATTTGTGTTAAACATTCGTACTCTCCCGCTTCCCGGAATCCGTCTTTCCGGAGGAGCCTGTTTTGGGTTGGTTATTGGAGCTTCTTGGTCCACCGCCGGGCTGGCTGGCAGATTTCTCCAATTGTTTTTGGATGTTCTTCAGGCTTTCATTGTTCGGATCAAGCACCAGCATCTTTTTCACATATTCCATTGCTTTTGCTCCGTCTTTTGCCACGTTAGCATAATATTCCACCAGAAAGCCTGCAGCACTCAGATATTGCTTTTTATATTTCGCTGTATCTTTTTCTGCAAATTCCAGCAGCTTCATGGCATCAGGAACTGCAATGCTGTCTTTTTTGGTTGAATCAATGATACGGGCATTATTGAATTTCCATTCCCAGCCATACACTTCGTCAGGGTATTTTTCTGAGAACTTGGTAAATGCTTCATACGATTTCACGTTAGCTCCACCGAAATAGTAGGCACGGCCTACGTCAAACATTTCGTTGATAGTAGGTTTAGGCTTCAGATCAACCAGCATGGATGCGAGGTCACCTTCTTTTTCACGCAGGTAGGCTTTGGATTTGTCAGCAGCAGCTTTAGCTCTGAAATACTCAACGCCTTTTTTCAACAACTCAACCTTATTATCAAGTACTGTATCTGCGGCCACACCTTGTACATAAATGGCATACAGTGAATCTTCCATACCGGGAACTGTAGAATAGATATCTGCTTTCAGCCTGAAGTCATTTGCATTCAGGTCTTCCGGTTTTGCTTTGGCAAACAGATCATCGATATACTGTTTACCTGCAGCAGTATCTTTTTTCTGCACATAGCTGTCTGCGATCAACCTGTACACGATGGGCTTGGTTTTAGCACCCGCCTGCGCGATCAGGTTCTTAGCCCCTGCGATCGCCTGGTCAAAATCTTTTTTGGCCCACAGCGTTTGCACACGCAGGTAATCGTTTTGCGGATCAGGATCGGTTGTTTCAATGTATTTCTTGGCATATGTTTCAGCCGCATTGAAATCCCTTTTCCCTAATTTATAATAATACAGGTCATAGTATGCAGGTGCAAAACGGGGATCTTTATTGATCGCATCATTCAGGTATTGCTCATACAGGTCCCAGTTGCGTTGTGAGTTGAACAACTGTGCCAGGCGATAATAAGGCGCTGCGAAGTTTGGATTCACTTCATTGGCCTTTTTATAATTTTCGAAAGCTTTACCACCGCCTTCACCGGGCCTTGCCTTACGGTAAGCGTTACCCAGGTTAAGGAAGATCTCTGCATTCTTCGGATCACGGAGAGCAGCAGCTTCCAGTTTTTCTATGGCATAATTGATATCGCCTTTCTTTTCTTTGTCTGTGTAAGTATCAGTGATCGCACGGCCTACTGCATTCAGAATAGCAGGATCGTCACCTTTTTTGCCGCGTGTCATTGTAATGGCAGCTTCAAAGCGCTGACGGGCTTCGCTGATCTTGTTTTCGATCAGGTCCACCTGGCCTCTTCCCACAATCACTAATGGAGCATTCGCACTAGCCAACAATGCTTTGTCGTATACATCTTTGGCAGCGGGCACATTATCGGCCTCGATAAAGGTTTGGCCCAGCCAGTAAACGGCATCAATATTATTAGGATTTGCAGCAACTAATTTCTCAAATGTTGATTGTGCACTCTTGAAACGTTCCGCATAAAGATCATTAATGCCCTCTTGCAGAGACTGGCCTACCGCCACACCACCGAATGCCAGCAATGCCGTCACCAAAAATGTGATTGAAATTTTCTTCATGTTACTTTTCACTTTTTTAAGAGTTGTAAATATAACTACTTTGTTCATTCCCTGAGTTGTACGGGCCGGAGAATAAATTTTTTTTGAGCTGGTACCAGGTAAGCTCTCCGGAAAATTAGCTGACCGATATTTCCACTCATAAAATTTGCAAATCCATTTCCCAGTCCGCTGTGCTTTTCTTTCAGGATATATACCAAATCACGTACCATAGGATAGCGTCTCATGTAAATATTTAGCTGTACAGGTAAAACATAACTGCCTGGAACATCTGTACTCTCTAACTGCGCTATTTTGACTTTCTTAAGAAAGCTCAATTGATCCGCATCATCCTTATTCCCGATCCAGCTTACGCCGATGAATCCTACAGCATCCGGATGGCTGGCCACATAATTGATCACATCCTGACTGGTAGTAGCCGCCATTGCTTTCGGTGTCAAAGAATCATTGTGCAATACTGAATCGACGATAAAACGAACCGTGCTGGTTGCCTGTACACCATCAAAGACAGGGATTAAATTTTTCTTAAATTTCCCTGTCAGCACCGCTTTTAACTCATCCATAGTGAACAATGAATCAGGTGCATCCGGATGAACTATTACTGCGATCGCATCCCTGGCTACAACAGCCTGGGTTGGCCCCACTTTAATGGAATCGACCATCAATTTTTCTTCAGAAATACTGGCTTTACGTGTTGCAATAATCATCCTCACACTGTCGGTCAACAGATCTTGCAGGCAGGCTGCTTCGGGTTTGTATTGCACAGCAATCGTTGTTCCCGGGTTATTGGATTCATATACCTGTATCTGTGCATCAATGATAGGCTTAAACGATTCATCCGCACTGATCAGAATTCTTCCCCTGCTCTCTGTGTCTGGTAATTGCGCTTTTTGTTTGTCATACGACTGGCAACCCGCCATCATCATCAAAAAACCGGAAACACCTGCCAGCCAGATCCTAAAGCCGCTGCTTCTATACCCTTTCATTTAAAATAATTTTTCTTATATCCCCGGTATATCCGCCAGCTCCCATATATGATACAAACACCACCGAATACCTTGTCCCATATATCCGGCGGAAATTGTTCGTTGAAGGAAATATTTAAATAATTCCGGAAAAAAAGGAATAACCCCAGTATCGCTATCAACACTCCAATACCGTAATCCAGTATTGAACGCATGGAAGATACCTGTTTTTTTCTCTTCTTTTCATATTCTTCAAGCATGTAGATCATTTTGAGAACGGGCAAATTATCGAATTTTTACTTTTCTTCCCGGATAAAATTGAGATGCAACAAAAGGGTAAAATCCATAACGGTTGTTAGCATAAAAATCAATGGCTGTTGATTATTGTTCGTTGGCCGATGATCGATGGCCGATGGCCGTTGCTTTCTTCTTCGGATTACAAGTTGCTAATTCATAGTTCATTTCCCTGTCACCCCGGACTTGGTTTAGTACACTTACAGCCTTAATGAATATAAGATCCGGGGTGACAATGGAAAAGGAATTACTCACCGGCTTGCGTAGAAAATCCGGCCAATCGAATTCTTATCTTTGCAGTTATGAAAATTTTAATGGTCTGCCTCGGTAATATCTGCCGCAGCCCGCTGGCTGAAGGCATTTTACAGCAGAAGGCATTCGCCGCAGGGCTCAACTGGAGTGTGGAAAGCGCCGGCACCAACGGCTATCATAATGGAGAAGCCCCGCATCATCTTTCCCAGAAAGTAGCCCGCCTCAATGGCATCGATATCACCCATCAGCGTTCCAGGAAATTCATTGCTGCTGATTTTGAGGTCTATGACAAGATATATGCGCTCGCAGGCGATGTACTAAGCGAGATCAGACATATTGCCAAAAGCAAGTATGACCCCGCCAAAACAGACCTGCTGATGAATGAATTATACCCCGGAAAAGACATGGACGTGCCCGATCCCTGGTATGGACCCGAGCCCGGCTACCACGACGTGTACAAAATGATCGCCGAAGCCTGCGATGCGATCATCGAAAAATATACAAACAGTCAGCGCCACGCCGACACAACTCTTCAATATAAATAATGGCAAAACCAACTGTTAGCTTACCACAGGGTACCCGTGATTTTGGACCTGATATTGTCCGTAAACGGCAATATATCTTTAATATCATCCGTACTGTATTTGAACTATATGGCTTTCAACCGCTGGAAACCCCTGCTATGGAAAACCTGGAAACCCTGATGGGCAAATACGGAGAAGAAGGCGACAAACTTATTTTCAAAATATTGAACAATGGCCTTGATAAAAAAGAACAACTGGCCAGGGAAGAATTTGAAAAAATATTGCAGGGACGCAACACAAAAGCTATCACCGAAAGAGCGCTCAAATACGATCTTACCATTCCATTCGCACGCTATGTGGCCATGAACCAGGGCCAACTCAGCTTCCCTTTTAAAAGATACCAGATACAACCGGTATGGCGGGCAGACAAGCCGCAAAAAGGCCGCTACCGCGAGTTTTATCAATGCGATGCCGATGTGGTAGGCAGCACTTCCCTGCTCAATGAAGTGGAACTGGCAACACTTTATGCAGAAGTGTTCAACCAGCTGGGCATACCTGTTGACATCAAGATCAATAACCGCAAGATATTGGCTGCCCTGGCAGAAGTATGCGGCGGGCCTGATAAGATGATCGCCATCACCGTGGCTATCGACAAACTGGACAAAATAGGACTGGCGAAAGTAGAAGCCGAGCTCTCCGAAAAAGGGCTTGATCAGCAACAGGTCAGCATTATCCGCCAGTATCTTGAAATAACAGGAACGAACAGGGAAAAACTGGCCCAGGCAAAAGAATTACTGGGCAAAGCCGAAACCGGCGAGGCCGGAATCCGGGAATTGGAGACCGTGCTCGACTATTTCGACCCATCTATGCAAGCCCCCCCACTACTGATCGATTTTACCCTGGCACGGGGACTTAATTATTACACCGGTATCATCTTCGAAGTAAAGGCTCGCAATGTGCAAATGGGCAGTATCGGCGGAGGTGGCCGCTATGATGATCTCACCGGCCTTTTTGGCGTATCCGGCATACCTGGTGTAGGTATCTCATTTGGTGTAGACAGGATATATGATGTGATGGATGAACTTCAGCTTTTCCCGGCAGACGTACAGATGGGCAGCCAGGTCCTGTTTTTCAACCTGGGAGAGCAGGAAAGCAAGACGGCTTTTACCCTGATGCAACAGCTACGCGCAGGGAATATCAGGGCAGAACTGTACCACGAAAACAGCAAATTCGACAAGCAATTCAAATACGCCGAGAAAAAGAATATTCCCTATATCGTCATAATCGGAACAAAGGAATTGGCCGAAAAAGCCTGTGTGGTCAAGGATCTGAGGAATGGGAAACAAATAAACCTTCCGCTAGAAGAACTGCTGAATTTTTCTTTTCTTTAGGCTCCTAAATAATGATTCAAACCATCAATCTATGAAACGTAATCCACTATTACTTGCCATTGCAGTGACAGTGACACTTTTTGCCGTATCCTGTAAAAAGGGTGGCAAAACCGGTTTGCTTGTTCCGAAAGAAGCCGCTGTAGTCTTTTATTTCAACAGTGGCTCCCTCTCATCCAAACTCAGTTGGGAAGAGATCAAGAAAAGCCAGTGGTTCCAGGAAGCGAGCCGGGAAGCTTCGGATTCCTTTGCCCGTAAAATGTTGCAGGACCCTTCACTGTCTGGCGTAAATACTGAAAAAGGGTTTTGTTTCTTCCTTGCAGGGAGAGGCCGTGGAGGCTATGCTTCTTTTCAAGGCGATATAAAAGACCAGGCAGCTTTTGAAGAAATGGTAAAACATTCGGAGAAAGGTTCAGCCACACCTGAAAAATCAGGCGACCTGACCATACTTCGCATGCGTGATGCAGTTCTCACCTGGAATAAATCCAAGTTTGTATTCGTAGCAGATGCTCCATTCAATACTACAGGCATGGAGACGAGAAGATTTCCTGAAGACAGCCTGGTGGCATTTGCACAAAACATTTATAAACTGAAAGGAAAAGATCTCCTGGATTCTGATTCCAAATTTGCAGACCTTATCCAAAGCAAAGGAGACATGCATCTCTGGCTCAGTGTAGGCAACCTGTACAGCAATATGCCTATGGGCATAATGGACATGATGAAACTGAACGTGCTGATGGAGGGAAATGTAAGCACAGGTACCCTGAGCTTTGATGATGGCAAAATAACCCTCAATGGCAAACAATACTATGGTAAAGAGCTGACCAAGCTGATAAATAAATATTCTTCCAAAGGTGCAAGCAGCGAACTCACCAGCAGGTTACCCAATGGCGATGTACTTGCCGCAGGTGTATACAGCTATCCTATCGGTGCTATCACAGAAATGATCAAACTGATCGGTGCTGACGGCCTGGCCAATGCATTCCTCGGACAGAAAGGACTTAGCCTCGACGATATCGGTAAAGCTTTCAAAGGCGACCTCGCATTTGCTGTAACGGATATTACCAGCAGGGTAGACACAGTGAAGTATGAATATGAAGGAAAAACTTCCAGCTACACCACTAACAAATCAGAACCACAATACGTTTTTGGAATGGCGATCGATGATCAGAAATCATTCGACAAGATCTATAATGTATTCAGTGAAGACCTGAATAAAATGCCTTCCGGAATGGCAGACATTAAAACTGAAAAAGGCTGGCTGACTGTTTCCAGTACTCCGGCACTTACTTCAGGTTTCCTTGCCGGCAACAACAAACCTGCTTATGCAGATAAGATCAGTGGACATACATTTGGCATGTTCTTCAATCTTCAGAAACTTATGACGCTGATCGATTCAGAAATGCGCGACAGCGCCTCATCCAAAGTGTTGCAGCTTTCAAAAGAAACCTGGCAGGATGTAACCATGTATGCTGACTATAAAGGCGGCACAGGTTCTTACCAGTTTGATGTTAACCTGATCGATAAAGGCACCAACAGCCTCAAACAACTCAATCAGTATGCTGATAAAATAGTAACTCTCCGCAATGCAGAGCGTGCCCGTTATAATGTAGTTGATTCAACTACCGTAACAGAAGCGCCTCCAAAAGCATTTAATTGATATAACACATACACAATAGGCCGCAGACGGGTGTCTGCGGCTTTTTTTATACTTTTAATTCATGCAGCTTACAATAAGCAATCTATTGCCCGTATACTTTGAAAAAAGCCGTACACAAACATCTGAAGTATGGGGTAAAGAAATAGTATGGCAAAAAGGAGAACTGATCAAGATCGTTGCTCCCTCAGGAAGCGGTAAGTCTTCCCTGATCAATTTTCTGTATGGCATGCGCAAAGATTTTGATGGAGCGATCCGGTATGATCAGCAAGATATCCGGGGCATGAATCCTGAACAACTGGCACCTTTACGTAAAGACCATGTCAGCATCGTGTTCCAGGACCTTCGCCTGTTCCCTCACCAAACCGTTGCAGAAAACCTGGAGATCAAACGCCAGCTCAATCCTTTTCATCCACCTGAAAAGATCCGTGAAATGGCGGAACGTTTAGGCATCGGTACAAAAATGAATTCACCGGCAAGGACCTGTTCTTATGGAGAGCAGCAACGTGTAGCTATCATCAGGGCTTTACTGCAGCCATTCGATTTTCTGCTGCTTGATGAACCGTTCAGCCACCTTGATGACAGGAACTCACAGAATGCCATGCAACTGATACTGGAAGAATCCAAAGCCCGCAATGCATCCGTTATCCTTGCTGACCTGGAGCGTATTGAGTTTTTCCCTTACACCCGTCTTTTTCATTTATAAATTATTATTGTGGCTGTATCATTCAAACCTATACAACCCTTATTGCAAACAGGCACCAACGCTGCTTCACGCTGGTTCTCCTATATCGGACTTGGTGTTGGTGTGCTTCTGCTGCTTTGTTCCATACAGATGTTCATCAATATCCAGCAATTGCTGAAAGAAGGCAGTATCCGGAAAAACGGTTTCGATTATATTTCCATCACTAAATCCGTTACCAATGAAACAATGGGGCAGCCTGAAAAAAATCTTTTCAGCCAGGCAGAACTGGATGAGCTGAAGGCTCAACCATTCATTGAGGATGTTTCTCCCCTTTTGCCTAACGATTTCAGGGTAAAGCTCAGTGCAGGGAGTGTGCTCGCATTCAGCACCGATATGTTTCTTGAAACACTGGACAATGATTTTATCGATACGCTTCCGCCGTCTTTTACCTGGCAGGAAGGCCAGTACAATATCCCTATCATCCTTTCTTCTGATTTTTTTGAGATCTACAATGTGTTTGCACCAGGCCAGGGGCTGCCGCAGATATCGCGAGAAACAGCTATGGGCATTCCTGTGCAGATCATCTGCGAAGGAAATGGCCTCACAGAAACATTCACCGGTAAGATCGTTGCATTCAGCGACCGCGTGAATTCTGTATTGGTCCCAAAGAACTTCCTGTTATGGTCCAATAAAACATTTGGTAAAGGCGCAAGTGTGGAGGCATCACGGGTATTTGTTAAAACCAAAGACGCCAACAATACAGATCTGTTGAAATTTGTTGACCAGAAAAATTATAAGCTGAATAAGGACAAAACCCTGCTGGGAAGAAACAAGATGGTGATACAGGGTATCTTCAGCGGTTTGGGAATTTTCGGCTTGCTGGTTGTGTTGCTCGCGCTGATGTTGTTTTCATTTTACCTGCAGTTGGTGATCGCACGAAGCAAAGACAGCCTGCAATTATTGCTGACTCTTGGATACTCTCCTTCCTGGCTGAGCAGGAATGTGGCAAGGATTTTTGTTCCCGTTTATATTGTAGTTGTAATAACGGCGCTTGCTTTTACACAATTAATGCAATGGTCATTCCACCATTTTGTGATGTATGACCGGGAAGAACTGTCAACTCCATTGCACTGGATCACATTGCTGACTGCAGCAGCACTGATCCTGTTATCCATTATCACCAATCACCGGCTTGTAAGATCTCTTTTGAACAAGCTACACGCTAATTAAAACATCCGTTTTATTTCTGAAGATTTTCATAGATAACAGCAGCGCCCTGGCCAACACCGACGCACATCGTTGCCAGGCCATACTGTACTCCTGTTCTTCGCATTTCATATAATAGTGTAGTGGAGATCCTTACGCCACTGCATCCCAGCGGATGCCCCAATGCGATTGCACCGCCATTTACATTCACCTTTTTTTCATCCAGCCCTAACTCACGGATGCATGCAATGGATTGTGAAGCGAAAGCTTCATTCAATTCGATCAGGCCGAGCTGACTGGTCTTCAACCCAGAACGCTGCAACACTTTTTGTGTGGCAGGCACAGGTCCAATACCCATAATGGCAGGGTCCACTCCTGCTGACGACATTGCCACGATCTTTGCCATTGGCTCAAGTCTATATTTTTTCACAGCAGCTTCACTGGCCAGCAACATGGCGGCAGCGCCATCATTGATCCCTGCTGCATTGCCTGCAGTCACTGTTCCTTCTTTTGCAAAAGCAGGTTTCAGTCCTGCCAGTTTTTCCATGGAAGTCTTGCGCGGATGTTCATCATTCACGATCCAGCTTACCAATCCATCGCGGAATAATTCCAAGCCGGTAATTTCTTCATCCCATTTATTGGCAGCTTTGGCCGCAAAGTATTTTTCCTGCGATGCAAAAGCGAAAGCATCCTGCTCTTCTCTTGAGATATTCCATTGCCTGGCCACATTCTCTGCAGTTTCCCCCATGCTGAACGGATGGTGCAGGGATGCCAGTTTCTTATTTACAAAGCGCCAGCCAAGCGTAGTATCGAATGTTTCTGTATTGCGTTGAAAAGGAGCAGTGGCTTTGCCGGTTACAAACGGAGCTCTTGTCATGCTTTCAACACCGCTCGCGATGATCAGTTCTGCATCCCCGCACATCACCTGGCGGGTTGCATCCATAATAGCCTGCAGTCCGGAAGCGCAAAGCCGGTTCACCGTATTGCCTCCGACAGAAACGGGGAGGCCGGCCAGCAGGGCTGCCATCCGCGCCACATTACGGTTGTCTTCACCTGCCTGGTTGGCTGCGCCGGCAATCACATCTTCAATTGCATTCACATCAATGGAAGCATTCCTTTCCACCAGCACGCTGATCACATGCGCCAGCAGATCGTCAGGACGGAAAGCTGAAAGCATTCCGCCATATTTTCCTATCGGTGTTCTTACTGTGTCGATTATATAAGCTGTATTCACTTGCAATTTTTTGATTTTTAACTCTTTACCGGGGCATTCCTATAACACTACCCGGCATAGCCTCGCAATATACTATCTTTGCCGCATGGCAAAAGCAGCAAAGCAAAATATCCGGAACCTGACGCTCCGGGATATTGAGGCTTATTTTGAAGAAATGGGGGAGAAAAAGTTCAGGGCCAAACAGGTTTATGAATGGCTCTGGCTGAAACAGGCACAGGATATTGATGCCATGACCAATCTCAGCAAGGAATTGCGCACCAGGCTCAAAGAAGAGTTTACCCTACCCGCGCTTACGATCGATGCTACACAATATTCAGCAGACGGCACTGTAAAATCCCGTTTTAAAACCCATGATGGCCACCTGGTAGAAGGTGTGTTGATCCCGACAGAAACAAGGGTTACAGCCTGCGTATCTTCCCAGATCGGCTGCTCGCTCAGTTGCAAGTTCTGCGCTACCGGTTATATCGACCGGAAAAGGAACCTTGGTTTTGACGAGATCTATGATGAAGTGGTACTGATCAACCAGCAAAGTGAACGCATTCACGGAAAAAAACTGACCAATATCGTTTTCATGGGCATGGGCGAACCCCTGCTCAATTACAAGAATGTGCTGAAAGCGATCGACAAGATCACTTCACCTGATGGGCTTGGTATGAGCCCGAGAAGGATCACCGTTTCCACAGCCGGCGTAGCCAAGCAGATAAAGCAATTGGGAGATGATAAAGTGAAATTCAAACTCGCTCTTTCCCTGCATGCTGCAAACGACCGCAAGCGTCATGAGATCATGCCGATCAATGATTCTAATAATATCCAGACACTGATCGAGGCACTGAATTATTTTTATAAGCAAACCAAGAACGAGATCACTTTTGAATATATCCTGTTCAACAATTTCAACGACAGCCTGCAGGATGCCGATGAACTGATCAAAATATACCGCCAGGTGCCGGCTGATCTTGTCAATATCATTGAGTACAATCCCATTGATTTTGCCAGGTTCACCAAGCCTACCGAAGAAAAAGTGGAAGCATTCATGAACTACCTGGAAAAACACCGGGTAAATGCCAGGTTGCGCCGCAGCCGTGGCAAAGACATCGATGCAGCCTGCGGACAACTAGCTAATAAGGAAGCACATTAATATTTTCAATTCATACTACTGTTGTAAAACAGCAAACCCCAGACATGAAAAAAGCGCCCAATCAATTCTCCAAATTCACGAAGACGAAAAGCAATGCAGCCATAAAAGAAGGTTTCAAGGCTGAAAAAAGAAAATACAAAAAGGAACGCGAAGAGTACTTTGAAAAGAAAAAAGCGGAAGCACGCAAGCAAGCCGGAACTGATACCCGTGGCAAAATGGGAGGCCCGGCCAAAACAACAGCTCCCGCCCCTGTTATTCAACGCAAGGAATCTACTGATTCCATGCCTTTGAACAAATACATTGCGCATTCAGGCATCTGCGGACGCAGAGAAGCAGCCGACCTGATAAGAACAGGTGTGGTGAAAGTGAATAAGGAAACCGTAACAGAGCCGGGGCATAAAGTGTCTTCGCTTGATGAAGTGAGCGTGAACGGGAAAAAGATATTCCTTGCCAAAAACCTTGTTTATATCCTTCTTAATAAACCCAAGGACTATATCACCACCACTGATGATCCCCAAAAAAGGAAAACGGTGCTTGATCTTATCCAGCGTGCTACGAAAGAAAGAGTTTATCCTGTTGGCCGGCTCGACCGTAATACTTCCGGTGTGCTGTTGCTCACCAATGATGGAGAACTTGCTCAAAAGCTTACACACCCTAGCCATCAGATCAAGAAAGTGTATGCAGTAACGCTAAACAAGCCATTGGATAAAAAAGATTTCGATCAGATCCTGAAAGGCGTGAACCTGGAAGATGGTCCAGCAAATGTGGATGTACTTGCTTATGCTGATCTTAAAGATAAAACACAGATCGGTGTAGAGATCCATAGTGGCCGCAACCGTATTGTACGCCGTATTTTTGAATCATTAGGTTATGATGTAAGAAATCTCGATCGTGTGATATTTGCCGGACTGACCAAGAAAAACGTCGAAAGAGGTAAATACCGTTTTCTCACCGAAAAAGAAGTAAGGGACCTGAAGCATTTTGGAAAAGGCAAATAAGCTATATCATTTGTATCTCTCATGAAGGATTGGATCATTTTCAAGAACGACAATTTTATTGTAATAAATAAACCCTCCGGCCTTCTGTCTATCCCCGACAGAATGGGACAAGAGGTTTCACTGAAAACAATGTTGCAGGAAGTGTATGGACAGGTATTTACCGTGCATCGCCTCGATAAAGACACCAGCGGCCTCATCCTGTTTGCATTGAATGAAGAAGCACATAAACATTTCTCCCAGCAATTTGAAGCACGGTTAACAGAAAAGATCTACCTGGGATTGGTGATCGGCTCACCGGTATTAAAAGAAGGGCATATCAACGCCTGCATTGCAGAACATGCTTTCAAAAAGGGTTTGATGATGGTGCATCAGAAAGGGAAGGAATCCCTGACCGACTATAAAGTGCTGGAAGATTTTGGCATCTATTCATGGATACAGTTCCAGATACATACAGGCCGAACTCACCAGATAAGGGTTCATGCAAAAGAGATCGGCCATCCTATTGTATGCGATGAATTGTATGGAGATGCAAAGCCGATACTACTCTCTTCTTTTAAAAGCAAGTTCAAGCTCTCTAAAAATGAACTGGAAGAAAGGCCCATACTTGGCAGGCTGGGTCTGCATGCTTTCCAACTGAAGCTGAGAGATATGAATAACGAAATGATCGAACTGGAAGCTCCGTTACCTAAAGACCTGCGGGCTACTTTGCAGCAATTGCAGAAAAGAAAAAAGGTTTAACCCTTAACTCTTTTCCAGCGCCTGCCGTATATCTTCCAGGATATCTTCCACATGCTCCAAACCTACTGACACACGGATCAGGCCCGGTGTAATTCCCACTGCATTTCTTTCTTCTTCTGTCAGCTTGGAATGTGTAGTGGAGGCAGGATGTGATGCGATTGTTCTGGTATCACCCAGGTTATTGGTCATAGAGATCATCTTCAGTGCATTCAGGAATTTCCTGCCGCCATCAATGCCGCCTTTTATTTCAAAAGTGACGATAGCACCACCATTGCTCATTTGCTTTTTGGCAATAGCATATTGCGGATGTGTTTCCAGGAAAGGATATTTTACCTGGCTCACTTTGGCATTGTCCTGAAGACCCTGCGCTATTTTCAATGCATTTTCTGCATGTTTGTCCATCCGCACAAATAATGTTTCCAGGCTTTTGGTCAGTACCCAGGCATTGAATGCGCTCATCGAAGGGCCTGTATTTCTTACAAAGAGATAAAGAGGCTTCACCAGTTCTTTTCTTCCAACCACTACACCACCTAATACCCTGCCTTGCCCGTCGATGAACTTAGTGGCAGAATGCAATACGAGATCAGCGCCATATTTTACCGGTTGCTGCACAGCAGGTGTGGCAAAGCAGTTATCTACAACAAACAGTACTTTATGCTTTTTGCAGATCTCAGCCACTTTTTCAATATCAATTATATCAAGCCCTGGATTGGAAGGAGTTTCCACATACAGCATTTTGGTATTGGGCTTGATCATTGCTTCGATCGTTTCGGGCCTGGTCATATCAAAATAGCTATACTCGATCCCCCACTTGGGCAAATACTTGGTCAGAATGGTATGGGTTGAGCCAAACACTGCAGAGGCAGATAAAATATGGTCTCCTTTACTCAGGAAGGTCATGAAAGTGGAAAAGATAGCTGCCATACCAGTGCCGGTGGCAATACCATCTTCTGCACCTTCAAGCGCAGCTATTTTAGCAATAAACTCATCCACTGTAGGATTGGAGAACCGGGAGTAGATGTTCACGTCAAGGCTGTCATCTGCAAAAGCAGCAGCCATATCCTCTGCTGAATCATATACGAAACTGCTGGTCAGAAATAAAGGAGTAGCATGCTCTTTCTCACCGGTACGGGTTGTTTGCAGACGGATAGCCTGCGTTTCTGGGCGCTGTGACATTAGAGAGTCTTTTTATGAAATGCAAAGATAGGGAGAGATGTTATTCATTTCCCTGGATATTCAGCGCTTCATCTTTGGATGTATTGTACAGCTCATACCAGTCCTGTTGTTCAATATCTATATCGAAAGCCTTTACGATATTGCGGATCCTTTGTTCCTTCAGCGTACCTATAAGAGGAAGTGCTCCGAGCTTGATAAGCCATGCCACAGCAATGGATTCCACATTAGCACCATATTTCTTCCCTATCTCATCCAGCTTGTAATTGACCCGCAAGGCTGTAGGGTCAGTACCGTTTTCGATACGGCCTCCGGCAAGGGGAGCGGCGGCAATAGGACGCATGTAACGTTGCTTGATATAATCGATCTGCCCATTGTCGAGCGCAGTCGTATTCAACAAGTTCAGTTCAATATGATTGGTAACAATAGGCACACGGAGATAAGAAGCCAGCAACTGATGCTGGAAAACAGAAAAATTAGCCACACCGATATTGCGGATCTTACCAGAAGTGCGCAGGCGCTCCAGCGCCAATGCAGTCTCTTCGAGGTTGGAAAGGGGATCAAGCTGGTCAAGCAGGAAGATATCAATATAATCGGTCTTTAATTTCTGCAGGGAGCTATCAACACTTTTCAGGATATGCGCTGCAGAGGTATCAAAGTATTTTACACGGATATCAGGGCGGGCAGGATGGGGAATATTGACACCGCATTTGGTGAACAGAACAATGTCTTCCCGTTTGAATGAGCGTTGTTTCATTACATTCCCAAACAGTTCCTCGCATTGATAACCACCATAAATATCTGCATGGTCGAAAGTGTTGATGCCGAGCTCCAGGCAAAGGTTGATCACTTTTTCCATAGCAATAGCGCCGGATGCGCTGGTGTCTTCCCATCTCCAGAAACCATACACAGCGGGGGATACTTTAGGTCCCGAATCACTTAAATAGATCTTTTTCATTTGTTCAAAGTTTAGAGTAGTTGAAACAGGAAATAACTCCATTTTCCAATGGATGATATTTCCTCATAATAAAAAGTTCAATTGACGCCGTGGTCGGATTCGAACCGACGTTAAAGGTTTTGCAAACCTGTACCTCACCACTCGGCCACACGGCTGATAAAGGGCATCCCGGGGAACCGGGACGCCGTTACTACTCTAACGTTTGCTCTAAAAACGATAAGCAAAACTCTTTTAGCTATTTCAACAGCCCGTCTACAGTGATCGCAGCATAATACAATGCTCCGATCGTAGGGCCGGCTGCATATTGTATATAGCGGTTGTTCAATACATTGCTTCCTCCCACTTTAATGGTTGAATACAATGAAGGTATCCTGTAGGTCACTTGCGCATCAATTGTATTGTAGGCAGAGATATTGCCATTGGCCAACGGACTTTCCCAGTAAAATGCGTCCTGCCATCTCCAAACAATATTGAACCCCAGGTTCTTTACCACTTCCCTGTTGCCAAACGACAGGTTGGTAAACCAGGTTGGCGTATTAAACCCTGTTACAAAAACATCCTTTTGTTTGTTCTTTGAGATCGCATTATAATTGACATTGCCGGAAATGGAAAACGTTTTGCCGAAATTATAGGTCACCCCAAACGCAGCTCCATAGTTAGTGTACTTATTCTTTGCATTAGTGTATACCCGATAGCGTGTTTGTTTAGACCGGTTGGCATCCAGCATATCAGTCACGGCCCGGTCTGTTCTCACCTTCACAGAATCTGCTTCAGGCACATACACTTCCACCTGGCCAAGAAATCCATCGTATTGATTAATGTATGCATCAAAATCAAGCAACAAGCGGTTATCGAGCAGGATGCTTTTATAACCCGCTTCAAATGAATTGATCCGTTCTGGCCTTGTTTCAGATAAAGCCGTTACATCAAGCAGGTCCCTGTTCTTTAATGCAGCAGCATTGGTTGTCATCCCATTCCTTACATCTGCGTTCACAGCAGCATTGAATGTTTCTACCGAACTTCGGGTATAGGAATTATCGAGATAGCCCAGCCCTTCATTGATATAAGAAAGACCGCCTACACGTCTCACGTTCCCATTATTCACAAAGGAGATGGCTTCAAAGATGGCAGGGAAACGGAACCCGTTCTGGAAGGAAATGCAGAAATTATGTCTTTGCGCAGCAGTGTACACCAGTGCAATCCGTGGGTTGAATTTGGGACTAAATTCAGGATTCTGATCAAGACGTAATGAAACAGATACTTTCAGTTTTTCATCGAAGAAGTTTTTGGTGCCCTGTACAAACCCTCCATACTTTTTATAATATACATTCTTTCCAAAGTCAAGTGAGTCCGGGACTTTACCATCCACCACTACAGGCTTGTTTCGTTCAGCGACAGGCCTGGAGAAATCAACAAAATTATTTCCGTCGGGGATCACTTCATATATTCTTAGATCACCACCCACCAGGAGATTGAACCATTTCACATAGCGGGTAAGGTCCCATTGAGCATCTACATGGTAGGTACGGCTCAACTGGCGAAGCCATGCACCACCTGTTTCAGGAGCGCCTGCTACTGAATTCTTATGATCCCAGTTGTTAATGCCAATGATCGTCTTCTTTAAAGCATCAAATCCGGGAGTGCCAGGTTCCACACGGCCTGCATCCGCAGCAGCACGGGCAATGCGCATAGCAGTTGCCAGGTCACTGTTGTTACCATCAGGGCCAAGTGTGTTTTGAAGGGAGGATTTGAATGCATCCCGCCAACTGGCATTGGAACGATGTGTGAGATCAAGATTATCTGCCAGCGGTTTCAGGTTGTAAGAGTTGCCGCTGTTCTCGATAGACAGATACGTTCTGACCAGGTAATTATCGCCCTTCAATTCCAGTTTATGGTTTTGCACATGCAGGTTATCTAATTGTATCTTATTACCTCTCTGAAATATTCCATCCATCTGGCCGAAACGATACGCATAAGACAGTTCAGCATTTTTTGAAAACCGGTAATGCAAAGCCGCATCTGCTTTAATATTGGTAACAGTGGGATCAACCAGGTCTTTTTCCCAATATCCTGTACGGCGTACAAGGAACGTATTGTTGGGTGTGTTCTTATAGGTGATACCGCTGATGGAAACAGCATTGCTGCCTGCATCATCCGCATATTTATTCCAGGCATCATAAGCCGGGTTATTTTCGGGGCCGTTCAATTCAGGGTAGGCTGGATTGGCCGTGTTCAGGTTATTGGGATTCTGGTCAGTTCTGGTATCCGACCTCCAATCTGTGCCGCGCAGATAACTAAGATTGATTTTGAAAGCAAATTTGTTGTTGAATGCTTTTGCATAGCGGACAGCAGATTCTGTAAGTATCTTCGCTCCCTGCCCTGCAGAGCCTTCACCAATATGATTTACCCCGGTACGCTGGTACACGCTTAACCCCTGGTATTTGAATGGGTTCTTTGTAATAAGGTTAGCCAGGCCATTGATGGCATTCATTCCATATAAAGCGGAAGCCGCACCGGGCGTGATCTCCACACTTTCAATATCCAGTTCAGACGGGCCGATGGAATTACCCAGCGGCACACCCAGGGTTGCAGCCTGCACATCTACCCCATCATTGAGCTGCACAAAACGGAAATTATTGGGAATATTAAAGCCCCTGGTGTTGGGGATTTTGAAAGTTATACTTGAGGTGGTCAATTGTACTCCCTTGAGATTTTCCAATGCATCATAAAAAGTGGGCGCAGGTGATTCTTTTATAGCACGGAGACTTAGCTTTTCTATAGCCACAGGTGATTTGAGCAGGCTTTCCTGTACCCGTGATGCAGTTACCACCACTTCATTACCTAATATGGTCTGGGTTACTAAAGCTACTTCGAGATTGGCACCAAGGCTGTTTACTTCCAGTTGCTGCTCTTTAAAACCAACAGATGAAAAGGTAAGCGTAAAAGGCAAACGTGATTTTGTACGCAATTTGAAAGCGCCATCCTTATTGGTAATAGTGCCTGTTACGGTTCCTTTAACCTGCACGCTTACATCAGCTAATGGTTGCTTGTTCAACTGATCGGTAACAGTACCGGAAATTTCAATCAGGCTGGCATCCTGTGCAAAGGAAGAGATACAGGTACAGGACAAAGGGATAGAAAGGATCAGAACACGGACAAAAAGCTTTTGCTTAACCGAAGATACTCCCTTGAGAATCGTTGAATTTGCTTGACGGCCCATACCAGTTGTTGGTTTAAATTTATTAGTCTACAATTTTAGTATACTATTCGGGTTTAAAAAAAGGACAGTTGAATGTCCTCTGTTTGCAAACATATATCATTCCAATTAGTCTACAATTATTATAGACTAATATTTTTTCCTCCTATTCTATTTTGTATTAAATCGCTTTGATCAATATTCGTAAGCTCCAGGCAATAACGATAATGCCCAACAGGATAAAAGAGGCTTTTCTTGGCAGCTTTCCATTTAAACGGGCAGCAATCGGAGCTGCGATAAGCCCTCCAATGATCAGGGCCAGTATCACCTGCCAGTGCTGTAAACCAATAAGTGTAAAAAAAGTGAAAGCGCTTGCCAGGGTTACAAAGAATTCTGTAAGGCTTACAGAGCCTACTACATACCGGGGCGTACGCCCCTTGGTGATCAAAGTAGCGGTAACGATCGGCCCCCAGCCTCCGCCGCCAAATGAATCAAAGAACCCACCAGCGCCAGCCAGCAGTCCATATCTTTTGAATTTCTTTTTAACAGTTGCCTTGCGGAAAGCATTAATGAAGATCCGCACTCCCAGTATCAATGTATAAGCTGCCATGATCGGGCGGATATAAGTGATATGTGATTCGCCAAACTTCACCAGCAAAACAGCCCCCAGCACTGCACCGATAATTCCGGGGATCAGCAGCACCTTGAACAATTTCTTATTGACGTTCCCGAATTTATAATGACTATATCCTGAAGCTCCGCTTGCAAACATTTCCGCTGTATGGATACTGCCACTGATAGCAGCAGGGCTTACATTGGCCGACATCAACACTATGGCACTTGTAACACCATAGCCCATACTCGTTGCCCCATCTACCATCTGCGCCAGGAAACCCGCTAGCAGCATCCAATGGAAATTTTTATCAAGTCCCTTATACCACGATACCGTTTCATCAGCAATGACTTTTAATGGGATATACGAAAAAATAAAATGACCGATCAGCATCAAAGCAAAAATGCCAACAGAATAGCTGGCAATTTTTCTCCAGCGGCGTTCTCCTGAATTATCCGACTCCACCAGCACTTTCGTAAGTGCGTTCAGTTTTTTTACTTTGTACTCAAAATTTCCGTTCAGCTTATTACGTACCCGGTGCAGGTTATTGATCACCTCATCCAGTTCGCCTGGTAATGCATCCTGCAACACTTCCTTGATCCGTTTTGCTGCAGTCGGGGATTTTCCGTTGGTGGAAATCGCGATCTTCAGATTACCTTTCCTTACAATAGAACTCAGGTAAAAATCACAGAGCTCGGGTGTATCAGCCACATTCACCAGCTTATCCCTGCTTTTAGCAGCAGCATGGATCTCCCTGCTCACTTCTTTATCATCAATTGCAACGATCACCAGGTCCTGCTCATCCAGGTCTGCTTCTTCAAAAGAACGTTCCTCCCATTGAATATTGGGATGATGTTCTGCCAGTGTTTTAATGGCATGACTTATTTCTTCAGCCACCAATACAATACTGGTTGCCGGTGAATTATGGATAATGGCATGCAGCTTCTCCAGTCCAACTTTTCCCCCGCCTATGATCAATACCTTTAAATGTTCCAGCTTCAAAAAAACCGGGAACAGGTCATTGACCTCCTGTTTAGACTTGTCCGCTGTGGTTATCACCGGTTCATTTTTCACCATAGTTATGTTTAGTTCTTACTGATCCATTTACGATAGGAAAAATCGCCAAACGTTTCTCCCTGTTTTCTTTCTGCTTTATACACACCCAGTAATTCGTCCAGGCTTTGCAGTATCTCATCCTCACCAAGATTCTCTTTATACTTTGCATTCAACCGCTCACCCAACCTGTCGCCACCAATATGCAGGTTATATTGTCCATAAGAGGTACCGATAAAACCGATCTCCGCGGCAGAAGAACGGCCGCAACCATTTGGGCAACCCGTCATTCTAACGGTGATCTCTTCATCCTGCAAAGCATATTTGTGCAGGATCGGTTCAATCTTTGAAATGAGAACAGGAAGATAACGCTGGGCCTCTGCCAGTGCTAAAGGGCAGGTGTTGAAAGCCACACAAGCAATGGAGTTCTTCCTGACATTTCCTGAACGTTCCGTATGCTCAATAATATCAAACCGGTTCAGCAATTCTTCTATCTCCGGTTTATCTTTCTCTTCAATGTCTGCCAGTATCACATTCTGACTACCTGTGAAGCGGAAATTAGCTTTCCCGGTTTTAGCGATCTCGAACAATGCGGTTTTAAGCGGAAGCTTTTCACTATCGAGCACGCGTCCGTTCTCTACAAACACCGTGTAATGCCATTTGCCCAGGTGATTCTGTTCCCAGCCATAATGGTCTTTTCTTTCGGTAAACGTATAAGGTTTTGAAGGTTCAAGTTGAAACCCTATCCTTTTTTCCAGTTCTTTAATAAATGCGGGTACACCTAATCTGTCAATGGTATATTTTAAACGTGCAAGCTTCCTGTCGCTCCGGTTGCCATGATCACGCTGCAAGGTCATGATTCCGTACACTGCTTTCAATAACTTCTCTTCTGAATCAACAAATCCCAATAAACTCCCCAACCGTGGATAGGTTTGCGGGTTGCCATGTGTAGCTCCCATACCACCGCCTGCTGCAATATTGAATCCCTTCAATTGATTGTTCTCAATGACCGCGATCAGGCCTACATCATTGGTGAACACATCCACATCATTGTTGGGTGGGATAGCAATAGCGATCTTGAATTTTCTTGGCAGATAGCGGTCCTGGTATAAAGGATCATCTTCTTTCTTTTCTGCCAATTGTTCTTCGTCCAGCCATATCTCATAATAAGCCCTTGTTTTGGGCAGGGCCATCAGGCTTAACTTATCGGCATATCTGAATATCTCTTCATGCAATGCTGACTGACCCGGATGCGCACTGCACATTACATTCCTGTTCACATCACCGCAGGTGGCAATAGAATCCAGGGCAAGCGTATTGAATGTTTTGATCGTTGGTTTAATGGAAGATTTCAGCACTCCATGCAATTGTACTGTTTGCCGGGTAGTGATCTTGATAGTGCCGGTTGAATGTTCCCCTGCAACATGATGTAGTCCTATCCACTGTTCAGGTTTTAAAAAGCCACCCGGCAGCCGGAGACGGATCATATAGGAATATAACCATTCCAGTTTTTTGGCGCTTCTCTCTTCACGCCTGTCACGGTCATCTTGCTGATACAGGCCATGAAATTTTATGAGCGACTGATCATCTTCCCGCAATGCGCCGGTGATATTATCCTGCAGGCTTTGCTTCAATGTACCCCGCAGTCCATCGCTGGCCATTTTAATCTTTTCTACAGACGACAGGTTTTTTGCTTCGCTCATTTTTATGATTTATGCTTAATAAACATCTTTACTATATCTACCTTCCTTTTTTAATTGCTCCAGGTATTTTATGGAAGCATCGGCATTCAGGCCCCCTTCTTCGCTGATGATCTTCAGCAGTGCAGCTTCCACATCCTTACTCATCGGATCTTTTGTGCCGCTGATATAAACAGAGGCTCCGCCTTCTATCCATTTATACAAATCAGTTGCCTGCTGCTGCATACGGTGCTGTACATAGATCTTCTCTGCCTGATCTCTTGAAAATGCAAGATCTAACCGGCTGAGCACGCCTGTTTGCACATAATTCTGTATCTCCACCTGGTAAAGAAAATCCGTCACAAAATGCTGTTCCCCAAAAAAGAACCAGTTCCTTCCTGTTGCGCCAGTTGCATCACGTTCTGCAAGAAATGCACGGAAAGGTGCTACGCCCGTGCCCGGTCCGATCATAATAATATCTTTTTCTGCTGCCGGCAGTTTGAAATTCTTGTCCTTATGCACATAAAAAGTGAGGGTAGAACCAATTGGCTGGTCGCCAAGAAACTCACTGCAAAGCCCATAACGTTGTTCATCCTGTGCCAGGAAGCGGTCGCGGGCAACGGTGATATGTACTTCATTTCTTCCATGCCCTTCAGGAGATGAAGCAACTGAATACAACCGGGGTGCTATTGGTATCAATAGCTGTAACACCTCTTTGAACTGCTCTGCACCTTTTACAGGATAAATGCGCAACAGGTCAACCAGGTCCATCCTTGTGTCGGGAATTTCCTGACCTGTGAGAGAAGCATATTTTTTAATCGTACTGGTAAGTAAATAACAAATGTTGAGGTGGCTGGCCAGCAGTTCCCGCACAGGTGCTTTTACTTTGGCAGTCTCTATCTCCAGTTCCGGCTCAATACCCGTAAGAGAAATGATACGGTCAACCACTTCCGGTCTGTTGCGCGGAACAATGCCAATGGTATCGCCAGGCTCATATTCTACCCCCTCCTCTGTACCAATTTCAATATGATAGGTCTGCTTATTGGAACCGCGGTCGTTCAGATTGATATTGGCCTGGATAATGCCGTTATAAAATTTCTTTTCTGTTTTCTTTTTTGTAACCGGTGTACTGATAGCAGGAGCTGTTTGTTTTTCTAATAATACCAGCACTTTTTCAAACCATTGCATAGCATCATCTTCATAGTCCACATCACATTTCTGTAATGGTATCACGCGTTTTGCTCCAAACCTGTTCAATTGCAGGTCTACGTCTTCACCTGTTTTGCAATACATTGGATAAGATGTATCTCCCAATGCCAGCACACTGTATTTCAGGTCAGGCAATTGCAATTGGTTGGCATGAATATATTCGTAAAACTTTTTTGCAGGCAAAGGAGGCTCCCCCTCACCCTGTGTACTGATCACCACAAACAGGTATTCTTCTTTTGCAAGATCAGTCAACCGGTACTGGTCAAGCCCTGTCAGTTTTGCATTCACACCTCTTTTCTTAGCTACTGCTGCTAATTGTGCTGCCAGTTTTTTGGCATTTCCTGTTTCCGTTCCATATACAAGACTGATCCTTTTTGCAGTTGTTGCAGGAGCTTCAGTGTTGCCGTTAGATACAAGACCATTCAAATAACCATTGATCCAGATCAGTTCTTCTTTTGTAGAGGACTGAACAAGGTCTAAAAAAGATTTCAGTTTTGATTCGGGAAGCATACAATGGTTTTGATTTATACAGCTTGCTTTCTCAGCGATTCCACTGGTTCAAAGTATTGTTCCTGGCTGTTGCTGTTGCGTATCCATGCAAATTGCTCATGCAATGCCACTACTTTACCAATGATCAGCAATGAAGGTGAAGCAAACTCCTTTCCTTCAAAAGCCAATTTGTGTTGGTAAATATTGGATATATGCACGTTCTGCAAGCGTGTAGTGGCTTGCTCCACCACAGCAAGAAATTTATCTGAGCGGATGCCGCTGTTTTTCAGGTTCTCCACAATGCCATCCAGTGTGCCCGACGACATATAGAATACCAACGTATCATCTGTTGCAGCCAGTTCATTCCAGTATTCCGGAGATAGCAGATCAGTTTTATAGTAAGTAAGAAAGCGGACAGCATTGGCATAGTTGCGGGCAGTAAGAGGAATGCCTGCATAAGCTGCTGCACCAAAGGCTGCTGAAATACCGGGGATGATCTCATAAGAGATCCCATTCTCCACCAATGCCTGCAATTCGTCCAGCATATTTGCAAACACGGACACATCGCCTCCTTTCAGTCGTACTACCGTTTTCCCTGCCCTGCTATGCTCGATCATCAGTTGATTGATCTTTTTCTGCGGAGTGGAAAGCCCATAGCGGCCCTGCTTGCCCACGCAGATGATCTCTGCCTGCGGACTCACATACTCGTTCAGTATTTCATGGCTCACAAGCCGGTCAGTTAAAACAATATCCGCTTTTTGCAACCAGCGGACTGCTTTCACAGAAATAAGCTCCGGATCGCCCGGGCCTGCACCTGCCAGGATCACTTTCCCATTGATTCGTTGTAGGTTCATAGTCTACCGATTTAGTAGATTTATTAGATAAAAAAATTTATTGCAGCAATACCGCTGCTACTGTATTATTACTTGTTTCATCCACCAGTATCGCACTCCCATTAGCCTGGATCTTTGCATAGCTGTCATACACCAGTGGCGAAGCTGTTTTAATGGTCGCTTTCACCACTTCATTCAGTTTCACACCTGCTTCCACTGGCTGCTGCTGCAAGGTGTTTACGTCCAGTTTATATGCTACCTGTTTCACTACAGCTCTCAGCAAACGGCTATTGTGTTGCAGGTAATATTTATTGCCTGGTTGTAAAGGCTTTTCATCGAGCCAGCATAGCAATACTTCCAGTTCACTGGTAACCTGTGGCTGATCATCTGTTTTCACTATTGAATCGCCACGGCTGATATCAATATCATCTGCCAGGTGAATGATCACGCTTTGCGGAGCAAACACTTCTTCTTTTTCTTCTCCGCCTATTTCCAGCTTGCTGATGCTTGTTTCAATGTTTGCCGGCAAAATGGTTACTTTATCACCTTTTCGGTATACACCGCTGATCACTTTTCCTGCATAGCCACGGTAATCATGCAGATCGGTTGTTTGCGGGCGGATCACCAGTTGCACCTGGAAACGGGCATCTGCATGATTGATATCCCTGCCGATCTCCACTTCTTCCAACAACTGCAACAGCGGCTTTCCTTCATACCAGTCGATGACCGATGATTTGTCAACAATATTGTCTCCTCTCAATGCACTGATAGGAATATAGGTCACATCCTTTAATCCAAGCTGCTTTGCTACTTCTGCATAATCGATCAATATATTATTGTATACATCCTGTGAGTATTCAACCAGGTCCATTTTGTTCACTGCTACTACCACATGCGGTATCTTGAGAAGTGAAGCAATAATAGAATGACGACGGGTTTGCTCTACCACTCCCTGCCGGGCATCTACCAGGATAATAATGAGATTGGCATTGGAAGCTCCTGTGATCATATTGCGTGTATACTGCACATGCCCCGGTGCATCAGCAATAATGAATTTTCTTTTGGGTGTTGAAAAATAACGGTAAGCCACATCAATTGTAATTCCCTGCTCACGCTCTGCACGCAAACCATCAGTCAGCAAAGCCAGGTCAATTGCCCCAGCTTCTTTATTCCTTGTTTGCTTTTCCAGCGCTTCCAGTTGGTCAACCAATATATTCTTACTGTCGTACAATAAACGACCGATGAGCGTACTCTTCCCATCATCTACACTACCTGCTGTAATAAATCTTAACAGATCCATGCTTTATTTTTTAGAAGTATCCATTCTTTTTTCTGTCTTCCATTGCTGCTTCCGTCACCTTATCATCAATCCTTGTTTCACCTCTCTCGCTGATGCGGGCTGCAGTAATTTCGTTGATCACTTCATCCAGTGTTGCTGCAGCTGATTCCACAGCAGCAGTACAGGTCATATCACCAACCGTTCTGTAACGCACCTTTTTCTTTATGACGGTGTCTGTATCATCCACCTGTATAAAACCTGATACTGCGATCAACTGGCCTTCATGCGCGATCACTTCCCGCTCGTGCGAAAAGTAAATGGATGGAAGGCCGATATTTTCTTTACGGATATAATTCCAGATATCCAGTTCTGTCCAGTTGCTGATCGGGAACACCCGCACATTTTCCCCTTTGTGGATACGGCCATTATAGATGCTCCATAATTCAGGACGTTGCAGTTTAGGATTCCATTGCCCGAATTCGTCACGTACGGAAAATATCCTTTCCTTGGCCCTTGCTTTTTCTTCATCGCGTCTTGCACCACCAATGCAGGCATCAAAGCCAAACTCCTCAATAGTATCCAGCAGCGTATAGGTTTGAAGCCAGTTGCGGCTGGCAAATTTCCCTTTGGGTTCGGTAAGATTCCTTTGTTTTATTGTGTCTTCCACTTTTCGAACCACCAGGCTGGCTTTTACTTCTTCCGCCAACTGATCACGGTAAGCCAGTGCTTCTGGGAAATTATGGCCTGTATCAATATGTACAAGTGGAAAAGGGATCCTTCCTGGTGCAAATGCTTTTTTTGCAAGATGGACCAGGGTAATGGAATCTTTCCCACCGCTGAACAGCAGGGCCGGTTTTTCAAACTGTGCTGCTATTTCGCGGAAAATATGAATGCTTTCTGCTTCCAGTTGTTCCAGGTAATCCAAATGATACTTACTCATACGCTGCATTTCTTCTATTTATTAACTAACAGATTGCCGGCAGTGGAATGCAATCCGCATTCTTTATGCGATGTTTCCCACCACCAGCGGCCGGCGCGTGCATCTTCACCAGGCTCAATGGCCCTGGTGCAGGGGGCGCAACCGATACTGATAAATCCTTTATCATGCAAAGGGCTGTAAGGCACATTGAACTCACGCAGGTAAGCCAGCATTTCATCATAGCTCCACTTGATCAAAGGGTTGAACTTATACAGTTGCCTGTCTTCCATCCATTCAATCATCGGCATCTGCTGGCGGTTGCCCGATTGTTCAGCACGCAATCCGGTGATCCAGACTGCTGCGCCTTCCAGCGCTCTGTTAAGCGGTTTTACTTTTCTTATATGGCAACACTCTTTGCGGTTATCCACTGATTCATAAAAACTGTTTACCCCTTTTGTGTTCACCAGTTCTTCCACATCGGTTGCTTCCGGGAAATAAACATGGACCCTGTTTTTATACCGGGCTTCTATCCTGTCAAGCAGTTCATATGTTTCATTGAACAACCTTCCGGTATCGATCGTAAATATCTTAACAGGCAGGGCATTCCGGAAAATCACATCAGTGATCACCTGGTCTTCCTGCCCCAGGGATGAGGAAAAAACAACTTTGCCGGGGAACAACGCAGCAATGAACGCGATGGCCTCCGGCAAAGAATATTCTTCCAAACTTTGTATCTGTTCTTTCGTCAACATCAACTACTATAGATCAGGCTGAGGCGTATAACGCAGGTAAGGTTTTACCACTTTAACGCCTTTAGGGAATTTTTTAATAGCATCCTCTGTAGATACAGAAGGAACAACGATCACATCTTCACCATGTGTCCAGTTGGCCGGAGTTGCAACACTGTGATTGGCTGTAAGCTGTAATGAGTCGATCACACGCAATACTTCTGTAAAGTTCCGTCCTGTAGATGCAGGATAGGTAATGATCAGTTTTACCGTTTTATCCGGAGCGATAATAAATAAAGAACGGACAGTAGCTGTTGCCGATGCATTGGGATGTATCATGTCATACAGTGTTGCTACATTCCTGTCTGCATCTGCTATGATGGGGAAATTAACTGTAGTGTTCTGCGTTTCATTGATGTCTTTTACCCAGCCTTCATGTTTATCAAGCGGGTCAACACTTACAGCCAGCACCTTCACATTGCGTTTGGCAAATTCACTTCCCAGCAGGGCTGTTTTTCCCAGTTCAGTAGTACACACGGGAGTATAATCAGCAGGATGTGAAAATAAAACACCCCAGCTATTGCCTAAGTATTCATAAAAATCGATTTCACCTGCAGTTGTTTGCGCTTTAAAGTTGGGTGCAGCGTCCCCTAAACGTAATGACATAAAACAAATTTTAAATGGTTAACAAAAATAAGGGTAAATGAATACTCCACAAATTTTGTGGACTAATTTTTCGTTAATAGGTCATTATGGGCTAACGGATGTTAGATCAGACATGTCGTAATCTACGTGCGGCGGGTAGAATTTACAAGGGTGGAGGTCAGTAATCAACCAGGTCTACAAGAGTCCTGTTCTCAACAATATTCAGTGTGGCATCGCGTACTTCAGTCATCATTTCATGCAGGCCACAATGCTTTTCATTGCAATTCTTACATCGCTCATAAAAATACAGGCTCACACAGGGGATCATCGAGATGGGGCCATTCACAAGACGGATAATGGTAGCCACTTTCACTTTTTCAGGGCTTTTCTTTAAAAAATACCCGCCTCCTTTTCCTTTCTTACTGTCCAGGATATCCGCTTTCTTTAATTCCAGCAGGATATTTTCCAGGAATTTCAATGGGATCTTTTTCTTTTTTGCGATCTCGGAGATCAGGATAGGTCCTTCCGTATATTTCTCCGTGAGATAACCCAATGCCTTAAATGCGTACTGTGATTTTTTTGAAAGCATAATCTTAGTTCAAAATTTGTACGGTATAGCCAATTGCCGAATTTTTCTTTAACATGGCCGATACGCCGCAATATTTATCAAGCGACAGATCGATCGCTTTTTTTACTTTCTCCAGGTTTTCCGCAGCGGTTTTAAGGCGGTAAGTGATCTGTATATCTTTAAACACTTTAGGGTTCTCTTCGGTTTGATCGGCTTCCACTTCAATGGAAAGATCAGAGAACTCCACTTTCATTTTACGTAAAATCCCTGTTACATCAATACCTGAGCATCCTGCCAGGCCTGACAATAATAAGGCTTTGGGGCCATGACCATTCTTTTTATTTCCATCCACTTTTATCCGGTTTCCTTCATGCTCACTTTCAAACTCCTCATCTTTGATCCATTTTGTTATTGTCTTCATTGCTCTATAAGGTATTAAATTTTAGACTTTTAATTCTTTATTCTTCCTGTGATCCCAGGTTGTGCTTTTCGTTTTTCAGGATATTATCCAGCGTCCACCTGATCTTTTTTTCAAAATTATGCTTTCGCACGGTACATTCCATTTTATCGCAGATAGGGCAGGAAAAAGGCAGGCAGCCGTCTGAATGCACAAAAAATTCGACACTCTGGCCAAATTCCTTTCTCACCAGTTCTGTCAATGCATCAATTTCCCGGTGAGCTTCATGAACATTCAGGTACCAGGGCACAGTGAGGTGGCAATCAATATGTAAAATGCTGCCATATTTAATAACGCGAAGATTATGGATATCGATCCAGTTGGTGCGCCGGTTGGCATTCAGCAATTCCACCAGCCGCGACAGCAATTTCTTATCGGCTTCATCCATGATACCTGCAATAGAGCTCCGCAGTATGCGATAGCCCATAAAAATGATAAAGCCGCCAAAGAGGATCGCCACCACCCCATCTATCCAGTTCCAGCCGGTGAAGTATAAAAGCACCAGGCCTGCAATGATCCCCAGCGTTGATAAGGTATCACTTTGCAAATGCTTACCACTCGCCTGCAGTGCCATTGAATCATTTTTCTTACCTATCCGCTCACAATAAATACCCACCAGGTAGTTGATCAAAGCAGTGGCTGCAACCAGCCAGATGCCCATATCTATCTTCTTCAATTCAACAGGGTGGATAAGACTGAGAATGGCTTTATATAAAATGATCAGTCCTGCAATACCGACCAGCGTACCTTCTACTGCGGCTGACAGGAACTCAGCTTTGCCATGGCCATACGGATGATCACTGTCACGGGGCTTGGCCGCTACATACAGGCTGTAAAGCCCAATAAATCCGGCTGCTACATTCACTATGCTTTCCAGTGCATCGGTGAGTATCGAAACAGAAAGCGTGGAGAAATAGGCAATGAATTTTACGGCCAGCAGTATCACGGAGATACCGGCCACCCATTTCTGCACACGGAGATTTTGATTGGCTGTTTCCAAGGCGTAAAAGTATAATTAAGTTTTGGACTCGTCTCCCACAAAGACACAAAGAGCACAAAGAAATAATACAAGCAAGAAACCCAAAGATTTATTCTTTGTGTCTTTGCGGGAGATTATAATTTTTTCCGTCTATCTTAATCATTCTTTGCGGGCAACATACATACCTGGTGGGCTATCATACCTGCGAGTCAAGACGCTGTTGCACATATTTCCAGTTCACCACGCTCCACCAGGCATTGATATAGTCAGCTCTCCTGTTTTGATAACGCAGGTAATAAGCATGCTCCCATACATCAAGCCCCAGCAGCGGGAAGCCTTTGACATCACTGAGGTTCATCAGGGGATTATCCTGGTTGGGCGTTGAACCGATCAGCAGTTTTTTATCCTTATCCACATACAACCAGGCCCAGCCACTGCCAAAACGGTTTTTTCCTGCATCAGCCATCTGTGTTTTAAAACTATCGAATGAATTAAAGCTTTGTTCGATCGCTTTTAAAAGGGTTCCCTGAGGTTTACCACCACCATCGGGCGAAAGGCTTTTCCAGAACAGTTCATGATTATAATGCCCACCGGCATTGTTCCTCATTTTGGCGGAGTATTTGGATATTTTTTCCAACACGTCTTCCAGTGGCTTTTTCATGTCCACACCTTCAGCCACTGCTGCTTCGCGAAGATTGGTTGCGTAAGCGGCTGCATGTTTGGTATAATGTATCTCCATTGTTTGCGCATCAATTGCCCTTTCCAGGCCATTGTAGGCATACGGCAATTCTGTTTGCGAAAAATCTGTATGCATATTTGAACCCTGTCCTTTTTTAAAGATCCCGCAGGATTGCAGTAGAGAACCTGTAGCTACCATACCGGCACCCACGGCCAGCACAGTTTTGGCAGACTCTGATAAGAAGGCCCGCCGTGTAGTGGAATTGTTTTGCATTTGAATTATTTTTTAGTTGGAACGAGCCAGGCCCCGGAAAAAGCCTCCGATCATTTTGAAAAGCCTGTAATATGCTTCCTTATTGAACAATTGTGAATCGCGCATGGCTTTATATGTCAGGAACAGGCCGACCGGTACCAGTACAAAAATAGCCAGCCACATTCCTGAAAATGTATTCCAGCTTCCTTCCTTTGCGAATTTTTCTCCTACAGTAGTGGAAAAATAAAAGACCATGAAGAAACTGATGGCAGCGATCAATGGCGTGCCCAATCCTCCTTTGCGGATGATGGAACCCAGCGGCGCGCCGATCAGGAACAATACAAGGCAGGAAACCGAAAGAACGATCTTCCTGTGCCATTCAATTTCATGCTTCCTGTATTGTTTTTCCCGCTCCTGCATATTCGTATCTGCCGCTGCAAGCGAAGAACTCATGGATGCTGCTTCGCCAACAGCCTGGTGGCCAACATTGATACGTGCCGAATCGGGCAATAGCTGGTCCATTGTTTTGGCCTGTATAAAAAGACTGTCTTCTTTTGCTTTCTTCTGAGTGGTGCTGTCGAGATATTTATTAAAAAGAAAAGTAGCATACAAGCCTTTTTCAAGACTGTTGCGGACCTGTTGGTTATCTTTTTTCAATGAATCGATCGCTTTGTTCAACTGCCGCATGCTATAGAACTTTTCGTTGTTCTTATTGGCAGTGTCGGAAGTCCAGTTGATCTGCAGGGCGCTCATATCAAACTGCTTATTATATTCTTTAAATCCGAGCCTGATATAATCGGTCTTTGCAGAGCCTGTCGCATTTCCTTTTTCCTGGTAGCGCCAGCCGTCTTTTAGATTGAATTCAAGATAGCGCTTGTTGGGTGATACACGCATTACACCGCTTTTTGCGATGATGAAATTATCCTGCTGGCCATTTTGCTGCTGTTCGTATACGATCACATCACGGATAATACTATCGTTCTTTTCCTTTTCACCGATCTTGATGGCAAACCCATTGAGACGGTCATAGAAAACGCCTTCTTTCAGATCGAAAGCCGGTTTGGCCCATACGATATCGGAAAGCATGGTCCTTGATTTCAGGAAAGCTACGGGGATGATATAATTGGAAAACAGAAAAGCAATGCCGCTGATAAAAATGGAAATGATAAACAATGGCCGCATAAACCGCAGCAGCGATATACCTGCTGATTTGATGGCGACCAGTTCAAAACTTTCTCCCAGGTTGCCAAACGTCATTAGTGAAGAAAGCAATACAGCCAGCGGCAGGGCCAGCGGCACCAGCACAGCGCTTTGATACCAGATAAATTTCAGTACTACATCCACGCCCAATCCCTTTCCTACAAAATCATCGATGTACAGCCAGAAAAACTGCATCACCAGCACCAGCAATGTGATGAAGAATGTAGCAATGAAAGGGCCGATAAAGGCTTTAATGATCAGCTTATCCAGTTTTTTGAACATCGGCGGAATCCCTGGTGGGGTGAATGATTATTTTTGATGAATGAATGATTCCTCAAAAATACAGCTTTCGCCGTTTGAGCAGCAATTGGTCACCAATTATGAATGGCTTTTAACAAAGAATGGCATCCTGGAAAAAATAAAGGGATCACTGGGAGTTTTACAGCAGCGTCAGCAGGAGTTGTTGCAGCAAGCCGGCCGTTTTCTCCCTCCGGAAGCGCTGACGATCTCCGCCAAGATCTCCAGGGGTGAAAACTATCTTGGGCTTCCTTACCTGGTGCTTGATCAGCCACGTTATTTTGAAAAGGAAAACATATTTGCCGTACGCACCATGTTCTGGTGGGGACATTTCTTCAGTTGCACCCTGCAGTTGTCCGGCATTTATAAAGAAAGGTATATGCCTTTGCTGATAACTGCATTTGATCAATTACAAAGCGAAGATTTTTATATCAGCCACAACTCTTCCCAGTGGGACCATCATTTTGGAGAAGAGAATTATAAATCCCTGCGTGAATTGGATATTGTTCAATTCACCCGGCATTTACAATCACATCCCTTTATAAAGCTGGCAAAAAAAATATCCCTTGATGATTGGGATACCATTGAAGAAAGATTACTGGATGCTTATCGTTTGCTGATAGGTAAACTGGAGAATGTTTAAGGATTAAAAAGTTTAATCGTAAACACTAAACCAATATCAGTTACCCAACCGGTGAAACAGATCTTTCACCTGGTGGTCCCACAGCAAGCTCTGGTCCTTGATGTCTTTTTTCTCGGCAAAATCTTTTACCACAAGAATGGTTTGATTGGTGATCTCTGATTTCTCGATACCAAATTCAAAATATTCGTTCTTGGGTCCTTCCAGCCAACGGAAGCGGATAAAGCGATCTTCCTCGCTTTCCACTACTTCTGCTTTATCAAAAGAACCATTCCATCCAAAGTAAAAGACATTATCTCTTTCATCCACTTTGTCTGCAAACCATTCTCCTAAACCGGCCGGGGTAGATAAGAACTCATATAATATAGAAGGCGAACACCTTACGGGAAATTCCAGCGTATATAATTGCTTACTCATCGTCAGTTGATTAAATCACTCAGGGCTGCAATAATAAAAAATAAATCGGCCTCGCAAAATTATTTGCTGTTTATTTTTCCGGGTTCACGAAAACAGCAATACGCCATAAAATAAAAACATATAGAAAAACGTTAAGATATTCTAAAGATTTATTTGGCATATATTAAGGTAAACCTTAAATTGCCCTAATATCCAATTCCTTGTGCAGAAATGAAAGACCGTGATGGGTGTTTTATAAGGCTAACCAAACCAAAACCAGAATTCGCATAATCCTTAAAATAACCATCTAAATACCAACACCTATGAGTATGCGTCAATTGAAGATCACGAAGTCAATTACGAATCGTGAATCTCAAAGCCTGGAAAAATATCTCCAGGAAATTGGCAAAGTAGAACTGATCACCCCTGAAGAAGAAGTACGACTCGCTTCTTTGATCAGACAAGGAGATCAACGCTCCCTCGACCGCCTGACCAAAGCCAATCTTCGTTTCGTCGTTTCCGTTGCAAAACAGTATCAGAACCAGGGACTATCCTTACCAGACCTGATCAATGAAGGTAATGTAGGCCTTATCAAAGCAGCCCAGCGTTTTGATGAAACCAGGGGGTTTAAGTTCATTTCTTATGCCGTATGGTGGATCCGCCAAAGCATCTTGCAGGCCCTGGCCGAACAATCCCGTATTGTAAGGCTGCCACTTAATAAAGTAGGGCTTACCAACCGGATCCAGAAAGCCTATTCCACACTGGAACAACAGTTTGAAAGGGAGCCTTCCGCAGAAGAACTCGCAGAAATGCTGCAGATGGACCTGGACGAAGTGTCGGCCACACTGGGTATCTCAGCCCGGCATGTAAGCATGGATACGCCGCTTTCTGAAGGGGAAGACAGCACCCTGATCGATGTACTGGAAAATCCCAATGCAGAAAAAACAGACGGCGACCTGGACCACAATGAATCATTGAAAACCGAAATCGACCGCTCACTGAAAACCCTGACCGAAAGGCAGAAAGAAGTGATCTGCTATTTCTTCGGCATCGGCGTTGACCACCCTATGAGCCTGGAAGATATCGGTGAAAAATTCAATCTCACCCGCGAAAGGGTTCGCCAGATAAAGGATAAAGCCATTACTAAACTGAGGACCACTAACCGTTGTAAACTGTTAAGAACCTACTTAGGCTAATGAAATAAACTTTACACTATTTCCCGCTCCGGCGATTTTATTAAAGGTTTCAAAAATTTAAAGGCCAAGCGTTGCTATTCAACGCCCCCCCCTTGAATGTTTGAAGCCTTTTATTGTTATAGTATTGACTCTGTTTGAGTTCTTTCCCACAAAGACGACGAAGACCACAAAGAATTGCTACTATGGTGTCTTTTTCACTTTATGACTTTACCGGTATAGACAAAATATTTCTTTGTGGTCTTTGTGGGAAACCCTGATTGCTAAAGATGAACTATTCCCGATACTTCTACGCCAACCAAAAACCTTAATTTTGCAGCCTTATTTTGACAGACTATGTTCAACAGCTTACAGGAAAAACTGGAGAGTGCCTTTAAAAACCTTAAAGGCCAGGGAAGGATCACTGAGATCAATATCGCTTCTACCGTAAAGGATATCCGCCGTGCACTGGTGGATGCCGACGTTAACTATAAGATTGCCAAGGAATTTACCGATAAGATCAAGGACAAGGCCATGGGCGAAAAAGTGATCAACGCCATCAGCCCCGGCCAGTTGATGACCAAGATCGTGAAGGATGAGCTTACCGAATTGATGGGTGGGTCTGAAGCCGGCTTTAATGCCAAGGGCAACCCCGCCGTTATCCTGATCGCCGGCCTCCAGGGTAGTGGTAAAACCACTTTCAGCGGCAAACTAGCTAATTACCTGAAAAGCAAAAAAGGCTTTTCCCCCATGCTGGTGGCGGCAGATATTTATCGCCCTGCGGCGATGGAACAATTGAGAGTGCTTGGTGAGCAGATCGGCGTGGATGTGCATATCGAACCAGAGAATAAAGACGCAGTAGCCATTGCACAAAATGCCGTGAAAGAGGCAAAAAGCAAGAACAAGAATGTACTGATCATAGATACAGCAGGCCGTCTTGCCGTTGACGAAGCGATGATGACGGAAGTAGCGAATATCCGCAACGCCGTCAATCCACAGGAGATACTGTTTGTAGTAGACAGCATGACCGGCCAGGATGCCGTGAACACCGCCAAAGCCTTTAATGACCGCCTGGATTTCAGTGGTGTGGTGCTCACCAAACTCGATGGTGATACCCGTGGTGGTGCTGCCCTTTCCATCAAGTACACGGTAAACAAACCCATCAAATTCGTCAGCAGCGGCGAAAAAATGGAGACGCTGGATGTTTTCTATCCCGAGCGGATGGCCCAGCGTATCCTTGGCATGGGTGATATCACCAGCCTTGTGGAAAAAGCACAGGAACAATTCAATGAGGAGCAGGCAAAAAAGCTGGAAAGCAAGATCCGCAAGAATAAATTCGACTTTGCCGATTTCAAGATGCAGTTGGAACAGATCAAGAAAATGGGCAATATGAAAGATCTCCTGGGAATGATCCCGGGCGTGGGCAGCAAGATCAAAGATCTGGATGTGAACGACGACTCTTTCAAAGGCATAGAAGCCATGATCAACTCCATGACCCCCGAAGAAAGAAGCAACCCTGACCTGATAGACGCCAGCCGCCGCAAACGCATTGCCAAAGGCGCCGGCAAAGACCTCAGCGAAGTAAATGCCTTCATGAAGCAATTCGATCAGATGCGCGATATGATGAAGGGAATGAACAAGATGAACATGTTTGGAAAGATGATGCCCGGTATGCGTCGCTGACGCGACGCATAAGTCGGGAGTCAATAGGCCACAGTCGATAGTCCGAACATTAAAAAAGATTATACAGTCTTTTCGATTTTGTAAAGATGATTGACTATTCAGAGAGTCTGGACTATCGGCTGCCGATTAAAGACTCCAGACTCGGGACAGACTCAATTTGGCATTTCCACGCCAGTTTACTACCTTCGCCCTCCGGTATCTACCGGTTTTTTTAACAATTATTGTTTAACGCTGTTAAATGTCTATTTAATGTCAGCAAAAATCCGACTGCAACGCCACGGGTCTAAGAAAAGACCCTTCTACTTCATCGTAGTGGCAGACTCACGCAGCCCGCGTGATGGTAAATTCATCCAAAAATTAGGTACTTACAATCCCCTGACTGTTCCGGCTACGATTCAACTGGACCGTCAGAAAGCGCTCGAATGGCTGAGCAAAGGTGCTACTCCTACAGACACCGTTCGCCGTATCCTGAGCTTTAAAGGCGTATTGTACCTGAAACACCTGTTAAGAGGTGTGAAGCTGGGTCTGTTTGATGACGCTACTGCTATGGAAAAATTCACTAAATGGAGCGCAGAACATGACGCCCAGGTGAAAAAACGCCAGGAAGAAGCTTCCCGCCAAAGAAGAAGCCGTCGCCCAATGCCAGGTCGCAGACCTGAAAAAAGGGCTGAAGGCAGCGGAAGTGAAGGATAAATATTGATTCCCTATTAAACCGGGGAAGAAATCCGATCCTGAAAGTTCATGAGGCGACATTTATGATGTCGCCTTTTTCTTTTAATGGAACTTACTAAACAGTTTAATAATTTAAGGTTTAAAAGTTTAAAACCCAGACAGCCCAATCTTAAACTTTTAAACCTTTAAACTTTTAAACCTTAATGGCTGAATATTACAAAATAGGAAAACTCGTCGCTGTTTTCGGATTGAAAGGTGAACTTGTACTGAAACATACACTCGGGAAGAAAACATCCCTGAAAGGTTTGCAGGCAATCTTTATAGAAGAGAAAAAACAATCCTTTATTCCATGGTTCATTGAAACCACTAAAATAAAAACAGAAGAGGAGGTGTACCTGAAACTGGAAGGTGTTGATACCCGCGAGGCAGCCATGAAACTTACACAAAAAGAGATATGGATACCCGAACCCGATTTTAAAAAGCTGGCCGCCAAATCAGCGCCAGCCAGCATTCTCGGATATACCGTAATAAATGACAATGAACCGCTGAGCGAAATACTGGAAGTGATAGAACAACCTCACCAGTTATTATGCCGCCTTGAGATCAATCAGAAAGAAGTGTTGATCCCGCTCAATGAGCAAACCATTCAAAAGATCGATCATAAGAAAAAGCAGGTCAGCGTTAGCCTGCCTGATGGGCTACTTGAAATTTACCTGTAGCATTGCGCACTTCTGCCAAAGTATTCTCTATCTGCACAAAATGCCTTTGTTCATGTGCAATAAAGAAACGGAAAGTATCTCCTGCTTTTAAACGGACCAGTTTTGTTAATGAAGTAGGTATGCGTATGCCTATATTTTTTTGCTTGGCCAGTTCCAGTAATTCCAGCAACTGATGCTGCTGTTGCAAAAATGTTTCTATCACTGGTTGTGCATCCACATGAAAAGCCGGGCGATGGCCTTTCGGCGCTTTCATTTTATTTTTTACCCTGCCTTCTTTGGGTTGCATAAGCTGCGTAAAATAATTTCCCAGCCAGCCCGAACGGAAAACTTTCATGTTAGCGTCACCATTCATCAGGCCTTTTTTTAATGCCGGTAAGTAATATACACCGTAACTGTTCAGGTGTTCCAGTACCTGTATCACGCTCCATCTGCCGGCGCCGGGCTGCTCCAGTAAAATACCGGGATCTTCATTCTTTAAAAATGTAGCAGCGGCGATCAACTGCCTGGTATCTGCCTGTAGTTGCTCCAGCAATGAAAGACTATCAAAAGATTTCATGTTTTTAAATTTAGAACAAAGCTAGAAAGGCGGGTACGGGAAAATCTTGGGAAATATCAAGATTTTAGAAAATCAGATCTTTTTACTTCCTAAGAGCTTGCTGAAAGTGGCCGGATCAATTCCTAAGTAAGAAGCCAGGTATTTATGCGGAATGATCTGAAGCACGTGCGGGCTTCGTTTGAGCAGGGTCCTGAATTTTTCCTCTGCACTAAAGCATTGAAGTTCGGCCTGCCGCACCAACACGCCTTTTAATGCCAAAGCAGTTACGTTGAGCACCATTCTTTGTATGTTCGGGTATTGCTGCATCAGCTCCTCTGCCTGACGGTAACTGGTACGGAGAAAACGGCTCGCTGTAAGCGTTTCAAAAAAATAATGGGATGGTGTTTGTGTAAGAAAAGAATCAGCCACACCGGCAAAAGAAGGCGGATAAGTAAACACAAGCGTTGCTTCTTTATTATCATCGCCAATATAGAATGCCCTTTGCACGCCTTCCAAAACAAAATAGAGATGCCTTTCTGTTTCACCTGCAGCGGTCAGTATGGTCTTACGTTTGCATTCCAATGGCGACCAGATGGCTGCAAAAGCATTCCATTCCTTTTCTTTAAGAGGATATATAAGGGAAACAAATTGTTGTAATTGTTGAAGAGGCATGTAAGTCGTTTACTTAACATCAGATCGTATAAAATCAGCCAGTAGTTTCATCCGGTAATAAAGATTGCTCAGCATCAGGGAAACATTATTCCTCACACTCTCGAAGCTATTGTTATTCATCTTTTTGATGTTCCGCAGTTCTTCTATTTTCTCGTCGATCTTATCCATCAGTTTTTCTGCATCCCACCCGATATATTTTTTATTACGATCGTCATATACATGGTATGGTTCTATATTTCCCGGCTTCAGTTTCCTGAAACGGAAATTGTTTTTGATCGCTTCCTTCACGGCTTCATTGCTCAGCATTTCCACCAGCACATCGGGCTTCACATTGTTCAGAAAGCCATTGTGAAAAATGTTCAGATTATTCCGCAGTTCACGGATCACCTGCTTCTTTAATACATCATTGGTCTTGCTTTCCTTGTTCAGGAAAGTCAGGAGGTCTTTGAGTGGTCCGATACCGGTTTTTAGCCATTCCCATTCCATAAACCAAATATACTCAGGAAGTTGTAACCTTTGTTAGTTATCTTAAAATAGAATTTCGTTGGGCAGTGTTCGTTGACCTGGCATTAACCGAAGCCACACCGACCACATAAGTTAACTAACTTTGCCCTCTTGCAGGAGCCCAAACGCTATATTGCCCATTTTGACCTCGATTCCTTTTTTGTGTCGGTAGAGATCCTCAACAATCCCTCCCTCAAAGGTAAACCGGTGCTGGTGGGAGGATATGAAAGAGGAGTG
>JBQCHL010000007.1:0-209821 GCA_051954695.1 Chitinophagaceae bacterium
CAAAACGGGAACAGAAGCAGGAGGACACGGACAACAATAGTACATCCTTCCCGTCTTCGCGCCTTACCGGTAAGTTTTTACCGGTAAGGCGGGAAGACGGGAAGGGGTCGTTTTAATTACAACTCCCTGATAAAATAAGAGAGCCTATCTGTTTATACAGATAGGCTCTCTTATTTATTAAATATATTAGTCTGTTAGTTCCTGTTCAGTTTAGACAGCAAACGCAATATTTCCAGGTACAACCATACCAATGTAACCAGTAAACCAAATGCACTGTACCATTCCATGTATTTGGCTGCTTTCATTTCCACGCCTTTTTCGATTGTATCGAAATTGAGCAGCAGGTTAAGTGAAGCAAGGCCAACCACTAAAACGGAAAAGCCGATTCCGAGTGGGGTAGCAGCATTCGTAAAAGAGCCTATCGGAGATCCCATAGCGAGATAGGTGATCCATTGAACAAGATAGAACAGGCCCAGTGCTGCAGTGGCGATCACTACGATCATACGGAACCTGCCGGTCACTTTAATGACGCGGTAGCGATAGATCAGGAACATTACCAGTGTTACCAGCAATGTGAGCGCTACAGCCTGCATTGGCAATCCGGGTAACTTATAATCGTATATCGCAGAAACGGTGCCTACAAAAAAGCCTTCCATGATAGCATAAGCAGGGGCGATATAAGGAGACCATTGTTTTTTGAATACCATTACGAGTGCCAGGGCCAATCCGCCAAATACGCCGATCAGCAACATTGGCATGGGGTCGCTTCCCTTGTTGAACTGACTCCAGGAGAAAATAGTGGAACCAGACATCATCAATAACAGGAAACCCAGCTTATTCAGGGTCCCTTTGATCGTCATTTCCTGTCCGGTGCTAATACCCTGAAAAATAGTGCCTTCATACGATTTTTCCTGTAGGGTTGGATTGCTTGATTTAAATAAAGCCATAGTGGTGTATTTTCAGCCAAATTATATAAAAAAAACGATTTCTCTTAGTGCCTTGCCTATCGACTTCAGACTAAAGACTCCCGACTAGTACAGCCACCTCACAAAAGCTTCCATTGCCGCGTAATGCGTTAATCCCAGATCAGCATAGATTTTTGCAGTAGCTGCATTTCTCGCTTCAGCACGCTGCCAGAATTCGCGGGAATCGCTTCCCTGGAAGGGTACCATATCCTTTTGGGATTGATGGATAAAAATGCCAAAACGCTTGCTTACTACCTGGTCAGGGCTCATCGGGATCGCCATTTCGATCTCTTCAATGTTCCATTCCTGCCATGCACCTTTATACAACCATAGCCAGCAGTCTTTTATCCATTCATCGCCTGCCGCTTTGATCCGCTTCAGGGATTCCAGCACAATATTAAAGCAAACCAGGTGGGTGCCATGCGGATCGGCAAAATCACCGGCACAATATACCTGGTGTGGTTTTACCTTCCGAAGCAATTCCATGGTAATGGCGATATCTTCCTCGCCCATCGGATTTTTTTCTATGGTACCTGTTTCATAGAACGGCAGGTTCATAAAGTGAATATTCTCATCCGGTATGCCTACATAGCGGCAGGTGGCTTTTGCCTCGCAGCGGCGGATCAGGCCTTTGATGCTGCGGATGGTTGGCGTATCCACCTGGTTGGATTTCTTGGTAGCAATAAATTTGCGGGCATCATTCAGGATCTGCCCGGAAGTGCGGGTATCAATACCAACGATCTCTTCAAACCCTACAGCAAAATCGAGGAAGCGGGTCACAAATTCATCCGTCACCGCAATATTGCCGGATGTCTGATAACCTACATGCACATCATGACCCTGATCGTGCAAGCGCTGGAAAGTGCCGCCCATACTGATAATATCATCATCAGGGTGAGGGGAAAAAATGATCACTCTCTTTGGGTAGGGTTTGGATCTCTCAGGATGTGCAGGGATCACAGCATCGGGTTTACCACCCGGCCAGCCTGTAATAGAATCCCGTAACATATAATATACCTGGAGATTGATCTCATAAGCGTCTCCTTTTTCGACCAGGAGATCACTTAGACCAAATTCATTATAATCACTGTTGGTAAGACTTAAAACCGGTTTTTTCAGTTTCAGCGCCATATTGGTCACCGCTTTTTTGATCATAAGAGGTGTCCATTCGCAGTCGCCCGTAAGCCACGGGGTCTTCTTCCTGGTCAGTTCGGCAGCAGCAGCTTCATCCACATAAAAAGTCACATCATCATGATTCTGCAGGAGAGACGCAGGTACATGTTCTGTATCATCCTCTTCAACAGCTTTCTTGATCACCGGAGCTTTGGCTGCTCCCCAGGCCAGGAGAATGATCTTTTTCGCTTTTAATATGGTGCCAATACCCATAGTAATGGCCAATCTGGGAACCTGTGAAATATTCGCAAACTCATAAGAATTGGCTATCCGGGTAGAATTATCCAGTGTGATCAACCTTGTACGTGAATAAATACCGGAACCAGGCTCATTGAATCCTATATGGCCATTATTTCCTATGCCGAGTATCTGCAGATCGATCCCACCTGCAGCTTCAATTTTTTTCTCGTATTGCAGGCAATGAGCTTTGATCTCTTCTTTTCTGATCTCACCATTTGGAATATGAATATTCTCAGGCTTGATATCCACATGATCAAACAGGTTGGTCTTCATAAAGCGGTTGTAGCTTTGCAAAGCATCTGTTTCAATAGGATAATATTCGTCGAGGTTGAACGTAATCACGTTTTTAAAACTCAATCCTTCCTCTTTATGCATTCTTACCAGTTCTGCATAAAGTGTTTTTGGAGTGGAACCAGTTGCCAGTCCTAATACGCAGGATTGTTTCTGCTCCTGCTTTGTCCTGATCAATGCGGCTATTTCCCTGGCCACTGCCAATGAGCCCAGCTTTGGATCGGGGAATATTTTAACGGGTATTTTCTCGAAACTATCAGAAAGATCTATCGCAACTATTTTTTTTGCCATAAGGGTAATTTTCCTGTCTAAAATGAGTGCTCAAAGATATTAAAATGTAACTATTCATTCCCTGTATTGAAGCTCAGTTTGAATATTTTCCCACCGGGACGACAAAGATCACAAAGGATGACTGACGTACTGTATTCCTTACTCAATAGCTTATGATTAAATTAATAGGTGCCTTTAAAATTTTTCTGTGTGATCTTGGTCGTCCCGGTGGGAAAATATAATTGCGGGAGTAGCGGGCACCCGCATAAACCCGCAAACGATTACGTAAGCTGCCACTGGTCTACAATATCCATCCTACAAAACTTAACAAAGATTTTTTGAGTGCCTTGACCGCCTGGCTCATCAGGTTTCTGGCTACCTGGTAATTGATGTTCATGATCTCACTGATCTCTTCATAAGAAAGCTCCTGGTACACTTTCAGGTAAATGATCTCCCGCTGACGGTTGGAAAGCCCCTGGAGGGCATCGATGATGCGTTGTTTTTTAGCAAGATCTTCCTGTTGTTCTATCATGAAGTTATCATGGCTTACTTCAAAAAGCATTTCATCAGGTTGATCGGTGGAAATGTGTTTGATAATGGGCGGGCGTTGCTTCTTATATATTTTATACTTCAGTGCCTTTAATAAATAAGCCTGCACTGACTGGATATCCGGCTTTGACCGGCTTTGCCATATCTCAGCAAAAAGGTCCTGTATGCAATCTTCAAGCAGTCCCCTGTCTCCGCAAATCTTACTTCCGTATCTTAGTAGCAAAGGGTAGTATGCTGAAAAAAGCTCACCAAGGGCATCGCGATTGCCATTCTTTAGCAAGTGCCAAAGTATAATATGCGGATGTTCAGTTCGCAATCGTGCTCAGATAGATTTTCTGCAAAATAGGTTTAAATATCATTTTTAAGGTAGTTGTTTTTTCAGGTCAGGGGTAAAAAAAAATTAAAAAACATCATTACAAATCTAATTATCCGGGCACCCGGACATTAATGAATACAAAAACCAACATAATGATCAAGAATTTTCAACAGGTGGAAGAAGTGATAGGTGACGAGGATTTTCAGGCATGGTTCGCGGGGCAGCCCGATACAGACTGGGAAAAGTGGCTGGCAGCAAACCCGGACCAGGCGCCACTTGTGCAGCAGGCTATTGCTTTGATGAATGATATTAAAGCAAAAGAGCTGTCAGTGACAAAGGAAGAGACCGCCAAAGCATACCAGCGATTAACGGAAAGGCTTGATAAAGAAGAACAGGGTGCAACACCGGTAATATCAATAAAACGTCAACGCCTTAAGCGCTGGATGAGCGTTGCCGCCGCAGTGTTACTACTGGTAGCAGGTTTCTCCATCTGGAAATATACCCAACGTGATCCATCACTGGGAACTGCTTATGGACAGATATCTACCCATCAGTTACCTGATGGCTCCATTATGATGCTGAACGCAAACAGTTGTGCCACCCTTGGAAAAAACTGGAAAGAAGGCAATGACCGTGAAGTATGGCTGAAAAGTGGTGAAGCATTTTTTCATGTAAAGAAAACACCACATAAAAACCGTTTCGTGGTGCACACCAATGAGCTCGATGTAATTGTTACAGGCACTCAGTTCAATGTATGGACGAGAGATAACAAGACCAGTGTATTGCTGACTGAAGGAAGCGTTACCATCCGCACAGCTTCAGGAGAAGAGACCAAAATGGTGCCCGGTGATTTTGTACAGATCGATCATAATAGCCTGGAAAAGAAAAAGGCAAATGAAGAAAGCATACTGGCCTGGAAAGATAACAGGATCATTTTCGATAACACACCGATCACCGAAGCTGCACGCATGATCCAGGAACACTACGGAGTGAAAGTGATCATTACAGACACTTTACTGAATGGAAAAACACTGAATGGAATGATGCCGAACGATAACCTTGACATATTACTACGTTCCATAGAAGCAACCAATGAGTTCAAGATCGCCCGGAAGGACACCGAGATTTTGATTTCAATGCCCTGATATGATCATGTGGATCAGCTGATGGCGCGGATTAGCTGGTTTCGGATCAAGGGAAACGATTGCAAGTATTGCTAATATTAAAACTGCAACAATGAGACATTCAAAACCCTTTTATAGACTCCTGGGGTGTTTGATGAGCGCCCAATTATTGTCCTGCCTGGACGGTTCTGCGCAACAAAACGGGATTATTTATGCTGCCAACAGCAGAAAAACCCTGGAACAATATCCGCAGCAACAAAGGCCGGAAGAATCCAATGAAAAGAAAACGCTCTTCAACGTACTAAAAGACCTTAATAAAAAGAAAGGCACTTATTTCCTTTTCTCCGAACAGAGCCTTGGCAGCAAACTGGTCAGTCCCGTAAAAGACTCCAACCTGCCTGTAGAAAAGATCCTGGATGAAATATTAAAGAACACAGGACTGAAATACACGAAAGTATCCGACAACACATTCGTGATCTTAAAAGACAAGGAGAGGATCAACAACGACAAATTACAGCAACTGAATTTCACAGAAGACCTTCCGTCTGCTCAAAAAACAAATGCTTTCGATCCTGTTACAGGAAGGATCACTGACGACAAAGGCGCACCCTTACCAGGTGTAAGCATCACACTCAAAGGCACCAACAGGGGAACAACCACCAATGTCAATGGTGAGTTCAGTATCGATGCCAAAAGAGGAGATGTGCTGCTGATCTCTTATGTGGGTTTTGCAGAGCAGGCCATCACTATCGGGGCCGATAATAAAATCGCTATTGCTTTAACTCCGGGTAGTCAACAGCTCACAGAAGTGGTAGTAACCGCATTGGGCATTAAAAAAGAACGCAAAGCACTTGGCTATTCCGTAACAGAAGTAAAAGGAAGCGATCTCACACAGGCAAGGGAAACCAATGTCGCCAACTCACTGGTAGGAAGAGTAGCAGGTGTGAATGTAAATTCCGTTGCAGGCGGGCCTGGTGCTTCCACCAGTGTCATCATCCGTGGCATATCCAGTTTATCAGGCGATAACCAGCCGTTGTATGTGATCAATGGAGTGCCGATGACAAATGCACTGGCAGAAGGTAATGATCAGAAAAATACCCAGGGGCAATATTACAATTCCGTGGATTATGGAGACGGTATCCAGAATATCAACCCGGATGATATTGAAAGCATCTCTGTTTTGAAAGGTGCCGCTGCTTCGGCCCTGTACGGGTCAAGAGCAAAAGCAGGTGTGATCCTTATTACTACCAAAAGCGGAAGCGGAAAAGGGACGCTTGAGCTGAATTCCAATTTTACTGCCGACCAGGTAATTGATGTTACCGACTGGCAATATGTATATGGTAATGGCGCAAACGGTATTAAACCAAGTACTGCGGCAGCAGCTTATGATGCTGGTAATTCCAGTTGGGGAGCCAAACTGGATGGAAGCAATGTGGTTCAATTTGATGGAGTATCCCGCCCTTATTCTGCACAACAAGGAAATATCGGGAGGTTTTACCGCACCGGCAGCACACTCACCAACACTGTTTCCTTTGGTAAAGCATTTGAAGGTGGTGCAGTCCGTTTTTCTGCGAGCAACCTGTACAACACAGCAGTGATCCCTAACTCAGGGTTGAACAGGAATAACTTTAATTTTTCTTCCAATTTCGCCATCAACAAACATCTTACTGTTGATGTGAAAGCCAACTATGTAATAGATAAGGCGCACAACAGACCTATTCTTGCAGATGGTGCAGGTAATGCCAATTTTCAGGCGATGTTCCTTCCTACAAGCCTGAACATAAACACTCTTAAACCCGGAACAAAACCTGATGGGGATGAATTATTGTTCACCAATAATAACTATGCTACCAATCCCTGGTTTGCCGCCTACAACTTTATTAATAATACCACACGCAACAGGCTGATCAGCATAGGCAGTGCCAGGTATACATTTGATAATGGTTTTTTTGTGCAGGCACGTGCAGGTCGTGATTTTTATGACGACAGGTATACAGGAGTAGTGCCCAATGGAGCAGGTTATTATGCACAGGCACCTTTTAATATCAAAGAGATCTTCAATCGTGTATATGAACTCAATGTGGATGTGCTTGCCGGGAAAACATTCAGGATCAGCCAGGACTTTAGCCTTACCGCTAATGCAGGAGCCAACCTGATGAAAGCCCGCTCCGAAGGAACTACCGAAGAAGGAACTGATTTTGCAGTGCCTTATGTGTACACGATCCTGAATGCAAAGAACAAGACCATCCGGTACACTGATTTCCGCCAGGAGGTACATTCTGTGTACGCCACGCTGGACCTGGACTACAAAGGATTTCTTTTCCTGAATGCATCAGGCCGCAATGACTGGTTCTCCACATTGGCGCCATCCAGCGATCTGGATGTATTCTATCCTTCCGTGAATACATCATTCCTTTTCACAGAATTTGTAAAACCCAGTTGGCTTAACTATGGTAAGCTGCGTTTGGGTTGGGCAAACGTAGGGCAGGCGACCAAGCCTTATCAAACCTTGCTGAACTATGGTTTATTCCCGCAACAACTGAATGGGCTTCCATTAGGAAATATCACCAACGCATCTATTCCTAACAGCAAGCTGCGTCCTTCCAGTGCCAGTGAAATTGAAATAGGAGCAGAGCTTGGTTTCTGGGGCAGCAGGCTTACCATGGATGTAGCCTGGTACGACAAAAAATCAAAGAACGAGATCTTTGAATCACCAGCATCCAATACTTCCGGTTACACAGGTGTGATCCTGAACATCGGAGAGTTAAGGAATAAAGGTTTTGAGTTTCTTATTACCGGCAAACCTTTCGCTAAAGGATCAGCCGTGTCATGGACAAGTTCGGTCAATGGTTCCATCAATAACAATGAAGTGGTAGCACTTACTGAAGGTCAGGCAGAACTGGCAGCAGGTATATCCCGTACAGGAGTCGGCTTCACCCGTCATATTGTAGGAATGCCGGCCAACCAGATCATGGCATTCGATTACCAGTATGATGGAGCAGGAAAAATCGTGTTGGGAGCAAATGGTGTTCCTGCAAGAGGCGATCTGAAGCCATGGGGATCTGCTTACAGCAAATACACTATGGGATGGAACAATGAGTTCTCCTTTAAGAATTTCACGCTTGGTTTCCTGATCGATGGAAAATTTGGTGGTAAAGTATTTTCAGCAACGGATTACTATGGTTATTTCTTTGGCCTGCATAAAGGGACATTACCAGGCAGGGAAGCAAATAATTTCAATCCTGATCCAAGTGCACCGGCAACCACTGCACAGGCTTATTATACAGAGCTGGCCGGCAATGTATCCAAACTGTTTGTTTATGATGCTGACTTTATCAAGTTCCGCCAGTTCACACTGGGATATACGCTGCCTGCAAAATGGTTCAACAACAAGATCAAGGGAGCAAGTATCAGCCTGGTCGGACGCAACCTGTTTATCCTGATGAAAAAGACGGACAATATAGATCCGGAAGCAAGTTATTCAGGATACACACAGGGACTTGAACTGGGTGGTGTGCCACCAGTGAGAAGCTATGGTGTGAACCTTAATGTAAAATTCTAACTGAACTTAACGATACTGCTGCGGGAATTTTATTACCGGACGATGAAATAGAATCTCCCGCAGTTACAACCAATAAAATATTAAGGATGAAAAACAAATTTGTAAAACTGCTTGGTTTGTTTTCCGCCGCCATCGTTTTGTGCACTGCGTGTACAAAAAACTTTGATGAACTGAATACAGACCCTACTGCTTATAACCCCAGGAATTTTGAGCCTAACTACCTGCTCACTACAGCACAGTTGGCTTATACAGGCAGCTTCGACTTTAGCTATGAAACATGGCGGGGTAACCTTATCTATGCCTCTACATTAATGCAGCAGTTATCAACCGTGGTCGGTTATTGGGCAGGCGATAAATACCTGCTCAATGCTGACTACACGGCTGCTTACTGGATAGTAGCTTATCCTGAACAAGTGAAACCGGTAGCTGACCTGGTGGAGCTAACAAAGGGTAAAGACAAATACAAGAACCTTCACCAGATCGCCCGGATCATGCGGGCGATGATCCTGCAACGTATCTCTGATCTTTACGGTGATGTACCTTATTCTGCTGCAGGGCTGGGTTATTACAGCAATGTATATTTCCCGGCGTATGATAAACAGGAAATCATTTACAAGGATATCATTAAAGAATATGAAGAAGCAGCAATTGCACTTGATCCCGCTGCGGACAAACCAACCGGTGATGCTTTTTACAATGGCAAACCGGACCAGATCGAGAAATGGAAAAAGCTGGCTTATTCACTGATGCTCCGTGCAGGGGCACGCTTATCCAAAGTAGATCCTGCAACCGCACAGGCAACCATTCAGAAAACACTGGGAAAGACCATGCAAAGCAATGACGATAATGCTTATCTCGTACATGATGCAACTGGTGGCCGCCCTACAGTGAACCGCAACTTCCAGGTACTGCAGGGACAGCCTGAAGCAGATTATGTGAAATGGTCGCAAAAGCTGATCGATTTCATGAAAAGCAATAATGACCCGCGCCTGCCGGTGATTGCAGAACTGGCCAATGGTGACCGCACTGCTGCCAATCAAAAAGGAATGCCGAATGGATATGATCTGAGCGGTGTAGCAGGGCGCGATATATCTTCAGCACCAGGCTATACGGGTATGGGCGCTTATTCAAAGCCCAGCGGATTGCTCAATAAGCTGAATGCGCCAACATTCATCTTTACCTATGGTGAAGCTGAATTGCTGCTGGCTGATGCTGCTGCAAGATTTCCAGGAGGAATAAGTGGTATCGGAGCTGCTTCCACCTATTATAATAATGGTGTAAAAGCTGCCATCACTTATATGGCGCCTTATGATGCTGCCGCTGCTATCAGCGATGGTGCTGCTGATGCTTATCTCACAGCGCATCCTTATAATGCTGCCGATGGATTAAATATGATCAATACCCAGTATTTCGCTCTCACAGCTACCATGTTTGATTTTTATGAGGGCTGGAGCAACTGGAGAAGAAGCGGCTACCCTGTATTGACACCGGTTGTTTATCCCGGTAATGTGACCAATGGTACCGTGCCACGCCGTTTCCCTTATCCGCTTACTGAAGCAAATACTAATCCGACCAATTATAAAACTGCTCATGATGCAGTGCCGGGTGGAGATCTGTTGTCAGGACGTGTTTGGTGGGACAAACCTTAAACAGAAAACAAACCTTATTACTAATTACCATAACTTAACTAAAAAACCCTCCTTTTGCAGGAGGGTTTTTTAGTTAAGTTATGGTATCTGTTACCGAACTTCAATCTCATCTACAAACAGCCATGCCTTATGATCAGCTCCGGGCAAGCCAGTTGGGATGATCCCTTTATTCTTTATCCAAACGCGTAAATAACGCGTTTTAACAGGCGATGTTAATTCGAGCTTCAATGTTTTCGGATCAGTTATCACATTAACTGATCCGATTGAATTGAATTGCTTTCCATCAGCAGATGTAAATATTTCCATTCCTTGTGGATAATAGATCCAGCTTCCTCTTTGCTCCAGCGTATGAGCAATGATCTCATTGATGCTGGTAAGCTGTCCAAAATCGATAGTGGCGTCACAGTCTGTTCCTTCAAAGCCAAGAAATTCTCTTGATCTTGACATGCCTTTTTCATTCTGCACACCATTCACCAGGGTGAATGCACCGTCGCTGGCATATTTACTGGCAGGTTGAGTGGAAAGGGTTATTTTTTTGCCGGTAGCCTTATTGAATCTGAACTCCTGTGAAATGCCATTGCCTTTTACCATTTTATCCATTACACTCCATCCCGTAATAGCCGTTGAGGAAGTGATGGGCACGGCTGTTTTATATAACATGCCCTCTGTAGATGTAGGCACAAAAGAAACGCCTGCTGCATGTTTTTTATAACGGATCTGTGCAGAAGATTGCTTGGTCTCCAGTTTCCACAGAATACCTTTATTACCCGGAGCAGGTAAGATGCTTGAGCGAAGATCAAAAAAGGCCCTGCTATAATTTGCCTTCCACAAATTATATCGATTGAATTGCACCTGCATTCTTTTTTCAAAACCATTCCAGTTCTTCTTTTGCGGAGCGCTCCATAATACTTCACTTAAGGCCGTAAGCCGCGGGAAGATCATATATTCCACTTTGCGGGGATTCGTTATGTATTCAGTCCACAGGTTGGCCTGGGCTCCCAATACATATTTTCCTTCCTCAGCATCAAGCGCAGCAGGGATCGGATTATAATTATATACTTTTTCCAGGCTAACGAACCCACCGATCGTTACTGAATCTTCATTGGTGGTCTGTGAATAATCAAAGTAAGCATAATCGGTCGGCGTCATCACCACTTCATGATGCTGTTTTGCTGCAGCAATACCACCTGACTCACCGCGCCAGCTCATCACGGCTGCATTGGGTGCAAGGCCGCCTTCCAGTATCTCATCCCAACCAATCAGTTTACGTCCTTTGCTGTTAAGATACTTTTCCATCCGTTGGATAAAATAGCTTTGCAGTTCATGTTCATCTTTCAATCCGTTTTCCTTCATCCGTTGTTGGCAAAGGGGGCATTTTTTCCAGTTGGCTTTGGGGCATTCATCTCCGCCGACATGCACCATCCGGGAGGGGAACAGGGGCAGTACCTCATCCAGCACGTCCTGTAAAAACTGAAATGTATTTTCCTTTCCTGCACAAAACACATCATCAAAAACGCCCCAGGTTTGCTGCACCTGCTTGCCAGTACTGTCGCCGGCCCAGGCGCAATCCTTCGGGTAATAATTTTTCGTCGGCACATCAGGAAAGCAACTCAATTCAGGATAAGCCGCTATTGCTGCAGAAGCATGTCCCGGCATTTCAATCTCAGGCACTACGGTAATATGACGTTGTGCTGCATAAGCCACTACTTCTTTTATTTCTTCCTGGGTATAAAAACCTCCATAGCGTAACCCATCATTGCCAGTACCGGGATAACGGCCAATGATGGTACCGTTTCTCCATCCACCAACAGTCGTCAATCTTGGATATTTCTTTATTTCTATCCTCCAGCCCTGATCGTCGGTCAAGTGCCAGTGGAAATAATTCATCTTATGCAAAGCGAGATAATCGATATACTTCTTTACAAAGCTGACCGGAAAAAAATGACGGCCTACATCCAGGTGCATACCACGGTAATTAAAACGGGGAGCGTCCTGAACAGATACTGCCGGTATTTTCAAGACAGTGGATCTGTTAAGCGGTAAAAGCTGCACCAGGGTTTGCATACCGTAAAACGTTCCGGCATATGTATCGCCACTGATTGAGATACCTGTTGAATTTGCTTCAAATGAATAACCATCCTTATCAGGAGCTTTGATAAACTTTTTGGTATAAAAACGGATGGCATTTTTTACAGCAATTTTGCTTACCGGCAGGCTGAAGCCATAAAACTCCTGCAGGTAATTGTTGAAAAACTCTGCGGCAGGGAGGTCTCCATCATCCTGTACTACCAGGGCTGTATTTTTCCCAAGGTTAAAATATCCTGTACCACGCTTTAGCGAAGCAGGTTGTGGAATGATCGTTATTTCCTGTGCTGAAACCGTAAAAGGCAGGAATAAAAAAATAAAGGATTTGATCAGTGATCTCATAGCAAACGTTTTATTAAATATAGTGTCCGTGTGAAGGATATTGTAACTGTTTATTCCATCACTGGCAACACTACATTACTGCTGTTTTTTCCATCATGATAGATCTTAATTGTAGCGCGCTGAAAATCCTTTGCGTCCATACCTGGTATATATCCAAATTTCTGCGGGTTCCTGTCAACCAATGGGAACCAACTGCTTTGTACCTGCACCATAATACGGTGGCCTTTCTTAAAGGTGTGTGCCACTTCGTTTAATTTAAAAGATACCTTTTCAATTTTATCTTTTACGAATGGTTCTGGCCTGGAAAAACTGTTGCGGAATTTGCCGCGGAACACTTCAGCCCTTACCATTTGTTGATAGCCTCCCATAGGAGTTGGGCGTTGATTGGGGCCAGCAGCAGGCAATACATCATTATCACCCCATACATCGATCACTTTTACAATAAAATCAGCATCAGAGCCTGTAATGGAAACAAGCAGGTTGGCCGCGATCTCGCCTGTAAGCGTAATGTCCTGTGTAAGCGTGTCTGTCTCAAAACTGATCACATCCGGCCTTTGTGAGGCAAAACGCTGGTCTTCCACCAGGTATTCATTGTTCCTGCGTGCACTTACCACACTGGTGTAAGGAACAGGTTTGTTTGGATCGCTGATATAATCGGTAAAGCTGTTGGTACCTGCAGGTTTGCTGGTCGACAGTTTGCCCGCCGGCTGAAAATAAAAAGGAGTGGGGCGGCTATTGGCCGGTGGCCATACATTATAGTTTTTCCATTGATTGGACCCTGTTTCAAAAAGGGTCACTTCCGCCTGATCAAAACTGCCTTTATCTTTTAAATAGTAATTGAAGAATTTGGTCTCTATCTCATCCTGGTAATGTTTGTTCAGGTCGGTACCGAAATGATATTGACCAAAGCTTGTCCAGGAAGCAGCAGCCCATCCGCCATGTGTCCATGGGCCCATTACAAGGCGTGCATTATTGCCGGGTGATTGCTTTTCTATGGCAGCATAAGTTTTCAGCGCACCAAACATATCTTCTGCGTCAAACCATCCGCCTACTACCAGCACAGCCGGTTTGATGTTTTTCAGGTGCTGGCGGATATTGCGGGATTGCCAGAATTCATCATAAGTATCATGTTTGATCACCTGGCGCCATACACTATTGCTGTCATAAAAATACTTCGCTGTATTAGCATTCTTCAAAGGACCGAAATCAAGGAAGAATTTATAGGCATCTGTGTAGCGTGCGCGGAAAAACGGTGTATAGCTTTCGCCATTCTCAGCTTTGGGGCCATCAAAGCCGCTATAGAAACCGAAATTGTCCAGGAGGAAGAAAGCACCGTTATGATTGCAGTCGTCGCCCATGAACTCGTCCGACATCGGCGCCTGTGGTGATACAGCTTTCAAAGCGGGATGCGCATCCGGCAAAGCTGCTGAGGAATAAAAGCCGGGAAAGGATATGCCATAAATACCTACACGGCCATTGCTGTTGGTATTTTTCAGCAGCCATTCTATAGTATCGTAGGTATCACTTGATTCATCCACATCCTTATCCGATTTCTTATTGTCGATAGCCGGTGTCATTTCCCGGAAGCGGCCTTCACTCTTATAACGGCCACGTGCATCCTGGTACACAAAAATGTATTTCTCTTTCATCAAAGAAGTGTTCGGGCCAAGTCGGGGGCGGTAATTGGTTTCTCCATAGGGGCGGCAGGAATAGGGCGTTCTTTGCATAAGGATGGGATATTTCTGGGAAACATCTTTGGGTTCATAAACAGCCGTGTACAATTTGATGCCATCCCGCATCTGGATATAATATTCTTTCTTGGTAAAATTATCTTTTACCCAGGCAGCATCTGCGTCTGCCTGTGCAACTGAAATAAAAGGAGAGAAGAGCAAGAGATAAAGAACAAACCGTTTCATTTGGATATATTTAGTCGTTTTTTGAGCAATCAATGGATATTTCATAAGCATAGTTATGTAGTTTTGAAGCACTAAATTTACCCAATCTGATTTGCCATAACCAATAAATTTTATGAACAATAACCAGCAGGTGATTGAACGGTTCTACAATGCTTTTCAGCAACTGGATTATGCAACAATGCAGGACTGCTATAGCGATGATATCATTTTCAGCGATCCTGTTTTTGGCCTGCTGAAAGGGGAGGAGGTAAAAGCAATGTGGGAAATGCTGTGTAAAAATGCCAGGGACTTCAAGCTTACTTATTCCAATATAGAATTGCTGGATGAAGAATATGCAACCTGCAGGTGGACGGCTTCTTATATCTTTTCCAAAACTGGCAATAAAGTGGAAAATAAGATCAAAGCCTATATGCGGTTCAGGGATGGGAAGATCATTGAACACAGCGATGCATTCCGGCTCAGTACCTGGCTGGGCCAGGCAATGGGATGGAAGGGAGTGCTGTTTGGATGGACAGGTTTTATGAAAAGGGCTGTGCAAAAGAATGCACGCAAAAATCTTGACGCCTTTATGAATAAAAAAGGATGATACCTGCCACCATCGGAGATATCATCCTTATTATTATTGCCAATATCACTTAATCTTCAAGCACACCAAATTTACCGGCACTCACATCATTGATCGCCTGTTCCACTTCAGCCCAGGTATTCATTAAGAACGGGCCATATTGGGCAATCGGTTCATCGATCGGCTCACCGGAAAGCACCAGTAATACAGTGTCTTCACTGGCAGTGATCTGTATTTTCTCCCCATCATTTTTAAACAAAACAAAATGGTCGGCCGGTGCAGTAGTGTTATTAATGGAAGCACTGCCTTCAACCACCAGTATGCCGGTGTTATAGAAAGAAGGGAAATCCATTTCCAGCACTGCGCCTTTTTTCAGTTTGGCATTATACACCTGTAAGGGAGTAAAAGTGGAAGCAGCACCTTTTACACCATTGAATTCACCAGCAATGATCTCGACCACACCTTTATCACCAGGTAAATCATATTTACCCATCATACTGTTGGTGATCTCCTGGTATTTTGGAGGGCTCATTTTATATTTCGCTGGCAGGTTCACCCAAAGTTGCACCATTTGGAAAAGACCACCCTTACGGCTGAATTCCTTTTCATGGTATTCTTTGTGCAGCAAACCGGAAGCTGCTGTCATCCATTGCACATCGCCTTCACGGATCACGCCACTGTTGCCACCACTATCGTGATGCGCTACCTGGCCATGATAAGCAATGGTAACGGTTTCAAAACCGCGATGGGGATGCACACCTACACCACGGGGTTCTTCCTTTGGACTGAATTCCACTTTTGAATTATAATCCAGCAGGAAAAAAGGGCTCATCCTTTTTTTACCGATAACATTATTGGGAAAGAAATTATGCACCCTGAACCCATCGCCCACCATGTGGGGAGGGGGAGGGGCGATAATTGTTTCGATCGTTTTTATGTTGCTCATATATGCTCCTTATTTTTTAAAGTATAAATATTCTTCTCACAGTTTTTATCCTTTGTGTTCTTTATTGTCTTAGTGGGATGTATAATTCCACTAAGACAATAAAGAACACAAAGACTATAAACAAACAGTGGGCTCATCAACTACACTGATATTCTCTCCGGAAGTAATTTCTCGGCCAGCCATATAAACTCCGTCATAAAATTGTGGACCTTATTGGCAAAGCTTTCATCCACCAATGTGCCGTCTGCACGGAATTTTTGTTCCACAAACGGTACGATCAGCAGGTAGGGGGAAGCCAGGCCAAAAAGGGCAGGGATCAGCAGCAATAACTGTTGCGAAGCCCGCAATCCTCCTAATGATCCTGGTGAGGCTGTCACGATCCCAAAGGGTTTATGATGTTGCTTGGGATAATGATCAAGCAGGTTTTTCATAGCCGGCGAATAACTGCCATTGTATTCCGGTGTCAGGAGGATAAAAGCGTCTGCACCAAATATCCTTTCGCTCAGCGGGCGGAATTGCTCCGGTGTTTTTTCCACGCTCACAAATACCGTCTGCGCCACCGGCAATTCCCAATCCTTCATATCGATCAACCCAGCTTCATGCGGCGTGTTCTGATCGATCCAGTGCTGCAGGTGCAGGGCCACCCTGCGTGTGATACTATTTGGACGGGGACTACCCGATATAATTTCAATTCTCATTTTTGAGTCTTGTTATGTAAAGGTAATAAATTAATGTTTAAACATCAAATTTTGGTTTTGCTTTAACAGAAGCCGTAGGGTGTATAAACATTTTGCCAACAAATCCCCAGGATGCGCCTGAAAATCATAATTTCGGCAACCTAAAGATATACAATGATCAACCGCAGAAAGTTCATCTTATCATCCGTGGTCAGTTCGGCTGCCGTGCTTGTGGGCAAGCTGGCTGCAAGTCAACCCACATCCCGCAGCCTCAAAGGCAATCCTGTTGTGATCTCTACCTGGGACGCCGGGCTTTCGGCCAACCGGGCAGCCTGGGAAATACTGGGAAAAGGGGGCCGTGCTTTGGACGCAGTGGAGAAAGGGGTGATGGATACAGAGTCGTCCATCAATTGTTGCGTGGGGCTTGGTGCCAATCCTGACAGGGATGGATTCGTAACCCTTGATGCCTGCATCATGGACGAATTTGCCAATTGCGGCAGTGTGGCATTCCTGGAGCGGATCAAACATCCTGTTTCCGTTGCCCGCCGGGTAATGGAAAAAACGCCGCATGTGATGTTGGTTGGCAGCGGTGCTCAACAGTTCGCTATAGCAGAAGGTTTCCCCCTGGAAGAGCAAAAGCTTTCAGAAAGCGCGCAGAAAGCCTATACAGAATGGTTAAAGACGTCGGAATACAAACCTGTAATCAATATAGAGAACAAAGGACATGGCCCGTATGCACCCACACAATTCGAGAATGGCGAGTGGAACCATGATACGATCGGAATGGTAGCCATGGATACAAACGGCAACCTGAGCGGAAGCTGCACCACCAGCGGCATGGGTTTCAAAATGCGGGGACGCCTTGGTGATTCGCCCATTATTGGAGCAGGGTTATTTGTAGACAATGAAATAGGCGCCTGCACTGCCACAGGCCAGGGGGAAGACGTGATCCGTGTTGCCGGTTCCCATACCGTAGTAGAACTGATGCGGCAGGGGCTTTCACCGGAAGCTGCCTGCAAGAGTGCCGTTAACCGGATCATCCGGATAAAAGGTGAGAAGGCCAAAAGCATACAGGTGGCATTTCTTGCACTTAATAAAAAAGGACAGGTGGGCGCTTATGCTGTTCAGAAAGGATTCAGTTATGCAATAAGAACAAATGCAGGAGAGAAACTGATACCGGCTAAAAGTTTTTATAGCTAAGTACAGCTTAGCAGCCATCGGTCAACAAACTGCCTCCTTGAATCAGCAAAATCAACCCATGAGTTACCTGATAGAAATAGCTACTTCTGATTTTTTAACTACCCGTTCCGCAGTAGAAGGCGGTGCAGACAGGATAGAGCTTTGTGCAAACCTGGCAGAAGGTGGTACTACGCCGTCTGCGGGATTGGTGCGAAAATGCAGGGAAGTCTTTAATGTATTGCTTTACCCCATTATCCGGCCAAGGGGCGGTGATTTTCTTTACACAAAGGAAGAGTTTGAGATTATGCTGCATGACATCAGGCTCTTCAAAGAATATGGCTGCGATGGAGTAGTGATCGGTTTATTACAGGCAGATGGAACTATTGATCTATCCCGTACTGCCAAACTGGTAGAGGCTGCCTATCCCTTAGGTGTTACTTTTCATCGTGCTTTTGACCGTTGTCTCGATCCGTTTGCAGCGATGGAACAACTGATCGATATTGGCTGTGAAAGGATACTGACCTCCGGTCAGCAACCCGATGCTCCTGCGGGCGTTGAGCTCATAACCCGGTTGAACCAGGCAGCGGATAACCGCATCATCATTATGCCTGGCAGTGGTGTGCGGGTAGACAATGTGCGGCAACTGGCCGATCAAACCGGCTGCACTGAGCTGCATTCTTCTCTCCGCCGCAAAACAAAAAGCGCCATGCAATTCATCCATCCGGCGTTTGCTTCATCAGAAGAAAGCTATATGAACAATGCCATTGATGCAGAAGAAGTGCGTCAATTGAAAAAAGCGCTGACTGGTAACCAAACCAGGATATTTCAAACATAAACCATCTCTCTTCATGCGTACCATACTGTTGCTGTTTGCTTCAAACATCTTCATGACCTTTGCCTGGTATTACCATCTTAAACATGAAGGGTGGCCTTTATGGAAAGCGATCCTCATTAGCTGGCTGATAGCATTGATCGAGTATTGCCTGGCAGTGCCCGCCAACCGTTTGGGGCATGCTGCCGGGTTCAGTCTTTTTCAGTTAAAGATCATCCAGGAAGTGATCACCCTGCTGGTATTCGCCGTTTTCGCTGTATTAGTAATGAAGGAAGCTTTTCACTGGCGCTACCTTGTGAGTTTTGCATTCCTGCTGGGGGCAGTATATTTTATGTTTACCAATAGGTTTGGCTGAGCAGGTTGCTATAATGCTTTTGTCAATTGGTCAAGTATTTCTTTTACAGAAGGTCTTTTCTTATAATCCGGATTGAAAAAACGGTAAATGACCGTTGATTCTTTATCGATAACATAGGTCGCAGGAACAGGTAGATAATTCCCGTTCTTACCATTGATCTCATCTATCTTAATACCGGCATTACGGTATCTGGTAAGCGTATTTTCCGGTACTTCAAATTCCACATCATAGGCTTTCATGATCTTGAGTCCTTCATCGTATAGTACAGGATATTCAGCTTTTGTTTTTTCCACGGTCTTCGCAACGTTCTCCGGCAATTCAGGCGTCACAGCTACCAGTGTTGCGCCTTTATCCTTGATCAGTTGCAGGGAATCTTCCAGCTTTTGAAGATATTTATTGCAATAAGGGCACCATTCACCACGGTAAAAAACCAGCACCACTTTTCCTTTCTTCAAAAGGTCTTTCAACCGCACTTCATTTCCATTCTGATCCTTGGCCTTGAAATCCGGGGCTTTGGAATTCAGAAATAAACCTTCAGGAGCTTCCTGTGCAAAAAGGAAACAAGCGGAAAACAACAGGGTAATGAGTACAATGATCTTTTTCATATTGTAAGATATACTGTCAAATCTACAACAGCCTGTTTGCTTAAAGAATGATTTTTTATGGGTATTAACAAAATCTTGATTTGCCTTATATTTATCCCAACTTAACTGCTAAATAATGAGTGATAAACATTCAATCCGATTCGTACTGTATGCATTGCTGGGATTAACCCTTACCACTGCCGGTATTATCAGTCTTGTTTATGGATTAGCCACCAAAGCTTCCAACGACTGGCTTTTCTGGGCCGCCATTTCTGCTTTTTGCATCAATGCCGGCCTGCTTCTGCTGGGAAGCAGCTTTGTACATAAGATAAAAGCCGACCTTGCCGGAAGAAGAAGAAAACAACATCACTAGCTGAAGATTTTATGGAGCGATCTGTGATCTTCTCATTTCTGCTTTTGAATTAGGTGTTGTGCTGGCTGCATCTAAAAAATGCTCATCGTATACCCATCCGATATTCCTTACATAATAATCGCGATAGATTCCGTAAACGGATGTCCCGTCAATAAAAGATCCAATGCCAGGATCAATTTCGTATTTTTCTTGTATCACGATAGTATTAGGATAGGTGACAGATCCCAATGAAGTGGCAACAGTGTGATTGATATCTTTCTGCAAGATGGTAAACTTAATTCTCACTTTTACCGGGACACCCTGAATGGTCCCTGAATATTCAGGCGTTGTCCAGGAATAGCCTGCCGCCTGATCGTCTTTCAGGAAAACGAATTCTACCTTTTGTGAAGCCTCAAATTCAAGGTAGTCTTTAAGGTCTACGTAGTGATAATAGTCTCCGCCTGATTTACGATAATTGTCCATATCCTGGAAAGGCATGATCGCTAGGTCGTTAGTGCCTTCCAATGTATTAAACAGATTTCCACCAATCGTTACTGTACCGGCTTTTACCCTTACCAATAATGAATCATTTGCATTATCATCCAGTTCATAACTCCAGTTGCTGCCTGCTGTAAGCGGAAAATAATCTTTTGCTATCGGTGTGCCCAGCACATCAACAGAAAAGCTGCAAGTGGTGCTGCCGGCTGTTAGAGGAATATCGACGGTCCCTGCTACAACAGGTGTACCCGAACCTGTGAGCGTAATGATCTGCGCCCCTGTAAGTAAAGTGCCTGTACCGGCAAATGTCATTCCATTGCTTGCTGTAGTGCTGATAGAATAAGTACCTGCTGTGGTCACATTCACTTTTATAGCCACCGTGTTGCTCGAAGTAAGTGCTACACCCATCACATAATCTCCGCTTGCCACAAAATCCATACAGGTGCCGGGACTGCCATTGAAAGTGAACTCTGCTGGGCCGCCACTGCCTGCAGGCAATACCGTAACAGGGATAATACATTCTGAAGTGCCATACCTGACAGTGAAATTATCGATGCTTTCCAGCAGGGGAGTGCCATTGCCTTGAAGAGTTACTGTATTCATGCCGGTAGCAAGAAAACTGCCAGTGCCACGGAAAAAATAACCGTTCACCGTATCCGTATAGATCAGGTAAGTTCCTGTTTTCAGCACGTTTACCTGCACTTCGATCGTATTGGCCGTTCCTACCAATGCCACACCTGCTTCATAAGTGCCGCCAATTTCTTTGGGCAGACAGTCGCCGGTAACATCGCTTTGAAGCGTACCTTCCGAAGAAACACCTCCTCCGTTCTCAAAACTTACTTCTTTCTGACAGGAATAGATCAGGATCAGGCCGGCCAGCAGTAACCCGCATAGTTTCTTCATATAAGGTATAATTAGGATGCTTAAAAATAAGAGTTTTTTCCGAGCTGAAATGATTGACCTACAAAATAACGAAGCCGGAAGGTTTACTGTTGCCTTCGTTGTATTTTTGTGTAAAATAATAATAGTCAGATGCGTTTCCCGGCCCTATTAATTCCGGCCCTGTTGATTGGCCTTATTTCCATCGCTCAACCTGCTGCCTCCCATTTGCAGAATGCCGATGAATTTGAAAAGAGTATCAAGGCGGGCAAGACTTTGATCCTCGATGTCCGTACCGACAAAGAATTCCGTTCTGGCCATATCAGCCAGGCCATGCAGGCCAATTGGAATGACAGCGCCCAATTCAGGGAAAGAATAAAATATATAGACCCTCAACAACCGGTTTATGTCTATTGCCTGGTGGGTGGCCGCAGTGCTGCGGCAGCCACATGGATGAGAGACCATGGTTTTTCAAAGGTGATCGAACTGGAAGGCGGGATCAATGCATGGAAAAAGGCCGGCAAACCGTTGGAAGGTTTCCAGGAGGAAAAACAGTTGAGCCTGGAAGAATATGGATCGATGATCCCTAAAACCGGAACAGTACTGGTTGATGTGGGCGCCGATTGGTGTCCGCCCTGCCGGAAAATGCAGCCAGTGACCGATGCGTTGCGCAAAGATCCTTCTCTCCGTTTTTCCATGATCAATATAGATGCCGGCACACAAACTGAATTGATGAAAGCCCTCAATATTGGCCCGATCCCCGTCTTCATCATTTACAAAAACGGGAAAGAGATCTGGCGTAAGGAAGGCATTGTTTCCCAGGAAGAATTTAAAAAACAATTACGCTAGGCTTGCGGATTTTTTTTAGCTATCTTTTCAGTCAAAGTACGGCTGATTAACCCAATCGATTATGCTATGAAATCTGCGTTCCGATTTATTTTCTTTTTCTTACCGGCATTCTCTCCGTTTCTTATTTCAGCACAAAGCCCGTCAGTAGAAATATTGACTTCAGGCACCAGGACCAGCCTGCGCGGGCTCAGCGTCGTCAACGATAATATCCTCTGGGTAAGCGGCAGCGGTGGGATAGTAGGCAAGAGCAGTAATGGCGGTAAAACCTGGAAATGGATAACCGTGCCTGGTTTTGAAAAAACAGAATTCCGCGATATAGAAGCTTTTGATGCCAATGTGGCCATCGTAATGGGAATTGGAGAACCGGCCTACTTGCTGAAGACAAATGATGGTGGAGACACCTGGAAGATCGTGTATGAGAATAAAGGAAAAGGCATGTTCATGGATGCAATGGATTTTTCTTCTCCCCGCGACGGCATGGTAGTCGGTGATCCCATCAATGGAAAAGCGTTTATTGCATTTACACACGATAGTGGCAATACCTGGGAAGAACTGCCCTTTGCAGATAACCGCGTAACGCTTGATAGCGGCGAAGCATTTTTTGCAGCCAGTGGCAGCAATGTCCGCCTTTTTGAAAAGGGACAGTACTATCTTGTCAGCGGCGGCACACGTTCGAGGCTTACAGGTCCAAACGGCACTGTTACGCTTTCGTTACTTCAGGGAAAAGAATCTACCGGAGCTAATGCTATCGATATATTTGATAACGGCATTCCTGTTAAACCGGGTAACCGTATGGTAATAGTGGGAGGTGATTTTGCTGCAGATTCTTCCCGTGAAAAGAATTGCGTGTATACCACTAATGGCGGAAAAACCTGGCGCACACCCAAGACTCCTCCACATGGTTATCGCAGTTGCGTGGAATATCTTTCCAAAAAAGATCTGCTGGCCTGCGGCCTGAATGGAGTTGATTATTCAGAAGATGGTGGAAAGAACTGGAAATGGATCAGCAAAGAAGGTTTCCATGTAGTCCGTATTGCAAAAGTGGGGACAACGATTTACCTGGCAGGAAATAAAGGAAGAGTAGCAAGGATTAATTGGGATAGATGAGATTGATTTTATCTTCGTAGAGCAGATGGATTACATCAAGGAATATCGCCGTTTCATATATGGTCATTACCTGGCCGATGGTGTGCGTATTACAGCAGGTGTATTATTGCCTTCCCTGATATTAAGCTATTTCAACCAGTTGCAACTGGGCATTTACATTTCACTTGGCGCGCTTTGCGTAAGCATTACCGATAATCCGGGACCTATTCATCACCGCCGGAACGGATTGCTGATCTGCTGCGGTATCGTTTTTCTCGTCAGCCTGCTGGTAGGATTTTCTTTGCCGGTGAAATGGCTTTTCATGCTGGTATTGCCGCTACTGTGCTTTTTCTTTTCTATGATCGGCGTGTATGGGGCCAGGGCCACATCCATTGGTATTGCCGCCCTGCTGGTGATGGTAATGATATCGCATGAAGGGTTGCATGGATGGCAGGTCGTTCATTTTGCTTTGTACATGCTTGCAGGAGGCTTATGGTATACTTTGCTGAGCCTGGTGCTTTACAGTCTCCGGCCTTATAAACTGATACAGCAGGCTCTTGGAGAATACGTATTGTCTGCCGCTACTTACCTGCGGGCCCGCGCCGGCTTCTATGATCCTGACGCCGATATGGACGATTGCTACAGGGAATTGATGCGTGCACAAATCGATGTGCAGCACAAACAAGACCTGGTAGCAGAGTTGCTGTTCAAAACCAGGAGCATTGTTAAAGAATCTACCCATACCAGCCGCATCCTGATGATGGTATTCCTGGATGTTTCCGACCTTTTGGAAAGGGCGATGACCTCGCACCAGGATTATAAAAAGCTGCATGGATTTTTTGATGATACAGGTATATTGCCGGAATACAGGGCCATTATTATTTCCCTTGCAGATGAAATGGATGAAATAGGCCTTTCACTCATCAGCGGAAAAGCTTCGGGTTATGATGCCGGTATCGATAAAGAACTGGTAACAGAGCGCGAACATCTGCAACAGTTGCGGCTCAAGCTGCTGAATCCTTCCAACCTTGAAGGATTCATCAGCCTTAGGCATATACTCGACAGCATCGATGATATTGCAGGAAGGATCCGTACACTGCATCAGTATACATCTTATGACCGGAAACTCCGTAAAATAAAGATCGATACGCCTGACCCGTCCAAATATGTAACGCGGCAGGCGATCGACCCACAGCAGTTCTGGGACAATTTCTCCCTGCAATCAAATATTTTCCGCCATTCATTGCGCATTACTATTGCTGCATTTGCGGCTTATATTATAGGGCAGTTGCTGCCATTCGGGCATGGATACTGGATATTGCTTACTGTTATCGTGATCCTGAAACCGGGTTATACGCTTACGAGGCAACGGAATATTCAGCGCCTTACTGGCACATTGATCGGTGCAGCAATCGCAGGAGGCATCTTGTTTTTTGTAAAGAACAATACGGCTATTCTTGTATTGCTTGCACTGAGCATGATCGGTGGTTACAGTTTTATGCGCTGGAAATACCTGGTGAGTGTAGTGATGATCACGATGTACCTATTGTTCATGTTCCATATCCTTGAGCCGAATGATTTCAGGGAAGTGGTACAGGAAAGGATAGTGGATACTTTACTGGGATGTATCGTAGGCTTCCTGGCATCTTACTTGTTGCCGCCGATCTGGGAAAGGGAACAGATAGGGGAGTTGATGCAGCATCTTATCAATGATATCATACAATACTTTGAAACGATAGCATACGCTTTCACCGGTAAGCCTTACAATAAACAATTAAGCAAGGAAAAAAGAAAACAGGCCTGGGTTTCGCTGGCCAACGTTACAGACGCATTCAACCGGATGCTTTCTGAACCCAAAAGCAAGCGACGGGATTATAAGGAGTTCCACCGTTTTGTAGTGTCTTCGCATATGCTGGTCTCGCATTTTGCCACACTGGCTTATTATGCAGATAGTTTGCAGCAGGAATATGTAATGGATGATTATGATCCGCTGATCAAAGCAAGCATAACTGAACTGACCAATGCGGGACGCTTCCTGGCGAATCCTCATTTTGAGGCACCTAAAAAATCAACTGATAATCCCCAGGCATTGCTCGATCACAAGATCAATGCATTAATGCAAACAAGACAACAGGAGCTCCGGCAAGGGCAACTGGAATCGACCGGAAAAAGATACCTGAGCACATTCAAATCAATAACCGATCAATTCTATTTTGTTTACAAAACCTCCCAGGACGTGCATAAAATCTGCCGATCTATCATTCTTAATTAATAAAGAAGACAGGCTTCATCAGTAATGCTTGCATTTCTGTGAAGCCTGTCTTCAACGTTAGTATCTGCCATCTTTCTTATCCATCGACCGGCCAATACCATATCCGATACCACCGCCAACAACGCCACCAATTACACCACCTAGCACACGGTTCTTTTTATTGATCACTGCACCAAGGATAGCTCCCGAACCTGCACCGATAGCTGTTCCTTTTGCAGCTTTGCTCCATCCTTTTTTAGCAGGAGCACTGGCAATCGGGTCGGGGGCAGTTGCAGTTATTGTTCTTGTACGTGTAACTGCTTTCCGCGGTGCTGCTACATACACCACCTTGGGTGCTGCTGTTGCTGGCTGATATGCGTTGACAGGGTTAAGCCGTTCATTCTGCGCTTTCCATTCCTGGAATTGTGCAAAGCCTACAGTGTCTTCATAAGAAACACCTTTTACAGCTTGCTCTGCAGAAGGTTTAGCTGTACAGGCCGTTATCAAAACGATTGCGGCCAGTAATAAACTTAGAAGTGTAAATGTTCTTTTCATGATCTTAGATTTTAAATGAATAAATGTTTTGCCACTATGCCAAAACATAAAAAATGCCATAGAAAAGAACATTGTTAAGAAATGAGTGGGATAGATTTTAAAGAGCTGGAAATAATTTATTTACTCATCCATTCTTTTAACAAAAAAGCGGTTGGGGTAAAATAAAGCAGGGGATATAAAGTTAACAGTAATTGAAAGCCCTGTTAAAGGGTTATTAAACAAAAGGTCATTCCTGATACCAGGAATGACCTTCTTAAAGAAAAAAATATAAGCGTTAAATAAGCTGTCTCTTTTAATACCTGCGTCCGCCGCCGCCGCTACCACCACCACGGTTGCCACCAGGCCTGAATCCACCGCTACCTCTGTTTCCACCGCCCTGACGATTGCCCTGGCCACCGCCTCCCTGGTATCCACCACCGCCGCCACCGCGTTCATCAGCAGCTTTTACAACAAGCGGTTTCTTTCCTAATGAAATATCATTCAGGCTTTCGATAGCATCCTTTGCTTCTGCATCATTCAACATTTCTACAAAACCAAAACCTTTGCTTTTTCCTGTTTCCCGGTCAATAGCTACTTTGGCGGAAACGATTTTTCCGAACTTTTCAAATATCTCTTCCAGTTCGGCATCGTCAAGGTCATAGGGTAAACCTGCTACGAAAATCTTCATTAGTTTATTTTTTACAAAAGTACACAACTTATGTCTGGTATAGCATCACAAGTACCTGATATTCTTATAAAAAATTTTCCTACTTAGGAGTTTTACCAGGCAGGGGGGAAATATCTTTTGTTAATATGTAGGCAGCACATATTGCATAACCCTGTCTTTGTATTTTCTTAAAAATAAAAGCTGGCTGTTTATGGCCAGCTTTTGCGGGTATACTCTTAGCTAACTGTCATGTTATTGTAAACTTAGTTCAGACCGCCTCTTCTGGTTGGAGGAGTTTGAGCAGGCCATTTGCCTTGTTCTCCAGTCCGCGGGTTAGGAGGCAGCACGCTTTTTTCACGGGAGGTTTTTACAGGATCTTCACAAGCCATATACACCAGTATCGCAGCCAGTATTGCATTGCTTCTGACATCATCAAAAACGATCTTATCATATGTATCGCGGTTGGTATGCCAGGTGTAGCTGCCATATGCCCAACTGGTAGAGCTTAATGAAAAAGCCGGAGCGCCTGCTGCTACAAAGGAAGCAAAGTCGGAACCGCCACCACCGGGTGATCCGGGGAAACGGGTCTCGATCTGTGTACGGATATCTGCAGGTACTTTTGAAAGCCAGCGGGTCAGGTATTCATAAGAATTCAGAAAACCCTGTCCGGAAAGATTAACCACTCTGCCCGTACCATTGTCCTGGTTGAACAATACCTGCAGGTTCTTTACAATTTCAGGATGATCTTCCACAAAAGCCCTTGATCCGTTCAATCCCTGTTCTTCACTGCCCCAATGCCCTACGAGGATAGTCCGTTTTGGATTAGGGTATATTTTTTTCAGGATCCGCATTGCTTCCATCATCACGAGGGTTCCGGTACCATTGTCTGTAGCACCAGTGCCACCATCCCAGGAATCAAAATGCGCAGAAAGCATTACATACTCATCCGGTTTTTCGGTGCCTTTTATTTCTGCGATCGTATTGAAGGTAGGCACTACACCCAGTTCTTTTGAATCAGTACGCACACTGATCTTTGGTTTGATATCCGATTCGGTAAGGCGGTACAGCAAACCGTAATCTTCCAGGGCAACATCTATGGTAGGGATCTTGGTTGTGTTGGCGCCGAATATTTTGTTGACACCAAAACCATTCGACCAAAGAGAAGATACTATACCAGCAGCACCTGCTTTTTCGAGTGCCAGTGCCAGGTTCTTGCTGTTAAGACCTGTTTTGCGGATACGTTTACCCCATGCTTCCTGCAGCGCAGCCCTTTCCTTTTTCATTTTTTCAAATGATTCCTTGGTCCCAAATTCTTCCCAGTTATAATCGGGGCGGCCGGTTGGCTGCATCATGGAGATAAGAACAAACTTGCCTTTTACATTAGGCAACCATTGCTGAAAAGCGATTGAGTCAGCTACGTCAGCCAGTATGATCGTTTCGCCGGTAATGGTTTTGCCGCCGGTGCTTGGGCTCCAGGCAAGTTGTGTGCCCTCCAGCGATCTCACACGTGGATAAACCATATCAATATGTGAAACTCCTCTTTCCCAACCTCTCCATTCACCCCATTTTTCATTGCGGGCTGTGATGCCCCAGCTATTGTATTTTGCCACAGCCCAATCATTGGCCTGTTTCATTTGCGGAGTGCCTACCAGCCTGGGGCCGATGCCATCCATGAGTTCGTGCGCCAGGGTTTTCAGTTGAGAATTTTCGGTGGCTTCCTTCACAATGCTCTTTACAATTACAGAGTCATTTACCTGCCCGAAAGCAAGGCTTCCGGCCAGAAGACAGGCAGGAAGGAAAAGCGTGCTTGTTTTTTTCATACTAATCAAAGATTTAGGAGATTGTTTTACTGGTCGAATATATGGAATCATCACAACTTATCCGCTGTTGCAAAGCAACGCTTTTACCAACCCTTCTGTCAGCACGGGAATAAACCCCTATTTTTAGTATAAACCCGATCGCCATGATCACCACACCAAAACACTGCCAGCGGTTTTTAATTACATCCATATTATCTCTGTTGCTGTTTAAAGAAGCAACAGCACAATCAAACGATCATCCTTTTATGATTTCGCTTACCGGGGGATTATCTTTTCCGGTTGGCCGGTTTGCAGATAATAATGTCGCCAACCTGAACTCAGGATCATCTATGATCGGTGCTGCCAAAACAGGATGGAACGGCAACATTCAATTCGACTATCAGTTGAGCACACATTTTGGTATTGCGCTTACCGGAGGAGTAAGTGAGTATAAACGGGACGGGGATATGTTTGTAAAATATTATGAGAGCATCTACGGAAATAAGAGTACAGTTGATTCAAAAAAATGGAGTGTGATAAAAGTGCTGGCAGGCCCAACTTATATTGCTGCTGTAAATAAAAAATTATCATTCCGGTCAGGCCTGTCGGCAGGCATTGCTAAAACAGCAGTACCAGGTTATAGCTTTACCACCCACAATTCCGCAGGAGAGACATTATCAGCAGGTACAGCCAGCAAGGCAAAAATGCCTGCAGCATTTGCATACCAGGTGAATGCAGGATTAGGCTATGAACTAAGCCAAACAGTTTTGCTGTTATTCGATATAAGTTATTTTGATGCCACAGCTACTGACAAGCGTATACCGCTAATGGGTGGCCCGGTCGTGGTCAGTCCGAATCCTCAACCTGTTTCTTCTCAGATCAGGGAAAAGTATAAGCTGAGTGCTTTCTCAGCTACGCTGGGCATTGGTTTTCGCCTTTAACCGGTTTTGCTTTTTGGTCTTTGGCTGATCAAACCGCAGTTCCATCTGGATATTGCAACGTTCATATGGTGAGGGTCGGCCGGTCAGTTTTATAAATCCCAGTTTATCATACAAACGGATAGCTGGTTTCAGCAGGGTATTGCTTTCCAGGTAAAGTGCTGAAGCACCCTCAGCTCTCGCTTTCTCTATTGCAGCCAGCCCCAGTTTCAGGCCGATATGCTGACCCTGGAATTTAGGAGATACAGCCATTTTTGCCAGCTCAAAATCATATAAGGGGTCGTTCATTTTTACCAGGGCGCAAACACCAGCAGGCTCCCCGTTGTATAAGGCTACAAGTATATGACCGCCTTTATCCAGGATATATCCTTTGGGATTATCCAGTGCTTTATAATCGGCTTCTTCCATTTTAAAATAACGGGAGATCCATTCCACATTCATGTCTTTGAACACATTCTTGTAGGCAGGTTTATAATCAACGATCTCCACTTTGCGGCTTTCGCGTTTCTTACGGTGTTCCTGTACACGTTCAAAAAGTGATTTTTGTTCCAGCAGGTATTCCCATTCAGCAACGGCTTTCCAGAGATCGTAAGTGGCCTGGGACGACAACTCATCTACTGCGCTACTGATATCAGTGTACTGGTCCTGTATTTTTGCTGTGATCTCTTTTCCTTTTTTGGAAAGGGCAACTACATTGCGGCGCCCGTCCGTTTTATCTTTCTTTTCCGTTACCAATCCCTTTTTGGCCATTTCACTGATGATCTTACTAACGGAAGGGTGGGAGTGGCCGATCTCTTTGGCGATCTCGGTAATGGCTTTCTCACCATCTGCTGAAAGTGTATAAAATACCGGGAACCATTTCGGCTGCAGGTCCACACCATACATTTCATAAATGAGATACGCATCAGCGACCATTTTTTCTGTAAGCATCCGCAACCTGCTGCCGAGTGCGAGCTTGCCAACTTTATTGAAGAATTCCATATTGTATAAGTAATTATGTAATCAGTTACGTAAATGTAGGAAAAATCAATATCAGACAATTCAAACCAGCAGGTTTTTTAGCGGAAAATATCTTCCTGCAGCATCTTCAAAACGGCTTCTTTTATATTCACTTCATTCTTTACTTCCTTACCAAGGCACCAGTGAAACAACTCTTCTGAGCCGGAAAGATATTGCTGCACAATGCTCTCACCGATCTTATCGGGACTGATCAGGTCTTTTCCGGGAGGATAAGAGCGGCCAGGAAAATCATAAGTTACATTGTTCACAAACAGATGATGATAACGGATGCCGTAACAGGCCGTTTCGCGGGCAAAGGTTTTAGCCATTTCAATTTCAAGCCGGGTATACAGGTTAGACAAAGCGGCCCAGGGCCGGGGCTCCAGGTGATCGGTGTTGCTGACACTGACATACATGCCATGACGGTTTTGTTTCATCAGGTCGAGAATAATACGGCCGCAGATAAAAAACAGTGTGAGATGCTCATCCAGCATTTTATGCCAGCTCAATATGGGAAGGCTTGTCAGGTCAGCAGAAGGGGATGGAGGTTCCAGGGCAACAATAGCCAGTTCCAGTTGACCCAGCTCCTCTACGATGGCATCAGCGAGCTCAAAGGCTTTGCGGTGATCAGGCATATCCACCAGCAGGGTGATCAACCGCCCGTCCGGAATGCCTTCTACCTCCTGTTTCAGACAGGTAATATCCTGGGCGCTTTTAGCCGGTGCAATAACAGTAGCTCCGGCTTTCATCAGGCTGCGGACGATACCATTACCGATGATGCTGAATGCACCTGCAACGAATACATGTTTCCCGGTAAGTGTTTTTTGCATGGGTCAATTGCACAAAGTTCAGCACAGGAGAAGGTTTCACCCATGTCGGAAATACTTCAGTATATGTCGGAATCACTGAGATTAAACTCCCACAAAGACAACAGAGACCACAAAGAAATATTCTATCTTACTTTATTACGGTCAATAATAGCTCGGGCATTATTTCTTTGTGGTCTCTGTTGTCTTTGTGGGAATCCGACTGGTGAAACTAAATCATTACCAGATATAAAACAGTGGGCGATCAACTGATCTTTGCCATATACGCTTCGAAGAAGCGGTTGAAGGAACGGCTCTTTAATATTTTTTCAAAAAGAAATATGCCGATGGCCGCGCAAAGTATACCCGCCAGCACATCCAGCACATAGTGATGACTGGTATAGACTGCCGAAAACCATATACCCAACGTTACTATAATGAAAAGAAGATTGAAGTAACCCAGTTTCTTTTTAAATCCATAATACACTACGATCAGCGGATAAGCCGAATGAAGGGATGGCATAGCTGCAAACACGTTGGAGCTTTTTGCATAAATGGATTGAAAAATGCTTACCCCAAAATATTCATCAAAGCGCGCAAGCCCGGCTGTGCTGCCCGGTGTGTTCAATTCTGCCACCAAACCATGTTCCTGCAAATACCAGGGTGGAGCAGCGGGATAAGTGTAATAACCAACAAAACCTACCAGGTTGACCAGGAAAAAGGTAAGACTGAATTGCAGGAAAAGCCTGCGGTTGGTAAAAAATAAATAAGCGGCAAAAGCCAGGGGCACAGGTATCCAGCACAGATAAAATATTCCGCTGAGGATATCGAAAAAGGAAGAGTGATGCTGCAGGAAATACTCATTTGGCGTAATAACAGTTCCGCCGGAATGAATGCCGAATACTGCTTTTTCTGCTGCATGAAGGCTGCCAGTATGCACATCACTGAAGAGGTAATTAGGAAAAGCCTTCATGTAATCAAACAGTATCCAGTACACGATGAAGACTGAAAACCCAATAATGAATTTACGGGTGAAGCCAGAAGCGTAATACAGCAGGTTGAATAAAACCACCAGGAATACCTGGTCCGGCTTGAACCCTACCAACAAAGCGGATATTAGAAGATAAGCCGCCGATAAAAGAATAGTGATCAGCAGGTCTCTGGAAGTAAATAATCCAGGCTGCCCCTGGATTGTCTTCATGCTTTGTGCTTCTTGGGAAAACCTGACCGGAAGATCTCATCCCAAAGCGAAGAACTTACGCCATATCCTTTGGTTGAGTCATCGTAGTGATGCAGCATATGATGTTGCTTCACTCTCTTCATCAGGGAACTTTTAAAATTATAGTGATGCATGGCATAGTGCATCATATCATATGCAAGATAACCGGTGATAAAGCCAGGGTAGAATGACCACAAATAAGCTTTCTCCTTAAAGAATAAAGAAAAGAGGAAATAAAACCCGACAGCCAGGGGAATACTGGCAGAAGGTGGCATTACCAGCCGTTTTGCATCTTTTGGATAGTCATGATGTACGCCGTGAAAAATAAAGTGCAGTCGCAGCGCCCATTTCGCTTTAGGCACAAAATGGAATATATAACGGTGCAGCAGGTATTCTGTAAGAGTCCATACAGCAAGGCCGCCGATAAAGCACAATGCAAACGCCCCGATATTCAATGGAGCGGTCAATGCACGGTAAGAAAAATAGATGACCACAGGCACATATACAAAAAGCGGCACTGTAAAATGAACTTTAGATAAGCCCTCTAACAGATTGCTTTTGAACATCCTCGTGGACTCAGTGGAATTCGAAATATAGTTCTTCTTCATGTACGCAGGTTTAAAAAACGGTCCGGCTATTTCAACACTTTCTTTCTTTCTACCACTTCTGTTCCAGTGGCCGGATCTGTTCCTTTTACTTCAAAATATTCAATGTTTGGCGACCAGAACGTACCACCTTTATTGATCTTGATAAAGATACTTTTAAGAATGACCATTTTTTCATTGATCGTGGCAAATACATGGTATTTACCATCTGCCGCTTTGGTCAAAAACATCGGGTACTTGGAATACGACACAAAATTAAGCTTGTATTTGCCATCTTCCAGTCGTTTTGTTTTAACACCATAGGCAAATTTACGCTGTATAAAACTAAGCTCCTCTTTTTGCCCCTTTTCTGCATACCTGATCCAGTACACGTGAACCGGGTTGTCTTTATCCAATTCGCCATTTTCTTCCAGGCGCAGATCACACATGATTGTGTTCGTGTTCGGATTGCGCTGTAAATAAAATAACTGCTCGGTGGTGGCTGGTGGTGTAGGGAAACTCTCCTGTGCTGCAGCTAACATGCCCCAGCAGATGAACAGAGCCAGCAGGCCCTTCTTATGCAACATAACTGATCTTTAAAATTTATTCCTTTTTATATATTAATTCCTTGTTTCCGGGCAATTCATATATCAAACAACTCAGCGGGCTTCTTGTTTATCCAGTGCTTTTTTTGCATCCATCAGCCGTTTCACAGCCGTAATATTGGTCAGTACAGCCATTATGGTAATGGGAATAGTGAAAACAGACATAGTTTCGAACACTGGGATCGGGAGGCCCTGCACAGATACTTTATAATCTCCACCGATAATGCTGCCGGTGATCCCGCAGGCAATCGCCGACAGGCCTGTCAGCACCACCCGTTCAGGTCTTTGCATCAGTCCGCCTTTGTTCTCAATCCCCAATCCCTCACTGCGTGCCCTGGTGTAGCTTACCATCATGGAGCCGATCAGGGCGATAAAGGCAAAGATCGAGCTCAGGAAATAATGATGTGCCACCAGGTAGTAACAGATCCCGAGAAACATGATGCATTCACTATAGCGGTCCAGCACAGAATCGAACAGGGCCCCGAACTTGGAGCTCATATTACCCAGCCTCGCCACCTGCCCGTCAAGCATATCAAATAACCCGGCGAAAAGGATCAGGCCACCGGCCCACCCAACATAGGAAAGATCTCCTCGATGGCCTTTTTCACCACCTTCAATAAAGATGATCGCCACCACTATATTCAGGATCAGGCCCGTAATGGTCACCGCATTGGGCGTGAATCCGATCTTGATCAGGCCTTTGACCAATGGGTTAATAATGACATAAATACCTTTCTGCAGGCGGTCCCTTGTACTGGGCATTGCTCTATAATTTTGAATCGTTAGAATTCGAATCGTACACGGCCCCTGATTCCCCATTCCGGCACATCCGGGTGCTCCAGGTAACTCAACCTTTTCACTACGTCTAACCTTAATATCTTAAATATATTACCGATACCCACACTTGCTTCCATATATGGCTTGCGGTTGAGCGTAAAGGTAGTAGGATTACCCTGATCATCCGTAGGGAAACGGAGTGTATTCGGATTGTACGCCGGATTGTTCTCATTACTCATTCCTCCATACAGGAACTTGAAGCTGGCCACTTCCCGCAGTTTCAGCTTTTTCAGCAAGGGGATCTTATTAAAGATAAGCCCATTTAAAAAATATTCCGTGTTCACAGACACATACCGGTCACTTACAAATTCCATAAAGTTCATCATATTGAACGAATAGAACTGGTAAGAATAGGTTTGGTTGGCTCGGTGGATGCTCAACAGTGGATAAGGCACTTTTCCGAATGTCTGGCCCCCCTCCACAACGATATCTGCAAAGCCAAACTGTGATAAATAAAAGCGTTTGAATGCGCTCAATGTTATATTCTGATAATTGTATTCTCCACCCAAAAGACCTTTGATCCCGGCAAGGAACCTTACCCGGAAAATGGGATATTTATTGAAAATGGGGATCCGGTAGTTTTTACCCTGGTAAAACTGCTCATTGGGTGCCCAGCGGAGTTCGCCTGATATCTCTGTTGTGGTAAGACTGGACAGTGTGTCAAAACCAATACCGCTGCCGCTCGGTTTATCATAAATGATATTACCAGCAGGCATTTGCTCCCAGCGTTTAAACCCGAATGTGTAAGAAACATTTTTTCCAAACTCCCTTACATATTCAGCCTTGGCAATCCTGTTATAAAGCCACTTATTATTATCTCCCCGTTTGAAAGAGAGGAGGAAGTTATCTTCGGCCACAAACTGCAATTCCTGACCGGGGATCTTTGTATCATACTGATAACTCAGGCGCAGATAATTCAGCGGATACGAGTAAATGGATTTGTGATTGAATGAATAGGTCCCTGATAAATAATATTTCCATTTCTTATCCTTGAACCCATACGCCACATAATTCTCAAAGTAGATATTGGGACTCAGCTTGGTTGTGGTGCGTCCGCCGGCACGTAAACGGAATCCTTCCACAGGGTTAAAGCTGTAGAATGCATTTACAGGTCCTACTTCAAATATGCCAAATGATTTATATCCTGCAAGCAGGAGAGTGGCCCAATCCATCAGGCGCCTGTATGATTTCATTTTCACCAGGCTATCCATGTTTGTGTACACGGAAGATTCTGTTTCAGTCAGGGGTCTGTGACGGTTGGTTACCCAAAAGCTGTCCTTTGCCTGCGCAGGATTTTCTACCACCACCAGGTCTTTCCCCTTGTACACACTATCCGGCGCAGGTTGATTGATGGTAAAGTTTTTAAACGACACGGTCCTTTCACCCATGATACCACCATCTGCTTTTTTGGTCAGCGCAAATTCGGACAGCATATTACTCATGATCACATGATAACGGCCATCTGTTCCTCTTTCAAATTCCTGGTTGATGCGCAGTTCCCTCGACCAGTTAAGATTGGCATGCTTGCTCACTGCCATGGTTATTTTCTGTACGGCATAATTACCATCGAGCGTAACGAACAATGAACCGCGGAACAGGAGATCATTCAGGTTGCGGGGAGTAAAAGCAAGTTGTATCAGTTTGATGCCATCCAGCTCAACTGTATCGCGGATATAGAAACGGTAAAATGTAGGCGCTCCATCTGCAATAGGGCTGAGGAACTGGTTGCCCAGTATACCAATATTGTTTTCATACACGTCAATATCGGCATACATGCTGTTCAGGTAACGGCTGATGCCATCATTGTCGATAAACTCACCCAGGTTCACTTTTTTCTTTGCCAGCACATAGGTCTTTTCCTTGGAGGGATCCTTACGGAAATATTTATCCGACAATGTTTCTTCGAGATAGATCGGCAACAGCGCCTTTCCTTCTATCTTGGAAGAGTCGGAGTTTTCAAGTAAGAAACGGAAATTCTTGAACAACCTGTTCTTTAATAATTTCTCTGGCTTATTGGTAAGGGAAAGCTCGATCTTTTCGTATTGCTGGTATTGCACGTAATCATAAGAGCTTACGCGGTTGTCACGCTTATGCTCCACCACCTTGCGGATCAGATCAACTGCAGGGTTATTTTTATTGCTGTATTTTCCGCGTTTGGTATTTCTTACGGTCACTTCGCTCAGGGCTTCCAGTTCAAGTTCTATATTCAGTTCCTGCTCTGTGCCGGTCTCAATTTTGCGTTCAATCGTTTTATAACCGCCATACGAAAAAGTGATGACCGTCAATTTTGGATTGGTCGTTGAAAGGGAATAGCTCCCGTTCTCACCGCTGATAACGCCTTTGGCGCCTTTGAAATAGACGCTTACAAAGGGAAGGGGAGAACCGGTGGAAGCATCACGTATCACACCTTTCACCACTGTAGTTTGTCCGTACAATAGCGTAGTGGTAAGCACCAATAAAAAAAGTAACCACACCTCCTTAAAACTCTTCGCGCGCTTCATCTTGTCTTGTATTATTCAAAAAAACATATTTCCGCTGTAAAGTATAATTCCAGCCAAAAGCCACTAACAATGATGTGACCACTTTTGCCAATATATAATGAATACCTGCCTGTTTGGCCAACAGGTACATTCCTGTCGCATTCAATGCCAGGTTTCCAATCCATACCCACAGGTATCTCACTGCCTGTTTTCCTGCAGCCTGATCGCCTGCACGGAACACCCAATGCCTTCCTATCATAAAGTTGATCACCCCGCCACAAACCGTGCCTGCCGTGCCAGCCCATACAACATCTGCATGAAATAGCTGAACAAGCATGATAGTAATGAGATAATCACACAGGGAAGCAATCAGGGAAGCTACATTAGCCTTTAGAAAAATAGTCATATCAGACCCATTTTGTCTCTATCACCAACCGGAGAAGGGCAAAAGCATATATACCTGCCAGCACATCATCAGCCATCACTCCCCATCCTCCGGGCAACCTTTCAGCGCTTTTAATACCTAATGGCTTAAGTATATCAAAAAAGCGGAACAGGATAAACCCCACCAGAGCATATTTAATATCCACAGGAACCCACAATAAAGTAATCATCATGCCTGCTACTTCATCAATCACTACCTTACTGCTATCGTGTCCCCATTCACTTTCCACTTTATAAGAACTCCATGTACCGAGAAACAGTATGGCCAATGCCAGAACGATTGACCATACTGTTGATATATTTTCTGCAATCAATAGCCATACCACACAATACGCTGCGGCCGCCACGCTTCCGCCTCCTTTACCCATATAACCGATGCCGCAGGTGGCTATGGCTTTTGCTGCTTTGATCATAATATGTCTACCAACTCCTGGTAATAATCCAGTCCCAGGTGTGTGATCAGGTCTTCACCCATTAAGTGGCGAAGTGTATTCTGCAATTTGATCAGTTGTTTGAAAATGTCATGTTCAGGTCTCAAACCTTCCGCTGTTTGCGGTGATTTCAGGTAGAATGACAACCATTCCTGGATACCGGACATATCTGCACGTTTAGCCAGGTCGATGAACAGGGCAAGGTCCAGTACGATCGGAGCAGCAAGAATAGAATCGCGGCAAAGGAAGTTGACCTTGATCTGCATCTGGTAGCCCATCCATCCGAAAATGTCGATATTGTCCCAGCTTTCTTTATTATCTCCGTGTGGAGGATAATAGTTGATACGCACTTTGTGATAGATATCGCCATAGAGTTCCGGGTTGTCTTCAGGTTTGAAGATATCTTCCAGCACACCCAGTTTGGAAACTTCTTTGGTTTTGAAATTATCCGGATCATCCAGCACCAATCCATCGCGGTTGCCAAGGATATTGGTAGAGAACCAGCCGGAAACACCCAATGCTCTTGCAGACAGGCCGGGAGCAAGGATGGTTTTCATCAGTGTTTGTCCTGTTTTGAAATCTTTACCTGCAATAGGTGTATTGGTTTGTTTTGACAACTCAACCAATGCAGGGATATCCACAGTCAGGTTAGGCGCACCGTTTGCAAAAGGAACACCCAGTTTAATCGCTGCATAAGCATAGATCATGCTGGGAGAGATGTTCGGATCATTATCCTTTAAGCCTTGCTCAAAGTTTTCAATGGTTTGATGCACTTCAGATGCTTCAAAAAATATTTCAGTTGAACCGCACCATACCAGCACCACGCGATCGAGATCATTGGCGTCTTTGAAATTCTCGATATCATCCATTACCTGCTTGGCCAGGTCCCATTTGGTAGCACCTGTTTTAATGTAAGTGCCATCGAGGTTCTTTACAAATTTCTTATCAAACACGGCCTTCATCGGGCGGATGGTTTCCAGTTCTGGTTTGATCTGAAGCAACATATGCGGGTCCAGCACTTTTGCATGCATGGCAGCTTCGTACACGTTATCTTCATAAAGGTCCCAGCCACCAAACACAATGTCTTTCAGGTTTGCAAGAGGCACGAAGTCTTTTATCAGAGGGTTACGGTTTTCAGTTCTTTTTCCCAGGCGGATATTCCCCATCTGGCTTACCGACCCGATTGGCTTCGATAATCCTTTATTGATGGCGATCACACCGGCCATTAATGTAGTGGCAACGGCGCCCATTCCGGGTGTCAATATGCCCAGTTTCCCTTCTGCTTTCCGTATTTGCTGACTCATGTTGGTTGTTTTAAAACAGTATAATAAAATGTGTTATATCCAATTATTGTGCTTATACCAGGCCAGGGTCTCCTGCAAACCTTCGTCCAGGTCATAAGCAGGCGCGAAACCTAATTCCCTTTTTGCCTTTTCAATGCTGCAATGCCAGTTCAACGCTGTAAGCTCATTCAGCTTTTCACGGTTCAGGGCAGGCACTGCATTCATGAAGCGGTATGTTTTCTCCAGTACAAATGCCAATCCTTTTACTACTGAATACGGCAAATGTATTTTAGTTGTTTTCTTATGCAGGAAAGCCTTTACAGAATTAGCCAACTGGTAACGGCTGTAAGATTTTCCGTCCGATACATTGAATACATCCCGGGATGCGCTCTTATTAAATAGGGCATTGATGGCGATCACTGCCAGGTCTTTTACATAAATAAAACTCAATTGTTGTTCCTTCTTCCCGATGTAAGGTTCCCATCCGCGTTTGATGGTGCGGAACATGATAAAAATATCTTTCTCCCTCGGGCCATATACAGCCGTTGGCCTCAACACTACATACGGAACGGAAAGGGTGGCCAGTTGCTGTTCTGCCAGTAACTTGCTTTTGCCATAGGCAGTAACAGGGTGGGGGTGGGTCTGTTCGGTAATGGTCTCCGATGCCTCACTCAAAGGCCCCAGTGCTGCCAGGCTGCTGATAAAGACCAGTTTCTTAAAAGAAGGCCCCAGTGCTTCCGCAGCTTTCGCAATATTATAAGTATAGCCGGCATTGATGGCGTTGTAATCTTCCTGCGTACCGGCTTTGGTTGTGCCTAATGCATGAATGATGTATTGGCATCCGGATTTTTCGAGTTCGTTCTTCAGGCTTTCCACGTCATTGAAATCAGGATAGCAGTACTGGATATTGTGTACCTGCAGGTGGCGAACATCACTGTTGCGTCGCACTGCAGCACACACGTCCAGTCCCATTTCCAGGGCAGCTTCTATCAGGTGGAACCCGATGAAACCACTGGCGCCTGTTATCAATACTTTTTCTTTCATAACGCTTTTTCGTAAATCCTGTATTTCTTATAAACCTTTCCGTTGATGCCTTCGATCCCTTTTTTCATCATTTCGTTATGTTCCAGTATCCAGGAAGCTTCTCCGCCTTCCAGGTTACGTTCCTGCGCCCTTTTGATGATCCTCGCATAAAAACAAGCCTCGATCCCCAACTTCCTGTATCCTTCAACAACTCCGAGGGCCAATACCCTTACGTATTTTATTTTTTTCAGGCCAAACAGCAGCTTGAATATGCCGAATGGCAGTAAACGTCCTCTGGGTATGGTACGCAAGATCTCGTTGATATTCGGTATCGCCAATGCGAAACCGATGAACGTACCATTATGTTCGGCGACCAAACAAAATTTCGGGTCGAGGATCATTTTCATGTCCTTGGCCATATAATTAAACTCCGCATCAGTAGCCGGCACAAAACCTAAGTTCTTATCCCAGGCAGAGTTATATACTTCTTTTACTTTCCTCACCTCATTGGCGAAGTCCTTCATATTGATTGGCCGGATAGTTATTCCTTTGGTTTTCAGTCGATTTTCCAGGGCTTCCTGTAATTTTACTGAACGTTCATCCGCGGCTGCGGTAGGAAGATCATAAGCCAGCAGGTCTACCTGTTTGGTCAGGCCTGCGCCCTCGATGAGACGGCTGTAATACTCCTTGTTATAGGTCATCATGGCCACAGGAGGAGAATTAAAGCCTTCAACCAGCAATCCGCAGGCATCATTGGTAGTAGGATTAGTGGGGCCGACGATCGTTTCCGCACCTTGTTTTCTCAGCCATTCACTGGCTGCATCAAAAAGTTTCAGGGTTACTTCCTGGTCATCTATGACATCAAAAAAACCAAAAAAACCGTCTTTGGTTTTGTTGAAGCTATTATGATTATTATTCATAATAGCAGCGATGCGACCAACCAGAACATTGTCCTTGTAAGCCAGGAACAACTGGGCTTTGGAGTGTTCATGAAAGGGATGCTTACCCGGGCTTAACAGATCGCGTTGCGCGATGAAAAGCTCCGGTACATAATTCTTATCCCCTTTATAAAGATCATGCTGAAAATCTATAAATAATTTTAATTGTTTCGGGGTATGAACCTCCACAATGGCAATCATAATTCCTGGTTTTGAAGGGCCGTTTTTATATCCAGCTTCACTGCGGCCTTGTTCAGTTTCTCGATCGCAAAATCGATCTGGCTGAATGTATGCGTGGCCATCAATGAAAACCGGATCAATGAAGCATCAGAAGGTACTGCCGGAGAAACAACCGGGTTCACAAACACACCTTCTTCCTGCAGCATGCGTGTAAGCAGGAAGGTTTTTTCATTATCCCTGATATACACCGGTATGATCGGACTTTCAGTGATACCGGTATAGAAACCACAATCTTTCAACAACTGGCTTGCATAGTTGGTATTGGCCCAGAGGTTTTCGATACGCTCGGGCTCAGTCTGGATCAGATCGAGCGCAGCAATAACGCTGGCCGCTGAGGCAGGGGTCATACTGGCGCTGAAGATCAGCGAACGGGCCTTATGTTTTAAATAATCGATCACGTCTCTGTTACCTGCTATAAAACCTCCTAATGATGCCAGTGATTTACTGAATGTGCCCATGATCAGGTCTACTTCACCGGTGAGATTGAAATGTGAGGCAGTCCCTGCACCTTTATCACCGATCACTCCCAAACTATGTGCATCATCCACCATAATATTTGCGCCATATTTAGTTGCCAGTTGCACGATCTCTGGCAGCTTCACAATATCACCTTCCATACTGAAAATGCCATCCACAGCTATCAGCTTCAGGCTGTCGGCAGGCAGGAGAGCCAGTTTGGCTTCCAGGTCGGCCATATTGTTGTGTGCATATTTGATCACTTTTGAAAAAGACAAACGGCAACCATCAATAATGGAAGCGTGGTCATATTCATCGATGATCAGATAATCATTTCTTCCGGTAAAACTTGAAAGAGCGCCCAGATTGGCCTGAAAACCCGTGCTGAACAATACTGCGGCTTCTTTACCTGTATATGCCGCCAGCCTTTCTTCCAGCTCTATGTGAATATCCAGCGTACCGTTGAGGAACCTGGACCCGGCGCAACCGCTGCCGTATTTGTCGGCAGCCAGCTTTCCGGCTTCCACGATTTTAGGATGATTGGTAAGGCCCAGGTAAGAGTTAGAGCCAAACATCAATACTTTCCTGTTTTCCAGCATAACCTCTGTATCCTGTCCCGACTGTATCACGCGGAAATAAGGGTAAATGCCTTGCTGCCTGATTTTTTCTGCATCTTGAAAAGACGCGACCTTTTGCTGTAGTTTTTTATGCATTTTTTTCCAAGTATTCCATTGCAGTTTAAAGCAGGAACCCTATTCGCGTGAAATTACGCAAAATTGAACATAGTTCACGGGCCTGCCCATGTCTAAAACGCTCTTTAATATGTCTAAATCCCTCTTTCACACGCACACATTCCTTCCGCTCCCGGTCCGTTTAAAAGGTTTTTCTATAAGCACTGGGGGTTATTCCAGCATGATTCTTGAAGAATTTACTGAAAAAAAACTGATCACTGAAAAACAATTCTTCTGAGACCTGAGCGACAGACAAAGATAAATCGCTTAATAATACCTTAGCTTCCATCATCACCATTTCATCGATGAACTCACCTGCTGTTTTCCCCGACACTTCCTTCACTGTTTGTGATAAGTATTTCGGTGTCACGAATAGATGATCTGCGTAAAATTGAAGGCTTCTTTCCTTCCTGGTGTGTTCAGGAAGTAATTTCAAAAACCTTTTTACGAGGTCTTCTTTCCGTGTAAGCTTGATTTTTTCTTCCGCATGATACTTACGGTGGAGCGATGCCAGTTCAAACAGGAAGGCAATAAAATGATGCCTTACCACTTCATCCTGGTATTCTCCGGCAGCACCGGCAGATTGATTCTTTTTGTGTAAAAGGGCGATCAATTCCATCAGTTCATCTGCCTCTGCCTGCTCCAGTCCCAGATGGGGACTGCCGCTTGCGGCAAAAAAATCAAAAGCCCCGTAATATTTCTTGGGGATGCTGGATTGCATCAGAAAATCGGGGGTGAACATTACACCTGTAAGCGAGCAGCCATCCTCGGCGCCGATAAACTGGCGGACCGTATTGGGGCCAATCACCAGCAGATCATTTTTCTGCAGGTGATAATCGAACAGGTTAAGTTTTATATGAAGGGAAGATTCAGTAACAATAAAAATAAAAAAAGCGTCTGCCCGGAAAGGGTACCGGATATGACCATCCTGCTTTTTTGCCGACTTTGAAAATACATGCAGCCCGCTTTGCTGGGGACCTTCACCTGCTATTTTCAAAAGATCGCTGAGCGTAAGATGCTTTATAACAGTATTTCTCACTACTTCAGGCATTGGATGGTGGTCGGTTTATAAAATTTTTTCAGAGTTAACTTCCTAATCCGGTACGGTCAGCGGCTTTGATCAACAATCTTAGTCATTGAAATGTTTATCCGCCAACACTGCGTTCCTGGTTCTCACGGCCGGTATTAAAGGTGTTTCCCTGGCAGCCCATTTACGGTGCTTATCAGACAGCATCTAACTATCCATAAAGGTATCATTGTCATACCCCCAGGATAATAAATTTCATACAAAGATAACAGGCTTTATGATATGGCTGTCTAATCCAGGCTGTAATCTACCCCTGAAAAACGGTATTTGACCGGGTTTTATTGAAATTTGTACTGTCAAAATGCCCGCAAAACCAGACATATACTGATTAAAATATATACAAATATTTGATTAGGATCATCAGGTTTTTTCTTTTCCCCAGTTGTTAATAACTCCAAATCCACAGTGCAAAAGCCTATTTGGTATATTTGCCCGATTGGGAATCCGGGAAAAACCGAGGTAACCTCCTGGATTAAAACCATATAGAACTGATGGCAAAAGAAAAAGAAACAAATCTCTTCGATTATACAGAAGATAGTATTAAAAGTCTTGACTGGAAAGAGCATATCCGGCTCCGCCCCGGTATGTATATCGGTAAACTGGGCGATGGCTCTTCCCCCGACGATGGTATTTATGTGCTGGTAAAAGAAGTGCTGGACAACTGTATCGATGAATACACCATGGGGTACGGCAAAACCGTCGAACTAACCATTGAAGGCAAACAGGTAACGATCCGCGATTATGGCCGTGGCATTCCCCTGGGTAAAGTGGTCGATGTGGTAAGCAAGATCAATACGGGCGCCAAATATGACAGCAAAGCCTTCCAGAAATCAGTAGGTCTTAACGGTGTGGGTACCAAAGCCGTGAACGCCCTCAGCAATTACTTTAAAGTAACGGCTGTCCGTGAAGGAAAAGAAAAGACAGCCGAATTTGAAAGGGGCGTGCTGGTAAAAGAACACAAAGAAGCTAAAAGCGGCGAGCAGAATGGTACACTTGTTACTTTTATCCCCGATGATACGGTTTTCCGCCAGTTTAAATTCCATTACGAATTCCTGGAAAACCAGATATGGAACTATTGCTTCCTGAATGCAGGATTGAAGATCATCTTCAATGGCAAGACCTATGTAAGTAAGAATGGCTTGCTTGATCTGCTGCAGCGCAAAACGAATGAAGATGAGATCCGCTATCCCATCATTCATCTCAAGGGCGATGATATTGAAGTGGCTATTACACACAACAATGATTATGGTGAAGACATTCACAGTTTTGTAAATGGTCAGCACACCACCCAGGGAGGTACACACCAGCAAGCATTCCGCGAAGCATATGTAAAAACGATCCGTGAGTTTTTCAAGAAGGACTATGATGCATCTGATATCCGCACCGGCATTGTAGCAGCAGTAGCAGTAAGGGTAGTGGAACCTGTGTTTGAATCACAGACCAAGACTAAACTCGGCTCAGTGAACGTGGATGTGAACGGTCCTTCAATGAAACAATTCGTGAATGATTTCCTGGCCAAAGAGCTGGACAATTTTCTTCACAAGAACGGCGCAATCGCCGATGGCTTGAAGAAAAGGATCGAACAAAGCGAACGCGAGCGCAAAGAAATGGCCGGTATAAAAAAGCTGGCCAATGAAAGAGCCAAGAAAGCCAACCTTCATAATAAGAAGCTGCGCGATTGCCGTGTTCACTACAATGATGAACCGCCTTCCAAAGGAAAAGAAGAATATATTGCAAGGCAGCAGGAGACAACCATTTTTATTACGGAAGGGGATAGCGCCAGTGGTTCCATCACCAAATCGCGCAACGTGGACACACAGGCTGTATTCAGTTTGCGTGGCAAGCCACTCAATAGTTTTGGATTGACCAAAAAAGTGGTGTATGAGAACGAAGAGTTCAACCTCTTGCAGCATGCATTGAATATAGAAGAAGGCATGGAAGGATTGCGGTTCAACAATATCGTGATCGCTACTGATGCCGACGTGGATGGCATGCATATCCGTTTGCTGCTGATGACCTTTTTCCTCCAGTTTTTCCCCGACCTGGTAAAACATGAAAAAGTGTATGTGCTGGAAACTCCACTGTTCCGTGTAAGAAATAAACAGGAAACTATTTACTGCTATGATGAAGCAGAGAAGCAGGCAGCTATCCGCAAACTGAGCGGCAAACCGGAGATCACCCGATTCAAAGGGTTGGGCGAGATAAGCCCGGATGAATTTGCACGTTTTATCGGTGCTGATATGCGTAAGCAATTGATGCGATTGGAGCAGGGAGATCATATTCAGCAATTGCTGGAGTATTATATGGGTAAGAATACCATGGACCGCCAGGAATTTATTATCAATAACCTGAAGGTTGAAATGGATAAAGTGGATGAAGCAGAAGTAGTGGAGAAATAATCATTAAAGGCTTAAACCTTTTAAACTCTTTTTAAACGAATCAGCTTGACAAAACTTAATCTGATAAGAAAATCCAAGGCACTTTTCATGAAATGGAATCTGCATGGGATTGTCGGGCCTTTTACCGGTGCCATGCAGAATGGCGTGTACATGTCCAAACTCAGTAAATGGAGAAAGGACCATCCGGTAAACGGATATAATGACTGGTACCAGGGGAATTGGGATTATAACCGCCGCGTATTGCTTTATGAAGCTGTCAGCAAGCAGGAGCATTTGCAAAATGCCGCTATTGATTATTTCGAGTTTGGCGTTAGCGGAGGATATTCTTTCCGCTGGTGGGTAGCTCATAACCAACATGCCGATTCAAGGTTTTATGGCTTCGATACATTTGAAGGATTGCCGGAAAACTTTGGCCCATTCGGAAAAGGCTCTATGGCCGCTGCACTGGAATCGTTGAATATAACAGATCCCCGTGCCACTTTTTATAAAGGTCTTTTCCAGGATACGCTGGTTCCTTTCCTGGAACAGTATAAAAGCACGCGCCGCAAACTGATCCACCTGGATGCTGATCTGTTCAGTGCTACCATTTTCAGTTTGTCGCAATTATACCGCTTTCTGAATGATGGCGATATTCTTTTGTTTGACGAGTTTGCCGTACCCAAACATGAATTCATGGCTTTCCAGATATTTACGGAAAGTTTTTATGTGGATTATGAAGTGATAGGTGCTGCGAATAACTATTTATTCCTGGCTGTTAAAATAAAAAAGACAGCCTGACCATTATCAAGAACTGTTTTACTAAATCTAATTTCCCGATATGATACACATTGTATTTAATTACGTAGAAGTTGAACTGATGCAAAACGTGATCGCTCTCGATGAAACCCTTGCCGGAGATGCGATACTGATAAGAGATGATTTTGCTGTTGGCCCTCTTGCAGGGCTCGATACAGAAGAAGGATGGAATGCACGGCTGGAATGGTGGAAAGAGATATCCCAGGGTTCTCCTTATGGAAATGACCTTGTAGGAAGCTTTGACGACAGGCAAACTGTGCAGGAGATAAAAAAACGACTGGATGAAAACACAGAAGAACAGGTATGGATATGGATGGGACAGAACCAGCATGATGTAACCGGCTATTACTGGCTGATGCCTCAACTGAGGGAATACCAGGGCAGGGTAATGGTGTTGTATATGAACAATCTTCCTTTCATCAACGAAAAAGGACAGATATTCTATCCATCCTGGCTGCATGAGATACAACCGAAAGAATTCCTGAAAGCAAAAAAGCTGGCACGCCCTGTTACCCTGAGCGAGTTTGAAGTAGACCCTGATGAATGGAAAAGGCTCGCGGATGAGAATGCCGTGGTGCGTATGCTGGAAGGCGGTAAAAAAATAGCCAGTAAAGGAGAAGATTTTTACGACAACGAGATCATTAAAAACCTGACCAGCGAATGGCAGAAAGCCAATCGCGTGCTCACGAATACACTCAACCGGATGAAGATCAAAACCGGTGATATATTCGTGATGTGGCGCATGCGCAATCTTATCAACCAGGGCAGGATAGAGGTGACAGGTGATGCCAACAAAGGCTGGAAAGACTTTGATGTGAAACTGCCCGGCGCTTCAAAAGCTGAAACAACGGCTGCAACTGCCGCTACTGCGTAATCCCACATGAACATTAAAGCTATCCACCATATTGCCATCCTCACAGATGATTATGAAAAAAGCAAAGCATTTTATACTGAAGTGCTCGGCTTTACGATCATCAGTGAAACGTACAGGGCTGAAAGACGATCCTATAAGCTTGACCTTGCCATTAATGGCCTGTACCAGGTAGAGCTTTTTTCTTTTCCGGATTACCGTGAGCGGGCTTCTTACCCTGAAGCAAAAGGATTGAGGCATCTTGCTTTTTTGACAGATGACGTGGAAAGCGCAGCAAAAGAACTGAAAGAAAAAGGAGTGGAGGTTCAGGAAATCAGAACAGATGAGTTGACAGGGAAAAGATTTGTATTCTTTTATGACCCGAATGGACAGCCGCTGGAATTATACGAAGGATAATAAAACACTAACATACAAAGAACATAACAACCTAAGATAGATGAGTGCAGCAAAGAACAAATTATCGGATGTACAAAACAATGACAGCGGTTTGCATGGCCAGTATAAAACCTGGTTTCTCGATTACGCCTCTTATGTAATACTGGAAAGGGCCGTACCTGCTGTAGAAGATGGTTTGAAACCGGTGCAACGCCGCATCCTTCATGCAATGAAGGAAATGGACGATGGCCGTTTCAATAAAGTAGCTAATATCATCGGCCAGGCCATGCAGTATCACCCGCATGGTGATGCTTCTATCGGTGATGCACTGGTGAATATGGGACAGAAAGACCTGCTGATCGAAACCCAGGGTAACTGGGGTGATATCAGAACAGGAATGGAAGCGGCTGCTCCGCGTTATATAGAAGCCCGCCTCAGCAAGTTTGCACTGGAAGTGGCATTCAATGCCAAAACCACCGAATGGCAACTAAGCTATGATGGCCGCAAGAATGAGCCTGTTACTTTACCGATGAAATTCCCGCTGGTACTGGCGCAGGGTGCTGATGGTATCGCAGTAGGGCTTTCAACCAAAATATTGCCGCACAACTTCTGCGAGCTGATCGATGCTTCCATCAAATACCTGCGCGGAAAGAAATTTGAACTGTATCCCGATTTTCAAACCGGCGGTATGGTTGACGTGGCAGAGTATAACCAGGGAAAAAGAGGAGGGAAAGTAAAAGTAAGAGCGCATATCGAAGAAGTGGATAAGAAAACCCTGGCGATAAAAAGTGTGCCTTATGGAGTGACCACCTCCCAGTTGATCGAATCAATTGTAAAAGCCAATGACCAGGGAAAGATCAAGATCAAGAAAGTAACTGATTATACCGGTGCCGACGTTGATATCCATGTTGATCTTGCACCCGGCATTTCATCTGATATTACCATTGATGCGCTGTACAAGTTCACCGATTGCGAAATCTCTATTTCTCCCAATACCTGTGTGATCGTTGGGATGAAGCCTGAATTCCTCGGCGTGCAAGACCTGTTGAAACTTTCCACAGACCGGACAAAGGACCTGCTGGAAATGGAGTTGAAGATCAAACTGAATGAACTGCAGGAAAAATGGCATTACACTTCACTGGAAAAAATCTTCTTTGAAGAAAAAATCTATAAAGAACTTGAGAAGAAGCATGATACATGGGATAAAGTGATCGATGCGATCGACAAGGCTTTTGTTCCCTTCAAAAAACAATTGAAAAGAGAGATCACGCGGGAGGATATTCTTAAGCTGACAGAAAAGCCTGTACGCCGTATCTACAGGCTGGATATTGATGAACTGAATGCACAGATCAAAGGATTGGAAGCAGATATCAAACAGGTAAAACACGATCTGGCCAACCTGGTTGATTTCGCTGTAGCGTATTACGAGAACCTGCTGAAGAAATATGGTAAGGGCCGCGAAAGGAAAACAGAGATCAAACAGTTTGAAGTAATCGAGGCCAAGCAAGTGGCTATTGCCAATACCAAACTGTACGTGAACCGCGAAGAGGGCTTTATCGGCACAGGGTTGAAAAAAGATGAATACCTGTTTGACTGTTCCGACCTGGATGATATCATCGCTTTCACAAAGCGCGGCATCATGAAAGTGGTAAAAGTGCATGACAAGGTTTTCATAGGAAAAGACATCCTGCATGTGGCTGTGTTCCAGAAGAACGATGAACGCACTACCTATAATATGATTTATGCCGATGGAAAAGGTGGCATGAGCTATGCAAAACGCTTTAATGTAACCGGTACTACCCGTGATAAGGAATATGATCTTACACGTGGGGATGATAAAAGTAAAGTGCATTACCTGAGCGTAAATCCCAATGGAGAAGCAGAAGTGGTGAAGATCACGCTTACTCCCGGCAGTTCTGCACGCATCAAGGAATTCGATTTTTATTTCGAAGAGTTGGCGATCAAGAACCGCAACAGCATGGGTAACCAGGTAACCAAATACCCGATCAAATCTGTCAAGTTCAAGGAAGCCGGCCGCGCTACGCTCAGCGGAAAGAAATTATGGTTTGATGATAAGTTTGGAAGGCTCAGCACAGAAGAGAAAGGCCTTTTCCTCGGAAGCTTTGAAGCCGAAGACCAGATACTTGTCGTTTACCGCGATGGCTACTACGAGATCACTGACCAGGAGTTAACTCAAAGACTGGATGCAGAAAATATCATCCTGATCGAAAAATTCAACCCGGAGAAAATCATTTCCGCTGTGTACCTGGATAAAAAGAATTTACAGTTCAACGTAAAACGTTTTAAGATTGAGACCACAACATTGAAGAATAAATTCTTCTTTATTAAGGAAGGTGATGGCAATTACGTGGAAGCTGTATCTACCGAACAGGAGCCGGTGCTTGCTGTGCAAACAGGCAGGGGGGAGCAGATACGCAAGGCCAAGTTTAAAATAACCAAGGTAACTGAAGTATCAGGTTGGAAAACTGTAGGAACCAAACTGTTCGATTTCAGCAAGAGTGTGCAGATGGAATGGGTGAAATCGAAAACAGATAATAACCAGCCGGAATTATTTTAAGACCGGCTATTTCCGCTTTCGCCGTATCCGTATTGTTGCATTTTTTTCCAGGCTGCTCGATAACCGGATCTCATATTGCTTCTCTCCATCAGAAACGATCATCAATGCTGTATTGGGAGGAATGGAGCCAAGGTTATCTGCAAACATGCTCAATTCATTTACCTCCTTTGTAGTATCAAGCGCCAGGTTAAAATGAATGGAACGTGTGCTCAGCCGCTGCGAGAAAGCGAGCAACTGATTATTGAAGAAAACGGAAATGGAGTCGCCGTCTATTTCGCCATTATCATAAAAATCTACTTTGATGGAATCCGAATTCACTTCTATTTCGGAAGCCAGCACTGATTCTCTTTTCTTGAATTCGTCTTCTACCACGTAGTTCACTACTTTGCGCTGCTGAATGTTCACTGCCTGTAAAGTGTCGGAAGCAGATGGCGTCCATACCTGGTAAGTCTCTTTATATTCACGGATAGCTCTCAGCACAGAGTCCTTTTGACTCGCATCTTCATTCAACGAAAGATTGAAATTGATATCAAAGCAGGTATACCTGTTTTCCGGTAATCCCACAAAAGCCCCTACAAGGTTAGATCCAGCCTTTGCAGCCCTGAGGCTGGCACGAAGGTTCATGATACAGTCGATCTCCATGTTGTTGTTGGAACCGAAATATGTGACAGGGATATTATAAAGGTTCAGTTCGCGGTTGGAAGCATTGTAATTACCTTTTACCTGAACACTGCGATAAGTATTTTTAAAATAATAGTTCAGTACACCTTTTACATACCCTTTCTCTGGCTGCAGGATCATTTCCACCAGGTAATTGCTGGCCGAGCCCTTGATCTTCACATTTCCGTATCCATACCAATATCCAAAAACAGATTGTCCATACCCTTGAATGGCAAAGAAGACAGCAATAAGTAGGAAGAGTTTTTTCATGTTGGTTTGGTTTGTCAAAAATCGTGCTAGGTAAACCAGTCAGGAGTCTTTAGTCATAAGCCGATAGTCAGGTCTGTCAATAAGCATGAACCGGTTTTGCACTATCGGAATGATTTTACTGATTTTATTAGTTTTGCTTCCAACTCCTGAGCAAGACTCGCAACTCAGAGCTGGCCCTGCTTACCGAAGGTACCGCTTCATTTCTCTTTCCACATCCTTCTGCTTGATGCTTTCACGCTTATCATGCAGTTTTTTACCCTTAGCCAGCCCGATTTCTATTTTGACCAGGTTTTTATCGTTGAAATAGATACGCAGGGGAACGATGGTATAGCCCTTTTCCTTCAGTTTAGCCTCAATTTTCCGGATCTCTTTCTTCTGAAGCAGCAGTTTCCTGTCGCGCAGGGGATCGTGGTTATTGAGATTGCCATGCGAATATTCTGCAATATGTAAGGATTTAACCCATATTTCCCCCTGGTGAAGCAGGCAATAGCTATCATTAAAGCTGACTTTTCCGCTACGGATCGATTTCACTTCCGTTCCAAGCAATACCATACCTGCTTCATATTTTGCATCAATGAAGTATTCATGATAAGCCGATCTGTTTCTCATTTCTGCCATGCACAAAAAAATAAGAGGCAAAAATACCTCTTAGCCGTCATATTTAGGGGATGATATTAATTCCTGAATAAACCGATCACTTTGGATAGTTTGTCCTTCAGCTCTGTTCTGGGCACGATAAAGTCCAGGAATCCATGTTCCAGTAGGAATTCACTGCGCTGGAATCCTTCCGGCAGGTCTTTCTTGATGGTTTCCTTGATCACGCGGGGGCCGGCAAAACCGATCAGGGCGCCGGGTTCTGCGATATTGAGGTCGCCCAGCATCCCGAAAGAAGCGGATATCCCCCCGAAAGTGGGGTCAGTAAGCAGGGAAATATAGGGGAGGCCTGCATCGCTCAACTGAGAGAGCTTGCCGCTGGTTTTAGCTAATTGCATCAGGGAAAAAGCACTTTCCATCATCCGGGCGCCACCGCTCTTGCTGATCACCATATAAGGCATTTTATGGGCAATACAGTGGTCTACGGCACGGGAGAATTTTTCTCCCATCACGCTGCCAAGAGAGCCGCCAATGAATTCGAAATCCATACAGGCGATCACGATATCCTGGCCGCCAACCTTGCCAACGGCAACACGCATAGAGTCTTTCAGGTCTGATTTGCTCCAGATCTCTTCCAGCCTTTTCTTGTAAGGTTTCAGGTCAGTAAATCCGAGGTAGTCCTTTGAGCGGATATTATCAAACAGTTCCGTAAAAGAAGCGTTGTCAAACAATATATCGTAGTATTCGCTGCTGTTGATCCGGTGGTGGTAACTGCACTTGGGGCAAACAAATAAGTGTTCCCGCAGTTCCGTCATTGTGCAGATATAGTTACATTCGGGGCATTTGGTCCATAAGCCTTCCGGTGTTTCTTTCTTCTCAGAGGTCTTTGTATTAATCCCTTTTTTTATCCGTTTGAACCAGCTGCTCTTGGTTTCTTCTGTCTTTCCATCCTCACCAGCCAGGTTTGCATCAAAATCTTCGAATTGCTTCGCCATAACCTAAGTTTGTTAGGGTACAAATATAGAGAAGTTTGAGTTTATGCCTAAATTGAAGGCCGATGTTCGATCGAGCATCGGCCTTCAGTTTATACTTAAAATGCTTTTTTCGATGGACTGCCTGCGATTTCAATCATTGCAGTCAGTTCCTGCATCAGTTTATCATCGCTTCCATCAAAGCCTACAGCTTTGAAACGGATCTTGCCTTCTTTATCGATCACGAATTTGGTGGGGATTCCATCTACTTTGAACTGGCTAACCACTTTGTCTTCGTTATCCATTAACACATCAAAAGTGTACTTGCTTTTCGTAATAAACTCCTGTGCATTCTTCTGCTTCTCCTCAACCTGCTCCCAGGTGTCGACAAATACGAATTTGACATTAGGATCATCTTTGTATTTGGTCACAACTTTCTGCATACCGGGGAAAGAAGCTTTGCAGGGACCGCACCACGTGGCCCAGAAATCAACGATCACAACTTTTCCTTTAAGGTCTTTGATATCGATCTTATTGCCTTCAAGATTGTATAAGGCAAAAGAAGGCGCTGCTTCATCAAGCATGGATTTTTGCAGATGCTCCATCATTTTGAGATAAGCTTCTTTCTGCAGGCCTGAGAGATATGCATCGAACCCTTCTGTTGTTTTCTTTTGTTTTTTATACACTTTCTCCAGGATGCCGGTAATAGCCGAAGTGGATTTGCCATCTTTTACAAATTGCTCCAACTGCGCTTTGTATGTTTTTTCCGGTAACACTTTTTCTGCGAGAAGGCTGTATGTAGCATTTTCATCAGCACTTTTTCCTTCGTTGATCACGATTGCAGCATCTTTAGCATAAGGAAGGCCTTTTTTATACTTTCCAAGTTTATACATGATCATGGCATAGGTGTCTGCATACATGGCATAAGTTCCCTTCCGGTTGTTTTCCCATTGCTTTTGGGTCATATAATCAGGCTTGGGGCTTGTGGGAGTTTTCCATTCTGCTTTAGCCCTTTCTACAGCAAAGCGGGAGAGCTCTTCAGCAAACACCAGGTTGCTGTCGGTTTCCTGTATGTTCCAGGCCGTATTGTTATACAAAGAAGCAAGCCTGGAAGAATCTACAAGTGTTGCAGTCGGTAATACTTTTTTGAAACCATCCCAATCCTTCGCATTCAAATAGGCATTCAATACACTTGCCTGGTAAGAAGGCAATGCAGATTTTACCGCCTTCCAGGCAGAATCGGTCTCCGCTTTCTTAGCTATTTCCTGTAGCAGTTCCTGCTTTTTGGCGGGTGTCCGTTCACTGAAAAATTTATTCTGCAGGTCAGCTATCATCCATTTCCCGGCAGGATATTTTTCTTTTTTCAGGTCGCTGACGAGCTTGGCTTGTTGAGGAAGTTTGGCGGCGTTGTATAAGCTTTCAATGTAAGTGTACTCTTCTTCGGTTTGCAGACCTGCTTTCAGGGTTGCTTCAATTTCTTTCTGCATTAATGTATTGCCTTCAGCAGGTTTTTCTGCATTCAGCAAACGCAGGTAGGAGGCCATATAGTTCTTCTTACTGGCAGGAAATAAGGCAAATTCTTCCTTATAGCTTTCAAGGGCTTTTCCATTGTCTCTATCGCCACCTGTTTCTGTAATATAATACTGGTGGTACAATGCTTTCAGCGCATTGCTGGTCTTCTTTACACTGTCGCCATTATACAGGAAAGTCCAGTATCCCTTGTTGAAGTTATTGTCAAACTTCTTGTCTGCCGAAAAAGAGAAATAAAGAAAAAGGCCTTCATTGCCTGTTTGAACAGTGCCCTTGAATTTTCCATAACTGCGGGCCAGTTTGATATCAATGGCTTTCTGACTGCCTTCGCCCATCTGGTAAGCAACAGCTTCCACCATTGCAGTCGTATTCGCAAGATCGCCTGCCGGCTCATAGGTGATCGTTATCAGGTCACCAGGCTGAGGCTTTTCAGGACTGATCGTAAAATTGGTTTGTGCGCAAAGATTGATCGTTACGCAACATAACAATAGCAGTAAAAGGTTTTGATGCTTCATAGTCGTTCTTTAAGGATTATAAAAAAAACAAACAATGACCGGGGAGTGTTACCCGAAGTTATAGCTTACTTTTTTAAAGTATTCTCAAAAAGTTTGAAAATTCTTTTGTACTCGTCCGTCCAACTGCTGGGTTCTACAAAGCCATGGTCTTCCATGGGGTAGGAAGCCAGTTCCCAATTGTCCTTACCCAGTTCTATAAGACGTTGTATCAGTTTCACAGCATCCTGGTAATGCACATTCACATCCACCATGCCATGGCAGATAAGCAGGTTGCCTTTCAGACCATCTGCAAAATAATAGGGTGAGCTTTTACGATAAGCGATGCTGTCAGTATAAGGCTCATTCAGTATATTGGAGGTATAGCCATGATTATAGTTGGCCCAATCTGTAACAGGGCGCAGTGCTGCTCCGGAAGCAAATACATTGGGTTCGGTGAACAGGCCCATCAGCGTAATAAAGCCGCCATAAGAGCCTCCGTACAGGCCTACATTCTTGGGGTTCACACCAAAATTTTTGACCAGGTATTGAATAGCGTCCACATGATCTGTCAGGTCTTTGCCTCCCATATGACGGTAGATACCTGTTCTCCAATCGCGTCCATAACCTGCACTGCCACGATAATCGATGTCCATCACATAATAGCCGTTATCAGTAAGCAGGTTATTGAACATATACTCTCTGAAATAACTACTCCACCATTTATGCGCATTTTGCAGGTAGCCTGCGCCGTGTACAAATAATACCGCGGGTTTGGAAGGAGCGGGATTGGCCGGTTTATAGAGACGTGCATACACTGTAGCACCATCCCGGGCAGTAAATGTGATCACTTCAGGTTCGCGCCAGTTATATGTTTTGAATTCTGCACTTTGGGCTTTATCAGTGATCTGCTCAATGCGGCCGCCTGCTTTATTTTCCTGCAGGTAGAGTTCCCAGGGTTTGTTGATATAAGAGTAAAGTATGGCCAGGTATTTTTCATCAGGTGAAATGGTTACCTGGTTGGAACCGGTCATGTTAGTAAGCCGTTCCTGCTTACCTGTAGCAATAGTCAAACGGTAAAACTGCTGCTCACCGGGATGCACTTCATTGGTGCTGATATAAAACGATTTTTTATCTCTTGAAAGGCGGGCTTGCTGCACTTCATATTTTCCCGCTGTCAGGGCTTTCTTTTCACTTGTTGTTACATTGATTGTATACAAGTGTGAATAGCCGGTAGCTTCTGACTGGAAATAGAAAGTCTGATCATCTATCCAGCCTGTGCCGCCAAAACCGATGCCGGGTCCGCCGATCCAGGCTTCATCCCTCTGGCGGTCGAGCAGTTTCAGTTTGCCAGTAGCAGTATCCATCAGCATCAGCCATCTGTCCTTATTATCATCAGAACGGAGATCGAGTACGGCATATTTACCAGCAGGCGACCAGAAAGGACCGGTGATGCTTACAGCACGTGCTGCTGCTTTTTTAGTCCGCTCTTCCAGTTGTTTTGGATAATCCTTTACATAATCGGGCAGATCTTTGATACCAGGAATGGAATCGGTTTTTACCGCCCATACTGTATCCTTGTCCCTGTCATATACAAAAAACTCAGAAGTTCCCTGTGCAGCGCCCACTTTTGAACGGCCGGGTATATCTGTTGTAAATCCGGATTCGGTCACAAAGCTGGGAACAATGGTATTCTTGGCATTCGTGGCAGCTTTAAAAAGACGGTAGGTAACAAACCGTCCATCGGGGCTTACACCGAGTCCCTGCATCGCTTTATCTGCGATCGGAATGCTTTTTATTTCTTTTGGCCTGGGAAGTGTTTTGGTATACGCTTCTCCTTTTTCCCTTTTTTCTTTTCTTGATTTCAATACTTCAAAATAACGGAGCTGATCATTCTTCAGCCAGTCTTCCTGGAGATTCGCATCAACTTTTGGAGTAGCAGGTGTTGCTCCGCCGGTTGTGGGAGGACCGCCTCTTCTCTGACCTCCGCCAGCACCAAATGGCGTTGCAGCCGCAGAAGCAGGAGCTGATTCACCGGAACGGATATTGGTAAGTTGCATGGTTTCACCCCCAGCAATATCCCATGCATATAAATTCATGCTCCGGGTATATACTATTTTACTGTCTCCAAAAGAGAACTGTACGTTGGATTCTATTTCCGTTGTTTGAGTAATACGTTTTGTTTTGCCGGTTTTGAGATCGGTATAAAACACATCTCCATCCTTTCCGTATACATAAGCCGTACGGGCCTGGTTGTACACAAAGGTGCCTGTACTGCGCAGGTCCTGTGTTTGGGCCACAGATGCTTTACTTGGCTTTTTATCTTTCAGGGAGATATAATAAAGTGAATCGGCAAGACCATTGTCAGGGTTCCAACTGAAATAAAGATATTGGCCATCACCTGTCCATTGCACACCGGAAGGGGAGGTACCCATCCATTTCGGGTCGCGCATGATCTTGTCAACGGTAAGTGGCGAAAGTTGGGCCTGGGAAATGGCCTGCATAGAAATAAAAAGAAGAAAAGCTGTAAGCAGTTTTGGCATGATGAAGGGATTTAGGGTCTAAATATAAATGAGGTCGTTGACATTTCTATGGATATTCTGGGCAATCATATCTGTAGGCACATCATTCGCATCTCCTCCAAAGGGATCCTCTATCTCCTCAGCGATCAGTTCAAGGCTGGCCAGCACATAAAAAATAAAGGCCACTACCGGTATCACATAAAACCCGAGTTGGAACACATATCCGAAAGGGAGGGTCATGATATAGATAAAGATGAATTTCTTGATAAACACGCTATAGGAAAAAGGAATGGGTGTGTTCTTGATCCGCTCACAGGCACCGCAGATATCGGTAAAAGACTGCAGCTCGGTGTTAAGGAAAATGAGCTGCTCCCCGCTGATCTTCCCCTGCTGATGCAATTGTTGTATATGCTGGAATATCAGGCTGGCTACCTGGTTGGGAATATGCTTTTCCCGGTCAATCTTATTGAAGATATGTTTATGCTCATCGTCCTCAAACAGCTCGATCCTGGTCTGTTCCTTATGCAGGTGGTTATGCAAAGCATAAGCATAGGCAGGAATGATCTTGCGGAAAAATGAGCGCTGGGATTTTTCTTCAGCAGGCAGGATCACGTTCAGCTTAAGCGCCAGGTTCCGGCTGTTGTTGACCAGGCTGCCCCAGAGTTTGCGTCCTTCCCACCAGCGGTCATAGGCCGTATTGGTCCGGAACACCAGGAGCATGGAGATTGCAAAGCCCAGTAGGCTGTGCATAACAGGTATGTTCTTTACATAGCTTTTATCAGAAAGCCTCCAGTATTCCAGTTCCAGGTACGCAACAAGCCCGGCATAAACGCAGATGCCCAGGATCAGCGGGGCCAGTTGGCGGACAGTGTCAGCTTTATGGACACGGAAAATAAAAGTGAACCATTCTTTGGGGTTATAAGAGATCATATAATGATTTGTATCTAAAAATAAATATTCGATGATAATCGCACTAAAAAAACCGGTAAACATGGCTGAATAAATCCAGCTATGCTTACCGGTACTATCATTAAGGGTTTTAAATCTTTCTGTTTTCTGGTTATGCGTTGCGGTTGATGCAATTCAGATCTCCAAATGCTTCTTCAAGGCGTTTGATAAAGCTCTCTTCACCTTTGCGCAGCCATACACGGGGATCATAATGCTTTTTGTTTGGCTTGTCCTCACCTTCGGGGTTACCCAGTTGTCCCTGCAGATAGCCTTCATTCTTTTTATAATTGTTCAGCACACCTTCCCAGAAAGCCCATTGCAGGTCGGTATCAATATTCATTTTGATAGCTCCATAGCTGATCGCTTCGCGGATCTGGTGCTGTGGTGAGCCGCTGCCTCCATGGAATACGAAGTAGACAGGTTTGGGATCAGCGGTTTTGAATTCCTTCTGAACATATACCTGGCTATTGTGCAGTATTTCCGGGCGGAGCTCCACATTACCGGGTTTGTATACACCATGCACATTACCAAAAGCTGCTGCTACGGTGAACATGTTGCTTACTTTGCTGAGCTCTTTATAAGCATAGGCAACATCGGCTGGTTGTGTGTACAGCTTGCTGTTCTCCACATCGCTGTTGTCCACTCCATCTTCTTCACCACCGGTAACACCCAGTTCGATCTCGATGCTCATGCCCAGCGGGGCAAGGCGTTTGAAATATTCAACTGATGTATGAATGTTCTCTTCGATCGGCTCTTCGCTCAGATCGAGCATATGAGAGCTGAAAAGAGGTTGTCCTTTCTCTTTATAGAATTGCTCACCGGCATCAAGCAGGCCGCTTATCCAGGGGAGCCATTTTTTAGCAGCATGATCAGTATGCAACACCACAGGCACGCCATAATATTTTGCGACATTATGGATATGAAGAGCACCGGAGACACCGCCGGAAATATTACCCTGCAGCTTATCATTTGGCATTCCTTTACCGGCAATGAATTGCGCACCACCATTGGAGAACTGAATGATAACAGGTGAATTTACCTTAGCGGCTGTTTCAAGTGTGGCATTGATCGTATTGGTCCCAATTGTATTTACTGCTGGTAAAGCGAATTGGTTTTCTTTTGCGTCATTGTAGAGTGCTTCCAGTTCTTTACCAAACAGCACCCCGGCTTTGTACTTGCTCATTGTGGATCTTCTTTAATTGATTATTAATGGATCATAGTGGCGCAATCGTTCAAAAGAGGCGCTAATATAATCTATTTCTGTATTTGCCTCTTTTTTTATATCTCCGGATCAATCCATGCTTTTTCCCAGGTTTCTCTGTACCAGCATCAGGTTTTTTTGCAGGGTTTGCTTTAAATGGCGTTTTACCACCTGGCCCATGGATTGGCAGCGGTTGAAAGCAGTAGTGTTCAGGTGTTCATTCAATCCGTTTTTCAACTCAGAGATCTTGGCTTGTGTGGATATCTCATCGGTCGACATAATATCCAGCAATTCCTTGATCCTGTAACGTGATGATGCAAGGCGGAAAGTGATCAATGTTCTTTCTTCAGCCTGGTATTGAGCCATGGATTCCTTATTCAAATGAGAAAGACATAAATCCACATACGAATTATTCTCTTTGAAGAACTGTGGCAGGTAAAAATTCTTCCGGCCTTCATAACTCTGCTGATCAAAATCAATTGCCCTGATTCGGTATTGATAATCTTCTATATCCGGCGTAACGTCTACTACAAAGTTATAACTTCTCATATCCCCCAGCAACCTGACGAAACAACGTTCATTGAATTTTACAAATTCTTTTGCGAGCCTGATCCTGTTTGTGCCCGGATCATTCAGCATCTGCTGGATAAAAAGATCACCGGGAATGCCTGGTATATGTTCTTCTACAAGGGTTTCCCTGTCTGTAAAAAAAGTCATCCGGTTGGGAGAAAGTATATGCTCCAGTTCCAATCCATAAATCCTTGAAGCATCAGCAATTTTTATATAATAATGATCATAGTTATCATTATACTTGTTTACTATCCTGATACGGAATGGATGTGAATTGCCAAACGTACAATAATCCACACGTGCTACATCAAGGTGGCTGGTAAAACTGAAATCACCTTCAGTTTTAAGAATGGCATAGATCTTTACCAGGCCTTCTCTTATAAAATCCCATTCCCGTTTATCATAAATTGTTTTTTCCCAGAGTGTATCATTCCCTTTCTTGTCTTTAATGGGCACAGAAAAAGTGTAGTTCAACAGATCAGTATAAGAAACCGGCAATTTCACTTCCCTTCCGTGGTGCCGCAGGTAGGAGCGGAGTTCACGGCTCACAGGGTACATGGGCTTTTTGCGGGAAGGTTTGTTTGTGCTCATAATGGAAAGATAATTTAATTAGATGATGCCAGCGACTTGAAGTAAGCCGGTGCATACATCAGCCTGCTTCCATACCAACTGAACATTTCACCATCGACAAGGATGATCTTCGTATTCGGAAGAAGGGGTTGCAACTCATCTATATGTTTCTGGCCAAAGGGGTAGGGCTCTGAGGAAAGAAAAAGGTATTCACAGGCGGATGCCTGCAGGTCCTTAACAGTAATTACGGGATAACGGCGGCTGTTTGCAAAAGCATTTTCATAACCGGCCCTGTCCAGCATGGAATGAATAAACGTATCGTTGCCCACAGTCATGTAAGGAGACTTCCAGATCAGGTAAGCAGCTTTCGGTTTATGGGCAGGAACAGGCAATGAGGCAAAACCGGCTTTTATCTGTGCAATGATGCGGGCTGCAGCGGCCGACTTCCAGGTGATGCTGCCTATTTCCCGGATCATGTCATAAGCACCTTCCAGGGTATGCATATCGCTGGTCCAGACAGGAAAATGGGCCGCCAGTTCTTCCACCTGTTCTTTTACATTTTCTTCTTTATTGGCGAGGATAAGATCAGGCTGCAACTGATGGATCAGTTCCATATTCAACAGCTTGGTGCCACCGATCCTTTTTTTGGTACGGAACCATTCGTCTGGATGTATACAGAATTTGGTAATGCCGATCACTTCTTCCTGCAAGCCGAGGTCGGCCAGCAATTCGGTTTGAGAGGGAACAAGAGAGATGATACGTTGGGGTGGGGACAATAAAAAAACAGTCCTCCCTGTTTGATCAGCAAAAGCAGTCATGAAAATTTTTAACCGAAGATAAACTTCTTATCAGAGCGAGAGACTGCTTAACGCGATCGGGAAAACTGTTTAATGGTGTTAAATGACACTTTTAAGTTTCACCGCGCCCCCCGCTAAAGTTGCCTTTAGCAGGAGGATTCTGGACTTAATTCTTTTCATGGATTTGGACACGGTGACTTGAGGTCTTCAAGGATGGATTGGACGTTTGGACGGTTTTTTCCTGGATCTTTGGTGCGTTTCAGGATGCTTGGACTTTGGTTTTTTCTAAGGATCGATTGGATATTGGTTTTTCAAAGAAGGAAGTTGACCGATATTGGATTTTTTCGTTTTGGTTTTTCCTAAAGAATTGGATTTTGTTGGGTTTCTCTTAAGTTATTGGATCGGATTATTGGTATTGGATTTGTTAGGGACTGTCTATCAATCAACTTCTGCATCAAAATTAATTATGAAAGCTTTAATAATATAGCGCAGTTTTGACCGATTTCGCAGCATCAGTATTTCCCACATTCATCGTAAACCATCTTATTTTTAATTGTAAAAACAACGTTTAACAAACTAGTATATTTACGATAAAAGGGCTCCGGTAACGTACACGGAGCCCTTTTCCTATGCTCATTTCAGCTCACATTATTATTGTGTGCACTATTTACCCAGAGCCTCTAACATATCATATTTGGTAACGATATGATAGTTCCCTGCTTCATCTTTTGCCAGCACAGCTCCATTGCCTTTGTGGATGAGGGGACTTAATTTCTCAATCGGAGTATCAAATGCTACAACGGGCAGGGCCGGCTCCAACACATCTTCCACCTTCGAACTTTTGATCTCCGGGTTGTTGAAAACTTTCTGGAAAAGGCCACCTTCACTGATCGCTCCGATAGGCCCTTCACCATTCATGACCGGTATTTGCTCGATATCATATTTCTTCATCAATTCTACTGCTTCAGCCACTGTTTGCTGCGGTTCTACAGTGATCAGGCGTTTAGTGCCTCTTGAACTCACTACATCCTTGAAGGTCTTCACATCCAGGAATCCTCTTTCGATCATCCATTGATCATTATATATCTTGGCTACATAGCGGCTGCCATGATCATGGAAAATACAAACCACCAGGTCATCTTTTTTCAGTTTGCTTTTTAACTGCATCAATCCCTGAAGACAGCTACCGGCACTGTATCCACAGAATATACCTTCTTCGCGGGCCAGTTTGCGAGCCATCACTGCGCCGTCCTTATCTGTTACCTGTTCAAAATGATCTATCACACTCATATCATAGTTCTGCGGCACAAAATCTTCCCCAAAACCTTCGCTGATATACGGATGCACTTCATTCATGTCAATCTCACCGGTACGGAAATATTTTGTAAGCAATGAGCCGTATACATCGATCGCCCATACCTGTATATTCGGATTCTTTTCTTTCAGGAACATGGCTGTTCCGGTGACTGTACCGCCTGTTCCGGCTGTGCATACAAGATGGGTGATCTTGCCATCGGTCTGTTCCCATATTTCAGGACCAGTGGTTTCATAATGTGCAAGCCGGTTAGCCAGGTTATCATACTGGTTCATGTGGTAGGAGTTAGGAACTTCCTTTGCCAAACGCTTTGCCACACTGTAGTAGCTGCGGGGATCTTCAGGCAATACATTGGTAGGACAAACGATCACTTCAGCACCTACTGCTTTCAGGATATCTGCTTTTTCTTTGGACTGCTTATCGGTGGTAACGAAAATACATTTATACCCTTTTACCACTGCTGCAAGGGCCAGACCCATACCTGTATTGCCGCTGGTGCCTTCTATAATGGTACCACCCGGTTTAAGTTTGCCTTCCTGCTCAGCCACTTCCACCATTTTGAGCGCCATCCGATCTTTAATGGAGTTACCAGGATTGAAATAATCCACTTTCGCAAGCACTGTGCAAGGCAGGTCTTTAGTCACTTTATTAAGCCGGATCAGGGGAGTATTGCCAATGGTTTCGAGTATGTTGTTTTTAATGTTCATTACAAGGTTTTTGGAAGTGAATAAGGCGGGCCAAAGGTACGATTATTAAACTTTCTGTGTTTTCACCGATCTATAAGCCTGTTGTTAAATATTTATTCACCGCGCCAGCCTTCGCCAAGGCTTCGGCTGGCAAAAAACGATCAACATGAAATTTTCCAATGGTCTGAAAAGGGCAGGAGTGATGCTCGCTTTGTCTTTTGTGATAATGCAGGCTTCTGCACAAAAGGATTCCACAGCACATTCACCCGAAACACGTGCAAAAAGCATCACTGACAAAATGAAAACAGAACTTACACTTTCAGATGATCAATACACTAAAGTGTATGATATCAATCTGAAGTATGCACAGAAGAACACAGAAGCTTTAAAAGAAGAAAGCACAAGGTTGGCAAAGCTGAAAACAATGAAAGCTGATAATGCAGAAAAGAACAGGGAATTAAAAGCAGTGCTGACGGAAGAACAATTTGAGAAATACAAGAGTATAAGAAAGGAAGCGAAAACGGGTATGAAACAAAAATATAAGAACAGGAACAACAGATAGGGCCAGTTATCCGTACATACTGTTTCCTTCCCGTTCTTCCCGCCTTACCGGTAAGTTTTTTACCGGTAAGGCGGGAAGAACGGGAAGGAGTCATTTAAAATAGTGTCTTACGTTATTTGCTGGAAAAGGTTTTTTTGCGTTTGTTGGTCAAATAACGGTCGAGCAGGAACAGTCCCAATATCATGTTCATCATCATAAATATGTTGATGTAAGTATTGTTGAACATTTTACTGAAATCAATATTGCTCAGATCAATTGGAATAGGTGAAGATGTGGATGAGCCGCTGCTCCATTGTACCTGGCCGATTCCATAGATCAGGAAACCAACGATCATAGTGATAAAGAAAATAGCAATGCCCCAGATGATCTTTTTATTGATATAGGTTTTAGCAGCCGGTGCAATTTGCAGTAAGGCTATTTCCTCCATTACATTCTTGGTAAACCGCATGGAAGGTTCTTCCAGTTCGGAAGCCTGCATCAGTTGATGAGCTTCCAACAGCTCTCCGTATTTGGCACGCCATTCTGCATCTGCCTCGATCAACTGATCGATCACAGTTCTCTCTTCAGGAGTGGCCATTCCGTCGATGTATTCCCAAAGACGCTCTTCTATGGTAGGTTGTACACTCATATCAATAAATTTAGGATCAGGTCAAATCATTTACTTCTGCTGCAAAATGTTTTTGCATTTTTTCTTTCAATCTTGTTCTTGCCCGGTGCAACCGTACTTTCACGGCATTGGCTTCAATGCCTAATACCCGGGCGATCTCTTCGAGTGTTTGTTCTCCTTTATAGAACAAAGTTATAATCTCTGCATCATCTGTGCTTAACAGGGCAATGGCCTGGTTCACCATGGTGATCCGCGATTTCTGTTCTACCAGGTTGGCCCGGAATCCTGAATCCTGGCTGTCAGCTACCTCAAACACTTTTTCATTGTCAAGTGAATGAACTTCCAGGCGTTTTTTCCGCAGGAAGGTGATGCAGGTAGTGTTTACAATCGTATACAGCCAGGTGCTGAATTTTGAAGCTCCCCTGAAATCGGCCAGGGCGCGGTAGGCTTTTACAAATATGTCCTGCGACACTTCCTCTGCATCCTCCCGGTTCTTCGTAAAGCGGAGCGCCAGCGTGAAAACATAACTTTTATAGCGGTCGACCAGCAGGGCATAAGCCTGCTGATCTCCTCCTAGCACTTTGCTAATGAGCTCATTATCATTTAAACCTGGCGACATACAGGAACTAAGACAACCGGTGAAAGATTTTGGTTACAGCAAAATACGCTTATTTTATTGGCCATATCAACTGTAACCTGGTTCCAACAGCCGTAGTCTTAATTGTTGTAAACCGGTTTTTGAAAAAAGTTCTTAAAGGCTGTAACCTGGTTCAACGAACTATAGTCATAGAGAACAAGAACAACAATTAAAACAATAATAAATAATTAGTTATGCACGCTACCGAAATGCTCGTCGCGATACTGATCCCACTGAGCTTCTTTTTACTGGTCTTCGGAATCATCTATATGCAGAAAAGGGAAAACCTTGCCATGATAGAAAAAGGTTTGAACCCAAAAGAGTTTGCCAACCGTCCGGCGCCTTATAAAAACCTGAAATGGGGATTTCTCCTGATCGGCGCAGGTACTGGCCTGTTCCTGGCATACATCCTGGATGAACATATCCTTGCAAGCTCACACCACAATGGTAATGAAGCAATCTATTTTGCTCTGATCGCTATCGGAGGTGGTTTGGGATTGTATGGTTCTTATAAAGTGGAGAAGAAATGGTGGGATGAAAATAAGACTGATAAACCCTGAAATATTTTCGATCACACAGCAGACAATAAGAAAAAAGCCTCCCGGATCCGGGAGGCTTTTTTTATTTCTTTATTTCTTTATCTCTTCCATCGCCTTCGATATTACTGCATCTTCATGATTCAATACCTGGAAATAACCCGTATTCCGCCAACGGAACCTTCCAAGGAATGCTTCCAACCGACGTTGTAAAGTTTCTTTCTGGCGAACAGTAAGCGAAACCAGGTTTACAGAATCCCTGGCTGCAGCATACTGAACAAACTCATTCCACAACTGATCAAACTTTCCAAAACGCTCTGCATAATCTGCTGCTGAACTGTATTGATCTATCTCCTTGCGGTGTTGCAAATAGTAAGTATACACAAAACTATTAAAGCCACCGCTTGTAAACAGTCTGTTTATGCTGGCTGGATAAGTAGATGTATCAATTGGAACAAAGAAATCGGGCATGATGCCGCCACCGCCGAATACAATATGCCCGGAAGGTGTTTTGTATTCCTTACCATTATGTATCTTATTGGAATCAGCATACAATGCTTCTCCGTTGGAATAGCGTTCCCAGATCTCATCCATATACACTTTCTTGCCTTTATCATACGGCCGCTGAATACTGCGTCCCAAAGGAGAGTAGTAGCGGGCTACTGTTAAACGGATAGCTGATCCATCACTAAGCTGGTATTGCTCTTGCACCAGGCCTTTACCAAAACTGCGGCGGCCTACAATGATCGCCCGGTCCCAATCCTGCAGGGCACCAGCCAGCACTTCACTGGCGCTGGCAGACAATTCATCGATCAGTATCACCAGTTTTCCTTTTTCAAAAAGTCCCGGACGTTTGCAGCGGTATTCTTTTTTCTTGCTGTGCACACCTTCTGTGTACACTACCAGTTTATCACCATCGAGGAACTCATCCGCCATTTCGATCGCTTCGTTCATATAACCGCCGCCATTGCCACGCAGGTCATAGATCAGTTCTTTCAGTCCTTGTTTCTGCAGGTTTTCCATAGCCTGCATAAATTCTTCGTAGCTGTTTTCGGTAAACTTGTTCAGCTTGATATAACCGGTTGTTTTATCGATCATATAAGCTGCATCAACAGAAGGAACAGGGATGCTGCCGCGTTTTACATCGATTGTTTGCTCCTTTCCGTTCCTTACCAGCTTAAGTGTAGCGGTAGATCCCCTTTCGCCACGGATAAATTCCTTGATCCTGGCAAAGGAAACCCCTACTAATGTAGAATCGTTCACGGCAACGATCTTATCGCCGATCTGAAGCCCGGCCTGATCGCTGGGGCCGCCGGGCACCACATACACCACATTGACGGTATCGCTGAAAACATTGAACTCAACCCCGATACCATCAAAATTGCCGGCCAGGTCTTCGTTTACCGCCTTCAGTTCAACAGGGGGAAAATAAACAGAATGGGGGTCCAGTTCGCTCATCATTTCCTGAATAGCGCCTCCCTGTAAAGAATCGGTGCTTACAGGGTCAACGTATTTTGTCCGTATCAGGTCGAGCGCTTCCTGGAGGGAGCTGGGTTTACTGCTTTGAAAAAAGCCCTTTGCAGAGCCACCCTTATTCATTTTGTAACCGAAAAACATTCCTACTATCAATACCGCCGAAAAAAGAAGAGGTAACCAAACTTGTAATTTTTTATTGCCCATCATTTATTTTGCTGAAATTTGACGCAAAATAGAGAAAGTTTATTGTTTGTGGTTTGTTGCCCCCTTTTGGCAGCCAGGTTTATGGTTATTCACATGTTAAACATTTCCCAATAACCCGGCATCCCGCACTCTGAAACGATAAACCAAAACGTAAACCCATATCATGCCTTCGGTTAAATTAATTGCAGATTGCGGCGCTACCAAGTCAGAATGGACTTTGGTGGGCCATGGAAAAATCAAGACAGTCATCACCCAGGGGATCAGCCCTTATTTTCTCAATGCAGACCAGATCAGGGAACTGCTGCTGAAAGAACTGAAGCCGGAATTGAAGAGGGCTGAAGTGGATGAGATCTATTATTATGGTACCGGCTGCGCCAACCCGGACAATGTAACGCTGGTTAAAAAAGCCCTTCGGAAAGTTTTTCCGGAAGCAGGCACGCTGCAGGTCACGCATGACATGCTGGCGGCTGCCCGTGCTTTATGCGGCGACGAAAAAGGTGTGGCGGCGATATTGGGAACAGGTTCCAATTCCTGTTTTTATAATGGTAAAAAGATCCTGAAAAACAGTCCGGGCCTGGGATATGTGCTCGGAGATGAAGGCAGTGGAGCTTATCTCGGGAAAAAAGTAATTCAGTATTACCTCTATGGCACTTTTGATGATGAGTTGCGTGGAAGGTTTGACCTGACTTATATGACCAATGCTGCTGAGATCCTCGAAAACGTATACAAAAAGCCATTACCCAACCGTTACCTGGCCAGTTTTGCCCGCTTCCTTGCAGAAAACCGCAACCATTACATGATCGAAAACATCATTGAAGACGGTTTAAACGATTTTTTCTTCAATCATTTGTGTAAATACCGGGAAATATGGTCGCATCCGGTGAACTTTGTGGGCAGCGTGGCTTATGGGTTCCGCGATGTGCTGGCCCAATTATGTCACAGCTATGAATTTGAATTAGGAAAAGTTATAAAAAAGCCCATGACAGGGCTGATAGAATATCATAGTTAAAAGAGGTTACATGGCATTTGAAAAAATTACGGAGAAAGACAGTTCTTATCGTCACCTTGAAAAGATGAGTATAAGAACACTACTGGATAATATCAACAAAGAAGATCAAGTTGTTCCTGCTGCTGTGGAAGCAGCCATTCCTCAAATTGAAAAGCTGGTAGAAGTAGTAAGTGATAAGATGCTGATGGGCGGCCGCCTGTTTTATATTGGCGCTGGCACCAGCGGAAGATTGGCAGTGGTGGATGCCAGTGAATGCCCGCCTACTTATGGAGTTCCTTATGGGTTGGTGATAGCAGTGATCGCCGGTGGCGACAAAGCCATTACTACAGCCATAGAATTTGCAGAGGATGACCGTGAGCAAGGCTGGAAAGATCTGCAGGCATATAATGTTTCTGATAAAGATGTGGTGATCGGCATTGCAGCCAGCGGCACCACGCCTTATGTGATAGGAGCCCTGGAAGAATGCAGGAAACACGGCATTGTTACCGGCAGCATTTCCTGCAACCCTGATTCTCCCGTTAGTGCAGCCGCCGATTTCCCGATCGAGGTAGTGGTAGGGCCTGAATTCGTAACAGGCAGCACACGCATGAAAAGCGGTACAGCACAAAAACTTGTATTGAATATGATCTCCACTTCCGCAATGATCCAACTTGGAAGGGTGGAAGACAATAAAATGGTGAACATGCAACTCACCAATGAAAAACTGATCGACCGTGGTGTGAAAATGCTGATGTCACGGCTGGATTGGACTGATTATGAAAAAGCAAAACAACTGTTAGTTAAATACGGAAGTGTGAAAAAGGCAACTGAATCAGTAAATGCATAATAAAAAAAGGGTGCTGATTTCAGCATCCTTTTTTTATTCTTTCACAATTCTTCTCTATATTGCATCTCTATCCTACTATTTTGGTAGATAATAATAACCATATCATTTCCTCCTCGATTGCAACATCCCCTGTTGCAACTACGGCTATTATTATTACCACTACGATTACAACAATCCGCTAAAGCGGATTGTACTTAATCATATCACCCCTGGGGCTTCCAGAGCCTACGTTCACTGAGATAGTATCTCATTACTTCATTTTAAACATACAATAAGGATATGCAGGTTTTAAAGTTTGGCGGCACTTCCGTGGCCAATGCCGAAAATATCAGGAAAGTAGTCGGCATTGTGACTGATGCAGATAAAAAAGATAAAACAATCATTATCGTATCTGCACTGGGTGGCGTTACAGATCTTCTGCTTTCTGCCTCTTCTCTGGCAGCAGATGGTGATGAATCATACAAAGAGAAACTGGCTGTAGTGGAACAACGCCACCTTGAAGCAGTAAAACAATTAATACCAGTTGCACAACAAAGCCAGTTATTAAGCCTGGTAAAAAAGAGCTGCAATGAAATTGAAGATATCTGTAGCGGCATTTTTTTATTAAGGGAACTGACCCCTCGTTCAAAAGACCGTATCGGCAGTTATGGAGAATGGCTTTCTTCACGCATCATTGCAGCCACTATTCAATCAATGGGTGTTGATGTATTATGGAAAGACAGCCGCGAACTGATCGTTACCAATTCCAATTTCACTGCTGCAGAAGTTGATTTTGTAACAACCGCAGAAAATATCCGGCAGTTCTTTGCTTCAGCCGGCCACCATTTATTTCTGCTCCCCGGATTTATTGCTGCAGATAAAAAAGGTATCACCACCACACTTGGCAGAGGCGGTTCAGATTATACAGCCGCCATACTCGCCGCTGCCCTCAATGCTTCCAATCTTGAAATATGGACTGACGTAAGCGGTATGATGACGGCCGATCCCCGCCTCACAGGCAATGCACGCATCATTCCACATATCTCTTACCAGGAAGCAATGGAGTTGTCCCATTTCGGCGCCAAAGTAATTTATCCTCCTACTATTCAACCGGTGATGAGCAAGGGTATCCCGGTAAGGATCAAGAACACATTTGCTCCTCAGGATGAAGGCACGTTGATCGAATCCGTTGCTACCCGCAATGGCAATATCGTACGCGGCATATCCAGTATCAATAATATTGCACTGCTGAGCCTTGAAGGCAGTGGCATGATCGGCATCCCCGGTTTTTCGAAACGTTTATTTGAAGCACTCAGCAATGAACGGATCAATGTGATCCTGATCACTCAAAGTTCTTCAGAACATTCCATCTGCGTGGCAGTAGATGCAAGTGCTGCTCTTGCAGCCAAGCAAGTGGTGGACGCTGCTTTTTCAAACGAGATCACTTTGCAAAAAGTAGAGCCATTGGCTATTGAAAATGGATTATCCATTGTTGCATTGGTAGGTGAGAACATGAAAAGCCATCCGGGTATCAGTGGCCGCATGTTCAGCGCAATGGGAAAGAATGGAGTGAATATCCGGGCTATTGCACAAGGCTCTTCGGAAAAAAACATCTCTGCAGTTATTTCCACCAAGGATGTCCGCAAAGCGATCAACGTGCTTCATGAAGAATTTTTTGAAACGACCTATAAACAAGTCAATCTATTTATTGCCGGCACTGGTAATGTAGGAGCAAAATTATTAGGTCAGTTGCACCAGCAAAGGCAATTTCTGCAGGAGCAAATGAAATTGCAGGTAAGGGTGATCGGCATTTCCAACAGCCGCAAAATGCTGATGCGTGAAGAAGGCATTGATATGGCAGAATGGAAAAAAGCGCTGGATGAAGGAGAACCCGCCAGCCTTGAAACTTTTGTGGAAGGCATTATTGCCCGCAACCTGCGTAATTCCATTTTTGTGGATGTAACTGCTGATGATAAAGTAGCCGGCATCTATGACAAGTTATTACAGAAAAGTATTTCAGTAGTAGCCTGCAATAAGATCGCTGCTTCTTCTGCTTATGTGCATTATCAAAAACTAAAAAGCCTTGCGAGAGGATTCAATTGCCAGTTTTTGTTTGAGACAAATGTAGGTGCAGGCCTTCCTATCATCGGCACGTTGAATGATCTGCTTAGAAGCGGCGACCGGGTACACCGTATTGATGCCGTGCTAAGTGGTACGCTCAATTTTGTTTTCAATAATTATGACGGCAGCCGTCCTTTCGCAGATGTAGTAAAACAGGCACAGGATGAAGGCTACACAGAGCCTGATCCCCGTCTTGATCTCAGCGGCACCGATGTAATGCGCAAGATCATGATACTTGCCCGCGAAACAGGAGAGGAAATAGAAATGGACCAGATCGCCAACAACAGTTTTATGCCTGCATCCTGCATGCAGGGATCAGTAAGCGATTTTTATGCAGCTATGGCCAAAGAAGAAAACCACTTCCGCAATTTATATGATCAGGCAAGTAAAGCGGGATGCAAATTGAAGTTTGTAGCTTCTTACAATAACGGGAATGCTTCAGTAGGTCTGCAGCATATCGATCCTGCTCATAATCTTTATCACCTTTATGGAAAAGACAATATCGTATTGTTCTATACTGACCGGTATGCAGAGCAACCAATGGTGGTGAAGGGAGCAGGTGCCGGAGCTGAAGTAACGGCAAGTGGTGTATTTGCAGATATATTACGAGCGTGTAAATGAGTATAAAATTTAAAGACAAAGTAAAATGCGCAAAATAAAAGTATACGCTCCAGGTACAGTGGCTAATCTCGTCTGCGGATTCGATATCCTCGGACTGGCATTGAATGAGCCATGTGATATTATGGAAGTAACACTGTTGGATGAGCCAAAAGTGATCATTCATAACAGAGATGAATTTGGTTTGCCTACCGATCCGGAAAAAAATGTGGCAGGTGTTGTATTCCTCTCTGTGATGGAGAAAGTGGGTGGCAATACAGGCTTTGAAGTGACAATTGAAAAACACATTAAACCAGGCAGTGGTATCGGGTCAAGTGCTGCCAGCGCGGCAGGGGCGGCTGTAGCAGCTAACCATTTATTGGGAAATATTTTCAATACAGATGAGCTGATACAGTTTGCCATGAATGGTGAAAAACTGGCTTCAGGTGTAAAGCATGCTGACAATATTGCTCCTTGCATACTCGGTGGTGTAAGCCTGATACGTTCCATCCATCCGCTGGATATTATTTCCATACCATCACCTGATCTGCATGTAACAGTTGTTCATCCACAGATAGAAGTAAGGACCTCTGACGCGCGACAAATATTAAGGAAGCAGGTATTACTGAAAGATGCCATTCGCCAATGGGGAAATATTGCAGGACTTGTAGCAGGTTTATTAAAGAATGATCTCGATCTCATTGGGCGCTCCCTCGAAGATGTGATCATTGAACCTGTGCGCAGTATCCTGATCCCTGGCTTTGATGAAGTAAAAGCCAGTTGTAAAAAAGCAGGTGCATTGGGTGGCGGCATCTCCGGCTCGGGGCCTTCTATTTTTATGCTTAGCAAAAATGAAACAACAGCCCGTGCGGTGGAAGCAGCGATGAAAGAGGTGTATGAAAAATTGGACATTGCGTATTACACTTACGTAACAACTATCAATAAAAAAGGAGTTTCTGTTGAATAGTGATCCGGCTTCATCGCCGGGTTTATCCCACCAAGACAACAAAGAACACAAAGTATGTATGTTATAGAAATTCCTTTGTGTTCTTTGTTGTCTTGGTGGGATAAAAAACCAAAATCGAACCTGCCTCCATTGAAAAGCCAACAATTACCAATCGTTAAATTTTAATTTTGAAATACTATAGCACCAACCAACAATCGCCCCTCGTTGATTTTAAAGAAGCTACGATACAGGGGCAGGCGCCTGATAAAGGATTATATTTTCCTGAAAGCATTCCGCAGGTCGATAAAGATCTGCTGGAAAACATTCTGAACATTTCCAATGAAGAAATTGCTTTCCGTGTAATAAAACCTTATGCAGGCAACAGCATACCGGATGAAAAGCTTTTATCCATTGTAAAGGAAACATTAAGTTTTCCCATCCCTATGGTGAAAATAACAGATTCCATCTCTTCCCTCGAGTTGTTTCATGGCCCAACACTGGCATTTAAAGATATCGGCGCAAGATTCATGAGCCGCTGCCTGGGTTATTTCCTTTCCGGTGAATCAAAAAAAGTGACCGTGCTGGTAGCTACTTCAGGTGATACCGGGGGAGCTGTAGCCAATGGCTTTCTCGATGTGGAAGGAGTGGAGGTGGTGATCCTTTATCCATCAGGAAAAGTAAGCCCTGTGCAGGAAAAACAATTGACCACACTGGGCCGCAATATCAAGGCACTGGAAGTAGAAGGAAGTTTTGATGACTGCCAGCAATTGGTGAAGCAGGCATTTGCCGACCAGGACCTGCGCAGCCAGGTATTCCTTACTTCTGCCAATTCAATCAACGTAGCAAGATGGCTGCCGCAGCAGTTCTATTATTTTCTTGCCTGGAAGCAATGGGAAAATAAAAACAATCCACCTGTGATATCTGTGCCCAGTGGCAATTTCGGTAATATCTGTGCAGGCATTTTAGCAAACGCGTCAGGTTTGCCTGCTGCTCATTTCATAGCAGCCTGCAATGCCAATGATATTGTGACAGAATATCTTCAAACAGGGCAGTATCAGCCAAGACCTGCAGTGCCCACCCTGAGCAATGCGATGGATGTAGGCAATCCCAGCAATTTCGTCCGTATCCTGGAGATATTCCACCATCAGTTTCCCGAACTGAAGTCCCGCTTATCTTCCTACCGCATTTCCGATGCTGAAACAGTTGACGCCATCAGCAATATATATCGGCAATTCAACTATACTGCAGATCCTCATGGTGCTGTCGGGTTCCTTTCTCTTCAGCGATATCTTGCTGAGCATCCGGGGCAGAAGGGTTATTTCCTGGAAACTGCACATCCTGTAAAATTCCCGGCCGCAGTGGAGCTGGCTACCGGTAAACCAGTGACCCTGCCGGCATCCCTGCAATCATTAATGAAAGAAAAAAAGAAAAGCCTTTTCATGAAGCCTGATTACGATCATCTGCGGACGATTTTAAGATCATGATCTTATCTTTGCAGCAGGAAATTTTCCTGCTGATCTATGCATGATATTGAACCTTTCTATAACTGGCGTCATATCTACGTAAGTGAAGAAGATATGAGATCTCCTTTCTATGGAAGGGACTATTCCGAATTTGAGTTTACCCAGGCTGTTTACAACTATTATATCCATCCGCAGTGGGACGAATTTGGCAGCCGTACGCTTTACCTGAAAGTGCTGATGGCCGATTATGAAGAAGGATATGCCGTGATCGAGTTGATAGGAGAGTGGAACGACGCGATCGAGAATGATATGATGACCCTGAAAAGGGAAGTGCTGGAAAAATTTATGTATGAAGGGATATATAAATTCATCCTTATTGCCGAAAATGTATTGAATTTCCATAGCAGCGACCCCGAATATTACGAGGAATTGCATGAAGAGGTAACTGACGAGAATGGCTGGGTCGTTTGCCTCAATATGCCGGAACAAACGCAATACGATTTCCGGAAAGCCAGGCTGAACAGGTATATCGAATTGATGGAACTGGACAACTGGCGTGTATACAAACCTTTTCATTTGTTCAAAAAAATTGATGCTGAGCAATTGTCGCGTCTGGAATGATTTTTTACGAAATCGTTGTCGTAAAGGAGGATTGAAAGAAAAATTCCCCCGTATTTCCACCTTTGTAAAAGTTTTTGTCATTCTTTCGTCATCCGATGCTAAATTTGCAAAAATTTAATCACCATCACTTTGTTTGCGTATGAGTCGCCCTTATCAAAATATCCACTATCCTGAAGTAAAAGCAGGCAGGTTTTGATAGCGATAGACCCATCAGCGACGGATTAAATAAAAGAATATACTGATGAAATGGTCTGATTTCTTCACATCTTCTGTCGGAAAGAAACTCATAATGAGTTTATCCGGTTTGTTCCTGATTGCATTTCTAGTGGTTCACGTCGGTCTGAATGCCTGTATCTGGGCAATGGACGATGGAGTTATGTTCAATAAAGCCGCCCATTTCATGGGAGCGAACGTTGTGCCACGGGTATTGGAGATCGGCTTATTTGCCGGTTTTCTTCTTCATATTATCCAGGGCCTTGTACTGGAATTCCAGAACCGCTCCAACAGGAAAAAAGGTTATGCAGTAAAAATGGGTAGCAAAGGCTCTGCCTGGTACAGGAAATCCATGGGCCTGCTCGGTACGCTGATTCTCCTGTTCCTGATCATGCATATTTCCCATTTCTGGGTGCCTTCGCGGATCACCGGCCTGGAAGAAACCTATATTGACGGAAAAGAGTATCATGACCTGTTTGGACGCATGGCTGCTGTTTTCACAGATAATATCGGCATCGTTATACTGTATGTGCTGGGTTGTATTTCCCTTGCCTGGCACCTTGTGCATGGTTTCCAGAGCGCATTCCGTACGCTTGGTTTGACCAATCATAAATATATCAGACTGATCAATGGCCTGGGAATTGGTTTTTCCATCATTGTTCCGCTGGCGTTTGCCCTGATGCCCATCAGTTTTTACATGGGCTGGGTATAAGAAATGGCAATCATGCCATTCAAGTTAAATTGAAATCATTCTAATCATACTAATAAGAGAAACCCTCGGTTATGTTAGATTCAAAAATTCCTGCAGGAAAACTGGAAGATAAATGGACAGATTATAAAGGTCATTGCAAGCTGGTCAACCCTGCCAATAAAAGAAAGCTGGAGATCATTGTAGTAGGAACTGGCCTGGCCGGTGCTTCTGCAGCCGCTTCTCTCGGCGAGCTGGGTTACCGCGTAAAAGCATTTTGCTTCCAGGATTCACCCCGCCGTGCACACTCAATTGCAGCACAGGGTGGCATCAACGCAGCCAAGAATTACCAGAATGATGGCGACTCCGTTTTCCGTTTGTTCTACGATACTATTAAAGGTGGCGACTACCGTGCGCGTGAAGCGAACGTACATCGCCTTGCTGAAGTAAGTGTAAATATCATTGACCAGTGCGTGGCGCAGGGTGTTCCCTTTGCACGTGAATATGGTGGCCTGTTGAACAACCGCTCTTTCGGCGGCACACAGGTTAAAAGAACTTTTTATGCGGCCGGCCAAACAGGCCAGCAATTGCTGATCGGTGCTTACCAGGCCCTGGAACGCCAGGTGGCTTTGGGCAGTGTTCAAATGTTCAGCCGTCACGAAATGCTTGATGTGGTAATGATCGATGGTAAAGCAAGGGGGATTATCGCCCGCGATCTTATCAGCGGAAAAGTTGAAAGGCATTTTGGTCATGCTGTACTGCTTTGTACAGGTGGCTATGGCAACGTGTTCTATCTTTCCACCAATGCCATGGGCAGTAATGTTACCGCCGCATGGAAAGCACATAAAAGAGGAGCCTATTTCGGCAATCCCTGTTTTACCCAAATTCACCCTACCTGTATTCCTGTAACCGGCGATCATCAGAGCAAGCTCACGCTGATGTCCGAATCATTACGGAATGACGGACGCATCTGGGTACCCAAAAAGCAAAATGATCCGCGTAAGGCCAACGATATTCCGGAAGAAGAAAGGGATTATTATCTTGAAAGAAGATACCCTGCATTCGGTAACCTCGTTCCGCGCGATGTGGCTTCAAGGGCTGCCAAAGAAAGATGCGATGCAGGTTATGGAGTAGGCACTACCAAACAAGCGGTTTATCTCGATTTCAGGTATAATCTCATCAATAAATACGGAAGGGCAGAAGCCAGCAAGCATGGTATCGAAAACCCTGACCTGGAAACACTGGTACGCCTGGGCAAGGAAGTGGTGAAAGAAGAATATGGCAACCTGTTCGACATGTACGAAAAGATCACCGGTGAAAACCCTTATGAAGTACCGATGCGGATTTATCCTGCGGTGCACTACACCATGGGTGGCCTTTGGGTGGATTATGAACTGATGACAAATATCCCCGGTCTTTATGCATTAGGTGAGGCTAATTTCAGTGATCACGGCGCCAACCGCCTCGGTGCTTCTGCATTGATGCAGGGCCTGGCCGATGGATACTTTGTAATTCCCTACACTATCGGTAATTACCTGGCAGACGAGATCGCTACCAAACCTATTCCAACCACACACGAGGCTTTTGAAAAAGCAGAAGCCGGCGTAACGGAAAGGATAAATAAACTGATAAGCATTAAAGGATCACAATCCGTAGAAAGTTTCCACAAACGCCTCGGTAAGATCATGTGGGAGAAATGCGGAATGGCACGTAATGCAAAAGGACTGACAGAAGCGATCAGTGAAATACAACAACTGAAAAAAGAATTCTGGAGCGATGTACGCATCCCCGGTGGTGCTGAAGAAATGAATACTGAGCTGGACAAAGCCGGCAGGGTAGCGGATTTCATTGAGCTGGGTGAGCTGATGTGTAAAGACGCACTAGAGAGGAATGAAAGCTGCGGCGGTCACTTCCGGGAAGAAAGTCAGACAGAAGATGGAGAAGCCCTGCGTCATGACGACCAGTATATGTATGTGGCAGCATGGGAATTAAAAGGAGAAAGCAACTGGCAATTACATAAAGAAGAGCTGAAGTACGACGTGATCAAACCTACGCAGCGCAATTATAAATAAGTTTAAAGGTTTAAAAGTTTAATGTTTTCCTGCAATAGCTGCTTAAAGCTTAAGTTTTTAAACTCAACTATTGAACCACTAACACAAAAGGTTTCACAATATGGAGCACTATTCAATGAATCTTACACTTAAGGTCTGGAAACAAAAAAATGCAGCCGCAGAAGGGAATTTTGAGACCTACCAGGTAAAGGATATTTCTTCTGAAATGTCATTCCTTGAAATGTTTGATGTGCTGAATGAACAACTCATCCACGAAGGAAAAGATCCCATCGCATTTGACCACGATTGCCGTGAAGGTATTTGTGGCATGTGCTCGATGTATATCAATGGCCGCCCTCATGGTCCCTGGCATGGCACTACCACCTGTCAATTGCACATGCGTGCATTCAAAGACGGGGACACAATTGTGGTAGAACCCTGGAGAGCTAATGCATTCCCTGTGGTAAAAGACCTGGTGGTTGACCGTTCTGCTTTCGACAGGGTTATCCAGTCGGGTGGTTATATTTCTGTAAACACCGGTGTGTCTGTTGATGGCAATACGATCCCGATCGAAAAAGAGAATGCAGATAAAGCATTTGCAGCAGCAGCCTGCATTGGCTGCGGTGCCTGCGTAGCAGCCTGCAAGAACTCATCGGCCATGCTCTTTGTATCTGCCAAAGTATCCCACCTCGCTTTGCTTCCGCAAGGTGATGTTGAGCGGAAGAACAGGGTGCTGAATATGGTGGCCCAGGCGGATAAAGAAGGCTTTGGTTCCTGTACGTTTACTGAAGCCTGTGAAGCAGTTTGCCCCAAAGAGATCTCGATCACCAATATTTCACGCTTGAACAGTGAGTACCTGAAGGCAGGACTTTCATCAGATAAAGCTCATTAATAGTACCACTCGTGTATTATTCGTGTTAAAATGAAAAAAGCCTCCCTGGGGGCTTTTTTCATTTCAGCAGGTCTTTGTATATTCCCATATTAAATCCTTTTTATGCAACGACCTAAACTTCTGCTGGCCTTAATGGCCCTTATCATCTTTTTTTCTTGTAAGAATACAGATACCACAGTGGAAAGGCAACCTTATAAATGGCCCGAAGGCATCAAGCCTCCGGTTGCAGATAAAAAACCAGTACAGTTCACTGCGCATGAAGACACCCGCACAGATGACTATTACTGGATGAACGATTATTTCAAGAAAGGCCCTGACAGCACCCGTGTAGTGCAATACCTTACTGCTGAAAATGCTTATATGGACACGATGATGTCGGGTACCAAACAATTACGGGCTGATCTTTTTACCGAGATCAAATCAAGGATCAAAGAAAAAGATGAAAGCGTTCCTGTATTTGATAACGGTTACTACTACTATCGCAGAACGGATGAAGGCAAACAATACTACAAATACTGCCGTAAAAAGGGCAGCCTCGATGCTCCAGAAGAGATATTGCTGGATGCAGATGCAATGGCAGAAGGAAGCGGCTATTTTGCCGCCACAGGTTTCAGCATCAGCCCGGATAATAAAATGATGGCCTTTGGTATCGATAAAGTATCACGCCGCCAGTACACTATTTATATCAAAAACCTGGAGACAGGAGAGATATTGAAGGATGAAATAAAAGGCACAGGTGGTAATGCAGTTTGGGGCAATGATAACAAGACCATTTTTTATACATCCAATAACCAGGAGACGCTTTTGTCTGAAAAGATCAAAAAGCATATAATCGGAACAAACGCATCAGCAGACACACCGGTGTATGAGGAGAAAGACCAGACGAATTATATCGGTGTATACAAGACCAAATCGAAAAAATATATTGTCGTCTATTCCCAGGGCACGCTTTCTTCCGAGTTGCGCATCCTTGATGCCGATGCACCGGGTGGCAGCTTTAAAGTGTTCCAACCAAGGATAAAGGATGTATTGTATGAGATCGATCACTCAGGCGACAAATTCCTGATCGTTACCAACCTTGACGCCAAGAACTTTAAACTGATGGAAACACCGGTGGATAAGACCGGCAGGGAAAACTGGAAAGATGTGATCGCACATCGCTCCGATGTATTGCTTGAAGGGATCACAGTGTTCAAAGATTACTGGGTAATCACTGAAAGAAAAGAGGGATTGTTGAAACTGCGCATCAGGGAACTCGCATCAGGCGCAGAGCATTATGTAGATTTCGGAGAGCCTACTTATTCAGCCAATGTAGGTGCCAATCCTGAATTCAATACCACTACACTCCGGTACAATTATACATCACTCACCACGCCAAGCTCTGTGTACGATTACAATATGCAGATCAAAGAGAAAAAGCTGATGAAAGAAACGCCAGTGCTGGGTGGGTTCAACAAAGCCGATTATGTATCTGAAAGGATCTATGCAACAGCCAAAGACGGCACCAAAGTGCCTATCTCCCTGGTGTATAAAAAAGATACAAAGAAAGATGGCAATGCGCCATTGCTGCTGTATGGCTATGGCTCTTACGGCGCCAGTATGGATGCCTATTTCGACAACTCAAGACTGAGCCTGCTCAACAGAGGGTTTATATATGCCATTGCACATATACGCGGTGGCCAGGAAATGGGACGTCAGTGGTATGAAGATGGGAAGATGATGAAGAAGAAAAATACTTTTACCGATTTCATTGATTGTGGAGAATACCTGATCAACCAGCATTATACTTCCAAAGGACATCTCTATGCGATGGGTGGCAGTGCAGGTGGATTGCTGATGGGTGCTGTTGCCAATATGGCCCCTGATCTCTGGAATGGCATTATTGCACAGGTACCATTTGTTGACGTGATCAATACCATGTCTGACCCGACCATTCCTCTTACAACCAATGAATATGACGAATGGGGCAATCCTGCCAATAAAGAAAGCTATTTCTACATGAAATCATATTCTCCCTACGACAATGTAGAGAAAAAGAATTATCCGAATATGCTGGTGCTTACAGGGCTGCATGATTCACAGGTTCAGTATTTTGAACCGGCAAAATGGGTAGCGAAACTTAGAGAGTTGAAAACTGATAACCATACCCTCTTGCTGAAAACGAATATGAAAGCCGGTCATGGTGGAGCTTCAGGAAGGTTTGATTATTTGAAAGATGTAGCGCTACAGTATGCATTCCTGTTTGCGCTGGAAGGGATCAATAAATAAGGATCAGTAATTAATAAAGATCCCGCAGATACTTATTATCTGCGGGATCTTTTTATATTAGAACGCATAAGAAAGTCTTAATCCTGCAGCCCATAACGCATCCACTTCTGCATGTTTGCGGTATAATGCCACCGGCCCTAAAGACATCCGGTTGTTGAAATGATAAGCTCCCGACAAACTTACTCCAAGCCCCAGGCTGGAGCTTTCTTTATAAATCCCCAATGCAGGCCCTGCCAGTAATGATATATTGGTTTTGGGAGATGGATTATAGATAATGCCGGGCATAGCATGCACATAGAAATAGTTATTAAAACGGAAACCATAACCCGCTGTTGTTACTTTTTTTCCGATATAATAATCAAGGCCTGCCTGTGCAGTAAAGCCAATTATCTTACGTGCATTCACGCTATCTCCAAAACGGTGATTGCTCCAGCTATAGGCAAGGCCAAACCCCGGAAGATGTGAATCTCCAAACACACCAACCGGTAATGAAGCCGTAAAAATTGCCTGCTGGCTTTTTCCTTTGGGATGATAACCGGGAGGAGCTGTGGATTGCGCGTCTGCCTGCAAGCCGAGAAAACCGGCCAACAGAAAAAGGAAAGTATATTTTTTCATAATCTGGGCCTCCAAATTTGATTCTTTTTCACGAAATAACCAGCACAGGTGCTGTTCATGCAATAAAAGACCGAATTTTACGATTTTGAGGATAAACTCCCTGCTTTTGAGCATTTTACGCAGCATATCCCTGCTCGTAGCCATTCTGCTGCTTACCCTTGTAGCCAGGGCACAAGCTCCTGCCCAGCTTCGCTCAAACCTGCGCCAGCAAAAAATAGCCGTTACAGCAGATACTTTACGTCTTGATACACTCAGTATCATCCCCAAAACATTCACTATTCCTGGTATTGATTCAGCCGATTACGAACTTGATTTTATCAATGCATTACTGATCTGGAAAAAGCGGCCAGCGATGGATAGCGTTCCGGTCAGCTACCGGGTTTTTAATTACAGGCTCAATCCCGTAACACAGCGGATCCCATTCGACAGTGTAAGGAATAATCTTTCTTTACAACCATTTGAATTCAATAACGAACTAAGTGATACGCAAAAGGGTATTTTCAATTTCGGTTCTATAAAAGCAGAAGGAAGTTTTGGAAGACAGATCGCCTTTGGCAATAGCCAGGATGCTGTATTGAACTCAACACTCAATCTCCAATTGAGCGGCATGCTGAGCGATAGTATAGAGATACAGGCTGCCATCACCGATAACAATATCCCAATACAACCCGACGGCACTACACAACAGTTGAATGAATTTGACCAGGTATTCCTTCAATTCAAAAAGAACAACTGGCAGCTTAACCTGGGAGATATTGATATCCGCCAGAATCAAAGTTATTTCCTGAATTTTTATAAACGGCTGCAGGGTATCTCTTTTCAAACAACGAACAAGCTCGGTAAAAACCTTGAATCAAAAACACTGGCCAGCGGCTCCATTGCCAAAGGAAAATTTACCCGCAATATTATCGACAACACCACCACCAGCAATCTTGAGGGCAACCAGGGGCCTTACCGGTTAACCGGCGCAAACAATGAATTCTTCTTTATCGTACTTGCCAATACAGAAAGAGTTTTTCTCGACGGACAATTGCTTCAGCGAGGAGAAGACCAGGACTACGTGATCAATTACAATACAGCAGAAGTAACATTCACTCCAAAACGGATGATCACGAAAGACAGCCGTATCCAGATAGAATTTGAATATGCCGACCGGAATTATCTTAATGCCAATTTCTACGTATCTGAAGAATTGGATTTCAATAAAAAATTAAAGCTACGCATCGGGGCATTCACCAACAACGATGCAAAGAACTCGCAGATCAACCAAGTACTCGATCCGGCGCAAAAGCAATTCCTGGGTACTATTGGCGACAGTATTCAGCGCGCATATTATCCTTCTGCCATTGTAGATACCTTTGCTGCAGGAAAGATCTTATATGAAAAGATCTATTACACCGGTAGTGCAGGGCTTGATTCCTTTTATCAATATTCAACCAATACGGCGATTACGCTCTATAATCTCTCCTTTGTATCAGTAGGGCCGGGAAATGGCAATTATGTTCCTGATTTCAACGGAGCAAATGGGAAAGTGTACAAATTCGTTATGCCTGTTGGCAACGTAAAGCAAGGTAGTTATGAAGCCGCTATGCTACTCGTTACGCCTAAGCAGCAGCAGCTCGTTAACCTGGGAATCGATTACACTATCACGCCAAATACGCTGCTGAAAACGGAATTTGCCATGAGCAAGTATGATCCCAATACATTTTCAAAAGTTGATAACGGGAATCACCAGGGCTATGCAGCCAAAGTGCAGTTGAATAATACCCAGTTACTCCGGTCAGCTACTAAACTTCAGCTCACCACTGCCCTGGATTATGAATTTGTTCAGGATAAATTCAAACCATTGGAGCGGTTGCGTACAGTAGAGTTTTCGAGGGATTGGGGTTTGCCCTTATTGGTGCAGCCGCAAACAGAAAATATTATCCGGGCTTCCGTTGGGTTAAAAGATAACAGGAACCATTCCGTCAATTACCGTTTTACCAATTACCAGCGGGGAAAAGATTACAATGGCTTTCAAAATGCGATCACGCATCTGGTGAGTTGGAAAGGATGGCAGTTCAACAATGAATTTGTAGCTACTAATTTTAATGCATTAGCAGAAAAAGGTATTTTCCTCCGGCCAACAGTAGATCTCAGCAAACAGCTCAAACAACTTTCCAATTGGCGGCTTGGCTTCAGGTATGCGCTTGAGCAAAACACTGTTCGCGATAAATCGACCGACACGCTTACCTATAATGCATTCTCATTCGATAGCTATTCCATCTATCTCCGGTCTGATGAATCGAAAAAGAACCGCTACGGTGCCACTTTCTTTACCCGTGCCGATAAATATCTTGCAGGAAAGGATTTTCAGCATGGCGACCGAAGTTATAACCTTAACCTGCAGGCTGAATTGTTGTCGAACCCTAACCGCCAGTTTTACCTGAACACTACTTTCCGCAAACTGAAGATAAGGAATACAGCGCTGTCAAAACAGGAAGCAGATGAAACCATACTTGGCCGTGCAGAATATGTAATGAATGAATGGAAGGGATTGCTGACAGGGAATCTGCTGTATGAAGTAGGAGCAGGGCAGGAGCAGAGAAGAGATATTGCTTACGTGGAGGTGCCGGCAGGTACAGGTCAATATGCCTGGATCGATTATAATTCAGACGGTATACAACAATTGAATGAGTTTGAACTGGCAGCATTTCCAGACCAGGCAAAGTTTATCCGGATATTTACGCCTACGAATGAATTTATCAAATCAAATTATATTACGTTCAACTACAGCCTGAACCTAAACCCCAGAGCCATACTGAACGGATCCGATATTTCCGGTTTCCAAAAATTCATTGCCCGTTTCAATCTTGTTACCTCTTTGCAGATCAGCAAAAAATCCATTGCCCAGGGAAACTTTGAATTCAATCCTTTTAAATACAGCGTTACAGACACCAACCTTGTTACGCTGAATACTATCCTGGCTAATACACTTTCATATAACCGTTTCAACGCTACCTGGGGCATTGATCTCAGCAATCTCCGCAATAATGGCAAAGCCTTACTCACCTATGGTTATGAAAGCAGGAAAATGAATGACTGGAACAGTAGGTTCCGATGGAATTTCACGCGTACTTTATCATTGAACCTGGCAGGAAGAATTGCCGCCAGTTCCCTGTTTACACCCAACTCACAATTTGATAACCGGAATTATGAACTGGATATTCAAAGCATTGAACCGACTTTCAGCGTGATCAGAGGGACTTCTTTCCGGATATCCACGAGTTATAAATACGAGCATAAAAAGAATAAGCCTGTGTATGGAGGGGAGAGTGCCGTGTCCAACGTGTTGAACCTCGAATCAAAATATAATGTGTTGCAGAATAGCTCTATCTCCGGTAAGTTCACATTCAATAACATTTCGTACAAAGCAGCTACCAATGCAGCCACCACTGTTAGCTATATCATGCTGGACGGGCTGTTGCCAGGAAAGAACTTTCTATGGAATATCACGCTTACAAAGCGGTTATTGAACAACCTGGAACTGAACTTTCAGTATGATGGACGGAAACCTGCAGAGTCAAGAACAGTGCATACAGGAAGAGCTTCACTGACTGCACTGTTCTAACTTTTATACATTAAAGCGGAAGTGCATCACATCACCATCCTTCACTACATATTCCTTTCCTTCGATCCTTAATTTACCGGCTTCGCGCGCCGCAGCTTCTGAGCCGTACTGAACATAATCATCATAGCCGATCACTTCAGCTTTGATAAATCCTTTTTCAAAATCAGTATGGATCACGCCAGCAGCCTGGGGAGCTTTCCATCCTTCATGAATGGTCCAGGCGCGTACTTCCTGCACACCAGCAGTAAAATAAGTATAAAGGTTCAACAGGCGGTAAGCTGAATGGATCAGTCTGTCAAGCGCCGGTTCTGTCATCTTGTATTCTTCCATGAACAACTGGCGGTCATCAGGACTTTCCATTTCTGCTATCTGCGCTTCGATATTATTGTTCATGATGATCACTTCAGCCTTTTCCTGCTTCACCGATTCTTTCAATGCATCGGAGAATTTATTGCCGGTATGCATGGATGCTTCATCTACGTTGGCTACATACAGTACAGGCTTATCAGTCAGGAGGAACAGATCGGCGATCGCCGCTTTTTCTTCCTTGGACAGGTCCAGTTCACGGATGCTTTTTCCTTTTTCCAGGTGGGCTTTACATTGCAGCAGCACTTCCAGTTCTGCTTTAAGCTTGGGATCAACACGGGCCTGCTTTTCTGTTTTAGAGATCTTTTTTTCCACGCTGTCCAGGTCTTTCAACTGCAGCTCAGTGTCAATGATCTCTTTATCACTTACAGGGTTGATAGCACCTTCATCGCGCAGGATATTCTCGTCTTCAAAACAACGGATCACATGGATGATGGCATCCACTTCCCGGATATTGCCCAGGAATTTATTGCCCAGCCCTTCACCCTTGCTGGCACCACGCACCAGGCCGGCAATGTCCACGATCTCGATCTGGGTAGGCACGATGCGGTCGGGAACGACGAATTCCGCCAGTTTGTTAAGGCGTTTATCCGGCACGTCCACCAGTCCCACATTAGGGTCGATGGTGCAGAAGCGATAGTTGCTGGCCTGCGCTTTAGCACTATTGCTCACTGCATTAAATAAAGTTGATTTTCCAACATTCGGCAACCCGACGATTCCTGCTTGTAAAGCCATGAAAAAATGTTTTCAGTTTAGGGGCGCAAAGATAGTGCAAAAATGCGGGATGAAGCGGGTGTATCTGGCTCCATAAATAACAAGTTTACACTATCTTGAGCCTCTAACATAAACTGTCATATTCCCATGGCTCTTAGCAGAATCTGGTCCGCATTCATCATTATCGCTATACTGGTTGCCGGTTTCCGGTTCGCTTTTCAGCCTGGGCAGGAAAGGATATTCAGCCAGATGGTGACGGGTAAGGGCACAGATACTGCCTATGCAAGGACAGTGGATTCAGCCGCCCTGCCAGCCTATGTGATGGCGCAGTTGCAGCATGACAAAACGGCTATCTGGGACAATGACCGGGTAGTGAAAACCGGTGAAGGCCAGTACCGTGTGTTCAGGTTTCTGCCATCCAACGGTATCATTGAAACCTGCAAAGGCGCTGTAGAGATCTGTATCGGGTTGATCGGCATCATGGCTTTGTTCATGGGTTTTATGAGCATTGCTGAAAAAGCAGGGGGGATCCGGTTCATGTCGCGGATCATCGGGCCATTCTTTTCAAAAATATTCCCTGATATACCCAAGGGCCATCCGGCCATGGGGCATATGATGATGAATTTTTCCGCCAATCTTTTGGGTCTTGATAATGCAGCCACCCCATTTGGTATAAAAGCCATGGAAAGCCTGCAGGAGCTGAATCCTGAAAAAGAGAAAGCATCAAATGCCCAGATCATGTTTCTCTGCCTTCATGCTGCGGGCTTCAGCCTGATACCTGTAAGCATTATTGCAGTAAGGGCATCCGTCAAAAACCCTTCTGCCAACCCCACGGATATTTTTGTGCCCTGCATGATCGCCACTTTTGTGGCCACGATGGCTGCTATGTTTATCGTGTCTATCAAACAGCGGATCAATATTTTTCAAAAAACCATTATGCTTTGGGTGCTGAGCATTTCTGCTGTGATCGCTTTGCTGGTATTGTATCTTGTATCGCTGAGCGCAGAGGGGTTGCAGAGCTTTTCAGGCGCTTTGAGCAATGGCCTGATCCTTACTATTTTTATAGCCATTGTATTGGGAGGGCTTTACAAAAAGATCAACATCTTTGATGCATTCGTTGAAGGGGCAAAAGGAGGTTTTGAAGTGGCCGTGCGCATCATTCCATACCTGGTAGGCATGCTGGTAGCGATCAGCCTGCTGCGCAACAGTGGCACATTTGATGTGATAATCAACGGCATCAAATCTTTGTTTGCCGCATTGGGCACAGACACGCGTTTTGTAGACGGCCTGCCCACCGCTTTTATCAGACCTTTAAGCGGAAGCGGGGCAAGGGGTATGATGATCGATACAATGAACGCTTATGGGGCCGACTCATTTGCCGGCCGCCTTTCAGCTATCTTGCAAGGTTCATCAGATACGACCTTTTATGTAATTGCGGTTTACTTTGGCGCAGTCGGCATAAAAAATACGCGTTATTCTATCGGGGCAATGTTACTGGCAGATCTCGTTGGTATCATCACAGCGATATCACTCTGTTATCTTTTCTTTGGGAATGCGGCCTGACGTATTTTTTAAAATGTCAATAGTGAAACCCGCCCGTCCATTGTAGTCACAAGCAATTCACCTTTGCCTGCCGGCTGCACATTGGTGACAAGACAGTTGGATATTTTGTGCTTCCACAAAACCTTTCCGTCTTCTCTATTCAGCGCTACTACCACACCTGATTGTGTTGGAACGAAAACAACATTATTGTCTTCGCTGATCGCAGTGGGACAAATTTCATATCCAAGAGATACATCTGATTGCCATGCAATTTGCATTTCGTTTGCAGTAGTGGACACACCTAATACATTTCCACCCATTGTTTTTACAAATACAACGCTGCTGTCTTTTGACAGGCCCATTGATTCTCTTACACGGATGGCCGGATCCTGCTTTCTCCAGATCACGTTGCCATTATTGGCATCCAGCACTGTCATATAACGATCAGGCGCTACGATAAAGACACGGTTGCCTGTTGCCACAGGAAAACATGCTGCAGGAGAAAACATGCGGTTGCCACTGTTATTATTCCATTTCCATACAAGATCACCTGTATTCAGATCAAGACAATAGAAATCATTATTCCAGCAACCGAAGTAGATCTTATTATTGTAGATAAGCGGTTTCGTTACCACGAACCCTTTTACCTGGTTGAAACTCCATACCAGTTTTCCATCTTTCAAACTGATCGCGCGGAATTCACCATCCGAGGAGCCGATATATACATTGCCGCCATGCACTACCGGGTGAGCCAGCACTGCTTTTGCTGCCTGTACTTTCCAAAGCAATTTTCCTTTTTTTAATGATACACCATAGATGTATCCGTCAGAAGATCCGGAAACTACAACATTGTTGCCGATCACAGGGATGGAATAGACCTTACCACCGGTCCTGAATTTCCATACAGGTTTCCCGTTCTTCCTGTTCAAAGCCACGATCTCGCCATTGGTATTGGTAACAACTGCAAGATCTCCGGAAATGGAGGTACCTGAGCCGATATCGCTTTTATCCTGGTACAACCATTTTTCTTTTACAAAGGAAAAGCTGTCATTCACAGCATAGGAGGGACGGGGGTATTGAGTGGCCGCCTGTTTATTCCAGCTATGCAATTCAACTGTCGCCCACACTGGTTTAAGCTGACCACCGGGTCTTTTTTCCTGGTAAGAAACGATATCATTTTTGATCGTTACAATATTGTAACCGCCTGTATCGGCTTTCGCGCGCAGATTGGAGCGGCCCATTATACCCGGAACTCCTTCAAAATCCAGTTTGTGATTATTATGTCCATGCCCGCAAAGGAAAAGCTCAATATTCTTTTGTTTCAAACGATCAACTGCTTCATACCAGTTATTAAGACCATCATCCATCGGATAATGATTCACGAATATCAATGGAGTATTATCCGGAATGGTGGCGAGCACAGAATCGAGCCACACGATATTTTCCCTTGGGATCTGGCCGGGCCCCATGCGCATGTTAGGGCCGCAATGTGTTCCCAGGAAAGCGTATTTACCTGCTTTGAAGAAAAAGGTTTCGTTGCCAAAAACTCTTTTAAATGTATTGGCACCACTTTCAGACCAGTTGCCATCGTGATTACCTGGTATGATATGCCAGGGTTTATTAAGGCTATCCAAAATCTGTTTGGCCAGTTTTATTTCTTCATCTGCGCCAAACTCTGTAATGTCTCCGGTGATTACAACAAACTGTATAGCCGGATTTTCGTTGATATCCTTTACTGTTCTCCTGAGATCTTCTGCGCCGGTACTACTACCGATATGTGTGTCGGAAAGATGGACAAAGGTGAGGGCATCCTGTGCAAAGGAGATCTGTGCAAACAGCACAACAGTAACAATAAAAATTATTTTTTTCATGATATATGGAATTAAAACGGTCAAAAGTTAAAAGTAAAAATAACCTTTCGAACGATGAGCAGTTTCGTTCGCTCTGCAAGGTTATTTTTACTTTTAACTTTTGACCGTTTATCTTTTTAACTGACTGTTAATTTTTCTTTTTTGGATTACCAGCCTGTTGTTTGGGTCAGTGTATAACCTGCGTCCTGGTATTGAACTATCTGTGCCTGACCGATCGGAGCCATGTATGAACGGTCACTAAATGCATTCCTGTTCACTGCATTCTCCACCAGCCAGAAGCCAACCATATCAGCGGCATTGGAGCCGTTATAAGTGACTATAGTGCCATCTGTTTTTTTGACCTTTATTTTATTAACATAAGCAGTAGTTAATAAACTTGGAATCTCGGCCTGCACGTTTATCCATGGGCCAACAAGGTAATCAGGATTGGTGCTGAAATCCATATTATTCAGTTTTTTCCATCTCTTCAAGTCCAGCAGGCGGGTATGCTCAAATACAAATTCCATTCTTCTTTCACGGCGGATCTCCCAGATCAATGCAGGTACATCTGCATCACGGGTAGGATCAACAGGCATAGCTGCAAGAAGTAAGGGGCTTGTCTTTTTAACTCCTCTGCTGGTAGCCACTGCATCCAAAGGACGGTTGCGGATCGCATTGATCGACTTATCCAGATCATCCTGGGCAATAGGGGTGCCGCCAAAGTGTTCCGCCAATTCAGCCTTTGCTTCGATCCAGTTCAGCACCACTTCCGCGTACCTCATTACAGGAGCATCACTTGTATTGGTCATGCTTCCCCATGCTGGAGGAGGCACACTTCCTACATAGTTCATTGCGTCCCTTGAAGCAAACTTGTTACAATACAACAATGTGCCCGCTGAATAAAGCGGTTTCTCATAAAATGATGCTTCAAAGCGGGGATCTCTTGTTTTGAACAGATCTGTGATAGCAAAACTGCCTGCATTCGCAACGGTAGAGTTCTGCCATGGCTGACCATCATTGGCAATAAATGACTTGATCAGTACCAGGTTTGCTGATGCGTTTTGGTTTTCGTTCCCATTGCTGTAAGAACCCACAGCATGCGTTACAGTCAATGCCGCATCGTAGATCCTGTAAAGGAGTACTTCAGGATGGCCTACAAGACTTTCTGATGTGAATATGGATTTAAAATCCTTGGTAAAGTTGTACTTGTTAAGGACCATTACCATTTCGGCGGCATCTCTTGCAAACTCCAGGTATTTTTTTGCCCTGGCTGCGTCGAGGCTATGATAATACTGGAATGTTCCTTCAAACAGCATAAAACGGGAAACAAAAGCAGCAGCGATATATCTGTTCAGAAGATTCGTGCCGTCGTTTTCCCTCATGTTTGCAAGTGCATATTTGAAATCGTCATACACTTTATCCATTACCACACCCCTGTTATCCCTGTCTTTATATAAAGTCGGCATGTCCGTGTTCAAAACTGTTTTGTCAAAATAGGGGACATCGCCAAACACGCTAACCAGGCGGCTGTATTCGAACCCTTTGAAGAACCTGGCAACAGCAGTCCAGTGCTTATAGGCTTCCTCAGACAGATTTGGTTTTGCCTGATTATCCAACCGGTCAAGCAATACATTTGCTTTGCGCACCCATGCAAAATCCCAGGTAGGACCTGAATAAGTAGCCAACCATGCTGCACTTTCTGAAGTAGATCCTCTTGAAGTAGGAACACTGCTTTCGAAGTTTGACTGGGCATTCCTGCTGGTCAGATCATCGCTGAAAGTGTACCCTGTTACAGGCGCATAGTCAGTACCAAAACCGGAATTATAACCGTTAAAGTAGTTTGGATAAAACGCATTCGCATACATACGAATATCATCTTCGTTTCTCCAAAAGTTGTTATCAACATAACTCGTAAGAATCGGCCTGTCTAGCACCCCCTTATTACAAGAGAGGAAAAATGAACAAGCCAAAAGGCCATAGATATATTTTAGATATTTCATCGCAGTATTTTTTAAAAATTAACTTGCAAGCCAACTGAAACACTCTTGAACGCCGGAATACCCATTCCTGTACGACCTGAGTTGTAGTTGGAACTATTCCACATAGAATAACCATCGATAGCTTCAGGATCGATCGGAAGATCTCTTAAATGATCCCAGGTAATAAAGTTCTCCAATGCTACATACGCCCTGCAAGAACTGATAACTTTAAGCTTGCGAACAACTGAAGGAGACAGTGAATAACCTACTGTAAGGTTCTTCAGTCTTATGTAAGCCATGTTCAGGAGGTAACGGTCTTGTACCTGCATGTTATTGATGGCATTGTTAACTCCATTATCAAAAGCCGCAGGGTAGAAGGCTCCGGTATTCTCAGTAGTCCAGTAATTACCTGCAATCGCTTCCGGCATGGCACCATCGCCTACGTTGTATCCAGGACTGGCAAGCATTCCATTACCCCATATTTTACGGCTTCCGACACCCTGGAAGAATACGCTCAGATCGAATCCTTTATAATCAGCTCCGACACGGAATCCATACTCATAACGAGGATTTGAGTTTCCGATCACTTCCAGATCGCCATGGTTAGCCAGGGTACCGTCTCCGTTGCTTATTTCTCCATCACCATTTACGTCGATGAATTTAACATCTCCAGGACCAAAATAGAAGTTTGAACTGTTTTGCAGGAATGGTTGATAAACTGGTTTTTTCCCGTCCCCGCTTTTCAATTTATAGGCTTTTTTTCCACCATTCAATGCACTTTCTGCCTGTGTCAATGTGATCAAAACCGGTTTACCGTTTCCATCCAGCTCGAAATCGCTCATCTGGTACAGCCTGTCTGTGCGATAGCCCCAGATTTCGCCAACTGTTTTGCCGTCATAGTTGCTGGTAATCTGTGTGGATGAACCAACATCATATAACTTGCTCTTCGAATCGGAAATATTACCTCTCACAGAAAGGTGCAGTCCATTGTTGAATGTATGATTAAAATCAAGTGTCAGTTCCCAGCCTCTTGTCTGGATAGACGCAAAGTTGCCATTAGGTGCAGGCGCCCCCAATGTTAAAGGAATTCCTTCCTGACCAACGATCATATCATTGGTATTTCTCTGGAAGAGATCAAATGAAACATTGAGCTTATTGTTCAGGATACCCATATCAATACCAATGTTCTTTGTTACGATATTCTGCCAGGTGATATCTGGCGATACCACTGCCGGTGTGCCTACATAGTTCACCCGTACACCATTTCCGATCCAGGTAGATGGGGGAGTGCTGGGCATTACAGGAATGTACAATGAAGGAGGTACGCTCTGGTCGCCAACAGAACCCCATGAAGCCCTTAACTTAAGCAAATTGATTGTAGACTTGATGGACTGAAAGAAATTTTCTTCGCTTGCTACCCAACCTGCGGATACTGAAGGAAACCATCTCCACCACAGATCCTTGGGGAATTTGGAAGATCCATCATAACGAAGGTTTCCTTCAAGCAGGTATTTATTTCTGAATGCATAGTTCACACGTCCGAAATATCCAAGCTGAGCTTCCCATGATTTGCCACCGGATACTGTTTGCGTTCCAGTACCGAAAGCGAATTGGGGATTATAAATATCGGCCAGTCCAGTGTACTGAGAAGTCTGTGATTCCGTAGTTGCAGTTACACGGTTCATACCAAGAATGAATTTAAACGCATGGTCTTCTTTCAGATTCAGTGAATAGGTAGTAAATGCATTGATGGTATGGCTAAAGAAGTTGGTAACAGTGCGTGCAATATGATCAGGATTCGATCCAATTCCCGTATACGTTTGTTTGGTAAGATCGTATGCAGCAATTGCACCCGGAGTGGCACTGTTCACCACGCTTCCTGTAGAATCGACATACACCCGGTTGCCGCCGGCATCAAAACGCGCTGTTGGTGCAACCCATGAATCCCTTGCAGTAAATCTTGTACCAGGTCTGTTCCAGAAGTCATCCTGCAATGAATAAGTATAATCGAAGTCTACTTTCCAATTCTTGGTAAGATTGACTGTGGCACCCAGGTTATAGTTTGAATAGTTCTGCAGAATGTTCGCTGTGTTGGCTGTTGCCATCTCGCTATAAGGACTGCGTATGATATCTCCGTTCTCATCATACCCGAGTGGATACAATGAACTCCACCTGTACAGATAATACCATGGATCAGCAGTGGTAGAGTTGGTCGCGTAAGGATATTGTTTATTTCTCCTTGAATATAATCCTCCTGCGCGAACAGTAATATATTTATTAAGTTCACTGGAGATTCTCATGGAGATATTGTAACGGGAAAACTCATCTTTTTTAGCGGGTTTGTTCATACCGTTTTGCTGCAATAAACCAAGCCCGATATTATAAGAAGTCTTTCCTTGAGTAAACCCTACAGAAAGGTTATGCTGTTGGGTAGGAGTCCATTCTTTAACCATATAATCATACGGATTGTAGGTTCTTACTCCCATTTTCTGATTGGCGCCCTGAACATACCAATCCCTTCCGAACACTGTAGGATCATCCGGGCCAATGGTATTACCATACTTTTCTTTCCATTCAACAGCTCTCTTATAACTGGCCCTGTCTACAAAATAGAATGCTCCTCTTGGAGAGTAATTTCCCATCCGTTCAGAGGCGTCCAGTATATATTTCAATGCGTTCACATCCGCCATTTTGAGATCTTTCCAAACATTCTGAAAAGAAAGATTACCAGAATAGCTGATCTGCGGTTTGCCACCAGACGCTCCTTTCTTAGTAGTGATCAATACCACGCCAAAGGATGCTTTAGCCCCATAGATGGAAGCAGAAGCCGCATCTTTCAATATAGTGATAGAGGCAATATCATTTGGATTAACGACCTGGATACTGGGAATCTCCACGTTATCCAGCAGGATCAAAGGCGCGCTGCCTCCATTGAGTGATCCGATCTGCCCCCTGATCTTAATGATCGGGTCCGAACCTACTTCACCACTGGGAATAGTCACGCTTAAACCGCTCGCAGCACCCTGCAAGCCTCTTCCCACATCGGCAATAGGCCTTCCCTGTAATGTTTTAGGAACATCTACTGTAGATACAGCACCAGTGAGATTACCTCTTCTTTGTGTTGAGTATCCAACCACAACCACATCCTGCATGGTATTGGTTTGACTGGCAAGCTTTACAGTAATAGCATTTCCTGTACCTACTTTGAGGTCCTGTTCTTCATACCCCACAAAACTGAAATGAAGGGTCTGGCCTGTACTGGCCTGGATAGTGAAATTACCGCTTTCATTGGTTTGCGTAGCCCGGTTGGTTTCTTTAACCACAACCGTTACGCCTTCAAGCGGTCCGTCGGTGCCCGTGACGACACCTGTAATTGTCCGCTCCTGCGCTTGCAACGCAGGTGGGATGAATAGCATAAGTAGTAAGCAGCCTACTAATAGCCTGAGATAGTTTCTCATTGTTGTTGTTTTAGTATAATAAATGAGCAGTTAACGAAATTTAAAAGCTGTCATAGGACCTGGATACCGGCATCGGCATACGGTTTCAGTAATGGATCGCTTGCATCCAGTTCTGTGATCAATATGTCAATCTTGTCCAGGGTACTTATTTGTATCGGCTGATAAGTATTGATCTTTTCAGCGATTGAGAGACAAACTACTTTCCGGGAAGCTTCGATCATGGCTTTTTTCAATTGCACCACTTCCCAATCATTATCAGTAATACCATGCTGGAGATCGATAGCATTGGTGCCAAGGAAACAGATATCCGCTTTGATCTGTCTTATTTTGGCGATCGCTTCCGAACCAACCGTGATCTTCGAACTCTTGGATATCTTATCACCGATCAGGATCACTTCAATGTTGGGATGGTCCATGTATTCCAATATGGCTGCAATACTACCTGAAATGAAAGTAGCTTTTAGTTGAGAGGGGAGGAGGCGGGCCATTTCCACAATCGTGGTGCCACCGCCGGTAAGCACAAACATACCATTGTCGATAAGGCCAATGGCTTTCTGTGCGATTTTCATTTTGTGTTGCTGGGAATAAACGCCGTTGCTTGGAATATGTACCTGGCTGAAAGAACGGGACAATGCGCCACCATGCACTTTGATCAGTTTTCCTTCTTCTGCCAGTTCCAGCAAGTCGCGCCGGATCGTGTCTTCTGATACCTGTATGTCAACGCTGAGCGTTGAAGAAAGCACTTTGTTATGCAGGTTGATCTGCTGCAATATGTAAGATTGTCTTTCCTTTTTAAGCATACCGTTAGAATTGGGGACCCTAAATGTATGTTAAAATACCGCATAAAAACGCAGTACCCGGAAAAAATTTGCAGAAATGTGGAAATATTCGGCAGAAATGTGAATTATGCCGGGATTTCAGGCTCCCGGCTGGCCTTAAAATACAAACCGCACGCTCAATCCAATGGCAGATGGCTCAAAAGTGATATCGTTCACTATATTCAACTCTGGCTTCCAATCCAGGGAAAGATTAAGCGGTAAATTCATGAACTTGTAGTCGAGCCCCAGCACACCCATCGCTCCAAAATTCACCTCCGTATCATTGGCCTTCCTGTTAGGATCATACACTTTTACAAAACCAAGATAACCGCCGCCTCCATAAAACCAGTTCAATCCCTCTGTGGCAAGGGGTTTATGCACTTCCAGCATGGCTCCCAGGGCAAGCGGATCTCCGAAAGAGAACAAGGCTTCCACTGCTGTCGATTCTGATAAAAAGTGTTTGAGTGAAATGGAATTATTGACCATTGCCTGGCTGCTGCTCAATCGCACACCCAATGCTGTTTTATATTGAGCAAAGGAAGTTTGGGCAAAAAAAAGAGCAGCCACCACTAAGGAGGCGGAAAGGAGTTTTTTCATTTTCAAAATGTTTTGTTGGTTATTTATCCGTGTCCGGATAGATAACGGCGAAAGGAGAATGTGTAGTTTAAAAGAAATGCTAAACTGAACAGAAGTCTTTTCGCAACGGGAGTTGGCTATTGCCGGCTACTCGTACATTTCGTACTTGGTTTTCGGCCTTCTTTCTTCCAACCAGCGAAAATTGGGAAGTTTCATTTCGCCTGGAGTTTTCTGACGCATAGGCCAGATGGTTCCTGTAACGGAGCTGCGGAATACGACTTTGTCCAGTTCTTTTTGCGCGAAATAAATATCAATAATATCGCAATGCGATTCATTAATGCCAGTGTAAGCGCTGTCTTCATCCTGTATATAATAAATACATTCGGCAAATCCCTTTGCCCTTACTGAATCAATATTACCATCCACAAACCAGCCATCGATACGGGTTGATTTGATCTGGTTATATATTTCCGCATCAAGCCTGTTTACCATAAAGCCGTTCTCGAACGCTTCCACTTTATCGGCTTTTTTGTTTTTGGTATGCAGATAGATCGTATCGCCGGTCACCTGGTTTTGCTGTGCCCAGACCACAGGATCTTTATAAAGGCGGAATACAGAATCCTTAAAAGAGTAGAAAAGGCTATCGCCAACAGCCTGCAATGAATCATTAAAGATGCGCACATTCCGGTAGGCTTCGAAATAACGGTTGGAGCTGTCTTTCGGGTCCATCGCTGCCATTTTGATCCCCTTCACTGTATCAACAACAATGGAATCCATACCAAACCTGTCGGTCAGTCTTGCTGAAAAAAGCGTATCGGCCGCCACCAAAGTAGAATCATTCTCCTGCTTGAGGATCATAAGTGGCCTGCGGGTAGCGAGGATGGCTTCTGTTTTTTTATTCTGGTAAATAAGACCGCCGATAATAGTAGTTCCGTTGGCTGAATCAATAACGATCGCATTTCCTTCTGCTTTATAAATGCTATCGTTTTGGGAAACGGTGTTGGCGATGATCGTTGTCTTCTTATCCTTGATAACAGGCCTTCTTCCAAATTCCGCCTGCTTTGTTTCCTGGTTATAAAATCCCTCTTTTGTAGTGATCTCACGGCCCGAAGTATCCGTGATCAGTGTTTGTGCAATAAAACGCGTTGTCTTGCTTTCTGTATTGTATAAAAGCGAATCTGTGGCGATATCATAGGCAGGATCTTTCAGCTTCACGTTCTTTTTAAAATACACATCTTTTAGATCCGCATAGTACCAGCCTTCCTGGCTGGTCAATACCGTTTTATCATTCACTACTTTCCCGCCGTTCTTATAGATACCGATATTGGTCTCCATATCATATTCCAGGTTGGGTGTAGTGAGCACACCCTTGCCGTCGGTCATTTTAACGTTGCCATCCAGGTAAGCCAGTTTTTTCTGTGTATAATATAAAAGATGGTTGGAATAAATATTGGCTGTATCGGAATCATTGATATGTACCTGCTTTCCTTTGCCCCAGGCTTCAAAAGTGTTGGCGCTGTTGTTCATCACACAGCTATCGCAATAGAACAGGGTATTTCCCTGGCGCAGTTTCACATCACCTGAAATAATGGTCAGTTTGGTGGTATCGTTAACGGTTTGAAAAGTGAGCCGCTTGGTATAATTCAGGATCTCTACCTTCTGTGTTGTATCTCCGGCAGGAGTAGTAGATGGTACAGGCTCCTGTGCCATACTGCAATAACCTGTCAGCAGAAACAGAGAGAGCAGTAAGGATAATAATGGTCTTGATCTTTTCATGAGCGGCCTAACGTGGCACTGTATCTTTTATAGCAGGCGAAGTTAAAGCACCTCCTTTGTCTTTCTTGCCGAAGATGGAAAAATTAACGTAGCGTTTGGGATGCGTGCGAAGATCATCCATCAGTATTTCAGCACTGAGGATAGCATCGTTCAGTTTATTGTAAAGCCCTTTATCATTGATCAGTGCACCCAGGGTCCCTTCATTGCTCGACATTTTGGCCACCGTCGTTTTCAACTGCGTGATGGTGCTTTGCAGCGTTTCCATAGTCTGCTGAAGATCGAGGGATGAAAGTTTTTGGGTAAATTGTTTGGTGTTACTGATAATCGCATTGATGCTGTCGTTATTGTTCTTAAGATTATCTGTAATGGAGCTTACATTGGCCAGCGTATGGGATAATGAACCATTCTCTGCATCCAGCAGCCGGTCCAGCGAATGGCTGGCGCTTTTTAGATTGGCGATAGTATGCTGCAGATTATTTTTTGCGTCCGAATCAAACAGCTTATTGATATTATTGAATACGACGGTGAGGGTGTCGAGCGTATTGCGGACTCTTGAGAGGGTAGGAGTTACTTCGGCAGCAAGCCCGCCAAACAGTCCTTCATCAATACGGGTATGAAGGCTATCCCCATCCTTGAGATAAGTGGTGGCATCTCCTTTTTCTATTACGATAGTGGCTGCACTCAAACCGCCAAAGCTTGCATTGATGTAGGCCACTGAATTGGCAGGGATATTGACGTCGCGGGTGAGACTGATGGTTACCTTGATCCCGCTCAGATTTTTGTCCACTTCCTTTATATCGTAAACTGTACCAATGGTAAGGCCGTTGATCTTTACTTCATTTGCCTTGGTCAGCGCGCCCACTTTATTGAACACAGCATATACTTTTGGGGTACGATTAAAGACATCCTTTCCCTTCAAAAAATTAAACCCCGCGATCAATAATCCCAGGGCTACCACAGTTAATATGCCGACTTTGGTTTCGTTGTTGATCTTCATCGATTCTGGTTTACATTTCCAAGCCGCCAAATTAGCTATTTATTTCCAAAAGACTTACCGGGCGGTTGCCGATAAAAAAAGCTGTGCGGGTTTTTACCTGTACAGCTTTCGATAAATGTGCCAATTTTTTTTAAGGCGTGGTACTGATGGTTTTGGACTCCACTTTCTGTTTGTAAATGCGGAATGCATTCATCAGGTCTTCCACGATTTCTTTCTGACCTCTATCACTGTTCAGGTACTCTTCTTCTTCTTTGTTTGTGATAAAGCCGATTTCCACAAGGATACTTGGCATGCCGGTTGCCTGTAATACCCAGATACCTTCATCATTCCTTTGCTTTACACCGCGGCTCAGTCTTCCACTGGCTTCAAATTCCTTTTCCACGAGGTCGGCCAGGTTAAGGCTTTTGCGGAAAAAGTGCTGGGCATAGATCAGCATACGGGCTTTTTCTGCAGGGTCGGAAGGATCGGGCAATTGCATGGCCATTGCACCAGAGGAATCAATTTCACCATAGTACTCCGTTTTATTAACAGAGTTCACTTTTGCATCATTTTTACTCAGGGCCCATATATAAGTTTCTGTGCCATGAGCGGTATTTTCACGATACACTGTGCCGTAAGTGTATTTATATGAATTAACCGTTCTTCTTTTCTTTCCCTTGCCGATCGTCTTTTTTACGGGAGTTTTACCTGTTACCACTCTTTCATACCAGCCGCCGGCTTTTTTACCGGAAGAATTGCAGTGGATGGAAATAAAAAGATCGCCGCTCGATTCATTAGCAAGATTAGCCCTGTAATAAAGATCTTCCTTCTTTGTCTTTTTACCACCTGCGCCGATATCGGTAGTGCGTGTATACACTACGTTCAGCTCAGGAAACTCTTCCTTCAATGCCCTGCCGAATTTTAAAGCTACTTCCAGGCTCACATCAGCTTCATTGGAGGTGAGACCACGGGCGCCGGGATCAAACCCGCCATGGCCGGGATCAACAATAAGTGTTTTGATAGTGGCTTTCTGAACTGGCTTGTCTTTTTCGGAAAAGGAGAGCAGGAGGATTGATAAAAAAACGGGAAAGAGGACCAATAGGGTTCGTTTTATCATAACTTTTCCTTTTTTAATGGGTTATAAGTGGAATCTTCACATATTGTTTAGGGACGAAAGGTTTACATTTGCCCGCGAACCAACCGTATGGAACTGCGCAAATTTAGCTCAAAATACTTTTCCACAGTGTCCCTTTTGGCCGCTATCTTATTCACAGTAACGTGGAAAGCGGCCTCGCAACGCATTGAAACAACGTATTTTGACACTCCTTTAACATTCTCTGCAGATACCGTTCCGGCTAAAAGCACGCTTTCACCGGTCAACAGGATTCCGCCGCGTTCTGGTATAACGTCATCAGATACGGTCCCATTGCCCGGTCTCGGAAAGGATATTAAAACTGATACGATCCCACGCACGGATACTTCCAGCCGTATCAACATAACATCATCCGACACGACCCTGTTGCCCGGATCAGATTCCCTGCGCCAGAAAACAGATACGTTCTCTGTCCGCCTCTCCAAAGACTCATTTGAGGAACCCATAAAATACAATGCTGAAGATTCTGCTGTAGTGAAGGTCAAAAGCAAAAAGATCATTCTCTATGGCAAAACCAAAACCGATTACCAGAACATGTCGCTGGAAGCGCCCAAAGTGGAGATTGACCAGCAGACACAGGTGATGACAGCCTTTAACCGGCGCGACAGTACTGGTGCAGTAGTGGAAGATGCGAAATTTGCGGATGGAGAACAGAACTTCACCAGCGATACCATTCAATTCAATTTCAAAACACAAAAAGGGCTCACCAAAAATACCATCACTCAGTCGGGTGAAATGTTTGTACATGGTGAAGTGGTGAAAAAAGTGGATAGCGTGGTGACCTATGTAAAAAGAGGCTATTTCACAACCTGTAATCTCGACGAACCGCATTTCGGTTTCCGTTCCAATAAGATCAAAGTGATCAATAAAAAAGTAGCGGTTTCAGGTCCCACTCACCCGGAATTTGAAGGGGTGCCGTTGCCGGTGTACCTGCCTTTTGGATTTTTCCCATTATCGCAGGGCCGTCACTCAGGAATGCTGCCGCCGCAATTTGCGACCAATGATCAGATGGGACTCGGGCTGGAAGGACTGGGATATTACCAGGTCATCAATGATTACTGGGACGTGAAAGTGTATGGAAACTTTTATTCCTACGGAAGCTGGTCGGCCAATGTGAACCCAACTTACCGCAAGCGTTACCATTACAGCGGTTCTTTCAATTTCGGTCTTCAAAGGACCAAACGGAATTTCAAAGGTGATCCTGATTATTATTCCAATAACAGCTATTCACTTACCTGGAGCCATTCGGCAGACAGCCGCGCCCGGCCGGGAACTTCTTTTTCGGCCAACGTGAATGCAAGTTCCACCAGCTATAATAAGAACGTTCCCAATAATGCCAATCTGAACTTCCAGAACCAGTTGAGTTCATCCATCGCCTATTCTAAAAGCTGGGTCGACAAGCCGTATAATCTTACTATAAGCGCCAACCATAACCAGAACAACCAGACAGGTATCGTAAACCTCAGTCTTCCTGATATGGGCTTTACTGTTTCTACTATTTATCCTTTCCAGCGGAAAGAATTTGCCGGCAGCAAAAGATGGTATGAACAACTGGGTATCGGTTATAATGGTACATTCAGGAACCAGATCTCTTTCTACGACACCGCATTCAAACTGCGCAACCTGCTTGATACAGCACAATGGGGTGCACAACATAGTATCCCGATCACATTATCCCTGCCACCGATTTTAGGAGGTGCAATAATGGTATCTCCTTCAGTTTCTTATTCGCAGGTGTGGTTAGACAGGCAGCGTACAATGAAATGGAATGGTGCAGCCAATAAAGTAGACACCACTTTTACGAAAGGATTCTTTTTGGACCAGCAGGTCAGCTTTGGACTTAGTTTCAATACAGCACTTTATGGTACTTTCAATTTCAAAAAAGGAAAAGCGATAAGGCATATTATCAGGCCCACTATTGGATTGAGCTACACGCCATCACTTTCCAGTAGATACTATGACACCGTGAGAGCGGTTACGGGAATAACAGAGTCTTACGCAAAACTGCAGGGAGGGCTTTACGGTGGCTACGGCAATATCACAAGTGGAAGCATCAGCTTCGGACTCGACAATAACCTGGAGATGAAATATAAGCCCAAGAAAGACTCCAGCGGTGAGTTTAAGAAATTACGGCTGATCGATGGCTTTGGTTTTAACGGATCATATAACCTGCTGGGCAAAACAAATAAGCTTTCTCATATTGCTCTTTATTTCCGGAATAATCTTTTTGAAAAGATCAATCTGAATGCAAATGCCGACCTGAGCCCATATAAACGAAGTGTTTTCGGCGGCGATAGCACTGAATACCTCTGGCAGGGAGGAAGTGGGTTCCGGGTAGGACGCATCACTTCAGGCAGCATCTCCATGTCCACTTCTTTCCAAAGTAAACCCAAGGATGAAGAAAAGGCTAAAAAACAAAAAGAAGATCTGGATAAACAGTTGAATGATCCGGTATTGGCAGGCGACCGTCAGCGATTGCTGGATTATATGCGTCAGAACCCCGCAGAGTTTGTCGACTTCAATATTCCCTGGCAGCTCAGCTTATCTTTTGCATTTTACTTCCAGGAGCAACGTAAATCAGATAACAGCGGTTTTGAAACCGTTACAAGCGCCAGCACCAACTTCAGCGGCAGTTTCAGTCTTACACCGAAATGGAATCTCAGTGCAAATGGCTATTATGATTTCAGAACTAAAAAGCTGCAAACGTTTACGATGTCTATTTCAAGGGAAATGCATTGCTGGCAATTGTCCATCAACGTTGCACCGGTGGGCTTATACCGCTATTTCAATTTTACCATCAGTCCCAAATCAGGATTATTGCAGGACCTCCGGATCAACCGCACACGCAGTTTCTATACACCTTATTGATGAGCTGTATAGTATTCCTTCATAATGTTGAATACTTTTTCCTTTAGTTGCTCTGCAGTCAGCCCGGCAGGATCGACTGGTGGCAGAAAATGCATTTCCAGTTTTGTTGGCAGGAAAAAGAATGGCTTATTTACCGGAAGTGCTTTTCGTGTATTGAAGATAAGCGTGGGAATAACAGCGTGACCGGTATCTGTTGAAAGACGGAAAGCTCCTTCATAAAATCTTTTCAAAGGCTCATTGCTACGGTTACGGGTGCCTTCGGGATAGATACAAATATGCATTCCCTTTTTCAGCACAGCTTTCATATCGTCATAGCTCTTGCGCCTGCTCCGCTCATTTTTGCGATCGACCAGCACAGATCCCTTGCTGTAAAACCAGCCAAATAAAGGCACTTTAGCAAATGATTTTTTAGCAATGGTCTTATTGGTACCGGGAATATATGGTGATGAAAGCGGAATATCCAGTAATGAATTATGATTGCAGGTAACTACATAGTTCTGCCCGGGAGCAAAATTTTCTTTTCCTTTGATCCGTACCGGGCAACCTACCAGCCATAGCCATACATTCATCCAAACCCTGGCTATTTTAATAAGGTAAGCAGTGCCTTTAGGTTCAGGCAATAAATAAGAGATCATAGAGGGCAGGAAGATCAATAAAAAAGTAGTTATAAAACTAATAAGTCCCCAAATGGCCCAGATACGGCCGGCTATTTCCCTGAAAAATTTCATTTGTTTTTTGATTAAAGCTGCCAGTCAACCGGATCAATCCCTTTACTTATAAGATAAGCATTTGCTTTGGAAAAATGTTTACATCCAAAAAAACCTGCATGAGCTGAAAGGGGAGAGGGATGCGCCGCTTTCAAAATGCAATGTTTGCCTTCGTCAATCAACACTTTCTTTTCCTGGGCAAATTTTCCCCAAAGCAGGAATACAACATGAGGGCGTTCTTCTGAAATTTTCCTGATCACTGTATCGGTAAATGTGGCCCAACCGATCTTAGCATGGCTCATCGGTTCGCCGGCCCGCACCGTTAAAGAAGCATTCAGGAGAAACACACCTTGTTTTGCCCATTGCGTAAGGTTTCCATGATTGGGAATGCGTATTCCAAGGTCTTCATGCAATTCTTTAAAAATATTCACCAGCGATGGGGGAGGCGGCACACCGGCCTGCACAGAAAAACAAAGACCATGCGCCTGGTTGGGACCATGATAAGGATCCTGCCCAAGTATCACCACTTTCACCTGGTCGACAGGAGTTGTATTGAAGGCATTAAAAATAAGACTGCCGGGAGGATAGATCGTTTTACCCTGCTGCCTTTCGGTCTTCAGGTGCAGAGCAATGTTTTGAAAATACGGCTTGGCAAATTCATCCTTCAAAACCTCCTTCCAGGATTCTTCAATTTTTACATCCATTATTGTTCATACGGTTGAGCGCTCAAGATACTAAATAGATGAAGACGAGCGAAGAGCTGAAGTTTTTCCCCTGTGGTCAGCATAAAATATGAGAAAGGATTGGATGCTGTTTGTTTTGTTGACATAAGTCAAACGACTTTTACAAATAGTTCTCCTGAAAGAGCTTTCTCATTTTTTTCTCCTTTCTTTGTCCCCGCATATCCAAATGCTCCGGAATACACCTGCTACTTATCCCTTGTAAACTATGATGTGTTTTTTCCCGTAAGGGACACCAATTCGATAAAATTGGTGCAGATAATCTTTTGCCCCTTCTAAAGGGTTTTAGGATCTCCATTACTAACTCAAATTTTTTTATGATGCGGCGTTTCGCTATCGTATGTTCATTTCTATTTTTTTCCTGTTTCAGTTTTGCACAATCCCCGGGTCAGATCGTACGGCCCGCAGGTGGTAATGGTGTTACTGTACTGAACCCAAATGGTGATGGCTATACATCCGCCACTACTGCAGGATTTATTGCTAACGATGTTACCGAAAGTGAAATTCAATATAAAAGGATAGTGTCCCCATTCCAGGAACCGACAGGTGATGTGGCTACCGGTCCTTCAGGAGGGTTTACTGACTTTGTGCAAACGCCCGGGAATCTCGATTTCCTTGTTTATAGTGATGGTACTAATCTTTTGTTCCGTTTCCGGATCGGCAATATTATCAGTGGATCCAAAGGGTACAGCATACTCATCGATACAGATGGCAGAATGGGTAACAGTGGGCCTTCAGCAGATCCCAATTATGTGCCTGGCACTAATATCGCCAAAGGGAATCCGGGCTTTGAATATGAAGCAGTGCTCCAAACCAATTTCCAGGTAGCTGTATATAATGTTGATGGGATCATTTCGCCTGCAGCACCCATAGCTACTTATTCTCTTAATACGCATGCTCAAATATCCATGGCCCTAAGCACGGATGGCAATAACCCGGACTACTTCTACGATTTTTATATACCTCTGTCGGCCATTGGCTCTCCTGTTTCTTTCCGGCTTGCGGGTACAACGGTAACATCGCCTTCTTCGGCTTTTCAGGGTAGCCGTTCGGATATATTCGGGATCAACGATGCGATCAATAGTGATGTTTCAAGTGCATGGGCTACTATTATCAATAGTGAGCCGGCTATTACTCCGGCATCTATTGGTGCCGGTGGAACAGGTCAGGGAAGCGTATGCACAGCACCGCCGGTATTGAATGCTCCTGTTGGCAGTGGTTCCAATATCAGCGTTTCAGGTACCTGGACCAGGCTTGATGCAACAAAACCTGCTACAGCAACGATCACCTTATACAAAAACGGAGTAGCGTCAGGAACAACATCCGTTAGCTCCAGCAGCACCTGGACTATATCAGTGGCCAGTATTGCACCAGGGGACGCGTTATATGCAAAAGCTGTGGCTGCCGACGAATCAGAGTGCCTGCAATCAAATCATGTAACAGCAGCCTGTGCTGTTGCACCTGTTGCTCCTTCCGTTACCTGCGCCTCCACCAAAGGCATCACGGGTACTATTCCCTTAGGCAGCACTATAGAAATTTATCAGATATCTACTGCGCAAAGCAATCCATCAGCTACTCCTTTAACTACAGGACTTGTTTATACCAACAATGCCAGCAACCGCACCTTTAATTATTATGGCACCAATCCTCAATCCGGTAATGCATGTCAGGGACAAAGCAATCTTCTTACTTCCAACACCACTTATATGATGGTGACTAATAATAATGGCTGCCTCTCTGCACCCACTTTTATTTGCATCACTGGTTCAAGCCAAAATAGTTGGTCATTAATTGGGGCGAATACACTTAGCCTTTCAACTCCGATCTATCCATATCAGACATCTGCAACAGGAACAGGAGCTACTACCGGTCAGCTATTAAGGCTTTTTATCAACAACCGTTATATAACCTCACTAACGGCAACCGGCAGCTCATTTACTTTCAGTGGCTTTACACTTGCCACTGGTGATTCACTGCGCGTATATGCACAAACCTCTGCAGCCTGTATGACCCAATCGTCCACTTTTAAAGTGAGTTGCTACACACAGCCGCCAAGCATTACCACCAGCACTTCGGGCAACCTGGTCAACACGTCTACTTCGATCAGCGGCACTTCTTCCACACCAGGCGCTACTATCCAGGTATATCGTGGGGCATCCCCTTCAGGAACATTAGTAGGAACTACAACGGTAAACAATAATGGCATCTGGACAACAGGCGGCCTCACCCTTACCACCGGAGAAACTTACTATGCCACTCAGACTGATGGCACCTGCACTAGCAGCGCTTCTGCTTCAGCAAGCGTGCTTGCTGCAACAACAGTGTGTCCACAATTTGGCAGCAGCACTTATGGAGAAACAGTTGCTGTTATTGGAGGCACCATCGCAACCTTTACCGGTACTGTACGGCTTTACCTGGATGGTGTTTTAATAGGAAGCACTACGCTTAGCAATGCCACAAACTGGAGTATAGCCGTAAATACAGTTTATAGTAATACATTATACCCCGGAGGCGTACTGACAGCTACAGCCCAAACCTCTGCCGGCGCGGAAAATATCAGTTGTGCCAATATCGCGACTGTCACTTGTGTTTCACCGATCACGCCTACTGTTACACCCTCGAGCATAACCATTCCCGAAGGGCAATCAGTCAACTTCTCTATTTCGGATGTAGGAGGTGATGTATGGTATGCGGTCCGTGATAATACAGGTTCCAGTTATGCCACTTCTGTATATTCCACCGGCACTAATAATCTTTCCATTACCACGAATACGTTTAACACACCGGGCACCTATACACTGATCATTTCGGCTGATAAGCTAAGTGGTTGTCCTGCCAGCGCCCGGTCTGCGGTTGTTGAAGTAAGCCATATTTCGCTACCGGTCACTTTTATATCGGCTTCTGCCAGGGAAGAAAATGGCTTAGCTATTGTTCAATGGACTGTAACCAATGAACAGCAAGTGTCCTATTATGCAGTTGAGCGGAGCAGAGATGGGAACCATTTCGAAATAATAGGTCAGGTGCCTTACAAAGAAGTGCAGGCACCCGAAAATACATATCAATTTAAAGATAATCAACCGCCGTTAACAGAGCGCTACTACTACCGCATAAAACAGGTAGATGAAAACGGGCACTTTACCTATAGTTCTATACTGCCGGTACAAAGTATCATCCGTTCATTCAGTTGGAGCCTTCAACCCAATCCTGCACATGAAAAAACTTCCGTAATAATACAGGCACCAGTTACTGTCAACGGCACTCTTAGTTTACTGAATGTGCAAGGAGCATTATTGTCAAAAAGGCTTCTTAAACTACCGAAAGGAGTAAGCGTTCATTCGCTGGAAGGATTGTTTAAACTTCCGGCTGGTACTTATATAGTAAGTATTGAAACAAACGGAAAAGTAAGCTCACAAAACCTGATCATCAGGTAAAACGATTTTGTCATTAAAATATAATAAGGCAACAGCTCTGTTGCCTTATTTTTTATATACCAGTAATCGCAAAGCATTAAAAACAACTACCAGGGTAGACCCTTCATGAGCTGCTACAGCAGGCCCGATCGTTGCCACGCCTGATATGGTGCAGGGGATAAGAACAGCTACAACACCCAGGCTGATAAGCAGGTTTTGATGAATGATCTTTTTGGATTTCCGGCTAAGCCCAATAGCAAAAGGCAGCAGGAATAATTTATCTCCCATAAGAGCGATATCCGCAGTTTCGAGTGCCACATCACTGCCTGCCGCACCCATTGCAATCCCAACTGTGCTCCTGGCCATGGCAGGAGCATCATTTACTCCATCACCAACCATTGCCACTTTACCTTCCAGCCGAGCAAGCTGTTCTATTGCTGCTACTTTTTGTTCAGGCAATAATCCGCCTCGTGCTTCGGTGATGCCGGTTTGCGAAGCAATGGCTTCTGCTACTTTCTGATTGTCGCCGGTAAGCATGATCATTTTTTTGATCCCTGTTTCCTTCAACTGCAATAGAGTTTCTTTTGCTTCAGGTCTGGGTGTATCCATTACAGCGATCATCCCGATGTAGCGGGTATTTTGCCTGATCAGCATCGTGGTATGACCTTCCTCCTCAGCTTTACGAACCCGGTTGATGATCTCTTCCGTTGGTTTATTTTCATCCAGCGATTCAAATAGAGCCAGGTTGCCTGCAAAGACCTGGTCATTGTCCAAAACTGCTTTGATCCCTTTACCCAATACTGCTTCCATATCGTGGGCTCCTGGAACCGTTTCATTCTTTAACCGCTCTGTGCCATCCCTGACAATTGCTTTGGCGATAGGATGATCGCTCAATGCTTCTACTGCCACCACGATCTTCAATAATTGATCTTCCGTTAAAGCTTTATCAAACGGGACCACTTTTGTGAGTTTGGGTTTGCCTTCAGTAAGGGTACCGGTTTTATCAAAAGCCAGTGCTGTTAATGACCCCAGATCTTCCAGCGGTCGTCCGCCTTTGATCAGCACACCTCCACGGGCAGCACGTGCCACACCGCTCAACACCGCGCTTGGAGTAGAGATCGCCAGTGCACAGGGGCTCGCTGCTACAAGAACAGCCATAGCACGATAAAAGCTTTTGCTGAATGGCTCATCAATAACGAGAAAAGCAAAACATAAAAGCACAACCAGAACCAATACGGCAGGCACAAACACTTTTTCGATCCGGTCAGTAAATTGTTGTGTGGGTGATTTCTGCGTTTGTGTTTCATTTACAAGTTTTACCAGCCTGGATAATGTAGAGTCCTTAGCCGCTTTGATCACTTTTACTTCGAGCAGTTCATTACCATTAATAGTGCCTGCGAATACACGGTGTTTATCGCCAAGCCCCGCGGCTTCTTCAATACTGATATAAGGGTTATCAACAGCGGATTTATCAACCGGGATGCTTTCCCCGGTAATTGGAGCCTGGTTCACACCACTGCTACCTTTTATAATAATACCATCGGCAGGGATTTTTGTATTCGGTTTTACAATGATAATATCTCCGATATTCAGTTCTTCAATACCGACTTCTCTTGCCTGGTCACCTTCTTTCAACAAGGCTGTCTTTGGCGCAAGCTCTGTAAGCGCAGCAATCGATTTGCTTGCTTTTTCCATTGCATAATGCTCCAGTGCATGCCCGAGGCTGAACAGGAATAACAATAAAGCGCCTTCCAGCCAGCTACCCAGGAAGGCGGCACCGATAGCTGCAATAAGCATCAGGAAATCTATTTCAAATCCTCCTTTCCGGATAGTTTGAACAGCTTCCTTTGCAGTAAAAAATCCCCCGAATACATAAGCAATCATGTAAAGAGCAGTTGAAACAGCAGAAGGTATTCCTTTTCCAAAAGACAATCCATAACCGATACCAATAAGGCCGCCACAGATCAGGCTAAAGATCAGTTCGGTATTTTTTCCCAGTATTCCACCATGTGCGTGGTCATGATCATGTTCCTCTTTTTCCTCTTCATCAACATGTTGAGAAAAAGCATCCAGGCCCTGTTTCCGGAGAAGGGTGTATAGTTCTTTCTCGGTAATGATGGTGGAATCAAATTCTATTGCTACAAAGCCCGTTGCAGAAACGCTGATGGAAAGAATGCCTTTTTCATTTTTCAGCGCAGCTTCCACGAGGTTGGTCTGCCGTTGGTGCCGGATCCCTTTTACTTCCAGTAAAGCATGCCTGTAGCGTTTACTAAGCCTTGCACCTGCCTGTGCTGCCAGGTCCTGTACTCTTTCGATAGAGACCACTTGCGGATCATAATGAAAACAGAGCTGGGCCTTCGATCCGTTATTTTCAGATACCACATGAACACGTTCAATGCCTCTTATGTTTTCCATTTCATCGATGATCCGTTGCACACAGGCATCTTTTTCATCCGGAACATCAGGCAACAGTATATCGAGATTTATTTTTGTTTTGTCCATAATAGAAATATAAGGTTTAATTATGATAGTTTGAAGCATGGGCCACCCACTATCAGTGGCCATGTTCGCTTGAAAGTGCAGCAGGGGGTTGTAAGAGTTTTTGTGAAAGATTACGACGAAAAGCAGGAAGAGGATTATTTATTCCCAAGATTTAAAAAGACACATCAACTTGAAGACCTGGTGGATACATTATTGAATCAACATCAGGCAGGCAGGCGGCTTACCGACCAGATCATGCAGCTCTCCAAGTCCACATCTGCTTCAGAAGGCGAAAGACAACAACTCTTACAGGCAATTACAGTGGCAAGTATTGAGGCAACATTAGCGTATTTGGAACAATTTGGAGGCGGTAAAGAAACGCTTTATGAGTTGTATACAACAACCGCGGGCCTTTATCCCTATCTTAGAGGTACGCGATTCTGGAAAATGTTTGATGTGGGAGAGATTCAGCTTCCAGCCAATGCTACCTACAAGTATGGTACTACAAAATATGACAATGTTATTGGTGGGCCAGGTCAATATCCGGCAAGGTATAGTCCAGGGCAAGTTCCTGGTTTACGCTTCAAGAATTATATTCAGGAACTAGGCTACAAGTGTATGCCATGCAGGCATATTATATTGCAGCATATGTTTTAAAGCATGGTGATCTGCCGCCGGGAAATAAAGGTAATTGGTAGAATAAAATCAAAAACATTAAAGGGGAAAATATGAAAGTCTGGAATACAGGTGTGCACACTCGTCCATTTGGGCCACTGGAGGAAGGGGTAGATAGTATTAGAGAAAAAAAAGTCTTTTACGGGACTCTTTTTGCGAAAGAACTGCCTTCTTTTTTTGAAGACAAATCTTATGGAAAAAGTGTTGTTGAAATATTTTATCGGGAGTTCTGCTTGAGGGAAGGGTATAATGATACTGTTCTTTATTATGGGCCAAGGAAAAAAATTATTGATTGTGCGATAGTGGAAGAATACTCATCCGTCTTGGAGATGAATAATGAAGAATACGGGAGGTATCTTGCAAAGTTGTACCTTGAAAGAAGTCAACAATTTTCGGAACTAAAGATCAAAGACTTTGATGCAAAACGCTACATTGAAGATCTGATCGAATTTTTTCAGATCAATTTGCTGATATAATTCAAACGCTTATCAAGTACGATTTTCACAGCCACTCAGTTATGAGTGGCTTTTTTATGCCTAAACTTTATAACTGACCCTCTCCCCATATTCGGACACGCTAAACTGGAATTTCGGGGCTTGTTTTTAAGACGTTTTCTATGTATTCCATGGGTGTCATATTGTTTAAAGAGCTATAAGCGAAATGCAAGCACCAATTGGGTAGCGAGCCATATTATCTGGATTTATTTAAATTGCACATAAATAATCGAATAAGATGCTTGTTTCAAAGCTACCTATATTTTTGAGGAGTGTTATTCTCTTATGAAAGCCTATAAAACAATAAGCCTTTTTTTTATTTTCGTTACTTTTTTCTCATGCAAATCATTTGTCTATAAAAAAAAGATTGTTAATAATTATTATATTCTTGGAGTAGATTTAAAAGATGAGTTGACTGTAAGCCGAAGGTTAAATAATGGTGACTATATTGGGAGAGTACCCGCTAATGTTATAGAGTATGGGGTAAATGATAGTTTAATTATTGCTAAATCTAGCCAGAATGGAAATATCAGGTATTATATCATAAATATGAAAAAAGATAGTGAATATGGCCATGAATCTGACTATTTAATTGGCCCTTTAAATGAAGACGACTATGTAAAAAAATGGCAGGATAAGTTTAATATGAAACTGATTTCTGTGAAATAGTTGATAGAAACAAAAATCTTTAACCATTCTTCGCAGTGTTTTTTTTATGCCTAAACTTAAAAACAGCCAATCCTCATTGTTTTACTTATAAAACAGATGAACTACTGATAGAGCTATTGGGAGGTATAAGAATTGACACATTGGACAGAATACGGGTAACGATCAAAGTAACTAATGCAAGAACACATGAGCAATCCAGAGCTGGCAGGTTTATCTGTGCTCTATACTTTTTCTGTCAGGCTTAATCCGGATTTGTACACAACTGAAAAGTTTGTAAGAAGAGTAGCAGAAAAACTGGAAACTAGCAGCATAGCTTTATTTAGGCAGAAAGACCTATTGAACAGAACCACTCAACTAAATCCCCAATAAAAAGAGGCCATTCCCTGAATGACCTCTTCGTGATCCGGATTGGATTCAAACCAATGACCTACTGCTTAGAAGGCAGTTGCTCTATTCAACTGAGCTACCGGACCAGCTTTGTAAAGCAGGGCGCAAAGATAAGACCGGGAAACTTTTTCCGCAAATAAACTTCTACTTCCAGACCCCTGAGTTACAATAACTAACAAATTATTGAACATTTTATCCACGACCAATCAATTCCTCCTCCAAACCTTCCATTCCACCCACATGTCCCCCTTAAAAACATCGTCCAATAGCCTAATTGTAAAGCTATAACCGCTTATCCAATTACTTAAAATCACTTTGCTATTTTTCTATATTTGAAAATTATTAACCAAACTAAATCTGTTAAGGCTTATGATTTACCAACGCCTCTCGGGCTTTGCTCTTTTTTTATGCCTGTCCTTTACCGGCTTTTCCCAATCTGTGCCCACAGCCAATTATGCACTGGCAGCCAGATTTTCCCCCGCCAAAATCAACAAAATGCTTTTCAGTACCAGCGTAGACCCACACTGGCTGAAACTCAGCGACCGCTTCTGGTACGTATATGAAAACCGCGAAGGAAAAAACTGGTATATCGTGGATGCTGCCAAATCTTCCAAGCGCACCATGTTCGATCCTGTTAAACTCGCAGCAGAGATCACACGTATTGTAAAAGATCCATTCGATGGACAACACCTTCCTATCACCAACCTGAAATTCACTGCGGATGAAAACAGCATCCGCTTTGAAATACTGAGCACCCAGGATGATGACAAAAAAGATACTACCAAAGCCACAACTACTACTGGTGGCCGCCGCGGTGGTAATGGCGCTGGACGCCCCGGTGCCCCTGCCGCAGGTGCTAAGAAAAAGACTTTCTTTTTTGAATATAACCTGAATACCGGCGTACTCACCGAACTGAAGGATTACGAAAAACCGAAAGATCCCCCTATGTGGGCTTCTTTCTCACCAGATAAACGCTTTGTCTTTTTTTCCAAAAAGAATAACCTGTATTATATGGACAGCGCCGACTACCGCAAAGCGCTGACCAAAGAAGATGACAGCACCATTGTGGAGCACCAGCTTACTACTGATGGAGTAGAAGATTACAGCTACGGTGGCGGTGGTAACGAAACCAACGTGGATAAAGAAAAGAATAAAGACAAACGTAAAGGAATATACCTGCTTTGGTCAAGAGATGGCCGCTATTTCACCCTCTCACGCACCGACAACCGCCAGGTAAAAGACCTTTGGGTAATCAATAATATTGCCGACCCAAGACCTACACTGGAAACTTACAAATACCAAATGCCGGGTGAAAAAGAAGCACCGCAGCGTGAAGTATACCTGTTCGATTTTGAAAAAAAGACCAGTAAAAAACTGAAGGTCGCTGCATTCAAAGACCAGGAAATAAGTGTTTGGAGCGCTCCGCCATTACAAAAAGAAAGAGATGATGAACGCCGCGCTTCTTTCTGGCAGGGTACCAATGATAAATTTTATTTGAGCCGCACCAGCCGCGACCTGAAACGGATCGATCTCTGCGTGGTGGACGTTAATACCGACTCTGCACGTACACTTGTGCCGGAAAGAATGAATACATATGTAGAGAACCGCCGTGTTGGTCTTGTAAATGGTGGCAAAGAACTCATTCAATGGAGCGAAGCCGACGGATGGGCTCATTTTTATCTGTATGATGAAAATGGAAAACTGAAAAACCAGATCACCAGCGGAGCTTTCCACTGCGAAGACATTGAAGGCATCGATGAAAAGAACCGTGTGCTTTATTTCACTGCCAATGGCCGTGAGAACAATGAAGATCCTTATTATGTGCACCTGTACAGGATCAACTTCGACGGCTCTGGACTCAAACTGCTTAACCCAGGCAATTTTGACAACAGCTCCAGTCTTGACGACAACAACCGCTTCTTTGTAAACACATTCTCCCGTGTAAACACAGCTCCTGTTTCCGTATTGCAGGATAATACGGGCAAAGTGGTGATGACACTGGAAACTACCGATATGAGCGGATTGTTTGAGGCCGGCTATAAATACCCCGAGCCTTTCAAAGTAAAAGCTGCTGATGGCTACACCGATTTGTATGGCGTTCTGTATAAGCCATTCGATTTTGACAGCACTAAAAAATATCCCATCATTGAATACGTATATCCCGGCCCGCAAACAGAAGCCGTGAATAAAGCATTTGGCAAGGGTATGGACAGGATCGATCGCCTCGCTCAAATGGGCTTTATCGTGATCACTGTGGGTAACCGCGGCGGCCACCCCAGCCGCAGCAAATGGTACCACAATTATGGCTATGGCAACCTGCGCGATTATGGACTGGCTGATAAAAAAGCGGCTATCGAGCAGTTAAGCTATCGCTATAAATTCATTGATGTAGACAAAGTAGGCATACACGGACATAGTGGTGGTGGCTTTATGAGCACTGCAGCCATGCTGGTATATCCTGATTTCTTTAAAGTGGCTGTGAGCAGTTCCGGCAACCATGAGAACAACATCTATAACCGCTGGTGGAGCGAAAAACATCATGGTGTAAAAGAACAGGTCAATGATAAAGGCGATACCAGTTTTGTTTATAACATCGATAAAAATCCTGAGCTGGCCAAAAACCTGAAAGGCCACCTCATGCTCAGCACGGGGGATATCGATAACAACGTACACCCGGCCAACACCATCCGTATGGTAAACGCACTGATCAAAGCCAACAAGCGCTTTGAACTGGTGATACTGCCTGGGCAACGTCATGGTTATAGCAATATGACCGAATACTTCTTCTGGAGATCATGCGATTTCTTTGCACAGCATTTACTGGGCGCAGTTCCCAATTCAGTAAATATGGAAGAAATGGACAGAGAACAAGAGCAGGGTGGTGATAAAAGGACAGGCGCAACTGCTCCTGAAGAAGAATAAGATAGTTTGAAAGTTTAAGGATTTAAGGGTTTAAAGGTTTAAAGGACTACTTTAAAACTTTAAACCCTTAACCTTTTAAACTTTTTTACCTTGCGCTCATGAATAATCATTTCAACTACGGAACGGGCCGCCTGACCGTTTCCAAAACGATTGCTATTGCCACCGGCCAACTGAAAGGCCAGCTTCAAACCGCCGCCATACAAAAGATCAAAGCCAGTTATGAGCATGTGCAACAGATCGTAGCTGCCAACAAAACAGTATATGGTGTAAACACCGGCTTTGGTATACTTGCCAATACACCCATTTCAGAAGAAGATACAGCCACATTACAATATAAGATCTTACAAAGCCATAGTGTCGGAGTAGGGGAAGCCATTCCTGCAGAAGTGGCCAAAATAATGCTGATCACAAAAGTGCAGGCCCTGGCGCAAGGATACAGCGGTGTGCAGCTTTCCACACTTGAACGCATCATCTGGCATATCGACAACAATATCATTCCTGTAGTGCCTGCCAAAGGAAGTGTAGGCGCCTCCGGCGATCTGGCCCCCCTGGCCCATTTATTCCTGCCGCTGATCGGATTGGGAGAATGCTATTATAAAGGTGAACGTAAATCAACCTCAGCTATCTTTCAACAGGAAAGTATAACCGCTATCTCGCTTGGTCCAAAAGAAGGACTGGCCCTCATCAATGGCACACAATTCATTCTTTCCTATGCAGTGAAAGCCGTGCAACGCATGCACAATTGCCTTGAAGCAGCCGATATCATCGGCGCCATGAGCCTTGAAGCATTGACCGGTACCAAAGCCCCATTCGATGAGCGCCTCCATCATTTGCGCCCCTATGCCGGCAATCAACTCGTGGCCCAAAGACTTCGTCTCCTCTTAAGCGAGTCTGACATTATGCAAAGTCATATTGATTGTGGCCGCGTGCAGGATCCTTACTCCCTGCGTTGCATGCCGCAGGTGCATGGAGCCAGCCGCAATGCATGGCTGCATTTAAAAGAACTGACAGAAACAGAATTGAATGCTGTTACAGACAACCCGATCATCCTTAGCGCAGATGATACCATCAGCGGTGGTAATTTTCATGGACAACCCATGGCCCTTCCATTGGATTATGCGTGCTTCGCTGCTGCCGAGATCGGTAATATCTCCGACCGGCGTTGTTATTTATTGCTCGAAGGAAAATGGGGATTGCCATTACTACTGATGAAAAACGTGGGCCTCAACAGTGGCTTTATGATACCACAATACACCACTGCAGCCCTGGTAACAGAAAACAAGACCCTTTGCTTCCCTGCCAGTGCCGACAGCATTCCTACTTCCCTGGGCCAGGAAGACCATGTAAGTATGGGTAGCATCAGCGGGCGTAAACTAAACCAGGTGCTGGACAACCTGGAGTATATACTGGCCATAGAATTGCTCAGTGCCTGCCAGGCCATTGAATTCAGGAGACCATTGAAAAGCTCAGCCCTGCTGGAGTTCGCACATGAAAGCGTGCGCCGCCAGGTAAGCTTTGCAGAAGAGGACCGGATCTTTGCAGAAGACATCAATAAAGTGGCCGGCATAATAAAAGACTTCTCTTTTGTGAACGGAGTAGGATCATTCGCCCGTTCAAAAGGAATGGAACTGAATAAAGGGTTTGAAGGATTTTCGGTGAGCGTTTAATAAAGCGCCCTTAAAGTACCAACCTTTCCCTCATTTTTTGCGTCATTGGCATAATTCGCGGCTCATTTGTACTATTTGTGCCGGCCGGGATATTCGCACCATTCGCGTTTAACGAGGTGTTAATTCACAATCCATATATACCGGTTATGGAACAGCTTTTTTACTTTTAATACGAATTAAACAACGCAATATGAAACCTATACTGATACGTACCCTATGCCTCTCAGTCCTGGGCATTTTACTGCTCCAGGACGTATCCGCTCAGCGGGGCAGGTATTACCGGCCACGCCCTGGCTATGGTTATTACCATACCCCATACCGCGGCATGCGTGTGAGCCTTAATGTTTTCGCCGGCCCGAGAACCATGTATCCTTATCGTGGTATCAATTATTACTATAACAGCGGTTATTTTTACCGCCCTTATGGAAGCTATTTCCAGGTAGTGGCTCCGCCTATCGGCATCAGCATCGGCTTGCTGCCTACCGGTTATCGTAGTATTTATGTAGGCGGTTCTCCTTACTATTATTATGGCGGCACTTATTACCGCCCTGGTAAGAAGCCCAATACATACGATGTCGTAGATGCACCGATCGGGGCATCCATTCCTGAACTTCCACAAGATGCCAAGGTAGTTGTAATAAACGGGCAGAAATATTATGAACAGGATGGCACTTACTACAAAGAAGATATCCGCAGTAATAGTGAGATCTGGTATACGGTTGTTGGCAAAAATGGGAAACTTGATACAGATTCCGCATCAGCAGTTCCTGATGCACCGGAAGACAATGGCCCGCAAGTTGGCGATATGGTAGATAAATTGCCTGATGGATGTCATACCGTGGTAGTGAATGGGCAAAAGTACTATGTGTCACCCGATGATGTGTATTATGAAGAAGTAGTAGGTAAGAATACGATCTCTTACAAGATCGTGGGCAAGTAAAATAAAGCGAGCACTTTTATTGGAATATTTCAACGCCTCCCTCCGGGAGGCTTTTTATTTCCCGGCTACAGAAGATTCAAAGCTCATTAGTATATTCGGTTCCTGAATGGAGAACTACAGTATTGTCATATTCATCCTGGCCGTTATGATCGGTCTCTCGGCTATAGCCGATAAAATAAGGATTCCTTATCCCATTCTTCTGATCAGCGCAGGCATTGCCATTGGATTTATTCCATCCCTTCCTGCTATTGAGATTAGCCCGGAAGTGATATTTCTTATTTTTCTTCCGCCACTTCTGTATGATGCTGCTTTCAATATCTCTTTCAAAGAATTCAGAACACATCTGAATACGATCGGCACACTTGCCGTATCACTGGTATTTCTCACCGCTTCCGGCATTGCAGTTGTGGCATATTACCTGGTGCCCGGGATGACCTGGCCGCTGGCTTTTGTATTAGGATCCATACTTTCTGCAACGGATGCAGTAGCCGCCCTGAGCATTACCAAAGGATTGGGCCTTTCCGTTAAAACAAGCACCATCCTTGAGGGTGAAAGCCTGGTGAATGATGCGTCTGCACTGGTAGCTTACCGCTTTGCAGTGGCTGCCGTTACCGGTTCTGCCTTTATCTTATGGAAAGCATCCCTCGATTTCCTGATCCTGATGGGAGGTGGCTTCCTGGTAGGTTTCGTTTTGGGAAAGATACTGGCCCTTGTCATCCAGCGCGTACAGAAAAACAATACAGTTACCATCAGTTTTATGATGCTGATGCCTTTTGTTACATACCGCCTTGCTGAAGAGTTGCATGTATCAGGTGTGATAGCTGTGGTGATACTCGGACTGTCCATAGCACGTTTCAGCAATAAAGTGCTGCCCACTTATATCAAACAGCAATCAAGGAGTATCTGGGAAATACTTATCTTTTTGCTGAACGGGTTGATCTTTATTCTTATCGGCCTGGAATTTCCTTACGTCGCCCGCAACATTCATAAAGACCATATCCTGCCATATACTCTTTATGCACTGGCCATTACCGTTGCAGCCCTTATCCTGCGTTTCCTGAGAGTATATCTCCAGCAACTGAACCTGCAGCGTGCTTTTAAAGCGGGCCACAAAAGAATAACAGAAAATGCTTTGCTTGATATCAAGAACAGTTTGATCATTTCCTGGTCGGGTATGCGGGGTATCGTTTCCCTTGCGATCGCTATCGGCTTGCCCACGCACCTTGCAGATGGAACTCCGTTCCCGCTTCGTCATACGATCATTTTTATTTCAGTAGTGGTTGTCCTTTTCACGTTGGTAGGGCAGGGGCTGACATTACCATGGCTGGTGAGATGGCTGCAAAAAGGTCAGAAGTCTGGAACAGGCAAGGAGACAAAATCAACTAATTTTAATCAATGAAATGCAGGATATTGCTGATGCTTGGACTGGTATGTTTACAGTTCAGCTTATTTGCCCAGGCTAAATCCCCAACCTTCGCCATAGGCGATTCTTCTTTTTTATTGAATGGAAAACCTTATGTGATCCGCTGCGGTGAAATGCATTTTGCCAGGATACCCAAGGAATACTGGCGGCATCGTTTGCAAATGGCAAAAGCGATGGGCCTTAATACAGTGTGTGCTTACCTGTTCTGGAACCTGCACGAACAGCAATCGGGTCAATACAACTGGCAGGGCCAGGCAGATGCCGCTGCATTTTGCCGGATAGCACAAGAAGAAGGATTGTATGTTATCCTTCGTCCCGGCCCGTATTCATGCGCAGAATGGGAATTTGGCGGACTGCCCTGGTGGCTATTGAAAGATAAAACAATGAAGGTGCGCACACAGCATCCTTATTACCTGGAAAGTTCCCGTAAATATTTAAAAGAAGTTGGCAGGCAATTAGCTCCATTGCAGGTGAGCAACGGAGGACCGATCTTAATGGTGCAGGTAGAAAATGAATATGGCAGTTATGGTACTGATAAAGTGTATATGAACACGATAAAATCATTTCTGCAGGAAGCCGGCTTTACTGTTCCCCTATTTCATTGCGATGGCCCACCGCAGTTGAAGAATGATCATCCTGAAGGTTTATTTGCTGTTGTAAATTTCGGGAGCAATCCTGAAGCAAGTTTTAAACCATTGCGCGATATTCAACCAACTGGCCCTTTGATGTGTGGCGAATATTATCCCGGATGGTTCGACAGTTGGGGAAGGCCGCATCATACAGGCGCTTCAGATAAAGTGGTAAAAGAACTACAATGGATGCTTGACCATAAAGCATCATTCAGTATCTACATGGTGCACGGAGGCACTACATTCGGCACATACAGCGGTGCCAATGCCCCACCTTATTTACCACAAACAAGCAGTTATGATTATGATGCTCCGATCGATGAAGCAGGCAATGCCTCGAATAAATTTTATGCCATCCGGGAACTGTTCAGCAAGTATCTGCAAGAAAACGAAACGCTTCCAAACGTTCCCGCTCCAATTCCATCACAAACTGTCAACTATATAAACTTTACAGCAGTGGCTCAGCTTTGGGATAATTTACCCCAACCCATTGTAGCCGATTCTGCGGTCTTAATGGAAGACATGGACCAGGCCTATGGATCTGTATTGTATACCACATCCATTCCTGCCGGGCCTGCAAGCACTTTACAGTTTGGCGAAATCCATGATTATGCACTCGTGTATATAAATAAGAAATTGATCGGTACAATAGACAGGCGAAAAGGCAAGTATAGTCTCGAATTACCGGCCAGAATAAAACCCGGTCTGCTGGAAGTATTGGTAGAAGCTACCGGCCGCGTGAACTATGGCTCGTATATGCACGACCGTAAAGGCATTCATGGAGATGTTGTTTTAATAAATGGAAATAATAAAACGATCCTGAAACACTGGAATAATTATTCCCTTCCCATGGGAGATAAAAACATCCCGGTTAAATATAAACCGCTTAATGGGAAACAGGTATTAAGTGCTGCATTTTATAAAGGCAGTTTTACCACCAACAAACAAGAAGATACTTATCTCGATGTTCGAAATTGGAATAAAGGATTGGTATGGGTAAACGGTATTTACCTCGGCCGTTTCTGGAATATCGGCCCTACACAAACCATGATGCTTCCTGGTTGCTGGTTAAAGAAAGGAATAAATGAAGTAGTCGTGTTCGATTTATACGGAGTGAGCAAACCTGAATTGAAAGGCCTGGATAAACCAATTCTGAATGAACTGAAAGAACAACAACCACAGGCACATAAAAAGCCCGGGCAGCAATGGAATCTGGGCGAAGCAGATGCAAGCTATATCGGTTCATTCATTAATAATGAAAAATGGCAGACCGAAAATATCAAACCTGTCACTGGTCGTTATGTTTGTCTCGAAGCATTGAACAGTTTCGATAACCAGCCTTTCACCACACTTGCCGAACTGTTTTTACTGGATGAAAAAGGCAATGAGATACCCCGCTCAAAATGGAAGGTGTTGTATGCTGATAGTGAAGAAACCGGCGGGGAGGATGGCAATGCAGAAAATATTTTTGATTTGCAGTACAGCAGCTTCTGGCATACGCAATGGCAGGATGCTTCACCCAAACATCCTCACCAGGTTGTGATTGACCTGGGAGCTGCTTATAAAATAAGCGGTATTAAAATATTACAACGACAGGATTCAAAAAACGGAAGGATCAAAGATTACCGTCTCTATATATCAGAAAAAAAATTTACAGGACTATAATTAAAAATGTTTTCGGATTATAAAATCCCTAACATTGCAACCAATCAATAACGATAAAAGACATTGCTATGCCCTACGATCCCATCAAATATAAAACGCCTACCGGTTCTCAACTGCATTGCAAAGGCTGGATACAGGAAGCTGCTCTTCGTATGCTGCTTAATAACCTGGACCCTGAAGTGGCTGAACGCCCGGACGAACTGATCGTGTATGGCGGAAGAGGAAAAGCAGCACGCAATTTTGAAGCACTGGATAATATCATTAAAGCGCTTAAGATACTTGAAAACGATGAAAGCCTCCTGATCCAAAGCGGCAAACCTGTTGGCATACTAAAAACCCACCCCGATACACCACGCGTGCTTATCAGCAATTCGCAACTTGTACCTAACTGGGCCAACTGGCAGCATTTTGATGAACTGGAAAAAAAGGGACTGATGATGTATGGCCAGATGACCGCGGGTTCATGGATCTATATTGGCAGCCAGGGTATTGTGCAGGGAACTTATGAAACGTATGCTTCTGCTGCTGCTAAACATTTCGGAGGCACATTAAAAGGAACATTGAATGTAACTGCCGGCCTTGGTGGCATGGGTGGCGCTCAACCGCTCGCCATCACCATGAATGAAGGAGTAGCACTTATTGCTGAAGTAGAGGAGTGGCGTATCGACAAGCGGCTTGAAACACGTTATCTCGACGAAAAGATCACTGATATAGACAGGGCTATTGATCGCGCATTGGACGCTAAAGCAGCCGGTATACCATTATCCATTGGTGTGCGTTGCAATGCCGTTCATTTGCTGGAGCGTTTAGTGGAACGCAATGTGATACCCGATACACTCACAGATCAGACATCGGCACATGATCCACTGATCGGCTACTGGCCACATGAGTTAAGTTATGAGCAAGCGAAAGAATTACGCCGCGTTAATCCCGATGAATATATTGCCAATGCATATCATTCCATGGTCCGTCATGTGCAATTGATGCTGGAATTGCAAACCATGGGTGCCATCACTTTCGACTATGGCAATAATATCCGTGCCCGCGCCAAAGAGAAAGGAGTGGAGAATGCATTCGACTTTCCCGGCTTTGTGCCGGCTTATATACGACCGCTCTTTTGCGAAGGCAAAGGCCCTTTCCGCTGGGCAGCTTTAAGCGGAGATCCACAGGATATTGCTGTAACAGATGAAGTGATTGCTAAGCTTTTTCCCAATAACGAGGGACTGCAGCGTTGGCTGCGGCTGGCTAAAGAAAAGATCGCTTTCCAGGGATTGCCCGCCCGTATCTGCTGGCTGGGACAAGGCGAGCGCGAAAAAGCAGGACTTGCTTTCAATGAGCTCGTTCGCACCGGTAAGGTCAAAGCACCGATCGTGATCGGCCGCGACCATCTTGATACCGGCTCTGTTGCCAGCCCCAATCGCGAAACCGAAGCCATGCTCGATGGCAGTGATGCAGTAGCCGACTGGCCTTTATTAAATGCCCTGGTCAATACTGCCGGCGGCGCCAGTTGGGTAAGCCTGCATCATGGTGGCGGTGTAGGCATGGGATACAGCATTCATGCTGGAATGGTGATCGTAGCAGACGGAACACCTGAAGCCGAAGCAAGATTAAAGCGTGTGTTGAGAAATGATCCGGGAATGGGAGTGATCAGGCATGCGGATGCAGGGTATGAGAAAGCAAAAGAGACGGCAAAAGAGAATAAACTGGATATTAGTTCCAGGTTATAAATATTCTTTGCAGCATATTCACTATTCCATTTGTCTCTATCCGGGAATGATCTGCTTCTTGAAACAATTTATTTTGATTGATAAAAGAACGCAAACGTTTGCATAAACAATGCATGCCGACGGTTGCAATCAGGATTTCCCTTTCACGTATTTATTTTTTCGAAGTGCTGCGTTTTTATTCCAATTATTGACTTATACTTGCGCTTCGCATTCACATGAGAAAAGCGAACCTATAATTAGCTCCTGAGAAAACAATTGGTTTTTCTTCGTGTTAAGTCATTTGTTTTAACATTCAATGCTATTCAATGGTGTTGTCTTACCAAAGACAATGCTGTTTCTTTTTTAATACCAAAACCAAACACAATCAATGCGAAAACTGCTAGGTTTGTTAATGGCTTTCCTATGCTTCACAGGATCGCTGTTAGCTCAGAAGACAATTACTGGTAAGGTCACTGATGAAAAGGGAGCGCCTGTTCCAAATGCGTCGGTAGTAGCAAAGGGCACAAGCTCTGGTACTACCACAAATGCTGACGGTACTTTTTCCTTTACAATTCCTGCTGGTACAAAAACACTGATAATCTCCAGTGTCGGCTTTAGATCCAAAGAAGTTGGAATCGGAGCTGCTACTCATCACGAAATCTCTCTGATCAATGAAGTTACTGAAGCGGAAGAGATCGTTGTAACAGGTTACACGAACGTTAAGAAAACGCAGTTTGCCGGCGCTGCAACTGTCGTAACAGCAAGCAACACTACTACCAACAGACCTGTTGGTTCATTTAACCACCTGCTGCAAGGTAAAGTACCTGGTATGCTCGTTAACTCTGGTAGCGGACAGCCTGGTAACAATGCATCGGTTACGATCCGTGGTGTTCAATCCATCCAGGGTGCGGGAGCACAGCCTTTGTATATCATTGATGGTGTACCGGTAAGTGCTGGTGATTTCCAATCATTGAACCCCAACGATTTTGAAACCATCACTGTACTGAAAGATGCGAATGCCGCAGCGATGTATGGTGCACGTGCAGGTGTTGGTGTGATCGTTATCACAACCAGACAAGGCAGAAATGGAGCTACGCAGATCACAGCCAGATCACAAATGGGTATCACACTTGCTCCAAATTTTGACAGGCTCAATCTGATGAGCACAGACGAACTCCTTGCTTATGAAGAAAGGATTGGTTTGCTCACTGGCTCTTCGAACGCAGCATTTGGCGCGCCCGGCTGGGTATGGAGCCGTAACAACCCTGCTAATGCTTCTCTTCCTGAAGCCACTTTGCAGCAGTATGACCATAATCTCGACAGTGTTCGTGCTATCAATACGAACCTGAGGGACCTGATGTTCAGAAACGGCCTCTCTCAAACTTATGAGATCAACGTAAGAGGCGGTAATGACAAAACACAGTTCTTCCTTTCAACCAGCTACTTTAACCAGGAAGGTATTGACCTTACAGCTGCGCTGAAAAGATATACTACCCGTTTCAACATTAACCATAACCTGAACCACCTGAAAATACAGTGGAATAACCTCATCGGTTATTCAATCACTAACTATGCAGAAGGTGATCAGCAGGGAAATAGCACAAGGAACCCATTCCAGATGATCTATCGTGCTAAGCCATACGACAATCCTTATAAAGCGGATGGTACACTCAACTTCGGTGGTGGCGGTAGCAACCTGGCGTTGAAAACCCTGGCTAACATGCTTGAAGGTATCGAACACTCAAGTTATGCCCACAAGAACATGAAACTGAATTCCGGTCTCACTTTGTCTTACAACATTCTTGACAACCTTGTCCTGAAAAATGTACTTGGCATTGATGTAAGCTGGAACCAGCTTGAAAGATATATCGATCCGGGATCCTATGTAGGTTCTATCCAGACTTATCAGAGCGGTCTTGCTTCCGAATCTTTCGGTAGCACTGCTCAGATCACCAACACAACAAGCCTGGGCTATAACACTACTTTTGCTGAAAAACATGATATATCAGCAGGTGTATACTTTGAGGCGGTAAGGGTTTACAATAAAGGCTTAGGTTTTACACTGCGGAATCTGAATCCCCTGTTGCAACATACTGGTCAGGGTGCTACAGATCTTCCTACCAACGGAGCTGCTACAATGCCTCAAAGTGGATCCAGCGCAAGATCAGGCTATGGTATCCGTTCTTACTTTGCTAACATTAACTATTCTTTCGACAAACGTTTCTCACTCAGCGGTACGATCCGTCGCGATGGTACTTCCAGGATATTTAATGAAGCAAACAAGGAAATCACAACATGGTCTGCCGGAGCTATCTGGAACGTGATCAAAGAAAACTTCATGTCAAGCCAGAATGTGTTCTCTGATCTGCGCTTGCGCGCTTCTTATGGTGTAGTGCCTAACATTGGTTCTATCCCTACTTCATCTTATGGTGCAGTTCTTTGGAGCGTATCTAACTATGCTGGCAACCAGGTTCCCCGTTATAGCTCTGCTAACTATGCTGGTTCTACTACCGGTGGTATCAATCCGGCTGCTCCTGGCAACTCTAACTTCCAGATTGAAAAGATCCAAAAAACCAATATTGGTGTTGACTTTGCTGTTTGGAAAAACAGGGCTCGTTTTACTTTTGACCTCTATAAGAACAAGACAATTGATCTGTTCGTTAACCAGCCTCTCAGCGCTACAACTGGTTTCGGTAGCCTGGATATCAATGCTGGTATCATGACCAACAAGGGTATTGAATTTTTGGCGGATGTAGACGTGGTAAAAAACAAGAATTTTACAGTTAATGTTGGATTCAACCACTCTATCAACAAAAACAATATCGAAGACCTCGGTCTTGTTAACGAATACTTCCTTGGAACATTCGTGATCAGGAAAGGCCTGCCTTATGGCTCTCATTATACCTATCATTACATGGGAACTGATCCCGGTACAGGTAAGCCTATCTTTGAAACTGCAGATGGCGGTACAACTAATGAAAGAGCACAAGCTGGTCAGTTTGCCAAATTCGGCACTTACCTGCCTAAGCATGTTGGTGGCTTTAACTTCGATATCCGCTGGAAACGCTTCAGCGTATATGCTTTGTTCTCTTATCAGTTTGATGTAGTAAGAAGCAACAATACCCGTAACTGGATTACCCGTGGTACTACAGGTTATACTATCGCGGTTAACCAATCAAGAGAGTTGTTGACAAACCAATGGCAAAAACCGGGCGACAATGTTTACTTTAACAGTCCTAGCTATGATCGCGACTTTACATCTTCTGACCTGGAAAATGCTAAATTCCTGCGTTTCAGGAACCTCAATTTCGCTTATGAGATCCCTGCATTCAATATAAGCGGAAGGTCCATCATTAAAGGAGCAACAGTATATGCCAACTTCCAAAACCTGGCTATCTGGAGCCCATGGCGCGGTGTAGATCCTGAAGATAACAACAACATCAGTCTGGTTGAATATCCAAACCCAAGAATGATTGTGTTTGGTCTTGATATCAAACTTTAATTGAAGTTATTGTTATTGAATTACTCAACTATTAATCATATTTAAAGAAGATAAAATGAATAAAAGGATATCATCACTAATCCTTCCACTGGTTCTCTTATCAACGTTCTCCTGTAAGAAGTTGATAGAGATAAAGGAATCTGATTTTATTGATGCTGACCTGGCGTTGAAGACCGTTTCTCAAAATGACCAGGCCGTTATCGGTGCCTATGCTTCATTCGGCCCGGAAATGGACGTACGCTTCAATGGCGTATTCTCCGATGAACTGAAACCAGGCGACTTTTACGCCTCTACCAGCGTTCACGAATGGCAGTATACGCCCAACGACATTGGCATCAGGGACAACTTTACAGCTACTACTGCTTATTACTATGTAATAGATAAAGTAAACCGCGTATTGAAAGCATTGCCTAATGCGCAAGCTGTTAATGCTACAGATGAAGCCCTGAGAGCAAAAGTGAAAGGAGATGCTCTTTTCCTGAGAGCATTCTGCCACTTTGAACTGTTCAGATACTATTGTGGAAACTATTCTGTAGATGGTCTGGGCATGCCTTATGTTGAAGAACCTTCCCTGGAAAGCAAGGCAAGGATCCCTATGGGTGAGTATTTCCAAAAAATGGAACGCGATATCACTGACGCAAAAGCTCTGTTGCCCGATAATCTGGCAGACGTAAATCGTGCAACACGCATGGCTGCTGTAGGACTGCAGGCAAGAATGGCTCTTTATAAGAGAGACTGGCCAGGTGCTGTTACTTTTGCTACAGAATATATCAACGCTATTCCTCTGTCAACTGGTGCAGATTTCCAAAAAATCTGGACAGACGCTGGTAATGCTGAAGTAGCATTGAAAATTAAACGTAACACCGGTAACACCCGCCTTGGAAGCTGGTTCAGAGGTTTATTTACCAAGAATGCTACTACTGGTGCTCTTGTAGCTCCGGCAAGCATTACCTGGGTGCCTTCACAGAAATTGTGGGATACTTATGACCAGGCTAACGATATCCGTTTTGGATCTTACCTGATTGATGAGCCCATCCTTCAAGCTGTTTCTGGTAAACCAAGCAAAATCCTTAAAAAATACGCTGGTACTGGCTATGCCACTACTAACGAAAACGTTGCTGACGTTAAACTGTTCAGAACAGCCGAAATGTATCTGATCAGAGCAGAAGCAAGAGCAGAGCAAGGAACTTTTACTGGTGTAAACAGTGCAGAATCTGATATTAATGCTTTGAGAGCTGCCCGCATCACTGGCTACACCAATGTTACCTTTGCCTCTAAAGAACAAGCTATTTCCGAAACAATGCTTGAGAGGTATAAAGAACTGGCGCTCGAAGGTCATCGTTTCTGGGATTTGAAAAGAAGGTCTTTACCCATCGAAAGGTTGGCTTCTGATGCACCGACTCCTGCAGGGCAAACATTATCTGCAAACAACTTCCGTTTTGTATTACCTATTCCTCAAGCAGAAATGCTGGCGAATACTAAAATGGTACAAAATCCAGGATATGCCGATTAATCAGTAATCAGGTATATTTTATAAAGAACAACCCCTTTGGTCAGCATAGCTGATCAAAGGGGTTGTTCTTTTATACCCTTAAAAGCCGGAATAGCTCTTCCTTATAACTGGCACCGATCGGTATTTCTTTTCCATCTATTTCCAGTACATTTCCATTAATAGCCCTGATTGCATCAAGGTTAACAATATAAGAACGTTGAACCCGGAAAAGGGGAGGAGACTGGATCAGTTCCTCCAATGCTTTCAGATGCATGCTGGCCAGGATCTTTTTATCCTTCAGATAGATATAAGTGTAATCGCGCTGCGCTTCCATATACAGCACCTCATTGTAGTTGATCTTTACTAACCGGCTGTCTTGCTTTATGAAAAAATAACCCACTCCCGGAACCTGTTTTTGTTCAGTATCCTTTACAACCGGTTCCGGAATAACCAATCTCGCATTCACCTTTTCAACCGCCTGCTGAAAGCGCTCAAACACGATCGGTTTTACCAGGTAATCCACTGCATTAAGCTCAAAGCCTGTTACTGCATGGTCAGCATAAGCCGTGGTAAAAATGACCAGTGGAGGCTTCTTTAAAGAACGGAGAAAATCAATACCCGTTACTACCGGCATTTGTATATCCAGGAATATCACGTCTATGGCAAACTGGTGCAATCCTTCATAGGCTTCCACTGCATTAATGCAGGATTTCTTCAACTCCCATCCCGGTATCCTGGCGATATAAGTTTGCAGGATATCCCTGGCCAAAGGCTCATCATCTACGATCATGCACTGGATCTTTTTCATAGAAGAGAAACAGATAAGTTCACCGAATATACATTATTGGTAGTAGATGCTGTGTAACTGAATTTGCCGGGGAAATATTGCTCCAACCGCTTCTTTACATTATTAAGCCCGATCCCGGTTTTGGCAACCGCTATTGCATGAGGATCATAATCATTGCTGCATTCAAATACCAGTTTCCCGTTTTCAATTAATAACCTGGTTTCAATCAGTGCCCCTTGACGATCGACCGTATATTTGAATGCATTTTCAAGCAAGGGGATCAACAGCAAGGGCGGCAGTAGATAGCCAGTCCTGTCCGTTTCAAAATGGGATCGCACCTGTGTGTAATTCAGCCTGATCTTTTCCAGCTCGATATAATCCTTCATTAATTGTATTTCCTTATCTGCTGAAGCTCTATCCACACCTGCATCATGCATGCTGTATCGCATAAAAGCCGATAATCTTGCCACTGTGTCGGCTGCTGCCGATTTTTTATCATGAATGATCAGTGAATAAATATTGTTTAAGGTATTATGAAGGAAATGTGGGTTGACCTGGGATTTAAGGAAATTAAACTCCAGTTGCACATTCTGCCGGGCCAGTTCCAAAGCCTGCAATTGCTTCCGGTTATAAACCATCATCATCCTGACCAATAAGGGGAGGGCCAGGTTCACAAACAACTGGAATAATATTCCTAATGAAGCCACTCTCGACAAAAGGATATCAGGGAAAGATCTTTGCAGGTACTGATAATACTCCGGTGTAGTTTCCTGCACCAGTTGCACCCATCTTTTATCCTGCATCAATAATACTTCGGAAAGAAAATCGAGTGAAGTGTAAATAGCCAGCAGAAGGATAAAAGAAAATATTGCTGCGATATATTTTTTCCTACAGTATAATTTTTTATAAACAACATACACCAGCAAATAATAAGCTATGGCCGTAGTGAGTGTTGCATAGAGATTATTTAACAATATTCCTTTGGGATAAACCTTATAAGGGTTAAGGGAAATATTATTGATATACAATCTGGCTCCAAAAAAGAATAACCAGAATAGAACATGCAAGCCCCATCTTCCATAACGGTGCCGGTAAATCTTCCCGGCATAATCCCTGAACTTCATTCTGCTAAGTTGTGGAAATTATTCTTCCCAATATCATTATGGCAACGAATACCCCTTTTTTCCCGACAAAATTCCCTGATCAGGCAACAGAACTTTGTTGTCACAACAGCCGGTTATATTGCCCTGCTGCGGTCCCTCGTCGAATTTTATTGGAAATGCTTTGCCGATGCTTTCATTTTGTGCTGAAATTAGACAGATATGAAATTCAGCAACTGGTTCAGGCAGCTACCAGTATTATTGCGAGTGGCTATTTATCTTGGCGGCAATTATGGCCTTCTGTTCATTGCCCAGATCTTCACTGGTTTTTTACCAGGGAAAGGCCAGTTAATTACCAATGGCTTGCTCTGCCTGTTACTTATTCTGTTTACCGGCCTGGTATTGAAATGGGAAAACAGGTCATGGAAAGAGATCGGCTGCACCACCACCAGCAAAAGCTCATGGCTCGATCTCCTGTATGGCACCCTGGGAGGAATAGCCATGCTGATCGCAGTTGCTTTTACCATAAAACTGCTGACAGGCTTCTATTGGGAATGGAATCCGGCTTTCCATTGGAATCAACTGCTGCCCATCTTCATTACCGTTTTCCTCTCCGTATTTGTACAGGAACTGGCTTTCCGTGGTTATCCATTCCGTATCCTGCTGGAGAAATGGGGGGAATGGCCCACTCAAATAATCATCGCTATACTTTTTGGCTGCATGCACTTATCCGGCAATATGAGCCTGACGGATATTCTTCTTACAATGCTCACCACAGGCATCGGATCCCTTATGTTTGGTATTGCCGTTATCAGAACAGGACAACTGCACCTTGCTACAGGTATACATTTTGGGTGGAACTTCCTGCAATATTTATTGCCCCGTGCTGCTGCACAAAATGGAGAAGGCATCTGGCTGGTAAATGGCGGAACCATCAATCCTTCTTTTGAATTGTCATTGCTGATATGGATACTACCTTACCTGATCGTGGCAATAGCGGTGTTTCTTTTGATCAGGAGAAGCAATCAACGGCCCCTTGCTCTTTCGGCCAGTGATCGTAACAGTACAGGAAAAAATGCATCAAAGTCAGCATAGGCTGGTTTGTTGATGTACTGATCTTCCATGATGCTGATGATGGCTTCTGACAGAATATAATAACCTTTCATTCTTTTATACTCAATATCTTTTGCTACGACGCCTGCGCGGATACGAAGATAACTGGTCACTGCCTGTGTTATATTTTCATCGAGGTAATGAGGCCAGCCGACCGCACCCGCTTCACGCTTCATATCCTCACTATTATTGAATATATCCTGTATCGCCATCACTTCTTTTTCATACTTGCGGAAAAGATCAGCCAGGTAAACATGGCCTGCTTCATGCCATATCAATTGTGAATTAAAAGGAGAGTAAAAAGCAGGGGCAATAGTATCTTTTGAACGGTGCAGATTCCCAAAGGCAATAAAGATGGTTGAAACGCCTTTGAACGCTGGGTTGATATCCCCTGTTTCCGGCAGAGCAAATGAATTACAATTCATCGCGCCCAGGGTAAACACTACCTTATTGGAAGGTTTGAGCCGGTATAAACTATCCATTGCGGCCAGCATTCCGTCTTCATACAGGTTACGGTTAAATGATTGTATCCATTGGTCATACTTGGGGCGATAAGCAGTAAAGAATTCCCAAAACCTGCTATCCCTGTAAAAATCCATACAGGCTTTGAAATAATCGCGTACAGCAACCGTCGTCACATATTTATTGTATGCCCAAAGAGTATCCGGCAGATGCAATTGAACATCCGGGAAATTATAAAAACACCAACTGTGCCGCAAAGGGAAATCACAATTGATCAATGCCATTTCCCTTGCTTTTTGTACTGCCGGATGATCTTTAAAAGCCTGGAATTGCCGGCGGACATCAATGGCATAAGTAGAAGGAACGGTTTCTACTGAATCGGAAAGCAGGTGGATCACATTCAACAATTCCACTGCTGGATAAATTTCTGTTCTTACCTGTAGTTGCGCCTGCGCACGGAAGGACAGGAAAAAAACCAGTAGTGCCCATATTGTCCTACCCAGAAAACGGGTGTACATAAACGGTCGTTTAATTAAAGTATGATCCTGTTCCAATATGTTGCATCCAGGCTCTTAGTTCCTTTTATACACTCTTACCCAATCAATAAACGTAGTACAGGGGAATACAGCATTGGAGACAATAGCTCCGCCATAGGTTTGGTTATCATTACCGCCGACACCAGCAGTGAGCAGGATAAAAAATTTATGTGAAAAAGGTGACCATTCAGGAAAATGATGGGAGTACTCGGATGCAAATGTTCTTTTTCCATTCACAATGATCTTTGCGTCCTGGTCCTGCCCATCAGCCATTCCATTGTCGAATGCATCACCATCATTGAAATAGTTGATATGGTATACCTGGTCGTCAATGGCAAACTCTATCCTGTTCTCATACCAATCGATCCTGTAAATATGAAAGCCTCCGCTTCCTGCAGCAAGATCAGTTGCCGGTACAGGCCACCCGCCATAAGCCGGGTTGCTGGCCGGCACTTCTTTTTCCTGGTAGGAATAATAACCTCCTTTATGTCCGTGATTCCAGCTCTGATACTGGTTGTTCTCCCATGACCACGCATAATGCACGCTGCCCAGGTTATGGCCAGGTATGGCGCCAACATATTCCATAATATCGATTTCACCTCCCTGCGGCCACATCAATGATGCTTGCCCTGCAGGTATTTCCTGCGGCATCATCCAGAATGCAAAGCCCTGGCCTTTGTATCGCACATCACGGGCCCATATCCTTGCTTCGATCCGATGCCCCGGTCCCCAGGCACCTTTGTCTTTTGTAGTGAGCCGGGCACTGGTATAGCTGCGGTCAATATAGGTTTCCTTTTTTGTGGCAATAGCCAGGCAATTGCCACTGGCACCTGAAACGCCTGCAGCAATCGTAGCATTATCTGGGCGGGCCCTGTCCACTTGCCCTGTTCCAAAATTGCCGTCCACACCTGTTCCTGTTTCAAGCCCCCATTTGTCCAGATCTATCTGCGAGCCATCAAACTCATCATTCCACAACAAATTATAGCCGGTATAAACTGTGGGTGGAATAACAGGATTATTCACCGGCGGATCAGGTGGCGGTGGAGTAGGGGGAGCAGGATTGTCGCCGCCTGATTTTTTACAGGAAAAGAGTATGACCGGGAAAACAATCAGTAATGTATAATGACAAAGCCTTCTCATATCACTTATAAAGGTTTTTTACAGGTAACCTTCAATAAGAGGGTTAAATCCAGCTGTTTGTACCAAAAGAAAAGGCCGGCTACAGGAAGAAATACAGGGAATTACCCTGAAATGCAGGGATAAACCGGGCGGGAAAACCGCCCGTAAAAACCTTTACCACTGTTTACATGATTTTCCATACCTTCAGCCGGTATTCAGTTCCTTTATAAAAAATCATCAGTATGAATAACCGCAACGCTTTTTACAAGATTGGAACAATCGGCATGATACTGACTGCTGCATTGCATGTTTTGTTAGCCATAATTATTGGCCCTTCTGTTCATACAAGTTTTGCTATCGTTTATCCAAGTTGGGTTGCTTTCCTGGTAATAGGTACAGCGCAGATGGCAAAAGAGAAGAAACAAAAATGATACATCAATAAAGAATTTATTAATAGGGGCCTTAAAGCCCCTTTATTATTTCTGCATCACTTATCCCCAATCTTAATACCCTATTCTGGTCATCTGCTTTGTTATATTAAAGAAGAATGTATTTTAGTTCTTTCAACGATCATTCCACCACCATTGAAGCACGCTTCTTTAACCTTGAAAATATATCGTTATGAGAAAATTTGCTGCTGAATTTTTTGGAACGTTCTGGTTGGTTTTTGGAGGATGCGGAAGCGCTCTTTTTGCTGCCGGCATTCCTGATCTGGGCATTGGTTATCTTGGTGTGGCACTTGCATTCGGTCTTACTGTATTAACGATGGCTTATGCAGTCGGACATATATCCGGCGGCCATTTTAATCCTGCTGTATCATTTGGGCTGCTTGCTGCAGGAAGATTTCCCGGTAAAGAACTGGTCCCTTATATCATTGCACAGGTTGCCGGTGCATTGGTTGCAGCCGGTGCTTTATATCTTATTTTTTCCGGCAATGATGCAGCTGCTATCGACAATACAAAAGCCGGTGCTTTCGCTGCCAATGGGTATGGAGAACTTTCACCTCATGGCTATAACCTGAAAGCTGCTTTTATTGCAGAATTTCTACTGACTGCTTTCTTCCTGATCATCATTGTTGGAGCTACCGATAAATTTGCCAATGGCCGATTTGCAGGCATTGCAATTGGTCTTGGACTTACATTGATCCATCTTATTTCCATTCCCATCACCAATACATCTGTTAATCCCGCCCGCTCCACTTCGCAGGCTGTGTTTGCAGGAGGGCAATATCTTTCTCAATTGTGGTTGTTCTGGGTAGCCCCTATAGCTGGTGCTATCGTAGGGGGATTGATCTATAAATTTTTGCTGGAAAAGAAAAACGGAGAATAAGTGATCGCTATTACTGCTCTTCTATAGCAAGAAAAGCTTTTCCCAGGTATTTTGTAATATCACCGGCGATCATGGCTTCCATGGATAATTCCTTTGCAGCCAGGTCGCCGGCTGATCCATGAAGGTATACACCGAATATCGCTGCATCTCCGGGCTTATATCCCTGTGCCAGTAAACTGGTCAGTATTCCTGTAAGCACATCTCCGCTGCCACCAGTGGCCATGCCTGCATTGCCGGTTGAGTTGAAGAACATTTTTCCATTGGGCAAAGCAACCAGAGTATGGTGTCCCTTCAGAATAATGACCAGCTTCAACTCTTTAGCTTTTGATGAAGCCAGTTGTAACCGTTCAAATTCATTGGTTGTGTCTCCAAACAAGCGCTGGAACTCTTTAGGGTGAGGGCTGAGAATGGAGCCTGCCGGTATTTGTGCCAGCAATTCTGGTTCTTTGGCAATACTGTTCAACGCATCTGCATCCAACACCACAGGTTTTTTATAAGCACTCAATACTTCTTTCAATAGTGTTCTTGTTTCTGAAGCAGTACCAAGGCCCGGGCCTATACCAATAGCAGGATAAATATCCAGGTCAGTTTCAATATGCGTATTGATGGAATGATTCAGATCCGTGCTCACCATTGCTTCGGGTAATCTTGCCTGCATGATCTCATATCCGCAACGGGGAATATGACAACTCACCAATCCTGCACCAGTACGCAGACAGGCTTCGGTGGATAATACTGCTGCACCTATTTTACCATAGCTGCCCGCAATCATCAAAGCATGACCAAAGCTTCCTTTATGTGAAAAACGGTTCCTGTATTTGTATAGCCGGTGAATAATGGTTTCATCAGTCAGTTCATACAGCGCTGGTTCCTTATCATAAAAATCCTGGTGCAGCCCGATATCCAGTATATGCACTTCTCCGCAATACGCTGCATTCTCAGCTACCAGGAAAGCCGGTTTATATACCTGAAAACTTAATGTATGTGTAGCTGCTATCTGTATATTGCCTGTAGAAGATCGGTCAACAAACATACCACTGGGAAGATCAATTGCAACAACAGGGCAACCAGCCCCATTGATCTTTTCTACCAGCGCGGCAGTAACACCTTCCAATCCACGATTCAATCCTGAACCAAACAATGCATCTATGATCACACCTGAAAAAACAATAGGGTGGAGATTCTCTTCTGTTTGTATAAAACGGATGTCTATTGCGTGATATTGATGCAGAAGGGAAAGATTGGTTTGAAAATCTTCTGTACCCTTATGCCCGAATTCAAGGATATAAACAGTGATCCTGCGGGTTGATAAAAGGCGGGCAATAGCCAATCCATCTCCACCATTGTTTCCCTTGCCGCAGAAAACAGTAAGAGGCTGATCTGGATAGTGTTCATTCAACCATGCAGCACAGGCAAGAGCAGCCCGTTCCATTAATTCTATAGAAGCAACAGGCTCCTGCGCAATGGTGTACTGGTCCCACCGTCTGATCTGTTCTGCATTGAATACTTTCACAATTGTACGATTGTGATGATAAAAGTAGGAATTGTTGACCGTTTGAAATAAACAATTAAACAATAATGACTCAGCTTCAGCAATCACACTCCCACAAAGACGACGAAGACCACAAAGAAATTATCTCAGGCAATAACCTTGTGGTCTTCGTCGTCTTTGTGGGATATGTCCAGAGCGAGTCTTTACTAAATAAAACCGGTCATTTCTTCTTTTTCCTTACTACTGCTTTTTTCTTTACTTCCTTTTTTACTTCCGTCTTTACTTCAGCATTTTCCGCGTCCTCTTCACTGTCGTTTCCCTGCATGTAATTGCCAAACAGGTCATAACATTTATGGGCAGTAGTGTAAATATTGCGGTTGAACTTATTGCCCAGGATAATGATAGTTGCCTTTTCGTCCATCAACCTTGCAAAAGCTGCATTGTAACCATGCCAGCGTCCGAAATGATAGATCACTTTTTTTCCGTTTGGCATGATCAGCATCCTGAAACCCAAGCCATAGTTGTGAATAGAAGGCCGCTCAAGACTGTAAGGTGTAAAAGCCGAATCAAGCATATTCTTTTTCAGCAATTGCTCAGTGTATAAAGCCTGGTCCCATTTCAGCAGGTCCTTGGGCGTGGAATAGATATTCTTATCCCCATAAGTACCTTCCAGGAAATCATTGTCCCATACTGTACCATTATAGTTGAAGGAAGGGATCACTTTATTTGTGTCTGCTAAAGTAAAAACAAACGTATGTTCCATTTTCAGCGGACCAAAATATTTCAGTTTCATATAATCCGGGTAACTGATACCGGTTATCTTCTCAATGATCATGGCCAGCAACACAAAATTGGTATTGCTATAGCTGAAACGCCTGCCTGGGCTGAAACTGCGGTTAGGCTTTTCCGTGTATAATGTTTGCAATACGTCGGAATTGGTCACCTGCTTTTTCTTGTCCCAGTTGCCTTCCGACATAAAATAAAGGTAATTAGGCAGGCCGCTCCTGTGACTGAGCAGCATCTTCACTGTTACTCCAGGATAGGGGAGGCCTGGAAAGAATTTCTGAATGGAATCTTCCAGCGACAGCAGGTTATCCTGTACCAGCCCAAGAATGGCAACACCCATAAAGGTTTTACTGGTAGAAGCGATATGAATGGAAGAAGTGTCAGTTATAGGCTGCTTACGGCCAACATCTGCAAAACCAGCATAGTTTTCATATAATATTACTCCATTCTTAGCTACCAGTATTCCTCCGCTAAACCCGCGTTGCAACAGCATACTGTCGAAGAAAGAAGACAGCAGGGTTTTATAATGTTTCAGCTCTTTATCCGGAAGGGGAGTAGGGGTGGGGGCATGGTAGGCAGTATCGGCTGTTTTCTCGGCAGTGGGGCCGGCATTCTTGCAACTATAGAAAAGACCCAGCAGGGCAACGGCAAATAAAGTGTTTTTCAACAGGCGTGTGTTTTTGAGTTTTGACAAAAATAGAACTTACAGTTGTTTGAACAAACGGTTAACTTTTCCCCATTCATACGTTTTATGGTAATAACGTCCTTAAGTATATTTGCAATATGGCAAGCGAAAAAACAAGTTACCCCAAAGAGAAGATCCGCATCCTTTTCCTCGAGAATATCAGTGACCTGGCAGTAAAGAATTTTCAGCAGCAGGGATACACCAAAGTGGAAAAGATCACCAAAGCGTTGACCGAGGAAGAACTGATCAGGGAGATTAAAGATGTTCATATACTGGGCATCCGTTCCAAAACGCAGATCACGCAAAAAGTGCTGGACGCCGCTCATAAACTGCAGGCGATCGGATGTTTCTGTATTGGTGTAAACCAGGTGAACCTGGAAGCCGCCACCCGCAATGGCGTAGTAGTATTCAATGCGCCTTATTCCAATACAAGATCCGTTGCAGAACTGGTGATCGGCCTTTCCATTATGCTGATCCGCCGCATACCTGACAAAAACAAAGCCGCTCATGACGGCATCTGGATGAAAGATGCAAAAGGCAGCTTTGAGCTCAGGGGCAAAACCCTCGGTATTATCGGTTATGGCAATATCGGCAGCCAGGTTAGCGTGCTGGCCGAAGCACTGGGTATGAAAGTGATTTTTTATGATGTGGAAACCAAACTTCCGCTTGGCAATGCCACTGATGGTAAAACGCTAAAGGATGTGCTGGGCAAAGCGGATGTGGTAACACTCCATGTTCCGGAAACCCCGCAAACAAAGAATATCATCAATAAAACCACGCTCAAATATTTCAAGAAGGGATCAATCCTGATCAACTATGCACGTGGTGAAGTGGTGGACCTCGAAGCTCTCCGCAAAGCCCTGCTCGACGGGCAGCTTAGCGGCGCAGCCATTGATGTATTCCCCTGGGAGCCCGAAAAGAATGGCGACCGTTTTCAATCGCCTCTGCAAGACCTTCCCAATGTGATCCTGACCCCGCATATCGGCGGTTCCACAGAGGAAGCACAACAGAATATCGGGGAAGATGTGAGCGTAAAGTTGTTCAATTTCCTGGAAAAAGGAATTACGTTCGGCTCGCATACGGTTCCTGCACTGGCATTGCCACCACAGGAGCGTTCACACCGGATCCTGCATATACATAACAACGTACCGGGTGTGCTTTCAGCGATCAATACTGAATTGTCAAAGCACAATATCAATATCGTTGGTCAGTATCTGAAAACGAATGAGGATATTGGTTATGTGGTGCTGGATGTGGACAAGCAGCTTTCAAATAAAGCAGTGCAGGTGTTGAAGGATGTGAAGGAGACGATTAAAGTGAGGATGTTATACTAAAATCATTTATTGTTTTCTTGCGTATCGACGCTACAAGGAATATCAGGAGCTATTGTTTTCTTTTTAGTAATGATATCTAATCTCATTTTGCCAAACTTCATTGCCTGAAAAGCCTGGCCAAACTGTTCTTTAGATCCTTCTCTTATACTGAGAGGAATCGTTTGGTTTTGTTGGGTTACTGTAAAGTTGGCAAACCCGTAATAGATTTTTTCGTTAATGCTGGCGCTCGCAAAAACAATAGCCTTCTCTCCAAAAGGTATCTGGTCTTCATATTGCTCAATATGAAAAATATTACCTCGACCAACGGAGCCAAAAATGAGTAATTTTTGTGCAGGAAAGAAAATGCGCATACTCAGAATTGAGTTATCTGAAAAGTCTGTCTTCAGATGGAGATTTATTTTTCTTACACCTAACTTCGGCTCTTCATATTGATTCCCATAAGACCAGCCTGATGAATCTTCGATTCTAAAATGATGCCATTATTTTCTTTGCCCTCGACCGGAACGCCGGTGTTTCACTATCCCATCTGTCTTCAATAATGGCTTTCAACTCCGGTCGTATTTCCGGGTATTTCTTTGAAAGGTTTTCCAGTACCGTTAATGAAAACGCTTTCACGGCTGCTTTTTCTTTCGGATCGCTGATATATTCAAAGCAAAGATTCATCGCCACGCCATGATATTTTTCGGGGATCTCAATATGTTGCATCAGGCGGATCGAATTGCGCCTGACAGATGGATGTGTATCTGTTCTTTCCAGGTTTTTGAATAAGGCCGGCAGGTGTTTCCTGATCAATGAAGGATGCGCTTCAATCACATAGCTGACGGGCCAGGCAGCCAACTGCACCACACGGTATTCATCTTTTAAAAACAATTCGAAAAGCTCAGCAAAACGTTCCGGCGAATTACCGACCCATTTAACTACTTTCAGGCAATTGGCTTTGGAATGTTGTTTTAAAAGTTGTGCACGCAGGTCCATGAACTATCTTGATTGAATGAATAACTTTACGAATAATCTTTAGCAATGTACAGATTTCTGATCTCACTCATCATTCTCAGCCTTGCTTTGCAAGCCTGCAACGATAAGTCGGCACCAAAGCCGATCGTGATGCAAACAGATTTTGGACTTAAAGACGGTGCAGTATCTGCAATGAAAGGCGTAGCCTATACAGTAGATTCGCGCTTATCCATGTTTGATCTCACCCATGAAATTCCCGCTTACAATATCTGGGAAGCAGCTTACCGGCTTAGCCAAACAGTACCATACTGGCCACCCGAAACAGTGTTTGTGTCAGTAGTTGATCCGGGCGTGGGCACTGATCGCCAATCGGTGGTGGCAGAAACAAGGAACGGGCATTATATCGTAACGCCGGATAATGGCACGCTGACTTTGCTGGCTGATGAGATCGGCATTGTTTCATTGCGCCAGATCGATGAATCTGTTAATCGAAGGCAAGGTTCTTCAGCATCGTATACATTTCATGGCCGCGACGTGTATGCATATACTGCAGCCAGGCTGGCTTCGGGAAAGATCAGGTTTGAGCAGGTAGGACCAGAGCTTAATCGGCCGGTGGTGAAGATACCGTATCAGCGGGCTGAATTAAAGGAAGGTATTTTAAAAGGGAATATCCCTGCGTTGGATATTCAGTACGGGAATATCTGGAGCAATATTCCGGATAGCCTTGTTCAGAAAGCAGGTTTCCGAATCGGGGATAGTTTGGATGTAAAGATTTTGCATGTGGATTCGTTGGTTTACCAGGAACGGATTCTGTATGCAAATACTTTTGGAGAGGTGGCGGAAGGAAAGCCATTGGGATATTTGAATAGTTTGCTGAATTTTTCAGTGGCGATTAATAGGGGAAGTTTGGCAGAGAAAAAAAAGATTGGGTCAGGGGCGGAATGGAAGATCGAAGTACACAAAAACTAATCCTTCATGACACCATTGCAGCGAACCCAGAAGAAATTGTATGGCATTATAAACTCTGTCCGAAAGTCAGCAAATTGCTGTCCGGGTCAAGCATTGAAAACTCTTTCTGTCCCCATGGTTTTGTTTCAATACGTCCGTTAGGATGGATCTCTGTATTGTTGTCCAGAAATGATCTATATAAGTTATCAATGTCGTTTGTCCGGATATACACTTGCCCGTAATTTTCTTTGGGGTCAAGTTCTTTAAACTCAAAAAAGTGAATTTGTATATTGTCTTTTACCACCATTAAATAGCCGTCATAGTCAGTGTTTCCAAATTCTTTAAACCCCAACTTATTTATATAAAAATCCTTTGTTACGGATTTATTGCGCATGGGCAATTTTGGATTAATCTCTGTTAGCATTCTTTTTTTGCAAAGCTTAAAATTCTTTACTTATTCGCGCTTGATTGAAATCAGTAAATCGGAAAATTGGGTCCGGAAAATAAAATGCCGGCCCGAATAATTGTCTGCCCAGGATCTTATCAACCGTAAAAGCGGGAATTTTCAAGTTAAACCCGGTTATTTTTTCCTATAATTTATATTATGTTAAATAATGATTTTGAACTTCCCACCTCATTCTTCCCCAGCACCTCCAATTCCACATCCCCGTCACCCAAAATCCCCGTCAGTCACCCAAATAAAAAACGGCTCCTTTTCAGAAGCCGTTTCAAATTCATCTCCTACCAAAGTTTAACGGATCGATCCATACAGATCATTCCATTTCTTCTCCTGCTCTGCAAATTTTGCAACATCAGCAGGTTTGCCCTTGGCTTTATCTTTTTTGTAAGTATAAATATCACCCAAGTAACCAGCCACATTTTTGTACTGTTGTTTTTCAGGACCAGTAAGTGATCCTTTTTTACCAAACAACTCGGCTGCTTTTTCATAAGAAACCCTTGCAGCTTCATAGTTCTCATCAAATTCTTTGTCAAGCGCGTCCTTCTTTGCTACATTTTCTTTGGAAGGCTGAGCACCAGGTTTGGTCGCTTTTTTGATCTCAGCAGCCAGGGCTTCTTTCTTTTCATTGATGGCTGCTGCTTTGTTGATATAGTATTCTCCGAGATAAAGGCTCGGGAATATTTCATTGGGATTGTTTTCCGCTGATTTCTTAAACGCGGCAACCATTTTGGTTTCCAGTTCTGCTGCATTGGCCGGCTTCACTGCTCCTTCTTTATCTGAATAAAGCGTGTCGTAGATAAGCTGACCGAGTAAAAGACTGGATTTATAGTTGCCAGGATCATTGGCCAGCACCTGCTCCAGCGATTTGATTTTTGCATCAAAAGTTTCTTCAAGACCTACGGCGAAATCCGTTTTGTCGTATTTGAAGAATTCGCTTTGAGGATAAAGCTCGGCTCCAAGCGCTTTATATTTATCAAACGCTGCCATGTCTTTTTTGGTGAAATTATAACGGACCAGGTATTTGTAAATATCCTCAAAACCCTGCCCCTTAATCTTGGCATCAGCCAGGCGGCCATAATATTTGGCAGCCACATCTGCTTTATTATCATTCTCAGCCATGATACCTGCAAGGATCAGGCTGTTGGTATCCATTGGAGCGCCAAACAAATTTTTCTCGATCATGAAATCGGATAATGCCACTGCCTTTTCAAATTTTGGCAGGCCTGCACCCCATTTCTTTTCCTGGTAATCCTTGTAGCCAGCATTGAAATAAGTAGTGTGCAGGTAAGACGGTGCATTCTTATAAGGGATATCAGCCATCAGAGCAAGATCGGGTTGCATTTCCCTGTATTTCATGAAGGCTGCATAAGCGTCTGCCCTCAATTGGTCGGCTTCCGCTGCATTGGCTGGATCATCTGCAACAGCAGCATAAGCTGTCGCTTTCAGGATAAACGCTTCGGGCTTGGAAGCAAATTTGGCATTCGCCATACCCTTGTCGATTTCCTTTTTGGCTTCTGCAAACTGATTTACAAAAAGTTTGGTTTTAATATCATCATAGCGCTGTGCCTGGCCCATAATGGCAAACGTCAGCATCGTTAAAAGGAATGTGGTCTTTTTCATTATTTAAATTGAATTAATAGATAATTAATAATAAAACAATACATCCACTTATTCTTCTGCGTTGTTTTCTGAAGATGGATTTGCTGCCGTATCAGTTGCGTCATCATTTCCTGCCTCAGGCGCAGCGGGGTGCGCCGTGTCTGTTTGCTCTTCATCCAGCTTAGTGATGGCAGCTATTTCATCGCCTTCATCAAGCCTGATCAGTTTTACACCCTGTGTCGCTCTTCCCTGTTCGCTGACATTGGCCACTTTCATCCGGATCGTTACACCGCTTTTACAGGTGATCATCAGGTCCTGCGTTTCCGCCACATCCAGCATACCCACCAGGCTACCTGTTTTTTCGGTTACATTGATGGTTTTTACGCCTTTACCGCCTCGGTTGGTGAAGCGGTACTCGTCAACCGCTGTTCTTTTTCCAAACCCTTTTTCACTTACCACCAACACTGTTTTGGATGCATCGGTTTCTGGGTTTACACAAATCATACCAACTACCTCATCATTTGCATCCTCCACTTCAATACCCGCCACTCCAATGGCACCACGGCCTGTTGCCCTCACTTTTTCTTCAGAGAAACGGATCGCACGGCCACTCTTCACTGCCATCATGATCTCGGACTTGCCATCGGTCATTTTTGCTTCCAGCAGTTCATCTCCTTCGTTGATGGTGATGGCGTTCACCCCTGTCTGGCGCGGACGGCTGAAATCAAGCAACTCTGTTTTCTTGATGATCCCCTTCTTGGTACAAAGTACAATATTGTGCGATTTTACAAATTCTTCATCTTTCAGGTCCTTCACATCAATGATGGCGCGGATCTTATCATCCTGGGGTAACTGGATAAGGTTCTGGATCGCTCTTCCTTTGCTGGTTTTCTCTCCTTCAGGGATTTCGTATACGTTCAACCAGTAGCATCTTCCTTTTTCTGTAAAGAACAGCATGCTATGATGGGTGGAAGCTACGAAAAGATGTTCAATATAATCCTCGTCCCTCGTTTTACCGCCGATCACTCCCCGGCCACCACGGCGTTGCGCACGGTATTCGTCTGCCGGTGTGCGTTTTATATAACCAAGATGTGAGATCGTGATCACCACGTCTTCTTCTTTGATCAGGTCTTTAATGCGTACTTCGTTGTCGAGATAAGTGATCTCGGTCTTCCTTTCATCACCATATTTTTCTTTGATCTCCAGCAGTTCTTTTCTGATAACACCATAACGGAGGGCTTCATTAGCCAGCAATTCTTTCAACTCCCCGATCAGCTTCATCAATTCATCATATTCTTCCTTGATCTTCTCTCTTTCCATGCCGGTAAGGCGTTGCAAACGCAATTCCAATATGGCTTTGGCCTGCACTTCATCCAATCCCCAGCCTGCATTCACGAGATTGTCTTTCGCGATCTCTGGTGTAGCTGAATTGCGGATCATGGTGATCACTTCATCGAGGTGATCCAGCGCTATCAGGTAGCCCTGCAGTATATGCGCCCTTTTTTCTGCTTCTCTTAATTCAAACTGGGTGCGGCGTACAACCACTTCATGACGGAACTCCACAAATTCGCTGATCAGTTCTTTCAGGTTCAGCGTCTTTGGCCTTCCCTTCACAATGGCAACGTTGTTGATACCATAGGAAGTTTGCAGTTCAGTAAGCTTATAGAGCTGGTTAACGATCACATTCGCTACCCCATCCCTTTTCAGATCGATCACGATCCGGGTACCTTCTTTGTTGTTCGATTCATTGTTCACATGCGCTACCCCTTCTATCAGTTTTTCATTCACCAGTTCACCAATGCGGTTGGTAAGCGAATCCCTGTTCACCTGGTAAGGCACTTCTGTGATAATGATCTGTTCGCGACCACTGGGTTTTGCATCAATATGCAAGCGGCCTCTCAGCACTACACGTCCCCTGCCGAAATGCATGGCAGCCTTCACTCCTTCCATTCCGTAGATGATACCGGCTGTAGGGAAATCAGGTGCTTTTACATATTGCATCAACTCATCGATCGTGATCTCGCGATTGTCGATATAGGCAACACAACCATCGATCACTTCGGAAAGGTTATGCGGCATCATGTTAGTAGCCATACCTACAGCAATGCCGCTACTGCCATTGATCAGCAGTTGTGGGATGCGGGTAGGCAGTATGGACGGTTCCTTTTCGGAGTCGTCAAAATTGAGTTGGAAATCTACCGTGTCTTTTTCGATATCATCAAGCATATGCTCGCCAAGGCGGTCGAGCCTTACTTCGGTATACCTCATTGCTGCGGGATCATCACCATCCTGGTTACCGAAATTACCCTGGCCATCAACCAGTGTATAACGCATGTTCCATTCCTGCGCAAGACGGGCCATGGCAAAATAAACAGAAGAATCACCATGCGGGTGATATTTACCCAACACCTCACCTACCACACGCGCTGATTTTTTATAAGGCTTGTTATGGTTCAGCCCAAGCTCATTCATCGCATATAAAATGCGCCTGTGCACCGGCTTGAAGCCATCTCTTACATCCGGCAGGGCCCGTCCCACTATCACCGACATTGAATAATCGATGTACGCGGTCTTCATCTGCTCCTCGATATTTACCGGAATAATGCGGTCAATATCATTCGTTTCCTGAGGTCCAAAATTCTCTTCCATAATTATTAGGGATCTTTGTTATTTACCCTTCAAAATCAAGGCTTTTAAGGGCTTGCAAATCTACTTTTTTTGGGGCGCAAAACCTGACAAACAAAACTGTTTTTTGCCCTATTTTTCCACGGCTGTGGATTATTGTGCAACAACAGGAAAATAGGAGTTTTATAACATCCTCTTTGCACTTGACGGCACAGATTTTACGTTGTGTTAGTCTACCAATAGAGAATGTTATGGTAAACTATCTTCTTCTGCGCGACAACAAGGAAACAGGGCCATTCTCCCTGGAAGACTTGTTAAAAATGGGTCTGAAAGCCTATGACCTGGTTTGGATCCCCGGCAAAAGTGCGGCCTGGCGCTATCCCTGTGAAATTGATGAATTGAAGCCTTATGCCCCGGAAGTGGAAGAACAGCCTTTTGACCGCTTCTTTAAAAAGCCTGCCACTACCCAGCAAACAGAGGCGGTACCATCCCCTGTTCCCCAGGCAGAAATCCCCGCAGCACATCAGGCGTATGCACCTAAGGTTGCTGTTGAACAGCAACAGAAATATGTGGCTAAGAAATCAGTGTTCGTGACCCTCCCCAATCAGCTTGCTGAAAAGAAAACGGCCGCAATGCCGAAGCCAGCCCCCGTTCCGAAGCCCACGCCCACTCCAATACCGGATTATACCGCAACAGATCTGAATGAAACTATCAGCATTACAGAAAATCCTGTTGCCAAAATAAAGTATTCGCAGCCCCTTGATGAGATTAAGGAAATGTATGTAAAAACACTCAGGGAAAGGAAAGAAAGGATCGCAAGAAAAAGCTTTTTGAAAGTAAACCTGAAAAGAGCTGCTGTTGTAAGCGGGTTGATCGGGATCGGTGTACTGGCAGGATTTATCCTTCAGTCGAAGCCGGCATCGGATAGCCATCTTGCACAAAAACCGTCTTCTGTGGCAAGCACGGTCCTTGCAGAACATACTCCCCCTGCTGGACTTGAACCAGCGACCGACTCAGTATCAGAGCAATCTGCAGCTGTTACATCCGAATCACCACTTCAGCAAAAGCAGGAGCCCATTCACCAACCGCAGACTTCATCGCCAGCACCATCTATGAACAATGAAGATCTTCCCGCAGAAAAAGAGGTTATCGTTCCTCCTTCAAAAGCAAAAGCAATAATGCCTGCTCCACAATTAAAAGAGGAACCGGTTATTGCCCAGCAGGATTATATGGCAGCAGATAAAGATCCTGTAAGTGGTGAAAGAACACGCGCAGTAAGGTCATCCGAACAAAAAGAGAACCCGGAAAGAAAAACAGCATCTGTTACACCTGACCGTTCTTCTTCTCCGGAAAGAATGCTTCCCGGTTGGGGCAACCAGGTAACTGTTAGCAGCAATGATTACAAACGTGTGGCGTTAGGCGGCATCCGCAACCTGGAGCTGACTGTAACCAACCATTCCAAATACAATCTTGACCAGGTAACAGTGGAATTGCAATATATCAAACCCAATGAACAGCCTGTCAAAACTGAAATGATACAATTCAAATCTATTTCTTCGAATGAATCTGCTACCGTACGTGTTCCTGATACAAACCGTGGAATAAGAGTGGAATTTAAGATAGTAAGAATAGGCAGCAGGCAGGCGAATGATCTGGCTGTAGGAAACCGTTAATTTATTAGAGAGTCTTGCTGATGCAAGACTCTCTAATGATTTTATTTACCAAAAGTATAAAAGATACCTGCCTGTATCACACTGTTCTTGAAATCAGGATCAATATTAGAACCACTGAAATCACCCACTTTTGAAAGCCCTGCCATGTAACGGGCTCCTATACCAAATCCTCCAACAGTTTGGAATCCGAGGCCTGCACCAATAGAAAGATCAAGCCCTTTTGCAAAATCGTTGATGGTTTGATTACCGATATTTTCATCGATCTTGAAACCGAACTGTGGTCCTGCTTCCAGGTAAAACCCTCCACCTGTTTTGAATTTGGCCATAATAGGCACAGTGATATAAGTCAGCTTCCAATCATAGCTGCCGCTCACATCCTCTGCTTTTGCACCTTGCGTTGATACCATTGCTTCAGGCTGTATGGAAAATGCTCCGAACCCAATGTTCAGGAAGCCACCAGCATGAAATCCTATCAATGCTTTTTTATCAACTGAACTGAAATCACCACCGGTGAAATTGGAGACGTTGACGCCTGCTTTCAGACCGCCGGTAAGATTTTGGCTGTAACCGGTCATACCGGTCAGCAGCAATACAGCTACAAATACTTTTTTCATCTGTTAATTTTTAATGGTTAAAATTGCCATATGGAACTTACCAGACACTCTCTGCGATAAGTGTGCTGAATCCTTATGGCTCATTTCATAAAGTTTTGTTTTAGTAATGCCTAGGGGTTCCAAATAAAATGCCAAGGGTTTTAACTATTTAAGATATTTGTTACATGAAGAAAATACTTTTATTCGGGGCAGGCAAATCCGCTACGGTTTTAATCGACTATTTGTTACAGCATGCAGGCACAGAAAACTGGAAACTTGTAGTAGCAGATGCCAACCTGCAGCTGGCCCTTGAAAAGATCAACCACTCCCCTTCCGGCGAAGCCGTTTCTTTTGATATCCGTGATGCCGGTAAACGCAGCCAATACATCAGCGAAGCTGATCTTGTGATTTCCATGCTGCCACCGGTGCTGCACAATACCGTTGCGAAAGACTGTTTACAACTCGGCAAAAGCCTGCTCACGGCTTCTTATGTTGACAATGAAATGCGCTCCATAGCTGCTGCAATCAAAGACAAAGGTCTTATTTTTCTTTGCGAAATGGGACTCGATCCGGGCATCGATCACATGAGCGCAATGAAGATCATTGATGGCATCCGGAAAAAAGGGGGAAAAATAACCTCATTCCGTTCCCATTGCGGCGGGCTCGTTGCACCCGAAAGCGATAACAATCCCTGGCATTATAAGATAAGCTGGAACTCACGAAATATCATCCTGGCCGGAAAAGCAGGTGCTCATTACCGGGAAAACGGTAAAGATGTACAATTGCCTTATGAAGAATTATTTACTCCCGGCCGTTTGGTGACAGTACCAGGACATGATGCATTCAGTTGGTATCCCAACCGCGATTCATTAAGCTATGCGCCACTGTATGGTTTGGAAGATACTACTACATTCATCCGCACCACTCTCCGCCATCCCGATTTTATGCATGGCTGGAAACATGTCGTTGATCTGAAACTTACCGATGAAACACCCGCTTATCAAAGTGATGGTAAAAGTTTGCAGGAATTGTTCCGCGAGCACCTGAACAAACATGGTTTTGGTCAATGGGTGAACCAACAGATACAGGAAGCCGGCCTTACCTCCAAACAATTCTTATTCCTTGGACTGGAAGATAAAAATACACTGGTGAATAAAGGACTTTGCAGTGCTGCAGACCTATTGCAGGTAGCAGTGGAAACCAAGTTAAGCCTGCAACCGGAAGACAAGGACATGATCGTTATGCTGCACGAATTTGGCTATGAAGAAGCCGGCAAACCTGCAAATATTCAAAGCTCATTGGTGGTGAAGGGTGAAGACAGTTTAAGAACAGCTATGGCCAAAACAGTAGGATTGCCATTGGCTATCGCTGCAAAGCTCATTCTCAGGGGAACATTGAAACTGACCGGGCTGCATATTCCCACAGATAAAGAAATATACGAGCCAGTGTTAAAGGAGTTGGCTGAAAACGAGATCAGTTTTGTAGAAAGCGATGCCGGTTGAGCATTCTTTATTTCACTTCCCGGTCCCTGACATTTAATTCCTTGTAACCAACATCCCTGAACACAAGTTTATATTTACCTGGTTTCAGGTAAAGGCTGTAATAGCCATAATCAGAAGTAATATAGGTTTGATCAGCAGGTATGATCTTTCCTAATGGCTGGCGGTTATATTCATCTTCATAATAAGCTTGTACCAGGAACAATGATTTCTCCTGCGGAGAAATGGTCACTTCCTTTCTTTCACCATTTAAAGAAAACCAGGTGGGCCTGTTGTTTTTATACACAGAAGGCGGATGCACTATATAAATATCATACCCTTCCCGCTCAATCAGCTTTACAGGATTCCTGTTCTTCAGAAGCACTACCGGTTCATCGATATTGACCCTTTGCATCAATGCATCATAGTATAAACGGCCATATTCATAACTGCTGCCTTCGGTGAACAGCACCTGGTTGATGGTCAGAGGATCGATCCCGCTTAATTTTTTAAATGCCAGGCCCATTGGAATATACTCATCACCGAGGCCTGCTTCTGAAATATGCCCATACCCTGCGTGCACAAGGATCCTGGCTTTGGGATCATGTTTGATCACTTCATAGATATGCGCAGCCTGTGCGGAATCCCTTTGTGTGGGAGTATGCTTATAAGCAATTGTGTCTTCATAAGGAACAAGCGTATATCCCAATGATAATGCCTTTCTGATCAACTCACCTGCAACCGGTTCTTTTGTGTAGAAGCCTGTTTTATCATTCAATTGCTGCAAGGAACGGTCAGGGGAATTATTCAGCATCTCCATGGCGAGATAACGGAATCCTTCTTTATACAGATCCTCCAGCAAGCTGTAGGTGAAAGCACGGTGCTGGGGCTTATTATGTGCTTCATTGATCATCACTACCTGTGCATCCAAAGCTCTTCCTGTTACGTAGGCAGCCGCATTGATGGATTGAAGATCACGAAGCTGCTGTATTTCCTGCCGGATAAACTCTCTTGAGCTACGCTGTGTGGTATCATAAGATTTTACACCATAATAATCCGTCATACGCATGTCTCCAACAAAAGAAAGGAACTGGCTGAAATTATCATAAAAGAAATCCTGACCATCTCCCTGTTTCCTGAATTTATCTTCCCAGCCAATGGCTTGGTAAAGGGGATATAAATAATGAATGCCCTCTTTGATCGTGTTGGTAAGATATGTGATGGCAGAATCTTCTTTCCCCGGCGTTTGCGTGGCAGTAAAACGACGGATCTGCTCAAAAGGCGTGGACGACTGTTGCGCCTGTATTCCTCCCCACCAAAGGGAAACCAATAAAACAAGAAAAAACTTTTGCATACCTGGATATTCGCCGCAATATTAAGGAGGCGGCTGTTAGTGAAAGCCTAAAGTTAGTCAGGCAACTGAGCCAGCAACCTGGCCAATTCGGCAACTCCTTCCGTAGCAGGCTTTTCAATCAATGTAAGATTATCCATGGATGATGTGTAAGGTATTTTTTTGTCGATAATAAATTTGGGCGTGTGCTCTGCTACATAATGCACAAGACCTGCTGCAGGATAAACCACCAGTGAAGTCCCTATTACCACAAAGATATCTGCTGCATGAATTATAGGAATGGCTTCTTCCATTTTCGGCACCGGCTCTTCAAACCAGACAATGGCCGGCCTTAACTGATGACCCTGCTTATCTTTATCTCCCAGCTTCATATCTCCACGGATCTCATACAACGTCTCTTCATCCCTTTCACTTCGCATCTTGAATATTTCGCCATGCAAATGCACAACCCGCGAAGAGCCGGCTCTTTCATGCAGATCATCTATATTTTGCGTAACGATAGTGACATTATAATCCTTTTCCAGCTCAGCCAAACCAATATGCGCAGCATTAGGAAGGGCTTCTGCCACATTCTGGCGGCGCATATTGTAAAAGTCAAGCACTAATTGCGGATTACGTCTCCATGCTCCCGGAGTAGCGACTTCTCTTACATCATAGCCTTCCCATAAACCATCACTGTCACGAAAGGTTTTTAATCCGCTTTCTGCACTTACTCCTGCACCGGAGAGAACGACCAGGTGTTTCCTTTGCTTTGCCAAGAGATTTTGTTTTTGGAAAATTAATTCAGAAACAGAAAGAGAGCAGGTTTAAAAAAACGGTAAATCGTGTTTTTTCCTGGTTTCTAATACGAAATCTATTATTCCTGATGAAAGTAATAATGAAGTTCGGCTACTACATTAAATGATCAGCTATTGTTATTGCTCTCCTGCCATTTTCATAACGGTCTCCCATTCCTTGTCCGTTACCGGCTGAACAGATAAACGGCCAAGCCTTACCAAAGCCATATCCGCGAGTTCCTTTTTAGTTTTGATCTCCGTCAGCCCTACAGGCTTCTTCAATTTTTTATATGGAGCAAAATCAACAGCCACCCATGCTTCTTCAGATGTGGTTGGGTCCTGGTAGGCTTCCTTTACCACTTTTGCTATACCCACGATCTCCAGCCCTTCATTGCTATGATAAAAAAAAGCGAGATCTCCTTTCTTCATTGCTTTGAGATGATTGCGCGCTGCATAATTGCGCACACCATCCCAAAAAGTCTTTTTATCCTTCTCCAACTGCTCCCACGAATAAGTGGAGGGTTCTGATTTGATAAGCCAGTATGCCATACATAAAACGGTTTATAGACTTCAAATTTAAGTGATCAATGATCACCATCCATTGGCCAGCACATCTGCCAGGTGAAGCGTCTGGAGAGAATAGCCTTTGTGTTTGATATAGCCCTGCAGGTGCATCAGGCAGGAAAGATCGGTTGAGATCAGGTATTGGGCCTGGGTAGCCAGCGCATTCTCTACTTTTTGCTCGCCCATGCCAATGGAAATGGCTTCAAACTTCACGGCAAAAGTGCCGCCGAAACCGCAGCAGGTTTCCACATCATTCATTTCCGCCAGCTCAAGACCTTTTACATTGGAAAGCAGGCGGCGGGGCTCTGTCTTTATTTTGCATTCCCGCAAACCCGCACAGCTATCATGATAAGTTGCTTTACCATTCAGCACGGCACCAAACTGTTCTACCTTCAACACCTGAACAAGGAATTCAGAAAATTCATAGATCCTTTTTCCCACATCCGTCACATCATGATGAAGGGAAGAGTTCTCAAAAAGCCTGGCATAGTAGTTCCTGACAAAGCCGACACAACTGGCACTTGGCGCCACTATGTAATCCGCTCCGCGGAAATCTTTCAGGAATTTGGTGCACACTGATTTCGCCTCATCCCAAAAACCTGCGTTGAAAGCAGGCTGTCCGCAACAGGTCTGCTCAGGATTGTAAGAGACCGTACAACCCGCTTTTTCCAGCACTTTCACCATGTTGAAAGCTGTGTCGGGAAAAAGCTGATCCACAAAACAGGGAATAAAAATCTGTACGTTCATGCTCACCAGGTATCGAAAATCATTATTGAATTGATCTTTGTAAAGATATCATTTTCAGAGCAGTAATCGCAGCTTCTTCGCCCTTATGCCCATGCTTTCCACCGATCCTTTCGCGAGCCTGCTCTTCCGTGTTCACTGTAAGAACACCAAAAATAGTAGGCGCCGGCAATTGCAGGTTCAACTGCACTACTCCGTCCGTAACGGCTTTGCAGACGTAATCGAAATGCGGCGTATCTCCTTTTATCACGCAGCCAAGCGCAATGAAAGCATCCGGCTTTTGCGCCGTGGTTTGCTCCCAGAAACACTTAATAGCAAAACTGATCTCTACTGCGCCGGGTACAGTCAGCACCACCACGGTCTTAACCTTGTGCCTGTTCAGCACCTCCACACAACCTTTTTCCAGCTCATCTATTATCGCTGCGTTCCATTCGGTTTTCACCAAAACGACACAGGCATCCTCCATTGGGAGAATGCCTGTGCCTGTATGTAATAATTTACTGTTCGCTATATCCGCCATGATCAGTTTACATTGTATTCACCCAGCATAGCCAGGTATTTGTCTGCTTCAAATCCTTGCTGCGTCATTGGGTATTTTTCTTTCAATTCCTTGTATAAGGCAATTGCTTCTTTTGGATCTTTGATTACATTGGCTGCCAGGTAAGCTGCCATGAACAAAGCTTCTGCAGAAGCAGTCTGGTCAGACTCAAAATGACGGGCCGCTTTTTTATAATAATCCAATGCTTCCTTGCTGTTGCCCTGGTCAGCATAAGCATCACCGAGCAATTTATATGCCCTTTGCTGGATCTGCTTCGCATCTGTGCTGAAATCTTTCAGGTGCTTGATGGCATTGGCATTATCGTCCAGTTTCAGATAGCAACTGCCTGCATAGAAATGCGCGAGGTTTGCTGCCTTCGTTCCGCTATACTGACTGATGATCTTCAGGAAACCTGCATATTGCCCGTCGCCGTTCAGGGCTTTCTGGGTTGAGTCCATTCTGAAGTAGTCTTCTGCCTTGAACATTGCATCAGCAGCTTTTTCTTCTTTGGGGCCAACTACGAAATGTTTGTATCCCCAGAAACCGCCAACCACTGCCACCAGGAATACTCCGGCGCCAAGTATCAGTTTACTGTTTTTGGTCCAAAAGTCTTTTGCTTTGGCAACTACTGCTTCACTTCCTTCAACTCCTGTTGCCTGGTTCTTGTCTGACATTTTATCTTGCTTATTTTAAGTGGAAATTTATTGGCTAAAATTAATCTACGATAAAGGGATAGTTCTGGTCTACATACACGTCTTTCAGCACTTCGCTATCATCCGGCCAGGGGCTTTCTTCAGCGAATTTCACAGAAGCGTCCACGATATCGTTCACTCTTTTATCAATTGCATCGAGGTCCTGTTCAGAAGCGAACTTGTTGTCCAGGATCGTTTGGCGTACCATTACGATAGGGTCTTTTGCCTTGTACTCGTCCACTTCTTCCTTGGTCCTGTATTTTTGTGGATCGCTGATAGAGTGTCCTTTATAGCGGTATGTTTTAATTTCTAATAAAGTAGGGCCACCGCCTTCACGTGCTCTTTTTACAGCACGGGCCACGCCTTCATGAACGGTTTCAGGATGCATACCGTCTATCTGATCGGCCGGCATTTCGTACCCATCAGCCAGTTTGTAGATGTCTACCACATTGGAAGTCCTTTCCACTGAAGTACCCATCGCATAGTTATTGTTCTCGCAAATAAAGATCACCGGAAGCTTCCAAAGCATAGCCAGGTTAAAGCTTTCATGCAGGATACCCTGACGTGCAGCGCCATCGCCAAAGTAGCAAAGCACTACATTGTCCGTTTCGCGGTATTTTTCTGCAAAAGCCAGTCCTGTTCCTGTACCGATCTGCGCACCTACGATACCATGACCTCCGAAGAAATTCTCTTTCTTGCCAAAAAAGTGCATGCTTCCACCTTTTCCTTTGGCGCAGCCTGTAGCTTTTCCGTAGAGTTCAGCCATACAACTGTCAACAGATACGCCTTTGGCAATAGCCAGACCGTGGTCGCGGTATGCCGTGATGAATTTATCATCGGGTTTGGTCGCCGTCATACAACCCGCAGCAATAGCTTCCTGCCCGATATAGGCATGGAAAAAGCCACGGATCTTGCCTTCCATCTTGTATTTCTCTTCGGCCATTAATTCAAACTGGCGGATAAGCTGCATCAGCTCGTACCAGTACAGGTATGTCTCTTTGGAAAATTTTGATGCCACCGGTTACAGATTTGTGTTTTATTCCCTTTTTACGGGAGGCAAAAATAAGGGAAAAGTTGATGAAAATCAGCGCAAATTTTAGGCTTGTTCCGAGTTGGGAGCCAGTGCTGAATCGGGAGCCAGGAGTATATTTGCCAGATGCTATTCCTCAACTCAATATCCCTGCTCCAGTTCAAGAATTACACCGACCGGGTTTTTCCTGTGCCGGCAAGGGTTATGGGTATATGCGGAAAAAATGGCATGGGTAAAACCAACCTGCTGGACGCGATCCATTATCTCTGTTTCACCAAAAGCTATTTCAGCCGGCAGGACGCCACCAGCGTTCAGCAAGGCAAGGCAGGATTCAGGATAGAAGGGCAATTTGTGTTGAACGACAAACCCGAAAAAGCCGTCTGCCTCCTGCGCGAAAACGGGAAAAAGGAATTCCTTGTCAACGGCCAGCCCTATGATAAGTTTTCACAACATATCGGCCGCTACCCCTGCGTGGTGATCGCCCCGGACGACGCTTCACTCATTACAGGCAGCAGCGAGGAAAGAAGAAAATTCCTGGATGCCCTGCTTTCCCAACTGGATGCCGCTTATTTGCAGCAGTTGATCGTATATACCAAAGTGCTGCAGCAACGGAATTCGCTGTTGAAATCATTTGCGGAAACAGGACAGAGAAATCTATCGCTGCTGGATGTGCTGGATGAACAATTACTGGCTCCCGGAGAATTTGTTTTTAATAAACGGAAAGAATTCCTCGTATCCTTTCTGCCTGCTGTTAAACACGCTTACCAGGACATAGCCCGGCAACCGGAAGATATCAGCCTCTTTTATGAAAGCGAATTGCTGCAAGGAAGCTTCCGCGAGTTGCTGCAGGCAACAAGGCAAAAAGATCTTTTATCCCAACGCACTGCTACAGGTCCTCACCGGGACGATGTCGAGATCAATATGGGCAACCTGCCATTCAAGAATATTGCATCGCAAGGGCAGCGGAAAAGTTTATTGTTCGCGCTGAAACTGGCAGAAATGGATGTGCTGCAACAGGAAAAACATTTCCCTCCCCTGCTGCTGCTCGATGATGTGTTTGAAAAACTGGATGAGGACCGCATCGGCAACCTGCTGGAAAAAGTGTGTATCCGCAATGAAGGGCAGATCTTTATTACCGATACAAACGAAGAAAGATTAAGAAAGCAACTCGAAAAACTGGATGTTGATTTCGGGATGATCCTGCTTTAATGCAAACCATCAACTTCTTCCTATTTTTGCCTCATGGGTGAGTTTTCTTTCAAAGATGCCATGCAGCAATTCCTGAATCAAAGCAGGATCAAGGGTGATATACAGGCCATGCAGATTGAGGAAGTATGGGAAAAGATCATGGGGAAAACGATCTCCCGCTACACCGACAAACTTCAGATCTTCGGCGACAAACTGGTGATCACCACTCATGTGGCACCGCTTAAGCAGGAATTATTGTATCAAAAAGAAAAGATCGTGCAAAGGGTAAATGAAGCATTGGGGCAAAGAGTGATCAAAGAAGTGATCATTCAATAACTCAGCTTTTCCGCACCCGCGGATCAACCACTCCATACAACACATCCGCCAGTATATTAACGAGGATAAAAAAGGTTGCAGCAATCAATACAGAACCCATCACTACAGGATAATCCAGTTTTTCAAGTGCATCCACTGTCATCTTTCCAATGCCCTGCCAGCCGAAAATATATTCCACGAAAAATGCTCCGGCCAGCAATTCTGCAAACCAGCCTGTAATAGCAGTGATCACAGGGTTGAGTGCATTACGAAGTGCATGCTTCCAGATCACTTTTTGCTTACCAAGGCCTTTTGCATAGGCCGTCCGGATATAATCCTGGTCAAGCACATCCAGCATCGAACTTCGGGTCAGTTGTGTGATGATCGCAAGCGGCCTTATGCCAAGCGTAATAGCAGGTAATACAAGATTGGTCAGCGTAAGCCGCTTCTCCCCTGTTATTTCATCCACATCAAACCAACTGCCGGAGATATGAAGACCGGTCCAGTCCGTCAACACAAAACCAAACACATAAGCAAGGATAATACCCATAAAAAAAGAAGGGGCCGATATGCCAACGATACTGGAAAAAATAGCGGAAGTATCCAGCCAGGTGTTTTGCTTCACAGCAGCCAGCACACCCAGGGGAATACCGATCACCACAGCAATAACCATCGCTGCTATGGCAAGGATCATTGTACCAGGCAAAGCCTGCATCAGCATGGAGCCTACATCCCGTTTGGTTTGATATGATTTGCGGAGATAAGGAAGCTTGATACCCAACTTGTAATTTCCTCCGACAAAGGCCCCTTTCAGTTTTTTCTGCACTATATCTTCTTTGCTGTGGATGCAAAGCGGGGAAACATCATTCAGATAAAAAACAAACTGTTTCCATTTAGGCTGATCAAGATAAAGTTCCTTACGGATATTGGCCTGTGTGGCTGCATCGCCTGATTGCCCCATTACCAAACGGCTGGGATCGCCAAAACCCTGGAACAGGAAGAATACAAGCACTATCACACCCACCAATACCAGCAAACCATAGATCAGTTTTTTGGTGATATAGCGAAGCATTGGCGGTAGTTTATAGTTTAAGGTCGATCAGATCTATTTAATAAGATTCTCTATCCTGTTCATGCGGCGATAACTTTGCTTATCCACGATAGTACCTTCTTTCAGCAAGTACACACAAGGATTGGTGCGGGCTGCTGTACGGATGGCTGTGTTATCACAGGTAAATATCTGTATATCGTTAAATGGTGTGGAAGCAAACTGCTGCTTTGCTTCGTCCATCCTGCCTGTAATAGCATACACAGGAATATTCTTTGCTTTGGCACTGGCATATAAACGTGCAAAATCATCTTTCCAGCCGGTAACCGGTTTAGAAAAATCTTCACAGAAAAGCAGGATGGCCTGCGGCTGGGAAAGCACTACATCCGTAGAATCTGCATCAGTAATACCGGATAAAGTAAATCCTTTAATGGGAGGCTCAGCATTTCCTTTCCTGATCAGTTTATCTACCCTGCTTTTATATTTATAGCTGGCGAGATCAGCCGGTAATTCTTCAGCAGCAAACTCATAATCCTTCCCTTCCTTTTCATACACAAAACGGATGGCAAAACTGTCCGGCACTGAACCCACAGGCATTTGCATTTTTTCTTTGATATTATTCCCTTTCTTATAGGCAAGACAATCGAACAAGGGCAGGTAATTGAGCATATACCATTGAATGCCGAAACTGAATAAAGTACATAGTAAGATCAATCCCATGCTCAGCTTGTTGCTGAACACGGGCTTTATTTTATCCTTATGTTTGAATAAGAACAGGATCAGCAAGGTAAGCACTACATCTTTCAGGAAAGATGTCAGCGGCGTGATAGGAATGCAATCACCGAAGCAACCGCAATTTTTAAACTTGCCTGATAAATAAGCATATCCTGTAAGGAAAGTAAAGAACAGGATCAGCAGCAGCAACAGCCACATGAACAATTTCATCCGCCATCCCAACAGCAATGCTACGCCTGCAATAATTTCAAATGCGATCATTACTACCGAGAGCCACAGCGTGTGATGATTGAACTGAGTCATTCCCCACAGCTCGAAAAACTCCTGCATTTTATAACTTAAACCCAACGGGTCGATAGCTTTGACCAATCCGGAAAAAATAAAAAGCAGGCCAACAAGGATACGGGCTGTAGTAATAAGGATCTTCATAATGAGATTGCTTTTATGAAAGAATAATAAAGGGATCAACCTTCATCTGCCAGTATTAACGCAAATACTCCATAATTGATAATATCATGATAGTTGGCATCAATACCTTCACTGATCAGGGTCTTACCTTCATTCGCAAGGATCTGGCGGATGCGCAGCAGCTTCATCAGGATAAGGTCCACAAAGCTTTCCTGGCTCATACTGCGCCAGGCTTCGCCATAATCATGGTTTTTATCCTGCATCAATGCTTTGGTGGCCGACACGTGCTTGTCGTATAAAGCAGACACTTTTGAAACTTCCAGTTCTTCCGGCATATCTGCCTTCAGCTCCAGTTGGATCAATCCAATAACAGCATAGTTAATGATACCGCGGAATTCGCCTTTAATATCATCTGCTATTTTCTGATACCCTTTTTCCTGTATGGTCCGGATGCGCTGAGCCTTGATGAAAATCTGGTCGGCGATCGAGATAGTGCGTAATACCCTCCAGGCTGTTCCGTAATCTTTCGTCTTTTTAATGAAGATCTCCTTGCAGGAAGCGATCACTTTATCGTATTGTTCGTTCGTTGATGCCATAATGAATAATTCCGGGAACTGAGTTCTGTTTATCTTTAGCTTCAAAAATAACGAATCAGTCATTAATGTTTACCTTGAATTGCAAAGGAAGGTTGCTGGTAATTGACAAACCGATCGTAATGGGGATCATCAATACCACACCTGATTCTTTTTTTGCGGGCAGCCGGCAGGTTTCAGCAGATGCTGTTATCAAACAGGCGGCGTCAATGCTTGAAGAAGGCGCTGCGATAATCGATATTGGAGGGCAAAGCACACGCCCCGGCAGCTTACCGGTAAGCGAAGAAGAAGAGCTCAGCCGCGTGATCAGCGGCATTGAAGCCATTCACCGGCGTTTTCCTGAGTGCATCATTTCTGTTGATACCTATTATGGCCGCGTGGCAAAAGAAGCAGTAGAGGCCGGTGCTTCCATAGTGAATGATATCAGCGCAGCTACACTTGATCCCGGCATGATACAAACTGTGGCATCCCTCCGGGTGCCTTATGTGCTCATGCATATACAGGGTACTCCGCAAACCATGCAGCAATCGCCACACTATGATAATGTGACCCGCGAAGTGCTGGATTTCTTCAGCAATAAACTGGCAATCCTCCGGCAAGCGGGTATTGCCGACATTATCATCGACCCTGGTTTCGGGTTTGGGAAAACGCATGCCCACAATTTCCAACTGCTCCATGAATTACCGGTTTTCAGCATGCTGGAAAAGCCCTTGCTGATAGGGTTATCGCGGAAGGGAACAATTTATAAAACATTGAATACCACAGCAGAAAAATCACTTAACGGAACTACTGTTTTAAATACCATTGCTTTAATGAAAGGAGCAAATATCCTGCGGGTGCATGATGTAAAAGCGGCTGTGGAAGCCATCACTTTGGTTCAGGGTATGAAAGGCGATAAATGAAAAAAAGCACCCTCTTCCTGCTTTCGCTTTCTGCGGATGCTTTTTGACTAGTTACATCAAGACGATCAACTCATCAGGCCTCAATGTGTGTTTTTCAGGGTTTGCTTCAAGGGAAATGGATTATCCTATGTTTAAGCAGAAAGAAGTACGGTGGATTCTGGTTCTAGTTGTTTTCGAAGGGACGCCAATTGGAATCTTGGACTAAAAACGGGGCCATCTACGTAAACCGTTAAATAAAAACCGTTCTGCTGGTGACAACAGAACGGTACAAAGGTGCAACATTATTTTCATTTAGCCAGCCTTGTGGCTTGATTTATCTCAATATTCTTAGTGTTGTGGCTGTTGCTCAGGCGGTGTGTCTGAGACTTTTGTGATTTCCACGTCAAATTTTAACGCTTCATAAGGTTTAAACGGAGAACCGGGAGGCGGGTTCTTTCCATAGGCCCTGAACCCTGCAATATAGATTGTGCCTTTATCACCTTCCCTCAGTCCTTTCAGTCCGTCCTGGAATCCAGCGATCAGGGGTGTTACGTAAAGCTGGGGAGTGAAGGAACTTGCCTGGAAGCTGCTGTCTTTAGCGAAAAGCTTTCCATTATAGTTTACAGACACATATTTGCCGGTGTCAGCAACAAGAGTGCCTGTGCCGTTTTTTGTAAGCACTACGTAAGTACCGGGAGCTACCTGTTTTGCTGCAAGATTCTTTGCCTTGAAATAAGATTCCAGTTCCTGTATTTGTTTTGCTTTTTCACCGGACTTTTCCAGTTCTTCTTCCTCTTTTCTTTGCTCCTCTGCCCTTTCTTTCTGTGCTTTGGCCATTTGCTCAGCCTGCTCTTTTTGCTGGCGCGGCATGTCTTTAACCTGTTCCTTTTGAGAATCTTCGTGGTAAAGACTATCGTTGCGGAATACATCGATCACTTTGAAAGTAATAGTCAGCCTGTCTCCTCTTTTCATGAATGGAGGCAATGATTCTGCCGGAGCCAGTCCTTTTTTGATAATAGAATCGATAAGGATAACGGTTACAGCACTATCGCCTTTTTTCAACATGCCGAATATTTCACCCGGACTGTAATCTGCCGGTTGGTTGGCAGCCACTTGCTGATAAGCTGGCATTTTACCAAAGCTTGTCTGCATCACCGAGTCATTGATCTTTTGTACATAATGCAGTTTCAGCCAGTCGCCGCTTTTTGCTACAGAATCCTTACTATTGGAAGAAATGATCTTGTAAAGCAGGCCGCTTTTTGTTTTCTTAAAGCTCACCTCATTGCAGGCTGTAAAAGCCAGTGCTGCAATAGCCATCCACAGATAATGGGTCCTTTTCATGTTGTTTTTTATTGTAATAAAGATTTGTTTTCTTTTATTGCTTGTTTGAATTTCTGCACTGTCACCTCCAGCGAATCACTGCTGCGGCCACCCGATGCATTGAAATGCCCGCCTCCTTCAAAATAAGTGCGGGCAAATGTATTGCAATCAAAATCGCCTTTGCTTCGGAAGCTCCATTTCCTTTCTTCATCCCTGTCTATTACCAATCCCACCAGTTTAATGCCCTGGATGGATTGAGGAAAATTAACCAGCCCCTCTGTATCGCCCGTTTTGATATAATATTTCAGCAGGTCAGATTTGGGAATAGCGATAAGCGCTGTATTATATTCATAAAACACTTCCATCCTGTGCAGCAACACATGCCCGGTGAAGCGCAATTTGTTTTCCAGGAAATTATCAAACAGCTTTTCGTGCACTTTAGAGTGCTCCAGTCCTTTTGATTTCAGGTCAGCTACCAGCTCATGCACCGAAGCTTTGGCAGAAGGAAAACGGAATGAACCTGTATCCGATACCACACCGGCATAAATGCACTCGCCAATGCCTTCATCGATCACATCACGATAGCCAGCGTTGACAATAAGATCATAGATCATTTCGCAGGTGGAGCTTTTACCGGTATCGCTGATGCCATAATTAAATGACACTTCATCGGGTTCCCGGTGATGATCGATCAATATCTTGGTACAAGTGAGAGATTGCAATTTGGGAGCCAGGTGCTTGGTGCGATGGAAAATGTTGAAATCCAGGCAGAACAACCAGTCTGCTTCATCCAGCACCACTTCCGCTTTCGCACGCCCATTGGCATTTTCCCAATCCATCACCTCTTTACAACCCGGCATCCAGTCGAGCCATTTTGCCCAGTTGGTCGGCGATACAACAGACACCGTATGCCCCAGTTTTCGCAGGAAAAGCGCCAGTGCGAGGCTTGAGCCCATTGCATCTGCATCCGGCTTCTGGTGCATGGTGATCACTACTTTACGGGGCTTAACCAGCTCCGGGAATATTTCCTGTATTGGTTTCATAAAACGGCAGCGAAGATAGGTGATTTGCTACGCCAAACTTTCTCTATTTTTGCAGCCCAAAAGTTATAACACATATATGAGCAATCGAACATTTACCATGATCAAGCCTGACGCTTTCAAAAACGGGCATTCAGGAGCAATCATTGATCGTTTCATCAAAGAAGGTTACAGGGTAGTAGCGTTGAAACTTACCAAGCTTTCTGCCGAAAAAGCCGGCGAATTTTATGCAGTGCACAAAGAAAGACCTTTCTATGGTGAACTGGTAGAATTTATGAGCAGCGGCCCCATCATTGCCGCCATCCTCGAAAAAGACAATGCTGTGGCTTCCTTCCGCGAACTGATCGGGGCAACCAATCCTGCCCAGGCAGCCGAAGGCACCATCCGCAAATTATATGCGACTTCCCTTGGCGAAAATGCTGTACACGGTAGCGACAGCGACGAGAATGCAAAGATTGAAGGAAACTTTTTCTTCAGTGGGCTGGAGCAATTTTGAGACTGGTTTTAGGTAGGTCTAAGTCAGGAGTCGATAGTCGGTAGTCTATAGTTAAGGGGAAATTCTCCCTACTACTATGTGTCACCCCGGTCCTGATTCAGGACGCCTGCTAGTTTACATAACATAAAGAGCCGGGGTCTCCTCAATATTGAAGAGACCCCGGCTCTTTATGTTATGTACTGTACCTCTTACTTTGTTCAAACCAGCATGGGTGATACATAATATAAAGGGGACTATCGACTGCCGACTAAAGACTATCGACTCGGAACCGGCTCTTTATGTACTGTGCCCGTTACTTTGTTCAAACCAGGAAGGATGATACATAATATGAAGGGGACTATCGACTGCCGACTAAAGACTAACGACTCCCGACTCGGGGCCGACTTTATTCTCTACAGGAGTTACAGTAAACCCTGCTTTGCGCAGCAAACTAAGTACGCCTTTTTCGCCGGGCAGATGGCCTGCTCCTACTGCTATCAATAGAGAATGGCCGGGTAAAATTTCTTTCAGCTTTTCGATCCAGTTGCGGTTGCGTTGGTACAATAATATATCAGCATAGGCGGCTACGCCAGCTTCTTCTTTCATCATCAGCTCTTCCAGCTTTTTGAGGTTTTGTTCACGGTAAGCCTGCAGCATTTCAGACAATTCGGTAGAAGAACTGTCTTTACCTTTATTGGCATTATCAATATATGCTACCAGTTGCTCGGCCTGCATTTTATACGGGATTCCGTCCAGCACTTCTGCCTGGTATCCCATGGTCTCCAGCCCCTTTATTTTTTTCTTGTACTTTTTTGCCACTTCCATGATCTCCTGTTCCATAGCTGTATTCTTGTCGCAGGGAAGTGAACTTTGCTCCAGCAGTGAAGCGGCGAGTATGGGCTTATATGTTTCCAGCATAGAGAAGGGCAGCATGGAACCGGCGCCGTCAAAATAGTTTTTTACTTTTTCATAATCTTCTTTACTGAGCAGGTCCTGCAGCGTGGTATCACCTTTCATCTTCATCTTGCTCATCACTGTGAGCATCTCAAGCATATTGTCCAGATCGATCTCGAAATATACTTCATCTGCATTGATGATGCTGTTCTTTAAATTCTCGCTGATCCCTGCATCATCTTTACAAAGCATGTGAATGGTGCCAAAAAGATAAGAAGGCTTTTCAAGCCCGTTGCCACTGATCTTCCAGAGCAAAGTGTTTTCATTGTCGGGGCCCTTGACAGGCTTGGCTTTTGTTTTCTGGGCACAACCGTTCAGCACGAGAAAGGACAGGAACAAACCTGCACTGAGTCTTTTCATCAAAAATATTTTAAGCAATTTACTTAGAAGTTATGGCAAAAACGAATCTGTATACTGGCCGGTTTAATCCACCACAGCCTCTTCACCATACATCTGCGCCTTGAATTTCAATGATGGAGAAGGAATGAACCCTCCAATTCCCAGGCTTTCCCATTTGGCATCAACGGATGCGATGGTGGCATCGTCGGCCACAATGATATTTGGCCAGTCGCGGTGAAAATCATCCAACTCTTTTGTTTTCCTCGTACCATCCAATCCCATGCAGGCAGTGCCTGCTTGCTGGTAGAGATGATAATCCCTTTTCGGATCAAGGTTATTGCAGAAGCGCCATAATGCTGTAGGCAGGTCGCTGGCATCCACTGTATGCTCCACGTACAGTACCATTTTTATACCCTGCATTTCAGGCAATGCACCGATCTGTTCATGCAGTTCCCTGATATGCCCTTTCCTGTTCTTTTCTATGGAAAGGATAAGACAGGGTATTTGCTTTGCAAGCAGGTTTTCATTCACATGCTTTATTTCCGGAAATTTTTGCTGCAGCAATACACCAGGTTTTGCCGCAGTCATATCCTTCCAGTTAAAACGTTCATCTGTTTCTTCCGGAAATTTTTTAGTTCCGTCTATGCACATCTTACCACCAAATCCCAGTTTGCTGCAACTATGGTCCAACACATCCATAGGGCCTTGTGAAAAATAAATATCTGTAGCCGGGTTCAGGTTGCGGAATACATATTGAGCCAGGGAGAGATAATCAGTGATAGGAGAACCTTCATCCGATATCACCAGTATTTTGTTGAACATCATCTGGCCTGCACCCCACATGGCATTCATTACTTTTTGCCCCTGCCCTGCATATTCCTTATGAATTTGCGTGATCACGAGATTATGGAACACACCCTCCACAGGCATATCCATATCCACTATCTCGGGCACCATGGTCATCTTGATCGGTGCGAGAAATATCCGTTCGGTGGCTTTGCCCAGCCAGGCATCCTCCTGCGGAGGAATACCCACAATGGTTGCAGGATACACAGCATCCTTTTTGTGCGTAATTGCTGTGATATGAAAGCGCGGATACCAATCCGGCAAAGAATAATAACCGGTATGGTCTCCAAATGGGCCTTCCCAGATCAGTTCATCCTGCGGGTCCACATATCCTTCAATCACAAAATCAGCATCTGCCGGCACTTCAATTTCCGGTTGGGAAATACATTTTACCAGTTCCACTTTTTTCTTGCGAAGAAAACCGGCAAGCATATATTCATCCACATTTTCCGGGAGCGGTGCGGTAGCAGAATAAGCATAAGCGGGATCACCACCTAAAGCAACTGCAACGGGCATACGCTTGCCAAGTTTCTTATATTCATTAAAATGCTTTGCCGACACTTTGTGTTTATGCCAGTGCATACCTGTTAAGGCCGGGCCAAACACCTGCATACGATACATTCCCACATTCCGTGCATGCGTGAGTGGGTCTTTTGTATGGATAACGGGAAGGGTTACGAAGGGGCCGCCGTCTTTTGGCCAGCAGGTGATCACGGGCAGCTTGGTAATATCCGGTTCTTTCAGCACCACTTCCTGGCATTCCCCCTTTCCTTTTTTCACTTTAGGCATCCAGGAAGCAAACTGCCCCAGTTTTGGTAAAAGCTTTAATTTATCAAGAATGCTTTCTTTTGGTGCAGCAAGCAATTTAAAGAGAGTTTCAATCTCCTTTGCCACATCATCGAGATGGTTTACCCCAAGCGCCATGCACATCCTTTTGTCGCTGCCATAAGCATTCATCAGCACAGGGAAATCATAGCCGGTATTTTCAAATAAGATCGCTTTTCCGCCGCCTGGCTGTTTGCTCATGCGGTCGGTGATCTCCGCCATTTCCAATATGGGATTTACATAAGTACTGATACGTACGAGCTCCCCTGCTTTTTCCAATGCATCGATAAATGCCTGTTGATTCTTATATGCCATAATTGGCAAAGGTACAACAGCACTCAATACATATTCGCCGGGCAGCGAACACTATTGCGGCTGCCTGAACCATTCCAGCCGCCACCGGAATTGAGACGGAATGTTAGATGCAAGCCTGCGAAATAATAATGGTCTTTGTATTTGGAACTTCCCCGCTGAGATCCCTTCGCAGGGGCTGTAGGATTGCCTCCGGGTAATTCATCACCACGGTAAGCCATGTCAACCGCCAATTGCCCGCGATTAGCCAGCAGATCGGCAGGATCAGCGTAATTGCCGCTTACATCATCGAGGTGATCGGTAAATAATATGCGAAGACCGGCTTCAAGCCCCAGGTGGATATTATCTGTGAATGCATATTTGATACCACCGCCAAGGGGTATGGCCAGTTGGGTAAGTTTATATGTTTTGCCATAGCCCGGGATCCCCTGCCCTTCTGTGCTAAGCGGGCGGAGATAGATCTTATCGCTCGTGCCATTGTATGCATAAGGATTGAAATGAAAAACGGCCAGACCTCCAAATACATAGGGCGTGAACTTATGATCATATAAATTCTGCAGATAGTATTGCGCCAGCAGGCTGAATTCAGTGATCGCTGTTTCAAAGCTAAGGTTGCGGGCTATTCTGCCGCTATCATTGCTGAAACGGTCTGCACCACCCACCACAGCATAAGTAAAGCCAGCACGCAACATGAATTTGTCTGTCAGTTCATAATTGCCTGTGATGCCAATAGCGCCATTGGTCACTTTCCTTGGAAATATCTTGTCAGTAAGGTCGCCATTATATGCAGCCAACCCTCCAAATACACCAACATGGAAACGCTGGGCAAAAACAGCATTGAACAAGAAAACAAAAACGATCAACAGCCTGGCTTTTTTCATATTCGCTTTTAAGGTGTAAAACTGCCTGCAAATTTAAGGCCGGGTTGGCAGAAGTAGAAGGGAACGAAAAAAAATGGAACTTATTACATAGACAGGACCATACACCAAAAATTTCAAAAAATACACAGCAACAAACGCCCCCTTCCCGTCCTTCCTGCCTTACCGGTAAAATGTACTAATATGATTTCACTTTCTCTTACCGGTAAGAAAAATTCACTTCCTGTTTTGTTTACCGGTAAGGCGGAAAGGACGGGAAGGAGGAATAATGAAGTGTTATTCTTTACTGAACACCCCTGTATAATGTATACCCAACCCCGGTTCACCGGAATAGCTGATCTTGCCATGGTCATAGCTGATGCCAGTGGCCAGGTCTTCTTTCAGCAGCAATGGACCGTCCATATCCACATGATCAATAAATGGCAGCAGATGAGCGATAGCGGCCGAACCAATAGTTGATTCGTTCATACAGCCCACCATCACTTTCATATCCAGTTCTTTTGCTCGTTTGATCATACGCAGTGCAGGCGTAATGCCGCTGCATTTGGTCAGTTTGATATTGATACCATGAAAATGTTCCCTGCATTTCTCCACATCCTGTTCAGCCACGCAGGCTTCATCGGCAAATAATGGCAGGCTTGATTCACGATACAGTACTTTCATGCCTTCCCAGTTATCTTTGGCAAGCGGCTGCTCCACCAGTTCCACTCCCAATTCTTTCAATGCAGGAATAAGACGCAAAGCAGTGTCAAGGTCCCAGGCAGCATTGGCATCCACTCTTAATATGGAAGAAGTGTTTTCGCGCAAAGCTTTCACAATAGCGATATCATCAGCCGTTCCTACTTTTATTTTGTAAATAGGCCATGGTTTTTCCTTCAGCTTGGCAATCATTTTTTCCACTGTATCGATGCCAATGGTATAATCCGTTACAGGATTATGCGAGATATCGCCCTTCCACATTTTATATAATGGCTGCCCTTTCAGTTTGCCATACATATCCCAGGCGGCAATATCGAGTGCACAAACAAGAAAAGGATTTTGTGGAAACAGGTGATGCAGGTAATGCCAGTAACGTTCCGGCTCTGTAAATGCAAACTTCTCCACGAAGACCTTTTTTCTTTCAAGGTCTTCCATCATTTTTTCTACAGTGATATCATAATACGTGATCGCGGGCGCTTCGCCATACCCTTTAACACCAAAATGCTCCAGTTCCACCACTAATGTGGGCTGATGCGTTTTAGTACCTTTTGAAATAGTGAAAGGATGACGGAAAGGAAGGCTGTATGGCCAGAAGGAACATTTCATAATCGGCAAATTTATGAAACAATACCAGCACTTAGTAAATATCAAGACTACCGACTTACGACTAAAAACTCCCGACTCAATTCACCTTCCTGCCTTGTCAACATACTCCTTCAACTCCGCATTGAACTCTTTCTGTTTCAGCAGGTCTTCCAAAGAAAGGTGCATGCGGTAACGCCAGTAATGTTTGGGCACAGCCGGATTATTGATTCGTTCATCCTCAGGCTTCTCGCGCCGTAGCGTTTCGCTCATGCCCAGGATATCCTGCAATTGGAATATGCTCCACATAGCAGGTGAATACAGGTGTTGGAGTATAATGGCCCTGTTGATCCAGGGTTCGCAGAAGAAAGGCGCTGTGCCCCATTGACCAAGCACTTCGTTATAGAAATGTTGTGTTCTTTCAGGATTCTCTTCCCACCAGCCGCGGATCGTGCTCATATCATGTGTCGATGGTGTGATCACAGAGAGATAAGGTGCATCATCCGGAAGGAAAAATTCTTTTGCAGGGTCTTTAGGCATACGTTGTATCTCCAGGCTGAGTATACCCAGTTGTTTCATTACATCGGGTACGCAATGTGGCACCATGCCAAGGTCCTCACCACAGATAAGCATATTGGTCGCTTCCTTTAAATGCGGCAGTTTTTGCATGGCTTCTTTTCTCCAGAAATCATCCTGGCGGCGGTAGAAATAATTTATATAGAGCGCCCGCAGTTTTTCCTGCACATGTGGAATAAGGAAACGGAAAGAAGAAGTTTTTTCCATGGAGATCCGGAAATGATACTCCATACCATTCGAGCCTTCCTGTTTGAACAGGATCACATTGGAGATAAGATCATACAATCCTTTTTCCAGTGCGGCATTTTCTGTTGAAGTTGGCTGTGCGGCAAAGTAAGCCTGCACTTTGCGTTGCGTGTCAAATTCAGGCTTAAGATCAAACCCTCCCCTGTCGTTGGCCAACAGGAATGTTTCTTTCACTTTAGTGTTCAGTTCATTGAACACTTCATACAATATCTCTTCATTGATAAAAGGCATGCAATAGCGCTGCTCTTCAAACCAGATACCGTTTTCACCAAACTCTACATAATGAACAGGCAGGCAGGGCACAAAATGCCCCATGATGCCTTGTACTGCATGCGATGGTATCGTCCAGATGCGGAAGAAACCCAGGATATGATCAATACGGAAAGCATCAAAATAATTGCTCATCTGCTCAAACCGTTGCTTCCACCAGGCAAAGCCATCTTCCTGCATTCGTTTCCAGTTGTAGGTAGGAAATTCCCAGTTCTGCCCTATCGGTGTAAAATCATCCGGTGGTGCGCCGGCCTGCACCTGCATATTGTAAAGCTCGGGAGCCACCCATGCATCACATCCATAACGGTAAATGCCAATAGCAATATCTCCTTTGAGCACGATACCCTTTTTATGCGCATAATCTGCAGCATCCTTCAACTGAAGATGCAGGTGGTATTGAACAAAACAATAGAATAATATTTCTTTCCGCGCCGCTGTCTTGGATGCCAACAGGCTGTCTATCTCCTCCGGTTTGTAAACACTATTGGTTTTCCATTCTTCAAAATGAGAAGAGTTGTATTTATCCCGGAAATAGCAAAATACTGCATAAGGTTTCAGCCAGTGTTGATTGGACTCATAAAACGACCGGTAATCATCTGAAGCAAAACAATCCTTGCCCAGGTCTTCATACAATTCACGAAGCAGGGCGATCTTAAACCGCAACACTTCTTCGTAATCCACTTCCGATAGCCCATTCAGTTGCTGCTGCTTTTTCTTCAGAGAACTGAGTTTGGCAGCATTTTCCTTTCCTGCCACAGCCGCCAGGTTGATATAGATCGGGTGCATGGCAAAAGCAGAGATCGCTGCATAGGGATATGAGTCCGTCCAGGTGCTGGTGGCCGTGGTATCATTTACTGGCAGCAATTGGATCAGTTTCAAACCGGTTTCCCTGGCCCAGTCAACCAGCAATTTGATATCCGCAAATTCACCTACGCCAAAGCTGTTCTTGCTACGAAGGCTAAATACGGGTATGGCTACGCCGGTACCGCGCCAGGTATTGTTGGGCAAACGCACAAAACCATCGTGCAATATGCAAAGCTTGTGCGGGTCAAGATTATCGCCATGCAGGAGGCGGTTATCACCGGCCTCGTAAGTGCGGAAGGTTTTATCTTTCGTATGGTAAATGCCATACTTGTAAGCAACAGGAAAACCGGAAGCACTCAGGTCCACATAAGTGATCCACCAATCGTCTTCCTTATTAAGTAATATGGGATTCTCTTCCGACCAGTTGCTTAAAGCATCATCGCTTCCGAGCAGGCATACCACTTCATGCTTGTGAAGCAGGGGTGCTTTCACTTTGAAAACATGACTGTACCTGCGGGGGACTTTTGGTTTGCCTTTAGGAAAATTATCCTTCAGCAATACATTATTAAAAGGTGCTGTAAAAAAGGCGTTCTCGTATTCTCCGGCATGGTTCCAGGTATCGATCACCTGTATGGAAGAAGTATTTTTCAGGGCGGAGCCTATTACCCGGTCATGTCCCCATTCATTGATCCTTTCCCCGTCTTTATTCTTGAGATAATATTTATAGCGGATGCCGTTCTTTTGCCAGTGTTTGTCTCCAATGGCAATATTGATCTGCCAGCATTCGTCGTTGAGATATTCCAAGGGGACGGCCTTTTCAGGATCGCCCTGTCCCAATTCAGCCACATCGCCATATATCCACAAACTTTCACCGAAAGACGTATGAAACCGAAGGGTAAATTGAATGGTCATTGCAATCGTTGGTTCTGTCTTTAAAGCCATAGTCTTCGTGTAATAAGAACACATTATGTACGAAAGTAAATAAAACATGCAAGGTTCGCATATTTATTTGAAAGAAAGCCCGAAAATTTCTGCCCCAGGAACTATGTCACAGGCCATTAGAGAGGAAAACCCGGGAGCCTCCCGGAAAAACCATTTTTTCTTTTAACCCGCTGCGCTTATTTTTGCAGCGCCTTTGCCGGTGTCCGGCAGTAAACTAAACCCAAAATTCATGGAACAGAAAAAAAAGTATAAAGGACTTTGGTGGCTGGTATTCTTTGGTTCTACAGCCGCATTAATTGCTGCAATCGTTGGCCATTGGGAATGGCTGACCCTGATCCTGCCGTTTCAGACCACAGCTTTTGTAAAAGCGATGGACATCATGTAAGAAATAAACTTACTTATTATACAGCCCGCCGAAGCTTTAGCGAAGGCGGGTTTATTTTTTATATAAAAGAAAGGTAAGAAGTCATTACCTTCTTACCCTTGCGCTGGCACTTTTTACATTCCTGCGGATATTCCACATATCCACTTCTGCAAAAGTCTTTTGTTTTACAGCAGGAGCTTCAAAATAGTGCGCTACTGTTTCTTTTACTTCCGTCAATAGTGTTTGCAACACTTCGGGATCCACCCGGACAATAGACGGCATTACATCATGTTTCATGTTGTTTGATTATACCCGCCGAAGCCTTGGCAAAGGCGGGTGGGATGAATGAATTATTGAGCTTAAGGAAGAAAAACACCAAGAATCGTTATCAAGAAAGTGTTGAATCTGCTACCTATTGCAAGTACTGTACAATGCTCATTTTTTTGATGGTGCAAAGGTAATACAGTGAAAGTGGTTTGGCAATCTCCAACTGTGTGAAACGCGGGATTAATCCAGTGAACGGAGTTTTTAACGGGATGAAACGTTGATAACAGCGGACATCTCTGGCAAACCATTTGCTCACCATAAGAAAACCTCAATTATGACCACACCTGAAATCGCAGCAAGGCTGGTAGAATTATGCGGCAAAGGAGATTTTGAGGCAGCTCACCGGGAATTATACGCCGATGATGCCATCAGTATTGAGCCGTATGCAACACCTGAATTCCAGAAAGAAACAAAGGGACTGAAAAATATTGTTGAAAAAGGGGAAAAGTTTACCCGCATGACGGAAGAGTTGCATAATAGCACCGTTTCCAATCCACTGGTTACCGGTAATATTATTGCCTTTGTGTTAACAATGGATATTACCATGAAGGGTAAGCAGAGAATGTCGATGGGTGAACTGTGTGTTTACCAGGTGAAAGACGGGAAGATCGTTTCAGAGCAGTTCTTTATGTAAGGCTCATTCAGAAATAAAAAAGAGGAAAGATCAACTCTTTCCTCTTTGTATATCTTAGCTGAAAAGCTTATTTCACTTCTTCGTAAGGCACATCTGTTACATCATCTGCTTTATTACCGGCATTAGCATTTTGCTGACCGGGATCTGCACTGCCGCCTGCCTGCGCCCCTGCATCCTGCGATGCTTTATACATGTCTTCACTAGCCGCTGTCCAGGCTGCATTCAATTCTGCCATAGCTGTATCAATAGCAGGGATATCCTGTGATTTATGCGCTGACTTCAATTTCTCCAGTGCGCTTTCAATAGTTGCTTTCTTATCAGCAGGGATCTTATCGCCATATTCCTTCACTTGTTTTTCTGTTTGGAATACGAGGCTATCAGCCTGGTTGAGCTTATCCACTTTTTCTCTTTCAACTTTATCAGCCGCTTCATTCGCTCTTGCTTCAGCTTTCATTTTTTCTACTTCATCTTTGCTCAAGCCGCTACCTGCTTCGATATGGATCTTTTGTTCTTTGCCGGTGCCTTTATCTTTTGCAGTTACGTGAAGGATACCGTTAGCATCGATATCAAAAGTCACTTCGATCTGGGGAACTCCTCTTGGAGCTGGTGGAATACCATCGAGGTTGAAAATACCCAGGCTCTTATTGTCTTTCGCCATGGAGCGCTCTCCCTGCAATACGTGTATCTGTACGCCAGGCTGGTTATCGCTGGCTGTAGAGAATGTTTCTGACTTCTTGGTCGGAATGGTTGTGTTGCTGTCGATCAGCCTTGTCATCACTCCACCCATGGTTTCAATACCCAGTGAAAGAGGCGTTACGTCGAGCAGCAACACGTCTTTTACTTCACCGGTCAATACTGCACCCTGGATCGCAGCACCTACAGCCACTACTTCATCAGGGTTCACACCACGGTTTGGTTTTTTACCAAAGAATTTTTCTACGATCTCCTGCACTTTCGGAATACGCGTAGAACCACCTACCAGTATCACTTCATCAATTTGTGAAGTGGAAAGGCCTGCATCTTTCAACGCAGCTTCGCAGGGTTTAAGGCAACGGGAGAATAATGTATCTGCCAGTTGTTCAAATTTAGCACGTGTCAGTTTTTTCACCAGGTGTTTAGGTACTCCATCCACCGCAGTGATATAAGGAAGATTGATCTCTGTTTCGCTGGAAGAAGACAATTCCACTTTTGCTTTTTCAGAAGCTTCTTTCAAACGTTGCAAAGCCATCGGGTCTTTGCGGAGATCAATGGATTCATCTTTTTTGAATTCATCCGCCAACCAGTCCATGATCACTTTATCAAAGTCGTCACCACCCAGGTGCGTATCACCATTAGTGGATTTTACTTCAAATACACCATCTCCAAGTTCAAGAACGGAAATATCGAATGTACCACCACCCAGGTCAAACACAGCGATCTTCTGATCGTGTTTGCCTTTATCCAGGCCATAAGCCAGTGCGGCAGCAGTAGGTTCGTTCACGATACGGCGAACAGTAAGACCGGCAATTTCTCCGGCTTCCTTGGTTGCCTGGCGCTGTGCATCGTTAAAATAGGCAGGAACGGTGATCACAGCCTCTGTTACTTCCTGGCCCAGGTAATCTTCAGCAGTTTTCTTCATTTTCTGAAGTACCATGGCGGAAATTTCCTGTGGGGTATACAGGCGGCCGTCTATGTCAATTCGTACGGTATTATTGTCACCTTTTACAACTTTATAGCTCCAGTGACTGATCTCTTCTGTCACCTCGTCAAACCGGCGGCCCATGAATCTTTTCACCGAAGTGATGGTGTTGTGAGGGTTAGTGATAGCCTGGCGTTTGGCCGGGTCGCCCACTTTCCTTTCTCCATTTTTCAAAAAAGCCACTACTGACGGGGTTGTACGGCGTCCCTCATCATTGGCTATTACCACCGGCTCATTGCCTTCCATAACCGCTACGCAGCTATTCGTGGTACCTAAATCAATTCCGATTATTTTTCCCATAGTTAAAATTTCTCCTTTTAAATCGCCGACCGCCTTTGGGCCGGTCAGGCTGCAATTGATTCTCAATCATTATGCCGCGGCAGACAAATGTGAAAAAATGTCAGGTCAGTAAGCATAAATAATAAGCTGAAAAATAGGGCCGTACACTGGGGGCTGAAATTCAATCTTTCTGTTAGTGCCTGGCAAACCTCCAATGCACAACCTGGCAGGAAGGAGAAATTTCCCCGGAAAGGCTGACAGTTGTGGCTGATGATTGGAGTCGCTGAGCGTTGTTCGTTTGGCCGCTGACCGATGGCTGTTGGCCGTCAACGCACGAACTGAGGTCATAGATCCTTCCATGTTTACTCAGGATCAGTAGTTCTTTCTGGACCAGTAGTTCCTTTTCCATTGTCAGCTACCGGCCAACGGCCAACGCTCAACGAAACCCGAACAACAATCTTGCTATAACCACTAACCCACCCTAACTTAGCTCCATCATGGATGGATTATGGATCACACTCGGCGTCATCTTATGTATTGTCGGTATAGCTGGCAGCCTGCTGCCATTGCTTCCCGGCCCTCCTATTGCTTTTGTGGGCCTGCTGATACAGCAGTTCAGAGATCCTAACCCTTTCAGTTCACAGTTTCTCTGGATCTGGGCCGGTATTGTTGTAGTGTCTTTGGTATTGGATTACCTTATCCCTATCTGGGGGACCAAGAAATTCGGCGGCACTAAATACGGTGCCTGGGGATGCACTCTCGGTTTCCTGCTTGCTTTCTGGATGGGCCCCTGGGGAGTGATCATCGGTCCATTCCTCGGTGCTTTTGCCGGCGAAATGATCGCAGGCCAGGATGCCCACCGTTCATTCAGATCGGCCCTGGGCTCGTTTATCGGCTTTTTGATGGGATCGTTTCTGAAACTGGTGATCTGTTTCTTTATGTTATACTATATCTTCAACAGTATCTGAACTGAAAATTAATATTGAACATGGCTTCCCCTCTTTCCAAAAAATTGCGCATTCCTGGAAATGCCATTTTGCTCACGATTAATGCGCCGGCTGATTTTAAAAGAACATTGAAAGACCTGCCTGAAGGCACCAGCATCAGCACTACTGCAAAAAAATACGATCAGGTGCACTGGTTTGTACAAAACCGCGCACAGATGGAAAAAGAATTGAACAAAGTGATGAAGCTGCTGAAAGAGAATGTAATTGTCTGGGTGTATTACCCGAAGGGCAGTTCAGGGGTTCAAACAGATCTTACCAGGGATAAGGGATGGGACAGCCTGCTTGCAGAAGACGATAAGCTTACCTGGATCAGCCTTATTTCGTTTGACGATACCTGGTCTGTATTTGGCGTCAGGCCCAAAACCGAAGCTGATAAGAAGAAGGAAGCGGCAAAACCTGCACAACGTGAGATCTTCAATTGGGTGAATCCGGCAACCAAGGAAGTAAAGCTTCCTGCTGACCTCATTGCTGCATTCAAAAAAGATAAAAAAGCAGCAGCTTTCTTTGAAACTCTTTCCTTTACCAATAAAAAGGAATACATCGAATGGATCGTAACTGCCAAACGGGAAGAAACCAGAAAAGAAAGGGTCAGCGGCACCATTGAACGGTTGGGAAAAAACTGGAAGAACCCGAGGAATATGTAAGGATTACATACTGATGTAAAAAGTACCGCAAAGAACGCAAAGTTAAACCCGAAAAACACCATGTTACGTTCTCCGCGTTTAACTTTGCGTTCTTTGCAATACTACTATTATTACTCCGACCGCAGTGATTTCACCGGGTTTACCATAGCAGCTTTCACCGCCTGGAAACTTACTGTAACAACTGCTATAACTGCAGCCAGCAAAGCTGCCAGCACGAATATCCACCAGTAAATAGAAATACGGTAAGCATAATTCTGCAACCAGTTATTCATAGTATAATACCCGATTGGAATAGCGATCAGCGTGGCTATTATTACCGGTTTCAGCAAATCCCTGGAAAGGAGCACAACAATATTCCAGGTAGAAGAACCGATCACTTTCCTCACTCCTATTTCCTTGGTCCGTTTGGCGGCTGTGAAAGAAGCCAGGCCAAACAATCCCAAACAGGCGATAAAAATAGCAATCCCGGCAAACACGGTAAGAATGGCCTGCTGTTGCAGATCCTTTTTATACATGAGATCAAATTGCTGATCAAGAAAACTGTATTCAAATGGATATACAGGCGCCGCTTTAGTATATGCTTTTTTGATCCGTTCAAGGGATGCTGGTATATTTCCCGGTTTGATTTTGATCAACGCCACCCGTCTGTCTTCACTGGGAGAAATCACCAATGGATCCATCTTATCTTTCAACGAGAGGAAATTAAAATCCTCTATTACGCCCACTACTCTTCTTCGTGCGCTATCCCTTATCATATTCCTGATCCATTTGCCAACGGCTTGTTCAGGTGTGTATCCCAGCGTGGCAGCTGCTGTACGGTTGATCAATACAGCATCCGTTGTATCAGTAGGATACTGAGAAGAAAAATCCCTTCCTGCAATCAATTTCAGTCCTAATGTTTTTACATATTCGAAATCGGCAAATTCAGTTCTCAGTTTTAGTTCTTTTCCCTGCTGTCCTTCCGCTTCGAAGTTATGGATATCATGAAAACCGCCCGGCTCGCCCGACATAAGGGCTACAGACTCTATTTCACTCATCGCCTGCAACTCATTCCTGAAAGTATTCCTCCCTTCAGAAATGGCATCATTGTCGAGCCTTACCGCGATAGTATGCGTTTTATCATATCCCAGTTCCTTATTCTTTACATAACGCATTTGCGTAACGATCACGATCATCGCAATGATCAGCAATACGGAAATGCTGAACTGCACCACCACCAATGCCTGCCTGAAAAAAGAACCGCCTTTGCCAATCCTCAGTTTACCTTTCAATGCTTCTATCGGTGAAAAAGCAGAAAGGAAAAAAGCAGGATAGCTGCCGGCCAACAACCCTACCGTTACTATAACGCCAAGAAAGAAAATATAAACCGGCCATGCATTCCAGGCCACACCCAATGGATAACCCACAAGATTATTGTAAAAAGGCATCAGCAGTTGCAGGAGGCCCACAGCCAGGATGCAGGAAATAATAGTAAGCATCATGGCTTCGCCGATGAACTGCCATACAAGATTGTTGCGAAGCGCACCCATCACTTTTCTCAGGCCTACCTCTTTCGACCGCTCCACTGCCCGCAGCGTGGAAAGATTGGTGAAATTGATACAGGCGATCAGCAGGATGAGGATAGCAATACCCAGAAACACATATACTACTTTTTTATCTCCATGCCTGGAAGGATCAAATGAAGAGCTGGGCTCAAAATAAATATCCTTTAACGGGCGGAGTGATAATTGATATTGAATACCGACCTGCTTCATGATCGTTCCCATATACTTGTCCATAAACCGGGGAAAGTCTTTTTCCATAAATGTTTGGTCGCCCGGTGTATTAAGTTGCACATAAGTGAACAGGTTATTATTCAGCCAGCCTTGCAGCCATCCCTGGTTTTCCCAGTTGGCAATTGGCACTATCATGTCAAAATTCAAATGGGAATTGGAAGGCGCATCTTTGGCAATGCCTGTTACTTTCAGCTGCAGGTTTTTATCCAGTTCCAGGGTCTTGCCAATAGGATCTTCATTGCCGAAATATTTTTTAGCAGATGACTCAGTCAGCACAATACTGGTAGGATTTTTCAGCACTGTTGCCGGATCTCCCTTTACAAGTGGAAAGGAAAAAAAAGAAAAGAAATTAGCATCAGTAAGATATACCCGCTTTTCATTATAAGCTTTTGTGCCCAGTGTAAGCAGTCCATTGGAAGGCAGCACCCTCACGATCTGTTTTAGGTGTTCTCCATAATCGGTTTCCATCGCTTTTGCATAAGGAGCAGACAGGTAAGGGACTTTTCTGGCAGAAGTACTGGTTTCAAAAGACCTTGTAACCCTGTAAATATTGTCCCCGTTCTTATGGAAAGTATCCACGCTGAACTCATTCATGATGTAGAGAAAGATCATCATACAACAGGTGATACCAATGGTAAGCCCCATGATGTTGATAAAAGAAAATATCTTATTCTTCCGGAGATTGCGCCAGGCTATTTTCAAATAATTCTTAAGCATGAAATAAATTTCGGTGTTTGGAAATAAAACAAACACCGGATTGTATTCGAAGAAAATGCCGGTTTTGCAAATCATTATGGATTAGATGGTTAGAAAGCATCACACAGAACGGAAGTGTGCGGTTTTGATACACCGGGTGTTCAGTTTTGAGAGCGCCGGGAATTAGCATTTATTTTATATGACCACCGGTTTTCTTTTATTATTTTTATCGCTTGTAGTTAACGGCTTAAATTAATATGAAAGAAAAAGGCTTTATTCTGCTCCTGTTCGCAGCATTTCTTGTTTCCTGCTCACATAAAATAAAACCTGAAAGACCTTCGCTGGCCAGCACTGATTTCAAACTCGATTCATTACCTTCTTCAGAAATAAACATACCCATACAGATCAACCTGCAGCCTGTTTATGCACTGGCAGAAAAACAGGTGGATACAGTATTCACTTCGCCCAATTATCCCAACGACTGGGTGCAGCCTTCCTGCGACACCCGCTATAAATATGTATTCCGCCGCGGGCCTTTGAAAATGAAAGCAGCCGGCACTGCCCTCAATCTTTCATTTACCGGTTATTATAAGATCATCGGCTCCAGCCGTGTGTGCGTGGCAGGCAGAGCTATATCTCCGTGGACAGCGCCCTGCCGCTGCGGTTTTGACGAACCTGAACGCCGCGTAAATGTCTCTTTCAGCAACTCCCTGAGCCTGCAACCGGATTACCGGATCAAACTGGCCATTAAACGGAATGAGCCGCAGGCGCTGGACAAATGCGAAGTATGCTTCTGGGGCCAGGATGTGACCAAACAGGTGATCAAAGGCCTGAAGGAAGAGCTTGATACCACCAAGGCCGTAATGGAACGGACCTATGGGAATGTAGACCTCCGGCCGCAATTCCAGCTACTCTGGGACCAATTGTCCAAAGCATACAGTGTATATGAAATGGGATGGCTGCAGATAAATCCACAGAAGATCCGGATCAATAACCTTTATGCAAAAGACGATTCATTGTATGTAAACCTTGGGCTGGCGGCAAGACCAGTGGTAAGCTTTGAAAAACCATCCACTTCATCTACTCCTGTGCCCAACATGGGTGAGCTGGGCAGGCAACGCGGGTTCTCGGTTTTCCTGGATGCAACACTTAATTATGATTCGCTGAGCAATATCATGAACCGTCAACTGGTAGACAAGCAATTTGATTTCAACAAAGGGCCTGTCAGGAAAAAATTCATCATCAGGGATTGCAAACTGTATGGTTCAGGCAATGAAAAACTCATTATCAAAATTGATTTCGGCGGCACCGACAATGGAACGATCTATTTAACAGGCAAACCGGTGTACACGCCCGAAACACATATACTGGAAGTAAAGAATATCGATTTTGATATTTACTCAAAAGATGCTTTGCTGAAAACAGCCGAATGGTTATTCAGCAGAAAGATCATTAATGAAGTGGCCAGGCAAACCCGGTTTGATCTCACTACCTATATAGACAGCGCCAAACTGAGCATTAACCAGCAACTGAACCAGGAATGGGTAAAAGGCATCAGCAGCAAAGGCAGGATAGATGATATCCAACTGATCGGCATTTACCCGCTTGGTCAGGCACTGGTGATCAGAAGCAATTGCACTGGGGAGCTGGCTATAAAAATGGATACTATTGATTTCAGTCTTTGATCTCTGGCGGGGTGCTGATCTTAAAGGAAAAATTGCGCTGTGCAATGTAACTCGTTACCACCACCACTATCACAGTAAACACCTGTGCAATAACAGGGTAGATATGGAATATTTCCACCAATATTTTCAGCAGGATGTAATTCAGCGCCAGGTTGAACAGGCAGACCGTGAAATAGCGGAAAAACTGCTTTCTTACAGGAATGTCAGAGTCGCTGAACACCACGAATTTCATCAGCAGGAAGCCAAAGAAAACATTAAAGACAAAAGAAAAGAATAAGGCGGCCACGTGGGCTTTCAGCGCATAAAACCCAAAATGAAAGGTCTTTTCCCGGAGAATATATTTAAATGATATCAAATAAAGCAGGAATCCCAGCAACATATTCACTCCTCCGCACACGGCATACCGGAAAGTTTGGAGGTTCATGATCTTTCGGAAAGGTGGGTGGAAGAAATCTATGAGGGGGAGCAGGAAACTGGTAGCGCTATGAATATGTTTCTTCATGGTGGGGTAAAAATATTACAAGTTTGCGGTTTAACGGTTCGCAGGCCCGGTTTTCATAAATTTGCGGCTAAAAATACAGAAGGATGGGCATTGTAACACAGGTAAAGCCGCTGATAGTAAAGGCGCTGAAAGATTTATACAGTCACGATTCACAGGAAGCAGATCTCACGATCAATATCACTAAACCTGAATTTGAAGGAGATTATACACTGGTGCTTTTCTCATTTGTAAAGGTCCTCAAAAAATCGCCTGAGCAATTGGGAAATGAGATCGGGGAATACCTGGTAAACCGCCATGGTGAGCTTTTCACTGCTTTCAACGTGATCAAGGGCTTTCTGAACCTGACCATTGCGGATGCCTACTGGAAAGGGTTTCTGCAATCAGCTTTTAATGATAAGAACCTTGGGCATAAAAGACCATTGGAAAAAACAGTGATTGTAGAGTACTCCTCTCCCAACACCAATAAGCCCCTGCACCTGGGGCATCTCCGTAATAATTTCCTGGGCTGGAGCGTAGCCCAATTATTAAAAACATCCGGTTATGATGTGGTAAAAACAGCTATCCTGAACGACCGCGGCATCCATATCTGCAAATCCATGGTAGCCTGGCAATGGTTTGCCAATGGAGCAACCCCTGATTCTACCGGTATCAAGGGCGACCATTTCGTAGGCGATTATTATGTGATGTTTGGTACCGAGCACAAGAAAGAAATGGAAAAGCTGATCGCAGATGGCATGAGCAAAGAGGATGCAGAGAAGAACGCCCCCATCATGAAAGCCGCACAGGGAATGCTGCTCGATTGGGAAAACGGCGACCCCGAAGTAAGGACCCTCTGGCAAAAAATGAACAATTGGGTATACGAGGGATTTAATGAAACATACACCAAGATCGGCAGCGATTTTGACAAAAACTATTTCGAAAGCGAAACCTATCTCCTGGGAAAAGAATTCGTGGAAGAAGGATTGAAAAAAGGGGTATTCTATAAAAAAGAAGACGGCAGCGTCTGGATCGACCTTACAGCCGAAGGCCTGGATGAAAAACTCGTATTGAGAAAAGACGGCACATCCGTATACATAACACAGGACCTCGGCCTGGCAGAAGAAAAATTCCAGGAGTTCCATTACGACCAGAGCATCTATGTGATCGCTGACGAACAGAACTATCACATGAAAGTGCTTAAGCTTATTCTGCAAAAACTGGGCAAACCCTATGCAGACGGTATTTACCATCTTAGCTACGGCCTGGTAGAGCTGCCATCCGGCCGTATGAAAACCCGCGAAGGCACCGTAGTGGACGCCGATGATCTTATCGAAGAATTAAAAAAAGTAGCCCGCGAAAAAACAGAAGAACTTGGCAAGGTAAAAGACTTCAACCCCGGAGAACTGAACGAACTGTATGAAACGATCGCGCTGGGCGCACTCAAGTTCTTCCTGTTAAGAGTAGATCCCAAAAAGAAAATGGTGTTCAACCCTGAAGACAGCATCGACTTCCACGGTTTCACCGGCCCCTTTATCCAGTTCATTCATGCAAGGATAAAATCAATCCTCCGCAAAGAATCGCCCGATCATATCGGCGGTAAAGCCAACGGCCAGTTATTACCCAAAGAAAAAGAACTGATCGTATTGCTGGAACAATACTCCACCATCATAGAGCAAGCCTGCCAGGACCACAACCCATCCCTGGTAGCGATCTATGCATACGATGTAGCCAAAACATTCAGCTCTTTCTATACCGACCACTCTGTATTGAATGCTGAATCCGAACAGAAAAAACAATTGCGTTTACAGATCAGTGCGCTCACTGGTAATGTAATTGCAGGAAGTATGGCGCTACTGGGAATCAAAGTACCCGAACGAATGTAAAATGAGTCGGGAGTTTTTAGTCGGCAATCAGTAGTCCGGACTACCTTAAAATACAAACAAGCATTACGTTATCGTAATGCTTGTTTAATAATATTGAGAACCCGACTATCGACTGCCGACTAAAGATTCCCGACTCAACTACAGCCCCCCCGGTAACTTCTTCTCCTTTTTCAGCGAAGCCAAGCTTGGGTCCATTTCAATCGCTTTATCGCAAAGCCGCTGGCCCTTTTCCTTCTCTCCTTTTTTCTGGTAACACATGCCGATCATGTATAAAGCAGATGCATTTTCTTTATCGTAAGCCAGCATCTGGTCCCAGTAATCCATTGCCTGCTGGTATTTGCCTTTGAAATAATATGCTTCAGCCATCATGTTGAGGATATTCATGTCACTGGGGCGTTTCTTCAATATTTCTCCGAGGATGGAAACACCCTGTTCCAGTTCGCCGGCATTCAGGTAAGCGATACCAAGGTTTTCCAGGTATTCGTTATCTCTTTTATATCCTTTTTCTGCAGCAAGCAGCATATACTTCAGAGCATTCTTGTCTTCATGAATAGCATAGTAGATAAGGCTCAGCTCATATATCCAGTTATTTTTTGAAGGATCCAGTTCAATTGCTTTCTGGAAAAAAGGGATGCTTTGTTTATAGTTCTGCATATCAGCATAGCAGCGGGCCATCATATAAGGCACTTCCGCATTTTGCGGATCTTCCTTGCCGGCAGTGGTCAGATGCTTGATCGCTTCACCATAGTTTTCCTGGTCGTAATTTATTTTACCAATGTAATAGCTCACTTTTTCTGAAGGATCAGCCTGTTTCAGTTTGGATGCGTATAGAAGCACATCATCCTGCTGACGGAGATTATACGACAGGGTCATCAGTTGCTTATAGGTAGCTGCACTGTTATCGCCCAACTCAACCAGTTTTTTGTAATACTCTCTTGCCTGCGGGTAACGGCGCATGTCAAAGCTGGCAGAAGCCAACTCCGTAATTACAGCTTTATTATTGGGATTATAAGTGGCTGCTTTCTCAAATTGCTTGAAAGACTCCAGCCTACGGCCATTAGCTTTTTCTTGTAAACCTTTTTCGAGGAAATAAGAAGCACTATCAGAAGGTGCAACAGAAGATTGGGATGCTGCCACCAAACTGCACAAAGTCAAAACGCCCAGCACGGGTAGGGTTTTAAGGATCATTGGAAAACGGATTTGATCTAAAATAGGATTTTAAATATAGTATGAACGCTGATTCATGACTATTTGACATTAAAGATAGACCATTTATTTGAGAATCACCGCACCAAGGGCAGGCAAATTTACCTGCAGGCGGTATCTTAACTTATCTTTATCCACCAGGCTCGCCCGGATATCGGGATTGAAAACAGTGCCTGTACCCCAAAACGACGAACTGTCACTATTGAACAACTCCATCGTATATAATTTTCCATCTATATATATTTCCCAGTCGTTCCGAACCACTGGTGTCATATTCAGGATGATCAGCAGATCATCTTCCTGCTTTTTTCCTTTCCGGCAATAAACTATCACTGATTCTGCCCGGTGATCGAGGTCAACCCATTCAAAACCGGCCGGATCAAATTGTAACTCATATAGCGCAGGCTCAGAACGAAGAAGCTGGTTCAGCCTGCTTACACAATCTTTCAGCAACCGGTGGCCCTCATATTGAAGCAGGGGCCAGCTCAGTTCCGTTTTATAATTCCATTCAACGGTTTGCCCGAATTCGTCACCCATGAAAAGCAATTTAGCTCCGGGATGAGTCCACATATATGTATACATCAACCGGAGATTGGCGAATTTCTGCCATTCATCCCCCGGCATTTTATAGAGCATGGGGCTCTTGCCATGCACTACTTCATCATGGCTGAGAGGAAGCATAAAGTTCTCATCATAGAAATACATCATGCTGAAGCTGAACTTATCCTGTGAGCCAGGCCGCAGCAATGGGTCCAGTTTAAAGTAATCCAATGTATCGTGCATCCAGCCCATCATCCACTTCATGCCAAAGCCGAGTCCATCCTGCCAGGTAGGTCTTGATATGCCCGGCCAGTCAGTGGCTTCTTCGGCAATGGTTTGCACATCGGGAAAATCGCGGAAGATAGTTTCATTGAGATCTTTTAAAAAGGCGATCGCTTCCAGGTTTCCATCTCCCCCAAATTCATTGGGCTCCCACTCTCCTTCTTCCCTTGAATAATTCAGTTTGAGCATGGAACTCACCGCGTCCACCCTTATGCCATCTATATGAAACAGATCAAGCCAGAAACGGGCGCTGCTGATCAGGAATGATTTTACTTCTCCTCTTTTATAATTGAAAATATAACTGTTCCAATCCGGGTGAAATCCCTTGCGCATATCGGCATACTCATAGGTATGCGTGCCATCGAACATATACAGGCCATGCGCATCATAAGGAAAATGAGATGGCACCCAATCGAAGATCACACCAATACCCTGTTGATGAAAAGCATCTATTAAACGCATCAATCCCTGCGGATCACCAAACCTTGAAGTGGCCGCAAAAAAACCGGTGCATTGATAACCCCAGCTTCCATCGAACGGATGTTCCATTACGGGCATGAACTCGACATGTGTAAAGCCCATTTCTTTTACATAAGGCACTAACAGTTCGCATAGCTGATCATATGTATTGTAACTCTCTTCATCAGTAGGAACAGGTCTTTGCCAACTGGCAAGATGCACTTCATACACACTCCAGGGAGCATCCAGTGCATTATGTTTATGACGGGTGTTCATCCATTCCTGGTCGTGCCATTCATAATACATATCCCAGGTAATGGATGCTGTATGAGGTCTTTTTTCCCAGAAATTAGCAAGAGGGTCTCCTTTCTCTGTTTCCCTTTCTTCAAAGCCGGTGATATGATACTTATAAGCTTCCCCAAGATTGAAGCCCGGGATAAAGCCTTCCCATATACCACTTTTATCCCAACGTGGGGTAAGGGGATGCAGGTGTGGTTCCCATTTATTGAAATGACCTATCACAGACACACGGGTAGCATTCGGAGCCCATACACAGAAATACATTCCCCATACATTATTTACCTGCAGGGAATGTGATCCGAATTTTTTATAAATGGAATAATGTGTGCCTTGCTGAAAATTGATGATATCCTCATCATTCAGTAAGGAATAAGTCCATACAGGCTTACTTGTATCTACAAAATGGGTTTCTTCATATTTTGAGGGAGTGGTATCTTCTCCGGATGGCGACAATAACTTTTCGTTATTTCTTCCATTTCCCCCTTTCATCTCAGTTCCCATATCTTTTTTCTGGCTGGCCATATATTTTATGTATGGAATTTTATGAATTGTGCGTCTGATTACAACTTACATCTTTTTATTGAAATATTAACACGATGAAGAGCTTGCTGGTTATAATAAATAACCGGAAATCAGCATTTTTGTGTCACTCATGTAAATATTGAATTGCGTACCCAGCTTAATCAATACTTTGCATCACCAACCATATAAACCGCCAATGAGAAAACTACTCTATGCTTTCCTGCTGATCTGTGCCTCGCAGACAGCCTTCTCTCAAATATCATCTCTTAAAGGAAGCACCCGTGATACACTGGAAAAGAAAAATCTTTCGAACGCTGTAATTACCCTTTTACGCCCTTCCGATTCTGTGCTGGTGAAATATGCCCGCACTGATACAAAAGGCGATTTCACCATTGATGGCCTGGATGGTGGAGAATACATCATGCTGGTCAGTTATCCCAAGTTCGCTGATTATTCTGATAAAGTAACCATCCCTGCAGGTCAGCAACTGGATATTGGCAGGGTCCCCCTCACTCCTAAAAACCTTTTATTGCAGGAAGTGATCGTAAGGGCCAACAATACCATCAAAATAAAAGGCGATACTACCGAATTCAATGCCGACAGTTTTAAAGTACGTGAAGGTGCTACTGTGGAAGAATTGTTGAAAGTAATTCCCGGCATGCAGGTCAACAGTAAAGGTGAAATAACCGCACAGGGAAAAAGGGTTGATAAAGTGCTGGTAGATGGTGAAGAATTTTTTGGTGCCGACCCAACAATAGCTACGCAAAATATCGGTGCCAAAGCTGTAGACAAAGTGCAGGTGTATGATACCAAAACAGAACAGGACCAATTGAAAGGCATCGGCGCAGCCGGTGACGGGAATAAGACCATTAATATCAAACTGAAAGAAAGTGCCAAGAAAGGTTACTTCGGAAAAGCCGAAGCAAGCAGCAACTTCGATAAGCTCCACAATGGCAAGCTGATGTTCAACAATTTCAAGGGCAGTCAGAAAATATCTGTATACGGTACCAAAAGCAACGTAAATACCGGAAGCCTGGGTTGGGAAGAAAGGAATAAGATGGGCGTTGAAGAAGATATGGAGTATGATGAGATCGGTGGTTATTATTACAGTTATGGTGATGGCAACAATGAGTTCAACGATTGGAATCTCCGTGGCATTCCCAATGCACATACAGTTGGTGCGTTGTATGGCAATAAATGGAATGAAGACAAGCATAAGCTGAACCTCTCTTATCTCTACAACAGGCTTGGTACAAAGAATACCACTACTACCCTGTCTCAAACTTTGCTGAAAGACACTACGCTTACCAATAATTCTGTCTCCCGCTCAGAAGGCCTGACCCAACAGCATTCAGCAAATGGAAAATACGAATGGAAGCTTGACTCACTGACCTCTTTTAAATACACTGTAGCGGGTTCTTACAAACTGAAAGACACCTATACGGATAGCTATAGTGAGTCTTTTAGAGACAGTGTTCTTTTAAATAACAACAACCGCTTCAATCAAATCAACTCTACCAAAAAGCAACTGGACAATACACTTACGTATAAGCAATTGTTCAAGAAAAAGAATCGCCAGTTAATGGCAACTTTGAGGTTGGGCCTGATCGAAGATGAATCGACTGCTTTACTTACTTCCACTACAAAGTTTTATAAGAACAATGCTCTTGATTCAACAGACCTTACCGATCAGCAAAAGATCAATACCGGCAATTCCACTACTTACGGCACTAAGATCACTTACAACGAGCCGCTCGGTAATGAATGGAACCTGGTGGCGGAGTACAGCTTCAATAAAAATGTTTCCAACTCCCACCGCAATAGCTACGACAAAGATGTGGATGGAAAATACACCGACTATAATCCTTTCTTCAGTAATAATTTCGACCTGGATGCCACTTCCAACAGCGGAACACTGACAGCCCGGTATATGGGTAAAAAACTGCGCCTGGTATTGGGTACAGGCCTTTCTGCCATCCGCCTTAATATGAAGAATCTTGACCAGAATACCAGGACAAAATATAACTTCACAGGCTTCACTCCCACTGCACAGTTTGGTTATAAACTGACTAACCAATCAGGTCTTTCCATCTCTTACCGTGGTAATACCGTGCAGCCGAACCTGAGCCAGTTGCAGCCACTGCCTAATAACAGTAACCCATTAGATATCTATATTGGTAATCCTGATCTTAAAGTTGGGTTCAATCACAGCATTGGCCTTAGTTTCAATGATTACAAAGTGCTGAGTGGAAAATACACTTTTGCCAACCTGGGTGTTACTTTTAACAATAATGCTATCACTAATTTCAGTGATGTTGATCTTGAATCAGGTAAAAGGACCTACTACCCGATAAATGTAAATGGCAACTACAACTATTATTTCTGGAGCGTTTGGAATTCTGGCCAGGGCGACAAAAAACTGAGTCATGAAATCCAACCCGGCGCAAATGGAGGCCGGTCTGTCAACTTTATCAATGGGGAACGGAATGTTAACACTTATTCTACCCTTTCACTGGGTTATGGCATTCGTTATTCTGCACAGGACAAATACAATTTTTATGTTGGCCCCAATATCAGCCGCAACCTGTCCAAATCATCACTGCGGCCTACTGCCAATAACAACTACTGGTCTTATGGCGGAAGAGTCAATGGATGGCTGAAACTTCCCTGGAACCTGGAGATCGATTCTGATGCAGATTTCAATCTCCGCCAGAAAACACCGACATTCAATGACAATGTGAGCATCATTGTCTGGAATGCACAGCTGACAAAGAAATTCCTGAAAGACAAATCACTCAGGCTTAGCGCGATCGCTCATGATATCCTGAACAAGAATATTGGCTTTAACCGGACGATCAACAGCAACTTTATCAATGAAGAACGTTATGACAGGCTGGCAAGGTATTTCCTGCTTCAGCTTAGCTGGACATTCAATAAAATGCCCGGCTCCAAATAACTGCTAAAAGATATTTCATCCTATAACCAACACAAGATGAACAAACGAATTTATATCAGCCTTTTCATCTTTGCTGTTTCCTTTACAGCAAAGGCGCAACAGATATTCCTTGACAAAGTGAGTATCGAATTTGCCAAAACAGTATCTATATGGCCATTGATGAAAGAAATAGAACCGCAGTGGTTTGAGCAGGTAAAAGATCATATGCCCAAAGAAACGGTCAGCTATTTCAATTTTACCAGTGACGGCAAACATTCATTGTATAAACGCACAAAAGAAGCAGAAATGCCCCGCGGTATGTGGTGGCAGCCCATTGCGGATGAAAATGTCATTTATAATGATTACACTACAGGCACTACCACTTCTCAAAAACCTGTGTTCGAAGAAACCTTTCTTGTACAGGACAGCCTCTCCAAAATCAAATGGAAACTGACACCTGACACAAGGATAATTGCCGGCTTTGAATGCCGCAAAGCGATCGGGATCTTATATGATACAGTGGCTGTATTTGCTTTTTATACAGATGAGATAATGGTAAATGGCGGTCCCGAAAGCATCAATGGCTTACCGGGCATGATCCTGGGCGTCGGCATTCCGCGCCTGCATACCACCTGGTTCGCTACGAGAGTGCAGGCGCTCAACTCAGTAGAACCTAAAGCACTGACCCCTGCCACCAAGGGGAAGAAAACAAACAAAACAGAACTACTCACTTTGCTGGATAAGGCCCTGAGCCGCGGGGAAGCCTGGGGAAAGAAAATGGTTTTAGCATTTGTGATCTAAAAATCATGACCGCCTAGCAGGTCCTCGTTTGTCCATTCATCAGGGTTTTCTTTCAACAGCACAACAAGTGCGGAGGATGCGTAATCTTCCGGATCGGTAACTCTAATGCTTGTCCAAATGGGAATCTGGCTGTCGAGGTAATTCACCGTTTTCCATAACCTACCGCCAGGATGATAATAGTTCCAGTTGTTTGCTTTAATAAAAGAGACTGTCTTTACATGATCCTGCTGTAAAGTGCAAAAGGAAAGATGGTATCTCTCTGAAAGCTCACTGCTATCAATATTTTTCACTTCAAACATCGCAGGTACGGTACGGGAATAAACACCTGACTTAAAAAGGAACTCCTTACCCCGCCCGTCACTCGCATAAAAACTCCATTGGCCAACAGGTAATGAATCCTTATCCAGCCAACCTTCACCCCTGCTGCTGATGCTGACAACCGTATCTCCTTCCTTCATCTTATCTACACAACGGATACTATTGAGCAACAATTCATTTTCCGTTTTTACGACCGCGTCGCGTTTTATAAAATAGGTTGCCGTCGGAGGGTGATCATTAAATTTCAATATTTCCTTTTTACAAAGGATCCGTAATCTATGGAAAGCAATATATGCTTCCCGGGCATCAGCAGCAGTCGCAAAACGTATAAGATTGATCTTATCAGCATTAACATAAAACTGGATATACTTTCCATTTAAAATAGTATCCATGCCTGTACTTTCATCCGTCTCCTTATATAATTTCAGCAGGTTAAAAGTTTGCGGGGGCTTATTATCCGAATAATAGAGAGTTACATCACCACTGACAACAATTGAAATGCTGTCTACTTTTCGTTTAACAGACGGAGAAAAGGGGACGGAACAGCAATGGATCTTGCGCTGGATAAATCGAACGGTTTCTGCAAACCCGGTATCGCCTGTCTCCGAAAAAGCGGATCCATCCTGTGAATTTACCTGGAATGTCATGAATGCAACAAACGTTGCAAGTAATATTCTTCTTATCATAGGTACACGTTCCCCGAAAAGTAATACTCCCGTCGGTAAAATGCAATACCTCCTTTTAGGTACAGCAGGAAGAAGCACAATGCCGGTTCAATTCTACACGGATCTATTTCATCAACTCAAACACAAAACTTTCTTTCGGATTGATCTCAAAACCTTCAAGAGGTTTTACCTCGCCTGTAACTACATTTTTAATCTTGGTGAAACCACCGGTCCTTTCCTGATACACAGACCAATCAGGTTTTGCAGGCTTATCTCCTGTGTTGGAGATCACCATTACTGTCTGCTTTGCATCATACCGGAAATAAATATAGTTCCCGTCCTTTGGTACAAACTGCATGGTTTTTCCACTGGTCAAAGCGGAAGATGTTTTACGGAAACGGGCTAAAGCACTTAAATAATTGAATGCTTCTTTTTCAGGAGCTGTTCTTCCTTCATCTGTGAATTTATTGACCGGGTCTTCTTTCCAGCCGCCAGGAAAATCTTCACGGACCATCGCATCCGTTGTGGTCTTCATATTTTTCATCAGCACTTCAGTGCCGTAATACAGTTGGGGGATACCCCGCAAGGTCATCAGCCAGTTGAAACCCATTTTCAATTTATCCCAATCCTCTCCTACCACGGAAAACACCCTGTCCATATCATGATTGTCCATGAAGATGCAATTGTTCATTGGATTTTTATAAACAAGGTCCTGGCTCAATGTCATGTATATTTTATTCACCCCTTCTGTCCACCCCTTGGAAAGGTTCATCGCAGAAAGCATGGCAAAGCAGCTTTGAAAATCAATTACGCCATTGGCATTATGACTGAAAGGTGCGTTCAGGTTGTTCTTTGTAAAATAGGCATTGCCAACAACCGAGTTCACCCATGCTTCTCCAAAAACTGTAATGCCGGGAAATTCTGCATACAGGGCATTGTTGACATTATTGAGGAACTGCTCATCGCAATATTTATAGGTATCCACGCGCCAGCCATCTATTCCAAACATCTCAGTGCTCCAGATAGCATGCTGGATAAGAAAATTGGCTACAAAAGGATTGCGTTGGTTGAGATCAGGAAGATGGTCAGTAAACCAGCCGTCCAGCATGATCTTTTTATCATGGGCAGATGAATATGGATCAAACAGCACTTCTTCGCGGTGATGCGGAGTGGTGAATGTTGGCCAGTTATTCAGCCAGTCGCCGGAAGGCGGATCAAGCACAGACCAGTGCTCCTTGCTCACATGATTGTACACAGCGTCCTGGATGATCTTGATGCCTTTTTTATGCGCAGCGTCACTGAGCTGTCGGTATCCTTCATTTCCACCCAATCTTTTATCCACTTCATAGTGGTCGGTGAACCAGTATCCGTGATAACCGGCTACATTGTTTCCCCATTCATGCATCAGGCTCACATTATTTTCGATCACTGGTGTCATCCAAATGGCTGTAACCCCTAACTGGTTAAAGTAATCCAGGTGATCTTCCACACCTTTGAAGTCGCCACCATGACGGGAGAATTTATTGGTACGATCAATCGTTTCATCACGATAGCCTTTGATGATATCATTGGAAGGATCGCCATTGGCAAAGCGATCGGGTATCATCAGGTAAATAAAATCTTTTGATGAAACACCAAGCACTCTTGTTTTGCCATTGCCGGAATGTTTTGCTTTCAGCTCATATTTTACCTGCACCTGTCCCAAATTGAAAGTGCGCATGCCAGGCTTTGCATTTTTATCGATCACGAGGTCAAGAAAAACATAATTGGGGCTTTCTACCCGGTGCACCATTTTAAGCGTAACACCATCAGCCAGTTTCATACCTGCTGCTGAAAGCTTGTACATAGGAACTTTATTGGCAATACCTTCCTGGTGAACGATCAACTGGAGTTTGGAATTCTTAAGACCGGTAAACCAGTTCGACGGATAAAGATGCATCTCCTGGGCAATGCAGGCAAATACTACGAAATAACAAAGGATAAAAGCAAAGGCCTTTTTCATGTGCTTATTATTTATTGTTTTTGATCGGCTTATACCGAACGTTGTTCTTCCATTTCCAGTTTGATCGTTTCTTCTTCACTACCCTTCCTGGTTTCTTTCACCAGCATATAACACAATATCGCGGCGAATATCAATAACACTCCTCCTACCTGGATAGCCAGCATACGGTCATTATGAAGCACATTCTTCATGATCCCTTTAAAGCCCAGGGAAGCGATGATCTCAGGTAATACAATAAAGAAATTGAAGATACCCATATAGATACCAACTTTATTACGGGGAAGGCTGCCGCTCAGCATCGCATAGGGCATGGATAAAATACTGGTCCATGCAATGCCTACGCCCGCCATTGAAACAAAAAGAAGATTTTTGTTTTCCACCCAGCTTACGCTGATAAGTCCCAACGCTCCTACCAAAAGACATAAAGAATGTGTGAGCTTACGGCCAAGTTTATCTGCAATAAAAGGAAGTATCAAAGCGAAAAAGAAAGTGACCACATTATAAAAAGCCAGAGTAAGACCTGCAAAGTCGGCACCCTTGGCATATACAGGATCATTATTGTCTACACCATGAAATACATTGATGGCTACAGCAGTGGTATAATAAAACCACATCAGGAACAATGCGGGCCAGGTAAAGAATTGGACAAGGGCTACCCTTTTCATTTGCGAAGGCATATTGGCAAGAGCGCTGAATATTTCTTTCACGCCACCGGCAAACCCTTTTTTTGATTCCTTTTCCAGGTCTTTCTTCTCCTCTTCTGTTGGCGGATATTCGTTAGTCGTAAATACCGTGTATAATACAGCAGAAAGAAAAAAGAAGGCCCCCAGATAGAATGACCATTTTACATTTTCGGGTATCACTCCCTTTTCGGCTGTATTGGAAACTGCAAAAACATTGCGCATGATCCAGGGCAAGGCAGAAGCGATACTGCCACCGATCCCTACCATAAGGCTTTGCATGATAAAGCCACGATTTACCTGCGAATCGGGCAGCTTATCTGTTACAAAAGCGCGGAAAGGCTCCATAGCAATATTACCGCAGGTATCCAGTATCCAAAGCAAACCGGCAGCCATCCATAAAGCACTGCTATGCGGCATGAATACAAGCGCGATAGAGCTTAATATAGCACCTATCATAAAGTAAGGCCTGCGCCTTCCCCAGCGGGGGTGCCAGGTCCTGTCGCTCAAATAACCGATGATAGGTTGTACGATCAGCCCTGTAAGCGGGGCGGCCAGGAAAAGCAAGGGAACTTCTTCAGGATGGGCGCCCAGGTTTTCGTAGATCCGGCCCATATTGGCACGTTGAAGGTCCCAGCCAAACTGGATGCCGAAAAAGCCTACACTCATGTTGATGATCTGGGCCAGGCTTAACCGGGGTTTGACGCCGGTGAATGAAGTTGACATAAGCAATCGCTGTTTTTAAACGGTGGCAGGCGGCCTTCCGCCCGGGAGGGAAGATACAGAGAATATGTAACATGTACACATTTCAAGAAAAAAGGTTTGTTCGTTTAAAAGTTTAAGGTTTAAGAGGTTTAAAAGTTTAAAGGTCCGGGACTATTTCCAACCTTAAACTTTTAAACCTCTTAAACCTTAAACTTTTAAACCAAAATTCATTCCCCGCCTATAGAAAATCCATTGGGAAGGATCGCGCCTTTTTTGATCACCACAATACCATCCTTGATGGTATAAAGCGGCTGATCTGTATTCTCCAGGTGCGTACCGCCATTGATACTTACATTATTACCAATGCGGCAGTTCTTATCGAGGATCGCATTCTGGATAAAACATTCGTTGCCGATGCCCAGTAAGGGGACCCCTTTCGACTGGTCTTCTGCGATATCCCCCAGGGTTTCATAATAATCGCTACCCATGATATAACTATTGATCACAGTAGAGCCATGCCCTACACGGGACCGGATACCAACCACGCATTTTTCCATTCTTGCTGCATTGATAATGGAACCTTCAGCGATCACCGTTTTTATCAATGTGGAGCCGCTTACCTTCGCCGGCGGAAGCATGCGGGCACGGGTGTAGATGGCGCGAGTATTATCAAACAAATTGAATTCCGGTATATCATCGGTAAGACCGAGATTAGCTTCGAAGAAAGAATAGATATTACCGATATCCGTCCAGTAACCATCATACTGATAACTGGCCACTGTGCATTTATTAATGGATTGCGGAATGATCTCTTTACCAAAGTCTGTTGCTTCCTGGTAATCATTCTGCAGGTAATCAAACAACAGTTCCCTGTTAAATATATAGATACCCATTGATGCCAGGTAGTTTCTGCCGGCATTTCTCATTTCTTCTCCTGTGTCGCTTGTCCAATCTGCCAGTACTTCGCGTTTGGGTTTTTCAATGAATGATTTGATCAGTCCTTTTTCTTCTTTAAGAATACCAAACTCCGGTGCTTCACGGTCGCCCACAGGAATGGTCGCTATCGTGATATCAGCGCCAGTTCTTTTATGATTGTCCAGCATGTCCTGGAAATCCATCTGGTAAAGCTGGTCGCCGGAGAGTATCAGCACATATTCGCTGTCAAAAGGAGCAATATGACGGAGGCTTTGCCTTACCGCATCTGCTGTGCCCTGGTACCAGGTCGGGTTATCCGGCGTTTGTTCGGCAGCCAGGATATCTACAAACGCTGTACTGAATGCGCTGAAATGATAGGTGTTCTTGATATGACGGTTGAGTGAGGCAGAATTGAATTGCGTTAATACAAACATCCGGTTAATGCCAGAGTTCATGCAATTGGAGATGGGTATATCCACCAGGCGGTATTTACCGGCAATAGGTACAGCGGGTTTGGAGCGGCTTGCTGTTAAAGGATATAATCTTGATCCGGCACCTCCGCCAAGGATCACGCTCACTATTTCCTTAGAGATAGACATAGGCAAACATTTTTAAGGGTCATACTTATGGGTGGAAAAGGTAAACAAGAAATAATAATCAAAGTTCACCTGAAAAAAATAATGTCGATTAAACTTAAAAAGAGCTGAGCAAAAAATCAATTTGTCTGCATGACTTTTATATTGATTCTTATGTTTTTTGTAATGACTGGTACAGATCAATGTATTGTTGTGCTGCAGAATCCCACGAATGATCAATGGTCATCATATGCGATCGCATCCAGGAATACAGATCAGGCTTATGCATGTACAGATCGATTGCCCTTCCTACTGAATAAGTGATATCGCCTACAGATGCCTGATCAAAACGAATGCCGAAGCCCTGCCAGTCGCCGAAGTCAGTGATCGTATCTTTTAATCCGCCTACGCTTCTCACCATTGGAACAGTGCCATAGCGTAAGGCGTACATCTGGTTCAATCCACAAGGCTCCACACGGCTGGGCATCAGCAGAAAATCAGATCCGGCATAAATGAGGTGACTGAGTGCCTCACTATACCCTATATAGGAATTAAAATACCCATTGAAGCGATGCTTCATCTGATCCAACTCATCTTCCAGATTAGGCTCACCAGAACCCAGCACTATAAAATTGGCTTTGCCATGATGCTGGTAAATGGACTGGCTGATCGCATCGGGCAACAGATCTGCGGCCTTCTCTCCTACCAGGCGGCCAATAAAAGCTACCAACGGTTTCTCCGGATCAAGTCCAAATTGTCCGCAGAGTTCTTTTTTATTTTTCTTCTTTCCTTTTTCTACCAGTTCCCTGTCATAATTCCGGATAATATAACTATCTGTTTCAGGGTTCCATACTTTGGTATCGATGCCATTCAGTATGCCGCTACTCTTGCCCATTTCATAATGGAAAAGATTTTCCAGTCCGTTGGCAGAATAACGTAATTCTTCCAGGTAGCTATGGCTGACCGTGGTAACCTTCCAGGCGCATTTTACTGCAGAAGCCATGGGGTTAATGGTATTGTCCCAATCCAGCATTCCCCAGTTCCAGCTATCATAAGCGGGAATAAAATAATAGCGGTCCCAGCCGATCCAACCCTGGTACTGCCCGTTGTGTACAGTAAATACACTGGGCACTGCTGCAAGCTTGTCCTTGAAAGCATAGCAATATTTCATCATAAAGGGAATAAGCCCTGTATGATGATCATGGCAATGGATCACATTGGGTGTATGTTGCCAGTGGTTAAGCCAGTCGCAAACAGCTATCTGGAAAGCGACGAATCTTTCCGTATCGTCATCATAACCATATATCTTTTCGCGGTCAAGCAATCCATTGATATCAACAAGGTAAAGATCGAAACCAAGTTTATTGGTCTTTTCCCTTATAATGCTGTAATGAAACCAGTGAGAGCCGAGATGCTGGCCACCTTCATGCACCAGTTCCCAGTTATTATCATACAGGAATTTGGTGCGGTACATGGGCATTACCACTTTGGCCACATGACCCAATTCTGCCTGGTACCTTGGGAGGGACCCTACTACATCCCCTAATCCTCCTGCTTTGGCTACGGGATAACATTCTGCCGCGACGTGTACAATTTCCATTCAAAAAATTTGAGCTGAGAAGAATTCCTTTCAAATTAAGTGGTTTTTTTCATTAAGGGCTTTTTATAATTAAAAATTTTTCGCTACCTGATTTATTTCTATTTTGAGGCCTAATTAATTTAAAATTCTTGATTGCTATGAATCAGCAAACAAAATGGTCGCAATTCGGAACCCTCGTTACAGTGTTCTTTTTCTGGGGGTTTGTTGCTGCCAGCAACGATATCCTTATACCGGTTTTCAAAGAAAACCTTCATTTAAGCCAGGCGCAAAGCCAACTCGTTTCTTTTGCATTCTATGTTGCTTATACGGTCGGCTCCCTTATTTATTTTGGTATCAGCAAAGCGAGAGGAGGTGATATCCTTAACCAGATCGGCTACCGGAATGGTATTTCTCTTGGCCTGATCATTTCAGCACTCGGCACCCTTTTATTTTACCCTGCTGCACAAACATCTTCTTTCCTGCTTTTCATCAGCGGGCTTTTTATAGTAGGACTAGGGTTCTCCTTGCAGCAAACAGCGGCCAATCCATTAGCGATCATTATGGGCAATCCTAAATCAGGCGCCCAACGGTTGAGCATGGCTGGTGGCATTAATAATTTCGGCACTACCATCGGTCCATTGATTGTCAGCTTTGCCATTTTTGGTTCAGTAACCGGCGGCACTGCAACAGCCAGCATTCAAAGTATCAAAATACCTTATCTCATACTGGGTCTCGCTTTCGTAATCGTAGCCGTTATTTTCCGGTTCTCTTCTGTTCCCAACAAAATAGAGTTGGATAAAGTAGCAGAAGAAGAAGCAAGCGATTCCAGAAAAGTAGCTCATCGCAGCGGCCCGTTAAAATATCCGCAACTGCTGTTGGGCATGCTTGGCATATTCATTTATGTAGGCGTGGAAGTGAGTACAGCAGCCAATCTTCCTGAATTCATGAAAGAACACCTGAATACTCCTACTGATAAGATCGCTCCTTATGTTTCGCTTTACTGGGCGAGCCTGATGATCGGCCGGTGGACAGCTTCTGTAGGTGCATTTGATATTTCAAAAGGCGCCAAACAGATCCTGCGGTTCCTGATGCCTTATATTGCTTTTGGCGTTTTCATTCTTGTAAACACGATCGCCAATCACGATGTTACTCCTTTCTTTATCTATGCTGCAGTGATCCTGGTCATCATTATCGGTGATATCCTGAGCAAAGGCAACCCTGCAAGGCAACTGCTTATCTTCAGCCTGCTTGGTATCACAGCCTTGCTGATCGGTATCCTGGCCGACGGTATGATCAGCGTATACGCATTCATCAGTGTAGGTCTTTTCTGTTCCACTCTCTGGCCCTGTATCTTCACACTGGCCATTGCCGGTCTTGGAAAACATACCAATGAGGGCGCCAGCTTCCTGATCATGATGATCATGGGTGGAGGCGTTATCAGCCTGCTGCAAGGCCTCCTGGCTTCCAATGATCTGCTGGGCATTCAATGGTCTTATATTGTAGGTGTGCTTTGTTTTGCTTACCTGGCTTTCTATGCATGGAAGGTGAAAAGTATTCTGAAAGATCAGGGTATCGACTATGACGCAGAAGTGAGCGTGAGTGGTGGTGGACATTAATTCATTCCTTCGTACATTTATCGCCCCGTTAGTAATTTAACGGGGCTTATTTTTAAAACCAATAACATGGCAGCAGCTAAATCAGCATCAACTTCAACATTGCATCCTCTTTCAATCGGGATTGATATTGGCGGAACAGGCACCAAGTTTGGCATCGTGGACCGCGATGGTAATCTTTTGTTTTCGGATGAGATCTCTACAAAGAAGCATGCAGAAGTAGGTACTTTTATAGATGAGTTGTATACAGCTTTGTCAGCGCTCATTGACAAAGCAGGGGGCATTGGCCGGATGAAGGGTATTGGCGTTGGTGCGCCCAATGGCAATTACTACACCGGCACTATCGAATACGCCCCTAACCTGCCCTGGAAAGGGATCGTGCCGCTGGCTAAACTGATCGAGAACAAATTCAAACTTCCTGTTACCCTCACCAATGATGCCAATGCGGCTGCCATCGGTGAAATGATGTATGGTGCTGCCAAAGGCATGAAGGATTTTATCATGATCACGCTTGGTACCGGCGTGGGCAGCGGTATTGTAGCCAATGGCCAGCTTATTTATGGTCATGATGGATTTGCTGGTGAACTCGGTCATACGATCATCATTCCCGATGGAAGGCTGCACCCCGGCACCGGCAAAAAAGGTTCCCTGGAAAGCTATGCTTCCGCTACCGGTGTTCGCTACACAACACTGGAACTGCTGGAAACTACCGATACACCCAGTGTGCTGCGTAATATTCCCCAGGAAGAGATCGATTCCAAAAAAGTATATGAAGCGGCGATACAGGGCGATGGGCTTGCCCGTCACGTATATGAATTCACAGGCCGCATACTTGGCGTGGCCCTGGCCAATGCAGTAATGTTTTCCAGCCCCGAAGCGATCATCTTATTCGGCGGCCTTACCAAAGCCGGCGACCTCATATTGAAACCCACCCGCGAACATATGGAAGCTAACCTGATACAGGTGTTCCAGAATAAAGTGAAATTGCTGATCAGTCATTTAAGGGAATCTGATGCCGCGATATTGGGAGCTAGTGCATTGGTATGGGAGTGAGTACGAATGATACGAATAGGTGCCAATGGCGCGAATGGACCAGGTTGATTTGAGTGAAAATTATTTGATGATGAATACAGCGGGAACGGGACGTTGATTGCCTTTATCGGAAGGCAAGATCGTTTCTTTGCCGTTTACCAGCAAGCAACTGCTGCCGCCACCATCTAGATTGAGCGCTTCTACGCAGCCGAGGTCTGCAAGTATCTTTGCCTGCTGTATCAATGTAGCCCCTTCTGCAATACCGGGATTTCTTCCTTCAACGACCAGAATAATAAGTTTGTTGTCGCGTGTATAACCCATAGCAGTACGCGGATGCTTGTCGTTGATAGCATTACCTGTAAATTTCAGCTCAACATTGTTGGAGATGCATACCTTTCCATCTTTTACCAATACAGGTCCTCCGCCAACAGCAGTTTCCATTTTCCATTTTTTAAACACTTTGCCTGAAGGAACACAACTTTCCTCAGCAGGCAGTATCTTTTTCATTTCCTTATAAGAAATATGGAAAGCGGCATTGGAATCTTTACGGAATGCTACAGGGTAATCCCAGGCAGAAGGCCATCTGGATGATGAATCGGTATACAACCAGGCAATATCAGCTTTGCGTTTGGCAGTAATACCCAGAGCACTACCCAGGGGATGACGATAAGTAAGCGTATCTTTTCCTTTGCCTGCAATTGTATGGATGGTGTACCCCACCTGTTTTCCGTCTTTTATTACTGTATTAAGATTCTGGTTGGTTGCAAAAGAAAAAAATGTACAGTTCACTACTATTGCAGGCTGCTCATTTTTCTTATAGAATTGAAGTGGTGTAAGTCTTCTTCCCAGCGTTGTGTCTACAGTGAAATGAAGTTTTTTATCAGAAAGATCAGCGATCACATAATAGGCGATACTGGGCTTTCCATCAAGTGGATCGTGTGATGAATAAACATGAACAGAAGATGGCAACGATCCAAACAATGAATTCGCCTTTATCCATCTCAGTGAGGCTCTCTCCTGAGCTTTTACTGTAAAGAATGCAGAAACCAGTGGAATGAGCAGAGCGAAGCAAATGATTTTTTTCATCAGGCATTCATTTTATAGGGTCTCCACAAAATAAAGTATTCTTTGTGCTCTTTGTGGGAATTATCTCCCACAAAGGCACAAAGAGCACAAAGAATAAAAATATTAATTCAGAAAATAATTATGAAATTATGGGAGCACTCTTCGCCATTTCCCATTCTTTCTGCCCTAACCCCGGGAACACATGACGTTCGCTATGATAAGATGAACGCACCAGCGGACCGCTTTCTACATAGTCAAGGCCGAGGTTGTAACCAACCTCGCGATATTCAGCAAACTCATCGGGATGAACAAAACGCTGTACAGGCAAATGTTTTTGTGTAGGCTGCAGGTATTGGCCAATGGTGACCACATCGCAACCATTATCATACAAATCTTTCAGGGTTTGTATCACTTCCTCGCGGGTTTCGCCAAGGCCCAGCATGATACCGCTCTTTGTTCTTCTTCCACCTTCCTTCAGTGTGCGGATCACTTCCATACTGCGCCAGTATTTAGCCTGTATGCGCACCTGGCGGGTAAGGCGTTCCACTGTTTCGATATTGTGGGATACTACCTCGGGTGCTGCATCGATCACCCGTTGGATATCGTCCTTCTTGCCTTTAAAATCAGGGATCAGGGTTTCCAGGGTGGTATCAGGGTTAAGTGCTTTAACTGCTTTGATGGTATTGTACCAGATAGTGGAGCCGCCGTCTTTCAACTCATCACGGTCAACGGAAGTGATCACCGCATGCTTCACTTTCATCAGGTAAATGGCTTCGGCCACACGCTGGGGTTCATCCCAATCCACGGCTTCAGGCCTGCCGGTGGCTACGGCGCAGAACCCGCAACTGCGGGTGCATACATTGCCCAGGATCATGAAAGTAGCGGTGCCCGCACCCCAGCATTCGCCCATATTGGGACAGTTACCACTTTCACAGATCGTATGGAGCTTGTGGGTATCAACCAGGTTACGGACATGCTTATAGCTCTCTCCGATGGGTAATTTCACCCTTAACCAGTCAGGTTTTTTTACCCGGGTTTTATCATTAGTTGCGGAAACAACGGGAAGTTCGGTCATAATGCAAAAATACGAGGGATTATGGAAGATAACGAATACAATCCCCCGAAGGTTCATTTACGCTTTCCGAAAAGAATGGCAACATATCCCTGGAAGAAAAGCTGCCTTTCTTTCAGCCTTGCCATAATGGGAATTTTACCGGGATAATAATCAGCGCTCATGCCTATTTCCAGGGCGGAAACCGTTTCATTAAAGCGGCCATAATCGAAACGCATACCTATCTTGGCAAAGGCACCCGGCTTCACTTTGATCTCTCCCCAACCCTTGCTGAAACCTCCGCCTGCAATAATGGCGCTCTGGTCCATAAAAAGCGCACTGTCTGCTGAGGAATACTTGATATCCCTTTGGCCTTGTTGCGGATCATCTACTGTAAGATAATAAGGCCGGAGAAGGCCGAGGGCAACCCCTGCATAATAAACGCCTGTAACGGCCACGCCGTTCTTATTTCCTTTTTGCCCAAAAATATATTGCTGACCGAAGCCGAGTGTGACGGGATAGAAGTAATTAATTTTCCCGTATATATATGGGTTTCCAAATATGAAGCTCCCCCCCAGCGATTTTTCTTCTTTCTTCTCTTTTATTTCAGCAAAATCTATCCGGTATAAATTGGTCTTGCGGCTGGTTTTCATTTTACCAAATTCATAAAATGCACCATAACCGTTTGTGCGAAGCTGAATGCCAAATGTACTTTGCTTGTGATAAACGAGCACTCCTTCTTCAGCCTGGCGCATCAGTTCATTTATCTTCTGGCGTTTGGCTTCTTTTTTCTCATTCCTTTCTATTCTTCTGTCCTGTGCAAAGGCTGCAATCGCAAACAGTATAACTACGGCGGAGAGGCTGAGTTTCTTCACAGATTCTTCTATTTAATTAAAATTACCAAGAGATTTACTCTTGCTTATAACGTAAATTTAGGGCAAAAATTGAAATGACCTCTACAGTAGTTTACAACGGTGATCTCCGCACCACCTGCACTCATTTGAAAAGCGGCTCTTTTTTTGAAACCGACGCCCCTACAGACAATAACGGCAAGGGTGAGCGGTTCTCTCCAACCGACCTGATGGCAACCAGCCTGGCCATTTGTATGGCCACCGTTATGGGCATCAAGGCCCGCACCATGGGCTTTGACCTGAACGATCTGAAAGTGGATGTATTGAAAATAATGAAATCGGATCCCCGCCGTGTTGGCGGTATAGAATTAACATTTCATATACCTGAAACCCTCCGCGATATCGACGAAAAAACAAAAACGATCCTGAAACGTACTGCCGATACCTGCCCGGTTGCTAAAAGCATTCACCCGGATATTGAGGTAAAAGTGGATTGGGGGAGTTGGGCTTGAGTCAGGAGTCTTTAGTCGAAAGTCTGGAGTCGGACGCTTACCATTATTTAAACAAGCTTTAGGATATTCTAAAGCTTGTTTTTGTTTTCAGGTAATACAAGCTCCTGGCTAAGGACTTTCGACCCGACCAGCAATTCATTCAGTACTTTGGGCAATTGGTGCTTATATCCTTTAATTTATAGCAGCATCATCCGAAAATTTGCTTTTCTTGGCAGATAACGCGGATGATATGAACGTCTTGGTGATAGAATACGAAAAAGGGATGGTACAAAAGATCAAGGATTTGCTCCATGAAATTGATGAATCCATCCAGGTAGTAGGAGTAACAGAGAATATGTTTGCGGCAGCAGAGTGGCTGACCCGTAATAAAATTCCTGATTTGATATTGGCTAATGAAGGCATGATTGCCGGCGTGCAGAAAAAAAGGCGCGGCGATGTGAAAGCCATTGTCACTTTTTCCACCACTACCGAGGCATATAACTTCGAAGCATTCCGCTATAAAACCATCCGTCATATACTGAATGAGATCCCAGGTACTGAAGAACGATTGCTGAACTTCGATCAGTACTGGGGCAATGGCGGCAAGGCTGTGGCAGCAGGTAATTTCAAAGAAAGGTTTTTGGTTAAGCAAGGACAGAAGCTTGTTTCCATTCCCGTTAACCAGATCGCTTATTTTTTTTCACAGGAACGTTTTATTTTCTTCAAAACATTCGATAACCAGAAGTTCCTCCTGGAATACAGGATGGAGCAACTGGAAAACATTTTATCACCTGAATCTTTCTTCCGGATCAATCGCTCCTATATTGTATCCCTGCAAACAGTAAAAGAAATTCATTCTTATTTCGGCAATCGCCTAAAGCTTTATCTCTCTCCTGCAGCCGACAAGGAAGTGGTCGTAAGCAGAAAAAGAGTAACGGATTTTAAGGAATGGCTGGGAAAATGACCCGGCCATTTTTTGTAAACCGGTCTGCATTTCCTGCAATTTTCGTTCGTGCTTTATTTGTTGCATTTCATACACAAATCCGGTCAGTTGCTGCATTCAGAGTTGCAACGCTCTTTTTACTTGTCTAGTTTGGTTTTGTAAACATCCAATACCAGTTATCGGTGAAATCCGAATTCACCGGTGATACACACACCAAACACAATGTATGATGAAAAGCCACCTGCTCTTTCTCCTGCTATTATTTTGTTTGTCCAATCCTTGTTTCACTCAATGCCTTACGGCTCTGCCACCGCCGGCCTGCAATGGTGCAGAGCCGGCCCTGGCAGATAATGAAACCCTGAATGCAGGTACTACCAAATGGTATTACGGTCCCACTGCAACCTTAAACAGTCTTACCATCCAGGGAGGAACCCTTGTTGTTTGCAGCGACCTTACCATTGATAAGTTTTACATGACAAGCGGCACGATATTCGTTCGCCCGGGCGCAAGATTTGTTATCGGCTCCGGTATTGGTTCGGGGCTTACCCTGAATGGCAATTGCGCGATCTATAACTATGGCACCATGGATGTGCAGCGCAACTTATCACTTGATAACGGTGCTACTGCAAGCACGCCCAATATTATCATCAATGCCACTTCAACATCCATCTTCCGCGTGCCCTTCCAGTATTTCGTGATCAACAATGCATATTCCTGGTTTGTGAATAAAGGGCTGGCAGAGTTTGGTGGCGTTATCACCGATCAGTACTCCTCCCCTTCTTCTGTTTGCCTTGGCGGCGGAAGTATAATGAGAATGAATATCCTGATCAATAAAACAAGCAACAGCTATGTTGTACCATCTGGTGCAGGATGCGTATCAGTTGCACAGACTTCTATTTTCAATAACAGGTTGACCGATAATGCTAATTTATATGCCTGCCTGTCTGCCAGTCATAGTTCTTATTCAGGCTGCAGTGGCTGTCCGGCCAATAACTGGGGTGCTGCACAGGTAATGACAGGGTGTGTTTCATGCAATGCACTTGGTGTGCTGGATATAAAGTTTATTGACCTCAGCGTTTCAGCTGTTACTACAGGCAACAAACTGCAATGGGAAATAAAGGATATATTGAAAGCAGGCGCTTTCAGCATTGAAAGGTCTGCAGATGGGGTCCATTATTCACCCATCAGCAATATACCTATTGCAGCAGGCCTCACTGCTTCCTTTAACTATATTGATAAATCCCCCCTGACAGGATATAATTACTATATGATCAAATATATTCGTTCCGATAATACTATCATCAACAGTAAAGCAGTACGCGTTTCATCATTACCACAAAACGGTTTCGTCATAAGCCCCATGCCTTTTGATCGCAGCTTTTCTATTTCGTTCTCAAAAGAGGTTGAGCCTGAAAAAGTGATCCTGACTGACATAATGGGCAGGAATATCAATATAAAATACACCATTGAATCTTACACAGGGTTGATGGAAGTGAAAGTACTGGATGATATTGCACCGGGTATGTATATCGTTCATATCCGTTCCGACAAGAATACCATGGCAAAGACGATCTTGAAGAAATAGTGATACAGATGGAAGAAGTATCGCAAAGGGCGCAAAGATTTCGCAAAGAGCACAACGTGGCGTCCTTTGCGATACTCTTAACCAACCTAACACTTTCAATCTATTCTTCTCAACACCGCATTCCCCACTGCACAGTCAAGGCATTTCCGCTGACTGCAATACTGGCTTTTCAGTTCAAGCAAAACTTGTGTGTCGCGGGCTGTACGACTGTTCATGCCCAGCCGCTTATATCCTTCAATAATGGTATTGTATTCCGGTGGAAGATCTTCCAGCCATTGCAGCACTTTTTCCTTCAATGGTTCTTCCTGGTGAAAATGTGCATACGTAAATAATATGGGAATGATCGTATTGATGATAATTGAATCGGTCATTGCTATTCCCATTCTCTTCGGGCGGAATGAACTGGCTTCATCCAGGCGGTAATGATAATGCCAGTAATCATTGGCTGTTACATCCAGCCATTGACGGATATCTTTTACATTCACTGCCTCTTTTACCCTGGTGAATAAGTGGGTGGTTTGATGCACCAGCATAGCCAATTGAGCAAAACGCACAGTAGGAAAATTAACCGGCCGCATCCGAAGGAAGACCGGCTGGCCATGAACAGGTTTCAACTGATATTTACGATAGAGAAACTGATACTCTTTTTGCAGGAGAATGGCATAATCCTCCTCGTATCGTCCATTCAGCAAGCCCGCCTGCCCAAGCAGCAATGCTTCCAGTTGATGCAATTGATTTTTATGCCGGGCCAGTAAAGCCAGTGGCACAGACCGTGCTACTGCTTCAAAGAAATCAGCGTTCAGACGGCTGCCAAAGCTTCTTGCCAGTAACCACCAGAATGTTTCTTCCCAATGAAAATTATTCTCACGGAGAAGAGCACCGGTCATGCTTGCTTTTCGCAACAGGCGCTCTGCCAGCAACCGGTCTTTCCAGCTTTGCCAGGCAAGGTTTTCGAGACTGGTGATCTTTTTTCCGCAGGGAATAAAAGCTGTTGATCGCAGCAATGATTGATAATGCTGCAGGAGTATGTTCGGTATGCGATGCTTTAATTCCAGCACAGGCAGGTCATTTACAGGGCCGTCATCTTCCCATACCACGTGCAATATCACGTTGCTGTAATGCGGATCATATTCATGAGCATGTTTATTCCAGTCAGACGTACGCAGGTGCAGCTCTACCGAACCAGACCAGGTGAATGGCCCGATCTTTACGCGGGCATTAAAAAAATCAGGCCCCTGGTTGGTGTTATATATGCCGGGAGAGAACACATATACCATCTCTCCATTCACTGTAGTGAGATGATGCCGGTTGAAATGCTGGAACTGCCAGATATATTGCAATAATCTTTCCGTCATTAAATCCCTTTTAAGGGATCCAAAGTAGAAAGCCTGCAATCAGCAGCAATTGTTTTTACAACAGTTTATAAAGGGAAAATCACCGGGATCATTTGTATTTTTCCAGTTCTCTTACCACCCTGCTCACAGGAAGTCCCATCACATTGTAGAAATCGCCTGAAACAGACTGAATGCCTACTACACCGATCCATTCCTGGATGGCATAAGCGCCGGCTTTATCATAAGGTTTGTACTTGTCAACATAGAATTCGATCTGCTGCCGACTAAGTGAATGAAAATACACATCCGTGATATCGGCAAAAACCGTTTCCTTTTCACCCTGCCTGATCACTACACCAGTAATGACCCGGTGTTGGTTGCCCGACAGCTTAGAAAGAATACGAATGGCATCTTCCCGGTTAATTGGTTTACCGATTATTTGCTGACCTAATACGACCACAGTATCAGCGGCTAAAATCACCCTGCCGATCTCGACGGAGGATTGAACAGCTAGGGCTTTATTCCGTGCAATATATACAGGTACTTCTTCTACAGGTAATGAATCAGGGAATGTCTCTGCAGTTTCTTTCACTACTATTTCAAAAGGTATTTCTGCCCATTCCAGCAATTGCTTGCGCCGGGGCGATTGAGAAGCCAGGATGATCGGGTTCATATATAAAAGTAAAAAAAGATCATAGAAAGGATACCGGTAAACATTACTCCTTTAGTAAGTGAGCTCAGGCGATGATAATCGCTGATCTCTGTAGCTTTAAACAATCCTGAGAGAATATAAAGCAGGGGCAGGATGATAAATACAACGCAATAAGCCACAGCCCACCACCATTGAAATTGTAATACATAGACCTGCACCACAGCGAGTATCACGATGAGAATGATCAGCCAGACAGCAATATAGACTTTTGACGTGTTCACACCCCATACGATCGGCATGGTGCGGCAACCATAACGGGCATCCCCATCCCTGTCCTCGATATCTTTAATGGCTTCCCTGATCAAAGAAAGAATAAAGGCGAAGCCAGCATAGAGAAAAGCAAAGCGGAACAATTTGGATTGCCCGGGATGATTAGCATCAAATGCATCGACTACAGAAACCTTAGAAAAAAATATTATTAGAATGGTCCAGGCCGTCAGCAATGAGATAAGCACATTCCCTATCAGCAATTTCCGTTTGAATGTGGTGGAGTAAAACCATAGTGTGAATACACATAGCATATTTGCAACTATCAGGTACCATTTTCCCAGTATAGGCAGGGCCAACATGGTAAGGAGAACACCTGTTGCACTTAAGATAAAATGCCAGGCAATAGCCCAGCGTCGGCTGATAAATTTATCCACCACCAGGCGGCGTGGCTTATTCACCTCATCAATATTGATATCAAAATAATCGTTGATAATATAACCACCGGCTGCAATACATACCGATGCTATAATTAGCCATATCATTTTAGAAGAAGGAAACGAAGAGCCGTATAACGACACATCTACACAGTAATAGAACAGGGCCTGCGTCAGCACAATAAACACCAAATTGGGCCAACGTACCAGTCGCAAAAACGCAGCTATCCGCTT
>JBQCHL010000008.1:0-57161 GCA_051954695.1 Chitinophagaceae bacterium
AAGCATTACCCTTTGTCACCGGGGCCCGGGTTCTGCACCCCTGCTATTTAAAATAATATAAGCGCCGGGGTAACTACAACGTCCCCGACACCCCGGCTCTTAGTGTACTACACTTGTTATCTTACGAAACCAGGGCGGGGGTGACAATGGAAAATGCTTTCAGCTAACGGCTACCCCTTTGATTAATGGCTTTTTAATTTTAACTTTTATCCGTCGCAACTTATTAGCTATTTTGGAGCGTCTATCTACCAACTAACACGGTATCAATATGAAAAGAATTTACTTTATCGCTGTAGTGCTTTTTTCCCTGCTTTCAGCCGGAACTGTTGAAGCTCAACGGAAGCTGACAGAAGCGACTATCACCTATGATATCGTTATCAATACCAATAATGCTACACCAAAAGCAGCCGACCTGCTGGATGGAGCTGTGAGCGTTATATATCTTAAAGGCAATTCCAGCCGTTCTGAGATGATCAGTTCTTTGGGCACCCAATCGACCATCATCGATGGAAAGACTGGAAATGTGACCATTTTGAAGGAATATGGTGAGCAGAAATATATGATCAACCTGAGCCCGGCCGACTGGAAAGAGTCGAACAGGAAATATGAAGGGGTGGACTTCACCTACGAGAACGAATTCAAGACCATTTCTGGTTATAATTGTCAGAAGGCAATCGGTAAACTGGCCGATGGTAGCAGCTTTACGGTTTATTTTACGAAGGACCTGGTGCCGGTGAATAAAGACTTCCAATACCTGAACCGTGCGCTGCCAGGCCTGGCCATGCAATACGAGGCCAATCTGGGCAAGCAGAAAGTGACCTATACAGTTTCCAGTATCAATTTTAACCTGGTGCCTGCGGCTAAGTTTGATACACCGAAATCAGGGTATAGGGTGATGACGTATGAGGAGAGTAAGGCTGGCTTATAGTACGAATTATGTGAATGGGAGCCAATTATGCGAATCGAGTCTGATTAAAGGAGATATAAATAAAGAGAAGCCTTGGGAGAAGGAATTGATGAAAGGAGTTAGAAATTAATATTAACAGTAGCGCTCGGAACCTGGTTCTTTTGGGAGTTCAGATTGAGGGTTACTTTCTTCCGGGCTGGAAGAGTGTAGACAGTGTGGCCTTGCTGATAAGTTACCACAGTAGAGTTCAGGTTGATATATTTGGTTTCTTCTTCATTGATCACCTGGCTTCCACGGAAAGTGTAACCGGTCTGTAAGGAGAAAGAGCCGGGTTTGATAGAAGAAACTTTGTTGTTAAGCAATAATTTGCGGGGTTTGTCTTTATTGATCTTACCATCTCCCAGTGTCGCAAATGCAACAGCAGCAGTGGCAGCCAGTAAAAACGACAGGCCCAATTTTCTGCTCGCAGCTTTTAATATGGAAGAGTTAGTTTTCAATTCAACGCAAATTTAACACTAAAAAAGGACTTTTTGCAAACCGCTCGTCAAGAATTTTAGTACTTATTTAACGGGTAAAAGGCGAAATTGTTACAGCTCTGCGAAAAAAATATTTTGTCACTTATGCACATCTGGGGAAACAAAATGGTGCGGGGATTGTTTTTTTTAAGATAACTTGTTGATAATAATAGCCAATAGGCTTGCCACGCTCTACTTGCCTCGTTTTTATACATCCCTAAAACCCCACCTGAATCATGAAAGAGAACCCTTATCAGGAAGACCGGGAGCAGATGCGGGAATTGCTCCGTCAGTATGAAAACCTAAGGAATGGCCGCTCTTCTTCCTTTATCGAGGAAGAATCGTTTGAGAAAATAATCTCCTATTTCGAGGAAAGAGAAGAATTGCCCAAGGCCCAGGAAGCCGCCGATATGGCCATTGAACAATATCCCTATTCGGCAGCCCTCCTGATCCGGAAAGCCGATATACTGCTCACTGTCCGCCATTACCGCGAAGCATTGGACATACTCGATCATGCTGCCCTTTTGGACAGCAACGATATCAACCTCTATATCTTAAAAACAGATGCTTATCTGGCGCTCGACGAGCAAGCCAAAGCTGTGGCCCTGCTCGAAGAAGCCCTGCATATTTTTGAAGGTGAAGAAAGGATCGAATTGCTGTTTGAGCTCGGCGATGTGTACGACGATTATGAAGAATTTGATAAGGTATTCGATTGCCTGAAAATGATACTGGAGCAGGAACCTACCAATGAAGAAGCCCTTTATAAAATATGTTTCTGGACAGACTTTACCGGAAGAAATGAAGAAAGCATCCGCCTGCATCAGCAGATCATTGATGAACATCCATACAATGAACTGGCCTGGTTCAATCTCGCTGCAGCTTACCAGGGATTGAAACTTTACGAAAAAGCGATCGATGCATATCAGTACGCTATCACTATCGAAGAAAAATTCGATTACGCTTACCGCAATATGGGCGATGCTTATATCCGCCTTCGCAAATACAAGGAAGCGATTGAAGCGCTGGAGAAAGTAACGGAATTATCCAAGCCCGAAGTAGTGATCTATGAAGCGATTGGCCATTGTTACGACCGCTTACGGAATTATGCACAGGCCAGGTTTTATTATCGCAAAGCTTCCCACCTGAACCAGGAAGACAGCAAACTCTTTTACAAAATAGCCTGCACTTATTTTAATGAGGGGCAGTGGGAGAGTTGTATGAAGCAATTGGATACAGCCATGAAACTACAGCGCCTCCAGCCTGAATATTTTCTGCTGATGGGTGAATGTAAAATGGAAATGGGGCTGGTGAGGGATGCCATTCAGAATTTTTCCAATGCCGTTCGCATCAGGCCCAAAAATGTGGCAGGCTGGGAAGCGCTGATACGTTGCCTGTACAAAGCAGAACTGATGGATGAAGCGCTTGACCAGGTGAATGCTGCATTAAAATCGACGAATGACAAGCCTGTTTTCTTTTTTTATAAATCAGCGGTCTTACTTGCTTCAGGCAAAAACAAGGAAGCAGTGCTTTTACTGGAAAAAGCATTGACCCTTGCGCCAAAAATGCTGAAAAAGTTTTTTGAGCTGAACCCTGCAAGCCTGCAAAGCCAGCAGATTGTGGATATTGTCGCAAAGTTCAAACGGAACAAAACGATATGAAAGTTTAATGTTTAAAAGTTTAAAGGTTTAAGATCAGTTCTTAAACCTTTAAACTTTTAAACATTAAACTTCTTTATTTTATCTTCCCTTATTTTTGCGCCGATTTTTTCCCCGGGCCGTGTAGCCCGCATTCTATGAATCAAATCTGAAAAACAATGAATTTTAACCTGTCTCAGATGCCCGACCGTAACCAGCGCCCACGTACTGCTGGAATAACAATGGTAATGGATAAAGGGCTTAGCTTAACGGAGGCAAAGAATTTCTTAAGTGTTTCTTATCCCCATATAGATATTATTAAACTGGGCTTTGGAACATCATATGTAACGCCCAACCTGAGGGAAAAACTTGAACTCTACCGCTCTTATGATCTTCCCGTTTATTTTGGCGGCACGCTCTTTGAAGCATTTCTGATCCGCAACCAATTTGATGATTATATAGCTGTTTGTAAAGATTATGGTATTGAATACATGGAAGTGAGCGATGGTTCCATCACCATTCCACATGCAGAGAAATGCGGATATATCGAAAAGCTTACAAAGCATGGCGTGGTGCTGAGCGAAGTGGGAAGTAAAGATGCAGCGCATATTATTCCTCCCTATAAATGGATCGAACTGATGCGTGCGGAACTGGATGCAGGCGCTACCTATGTGATCGCTGAAGCACGTGAAGCAGGTAATGTGGGCATCTACCGCGGCAGTGGTGAAGTAAGGGAAGGTCTGGTACAGGAGATTCTTACGCAGATCCCCGGTGATAAGATCATTTGGGAAGCTCCGCAAAAAGCACAGCAATTATACTTTATCGAACTGCTTGGTTGCAATGTGAACCTGGGAAATATTGCACCTTCTGAAGTGATTGCCATGGAAGCGATGCGAATAGGCCTCAGGGGCGATACATTCAATTTGTTTCTCGATAAAAAAGGTTCCTGATGCGTTTATATGGTCTTATTGGTTATCCGTTGTCACATTCCTTTTCCAAAAAATATTTTACGGAAAAGTTTGAGCGTGAAGGACTGAAAGATTGCCAATATGAATTGTTCCCTATTTCTTCTATCGAAGATCTTCCTCAATTATTAAAGAAGCATCCTGAGCTCTGCGGGTTGAACGTGACCATTCCTTACAAGGAACAGGTATTATCTTATTTGCACTCGGAAAATGAGCTGGTAAAGGCTATCAGGGCCTGTAATTGCATCGATATCCGGAATGGAAAACTGAAAGGGCATAACACCGACGTGATCGGTTTTGAACGCTCACTCCTGGAACAATGGCAGCCTCATCATAAAAAAGCATTGATACTGGGTACCGGTGGTGTGTCAAAAGCGGTGCAATACATTGTGCAGAAAATGGGATTGGCTTACCACTATGTTTCCCGAAAACCGGGTGTACACAATTATTCTTATGAGCAGCTTACACCCGCCATTATGCAGGAATATACACTGATCGTTAATACTACTCCATTGGGAATGTATCCCAATATCACCGAAGCACCTCCTATCCCTTACGAAGCATTAACGCCAAAGCATTACCTGTTCGATATGGTGTATAACCCCGATAAAACGCTTTTCCTGAAAATGGGAGAGGAGAAAGGGGCTGTAATCAAAAATGGCGCTGATATGCTGAAGATCCAGGCAGATGAAAGCTGGGAAATATGGAATAAGTAAGCAGGGACTTTATAATGTCATCGCCGCTTTCGCTTCATCCGGAACTGCGGTTACTTTTTTCTTGCTGTAATCATAGCAGGTCATTCCTGTTTTAGCGAGTGCTACGGTCTGCGCCTGCCCATCCACATCTTTTTCCAGCTGATAAAAAAGATCAAACCCAACTTTGCTGAAATTACCCGCAGTTACTGAAACGTTCACTGTATCGCCATAAAACAACTCTTTTTTGAATTCAATGCCTGCATCGGCCATGATCAGAGCTGTGCCGGCAAAATCCAGCTCACTATAACCAAAACTTTTAAGGAACTGCATTCTTGCTTCATGTACCAGGGATAATACAGCATCGTTACCTACATGCCCGCCATAGTTGATATCGCTGATGCGCACGGGTATCAATGTTGAAAAAGAGAATGATCCCGGCATGTCTATTTTGATCCTTGCCATTCTCAAAAATAAATTCTTTGCGGCTCTTTGTGACTTTGTGGGAGATAAAAATGTGCGGCTTTACAGATCTGTTCCTTCATCCAGCGAACTTACGAGGTTAAGGATATCCATAAAGTTGCCTGCTGAAGTGGTTAATGATGAGGTTGCCATTTTCTCCTGCCATTTCTTTAACTGGTCTTTACAACCGGCGTCAGGATCTTCGCCCGATACACAGCAAACCAGGTTACCTAATTTCTTAGACATGCGGATAATATTACCATCTGGCGTCATCAGCATGATGTAGCGGTCTGCTATGGATGGAACATGATCATTATAGGTATAGATAGCTGAAGATGCTTTGCTGGCTACAGGATAAGTTACAGGGTTCGACTTACGGGGCCTTGAAGGGCGGTCAAGTTTTGCCATCAGCTTTTTGCTTTGCTCCAAAACAACGGCATCGTCTTCATCAGGTTCAGGGCTGATCGCTTTTTGGGTGTCTTCAGGTGTTGTTCTGGCAACAGCATTATTATTAGTTTGCCCGGAATCTGGTTGTGTGGCAGAAGCTGTGCCGGAGGTGTTACGGTCTGTATTTCCTGTCCAGCGCAGGATAGCAAAAGCAACAGCGCCGATCACGACTGCAGCAGCGGCATAACGCAGAAAAGCAGGGATGCGGAAAGGCTGTGGAACGGGTTTTGCTTCTTCATCCAGGGAAGCAGCGATATTTTCCCAGGCCATTGCAGGAGGTGTAACTTCCATGGAGCGAAGACGGCCAGGGAATTGGTCGCCTTGCTGGGCCTCATCAAGGGCAGCAGCGATCCTGTCCCAAACTCCTTGCGGCGGGGCAGTTTCGTAATTCAACATTTTATCCCTTAAGCTGCTCATGATTTATTTAATACTGCTTTGACTTTCTTTTTCAACAAATTTTCTGACCATATCCTGCAAGATCACTTTTGCCCTTGACAATTGTGATTTGCTGGTGCCTTCACTGATGCCCAGCATATCGCCAATTTCCTTGTGGGTATAGCCTTCCACCACATACATATTGAACACTGTGCGATAACCTGGTGATAGCTGCTGCACCAATTCCATAATATCACGTTCTGCGAGATTATCCAGTACAGACAGGTAATTTCCTTCCAGGGTGTTTTCTTCTTTTTCCGTTACAGGTTGCAAATAGCGTTTACGGCGGAAATGCTCAATGGCTGTATTCACGAATATCCGGCGTATCCAGCCTTCGAAAGAGCCTTCATTCCGGAAGCTATCCAGTTTTTTAAAAATCTTGATAAAACCTTCCTGTAAAATATCCTCAGCTTCTTCTGTGCTGCCAGCATAACGGAGGCAAACAGCATACATGCGGGGAGAAAAGCGGCGATATAATTCTTCCTGCATTCGCCGGTTACCTTCTATGCATCCATTGATTAAGTCGCTTTCGGGAATATTATGGTTGCTTTGAGGAGTCAAATTCTGTGTTTAATTTCTGCTTCTTTGACCGGGATTGAGTTCCAAAGATAAATTACTGGCGTTCAGTAATATTAAAATATGTTTCTGGAAAAACAAAATAAGGGATGCTACTGTTCTGGTAAGCAACCGCTTGATCATATTTTCCTGTCTAAAATATTCAAAAATGTTACCAGTTTTTGAGTGGCTTTTGCACGGTGGCTGAACCGGTCTTTTTCTTCCATCTCCATTTCGCCAAAGGTCTTATCTGAGCCATCGGGAATAAATACAGGATCATAACCAAATCCTTTGGAGCCTCTTCTTTCCCGTATGATCCGGCCATTGCAGATACCTTCGAACAGGGTCTCTTTTCCGTCTATGATCAAGGAGATCACTGTTTTGAAGCGTGCGCGGGTATCATCCTCGCCTTCCAGCTTATGCAGCAGCTTATCGATGTTCTTATCAAATGCTTTGTCTTCTCCGGCATAGCGGGCGCTCTTTACACCGGGTTCGCCATTCAGGGCCGCTACTTCCAGCCCGGTATCCTCGCTGAAGCAATTGGTATTGGTCATCCTGTAAATGGTACTTGACTTTTCAGAAGCGTTTGCTTCAATGGTATCATGCGGTTCGGGTATGTCCACATCAATACCGGCTTCTTTCAGGGTCAGCAATTCAAATTGCCGGCCGATGCTATGACGGATCTCTTCTACTTTATGCTGGTTATTGGTAGCAAAGATGAGTTTCATGGCGCAAATATAGAGGACTGGTCGTATATAGATCCGATGGCCGGCCACTCGGTCAACGGCCATCGCTTTATGCCAGAAACATTTTTTGCAAACAAACCCACAACTTGCTCTTCAACAATTTGTCGGCCGACAATTCGGTAAGGGCAGGTGCAAACAAATACTGCACATTGGTAACGCTCTGCACCTGGAAAGGAGGAAAACTTACAGGCAAACCGAAACTGACGGGTTCCAGGCCAAAAAGCAGGACAGTGCGGCTTTTAAAATGTTTGAGAATTGCGGGACCGCCAGCTTCCCTGTAATGGTCGAAATTAAGAAGGGCAATATCGCCCAGCCCAAGCTTACAGGCGGTAAGCATATTGGTAAGAAATGTAAGGTCTTCATCGGGCAGATGCAGTAGATTGCTATGGTCTACAACGATCAGTATGTTGCGCTGATTATTGCCCAGGAATTTCCATTTGGGTTCTGTTTCATTTATGGTTGGAGCGGTTTTCGAAACAGTTGGAGCAGGAACAGGTGCAGGGGAGGAGGCAACAGTATCATCTCCTGCCACCAGCACAGAAGGATAAAGCGAAGCCAGTACGCTGGCTGGTAATTCAATATCATTCAAACCCATAATCTCCTTTTTTACGAATGAGTGTTAGTCGTAACTGATTTTTTTCGTTTCTTTGCGGTGCAAAATTAAAAATTATGACCGAGGCTTTAGCTATTTCCATCACGAAGGCAGAAAGAAGCAAATTACAGGATATTAACCTGGAGAATATTCCTTTCGGTAAATATTTTACCGATCATATGCTTGAAGCGGATTATGAGAATGGCGAGTGGAAGAATGTAGAAATAAAACCTTACCAGCCTTTATTGCTGGAACCTTCACTGGCAGCCCTGCATTACGGGCAGGCGATTTTTGAAGGGATCAAGGCGTATAAAAATGAAGAAGGCCAGGCTGCTATTTTCCGCCCGGTAGATAATTTCAAACGCTTTAATAAATCGGCAGCGCGTATGAACATGCCGGCTGTGCCTGAGGAAATTTTCCTGGAAGGTATGCGCCAGTTGATCGATTTGGACAAGAACTGGATCCCTGCAAAAAAAGAGCATTCGCTTTATATCCGCCCCTTCATGTTTTCTTCTGACGCTATGTTGGGAGTAAGACCTTCGGAGACATATAAATTCATCATCATTTTAAGTCCTACAGGCCCTTACTATGCCACCCCGATGAAGATCATGGTGGAAGAGCAGTATACCCGTGCTGCTCCGGGTGGTGTAGGTTTTTCCAAGAATGCCGGTAACTATGGCGGTAGTATGCTGGCTGCCAGTTATGCAAAGAAACAGGGATATGACCAGGTGTTGTGGACAGATGCATTTGAGCATAAATGGCTGCAGGAAGTGGGTATGATGAACGTGTTTTTTGTGATTGATAATGTGGCTGTAACACCTTCACTGGAAGAAGGGACCATTCTCGAAGGGGTAACCAGGGCCAGCGTGATCAGGGGCCTTGAGGATATGGGTATAAAAGTGGAAGAAAGAAAGATCAGCATTGAGGAAGTGGCGGAAGCCTATAAAGCCGGAAAGGTGAAAGAAGTGTTCGGAACAGGTACGGCTGCGGTGATTGCACCGATCAAGGAGCTGAATTACAAAGGATTTTCAATGGAATTTGATACAGATAAATACACTATTTCCACTGCAGTGAAAAAATGGCTTTCCGATATCCGGGAAGGAAGGATTGCAGATAAGTATGGATGGATGTGGAAAGTGTAATGACTTTCAATCGTTTAAGAATTAACCGGTGGAAGGCAAAAAGAAACCGCGAAAGAATTATCTAATATTTTGGTATTTCCCAGTCGGTGCCCTACCTTTGCCGTCCCAAAAATAAAGCATTCAGAATGCCTACTATTCAACAATTAGTAAGAAAAGGAAGAGAAATTATCAGGGCCAAGAGTAAATCCAGGGCTTTGGATCAGTGTCCCCAGCGTCGTGGCGTTTGTACCCGTGTGTACACTACCACTCCTAAAAAGCCTAACTCTGCGCTCCGTAAAGTGGCAAAGGTTCGTTTGACCAATAAAGTAGAGGTGATCGCCTATATTCCTGGTGAAGGCCATAACCTGCAGGAGCACTCTATCGTGCTGATCCGTGGTGGCAGGGTAAAAGACCTTCCGGGTGTACGTTACCATATCGTGCGTGGTTCTTTGGATACTGCCGGTGTAAAAGACCGCAAGCAAAGCCGCTCTAAATACGGTACCAAGAAAGAAAAAGCTAAAAAGTAATTTTAAATAAGTAACTCAAGAATAAGTCATGCGGAAAGCACAAGCAAAGAAACTGCCCTTAGCACCAGATCCTAAGTTTAATGACAAACTGGTTACCCGTTTTGTCAATAACCTGATGTGGGAAGGAAAGAAAAGCGGAGCTTTTAATATTTTCTACGATGCACTGGATAAAGTGGCCAAACAAACCAGTGAAGATGGATATGAAGTATGGAAAAGGGCTTTGTCCAATGTAACTCCTGCTGTAGAAGTGCGCAGCCGCCGTATCGGTGGTGCTACTTTCCAGATACCTGCTGAGGTTCGTCCCGACAGAAAGGTGTCTTTGAGCATCAAATGGCTGATCCGCTACAGCCGCGAAAGAAACGGTCGTAGCATGGCTGATAAATTAGCCGGTGAGATCGTGGCAGCAAGCAAAGGCGAAGGTGCTGCATTCAAGAAAAAAGAAGATACACACCGTATGGCAGAAGCCAACAAGGCATTTGCTCACTTCAGGGTGTAAAAACGATATAGCGCGAATTACGCGAATAGAGCTAGAGATTTGAACCATTTGTCGAAAGGCGAATGGTTTTTTTGTGCGAATTGTGCGAATGAGGTTTTAGAAGCAGGAAGTTTCGGGGGATAGGCGCGGATGGTGCGAATGGGTCGTTTATGAAGGAGGGGGCCTTCTGATGAAGGCGTGTAAATGAGGATGGGGCGCTTACAGGAGTGTGGGATTAATTGAAGGCAAGAGGGTTGTCCTTCGTGATGATGTTTAGGAAGAGTTCTTTGCTGTTGGCATCTTCGGTGCGGAGCCAGTGGTGTTCGGTGGTGATCTCGATCGTTCTTATAAAATGGGGTTGGAGAAGGAGGAAGGCCGGCTGGCGGACAAGGGTTTTGTTGATACAGACCCTTAGTTGGCGGTCGGCAGGCGGCACACCCAGGCGATCCAGTAATGCAGACCATCTGATCAGTTCCACGCCGGACTTAGGCACAATAACCATCGAGCCCCTTGTTATCGTTTGTCCATAGCGAATATCAGCTGAATCTTTCATCAAACTTATTGAGTCAATATCAGCTTTGTCCATCACCAGGTGATTCATATCGGTCCGCATACTATCTATCCACACAATCGGTGACCTCGGATCATCCCAAAAAATGGATTCAATGACCTTCGGCTTCTGTTGAGCACTGACCATGCCACTAAAAAAGCAGATTACCAATATCAGTATCCCATACTTCATTTAATAAAATCAGGTAAAAATTAAAGCGCCCCATTCGCCCCATCCGTGCCTATCCCCCGAAACTTCCTGCTTCTAAAACCTCATTCGCAAAATTCGCGCTAATAAGGCCGCCTGCAATAATAACTTAACTATAGCTACTACGCAGGCGGTCAAAATATAATTCCAGATAAATTCAAATGCTTTCAGCTTTCAGGTTTTATCCTGATCAGCTTCTGTCATTATCATCATCGTTATTGTCGTCGTCATCATCGGAAGAGAAATCGTCGTTCTCATTGTCGTCATCCTCTTCTTCAATGAAGGTTATTTCTTGCTGAACCACTTCAATGTCCGGAACAATGATTTCTTCTGTTTCAATAATAGTTTCTTCAACTATTACCGGAGCAGCTTCAGGTTGTTTAACAGGTTTGGGTTTAGCAGGAGATGCTTTTTTCACTGCTTTTTTGGGAGCAGCTTTCTTAGCTACTTTCTTGGCTATTTTTTTTGCAGCTTTTTTAGGGGCTGCTTTCTTAGCGGCTTTCTTTGTAGCTTTTTTAGGAGCTACTTTTTTTGCAGCCTTTTTCTTTGCAGCTTTTTTAGGCGCGGCTTTTTTAGTTGCCTTCTTTGCAACTTTTTTCTTCGCTGCCTTTTTGGGTGCTGCTTTTTTGAAAGCTTTTTTAGCAGCTTTCTTGGCTACCTTTTTCTTAGCCGCAGCTTTTTTCACTGCTTTTTTAGCAGCTTTTTTTGCCGCCTTTTTAGGTTTAGCTTTCTTTTTAGAAGGCATACATCAGGATTTAGGAGTTATAGTGAATAGGTATTTATGTGAGACTGAAGTTACTAAGGATTCTAATTAACCACCTATAGATAAGGAAAATTTTTTTGAATTGACAATTTTCCCCTATTTGGGCAAACCTGATCCTGCAATAAAGGAGGAATATCCCTTAGCAATTACCATCCACTGTGCAGGTTTCTCCGTTATTATCTGAAAGATCGGTCAATGGCGGATTTTGCTGCTCCCATTCCTTCCAGGCAGCATGCAGTGCGCCGGCAAAGGTTTCAACAGGCTGGGCCCCTGACACAGCATACCGGTCATTCAGCACGAAATAGGGAACACCCCTGACGCTGATCTGCCTTGCCTCGTAAATATCCTGCTCTACTTCCTCCGTAAAGTCACGGCCGGCCAGTGTTCTCTCTACAGCTTCTTTTTCCAGGCCTGCATCCTCAGCAAGCTGAGCCAGGATAACATGATCGGCAATGTTTTTCCCTTCCGTGAAATATGCCCTGAACAAGCGCTCTTCCATTGCATCTCCCTTACCGGCTTTTTTAGCAAGCTGTATCAACCGGTGGGCATCAAACGAATTAGCCACTACTGCCCGGTCCATATTATATTCCAACCCTGCATCCTTTGCCATACGGGTTACATGCTCATTGGCCTGGCGGGCCTGCTCCAGTGTCCAACCCTTATTTTCTGCCAGGTACTGATTGATACTTTTGCCGGGCTCAGTTTTCATGTCAGGGTTCAACTGAAAACTTTTCCACTCCACTTCTATTTTATCATGCTCGGAAAAACCTTCGAGCGCTTTCTCAAAATGCCTCTTCCCTATATAACAGAAAGGGCACATTACATCGGACCAGATTTCTACCTTCATACATTTATTTTTTTAAACGATTCTATCTAACAAACCTATAAGACCATAATTTTCTAAAACGACCCCTTCCCGTTCTTCCCGCCTTACCGGTAAATTTTTACCGGTAAGGCGGGAAGAACGGGAAGGAATGCATTTACCAGTGAGATAAAAATAACATTCGCCACCCGGAATAGTTTAAGTTTGCGCCCCCGAACTTCCTGTAAGAAAAAGGTGACCAATGAAAACCAATGATATTGCAAAAACAGCCCTCTTACTTTCGCCTCACCGCCTCACAGATTCTTATATTCTTTTACAGACTCTCAGGATCATTAAAAACAATACCTCGCTTCATTATGAAGTAGGGGATATGAACACGGGCGAATTCAAGACCCTTTTTCCTGATTGGCCCAGGGAAGTGCAATCGGCTTTCAGTGAATTCGGCCGGGAAGCTATCGATGACGTCCGTAAAGAGATCAAACAACGCCATACCAAACAGAAAGCAGGGATGCCATATGAAGTCTATTCAAGGCAGGCCATGCTGCGCCATTATCACCAGTTGTTTGAGCGGGTAAAACCTTATGCTCCCCTTACAAAATGGTATCATACCAAACAGCTCAATGGCAATAAACATTATTCCACCGCCCCCTGCACATTCAGTGCTTTCCGCCCGAGATTACAATTTGCTGTAGTAAAAACAGCCGCGGGTTTGCAGGTGCAGGCATCCATAGAACTGAACGGGCAGCTTTACGGGATCGAAACATTTTCCCGGCAATTCTTTTTCCTGGAAAGCCGCAACGAATATTTCCTGCTTTCCTTCCGTGATTACCAGGCACTCGAATGGCTGGCAGAGCAGAAGCCAGAACAATATGCTTCCCAACCGGCTGCACTGGCTGAGCATATCCTTTCTTATCTTGAAAAGGACTATCCTGTAAACAGGAATAATCTGTTTGATCAGCAGAAGATCGATTCTGTGCCCGTCAACAGGGTATTGCTAAGCGAGCTTAACAATACTTTCCTGATGCTGACGCCACAATGGTTGTATGAAGGTTTCATGGTGGACGGTCCTTACCAGGAAAGCCTGGAAATGCTGCACAATGGAGAAGGATATGTAGTTAAGCGGAACAAAGAAAAGGAACAGGAATTCCTTCAACTGTTAGAATCATTGCATCCCAATTTTCCCAAACAAATAAACGGATACTATTATCTTTCCTTTGCCGATGCACAAAAAAAGCAATGGTTCCTCAAGGCTTATCATAAACTATTGATATCGGATATAGAATTGGTGGGTATGGATATGCTGAAGCATTTCCGGTTCTCTACTCAGCAAGCTCATACAGAGATCAGCATCATAAGGGAAGAAGACAGTAAGATCATACTTGGCGTATCCATTATGTTTGGCAAAGAGGAAGTGGCTCTGGCTGAACTGCAGAAAATGTTGTGGGCCGGGCAGAGAGCTGTGTTGCTGAAAGACGGAAGCCTTGGAGTATTGGGTGAAGATTGGCTGAAACAATATGCAGCCATCATCAAGCATGGCAAGGTCAATAAAAAAGAGATCACGATTGCCCGCTGGATGGCTATCGCAGAGCAACCGGCTGAAGGAGATGAAAAAGTATTGACTTCTTCTTTCAAGAAAGACTGGTGGCAGCGCTGGCAATCATGGCAATCAGCATCAACGCAACTATACCCGGTTCCTTCTCTCGTTAAAGCCAGCCTGCGGCCTTATCAGCAAAAAGGATATGAATGGATGCGCTTGCTGGCAGAAGCCGGTGCGGGCGGTTGCCTGGCAGATGATATGGGTTTGGGAAAAACCCTGCAGGCGATCTGCTTCCTGGCCACTGCAGTAGAAAAAGATCCTTCGGCCAAGCATATAATTATTTGCCCTTCTTCCCTGATCTATAACTGGCAACAGGAGTTGGAGAAATTCACTCCGCAGGTAAGAACAGTAGTGTATCATGGCGGCCAGCGCAAATCAGAACAATTGCAGGATGAGAACATACAGGTAGTAATTACCAGTTATGGCACTTTCCGTGCTGATGCAGGCAATCTGCTGGCAGTTACTTATGGAGCAGCCATTATCGATGAGAGTCATAATATCAAAAACCCTTCAGCCCAGATCACACGTACGGTAAGCACTTTGCAGGCAACGGTCTGCTTTGCACTTAGCGGTACACCTGTGGTGAATAACACGTTCGATCTTTACTCACAGCTCAATGTTGTATTACCGGGTATGTTTGGCAGCCGTGAATTCTTTAAAAGGGAATATGCAGATGCGATCGATCGCTTTGGTGATGAAGAAAAGATACAGGCTTTGCAAAAACTGACAGCACCCTTCATTCTCCGGCGTACCAAGGAGCAGGTGGCAGTGGACCTTCCTGAAAAAACAGAGACCATACTTTGGTGCCATATGCCTGCAGGCCAGCGCGAATTGTATGAGCATATCAAAAGCCAGGTAAGAGGAAGCCTTTTCCTGGATATCAAAAAACAAGGCTTTGCAAAAAGCAAACTGGCAGTGATACAAGGCATATTAAAACTACGGCAGGTATGCAATTCGCCATTGCTGTTGCCGGAAGAAGAACGTCAACCGGCTGAATCCGTTAAAACAAAACTGCTGATGGAAGAACTTGGCAATATATTGCCAGGTCATAAGGCATTGGTGTTTTCCCAATTCAGTACCATGCTCGATCTGTTGGCGGAGGAATGTAATAAAGCCGGTATCCGGTATTATCATTTCGATGGACAAACCCCTCCGGCAAAACGGACAGAAATGGTGAATGCTTTCCAGCAGGAAGGGAATAGTGTCAATCTTTTCCTGATCAGCCTTAAAGCAGGTAATGCAGGACTTACACTTACTGCGGCTGATTATGTATTTCTTTTTGATCCATGGTGGAATACGGCTGTGCAGCAACAGGCAATCGACCGGACACACCGTATCGGGCAAACGAAAAGCGTATTCGCCTATAAAATGATTTGTAAAGACACCATTGAGGAAAAGATCATCCGGCTCCAGGAAAGGAAAAAGCAATTGGCGGAAGACCTGGTATCGGCCGATGAAGGGTTTGTGAAAGCATTGAACGAAGAGGATATCGCTTATCTTTTTGAATAAGAGGAGGTATCGCAAAGTGCGCCAGGATTACACAAGGAATGCTGCGTTGCGTACTGGCGTAATCCTGGCGTACTTTGCGATGTTTTTTCAAAAAAAGCTCTCTCCAGATTTGGAAAATTAACAGTGTTAAGTATATTTGCCCTGTAAACTTAGATATGGGCATCAAAGAACGAAAACTCAAACACAAAGAGGATCTCAAGCAGAGCATCCTGGATGCAGCTAAAAAACTCTTTATTAAAGAAGGGTATGAAGCTACGTCGATCAGGAAGATCGCGGCGGAGATCGAGTTCAGCCCCACCACTATCTATCTCTATTATAAGGACAAAGCAGCCATATCGCATGCCCTTCACCAGGAAGGTTTCAAGCTATTGGCCTCCCAGTTCACCATACTCAATTATATCGAGAACCCGTTTGAAAGATTAAAGGCCATGGGGCGGGTTTATATGCAGTTCGCATTGGAAAACAACGATTTCTATGAGCTGATGTTCAACAGGGAAGAGCCGCTTGTATGCGTGGAAGACCACTGGGAAGAAGGCGAACAGGCATTTAGTTTGCTGGTAATGAGCGTGCGTGCCTGCCAGCAAGCCGGGTATTTCACCCAATTTGAAGCAGAAGCTTTTTCGATGTTCATCTGGAGCACGATGCATGGATTATGTACTCTGAAAATAAAAGGACATCTGGAACATGTAACCAGGAATAAGATGATTTTGCAGAACGTTCCCGATGTATTCACACACACATTTGAGACATTTATTGCCACACTGGAAAAACTGAGGTAATTTTTTTGTTCATAGATTAACAGTGTTAAGAATGAATACGCTATTAAGTTCAACAAGGCTGAAAGCCCTGGCAGCAATGTTATGCCTGGCAGGCAGCGCATCTGCACAGCAACCGCTGCTCGACAGGTATATTGACAGTGCCTTTGCCAACAATATCGTTTTGCAGCAAAAGAATATTTCGCTGGAAAGGGCAGGGGCAGCCCTAGATATTGCCAAAGGTTGGTTTTTACCGACTGTTTCTTTTCAATTGGGATACCAGACAGCGAAAGGAGGCCGCGATATCAACCTGCCCCTGGGCGATCTGCTGAATGGTGTTTACAGCACGCTTAACCAGCTTACGGGAAGTAATAATTTTCCGCAGCTGAAAAATGAAAGTGTCAACTTCCTTCCGAATAATTTTTATGACGCTAAAGTGCGTACCACCATGCCGGTATATAATCCTGATCTCCGGTTCAACAAAAAAATAGCTGAGCAACAGATCGTATTGAATGAATACGAAGTGGATATCTATAAGCGCCAATTGGTGCAAAGCATTAAAACAGCATATTTCAATTACCTGACTGCATTGAGATCAGTTGCTATTTATCGCAATGCACTGGAACTGGCAAATGAAGGCAAACGGGTGAACCAGAAATTACTTGATAATGGTAAGGGCCTGCCTGCTTATGTATTACGTTCCAACAGTGAGATAGAACAGGTGAATGCACAGATTAATACTGCTGAGCAACAGGCAGAGAATGCCAAACTGTATTTCAATTTCCTGCTCAACCGGGAACAAACAACTGATATTGATACAGCCTATAGCCCTGATGAAGCAATCTCTGCCATTGGAGGCATGCTTGCCACACAACCCTTATCTGCTAACCGGGAAGAGCTAAAAGCATTGCAGCAGGCAGTGAATATCAATGAAACCGTTTGGCAAATGAATAAGCAGGTGTATATGCCGCGCCTGAATGCATTTCTTGATCTTGGTTCGCAGGCGGAGGACTGGAAGATCAATTCCCAATCGCGCTACTACTTACTCGGGCTGCAACTGGAAGTACCCATTTTTGCCGGTAACCGGAATAAGAATAAAATAAAACAATCGCAACTGGATGTGCAAGCTGCCAGGCTGAACCTGGAACAGGTGCGCCAGCAATTGACACTTGGCAGCAGTGCTGCAAAAAATAATTTAAAAGCATCCTGGCAAACATATACTGCTACTGAAAAGCAACTCGAAGCTGCTTCCAGCTACCAGCGTTTGATTGAACGTGGCTATCGTGAAGGCACCAATACGTTTATAGAAACTGTGGATGCGCGCAATCAATTTACTCAAGCCCAATTGCTGCAGGTCATTAACCAGTACAAAGTGTTGATCGCAGCTGCAGACCTTGAAAGAGAAACCGCTTCTTACCTGATCAAAAAATAAGGACCATGAATAAGATATTACTAACAGCTATTACAGCTTCGTTTGTTGTGCTGATCTCCTGCAAGCAAACGAAAAAAGCAGAAACCAACTCAGAAGAGATCATACCCGTTGAGACTATTACTCTTCAGCAGGACTCTATCCATCAATCCATTTATGCTTCGGGGCAGTTTACTACCGATGATGAAACCAATCTTGCTTTTAAAAACGGTGGTGTGGTTAACCGGATCTATGTAAAAGAAGGGGATGCCATTAAGAAAGGCCAGTTACTGGCTACATTGAACCTTACCGAGATCAATGCAATGGCAGAACAGGCTTCGCTGGCCTTGCAAAAAGCACAGCGGGATTTCGAACGTGCAAGCAACCTGTATAAAGACAGTGTGGCCACTCTTGAGCAAATGCAGAATGCCAAGACTGCGCTGGATGTGGCCAGGCAACAATACAACAGTGCCGGTTTCAATCAAACATTTTCTGAAATAAGAGCAACGCGCAATGGTTTTGTATTGCACAAGTTTGCGAATGAAGGGCAGATCGTTGGCCCCGGCACTCCCATCCTGCAAGTGAACGGAGCAGGTCAGGCCAGTTGGATATTGAAAGCAGGTGTAAGCGATTATCAGTGGGCTGCAATTAAGACGGGTGATAAAGCCGTGATCACTACTGATGCTTTACCGGGTGAATCCATGTCTGCGTATGTAAGTAAAAAGTCAGAGGGAATTGATCCGCTCAGCGGAACGTTCATTATACAACTGCAACTCACCAATCCTCCTGCCGGAAAGATCGCTTCTGGTCTATTTGGAAAAGCCACTATCAATCCCTCGCAAACCACTAAAGCCTGGGCTATTCCTTACGACGCTTTGCTTGATGGCGATGCTGGCAGCGGTTATGTTTTCATCACTAACGACGACACAACAGTCCATAAAGTGAAAGTGCAGGTAGATAAAATTGAGAACGGTCAGGTGATCGTGAGCGGTGGTCTTGAAAATGCAAAGGCGCTGATCGTTTCAGGAAGTGCTTATCTCAACGAAGGTTCAAAGGTAAAAGTCAAAGGAAGAAAATAGGTAAATGAAGATCTTATCGTAAGTCCGTCTGGCTCAAACCAATAAAAACGAACAGATGAAAATATCAGAATACTCTATAAAGAATTACCAGTTCACTCTTATCATGGTGCTCATGGTGGTGGCGATCGGCATTGCTACGGTGCTGAATATGCCCCGCTCTGAAGATCCTGAATTGAATGCACCTATTTTTCCTGTGGTAGTGGTTTATCCCGGCACCAGTCCGAAAGACATGGAAGAGCTGGTGGTAAAGCCCATGGAAAAAGAAATATACGGGTTGGATGATATCAAGCGTATCAGAACATCTATCAGGGATGGATTGGCTGTGTTATCAGTTGAATACCGCTATCGCGTGAATGTGGATGACAAATACCAGGAACTGGTGAGAGAGGTGAATGGACTTCGCGGTTCGCTTCCGCAAGATATTTATATGATCGATGTGCAGAAGATAGATCCTTCCAATGTTAATATCCTGCAGATGTCGCTTATATCCGAAAATGCTTCCCGGGATAAACTGAGGAAGGCAGCAGAAGATCTGCAGGACGAACTGGAGAAAATACCTGCATTGAAAAATGTAGAGATCCAGGGCCTGCCCGATCCTGTTATCAGGGTGGATGCCCAACTGGATAAATTATCACAATTGCATCTGCCTGTTACCCTGCTTGCCAGCGCCCTGCAAAGTGAGATTGCCAATATCCCAGGTGGTAGTATCAATGAAGGAAGCAAATCATTCAATATAAAAACGAATGGTGATTATCAGAATATCGAAGAGATCAGGAATACAGTAGTTGCAAGTGTTAATGGTAACAATATTTTCCTGAAGGATGTGGCCAATGTGTATTTTGATTATTCGCCACAGTCGCATATTGCCCGGCTTAATGGCCATCGTGCCGTGTTTGTGGTTGCTGCATTGAAGAAAGGAGAGAACATCTCTACTGTACAGAAACAGTACCTGCCTGTTATCGATAAATTCAAAGCAGGACTGCCTTCCAGTATTGATCTCCAGTTACAGTTTGATCAGGCTGATAATGTGAATCAACGTTTGGGCTCGTTGGGAATGGATTTCCTGATAGCGATCGGGCTTGTATTGATCACGCTGTTGCCTTTAGGGTTAAGGGCTTCATTGGTGGTGATGATCGCCATTCCGCTTTCGCTGGGCATTGGCATCATACTAACCAATTTAATGGGTTATAATCTTAACCAGCTAAGTATTGTTGGATTAGTGGTGGCATTGGGATTGTTGGTCGACGATAGCATCGTGGTTGTCGAAAACATAGAACGCTGGATGAGAGAAGGCCATTCAAGACTGGAAGCTACTATCAAAGCAACTAACCAGATAGGAAAAGCTGTATTGGGTTGCACCGCCACATTGGTCATCGCATTTATGCCGCTGGCTTTTATGCCGGAAGCTTCGGGTGAATTTATCCGCAGTCTTCCTGTATCCGTGATCAGTACAATACTGGGTTCACTGATCGTTGCTTTGACGGTGGTACCTTTCCTGTCGAGCCGGATACTGAAACCACATGCAGATGAGCATGGAAATATTTTCCTTCGTGGCTTGCAGAAACTTATCCATGGCACTTATGCTGTGTTGCTCGATAAAGCACTGAAACGTCCCTGGCTTACCATTGCAGTTGCAGCAGCAATATTTGCGGGTTCGCTGGCATTGATACCCGTTATCGGTTCAAGTTTGTTCCCTTCTTCGGAGAAGCCCCAATTTATGATCGATATCACTGCACCATTGCAGTCCAATATTTATTACACTGATACAATTGCAAGGCGGGTGGAAAGGGAGTTGGCAAAGCTGCCGGAAGTGAAATATTATTCTTCCAATGTGGGTAAAGGTAATCCGAGGGTCTATTATAACGTGAACCAGCAAAATGAGCGGACTGATTTTGCAGAGCTATTTGTACAATTGCAACCCGACACCAAACCTGACCGTAAACTGGAGATCATTGAAAAGCTGCGTAGTCAATGGACACCTTTTCCAGGTGCACAGGTGGAAGTGAAAAATTTTGAACAGGGGCAACCGATGTTGTCTCCTGTGGAAGTGCGCATCCTGGGTGATAATCTCGATACCTTAAGAGCGCTTTCTTCCCGGGTAGAAGATATGCTGAAGAAAACCGAGGGAGCGATTTATGTAAATAACCCGATCCGAAATCTCAAATCGGATATAAGGATCAATATCAATAAGGATAAAGCACAGCAATTGGGAGTGCAGACTGTCAATATAGGACGGACAGTGAGAATGGCTGTGGTCGGCCTTCCGGTGGGTACCTTCACTGATCCCAACACAGAAGGTGATGATTATTCGATAGTGCTGAGCGTGCCGAGGCCTTCTTATCCTGATCTCACTATTTTCAATAACCTGTATGTGAACAATAACCAGGGGAAGGCAATTCCTTTATCACAACTGGCAGATATCCGGTTTGAGACTTCACCATTAAGTATCAATCACTATAATAAAACAAGAACTGTTACAGTCAATGCTTTTGTGAAGAAGGGTTATCTGAATGATAAAGTGATCAATGATGTGATAGCGCAGATGGACAGGATGAAGCTGCCTGCAGGCTATAGTTATCAGATGGGCGGTGAAGTGGAAGGCCGTAATGAATCGTTTGGCGGATTTGGCAGCATCATCCTGTTCACTGTCTTTATGTTCATTGCAGTGCTGGTATTGCAGTTCAAAACATTTAAGAGCACCCTGATCGTTTTGTCGGTAATTCCATTGGGAATAGTAGGCGCTGTGCTGGCCTTGCTGGTAACAGGCAATTCACTTTCGTTTGTAGCCACCATTGGTATAGTTGCGCTGGCAGGTATTGAAGTGAAGAATACGATACTGCTGGTGGATTTCACCAATCATTTGCGGGAAGAAGGCATGGACTTATTAAGGGCCATTGAAGAAGCAGGGGAGAAGCGTTTTCTGCCGATCATTCTTACAACGTTTACAGCGATAGGGGGTTTGTTGCCGATAGCGTTGTCGAGCAACCCGTTGATCTCGCCGCTGGCGATTGTAATGATCGGGGGATTGATCAGTTCTACTTTATTGTCGAGGGTTGTGACGCCGGTTATTTATAAGTTGATGCCGCCAAAGGTGGAAGTGCGTTCAAAGAACCAGGAAGGACTTTAATCATTTTCCTCCAGGGTGAAAATATCATCCACTTTTTTCTGAAATACCCGTGCGATCTTCAGTGCAAGAACAGCGGATGGAACGTATTTCTGTGATTCAATTGCGTTGATCGTTTGTCTTGAAACGCCGACCTGCTCGGCCAGCCCGGCCTGAGTGATATTAAGGATAGCTCTTTCTATGCGAATGGTATTTTTCATAACGCCCTTCTTAATTAGCAGAGAAAAGTTTTCTTTAAAAGTAAAGAATACTGTATAAAAAGTCAAATAAACCATACTTTTAGATTGGTTTATTTGACTTTAAAAGGCAGAAATTTCTTAAATAGACTTCTCTCTCACCTGTTTTTTTCATTGATTTTTCCTACCTTTGCGCCGCCATAAAGAAAAACTACAAGTGGAAAGGAAACGTGAGCATCAGTTTTTCTTCATGTGGCAGTCTATGAGAGTCTAATCTTACATACCGGCAATCCTGCTCCGCTTATGCTGAAGCTTTAGCGGATGCACCCACCTATTACAGCCGGTAATTTCCGAAAGCAAACAGAGCCCGGGCAAATGGATCCCGGAACAAAGCCGGGTAAATCCCGCAAATAAATAAGTTATAATAACCGAAAAATAAACTCAAATCAAATAGTCATGGCCGACTTAAAATTTCAGAGAAACTTTGGTATTGCCGCGCATATTGACGCAGGTAAAACCACCACAACGGAGCGTATCCTGCGCTACACCGGAATGATTCACCGTACTGGTGAAGTGCATGATGGTGCTGCTACTACCGACTGGATGGAGCAGGAAAAAGAAAGAGGTATTACCATTACTTCTGCGGCTGTAAGCTGCCAGTGGAACTTCCCTACCATATTGGGTAAACCCACTGCTGACACAAAGAAATATTCTTTCAACATTATCGATACTCCGGGTCACGTGGACTTCACTGTGGAAGTGGAGCGTTCCATGCGTGTACTGGATGGTCTGATCGCCCTGTTCTCAGCAGTTGATGGTGTAGAACCTCAGTCTGAAACTGTATGGCGCCAGGCTAACCGTTACGGTGTTCCCCGTATCGGCTTCGTAAATAAAATGGACCGTTCAGGTGCCGACTTCCTGAACGTAGTTAAACAGGTTAAAGAAATGCTGGGTTCTAAAGCAGTTCCCCTGCAGCTTCCTATCGGCGCTGAAGATAATTTCAAAGGCGTGGTTGACCTCATCAAGATGAAAGGTATCATCTGGCACAATGAAACAGAAGGAATGACTTTCGATGAGATCGAAATTCCTGCTGATATGAAAGATGAAGCAGAAGAGTGGAGAGCCAACCTTGTTGAAGCAGTAGCTGAATACGATGACAAACTGATGGAGAAATTCTTTGAAGATCCTAATTCGATCTCTGAAGATGAGATCCATGAAGCGATCCGCAAGGCAACAGTTGACCTGAGCATCGTTCCGATGATGTGCGGTTCTTCTTTCAAAAATAAAGGTGTACAAACTGCCCTTGATGGTGTTTGCCGTTACCTGCCTTCACCAATGGATATCCCTGATACCAAAGGTATCAACCCTGATTCCGGCGAAGAAGAGATCCGTAAAGCTGATCCTAAAGCTCCTTTCTCTGCACTGGCTTTTAAGATCATGACCGATCCTTTCGTAGGTCGCCTTGCGTTCTTCCGCTGCTATTCCGGTCACCTCGATGCTGGTTCTTATGTATTGAACGTAAGAAGCGGTAAAAAAGAGCGTATCAGCCGGATCATGAAGATGTTTGCTAACAAGCAAAACCCGATCGACTTCATCGAAGCTGGTGATATCGGTGCGGCTGTAGGTTTTAAAGAGATCAAAACCGGTGATACACTGTGTGATGAAAATCACCCGATCACTTTGGAAAATATGTTCATTCCTGAGCCGGTTATCGCTATCGCGGTTGAACCAAAAACTCAGGCTGACGTAGATAAAATGGGTATGGCTATTTCGAAGCTGGTGGAAGAAGATCCTACCCTGCGTGTAAACACGGATGAAGATACCGGCCAAACCATCCTTCGTGGTATGGGTGAGTTGCACCTGGAGATCATCATCGACCGTATGAGACGTGAGTTTAAAGTAGAAGTAAACCAGGGTGCTCCCCAGGTTGCTTATAAAGAAGCGTTCAACACAACCGTTTCTCACCGTGAGACACTGAAGAAACAAACCGGTGGTCGTGGTAAATTCGCCGACATCCAGTTTGAACTCGGTCCTGTGGATGCAGAATGGAGAGCAGAAAACCCTGATAAGAACTATCAGTTTGTGAACGACCTGTTCGGTGGATCTATCCCCCGCGAGTTTGTTCCTGCTATCCAGAAAGGTTTTGAAATGTCAATGACTACAGGTGTGTTGGCTAACTATCCTGTCGACAACATGAAGATTCGCGTATTTGACGGAAGCTTCCACGCAGTTGACTCCGACTCTATGTCGTTCGAACTTTGTGCCAAACAAGGTTTCCGTGAGGCTGCAAGAAAAGCAAAACCCGTATTGCTGGAGCCTATCATGAAAGTGGAAGTGATCACCCCTGCCCAGTACATGGGTGATGTAACAGGTGACCTTAACCGCCGCCGTGGTATGATGGAAGGTATGGACAGCCGTGCTGGTGCTGAAGTGATCAAAGCAAAGGTTCCGCTGAGCGAAATGTTCGGTTATGTAACCCAATTGCGTTCACTGTCTTCCGGCCGTGCATCTTCTACCATGGAGTTCTCACACTATTCTCCTGCACCTAACAATATCGCTGAAGAGGTGATTGCAAAGGTGAAGGGAAAAGTGAGTGCGTAAGAATTAATGGAGAATTCATTATACAAAAAGCCCGGTCTTTGGCCGGGCTTTTTATTTGGCTTTATTTGGCTTTTTGGGTATTTTGAATAATCAAGTCATCTATATGAAGAAATTTTACTTTATTGTAGCTGCACTTTTCTATTTTATATTATCGTTTGGACAGGCACCAAGTGTAAAATGGAGCCGGAGTATTGAAACATATTCCGGATACAGCAACCTGTCAGAAGTGATTTATGATTTAAAGTCCACTTCGGATAAAGGTTATATTGCTGCGGGAGCAGACAGCCTCTTTGAATATGATTGGTTTGGGTTTTCAATGAAAGAACTTGGGGACCGGGCCTGGCTTGCAAAGACAGATAGTGCAGGGAACCGTAACTGGATATACACCTATAATTTCTCCAAAGCAAGTGCTTTTACTTCTGTAGAGATTGTTGATGATGGTTATGTGGCGGCCGGTTATCAGCGTGCCGCTTCTGGCACCAACCTGGATGCGATCCTCTACAAAGTAGACAAACAGGGACAGCAAATATGGAATAAGACATATGGTGGAAGTGGGAATGATGTTATATACAGTGTTTCTGCTGTTAGCTCAGGAGGATTTATTCTTGCAGGATATACAACTTCCAATGACGGAGATGTTTCCGGAAATCATGCTCCAGGCCGTGAGGATGTGTGGCTCGTAAAAACGGATGACAACGGAAATATTGTCTGGAAAAAATGTTTCGGAGGATCTGACAGGGATAAGGCCTGGTCTGTAATAGAAACTACCGATCAAGGATTTTTAGTAGTAGGGTGGACGTCATCGCCTGATGGCGACGTTGTTGGTTATTCCTCTGTTTTTGATGGATGGGCATTAAAGATAGATAGCGAAGGTAATTTGCTTTGGCAAAAATGTTTTGGTGCAGATGGGAGTGACCGTTTTTTTAAGGCTGTCGAAAACCCGGATGGCTCGTTTGTAATAGCAGGAGCTCTTGGGTCGGAAGCCCCGATAATATCCAATTCCCGGAAGGGCGGTGATGATTTCTGGCTGGTTAAGCTAAGTTCAGACGGCCAGGTGCTTTTATCGTTAGCATATGGGGGATGGTATGAAGATATTCCCTACTCACTGATGAGAACTCAGGATAATGGTTATTTGTTGGGTGGGATTACAAAAAGTAATAACCTGGACGTGAGTGGATCAAATGGAGGAACTGATGGATGGCTGATCAAGATAGACGATATGGGTAACCTGCTTTGGCAAAAATGCATTGGAACTTCGAGTGATGAATTTATTTATGCTGCCATACCTTTGACAGAATATGATTTTATTGTTGGCGGTTTAATTCGAAATAACAGCACTGCCCCTACACGAACTGATGCATACCTTGTACGATCAGGAAATTCTTCTATTATCCAGGGCACGATTACTGGCCCGGTATCACTTCAGAATTTAATGATCAGTGCTACTAAACCTGGTGTTGAAAGTTCTGGTCTTGTATTAAATAATGAGTTTAAATTTTCAGTTGATACCGGCAGTTATATCATTAAGGCAGTTCCGCCGTATCCATATTATAACATTACACCTGCTTCCTACAATGTGAGCATTAATACTTATTTTGATACAGCGTCACTTGTTTTTGATGTACAACCTATTCCAAATCTTAAGGATATTACCGTCAGTGCTATCCCCCTGGATATTGCAAGGCCAGGCTTCAGCATGAGATACCAGTTGATGTATTCAAACAACGGAACGGAAACAATTCCAGCAGGACAGGTTCAATTTAAGAAGGATAGCCGGTTGTCTTATGTTTCAGCGTCAACACCACCTGTTAATGTTGTAGATGATATTATACAATGGAATTACTCAGGTCTTCAACCATTTGATACTGCAACTATACTGATTGAGTTTAATATTGCGCCACCTCCTGGCGTAAATATTGGTGATACCTTAGCATCTACTGTTACGATCGGCCCGGCTGAAGGTGATCAGACTCCTGCTGATGATACTACCGTAATCCGTCAGCTAGTGGCTGGTTCTTATGACCCTAATGACAAGTACGGCAACTGGGGTAGTTTTATGCCTGTTCAAAAAGTAGTGAATTCCCCTTATATCAATTATATTATCCGTTTTCAAAATACGGGGACGGATACTGCTTTCACTGTGCACGTAAGAGATACGCTTGACTCGCGGCTTGATTGGACCAGTCTACAAATGCTTGATGCCAGTCATAAGTACAATCTTTCCATTACTAATAAAAACAGACTAGATTGGGCATTCACAGATATCAACTTGGTTGACAGTAACAGAAATGAGCCGGCAAGTCATGGTTATGTTACTTATCGTATCAAAACGAAAAACAATGTTCCGGCAGGGGATACAATCCATAATACTGCTTCAATCTATTTTGACTATAATTTGCCTGTGATGACTAACAATGCCTTTACCAGGATTGTAAACGAGAATATTGCATTACCGCTTACCCTTCTTGATTTTAGAGCCGGTTATCAAAGCCCCGAAGCAGTGCTTTTCTGGCAAACAGCCGATGAGTACAATGTTGACCGGTTTGAAATAGAAAGAAGCACGGATGCAAACCATTTTGAAAAAGCAGGAACAGTCCCTTTCCGGCAATCATCTGGAGGATTCTATCAATTCAAAGAAGATCTGTCAACCAAGACTGGAGTGCTTTTCTATTACCGATTGAAGATGATCGATCAGGACGGAACATTTAAGTACAGCCATACACAACTTGTCCGTAAAGGAGACCGTGGGAATATGGAGATTATTGTAAGTCCGAATCCGATGTATCATGGGCTGGGGCGCGTTTATGTAAATCTGGCGGTTGCTTCAGAAGTGCAATTCGGTATTGTTGACATGCAGGGAAGGTTATTGCATCAGCAATTGCGAAGCCTCGAAAAAGGTTTTAACAGCTTACAGTATGATATGTCTTTATTCCCGGCCGGAAACTATATTCTGCAAATTAAAGCCGGCAGAGAAACAAGAACAACGCGGTTTCTTTTGGTAAAATAACCAGGTAAACAGATTTCAAGTAAAAGCGGACCTGAAATCCACTTTTACCGATGGCAATAGCTAATTTGGCGGACTATCATTATTTGTCTTTCTTACTTTTTTCAGCAAGGTGTATCTTCTGAATTTGAGAATTACTTAACTTAGATCAAGCTAAACCACTGATGATGGCACTGGTTTTGCTGTTTTCCGCGGGAACTCACTCCGTTTTTAAAATCTCTTGTAAAAGGCCGACAGCCGTTTTATGAAAAACACAATGTCAAAAGGTTAAGGACTCAATTTTTGAGTCCTTTTCTAGTCTAATAGCCTTTTGGTGAATGAGTTATACTCTTTGTTGCCGGCATCCTTAATAATCTGCGATTTTCCTGTACTTTGTTGACCAGAAATCCGAGCCAATGATAAAATTTGCGACCATCAGCCTGCTGTTACTCTTTTTCCACAACTGGATATCTGCACAAAACATTGTCTTAAAACCAGGTATAACCATCAATAAAAGCGTAAGGGTCAAAAAAGCTGTATACGATTTCAGCAAAAGCAACTCGGCGGCCCAACCGGCAGTGATAATTGAGGGAAATGATATTACCATTGACTTCAGCGAAGCGACCCTGATAGGAAATACCGGTATAACTCAGCCTGATATTTATCAGGGAATTGCCGTGCAGGTGCAAAACAGCCGCAAAGTCACCATTAAAAACCTTACAGCAAAAGGGTATAAACTGGCTTTGCTGGCCAGGAATGTGGAAGAACTGGTGATCGAGAACTGTGATCTCAGCTATAATTACCGGCCCCGCCTGCAAAGCTCCCAACAAAAAGAAGATGTTTCAGACTGGCTTAGTTATCATCAGAATGAGAAAGATGAATGGTTGCGATATGGCGCCGGCATCTATCTTAGCCAGTGCAGCAAAGCGGTGGTGAGAAACTGCAGGATCACCGGCAATCAGAATGCTTTGCTGATGACAGGCTGCTCAGACGGTATGATCTATAATAATGATTTCTCTTTCAACTCCGGACTTGGGATAGGGATGTACCGCTGCTCAGGCAACAGGATCGCCTATAACCGCTTAATATTTAATATCCGCGGGTATAGTCATGGGGTATATCAGCGCGGGCAGGACAGTGCCGGCATTCTCGCATTTGAGCAATGCAACGGGAACCTGTTTTACAAAAACAATGTGACTCATAGCGGCGATGGTTTTTTTCTATGGGCCGGTCAGTCAACCATGGAATCAGGCAGCGGAGGCTGCAATGATAACCTGCTGATGGAAAACGATTTCTCCTATGCCGCCACAAACGGCATAGAACTTACTTTCAGCCGCAATACAGTGTCAGGCAACAGGATCTTCGAATGCGAAAATGGTATATGGGGCGGATACAGTTTTAATACCATCATCAGGAATAACCGTTTCAGGAACAACAAAACGGCCATTGCTATAGAACATGGACAGGAGAATAGTATCTCTTACAATTTATTCGACCAGGATAAACAGGCCATCCGTTTATGGGCCAACGAGAAGCAGCCCACAGATTGGGGATATGTTCAGCACCGCGATACCAGGAGCAGGGGATATAATATCGTGTCAAACAGCTTTAACAGGACCCCAACCGTATTCAACTTTTCCCGCACAAGTGCACTGCATGTCTTCAGCAATACTTTTTCCGGTTATGACCAGCTTTTCAGAACAGACAGCACTGTTACTGGCCTGGACACGACGATGTACTACGATATACTGGAGCAGGTGGAAAAAGACACTTCGGTATCATTGCCGGAGATAGTTTCTCCGGCAGATCCATTTAAAGGGAGCGGCAACTGGGCCGGCCGGAAGAACATCCGCATGACCGAATGGGGGCCTTATGATTTCCGCTACCCGCTTATCTGGAATACCAATCCTGCCGACACCAGCGCCTGGATGGAGTTCGAATTGCTGGGACCGAAGGGAAAATGGACCGTGAAAAATAAAAAAGGGCTTGACAGTCTTTCTGTAACTAAAGGAGGATTCCCTGCCAAACTCAGGGCTAAAAGAATAGCCAATGGGAGAGGGGTAAGGGATATTCAACTTGAACTGGAATATACCGGGGAAGCCATAACCAGTCCTTTCGGTGAGAAAATACCCAGGGGAAGGAAATATTCCTTCCGGTTCACTCAATTCTTTCAACCGCTAGACTGGGAAGTGCTCTGGTTCAAAATGGATACGGCTTATTACAATCCCTTACATGAAGCCGGCCTGTTTGCTCCTACCGTAAGAATGGCGCCAGTGAAGCGGGACACGGTGAACCAACTGGATTACGCCTGGTGGAATGGTCTGAAAGCAGGTGAAAATGTCTATGATCAGTTTATTACGATGGCAGGTTCCCGGGCCCCATTACCGGCTGGCGACTACGAATTATCGGTAACCTGGCAGGATGCTGTCAGGGTATATGTAGGTGACAAAATTGTGCTGAATGAATGGAAGATATTACCAAAGGGGGCTGATTCCGCACCAAACCGAAGAATAAAGCTGCATCTGGCTAGTAATCAATATATTAGGGTGGATCACCTTGGCTTTAGCGGATTTGCAGCTCTCGGAATCAGGCTATTGCCTGCCAGGTAAAGTGGGAAAACTGCCAATAATATTGTGTTTACTCCAAAATTCTTACCCAACTATTTGGAGGATATAGGCGGCAAGCATACCTTTGCACTCCCAAAAGAAAATTGGGTTTTACAAAATGTCTCAGCGAATCAGAATCAAATTACAGTCTTACGATCACAACCTGGTGGATAAATCTGCCGAAAAGATCGTAAAAACAGTTCGCAGCACAGGTGCTGTAGTAACAGGTCCTATTCCTCTGCCTACACGTACCAAAATTTTTACCGTACTGCGTTCTCCACACGTGAACAAGAAGAGTCGTGAGCAGTTCCAACTGGCAACACACAAACGCCTGCTGGATATTTACACCTCTTCAAGCCGTACAGTAGATGCGCTGAGCAAGCTGGATCTGCCCAGTGGTGTGGAAGTAGAGATCAAAGCGTAGTACGCGAATTTTGCGAATGTGCCTGGATTGAGAAAGTAACTAAACAGGCACGAATGACGCGAATGGGCGTAATGATCGCCCGACCAGTTCTTATAAATTGAATTAATTTATTGCTATCTCTCAACAGGACACTATTAGCGTAATTAGCGATTTTTATTGGCGCAATTAGTATCTTAAAAAAGAGCTCTGGCACATTACATAAAACAAGCCATTCAGGGTTTGTTTACTGCCGGTACTTCCCCATAAAGGAAAAGGTCGGTAGCAAACGGGGATTGAAGAGTTATAATTTGTCTCAGACTGATTATATCCTGTCCCAATAATCCTGCAGGCATAAAAAGCAAACAATGAAAGGAATTATTGGTAAAAAGATTGGGATGACCAGCATCTTCGATCCCTCAGGCAAACAGACCGCCTGTACGATCATTGAGGCAGGTCCCTGTGTAGTTACCCAGGTCAAAACAGAAGCGACTGATGGGTACAATGCTCTCCAGCTTTCTTTTGGCGACAAAAAGGAAAAGCACTCCACTAAAGCCGAAGTAAATCACTTCGCAAAATCTCAAACAGCTCCTAAAAAATTCTCTAAGGAATTCCGCAATTTTTCAATCGAAAAAAATATTGGTGAAACTGTTACTGTCGACATTTTCGCTGAAGGCGATAAAGTTGAAGTGGTAGGTACCACTAAAGGTAAAGGTTTCCAGGGTGTTGTAAAACGCCATGGATTCGGTGGTGTTGGTCAGCAGTCTCACGGTCAGCACGACCGTCAGCGTGCTCCAGGTTCACTGGGTAACTCCTCCGATGCGAGCCGTGTAATGAAAGGTGTACGTATGGCTGGCCGCATGGGTAATGACCGCGTAAAACTCAAAGGATTGAAAGTGGTGAAAATCTTCGCCGATAAAAATTATATCCTGGTCAGCGGTTCTGTACCGGGCCACAATGGTTCCATTGTTTTGATCCAAAAATAAAAGACAAGAAAATGCAAGTTGAAGTTTTAAATACACAAGGAAAGAAAACAGGCAGAACAGTGGAACTGCCCGAAGATATCTTCGGGATCGAGCCTAATAACCACGTGATCTACCTGGCAGTGAAACAATACCTCGCTGCTCAGCGCCAGGGTACACACAAAGTGAAAACCCGTGCTGAAGTAAAAGGTGCCAGCCGTAAACTGCACCGCCAGAAAGGTACAGGTGGAAGCCGTAAAGGTAATATCCGTAACCCCCTCTATAAAGGTGGTGGTACTATCTTCGGACCTAAGCCTCATGCTTACGACATTAAACTGAACCGTAAGGTGAAAGATCTGGCAAAGATCTCTGCCCTGGCTCACAAAGCGAAAGAAAACGCTATCGTAGTAGTAGAAGATATCAAACTGGATGCTCCTAAAACAAAAGCATTTGTGGATATCCTGGGTAAGCTGAACGTAGCTGATAAAAAATCTATGTTCATCACTCCGGAATACAATGACAATCTCCAATTGTCTATCCGCAACGTGCCTTCTGTACTGGGTGTATTGCTGAGCGATATTAACACGTATGACATTGTTAACTCTGAAGTACTGGTACTGACAGAAAGCGCTGCCAGGATCTTCGGAGAAGAAGAAAAAGCAGAAGCGTAATAAAAAACACTCGTCCGCCGTAGCCCTGGCGAAGGCAGATAAAAAATAAAAAAAATTGCGATGAACCTTTCTGAAGTACTGATAAAACCCATTTTGACTGAAAAGGCAAACAGCCAGCAGGAAAAACTGCACCGCTATGCCTTCAAAGTGGCGAAGAAAGCAAATAAACTGGAAATCAAAAAAGCGATCGAAAGCTTTTATGGTGTAACTGTTGTTGGTGTTAACACCAGCGTGGTTCCAGGTAAAAACAAAAGCCGCTTTACAAAAGCAGGTGTAATCTCTGGCCGCAAGCCAGCTTACAAGAAAGCTTATGTAACTGTAGCTGAAGGTGAGAACATTGATCTGTATTCTAATATCTGATCATAACTCACGGAATGGCAATCAACCGCCGCGAAGTGTTGGATTAAGAAATTATTTTTTGAATTAAGAAATGGCATTAAGAAAATTTAAACCCGTAACAGCCGGTACACGATGGAGAATCGGTAATGCTTATGCAGAAGTAACTACCAACGTTCCTGAAAAGAGCCTGGTAGAAGCTAAACCGAGAACCGGTGGCCGTAACTCTTCTGGTCATTTGTCCATGCGCTACAGAGGCGGTGGTCACAAGAAGAAATACCGTATCATCGATTTCAAACGTAACAAAACAGGTGTTGCAACTGTAGCATCTATTGAATATGATCCTAACCGTACAGCTTTCATCGCGCTGCTGAACTATGCAGATGGTGAAAAACGCTATATCCTCGCTCCACAAGGTTTGCAGGTTGGCGCAACTGTAGAAAGCGGTGATGCTGTAGCTCCTGAGATCGGGAATGCCTTACAGATGAAAAATATGCCTCTCGGTACTAACGTACACAATATCGAGATGCAACCTGGTCAGGGTGGTAAACTGGCGCGTAGCGCAGGTTCTTCTGCTCAACTGACCAACAAAGAAGAAAAATATGCTGTTCTGAAGATGCCTTCCGGAGAGCTGAGAAAGATATTGATCAATTGCTATGCTACAGTAGGTGTAATAAGCAATAGTGACCATAGCCTGCAAAGCATGGGTAAAGCCGGCCGTAACAGGTGGAAAGGTATCAGACCAAGAAACCGTGGTGTAGCGATGAACCCTGTAGATCACCCGATGGGTGGTGGTGAAGGTAAGGCTTCAGGTGGCCAGCCTCGCAGCAGGAACGGTCAGTACTCAAGAGGTCTGAAAACCCGTACGAAAGGAAAAGGCAGCGACAAGCTGATCATCCAACGCAAGAACGGAAGCAAACTCGCGAAATAATTGATTCGTGAATTAGAACAGCCCGCCTTCGCTAAAGCTATGGCGGATATAAATAAAAAATTAAAATAGTCACATGGCTCGTTCGATTAAAAAAGGTCCTTATATAGCAACTCACCTCGAGAAAAAGGTGTTGTCTATGAACGAAGGAAAGAACAAAAAAGGCGTGATCAAAACTTGGAGCCGTCGCTCTACGATCTCTCCTGATTTTGTTGGTCATACGTTCGCTGTGCATAACGGCAACAAATTCATCCCTGTGTATGTAACAGAATTTATGGTGGGTCACAAGCTGGGAGAATTTGCACCAACCCGTTCATTCAAAGGACACTCTAAAAAAGAAGGATAACTAAAATAGTCGGGAGTCGGGAGTCAGGAGTCGGAAGACTTGAGACAAAAGATTCCAGTCATAAAACTTAAGAAATGGAAGCAGTAGCTAAACTGAGAAATTATCCGACATCACCCCGCAAGATGCGTTTGCTGGCTGACCTGATCCGCGGTCAGAAAGTAGAGAAGGTGTTGGCAGAACTGGAGCACAACCCCAAGCATCCTGCAGTGCCTTTGCGTAAACTGGTGCTGAGCGCTATCAGCAACTGGAAACAAAAGAATGAAGGTGGTGATGAAAGCCAACTGGTTGTGAAAACAATCTTCGTGGATGGAGCCCGTACGCTGAAACGTATGCGTCCTGCACCACAAGGCCGTGGATACCGCGTTCGCAAACGCAGCAACCATGTAACAGTGATTGTTGACACAAAGGAATCTAAAAATTAAACGTAATAACGAATAACCTAAATAAACATGGGTCAAAAAGCAAATCCGATTGGTAACAGGTTAGGCATCATCCGTGGATGGGAATCTAACTGGTATGGCAGCAAAAAAGATTATGCTTCCAAACTGATCGAGGATAACAAGATCAGGACTTACCTGAATGCCCGTATCAACAAAGGCGGTATCTCTAAAATTGTTATTGAGAGAACATTAGGTAAACTGATCATTACGATCCACACGTCCAAGCCAGGTATCATTATCGGTAAAGGCGGTGGTGAAGTTGATCGCATCAAAGAAGAGTTGAAGAAACTGACTGGTAAAGATGATGTGCAGATCAACATCCTGGAGATCCGTCGTCCTGAGCTGGATGCAATGATCGTAGGTGATACTATTGCCCGCCAGATCGAGAACAGGATCAACTTCAAACGTGCTACAAAGATGGCGATCGCTTCTGCTCTCCGTATGGGTGCTGAAGGTATCAAGATCAAATTGAGCGGACGTTTGGCCGGTGCGGAAATCGCACGTAGCGAAGAATTCAAACAAGGCCGTGTGCCCCTGCATACTTTCCGTATGGATATCGATTACGCAAACGTATTTGCACAAACCGTATACGGAAAGATCGGTATCAAAGTATGGATCTGTAAAGGTGAAGTACTGCAGAAAAGAGATCTGAACCCCAACTTCGTTGGTGGCAAGAGCGATGTAAGCGACAGAAGGGAAAGAGGCGGTGATGATCGTCGTGATGACAGAAGGGGTGGAGATCGCCGTGGTGGAGACCGTCGTGGTGGCGGCAACCGTGGTGGTGGTCATCGTCAGCAATCAAACTAATTCGCGTCATTCGCGTATTATACGCGGGATTTGCGTTAATAATTTAACAGTAACTAGAAACTATATACAATGTTACAACCTAAAAGAACGAAGCACAGGAAAATGCAGAAGGGTCGCATGAAAGGCGACGCGAAAAGAGGAACAACCATTTCCTTTGGTTCTTATGCCCTGAAGGCGTTGGATCAACACTGGATCACTGACCGTCAGATCGAAGCTGCCCGTCAGGCACTGACCCGTGAAATGAAAAGGGAAGGTAATGTGTGGATCCGCATTTTCCCTGACAAACCAATTACCCGCAAGCCTTTGGAAGTGAGGATGGGTAAAGGTAAAGGTAACCTGGAGTTCTGGGCTGCCGTGGTAAAACCAGGCCGTATCATCTTCGAGATCGATGGTGTTAGCGAACAGGTGGCACGTGCTTCACTGGCACTGGCTGCTGGTAAATTGCCGATCAAAACTAAGTTTATCACCCGCCGTGACCTGGTAACAGCGTAATAACTCATAAATCGTCAAAACGATGTCAAAGAAATCAGATTTTGTAAAGAGCATTCATGGCATGAATGAGAATGACCTGAAAGCCCGTCTGGAAGAAGATAAACAAAGGTTGAAGAAACTGGAGTTTGCCCATGCAATCTCTCCATTGGAGAACCCCATGACCATCCGTGGGCTGCGTAGGGATATCGCCCGTCTGAAAACGGAATTGAAGTCAAAGCAACAAGGAGCATAATATAAAAAGCTAAATAAAATGGCTGAAAGAAATTTAAGAAAAACAAGGATAGGTGTTGTAACCAGCAACAAAATGGCAAAGACCATTACTGTAGCGGTGGAAAGAAAAGTAAAACACCCTATCTATGGTAAGTTCGTAAAAAAGACTACCAAATTCCATGCTCATGATGACAAGAATGAATGCAGCATTGGTGATGTAGTGAAGATCATGGAAACCCGTCCTCTCAGCAAAACAAAACGCTGGAGACTGGTGGAAGTGGTAGAGAAAGTGAAATAATAGCCTGCCCCGGACATTGATCCGGGGGAGATATCCTCCTGCTGTAGGGATATAGCCTGAGGAACTAATAATAATTTAAGGTTGGGATTAACCTGGCCGTTAAAAGCTAAAAGCTAAGTAAGATGATTCAGCAAGAAAGCCGATTGAACGTAGCGGACAACAGTGGCGCCAAAGAGGTGCTGTGCATCCGTGTATTAGGCAACAGCGGCCAGCGTTATGCCGGCATCGGCGATAAAATCGTAGTTACAGTAAAAGATGCACTTCCTGCAGGTGGTATCAAAAAAGGAACTGTAGCCAAAGCGGTGATCGTTCGTACTACCAATAAACTGCGCCGTAAAGACGGATCTTATATCCGTTTCGACGACAACGCGGTAGTAATCCTGAACCAGGCAGATGAGCCTCGCGGCACCCGTATCTTCGGACCAGTTGCCCGTGAGCTTCGTGATAAAGGATACATGAAGATCGTATCTCTGGCACCTGAGGTGCTGTAAGCACCAGTCAGGAGTCATGAGACGGAAGTCGGGAGTAAGCTGCCGCTTACGATTGCCAGACAGATAACAATAAACAAACAATTCCGCAAAAACGGAGTAAAGATTAGATAAAATGAAAACAAGATTCAAACCCAAGTACAATATCCGCAAAGGCGATAGTGTTGTGGTGATCGCCGGTGATGATAAGGCGTTGGATAAACCCCGCACCGTAAAGGAAGTATTGGTGGAAGATGGCAAAGTGATCGTTGAAGGTGTTAATATCATTACCAAGCATACCAAACCTTCTGCACAAAACACCAAAGGTGGTATTGTGAAAAAAGAAGCTCCGATCCATATCAGCAACGTAATGCTTTGGGATGCTGCACAGAAAAAAGGTGCAAAAGTGTCAAGGGTTAGAACTGAGGGAAAGACTGAAAGAGTTTTTAAAACTAAAAAAGCTCAGGGAGGTAAAAAATAATGGCTACTAAAACATATACTCCGAGACTGGCAGACAAGTACAAAAAAGAAGTTGTACCTGCCCTGGTAAAAAAATTCAGCTATGCTACTGTAATGCAGGCTCCCAAACTGGAGAAGATCTGCCTGAACCGTGGTGTAAACGGAGCTGTATCTGATAAAAAACTGGTTGATATCGCCCTGGAAGAGCTGAGCACTATCAGCGGCCAGAAAGCGATAGCTACTATGTCCAAGAAAGATATCTCCAACTTTAAGCTGCGTAAGAACATGCCTATCGGTGCAAGGGTAACCCTGCGCGGAGAAAAAATGTACGAGTTCCTCGACAGGCTTATCTCTGTAGCATTGCCCCGCGTGCGCGACTTCAAAGGTGTGAACGAGAAAGCATTCGATGGTCGTGGTAACTATACACTGGGTGTAACCGAGCAGATCATCTTCCCTGAGATCGATATCGATAAAGTGAATAAGATCACAGGTCTGGATATCACTTTCGTTACAACAGCGAATACTGACGAAGAAGCATATGAGCTCCTGAAAGAACTGGGTATGCCCTTCAAAAATGCGGCTAAGTCTGCAGACAATAACTAATTAAGAACGCGAACTGAATAAATAAACAAACAACACTATGGCTAAAACATCAGTAAAAGCCAGGCAACGTAAAAGAGAGAAAATGGTTGCCCAGTATGAAGCAAAACGTGCCGAGCTGAAAAAAGCAGGTGACTACGCTGCTTTGGACGAACTGCCGAAGAACTCTTCTAAAGTTCGCTTGAAGAACCGTTGCCAGTTGACCGGCCGCCCTAAAGGGTATGTACGTTACTTCGGTATCTCCAGGGTTGCCCTGCGTGATATGGCGCTGAATGGTAAAATACCAGGACTGAAAAAAGCAAGCTGGTAAAAGGAGTCGGGAGTCCGGAGTCAAGAGTCGGAAGACTTGAAGCTTTTGAATCCTGATTGAATAAGAAATTATAACATTAAACTAAATTCCAATTATCCCGATCTGATCGGGACGTAGGAGGGCAAAAATATGGTAACAGATCCTATAGCAGATTTCCTGACAAGAATCCGTAACGCACAGATGGCTGGCCACCGCGTGGTAGACATCCCTGCTTCTAATCTGAAGAAGCGTTTAACTGAGATCTTGTACAATCAGGGCTATATTCTGAAGTATAAATTCGAGGATGACAACAAACAAGGTGTGATCAAGATCGCGTTGAAATATGATCCATCTACAAAGCAACCTGCTATCCAAAGCATGGAAAGGATCAGCCGTCCTGGTTTGCGCCAATACGCAAAGCCTGCTGAATTCCGCCGTGTGAAAAATGGCCTGGGCGTTGCGATCATCTCTACTTCTAAAGGTGTGATGACTGATAAAGAAGCGAAAGCACAGAACGTAGGTGGTGAAGTACTCTGCTATGTGTACTAATTGCATGAATGGGATTTGACAGTTGAAAAACCTTTGGGTCCCACGAATAAGAACACGAATAGATACAGTGATACATTAAGCTGATACCTAACAAGCTGACCGGTCACTGAAGAAACAATAATAATAACGTTCCGCCTTCGCCAAGGCTTCGGCGGACAAAACAAATTGAATTATGTCTCGTATAGGTAAACAACCGGTTGTGATCCCCAGTGGCGTAACCATTACTGTAAACAAGGATAACTCCATTACAGTAAAAGGTCCTAAAGGTGAACTGAAAGAAGCGATCGACCGTGATATTACAGTGGAAGTAAAAGACAACCAGGTAAATTTCACACGTCCAACTGACCAGATCCGCCACCGTGCCCTGCATGGCTTATACCGTGCACTGGTAGCCAACCTGGTTAAAGGCGTAACAGAAGGATATACCCGCAAACTGGAACTGATCGGTGTGGGTTTTAAAGCAGCTAACCAGGGTAATGTACTTGACCTGGCGCTGGGTTATTCACACAACATCATCTTTGAAGTACCGAAAGAACTGAAAGTGGCTACTGCCCAGGAAAAAGGTCAGAACCCCATTATCACCCTGGAAGGTATCGACAAGCAACTGATCGGACAGGTAGCTGCTAAATTGCGCAGCCTGCGTAAGCCTGAGCCTTACAAAGGAAAAGGTGTACGCTATGTTGGTGAAGTGGTTCGTAAGAAAGCAGGTAAAGCAGCAGGTAAATAAATAGTTTAAATGTTTAAGGGTTTAAAAGTTCAACGTTAAACCCTTAAACCTTGAACTTTTAAACTTAAATAAACGATCCTGGCAGCATCAGGAACAAACTAAATAAAGATGAACGGAAAAGTTAAATCAGCAAGAAGACAGAGGATCCGCTTCAACATCCGTAAGAATGTTAGTGGCACAACTGCTAAGCCCCGCCTGTCTGTGTTCCGTAGCAATACGGACATCTATGCCCAGCTTATTGATGACACTAAAGGAGTTACTATTGCAGCAGCTTCTACAAAAGATAAAGACATCAAAGCTCAGGCTGGTACAAAAAGCGAAAAAAGCAAACTGGTTGGCGCGGCTGTTGCCCGTAAAGCAGTTGAGCTGGGAGTGAAAGAAGTGATATTCGACCGTGGCGGTTACCTGTACCATGGCCGTGTGAAATCTGTAGCTGACGGAGCAAGGGAAGGTGGTCTTCAATTTTAAGCAAACACAACATTCAAACTTTTAATTACAAGTATAAATGTCAAAGTTTAACGTAAACAGGGTTAAAGCCGGTGACCTGGAACTGAAAGATAAAGTTGTTGCGATCAACCGCGTGGTGAAAACCACAAAAGGTGGACGTGCTTTCAGCTTCTCTGCGCTGGTGGTAGTAGGCAACGAGAATGGAGTGGTAGGTCATGGCCTGGGTAAAGCCAAAGAAGTTCAGGAAGCCATTACCAAGGGTATCGAGGATGCCAAGAAAAACCTGATCAAGGTTCCGGTAATGAAGGGTACGATCCCTCATGACCAATGGGCCAAAGAAGGCGCTGCCAAAGTGCTGATCAAACCAGCTGCTCATGGTACTGGTGTGATCGCCGGAGGTTCTATGCGTGCCGTACTGGAAAGTGCCGGTATCACAGACGTTCTTGCAAAATCACTCGGCTCTGCCAACCCGCACAACGTGGTAAAAGCAACATTCAAAGCCCTGGCTTTGCTGCGCGAACCAGTTCAGGTTGCCAAAACACGTACACTCGGTTTAAAGAAAGTATTCAACGGATAAACAGTTTAAGGTTTAAAAGTTTAAAAGTTTCAGGTTTAACGTTAAAACCTAACTTTTAAACCATTAAACTTTTAAACCTTGAAACCTTAAATGATTCAGGTTATGAAAAAGATCAAAATAACTTTAGTAAAGAGTCCTATTGACAGGCCCGAGCGTCAGAAACTGACTCTTCAGGCTTTAGGTCTGAATAAGACAAATGCTACAAAAGAAGTAGAAGCTACTCCTCAGATCCTGGGTATGGTCCGCAAAGTGGAGCACCTGGTGAAAGTGGAAGATGCTCAATAAGTTTTTCATTCATTAACAAGCGAGGGGAAAAAACCCCGTAAGTAAAAATTAAAATCATGAAACTACACGAATTAAGACCTGCAAAAGGCGCAACGCATAAGGAAAAAAGAATTGGACGTGGTGATGGTTCCGGACATGGCGGAACTTCTACAAAAGGTACAAAAGGTGGACAAAGCCGTGCCGGTTACAAAAGGAAAATGGCTCACGAAGGTGGTCAGATGCCTATCCAGCGCCGTATCCCTAAACGCGGGTTCAACAATATTCACCGTGTAGAATTCAAGGTATTCAACCTCGGCCAGGTAGCACAACTGGCAGAAAAATATAATATCACTGAGTTTTCACTGGAGAATCTCTATATCAACGGGTTGATCAGCCAAACAGATCGCGTGAAGATTTTGGGTAATGGCGAGCTGACTGGCAAGTTCACTTTCAAAGTGAATGCGGTGAGTGAAAAAGCCAAATCCGCTATTGAAGCTGCCGGCGGATCTGTTGAAATTGTAAAGTAAATTTCACTAAATTGCCAAGCCTTCGCTAAAGCTTCGGCTTGCAAGGCAGGCTCGGAAACAGAGGCACCCCCTGGGTGCCGAAGCTTTAGCGAAGGCACCTTAAATTTTTTTAACTCCCGTGAAGAAATTAATTCAAACTCTCAAGAATATCTGGAGTATCGAGGAATTGAGAAGTAAAATACTTTTCACCCTCGTGCTGATCGTTATTTACCGCGTAGGTAACCACATCGTATTGCCAGGTATTGACCCCATTATCCTGGAGCGTAACAAAGCAGCAGAAGGAAATGGGATCCTTGACCTGATCAATACTTTCGCTGGTGGTGGTTTCTCTACCGCTTCGATCTTTGCATTAGGTATCATGCCTTATATCTCTGCTTCCATCTTTATGCAACTGATGACCGTACTGGTCCCCAAGTTCCAGAAAATGCAGAAAGAAGGAGATAGCGGCCGTAAAAAGATCAACCAGTACACACGCTATCTTACTGTTGCAGTTACCCTGCTGCAGGCAACAGCTTATGTAACTTACCTGAAACAAACTTCAGGTCCAGCAATCATTCAGGAATTTCTTCCTTACTTCCTGCTGACCACTGTGGTTATTCTTACAGCAGGCACCCTCTTCGTAATGTGGATGGGTGAGAAGATTACAGATAAAGGTTTGGGCAATGGTACTTCCCTGATCATCATGATCGGTATCCTGGCCCGTTTACCCCAGGCTTTTACACAGGAGTTGGTTGCAAAATCAACACGTACCGGTTTGATCCTGGTCTTTATCGTGGAAATCGCTATCCTGATCGCGATCATCCTCGGATGTATCATGCTGATCCAGGGTGTAAGAAAAGTGCCGGTTAATTATGCCAAACAAATTGTCGGCAACAGACAATTTGGAGGCGCAAGGCAATTCCTGCCCCTGAAAGTGAACAGTTCCGGTGTAATGCCGATCATCTTTGCACAGGCGATCATGTTCCTGCCTACCCTGGTAACCCTGGGTGGTAAAGGCGGTCAAAATGAACTGGCCAAGATGTTTACCGATCACACCAACGTATGGTACATGCTGATCTATTCAATAGTAGTGATCGGGTTTACGTTCCTTTACACAGCTTTGATCTTTAATCCCAAGCAGATTGCAGATAACCTGAAGCAGAACAATGGGTTCATTCCCGGCGTAAAACCAGGTCAGCCAACTGCCGACTATATCGGTAACATCATGGATAAGATTACTTTCCCTGGTGCGGTCCTCCTGGCAGTAGTAGGTATTCTGCCTGGTATTGCTCAAACAATGGGTGTAACGCAAGGGTTCTCAACCTTCTTTGGTGGCACTTCCCTGCTGATCATGGTAGGTGTGATCCTGGATACATTGCAACAGATCGAAACACAGTTGCTGATGCGCCAGTATGATGGCCTGATGAAAAGCGGCCGCATTCAGGGACGCCAGACTACTTCTGCAGTACAATATTGAGAAGAAAAGAAAGAACGAATAAAAACCAAGACCTGGCCATAACCAAAGGCCGGGTCTTGTGTTTATATGACGGCTGCTGATAACGGAATTACGCAGAATATTTAATAATTTGCACTATGATAATTTATAAAACGGATGAACAGATTGAGCTGATGCGGAAAAGTGCCCTGCTGGTAAGCAAAACGCTTACAGAAGTGGCCAAAATACTCAGGCCGGGGATCACAACCCTGGAGCTTGACAAAATGATCGGACAGTTCATTGCAGACAATAAAGCAATACCTTCTTTTCTGAATTATAATGGCTACCCGTTCAATTCCTGTATTTCAGTGAATGATGTGGTCGTGCATGGTTTTCCTAATAAAAAAGAACTGAAAGAAGGTGATATCGTTTCTGTAGACGTCGGTGTGATACTGAATGGCTGGCATGGAGATCATGCTTACACATTTGCAATAGGAGATCCCGGTCCTGAAGTGATGAAACTGATCCAGGTAACCAAAGCTTCTTTATACAAAGGAATTGAAAAAGCAATTGCCGGTAACCGTATTGGTGATATTGCACACGCCATCCAGGATTATACAGAAAAAAAACATGGTTATGGCGTAGTGAGGGAACTCGTGGGGCATGGACTGGGAAGAAGCATGCATGAAGACCCCCAGGTGCCGAACTATGGTAAAAAAGGCAATGGCGGCAAGCTGAAAGAAGGAATGGTGCTGGCGATAGAGCCGATGATCAACCTCGGCACCAAAGATGTGTTCACTGAAAGCGATGGCTGGACGATCAGGACCCGGGATGGGAAGCCTGCCGTGCATTTTGAACATGATGTAGCGGTTCGTAAGAATAAAGCGGACATTCTTTCTGATTACAGCACCATTGAGAAAGAAGAAGCAAAAAACCCGAATCTGTTCACAGTCGAACATCAAATAGTTGAACCCCTCGCCTGAGGGGTTTATTTTTGCACCATGCCCGGAAAAAAGTTAATCGTGATAGGTGGCGGCGCTGCCGGTTTTTTTTGTGCAGTGAATGCAGCACGCCTGAAGCCCTCTCTGCAGGTTGTGATCGTGGAGAAGAGCAGCAAGCTATTGTCGAAGGTAAAAGTGAGCGGCGGTGGAAGATGCAATGTCACCCACGCCTGTTTTGAGATCGCAGAAATGATGAAGAGGTATCCGCGTGGCGGCAATTTTGTGAAAAAAGCATTCCATCATTTTTTTACCACCGATACCATTCAATGGTTCAAAGAAAGAGGCGTTTCATTAAAAGCTGAACCAGATGGACGGATGTTCCCCATAACAGATTCTTCCCAAACAATTATTGATTGCTTATTGAAAGAAGCGAACAAGTATGGCGTGGAGATTTTAATGAACAAAGAAATAAGATCACTTGAGCATAAGGAAGGGGAATGGATATTAAAAACATCCAATGAACAGGAATTGAAAGCAGACCATGTTTGTATTGCCTGCGGAGGTTATCCAAAATCGGCAATGTTTGACTGGTTAAAAGCTTTAGGTCACACTATCAGTGAACCTGTTCCTTCTTTGTTTACATTTAATATGCCGCGTCATCCCATCACCCAACTGATGGGAGTGAGTGTAGAAAGAGCAAGGGTTAAAATAAACGGCATCAAACTGGAACAGGAAGGGCCTTTGCTGATCACACATTGGGGATTAAGCGGACCAGCCGTATTGAAATTAAGCGCATGGGGTGCCAGGGAACTGGCTTCGGCTAACTGGCAGTTTTCCATCAGCATTAACTGGCTGCCGGAGTATAATGAGCATACATTGCGTGAACGGCTGCAGGAGATACGGTTTGAAGCCGGCCCTCAAAAGATAAGCAACAGGAATCCATTTGGATTCCCGAACAGGCTTTGGGAATTTATGCTGGAACAGGCCGGAGTAAAACCCGAAATGCGGTGGGCCGATCTGCCGGCAAAGCTGCAGGCGCAACTGGTACGCTTGCTTGTTGCAGGTGAGTTTCTCATAAAAGGAAAAACGACATTCAAAGAAGAGTTTGTAACCTCTGGAGGAATTACACTTTCAGAGATCGATCCCAATACAATGATGAGCAGGAAGGCGGCAGGGCTTTTCTTTGCAGGAGAGATAATGGACGTGGATGGAGTGACGGGCGGATTTAATTTCCAGCACGCATGGACGAGTGGGTTTATTGCAGCGAGAACTATTGCACAGATGGATTAAGCTTATTGTATTTTGATAAGCCTTCCCGAACTGAAATAGTCCGAACGGGTAATAACAGGATTGCCTTTATAATAAACGTTCCCCTTATACCTGATCGTCGCATCCAATGTATCTGTGACCTGGATGTAGGTATCCGCCAAGCCACTATATATGATCGACATTTTTTTTACAGATAGATCGGCTATCCTCAGTTGCCCCCTTGGATTTGAAAAGAGACTGCAAAAGTTGGCTGAACCTCGTAGTATGAACCCGGCATTCTCTTTAAAATTGCTCATTCCAAGCCGGTCTACCTGTAATACAAGATTGACATTTCCCGCTCCTTTTTCCGACATTATCCCTAAGAATCCCAGTTTTAATGTATCGAGATTGGTGACATTTCCGCCGCCATTATAGTTTATTTGCACCAGGTTCTTGAAAAATACGCGGGCTGTTATCTTCTCGCTGGCATCCCGCAACCAACGGCAATCCGTTTTGTTACTGATAGTAAGAGTTTGCCCGTTTATTTCAGTTTGTATGTTTGGAAGAATGTTTTCCGGTCCTTCAATTTCTATTTTTTCAGTATCGCTTTGAACAAGCTCAAAATCAATATTGTCTTCAAGGGTTAACATGGTAAAAGCAGGGAGCGGCCTTTCCTGGGAAATGATCGCACCAGCATGACCGACGCAGCCGGGCTTTTGGCATCCACAATGAAGCAGCGAGGTGACAATTCCAATAATAAAAACTGAAAAAAACCTTTTCATGAATATTAAAAATTATAGCCAACCCCGGTATGAATAAAATCTGCCTGGCCGGAATGAGATTTTAGCAGGATCTGTGTTGAAACATGTTTTGACGCCCGGAACCTGATACCATATTGCTGGAAAATCCCTGAACTGCTGCCATTATATATATAAGGGCCGATATTTACAGGTATAGACAACCGTCCAAGAAAATGCTCGTACGATAAATAAACGCCTGCCTGGAATTTATTATAAGTCGGATTCTCCGGCCTGTCTTCCATGATATATCTTCTCAGTGTCCGGTTATAAAGTAATAACACACCTACTCCCAGTGAATAGTTTCGTTTTAATCGTTTCGATGCTTCCAGTTGCATAGCATTGATCAGGTAGTAACTGCCACCCACCCAGGGATATTGCTTTATGGATACAGAGGTATAGGCCGCAAGATCAATTTTTGAAGAACTGCTGTCAACCAGTTTTCTTTTATTAATGATCGGTTCAGACAAGGCAAACCGTAAACCTGCATTGAGATTGGGAATATTCAAACCCAGGTTGGGAAGGGTAGTGCTGCCATTGGATATATGCATAATGCCTATTCCTGCATCAAGGTATAAACGGTCAAGCAGTTTTATTTCATGCTGGAAAGCCAGGCTCAGGAACACGTTGAAGCGTGTGCCGATTAATGTGTTTTTGGGATTGGCATATACATCATATGGTTTGCTGATCATGGCAACGCCACCTCCCATTTTAAGACTGCCCCTGTAAGTGCCTGACGACAGCAGGGGGAAGCGGATATATGGATACAGGGCATACAGGTTGCCTATGTATTTCCTGCTGCCGGGATTTCCAAAAAGGAAGCCGGCTCCAACAGTGGGATAGCGGTGCGAAACCTGCCAGTCTTCTTTACCGGTAGTTGTTTTTTCAAGATATACTTCACCAAAAGAGGAATAAGAGTCCCTGATATATTCTGCTTTAGGCTGGGAAGTAAAATAAGAGCCATAATAAAACCTCGCACCGACAGAAAGATTATGATCTTTTGGGGAGGAGGGAAGGCTGTCCTGACCAGAGACCATCAACGGACAAAAGAATGGAAGAAAAAGCCATACTGAAACAAAGAAACAGGTACAGCCGAGTTTGAACATAGGCAGGTGTTTAAGGCTTTGCAAATATAGGGATTAGAATGAGAGGCGGATAACCATCAGGAATCAATTTGAGACTTTAACTGCACATAACTCCAGGCACAGAAAGGCACCAGCAACAGGCAGAAAAATGAAAAGAGGGAATGTGTGAAATAATAGAGTAACACGGAAAGCAATAACAGATAAGGAAGATAAGAGATGAACAAAAGAGCCGTGAGGATCGAATCGTAATGATCATTATGCGCTGCTTTCTTAAACGTGTACCGTTTGATAGGTTGATACAACGGAGCATGTAGTATACAACCTGCAAATGCAGGAATAACCAACAATACCTGTTTCAATCGTGATGGCTTTCTTTCCAGCAGTTTTGTTTGCAGGGCTACATCATTTTTGGGGATCTCATACACTCCTTGTTCGAGTTGCTGCCGCAGTTCATTGTTGAAAGCCTGTATTCTTGCGCCTTCAGACACAGTGGTTGGCAGATCTTTTTCAGTTATGCTATTACCAAAAGAGATAAAGAGGTTTTTCCCAAAGCTGCGGAAAGAGCTGTAGTTGATACATACGGGTAATACTGTCACGGGGATGCCTTCTTCCCAACTGCTGATGACCAGCCTGGCAGTACCTTTCTTCAAAGGCCGCAGATGCCATTCATTCACACAGATGCCTTCACTGAAGATGAGTACAAGACCATTGTCACGGAATATTTTTTTACATGCATCGAAGGTCTCATAGTTGCTGCTCAGGTTTTCCACTCCTTCACTTACACGGTAAACAGGCAATATTTTAATGGCTTTGAGGATGCGGCCAATGATTTTGTTTTTGAACACATCTCCGCGGGCAAGTGACCATATAGGCTGTTCAAAAAGCGAATCGAGGATGACGGCGTCAAGAAAGGAATTGGGGTGATTGGCTGCAAGTAGTAAAGGCCCTTTTTGCTTCAGCAGTTCAGGTTTGTCAATGATGATTAGGCGGCAAAAAATGGGACGGAGCAGGCGGACATATATCTTCAGGCAGGGGTACAGCAAATTGGTTTTTCCGGTGAATATAGCCTAAATAAGATGATCCTGGAATAGAGAGTCCAAAATGGCATTGTAAATAATTGCAAGTCAGGCAGTTACTGAATGTCTAATACTTGAAAAAACCATCCCGGAACCCATATTTTTCCCGTATCTTTGCTGCCCCGATTTAAAACCTTCGGGATAATATCATGTTTGAAAATTTAATTCAAAAACACTTAAACGCTGATGCACAGGAGTCTGGATCTGCCGAGGCAGAAACAACTACAGCGACAATAACTGCACCTGTAGCTACTGCTCATGACGATTTCGACTGGAGCGTAGACAAACGTAACGTTACTTCTTACACCAAAGAAGAAAAAGAAAAGTACGACAAAGTGTATGACAACACTTTCGTGCAACTGAATGACGGTGAACTGATCCAGGGCACTGTTGTAGGTCTTACTAAAACAGATGTTGTATTGAACATCGGTTTCAAAAGTGATGGCCTGATCTCTCTCAACGAATTCCGCGACCTGCAGAACCTGAAAGTAGGTGATGAAGTGGAAGTGATGATCGTAGAGAAAGAAGACCGTGATGGTCACCTGAACCTGAGCCGTAAACAAGCACGCATTACCCGTGCATGGGAGCGCATTGTGGAAGTACACAAAACAGGCGAGGTTATCACCGGTACTGTTACTTCTAAAACAAAAGGCGGCCTGATCGTGGACGTGTTTGGAATGGAAACATTCTTGCCAGGTTCACAGATCGACGTTAAACCTGTTACAGACTATGACCAGTTTGTAGGAAAAACTATGGAATTCAAAGTGGTGAAGATCAACGAAACCATTAAGAATGCTGTAGTATCTCACAAAGCCCTTATCGAAAGCGATATCGAAGCACAACGTGCAGAGATCATGAGCAAACTCGAGAAAGGCCAGGTACTGGAAGGTACTGTGAAGAACATCACCGATTTCGGTGCGTTCATGGACCTCGGTGGCCTGGATGGTCTGCTCTATATCACAGATATTTCATGGGGCCGTATCTCTCATCCAAGCGAGGTGCTGAAGATGGACCAGAAGATCAATGTGGTGGTACTGGATTTCGACGACGAGAAGAAACGTATCAGCCTTGGTCTGAAACAACTGACTCCACACCCATGGGATGTGTTGGCAGACAATATTGCTGAAGGCAATATCGTGAAAGGTAAAGTGGTGAATATTGAAGATTACGGTGCGTTCCTGGAAATCCAGCCTGGTGTTGAAGGCCTGGTTCACGTAAGTGAGATCACATGGGCTAACACACCTATCAACGCTAAAGAATTCTTCAAACTCGGCGACGAGCATGAGGCGAAGATCGTTACGCTTGATAAAGCAAGCCGCAAGATGAGCTTGTCTATCAAACAACTTTCTCCTGATCCCTGGAACGATATTGAAACTAAGTTTGCAGAAGGAAGCCGTCATACAGGCCTGGTGAAAAACATTACCAATTATGGTGTGTTTGTAGAACTGGCTCCTGGTATTGGTGGTATGATCCATATCAGCGACCTGAGCTGGCTGAAACGCTTTAACCACCCAAGTGAGTACACTAAAGTTGGTGCTAACATCGATGTAGTGATCATGGGTATCGATAAAGAAAACCGCAAACTCCAACTCGGACACAAACAACTGGAAGAAGATCCCTGGAATACCCTTCAGGATACATTCGCTATCGGATCTATCCATGAAGGTACTGTGATCCGGAGGGATGATAAAGGTGCTGTTGTTCAGTTGCCTTATGGCCTGGAAGGCTTTGCTCCTAACCGTCACCTTACAAAAGAAGATGGTAAGAGCATCGGTGCTGATGAAACTGCACAGTTTGTAGTGATCGAGTTTGACCGCAACGAAAAGCGCATTGTACTTTCTCACAGCCGTATCTGGGAACAAGGCCAGGTAGAAGAAAAAGAAGCTGCGAAGAAAGAAGCAAAAGCTGAAGCGGAAAAAACCAAGAAAGCTGTGAAGAACATTCAGGGCAAAGTAGAAAAAGCTACCCTGGGTGATCTTGGCGTGCTGGCCGACCTGAAAAAGAAAATGGAAGGTGGCGAAGCAGCAGCAGCAGATGACGCAAAGGCTGAATAATAATCATCGTATAAGTTTCATAAGGCTGTCCTTTCCAGGACGGCCTTTTTTCTTTTATAGAGACCATATCCCCCACATTGTCTTAATTTTGAAGATCAATGAAAAACGCACATGAGTTTAAGAGAAAGGCTGAAGAGTTTTAAGCTGGTAAGAAAATTAGTGTACGCGATAGTAGGGTTGGCTTCTTATCCCGGTCTGATGATCGTAAACAAATTAAAGATAACAGGTGGAGAGCATTTGAAAGATCTGCCAAAGCAGAACGTATTGTTTGTAAGCAATCATCAAACCTACTTTGCTGACGTGATCACTTTCCTGCACATCTTTTGTGCAGTGAAATGGGGAAAGATCAACCGGCTGGGTGTTCCATATTATCTGCTGAATCCTTTCACCCGTGTAAACTATGTGGCTGCCGAGCAAACCATGAATGGCAGTTGGCTCAGCAAGCTGTTTACCCTGGCAGGAGCACTTACTGTGAAGCGGACCTGGAATGCCGAAGCAAAGGAAAGCCGTAAGGGGCTTGATCCTTCAGATACCCGTAAGATCACACGGGCGCTTGACAAGAACTGGGTGATCACCTTTCCGCAGGGCACCACCAAGCCATTTGCACCGGGCCGTAAGGGCACAGCCCTGATCATCAAGCAAAATAAACCTATTGTAATACCTGTAGTGATCAATGGTTTCTGGCGTGCCTTCAACAAAAAAGGACTGAAGTTCAAGAAGAAAGGCGTATTGCTGAGCGTTCGTTTCAAAGCCCCGCTCGTCATTGATTATGAGGCCCGTTCAGAAGATATATTGGCACAGTTGATGGATGCAATAGAACAGAGCAAAACATATATGCTGAAGGGAAGACATCATCAACTCAGTGCAGGCCTTTCGTAATATTACGAAATAAGCACTGGTCTATTGGCGTCATTCATGTATTCAGGATTTTAGCGACACCTCATTCACGCAATTAGCGTTTTTTATTTTATCTTTCTTTTTTTCGCTCATGAGTCAGAAGCCTGCTACAATCAAAGAAATTGCAAAACGGTTGAACGTTTCTGTATCAACCGTATCAAGGGCTTTGCATAACCATCCCAGCATAGGCTTGCGTACCAAGATGCAGGTGCAGAAACTGGCTGAAGAACTGAACTACGAACCCAACCAGGCGGCTATCTCCTTCAAGCAGGGCAAAACGATGACGATAGGAGTGATACTGCCCAATCTCCGCGAAGAGTTTTTTTCTACCGCTATCAATGGTATCGAGGATATGGCCATTCAAAATCAGTATACGGTATTGATCGGCCAGTCGAGGGATGATGCAGAAAGAGAGAAGAAACTGGTAGACACTATGCGCAAGCACAGGGTGGATGGGCTGTTGGTTTCCTTATCAAAAAGCACACAGACCTACGAGCATTTTGAGGCATTGAAGAAGTATGGGATACCCGTCGTTTTCTTCGACCGTGTTCCTGATCTTCCTGAAGCATATACAGTATCCTGTGATCTGAAAGACAGTTCGGTGAAACTGGTTGACTGGCTCGTGAAGCAGGGACATACGCGGATCGGTTTTATCAAGGGGCCTGAAACAATGCTGGCATCTCAGGAGCGGCTGAATGGCTACCTGGAGGCTCTGAAAAAAAACAAGCTTCCCGAAATACCCGGTTATATCGTACAAACCAATCTTGAAAAAGAAGAGACACTGGCTGCGATACAGCGACTGCTTTCACTTAAAGACAGGCCAACCGCTATTATTGCTTTTAATGATTATATCACTCTCGATGCGATCAAATTCTCCCGTGAGCTGGGTTTAAAGATCAACAAGGACATTTTCTTTGTAAGCTATGCCAACCTCCCGGTGACCAGCTATCTCGACGATCCGCCCCTGGCTTCCGTGGAGCAATTTCCCTATGAGCAGGCAGAAACGGCAACGGGTGTACTGCTGCAACTGATCAATCAACGGGAAGATGAAATCGCTCAGAAAAAGGTGGTGATGAGCGGAAAAGTAGTGCCTAATACAGCGTATGGCCGGGCCGGCCGGTAAGATTCTTTCTACAAGGTCTATCTTCCTGAAATACATGTAAATAAATTCCTGAAAAAGAGTAAAATCTATTTTTTTGTTTTACTCCGCCGACCTATTTTTGCGCCGGAGAGATGGCAGAGTGGTCGATTGCGGCGGTCTTGAAAACCGTTGACTGTCAAAGGTCCGGGGGTTCGAATCCCTCTCTCTCCGCAGGAAGCTTCGAAGAAATTCGAAGCTTTTTTGTTTTATGACATTGTTGAAACGGATGGAGGTCGCCCCTGATTTGAATCGGGGTCCGGTCCGCTAAAGGAGACGAAACATTAGAAGAATGATTTTTCCTCTTTTGTGTTTTATTGAGCCCTTTGCTGACAAGCAATTTGCCAACATCAATTACAAAATCACCTAACGTTAAAATGGCTCGTCAAGACGAGCCATAACATACTTAAAGTGTTTTCAATTCTTCATTGTAACATCAAACATTTGTTTTCAAGACATCTTTTAATCCGCTCGTAGCTTTTTCTTTTACCTTCTCTTTACCCTTTTTGTTTTCATTCATATTTTCTGGTGCTTGAATTATAAACTTATAATTACCCGGCTCCAGCACTTCAAACTCTATAGTTCCATCTTTGTCAACAGACAGATTTGTCATATTTCCTCCGGGATTCTTACCTCCTTTTACAACAATGCCGCCGATCGGGGTACCGGGTCTGGCTTCTTCCGCAGTTTCGTTACGTTTTACCCCTTTCTCGCTAATGCTTTTACCTTGTGATCCATCAGGCGAAGTAAGCGTGAACCGGTAGTTGCCTGACTCCAGGCCGTTTAGTTCAAATTCGCCTTTATCATTACTGGTGATGGTCATCAGATTCCCACCTGGATTTTTCCCTCCTTTCACTACAATACCTCCAATCGGTGTCCCCGGAAGAGCTTGTATGTCCTGATCTGAAACCTCATTTTTGCGACCGCCAGTATATGTTCTACCTGTTCTTTTATTTTGCTTCGGGGGATTACCCATTACCCCTTTCGAGCTAATGCTTTTTCCTTGCGTATCAGGTGTAATTACCTGGAATGAGTATTCACCGGCTTCTTTTATGGGAAATGTTATTTCACCATTTTCATTTGAAACTGCAATCATATCCCGGAGCCCAGGATTTTTTCCTCCTTTCACTACAATACCTCCAATCGGTGTCCCCGGAAGAGCTTGTATGTCCTGGTCTGGAACTTCATTTTTGCGGCCACCAGTATATGTTCTACCTGTTCTTTTATTTTGCTTCGGGGGATTACCCATTACACCTTTTGAGCTAATGCTTTTTCCTTGTGTCTCAGCTGTAACTACCTGGAATGAGTATTCACCGGCTTCCTTTATAGAAAATGTTATTTCACCATTTTCATTTGAAACTGCAATCATGTCCCTGGGACCAGGGTTTTTCCCACCTTTAACAATTATACCGCCGATTGGGTTGCCAGGCTTAGCGAAAGCACCATTATCTCCTGGTTTAGTCACTTTTCCTCTTAAACGCCTCGAACTTCTTCCAATGCTCCAACTCACACCTGCGTTTATATTCAAAGATTGATAGGTAGTACGAATAGATCTCTCTTTCATTGTTCCTGAAGCAAGCTGATCTTGTTCATAGGTATTCTGATCATTAAAACCGCCTGCCGGTACAAGTCTGCGCCCAACGGTATTGATCGCTGGTCCCAATTGTAAAGAAGCCGAGGTAAAAATTCGTAAGTTGCCTGTCAGTAGATAACCGATTCTTATTTCCGGTATAAAGGTGAAGCCGGTATTTTTTGTTTTGGATAATTCTGTTAGAACAATCGGCGTTGAACTTGCCGTGCTGCGTTGAGCGAAACCATTTTGCTTTATACTAAAATAACCTCCTCTAACAGAGGGAGAAAAAGAAATATGGCCTAAACTAAAATGCGTCTGTAAACCTGCCGAGGCTATGAAACCGTTATTAAACGATCCTCCTTTTTGATCATTGACTATGTTCAAGCTTCCACTGTATAGTTGATAAGTGGCTTGCGTACTGGCAATATCAGGCATAAGATTTTTAGAAGTAAACCAGGTTCCGCCCACAATTGCACCCCACGTAAATTTGCTGCTGCCTTTTACAGAGCCATCCCGGCCTTTACGTACAAAAGGGATAAATACATCTCCCTGCAGATTATAGCCATTGCCCAGGTAGACTTTGGATTTTAAACTGGAAGATGTACTGTTAAAGCCGCCTCCTATTGAAACAACGATTGGTTCTTGTGCTATTACAGTAAAGGTAGACAGGGCCAGTAATGAAGTAAGAATATTTTTCTTCATAGGATTGTTTTGGTTTAATAGGATATTATCATTTGATAGAACAACCTGAATAGAAGATTGCTATATATAACTCAAATAAAAACAAAATGTTGTGTAAATGCAAGTTTTTTGAAAGTCTACTTTACTTCCAGGTATAAAGGGAATCTCTTCTGGCACGAGGATAGCCTTTTACATAATACAATGCTTTTCTAAAAAGTGCGTTATCCTCTCCCAATCGGCTATAAACAGGGTCGAAAGTTGTCTCTTTCTCTCCGCTTTCACCCGCCATAGCTTTAGCGTAGGCGGGTTTTTCATTTATAGACACTCTATTCTCAGCCAGACCCCGCACGCTACCTTCGATACATGCAAATGAGTTTCTCAGAAATATTTTTCAGCCAGAGATGATGTATTCTTATGGAAAACATTCTTTAAGTACTCTAAGCAATAATTGCTAATACATTTTGTATGTTAAAGCCGGTTTTCGTTTGCTTAGCCAGCCTTTTCCTGACGCGCTCAGCCACTGCTCAAAAACGGCCATTGCCCGTGATTGATATGCACTTACATGCAATGCCCGTTAAGAAAGGTTCTACCCCTGCGATTATTTGTGCCCCTTTCCGGGATATGGGACCTCATGATCCTGCTCAGCCATATTCTGAAACCTATCAGAATGCGCTTAAATCCAGCGCATGGGCCGACAGACAACTAATAGCACCAACGAATAATGATTCTTTAAAAATGTTGACACTTCTTGCGTTGGATAAGTATAATGTATATGCTGTTACAAGCGGCGACATGGAAACAGTTAGAAACTGGAAAAAATCAAGCCCTGATCGTATTATTAATGCCTTAGACTGGGGATTTGGATTAGCAAAAAATCAGGGACTTATCCCAGACTCACTGGAAAAGATTTTTAAAACAGGAGAGTTTAAAGTGTTTGGAGAAGTAGCCATTCAATATGAAGGTTATAGTCCGAGTGACAGTGCTTTTGAACCTTATCTTGCAATGGCAGAAAAACTGGATATACCAGTGGGTATTCATCTTGGCCCGGGTCCTCCCGGAGCACCTTACCTTAATTATGAAAACTATCGTGCAAAACTCCATAGCCCGTTTGGACTGGAAGAAGCATTAATCCGACATCCCGAACTTCGTATATATGCTATGCATGCAGGATGGCCCATGTTAGACGAAATGCTGGCTACTATGTATACACACCCTCAGCTATATGTTGACGTTGCCGCTATCTGCTATATGATTCCTCAGAAAGAGTTCTATTTTTATTTAGAACGCCTGGTAAATGCAGGTTTTGGCAAACGCATTATGTTTGGTTCAGATAATATGGTTTGGCCACAGGCAATAGAAATAGGCATTGAAGCTATTAATAATGCAGCTTTTCTTTCCCCTGCTCAAAAGCGAGATATTTTGTTTAACAATGCAGCAAGATTTCTTCGATTGACAGATGCCGAAATAAAAGCGATGCAATAAGAATACAGTACCCCAATACTATTAGTTAGAAGCTATAACTTTCTATAAACATTGGAATTAATTACTTGAATGTTGCAGGCAGGTCAGTTTTTTATTATCGTAATCTTCCCCTATATTCATTAGGTGTTGCACCTAATAGCCTTTTTACATAACGGGTAAAAAATGAACGGCTGCTGAACTCCATTTCATCAGCAATTTCAGATATGTTTAGGTTCTTATTCTGTAGTAAAATGATGATCCGTTCTTTGGCGTGTCGTTGTATCCATTCCGAAGCAGTAATACCCGAATGGACCTTACACAAATGGTTTAGATATTTAGCAGTAATATTTAGCTCATTGCTGTAAAATTGTACCTCGCGGTGTTGCATACAATGCTGTTGGAGTAATTGTATAAAGCGCTCATATAAGGTGCCTGTTTGCAGGCTGTGTTTACGTTGTTCGTATTCATTGGCGAATATGTGCCACATTTCCAGGATGAATAATTGCATTTGCAGTTTCAGCGCTTCCTCATAAAAACGGTGGTCGGCTTCCAGGAAGCGTTCGTTCAGTCTCTTAAAATTTTTCAGGATTTTTTCTTTGTCTTGTGTGGTGCTGCCCGTTTTCACCGGATACACCCTCGAGTGTAGTTGTGCACTGATGCTCCAGCTTTGATCGGGAATATTATTCATCAAAAGATCCTTTTCCACTAAAAGCACAATGGCTTTAAAGTTTTTGGAAAAACGCAACCCCGACAACCTGCTTTCTGCAAACCAAAATAAAAACTGACCGCCTTTGCATTCCATCAACTGATCGTTAAATAAAAACTCAATACTGCCTTTATAACAATACAAATGTGTATGGTATTGCTTGTAGAAACTTTTTGGCAAGTCTGCTTCCCGGGTCACATCCATTAGTAAAATACGAGGTGGGCCACTCTTATTCATTTCTTACAATTGTGAAAACTAAGATAAGTGATATTTGACATTATTGGTGTAAATAGTGTAATAAATGATACCTGCCGCAATTGTAATTTTGTGTCATTAAATCAAGTAAGATGAATACAGCCAATACAATCTTTAATGATCTGAAAAGTGGAATCACCGTAGGACCGCAGCATCCGCAAATAAAAGATCTAAGGGAGGCCTCTTACTCCACCATTCGTTTATTGCAACAGTTAAATGCTTCTTCCAGTCCTGAAGCCATCAGGAAAATACTGGGTGAAATTACAGGAGTGGTCATCGATGAAACGGTGGCTGTATTTCCGCCGCTCTTTATCAATTATGGCAGGCATTTGAGTATTGGAAAAAATGTCTTTATCAATTTCAACTGTACTTTTTTGACACTTGGGGGTATCGTTATAGAAGATAATGTTCTTATTGGCCCTGAAGTAAAAATATTATCCGAAGGACATCCGCTCTCGCCTGATGAAAGGCAATCACTCATACCTGGTAAAGTTCATATTAAGCAGAATGCGTGGATTGGTGCAGGCGCCACTATTCTTCCCGGAATATCTATAGGAGAAAATGCTGTGGTTGCTGCAGGCGCCGTGGTAACGAAAGATGTGCCTGGAAATACGGTGGTGGCCGGTATTCCTGCAAAAATTATTAAATCACTATAAAACAGAAATAAGAATGAAAAGAATATTGTTAGTTGCAACGATATTTGAGCAAGACTGAACGCAGAAAAATTGCAGGGTAATGAACCTCAATTTGTGAAAGATTATTTTGATTATTACCGAACGCCAAGA